>JAAVCC010000008.1 GCA_014802535.1 Bacteroides sp. | reverse complement strand
AGAGTAAACTTGAAGTTGAGTACATCATCAAGGGAACAGGACCAAGGCAGGAAATATGGGAAATTCCTCTCGATGTATTTAAGGAGTCCATTATGAATGCTATTTGTCACCGTGATCTATATGAAGAAGGTGGCACAATCATGGTGGAGGTTTATGATGACCGGGTTGAAATATCTAATCCCGGTGGCTTATTGCCAGTTGTAGCAGCCGAATTCGGGCATAAGAGCATGAGCCGCAATCCTCTCATCTTCGGTCTCTTTACAAGAATGCAGGTTGTTGAGAAAGTTGGCTCTGGCATTCCTCGCATGCGTAGACTGATGAAAGAAGCAGAGTTACCAGAGCCAAAGTTCAATACTCAAGGCTTCTTTACCGTTACGTTTATGAAACGCTCAAAGGCTACTTCTATCAACGATGATAGATTAAATGATAGATTAAATGATAGATTAAACTCTCGTGAAAAAAGAGTGCTCCAAATTTTGACGCAAACTCCTGGATTAAGAACAAATGAGTTATCTTCAATTATTGAAGTTAGTATTCCTACATTATCTCGCACCTTAAAAAATTTAATCAACCTTGAGTTGATAGAATATCATGGTGCAAAGAAGACCGGTGGTTACTATATAAAGCAATAATCTATACGTAATTTAACAATGTAAATTAAAGCAATCTAAATACAAATAATGGCAAATTCATTTTCCTTAGCAGTATATGTAATTTATATCAATAAGAAAGGCGATAAGAATGCTCTTCAAGTCTTAACCGACTTTGGTGAAGACGGAAATAATTTTCTTTCTGACATGGATACTATGTTTTTATCTTGGAAACCGGATGAAAACAAGGGGGAAAAGACTATACCCATCCAGAAAGAAGAAGGTCAGGTAGGAAGTGCATTTAGACTTTCAAAAAAAAGTGATAAAGAATACCATCTCATACGAAACGGGCAATATATAAAAGGAATTATTGAGTCTGGAGAGTATGGCACTATTGAAGATGGGGTTAACATAGAAACAGGCGAAACAGACTTTAAAAAAACTGCTAAACACGTTCTGTTTAAACCTTTTTATTTCATGCTTTATGTTCCAAAGGATTCAGCTTTTGGATTCTTGATTGTTGAAAGAATAAGCCAATTTGGAATAGCTACAATTCTAAATAACGCAATATTAAATTATTGCAAGACTTTAGGCCATTATGATGACTACACAGTTAAAATTGCTCCAGTAGCAATTAAAAAGTTAGTTGAAAAACGAATGGCCGCTTTAAAGTATGAGGCTCGTACCGTTGAACTTAGAAAAGTTCATGATGAAAGACTGAAAATATCCAAAATATCTGGTAATACAATTTCAGATAAAGATGTAATGACTTCGATTGTCTATAAAATAAATCGAGGCAAGATATCTGTATTAGATTTCATAGACCAAATTAAAAATAAACGGAATGAACATGACACGTTCTATGTAATTGATAATGACTTGAAATGTGATGATATTGCAGTTACTATAAATATTGCCGGGAAGGATAAAATTCTCTCATTGCAAAATCTCCAGTCATTGGGCCTATCGATGGATATAACAGATGAAGTAACTCCTCTTCCGGAAAGTGGCTATCCGTCATTTGAAAAGTTGGATAAGCAAGCATCCATTTTGGTGTCATATATTAAAGAGCAATATCCCAATCTAAATGAAAAGTAGAAAATCTAAAATATTGACATTAGTAACCTCTTTGGCTTGGGGTGGCTTCATCGTTAGTATATTATTGATAATTATTTATCTTACAGTTATCATTTCGTCTGAGGGTTTTGATCTTTTTGATTGGAGTTCAATCAAGAAGTTAATTGTTAATCAGTTTAATAAAAATATTGGTGATTTTTTATGGGGAACACTAGGTATCACTCTAACATTTACGGCGACTGCATTCTTATTTGTAACATTTAAAGAACAACGTCACCAACTAAATATTACTCGTCAAGAGGCTGATAAAGTCAGATTTGAAACTACTTATTTTAACATCTTATCAATGCTTAAACAAGTTCAGGACACAGTCAATTCAAATATATGTACTCGGCTTGGGGATAAAGGAGTATGCAACATTATTGAATACTATTCTTACTTTATAAAGTTCTATGAAACTAAATTGAAATCAGATTCAAATTTAAAAACGACATCCATGCAATTTAGACCTCTAACCGCCAATCAGTCAGAGATAGAGCAGTATAGAGAATCTGTAATTGGAATATATGAACAGATGGTGAAAGAATCAGACTGTAATATTGGATATCTATACCGATACCTATTCAATGCTATCAAATTTGTTGTCGATGATCCCTATAATAAGACGAATGAACACGCACGTAATAGGTATTTGAATCTTCTTCAGTCTCAGTTATCTAATGAGGAACTAGGTTTATTGTTTTATAACGCATTATCAAAATATGGGCAAGATAAAGATGGCCATCTGCAATTTAAGAAAATGCTAGATTTTAATAATTTTCTAGAAAATATTGATCAAACTTTTTTGTTGAATGTAAACCAATATATATTCTATCCGCATACTCGATTCAAGTTCCTTAATAGGGAACAGCTTAAACATGTTACACCGTGTCCAAATGTGTGATTACACGAGACCATGGCTATGTTCAAAAAGGCATCTAAATCCGCCAAAAGTGGATAAAATAAGCAGTTTTGGCGGATTATAAGCACATTTTGAACTTCAGAGATCCCAGAATTCCGATGTCTGTGTTAAATTCTTGTGATCTTGGCGTTGATTCTTGTAGGTTATAAACGGGCGTAAACCCTAATTTGCCAGACGAATGTCGGACTTTTTGCGGTAAAAAACCGACATTGGGGGAATTTTTGAAATTTCGTTGAACTTTTTGAACCACCTTTTGGTTGTAGAAATCGTGGTGACAACTCGTGCGACCATAGCGGAGTAAATCACGCCCTCTTATGTTGGGGTTCTATCACACTACACTCTGCCGTGACGGTCATAGGCACTTATTGTACCCGCATCGCTCATTATGGGCATACGTTTGATCTCGTAAGGAGATTGAACAGGTTTGGCGCAACCCTGCAATTGCGGTTAGTACGCAGATGCATCTCAGCCGGATCGCATCAGTATGTAACCGTGTTAGCCATTGCTGTATCCTTCTGGCTCGTAGAAAGCCATGTTTATAGGGATATGCTAGGGATATGCTGCGAAAAACAGCAGAAACTTTGCGCAAGATTTGCAGATATGAAAAATTTTTCGGATCTTTCGGTAACAAGAGAGGGCAATGCCATCGTCCGACACATTAACTTTATATATAGATTAGTCCGGAATGATGCTCTTGGCGATGCGATGCCCGATTAAGTTGCAACCTTATTATGTAAAAGGATTCAAGCCCTGAGAATCTCGAATAAGCCGTGTATCATGGCGGTATGCCCCGCCAGTCCGACAACAACTCGCCCTAAGGAAGCGATGCTCAACGGACTTAAATTCCTCAGTTAGTGGCTTCTGAGGCCCTGACAATGAAAGACTCTGTGCTGTGTTCAAGCACTTTAAGAGTTGGATAAATCACTGTGATGACACAGACGCGCCGGATTTTGTGGATATAGTGGCGGCGTAAGTTCTTAATGTCATGCAGTAAACATCAGACTCTTATAATGTAGGAATACTCACGGATAGTGTATAAGAAGTTGTCACGACTAAAACTCTATTAAAACTTACGAAGAATGACGTGCTTGCCGCTAAATGATAGCGACAACCCTTATGTATATTCGCTCAAAAGGGGCGGATAGGTACTGTTGTTGTCTTTCATTCAGATGATAAAGGGATGGGGATGGCATGTCTTCATGCTGATCCACTGGATTAGCAGCACTGCATGTTGGCTTCAATGAGAAGAAAGCTGACAGCACCCATTTTGTCCCTTTACGGAACGTCATAGCATCTCTATTCGGCTGTCGGAGGTGTGGTGATGCAATTATCAGACAGCTTAATCTTTCAAATTAATTCATAATCCCCCCAGATGAAATTGAATCTTTACTCCCTTCTTCAGGCTTCGGCCTCCGATCCTGTCTCTCCTAATATCCTCATCAACGTCACTCTTGCCGACCTCCATCAGCTTGTGGTTGACACAATCGACGCCACTCGTGAAAAACTTCTGCCGATCTACATGAAATCGGAGGAAGACCGTCTTCTGACCAAGAAAGAGGTCTGCTCACAACTAGGCATAGGCGAAACCTCCGTCTGGAATCTCACCAAGCGAGGCAGACATACCGCCGTAAAAGTAGGCAAGAGTGTCCGCTACCGCCAAAGCGAAGTTACTGACATTCTCAATTCAACCAACGACTGAGCCAATGAAAGAGAACAATGCCCCTGCCACACCCGACATTCCCGAAGACCGCTTTGAGCGTATCGGCACAACATGCTATAAGATTATGCAAATAGCTTATTGTGGAATTAGTATTATTTTAATGTCGATTTAGCATGAGCTATTTATGGTAAAAATTTAGATATGAAATCATATATGTAGGGGAAATATTCAAAAGACTTTTTTATCTTTTTATGAAAAAAGTGAGCTTTTAAATCTTCTTTTGCATTTCTGAACACACTCTCTGTTTTACGAAATGCTGGGAGTATTTGCTGTTCCGCATCTGAGATAATCGATACAATTTCCCTTATTGAATCAAACGCAGCTTCTTGATTTTGGTTACTAAGTTTAAATGTTATTTGCTCAATCTCATTATTATCATTCCAAATGAACACTATAAAGCATGGTAAGTCCGATGATTCTTTTAAGGAGAACACATCTAGGTATTTTCTATTCTCATTCGGTTCAATCCAGGTCTGGACCATCATTCCCATAAAACCGGGAGGAAAGTTGGAACATTGATAATGACCTTGTTCCAATGGTCTTACTGCAAATATAGGCCACCGTGGTCCTGAAATCTCATCTAACTCATTCCAAAAGTGAATATTCTCTAACACTCTTGCGATGTATGAATGTCTACGAGTATACATGATAAATCCAAATATCCGAGAGGTGGAATTGTCGCATTGAGATCTGAGTTCTTTTAAACCAAATTCTTTTTCAATAGGAAACATATAGTCTTCGTTTAGCATGATAATATAGTGCAAAGATAATATTAATTTGTTAAAAAATTAACTCCAAAGTGAGAATTCTCAGCAAAGAGCAGCGTAGGCTGCGCAGTTTCGGGGTGCATTTTCGGAGAAAAGGTAATCCGAAACATATCCTTGCTTTCCCAATTCACTACGCTCATCGGAAAACTGCCCCACGGCTTCGCCGGGTGCAGTAGTGCCCCGGTATACCTGTTCAGAGCTTGCGCCATACCTCTATGTCGGAAGCATAGATTTTGAGGTGTTCCGAGAGGATGGCGTTGATGTACCTGCCGACGTTTGAGCCTCGGTCGCCGAGGATTCTTGCGACGCGCTCAAGCAGTTTCCATACCGATTCCTCGATGTTAACGAAGTGGCGTTTCGTCAGCTTGGACGGTAAAAGGTATGTTTCCTTGAAAGCGGCGAAATCCGATTTGCGCTGTTGCTTGCCGACTCGCTGTTGTTTCGGTGGTATGGGTGTTTCGGGTGTGGTCTGTTCATCGTTGAACAGATTGTCGGATGTAGTGGTGTTGAGGATGTCAACACTCTCGTTGCTGTTAACAGTAGAGTTTGAGTTAATGGAGTTATCCTTTGTCATAGAGTAATGTGGATTAAGAGTTGATACTGGATTGTCTGTTGCATCTGTTAACTGGGTTGACTGGGATGCCGATGTTTGTGGGGCTTTGTCTGTTCTCATTGTCATTTGATTTGATGGTAAAACTTTGGTGAGTAAGATACTCGTTGGGGTCGTTAAACCCAGATTAGAGTGTGGAGCGGTCAATCACGGTTGAACCATATATGGTTGTCAACTCTGCGAGTGCTGTTTCTCCTGCATTGTCGTTGTCAAGATAGCAGTTGATGATGCTATAGTCTTTGAGAAACGGAAAAGCCTTGTTGACATTGCCGACAGAGTTGAGTATGATTGCATCCGCTGATTATACCGAGAACGAGTTGCTTATATTTCGATTTTTTTGAGAAAGCTATGAAATCTTACAGATAATATGTAACTTTGCGAGTATGATTAATCTACGAATATACATAGATATAAATGATTTAAGCATTTCAGAAAATCAAATAACTGATTTGGTTGAAACTTGGAGTTTTTTAAATACTCCGCCATTCACTTTGCTACATATCAATAAGGTAGATGCCGGATTTGGAACTAAAGAATGGTGCATAAGAGCCCCTCTGCCAAACTGGATAAGTAAAAAAAATAGGAGTTATTGGCAAAATGTAGGAGAAGAGATTTTTAATTCATTTAAGTTACCATTAAAAGTAAATATAATTCTTGATCGTGAGCCTGTTTTTTCTAAAATAAGCCCTGATTATGATGCATTATATAGCATACATCTTCAAGTAACTAAGGTAAGAGATACTCCACCTTTTGATTTCTCGGGAGATGATTTGAGTAACGATCATAGGTTTTGGTAAAATAGACCGATTGTCTCATTGTACAGTCCGGAGAAGTTATTTGACAGATGTTATGTTGATGTCGAACATCAGGTCGCGGATTCCGTCAATGATTACCAAACCGACATTAGGAGTGTTTGCGATGGCGTTGTCTATAAGTTCCAGACGGATTTCAGGTGTCAAGGCTCGAAGCTGGGAGAATATGAGGTTTTTCGGATGGCTGTCAAGCGGTTGCTCAGCGAGTTGCAGGGCGCGTTTCATCACACGCTGGTAATGATGCGGACTTTGTTCGGTGTCGAAATAGAGTATCGTGCGCTTGTCGTCCAGAAATTCCGCGATATAGCGCAGTATCTCCCCGTTGGTAAGTGCTGCCGCAAGGATGGCACTGACGTTGAGGGTCTTTTTGCTCTTTGCTTTTCCGGTCGAGGCTGAGAAGTTGCCGAGAGTGCCGATGGCAGAGCCATTGCAAATGAGAACCTCCGGGGTCTTGGCGATTTCATAGGTCACCTTCAGCTGATATGTCTTCCATAGCTTATTAAGTTCCTGTGTGCCCATCATCGTTTTCCTCTTTCGATGATGATACGTTCGATGTCGGCCTGTCGATAGCTTACCTTCTTCCCGACCTTGACAGGAATAAGAATGTTGTTCCTTCCCCAGTTCCATAGGGTAGTGTGGCATACCCCGAACTTTTCCATTACCTCCTGCTTGGTAAGGAGCGCCTCCATTGCCGCACTTACCATTACAGGCAGTAGTTCGTTTTTCGCTGCCTCGATTGTCTGCTTCACCAGATAAAGGAGGTCTTCGGGTGTTACATTGAGCGTTATTTCGGTAACGCCGCTGTTGATTAACTCTAAAAGATTTGTCATAGGCAAATACTATGCCGCCGGATTGTTAGACACTGCACGGTTCTGGCGACTTTAGGAACCGTCCAGCTGCCGCTCCACCTGAAGCGGCTATCACAAATATGCGAAAATTAATTTCGCTTTGCAATATCTAAAGCGTTTCATATCAACGAAGTATATTCGTTTAATTACGTCAGCGAAATTAAACGAATTAAACGAACTGCATCAGCATTAATACGACCCGACAGAAAACGAAAAAAAGCCACCCGACCGTAGTAGTTAGATGGCTTCAATATGGTTTGTGCGACTTCTGGAATCTCCGAAACTATGCCGCGAAATGTACTTTTATGTTGTCAAGATTTTTCTTATCCTGCCCCATGTCGATCATGCGTTTGCCGCCCATCATGGGAGTTGTCAGGAACTGGTGCGCTTTCTGTACTCCGCGCAGACCGACTAATTTCTGCTCCAGATAATAATGTTCAGTCAGGGCATTGTGGAATGTGGTGATGTCGCTACCGTAGATGTGTGATTCCTCATGCAGGAAAATATACAGCATCGCTAGATCGTTGCCGCTTGACCGCAGTTTGAGAAATTCATATATGCGGTCTTTCATCCGTTCAGTGTCGTTAGGCAACAGGCTGTTAAGTGATACTCTGACTTTCTTCCGTCCCCGTTTCTTGGGCTCGGTGGGTTGTATTGCGGTTTCTTCATCAGCAATAACCTCCGATGCTACTATCGTGGAATCCTCAACCTTAAATTCCTCAATGGCATCATCTGTTACTGGAGCAAGGCTACCCACTGACTTCTGGCTTTTTCTGAAATTCTCCCAGTCCTCTTTGGTGCGGTGCTCAATCTTGATGCTCCGTTTGATTGCAAAACGGATTATCATACGGGCCATGCAGCGGTAGAAGAAACTGCTGTTCTTGTCCTTTATCGGTTCCTCGTTATATGCAACCATCATTTCCCAACTGTTTCCGAAATACAACCACGCCAGTAAAGCCGGAACGATGGATTCAGGTTTCTGCGACTGAAATTCATCCACAAGTTTAGCGGCGAGGTCGGAATCCTCCAACAGCTTTTCAAGAGAACCGATGAAATCCTCCTCACGATTGTCCGACATACGCGCCATTACAGCATCCGCAAATGTCGGGGCTGCAAACTGGGCATACTGAAATATCTGTTGGAAACCTGAACGGTCGCGCTTGCTCTCCTCATTGGCGAACGCGCAGTATTCCTCACGGTGTGTGTCAAGCCATTCCTTGACAAGGGGTTGTATCTTCATCAAAAATCATTGTAAATCGCAAGTCTCCATTGACCCACGATTTACAAAACCATTTGAAAGCATGAATGGTTCACTCTTGTTTAGATTACCTACCATAATCAAGCTGCCAAATTAATAACATAATAATATGAAGCATATAGAACAAACATCTTGCTTCTCAAGATTATTTGTCACAACCTATTTGTGTTAACCACGAGTCTAACGTATTATCATATCCCTTTAGTTGCTGCGTAGAGGCAAATTCATGTGGGAATTTTAGTGTTATTGAAGGACAAGAGGAGGAAGAACAGTCATTCTCTTTCCCCTTGGAATTACATGGAGGTTGGTTTATATATATTAGTTTATATTCTATGTCGGCAAGATTAGTCATGTCATCAACAACTGCATAGCAATAACCAATCACCTCATTCGGATTTAATCTCTGTTCTCGACGCCAACGCGCATGGTCACTTTCACGTTGATATGTCTGAGGCTGTCCATGTTCATTTATTCGTTTGCCCAAGCAATTCGTTCTATCCTCAGCTTTACCGATATATAGTAATCTCTTTGGCTGAAAATATTGATCACTCTTAACTCCCGCAAATGCTAAATATATACCTCCTTTTTCAAGTCCAGAGTTATAACCCTGCTCACCTGTGTCAATGTCAGTTCCATCAGGAAAACTATCAAAAGGAATAAAATTTGAGAATTCAAGTTCCATACTATTTTTGTATCATTAAATAACTTCATTGGAATTTCCTAAAGCTTCATTACAAGCTTTACAAAGTACTCTGAGATTTTCATAAGTTGTCTCTCCTCCTTGTGACCATGGTATTATATGATCAAAGTGAAGCTTATGCAGACCCTCATCACATTTTACCCCACACACCTTACAATGATTGCCATCTCGCATGAGAACCTTTACTTTCAGTCGATTATTCGGAATTCTTGGAGTCCGATGCCGTGCCGCAGAATTTGTACCTGATTCGGGTAAAGTAATTTCACCATCATTTTCAATATACTCTATAAACTTCTGTAGAGCAATATTCCATTTGCCGTATTTTCGTAAATATGCCCCCGAAGAAATCTTCGAAGAAGGGTGTTCATCCATATCTCTTCTTACGGGTTGCTCCATTTTTGCTAACCACACATTGCCGATATTATCAAATAGATCCTTTTCAGAATGGAAAACCTGCGCTAATTTCAATCCAAGAGCAGTTAATGCATCATTCCACCTCCTATTTCCAAAACGCCGAGAGACTGTATCACTATTATATTTACCTAACTCATTATATTTCTTACTTGACAATGGCTCTGGAGCAACAAGATTTGCCACTCTAATTACGTCAGATTTTAATTCTTCATCTGTTATTGGAGCATTCTTTAGGTGGAGAGTATACTTCATTGTTGTATTAAAATATGTTAAAGAATACAATTCCGATTTATTCAGGTCGGTTGAGTGCTGTTCAGTTGGGGTTAGACGGGGGAGTCATAGGTAACTTTATAGGTAACTCGCCCATTTGGGTTGAATGAAAAATCGCTAACAATCTGTAAGTTAGATTATTAGCGATTTTGGAGGTGGTGCCACCAGGAATCGAACCGGGGACACAAGGATTTTCAGTCCTTTGCTCTACCAACTGAGCTATGGCACCATCGTTTTTTGTTTTGCGTTGCAAAGGTAGGGAGTTTTTTTGAGACTACCAAATTTTTTTGTTGTTTTTGTGCGTTTTTTACTGACTCTAAATTTTATTGCGTTGAAATTCAATATGTTGGGGCGGAAGGGTGCTGTCGAAATGAATGCTGTTTTTCAAAGTTTTAGCTTCATTTCATATTGTTTGGTTGCAAGTGGAATGTTTTTGCTGTTGAGGAATTGGGGGAGTGTTTGATTGTCGTCGCTGATATTTAATACTTTAATAAAATCGGTTTTCATGAGCTCAATCGCTCTTTGGAGCATGGCTGATCCGATTCCCATACGTCGATATTCGGGGTTGACTGCGAGTTGGGTTAGGTCGCCGGTGGTCGGGTCTATGATGCAAAATCCGACAACCGTGTCGTTTCTTATAGCTCCTAAAAATATTAGTTGTGATTTGGCTCGTTCGATCGATTCAATGCTGTTTTGCCACGATGGAGCGAAGTCGCAGAATGTTTGTGCTTGACGTACTGCCTCCAAGTCAATGGGTTGTATAGTTAGGTCGGTTGAATTGTTTTGAAGATTGACAATATTTTTGATGGTTTGTTTGAAACAGTCAAATTGTCGAGTTATATTAAAGTTTAACTGTCGGTAAACGGTTATTGCCTTAGTGTTGTTTTGCAGCACTTCAAGTAAATATTGTTTGATGCCGGCTTCTTTGAGATAGGGGAGCGAATAGTTGAATATTTTGGTCGCAATTCCATGTCCTCGATATTCTTTCAGGGTACCTGTGCCGGTGTCGTAAGCAGTCGGCAATCCATTAAAGAATCCGGTGCCGTTTAATGTAAATGATATAATTTCACCATCTTCAATGGCTGCAAATGAGAGTTTTGGATTATATCCGCGTCGTGTCAGCATTGACCGCACTTCTTCTTTGTCGAAGTGGATTTCATAATCGGCAAATGCTTGTTGAAATGCGTGAAAAATCGTCTCAAAGTCAATATTTTCAAGATTTTTGAATTCCATGTTTGCGTTTAGATTTCAGTTAATCCTAACGCAAAGTTACTAAAAATAATTTGCTTTGAAAATTCTATATTTCGGGCGGCGATGTGGGTGACAGGCAGTAAGGTTGATTTTTAATCGAGTTCAGTCGGATTATAATCGCATTCTTTGTCAAATGGGGTATGATCGCCAGGCTCATAAACTTCTTCCCATTCTTTCCCGACTTGTACAATAGGGGCATGGTTAAGCGAATGTTCGCGTATGTGGCGTGAATGTCCACGATAAACTAAGGCTGAAATTGAATGGAATACAATCACGATGAATGCGACGAGAATCACTAAAGATAATATTGTTAAATATGTATTCATAAGATTGAATTTTGGTTTGTAACTTTAACAAATGGTCGACCTGTAAGGTTTGGAATAATCAGGTTAATAAGAGTGAAAAGGAAAGATTCCGGGTTGGGGATAGTTGAAAAAATGTTGCACCTTTTGAGTGCAACATCCAAATTATTATAAACATTTATTGAGAAAAGGTTAGTTTAAATCCACCTCGGCTTATTTAATTATATTTTGGGGAATATCAATATTGGTTTCTATTGAAATTGTTTTTCAATTCCATATCTAAATCTTGCTTTAGCGGTTGGGAGCGGAACCTCCATAATGTCGGCAATTTTGACTTTTCTCTTAGAATATCATTACATTCGTTGCTTAGCATCCGATAGAAATAAGCCTTTAAATTTGAAATATTGTTCGAAAGATTTTTGTCAGATAATGCTTTAAGATATAAATTTTGAACAACATCTTCAACATCTCGGATGTCAGGTAAACGATAACTTGCATACTGAAAAAGCTTTTCCTTTTCAGCTTCGAGTGTCTGTAATATGTTTGGATTATTCGCCATATTTTTTGTTTGAATACATATATAAGACGAGAAAATAATAGAAAAGATGTAATGACGGCAAAAAAAACTGTGTCTCATATTAAAGACACAGTTTTTTTGAAAAATTAGCTACCTGTATAATCTGTGAAATGCAATTACGTATTACTATCATACTCCCCTTTTGAAATCTCGGAGAGATTATCAAAGTCAATAATTACAGATTTTTCAATACAGTTTACTTTCGTTGGGTCTCCCCAATATCCATAAGTCGCTAAACGACTTAAGCCTTTCACCCAATAAGACCACTCCTTAACTGAAGAATCCTTATTTAATGGAGTGTTTTTTTCGATCTTAACTGCTTTCCGATATATTTTTTCCCCCTTGTATGTAAAAGAGATATAAACAAATTTCGCAGAACAGCTTGATGTTTCTCCATTTACAGTTTCTGTCCAACTAACAGAATTGCTGTCTTTAGGGAGCAGAAACATTGTTATTTTGTCCGAGGCTTGGCGTGAACTCATTGCATTTAGAATTATTTGTCGCGTGCTTACAATTGCCTGTCTATCTTCGTCAAGCGTCAGTTTATAGGCTTCTTCAGCTACCTTTTTAGCCGAATATCCAATCCATATTTCTGTAGTTTTAGTTAGAATATTACCATTAGATAGACTGTAAGTTGCTACCATATTGGCGTTTTCGGAATTCGGAGACATTATATACGAAAATTTTGCAAAAGGATAAAAGAATTCTTGTAAATCGGCTTCAACGGTTTGAGCGGTTGATTCAAGACTCGTGATTGATATAAGCAATAACAACAGCCATGCTTTTATTTTACATTTTCTAGTCATGATGATAATTAGGTGTTTAATAATTATAGTTACGGAAGAGGAAATTTTCTTACAATCCAAGTAGAGCAATTCAATAGTCCGCCTTGAAGTGCAACGTCATTGTAGTCAATGGTTTCAATGATTTTATTAGGGAAGACTTCTTTAAGTTTTGCCAATGCCTCGGTGTCCTTGTTGCCATCAACCCCAAATATTGGTATTATGATGAGATTTCCGACTTCAAGATAGTTTATGTATATTCCGATAGCGTGGTCGTTGTTCCCTTTTATTTTATGTTCAAACCAAGGGAAGTTGATGTATTTGAGATTGGCTTTATCAAGAGCTTTGATAATTGCCTCTTTCATATACTTCAAGTCTTGGTCTAAGTCATTGACGAAAACTGTATTGCTATCAATAAACCGCATCATTCCGTCGGCGTGACCTGTAAAATCATAATCGGGTTTATATGCCGGAATAATAATTATCTCACATTCAAGTATTTTTGACAGTTCGTCCACAAGTTTATCCTTTTCCCAATTGGGGTTCTCTGAGAAAATACGATCGGTTATAATAGCCTTATTGCCATGCATAACAACATTTCCACCGTCAAGATTGATGTCAGAGAAAATCGGATGAATGTCGTTGACTTCACAAACATATCTAACATCAGAACGAGATTCGGCATATTGCGGTTCTTTTAAATATGATGGCTCATATTTAAACTGAATAAGCTTTCCGCTTGGTGTCTGTACCGGCATATAATCTCGGCACCAAATATCTTTTGTTCCTTCAAGGAAAGCAAATGGGATATTATGCTTGTTTAAAATATCGGTAAGTCTTTTGCAAGTCTCTGGATAGTGTGATGCTAATAATTCTGAAAGATATACTACTTGTTCTCCTTGTTCGAGTTTTGTGGCAGAAGTCGGGGTTGGATTTGTTGAAATAGGTTCAGAATGGGAATTATTTCCTTTTTTTAGATGATTTGCAATCCATTCATTTCTAAATTTCTTTTCATCAGAGCCTATGAGAAGTTTACATATTTCGGGAGTTGGTTCGATGTTGTTCTCATTACAAATATCATAGAATATAGTGAGTTTAGAACGTCCGTTTGAATGGAAGTTCTTGATATAATCTGATGAAATTGATTGATTGAATAAAAAGAGTCGCTTGTTAAACAAAGAAAGAATGTTCTGTTGACGCCTTACCGATGTGTTTTTGTCGGCTAATTCAGTCATTAACGTTGTAAGTGGCTTGGATTTAACCAATTTATAGCCACCCCATACCGCACCTCCTATTGCAAGGAGACTGGCAACAATGCTTAAAGATGATTCGATATTCATAATAATTCTTATTTTTGTTTAACCCAAAGACCGTTAGCCCAACCTGAGCCAACAATACTGTCTTCACTAACGAGTTCAAGAAGTAAATCAGAATTATCGGCTTTAATACGAATAAATTCTTCATCTCGTTCGTAACTTGTTGCAAATGGCCCCAAAATAGTACCGATTAAGACTGATGATTTACCTTTAAATTCCAAAACGGGATAAAGAGGATTATCTTTAGATTCCCATTTTCCTTTAATGCTGATTTCGCTTAATGGTATAATTTCCGGTTCAATTATCACTATTGTGTCAGATGGAATATTACCATTGTCTTGATTAGAATGAGAACAAGCTGAAAGTGATAGCAAAGACGAGATAATGAATGTTATCCCATAATTAAATTTCATCTTCATTGATAAAATGAGTGGACTGCTCGTCTCTATCAGTCCAAATTGTAATGATTGGTTTATAAAAAGAAAAAGCGCGGGACGATTCTACTGAATATCTGATTCGAGGCATCGCCAAACGCCCATAACGCAATAAACAGTCCGCTCCCACGCCTAATCGTATATCGATTCCCCTTTGTCGGGGGAGCGGATATGCGACAAGCATGAGCGTTTTATGACGGTTTATCCTGCGTTTCAAAGATTGGCGATTTTCGAATCAAGGATAAAGCAAAAACGCTTTTCATATGTCTGGCTATAACACTTTGTGTATAACCGACTGCAAAGTTACAATTTTTTTCATATAGTTTTGGCTATATAAAAATAGTTTTTGTATTTTTGTGACTGCGTTTTAACTGATAAACTAATGTGACTGATTTTGCGTTTTATTTCAGAAATAAGTCACATGGCATAGCCATCATTGTTGGTGATGCCTTTAAATAGATTAAGATTATGGCAGATTCAAACTTTATAGATTACGTAAAGATTCTTTGTCGCTCGGGTAAAGGTGGTGCCGGTTCGCGCCATTTTCACCGTGCAAAATATGTGCCGAAAGGCGGTCCTGACGGTGGCGATGGCGGTCGTGGTGGGCACATCATCCTTAGAGGAAATAAAAATATGTGGACCCTGCTCCCATTAAAATATAACCGCCACTTGTTTGCCGGAAACGGTGAATCGGGTGGTGCCGGTCGAAGCTTTGGTAAAGATGGAAAGGACATCATTGTTGATGTACCCTGCGGAACGGTTGTTTTTGACGCTGAAACAGGGGAGTATCTCACTGAAGTAACCGATGACGGCGAAGAAATCAAGCTTTTGCGTGGAGGTCGTGGCGGACTCGGTAACTGGCACTTCAAATCCTCTACCAACCGAACTCCCCGCTATGCCCAACCCGGCGAACCGGCTATCGAGAAAAGTATTGTTCTCGAGTTGAAGCTGTTGGCCGACGTCGGTTTGGTAGGATTTCCCAATGCCGGGAAATCGACCTTGTTGTCAGCCGTTTCGGCTGCCCGTCCTAAAATTGCCGATTATCCGTTCACAACGATGGAACCGCAGCTTGGCATCGTTGCCTATCGCGACAATCGTTCGTTTGTGATGGCTGATATTCCCGGAATCATTGAGGGGGCGAGTCAGGGCAAAGGTCTCGGACTCCGTTTTTTGCGTCATATCGAGCGTAATGCCGTTTTATTGTTTATGGTTCCTGCTGATTCAAACGATATAGCAGCCGACTATAAAATATTAAGCGAAGAATTAGCGCAATTCAATCCCGATCTTGTCGATAAACCACGAGTTTTGGCAGTGTCAAAAAGTGATATGCTCGACGATGAGTTAAAAGCCGAAATCGAAAAAACTCTCCCCGAGGGAGTTCCTCATATATTTATTTCAGCCGTGACCGGATATAATCTCGACAAACTCAAAGACATGCTTTGGGAAGAGATTACGTCTGAGTCAAACCGCATTGACAGCGGTAAAATCATTCACCGCCCGCTCGACGTCAGACATCGTGTTCAGGAAGAAGACGAATTCATTTTTGAGGCAGAACCGATGCCCGAAGATAACGAAGAATTTTTTGATGACGAAGAAGGCTATGACGAGGGCTATGATGAAGATGGCGACTATTATGGCGGTGAAGATATGTCAGACATTGACCCTGAGAAAGATTAACACAGTCGGTCGCTTATGAACACTATAAAGAAAATATTTGATTTTTATGTCGAAGGATTTCGCTCGATGACAGTCGGGCGGCGTCTGTGGGCATTGATAATAATCAAACTTATAGTTATATTTGCGATTCTAAAGGTGTTTTTCTTTCCCGATATAGTGTCGATGGACGGACGCGACACCGACGAAGCGCGAGCCAATTTTGTAGGCAGCGAGCTACTCGACCCGGGACGCGATTTTAATGCCAAATAAACGAATATAAATCAATACATTAATAATTAAATCACATTAGACTTATGGAAGACTTGATGAGCGTTGTCGACTGGTCGAGAGGTCAATTTGCCCTCACTGCCATTGTCCACTGGCTGTTCGTTCCTTTGACAATCGGACTCTCGCTGATTGTCGGCGTAATGGAAACGATCTATTATCGCACAAAAAGTGAAAAATGGAAAAAACTGACAAAATTCTGGATGTTGCTTTTCGGCATCAACTTTGCGTGTGGTGTCGCTACAGGTATCATTCTTGAATTTGAATTTGGAACAAACTGGTCAAACTACAGCTGGTTTGTCGGTGATATTTTTGGGGCACCGCTTGCTATCGAAGGAATTTTGGCTTTCTTTATGGAATCGACATTTATTGCCGTAATGTTCTTTGGCTGGAACAAGGTCAGCGCAAAATTTCATCTTGCGGCAACCTGGTTGACCGCTCTTGGAGTTGTTTTGTCGGCACTCTGGATTCTGGTTGCAAACGCATGGATGCAATATCCTGCCGGAATGGAATTTGACCCGGCTCAGATGCGAAACGTTATGGTCAGCTTCAGCGATGTCGCATTGTCGCCCGTTGCTATCAACAAATTCTTCCACACTGTTTTGAGCGGATGGGTACTCGGCTCGGTGTTTGTAATCGGCGTTAGCTGCTGGTTGCTCATCGCCAAACGTAACCGCGAGGCTGCTATGATGTCAATCAAAGTTGCCGGTTGGGTCGGACTTGCCGGAATCATCCTGACAATGTACACCGGTGACGGATCGGCTGTCGAAGTTGCACGTGTTCAGCCAATGAAACTCGCTGCAATGGAAGGACTCTATAACGGTAAAGCCGGACAAGATTTGGTTGCATTCGGTATTCTTGACCCTTCAAAAAAACTTGAGGATGAGAGTGACGGAATGCTCTTCTCGATCGATATTCCCTACGGGCTCAGTATTCTTGCCAACCACGATGCTAAATCGTTTGTGCCCGGTATAAACGACATCATTGCCGGACGCTCGTTTGACGCCGAAGGCAATCCTGTAAACACCGTTAGTTATGCCGACCGTATTGCAATCGGACGTGAAGCCCGTGAGGCCTTGGCAGCGTTTAAAAAAGCTGAAGCCGAGGGCGATACCGAGACAATGGACGCTGCTCGTGCCAAAATTAAAGAGACATTCAAATATTTTGGCTATGGCTACTTCTCGTCGCCTGCCGACGCTGTTCCGCCTGTCGGTTTGAGTTTCTATTCATTCCATATCATGGTTATTGGCGGAGGCTACCTGATGTTGCTCATGATTGTGGCTCTTTGGTTTGCCTACAAGAAGCCTGAATGGCTCGAACGCCGTTGGATTCAGTGGATTGGCGTTTTGTCAATTCCCGTTGTATGGATTGTCAGCGAAGCAGGTTGGGTGCTTGCCGAAATGGGACGTCAGCCCTGGGTTATTCAAGACCTTATGCCAACCCGTGCGGCTGTTTCGGCTATAAGCTCGACATCGGTTCAAATAACATTCTGGATATTTGTAATTGTATTTGCCGCATTGATGGCAACCGAAATCAGCATCATGGTTAAGGAGATAAAAAAAGCATCAAATAAAGAAATCCTAAACTGATAATAAGATGGAATTAATTTGTCTACAACAATATTGGTGGCTCATCATCTCGGTGCTTGGAGCCGTGTTGGTGTTTTTGTTATTTGTTCAGGGCGGACAAACAATGTTTCTCGACACCAACGACATAACCGCTCGTCAAATGATGGTAAACTCTATCGGTCGCAAGTGGGAATTGACATTCACAACCCTTGTTACCTTTGGCGGAGCGTTTTTCGCATCATTCCCCCTGTTTTATTCAACAAGCTTTGGTGGAGCCTATTGGCTCTGGATGCTGATTTTGTTAAGCTTCATCATTCAGGCAATCAGCTATGAATTCCGTCGCAAGCCCGGTAACATTTTTGGCACACGTTTCTACGATATACTGTTGTTCTTTAACGGATCGGTAGGTTGTATATTGCTCGGAGTTGCTGTGGGTACGATGTTTTTTGGCGGAGAATTTACTATTGTAAAGACCAACATCCTTGATCCGGGTGCTCCCGTTATCTCGCAATGGTCTGATTCTCACGGACTCGAAGCAATATCTGACTGGCGCAACCTTTTGCTCGGACTCGTTGTATTGTTCCTTGCCCGCATGCAAGCCGGATTTTACTTTATCAACAACCTGAGCGACGACGATGATGTCATCAGCCGCGCACGTCGTGAAACAATCATCAATGGCGGAATCTTTGTTGTTCTGTTCCTCGTGTTTATCGCAGTCCTTTTCACCACAACCGGATATGCCTATAACCCCGAAACAGGAGAAATCTCAGCCGACTCAAATCGCTATCTCTTCAACTTGATTGAAATGTGGTGGTTTGGTGCGTTATTCCTCATTGGCGTTGTTATGGTACTCTTCGCCCTTTTCCGTATGCTTTTGAAACCCGACTGGAAAGGTGGTATCTGGTTTAGCGGACTCGGCACGGTGCTTGTGATACTTTCATTATTTGCAGCACTCGGCTATAACAACACCGCCTATCAACCGTCAATAACCGACCCGCAAAGCTCGTTGACAATCGTCAACAGTTCATCAACCCTGTTCACTCTTAAAACAATGACAATCGTCTCAGTCCTCGTCCCCTTTGTCATCGCCTACATCGCTTACGTTTGGCGCAAGATGGATGCAACTCCCATCACTCCCGACGAAGTCAAAGCCGACGACCATCTGTATTGATTTTCAACCCCTGAAATAAACAAACAAAAGGCAAGCCCACGCAGGGCTTGCCTTTTGTTTTACTTTATCGGCTGATGCTCTATTTTAAGGGTGTTTAGCCCGGCTTTCATTGTATTTCTTTTAAAATGCAATGAAAGCCGGGACAGAAGGCTGTTTTTGTATTACTTCTTGGCAACTTTTCTTTCTGCTTGATTCCCTTGATATCTTCTTTGGGAATTTTCGTATATTTTACCAATTTAAAAGTTCAGGCTTTAGTAGAAAGTCAATCAGTCCGATAGTAACTATCCCTTCCTCATTTCTCTTTGGCTTAATATAGTCTTTGACAATGATAATTTTCTTAAATGAATCATCAATGTTAAGTAGTGAAGCCGATTCTTGACGTTCCTTAGCATCCGTGGGCATTACAAACGCAGATTGTATGTAGTAACGCTGGCTTCCAAGGTTCGCCACGAAATCCACCTCATACTGTTTCCGAATAGTCTTTCCATCCTTGTCTGTAGTTCTATGCTCAACCATACCCACATCAACCTGGAATCCTCGAATCTTGAGTTCATTATAGATGACGTTTTCCATAATGTGGTTTTCTTCCTGCTGTCTGAAATCCAAAATAGCATTACGAACTCCAACATCTGAGAAATAATACTTAGACAAGGTATTGATATATTTCTTACCTTTTATATCATAGCGTATGGCTTTCTCTGTCAAGAAGGATTCACACATATAGGTCAGGTAGTTATCAATAGTCTTGTTTGATAGAGATACGTTCTTTAGACTTTTAAATGTGTTAGCTAATTTGTTTGGATTGGTTGGAGAACCAATGGCTGATGCAATCGTTTGAATCAATTCTTTCAACTCCGGTTCTCCTTTTAAGTTATACCTCTCAACAATATCGCGGACATATACCGTTGAATAGAGTCTTTTCAGATAGTCGATTTTCTTTTTCGGCGTTTCTAATGTCAGTACATGAGGAAGACCACCGTAAGTGTAATAATCAGACCAAGCTTCAATGGGATGTCTGTTATCAACAGACATGAACTCGGCAAAGGATAAAGGATAAACATGAATTTGATCTCCTCGTCCTCTAAATTCCGTTATTATATCTGTTGATAAAAATCGGGAGTTACTACCTGTTACATAAACATCTGCATTTTCTATCTTGAGATAGCTGTTCAATACATCTTCAAATTCCGGCACAAGCTGGACTTCGTCGAGAAGAATATAGTACATCTCGTGGTCCACCATCTTGGAATCGATATGAGCAAGCAGTTCATCCGGATCCCGAAGTGGAGCATTACGCCTATCTTCTAAATCAACTTTGATGATATGGTCGTCATTGATTCCTTGCTCTTTCAGATAGTCATTGAATAAATGAAATAACAGGTATGACTTCCCGGATCGCCTTAACCCGGTGATAATCTTGATAAGCCCATTGTGCTGACTTGAGATGAGCTGATTTAGATAATAATCTCGTTTAATAACCATAGTGTACTTCCAAAAATTGTCATTTATGCCAATTTTTTGGAATACAAAAATAGTAGATTATTTTGATATGCACAACATCTAACTCCAAAAAAATGACATTTATGCCGATTTTTTGGAATACCCCCCATCTGTGGAGGATGATTTAGCCTTATGGCTCAGGTATATATTTGTGATGCTAATAAGCCGAGAGGTGTGATTTGGCTGGCGATTAATGGCTTTCCTTTTGTTTTACTTTATTGGCTGATGCTCTATTTTAAGGGCGTTTAGCCCGGCTTTTTGGGCTTGGGAATGTTGAAGGGGACGGGGGATTGAGTAGGTGCGACCGTCTTTGATGAGGTATGAGCCGGTTTGGTGGAATGTGAAGGGGATGGCGTGGTTGACGCATTGGTGTTGAAGATCTACAACCCAGTCGAAGTGTAGGAGTCGGGCATATTTGCCGGACTCTCCGCCAGCTGAAACCTCTTCGATTTTGTTTGGGTCAAGATAGGGCGACAGGTCGATGCGTTCAAGCATCGGTGCCACGATGATGAGGCGGTGTTTAATTGGCAATGAGAGAAATATGGGAAGTCGTTTGTCGGCTTGCTCCTGATTTTCAGTTGTGCAACCGATTGCCACGTTGTCAAATCCATCTCCCCAGTCGGGCGGTAAGCATTGGGCGAGTCGGTCTATCCGTTTAGTGAAGAAATAAAATGAGCAGTCGGGGCGTTGCTTGATGATGTCCCAAATCTCATCGCGCCACGGGTCGGCTTCCTCAATCAGAAAATCAGAGGTGAAACATAGCGCAAATTCGGTTCCTGCCGGGAACTTAAAATTTCGTTTGCGGTCGCGTCTAATCGGCAAATTAAACGATGAGGTTCGTCTGACCTCGCTTGACGGTACTGCAGTGCCAAATGCCGCATCTTCTCTGAAAACGTAGCAATGTTTACACCCTTGACTGATTTTGTGGCAACCGTGCCACGGATTCCACATCGGCATAATCAGCGTGCGGTTATCATTTTATAAACCATCTCCGAGATTGTGGCGATGATAGCAGAAGATTCTTCGACGTTATATGCTGAGTCGGCGACAAACACGGCGATTGCATAACGATTTCCGTCAGGTAATTTCACATATCCACAATCGTTTAACGCTGTTAATCTACCTTCGGGCGAGATAAATCCGGTTCCGGTTTTGTGGCCGATAATCGTGTTGTNGTCGAGCGGAGCGGGNAGTCGGTCGGTTCCGGTTTTACATTGCTCGAGCATTGATGCAATCTCTTGAAATGAAGCAGATTGATGGCNCATNTCCNNNTCAANTCNATTGAAAAGCGATGCCATTGCCAACGGNGTTGATCGATTTAAATAGATGAGATAATGATTTGCATCCATCTCAGCTTCGGTTGCACCGATAGTAATAGATTCATTGACATCAAGTTGATGCAGAATTGAATCGGNTGCAGCTGTTCCACCTATTTGGTCGAGAAGAATGTCGCACGCATTGTTGTCGCTATGTACAATAGCCCAATAGATTAGCTCTTTAAGCGATAACAACTTAATATCCTTTCCATATTTTTTGAGCATCGGACTATAGGTGTCCTCTCTCATAAATTCAGGTNTGATAGTCACGGATTGGTCTAATGNGCATNCGTGAGAGTCNGCCCANTGAGNAACAGCGAGCGAAAGCGGAAATTTGAAAACACTCATCATCGGGAACTCCCTATTGCCATTNACTTGAATTGTATCATTGTCATTAATGATGACAGCAANCCCAATTCGAGCATCCTTTGTCGCAACATATTGAGTCAGTTGCTTTTGCAGACCNGATAAATCGACCTTGTCGGCTTTGGCTGAGCCAAAACAGAGTGAAAGAGNAAGTAAAAAAGTAGATAAAANAATAAACCTGTTGACCATTCTGTTAATTTGATTACTTCATGACAAAGGTAGTCAAAAAATCAGAATAATCAAATCAGCTTCTCTTTTTATAAGTTACTGCCGNGATTGACAAAAGTCCGATTGCAAAGGCGGTTAGTGNAAGATATTGTTGCCATAACTCAGCNATTGANGCNCCTTTCAGGTATATCGACCTCATGATTTCGATGAAATAGCGGGGAGGAATAAAGTANGTGATGCACTGCGCCCAGCGTGGCATTGACGATATTGGAGTGAAGAGACCGCCCATCAACTGAAAAATAATGATAAAGGCAAACATAACAAAGATAGTTTGCAACATTGTTGATGAATTGTTTGCAACGGTCAATCCGAGCCCCGACATCGACAGACTGAANAGGATGGTGGTGAGATAGATAGCCCCGATATTTCCCTCGGGAGCGAGACCGTAAACAAATCGACCTATCAACATTCCTATAGTCACGACGATAATGGCTATAACCCAAAACGGGATAAGTTTTGACAGCACGAATATAGTTCGGCTCACAGGCGTAACATTCATAGCCTCAATGGTTCCCGTNTCCTTTTCGCTTACAAGATTCANTGCCGGCAAAAATCCNCAGATGATAATCAATAAAACTACCATCAATCCGGGAATCATGTAATTACGAAAGTTGAGCGTCTGATTATATCGNTATATGATGCTTGGTGAGGCATTCNGTAATGATATGCCTGTCTCNCTCGAAAATGCAGATAGGGTAGCNGCCACAGATTCAGTCACATAACGGGCTCCGAGCAATCCTTTNGTGGCNTTNACNCCGTTTGCCTCGACATCGACAGCCGATTTACCCGACACCATGTCAGTTGAATAATTGTATGGAATGGTGAGCAGAACATCGGCATCTCCTTTTTCAATCTCAGTCATTGCTGAAGCGTGAGATTGAGTGACNAAATTGACGTTAAGCGCATCAGCGGCATTGATGTCGGCAATTATTCGGCGAGACAGTTGGCTCATGTCATTGTCAACTACAACCACATTGACATTTTTAACATCAAGAGTCGCCACCAGCGGAATAATGAGCATCACCATCAGCGGCATCATTATAACTACTTTGGGAATCAACGGGTTGTGTATCATCAGCCTTACCTCTTTGCGTAGAAGTGCGGCAAGTATTCTTAGCTTTAGCCTCATCGTGAATTTTTAAATTTAGTGATAGCCAATATGAGTAGAACAATTGTCATTGAAAGCAATATTGCGGTCTCGNGAACAATATAGCCGAATTCAAGNTGTTGTATCATCAGTTTGCGCATCGCGCTGATATACCATCGGGCGGGAACAATCGACGANAGCACCTGCAAAATGTGAGGCATATTGTCGATNGGGAATATCATGCCTGAAAACATGATTACCGGTATCATGAAAATAACGGCTGACACAATCAAGGCATTCAGNTGAGTGTTGACGATAGTCGATACAAGTAGCCCGATTGAGAGTGATAGGGCTATATAGACGAGCGATAGCCATATAACGTTGAACACNCTCGCCGATATTGGCAATTCCAAAACTGTATATGCGATCAACAGCATGATTGCCAGAATGATACACGACAAAAGAAAATATGGGATAAGCTTACCCATAATTATCGTCCTCGGTCGGGTTGGCGATACGAGCAANANATCCATNGTNCCGTTNTCNTTTTCNCGTACNATCGATACCGATGTCATGATNGCNCATATCAANATGAAAATCATACCCATTATGCCNGGCACAAAGTTATATGCACTTTTCATCTGGGGGTTATAAAGCGTTTGGGTCAGTATCGGTGTTTTAGATGAACCGCTGCCGTTGATCGCCCCTTGAATATATGCTGTCATTGTTTGAGCCGACGANGTATTTGAACCGTCAACAACGATTTGTGTNGAAATTTTGTTNCCNTCGGTTNTGATATATAGNGCTGCATCAATTTTGCCGGTACGCAACANGNGTTCGATGTCGGTCGGNGCNGCATGTCCGAGAAACGTAAAATATTCATTAACCGACAGCCGTTGCTCGATGTTGCGTGACATTTCGGTTTGTTGATCTACAACCGTGACGACCCTGACATTTTTTACTTCGGTCGANATCGCGAANCCAAACAGCAGTAGAAGCATCAACGGCATTACGAGAGTGATTATCATCGTGCGTTTATCNCTGACAATGTGGATTGCCTCTTTCTTTATTAATGATCCGAGTATTCCCATTTTTCTATTCCTCCCTTTTAGCTTGTTTGGCAACGATACGGAAAACTTCATCCATTGTCGAGACATTATATTTTTCTTTGAGTGCGGTCGGATTGTCGAGCGCACTAATCTTGCCGTCAACCATTATCGAAACACGGTTGCAATATTCGGCTTCGTCAAGATAGTGNGTTGTCACAAANATNGTCATNCCTTTTGAGGATGCCTGATAGATGAGCTCCCAAAATCGGCGTCGTGTGACAGGATCGACTCCGCCTGTNGGTTCATCAAGAAATACAACTTTCGGGCTATGGATTGTGGCTGTTGCAAAAGCCAGCTTCTGCCTCCATCCAACCGGAATATCACCCACGCGGGTGTTGCGCATATCTTCCATCTCCAACTCTTTAAACAGCCTTTCTGANGCGCTTTTAAACTCGNTGTCGCTCATCCCGTAAATTGTAGAGAACAGTCTGAGGTTTTCAATTACNGTCAGGTCGCCGTAAAGCGAAAATTTCTGGCTCATATAGCCTATGTTGCGTTTGATATTTTCAGCGTCGGTGGTTATATCAAATCCGGCTACGGTTCCCGAACCTGACGTTGGAAAACTCAGNCCGCACAACATACGCATAGCCGTGGTTTTGCCNGCNCCNTTCGCTCCGAGAAAGCCAAATATTTCCCCTTTCATCACGTCGAAAGATATATGATCTACCGCAGTGAATGTGCCAAATTTTTTGGTTAAGTTTTTGACTGATATAACTTTTACTTGGTTATTCATCGCGTGTAAGTTTTATAAACAGGTCTTCTATATCGCCTTTGGTGCGNTATATTTTTACATCGTTCAAACCGTTGGCGGTGAGCTGATGGGTCACCATCTCTGGATTGAAACTGTTGTCGGTTACAACGTGGAGTGTNGCCCCGAATGTATAGCANTTTTTTACGCCNGAAGTCAAACGCAGGCGGTTGAGAAGCCCGAACATATCGNTGGCAGACGCACAGTATAGATTCTCGTCAAGTTTGTTGACCAAATTTTCGGGNGTATCAATGTCNAGAATATGNCCTTTGTTAATCATTGCGATTCGTTCACATCGGGTTGCNTCATCCATGTAAGAGGTCGATACCAGAATNGTTATTCCGGCTTGACGCAGTTGTGACAGCATATCCCAAAATTCNCTGCGCGANACNGCATCNACGCCTGTGGTCGGCTCGTCAAGTAANAATATNTCNGGNCGATGNATCAGNGCNCANCTNANNGCCAATTTCTGTTTCATACCGCCCGATAGAGCGCCGGCACGTCTATTTGGAAATCGTTCAAGTTGTCCGAAAATTGGTGCTATAAGGTCATAATTATCTTTAACCGAAACGCCAAACAGCGACGCATAAAATTTTAGATTTTCATTGACGGTCAAGTCTTGATATAGCGAAAACCGTTCAGGCATATATCCGATTTTAGTCCTGATTTTTTTGTAATCAGTGACAGGGTTTAACCCCATGACTAAAACCTCGCCCTTGGTTGGAATAAGTAGGGTTGCAAGGATGCGGTAGAGCGTACTTTTACCCGACCCGTCCGGCCCGATTATACCGAACATCTCGCCTCGCTCAACTTCAAGCGAAACGTTGTCGAGCGCAACCGTAGCCCCGTAGCTGTGACTGAGATTTTTTATGTTAACAACGCTGTTCATAGGCGAACTTCACCATACTGTCCAAGTTTGAGTCGACCGTCGTTGTTGACTGCGATTTTTGTCGCATATACAAGATTTGAACGGCTGTCGCGGGTTTGAATTGATTTGGGTGTAAATTCGCTTTCCTGGGCAATCCATGTGATTGTTCCGGGATATTCAAACTGCTCGTCACCGCCAAAATCGGCTATAACGGTTACTTTCTGTCCCAATTTAATGTTTGCAAGTTGACCTACGGTAAAATATGCTCTCAGGTATATCTTGTTGAGATCGGCAATTTTGCATATTGAACGTCCCGGTGTGGCAAATTCTCCCGGCTCGGCGTATTTTTCAAGAACTGTACCTGTCAATGGCGAATTGATGATGCTTTTATTAATTTGATCTTCGATTTGATCAGTTTGATATTGGATTGCGACAGCATTGTCTGATATCGAACTGCGGTTTTTACCGAGGGTCGATAAAAGTGCAGTTAATTCGCTCTTTAAAACCGTGAGTTGTGACACAGCATCGTCATATATTTTTTGAGTCGTTGCTCCATCGGCAAGCAGTCGGCTGTAACGATCACACTCGCGTTGTTGATTGGCGATACGCGCACGCAGTGCCGCGGCTTGGGCTGCTACATCGGGCGATGTGCTTTCGGTTGCCAAACGCTGTGTCGCAAGCTGTTTCTGCTGTAAAACCAAAATCGAAGTATCGACTACCGCTATATTTGCTCCGTTCATGACCGTATCACCCTCATTGATGTTGACCGACAAAAGTTTTCCCGAGGTCTCGGCTGAAATTGTTACGGTTGTTGCTTCAAAGATTCCGGTTGCATCGAAATCGGGTGCTGAATTGCAGCCTGTGATGAAAAGTGAGACAGCTGCGGTATAAAGTATATTTTTCATTGATTGAGTGTATATTTGAGATTATAAATTTCTTGAATTAATTTGATGTGATGATAGGTGCCATTGAGTTTGGCGATATTTTCATCTGTGATTTTCGAGAGCAGGGCAGTCGTGTCGATAATGCCGTTTTCGAGTTGAGATTCAGCGGCTTTACGCACATTTGAACGTAAGGTCACTATCCTTTCATCATCTGCCATCAAACGGCGCAGTCCCGATATGTTTTCATTAATCGATGTTTTTTGAATGTTGGTGTTGAACATAAATGTTTCACGGTCGGCTGTAATACTCTCGATATCTGCCGATGTCTTGCGTGAACTGTTCTTTTTGGTGTAGAACGAATCAATGTTCCATGAAATTTTCACACCACCGACAATGTTAAACGACCATTCACGGTTTATCATACTGTTGAAGTAGTTGAGTCCCGGATATCCATAATAAGATTGAGCAAACAACCCGATTACAGGCATCGTCGAAACATCTGAAAGATTTTGAGCGGCACGCATTGCCGCGATTTGTTTTTCAAACAACTTTAGTTCCGGACGATTGTTGTTATCAGACATGTTTACGATTTCTGACGGACATATCAATTCTGTTCCGTCAAGCGATTCGCCGATAAAAAGTTCCAGCCCTCGTTTATACGACTCCACGGCATATCGGGCTTGAGTGATTGTCTGATTGAGCTCGAGAGCCTGAGCCTCGACCATGTCAACATCGCTTTGCATAGCCGTGCCGTTTCTGAGCATCGCTTTCAATCGCTCCAGATTGGCATTCAGAAGGTCGAGCGTTGTTGCCGATTGCATAATCTGTTCATTGCCAAGAAGTATTGCGAAATATAGATTTTCCACACGTTGTCTCACGCCATAGAGTTCTACATCGAGAGCCGATGTTTCAACTTCGTTCTGATTGCGTGCAATATCGCGACGGGCTTTCGATGCTCCGCCATCCCAGATGGTTTGAGTCACATCTATCCCGACTTTGTATTGAATCTTTCCAAGACCTTTAATCTGTTGCCCGAACTGTTCCATAACGTCTGAAAGAGCCGACGGAAACGACGGAACAACATTTTGTCCGGTCACTTGACCATATGCCCCGATTCGGGGGAGCCAGCCTTTGTTGATATCTGAAAGGTTGATGTCGAGTGTAGTGTTGAGCGGCGCATACTTCTTGATTGCCGGGTAGTTAGCCTCGGCTTTACCGACACATTCCTCGATTGTTAATGTAGATGAATTTGCTTGAAATACTTGAAAGACAAGCAATAAGCCTGAAATTATTAATCGGTTCATAACGGTTATGGTTTCAATTTTCTCATGATTGTATCATAATTTTCTTTTTTTCTAATTTGGATAAACTCCTCCATGTTTGCCATACAATTGTTAAGGGCACCGTTAACAATTGGCTTGGCAAGGAATGGCAACACATTCAGCGATGCGATGTCGAGCATCAACATTCGTGCATCTACCCGACGGCAAACACCTTCGGCTGCCAATCGGTCAATTTTTTCCTGAAAAATATTTAAAAATACCGGCGCATTGACAATTAATTTATCAAGCAAAATTTTTACTTTGTCGGGATTGCCATAAATTTCGCGAGTTACAAAGTTGGGTAAATCGGGGTTGGCAGAAAGAAAATTAAGATGGCGGTCAATGATATTTTTTATCAATTCGTTGAGCGACATATCGCGGTCGGTTACCGAAGTCAACAATCCATTTATCAACATCTTGATTTTTTCAGCTATTATTCGGTCAAATAGCTTCTCTTTTGTCCTGAAATAATAATGGAACATTGCGTGAGTGACACCGGCGGCCTCGGCAATCGATGTCGTTCTTGCCCCGGCAAAACCTTTGGTCATAAACTCCTGCTCGGCAGCTTTAAGTATCAGCTCCTCAGTGGTTTGATTGTTGTTAACACTATTATCTATCATATTTGACTAACAATTTTGTTAGTGCAAAATTATTCAATACTTTTTAATTGACAAAATAATAATTAAAATTTTTATGATAATTCCAACAACGATGTTTTAAAATTATTTGAAAAGACGAGTGTCGTCATCGTTTTTTTATCCAACTTTTGTCGGCGATATAACGTTATATTAATAAACGTTTCAACTTTTAATAAACACCCATAAATCATGGACAAGATAAAAGACGTAAAAGCAATCTATCGTGAGTCATTTGATGACTCGGCAGCATATATCGAGATGTATTTCAATCGGGTTTATCGTGAAGAAGACGCCTGTGTCGGCTATGACCCGACCGGAAAAATTGTCACGTCTTTATTGCTTCAACGGTATGAATTAAATTTTGCCGACAAACGTGTTCCACTAGGTTATATTGCCGGAGCCGCTACCCGAAAATCTCATCGCGGACAAGGTTATATGGCTCACTTGCTTAAAGATTCACTAAACGTCTCTTATGAACGGGGTGATTGTTTTTGCGCTCTGATTCCGGCTCATCGCTGGTTATATGACTACTATAACCACTTCGGATTTTCAACCGTCTTTTATATTCAGGAAAAACGATATACTTCGGTTCATGAATTTAACTTTGACGGCGATTTTGAGCGTATTGACAATATCTCAGACCGTGAAGTTTACGAAACATTCACTCTCCTCAACGACCTTCGCCGGCCGTGTGTAGCCCATAGTTATGAAGATTATCTGAATATCATTGAGGATAATCGAATGGATAACGGACTCGCTTTTGCCCTCCGTGACAAAGCCGACGGCTCTATTGTCTCTATTTTATTTGCCGTTGTTTCGTGTGGACGTGTTGTTGTTCGCGATCTTTTGGCTGTTGATCCTAACGTTGAATCAGCATCTTTAGCTATTGTTTCAGACGAATATCCCGGAATGGGAATAACTGTAATTGCCCCTGCTCCCGACTCATCCGACGGTCCGATCGAATCGCGAGGAATGATGAGGATAATAAACGTTTTTGAGGTCTTGAAATCACTCGCCGAGGCTGATAATTCACTGAAAATAAAGATTAGAGTACATGACAAGCAAATCCAGGCAAACAATCATATCTATATAGTTGACAAAAATGGCGTAGTGATTAACGACGGCTATGCCGGCACTCTCGACCTTGACGTTTCAGCAGGTGTTTTATGTTCCATAATTTTCAGTGCGCCGGCAGTCGGTCGCATTTTCAACCTCGAAACCCATCGCCCCTTCATCTCCCTGATGCTTGACTAATCAATCGGCATATTATTGCATTTTCTGACCTTTTGTCAAAAAATCAATTTTTTTTGTCTAAATATTTTTGTTTTTCAAAAAAATGGATTAGCTTTGCAGAACTAATTAAATAGTTACTGTAATGAAAATACCATACATAGCCATTCTATTATTGCTTTTGCTGTCGGGATGTCATGCATCAAAGCATACAATTAATAAAAACGTTAGATTTGCGAGCGATGAGTGGCATCTCGATTATCGCACTTCGTTTGCCGTAAATAGCGATTCAACTTATCAATTTCAACTTGAACAAGCGCATAAAGTTTTTGCAGATGGTCAGACTTTTATTGGCAAACGCAGTGATTTTAACTCTCATCCCGGACTTGAAAAATATTTTGATAAAGTAGTATCTGACTTCCCTCTTGAAATAGATAGTGTGCTTGTCTATGTTCCATATCTTCAATTAATTTTCGCAACATATAAGGAGCCGGTTAAAGAATACGTGCCTTCGGTTATCTCAGATTTGACAGGAAAGTATAATCGAGATTGGTATAACGATATGACCGGTCAAATAAAAGATGATGGAACAGAGATTTATTCAAACGTTGTTGCAAGTCCCAAAGGGAAGCGTTTCCTCGCTTTTTCGAGATTTAAATATGGGGATCAACCGATTGTAATGATAAAAATTGTGCAAGGTTATGATCGGAAGCTTGAAAAACTGTGTAGTCCCACTCATGTATATAGTATATTTGATGTTGAATACGACCCAAATGATCCGACATTAGCCGAAATAACAGGCTGGGCATTAAAAAATAAGACGAAACTTGCCAAGGAAAATGCAAAAATCGGTACTGAACTTTTAAAAGCAAAGAAACAATGACAAGACACGTTTTGAGTAAAATAATACTTCTTTTAGGGATATTCTTGACCGGATTTTTAGCAAAAGCAGAAAATCCGTCAGATAAATATATTAAGGAGCCGGAGGAAGCTTTGTTGGAGGTTCAATATAGTCGTAAGGAAATTTACGATACGACAATGAGAGACTCCCGCTTTAAACTTGACCCTGTGATTTTGCGAATTGGAAAGACTAAATCTATGTTTTGCGGCGAGAAATGGTTGTGGAATGATTCATTGGGCAAAGTGGATTATGCAAGTCTCCACCCGATAATAATAAAATCATTTGAAAACAAGGACTACTTTGCAACAGGTGGTCGCTATTGGGCATACATCTATAAAGATTTTCAAAACAATGTTTGCAAGGAATATGAATATTTTGATATGGAACGAAGTAAGTATGCCGAAGATTTACAGACTCCTGAATGGACGATAACTGATTCCGTTAAGACCATACTTGGTTACGAATGTTTTCAAGCAACTACTGATTTTAAAGGCAGACATTGGATTGCATGGTTCACTCCTGAAATACCAATCTCAGATGGTCCGTGGAAATTACATGGATTACCGGGATTGATTTTGGCGGCATACGATGTTTCCCATATTTATGAGTTTGATGCTAAAGGTATTCGTACATCCAGACTTGGAAAGGTGGGTTATATGGAATATGATGATTATAATACATATACCCGTGACCAACACATGAAACACTGGTGGAAATACCAACATGAAAACATGGGAGCGAAAATAAGAGCGGCATATGGTATAAACACTTCCAATAAATCACAATCGACAAAACGAATTCCCAAATCAGATCGCGAGGAAATCGATTATGATCATAGCTTGAAATAGACAAGTTTAATAACTCTAAGTATTCAGAAAATGAGATTTATATTACTAATGTTTACATGCATAATCGCATTTTTCTCAAGAGCCGAGAATCCGTCAGATAAATATATAAAAGAGCCGGAGGACGCTTTGTTGGAGATAGTTTATAGTCGTCAGGCGGTTTATGATACAACTATGCGAGAAAGTAAATTTCGGCGTGAAGACGTAATCTTGCGCATAGGGAAAAATAAATCGATGTATTGTAGTGTAAAAAGATTATGGTCTGACTCAATTATGGAGATAAATTATCCTGCGTTTCATGCTATTCAAAATGAACATTTTAAAAAATATAAAGGACGAGTTCTTCTAAGCGGTAATTATTGGTCATATATATACAAGGATTTTCCCAATAATATCTGTAAGGAATATGAATATTTTGATATAGAGCGAAGGAAATATACCGAAGAATTACAGACGCCGGAATGGACTATTACAGATTCTGTAAAGACTATAATCGGCTATGAATGTTTTAAAGCGACGACAGATTTTAAAGGTCGTCAGTGGATAGCTTGGTTTACGCCTGAAATACCAATTTCAGATGGTCCATGGAAATTACATGGATTGCCGGGGTTAATACTTGAGGCATACGATATTTCGCATGACTATGAATTTGATGCAAAAGGTATTCGTACATCAGGACTTGGCAAAGTAGGATATATGGAATATGATGACTATAATACATACACACGAAACCAGCACATGAAAAACTGGTGGAAATATAAAAATGAAAATTTTGCTGCAAAAATACAAGCGGCATACGGCATAAAGACCTCCAATAAGCCAACGACAGAGAAACGAATCCCAAAATATGACCGAGAGGAAATCGATTATGACCACAGTTTGAAATAAACAGGATGAGTTTTAAAGTTATACGTCAAAAAGATTCGATATAATGTGGCGTAGCATGCCTCGCAATGATTTGTCATCATTTTGGAGCCGAATATTCTCTTGAATTTCCTGATGATTTTGATTGTTATTCGTAAAAATATTACTACTTTTGCCAAACCCCAAAGACTGGTTGATTATCAATAATACAATCGACATGAGAAACTTGTTACTAATATTTGTATGCTTGATCGGATTTATCTCAAGAGCTGAAAATCCGTCAGATAAGTATGTAAAAGAGCCTGAGGATGCTATTTTAGAAGTATCATACGAACGAAGATCCATTAGAGATACTACAAAACGCTCACCTGTTTTGGATAGTACGATTCTTCGTGTTGGTAAAACAAAATCAATGTATTGTGGCGCAAGGAAGTTGTGGGCAGATTCAATGATGAAGATTGATTACTCTGCCTATAGTAGTGTAAGTCGTGCGGCTTTCAAAAATAAGGATTATTTTCCCGGTGGTCGTTATTGGTCGTATATTTATAAGGATTTCTCTAATAATAAATGTAAGGAGTATGAATTCTTTAATCTTGAGTTTGAAAAATATGATGAGTTTTTGGAGATCCCAAAATGGGAAGTCTATGATTCTGTAAAAATCATACTTGGTTATGAATGCTTCAAAGCATTAACTAATTTTAGAGGCAGACAGTGGGTTGCTTGGTTTACGCCTGAAATACCAATCTCAGATGGCCCATGGAAGCTACATGGGTTGCCCGGTTTGATACTTGAAGCATACGATGTTTCCCATGATTATAAGTTTGAAGCAAAAGGTATTCGTACATCAGGACTTGGAAAGGTTGGTTATATGGAATACGATGATTACGTTACTGTGACTCGTGACCAACATATGAAAAACTGGTGGAAAGCAAAACATGACAACGTTGCAGCAAAAATACAAGCTGCCTATGGAATAAAAACTTCAAATAAACCGTCGTCAGAGAAACGAATTCCCAAATATGATCGTGAGGAAATCGATTATGACCATAGTTTGAAATAAACAGTCGAAATAATAAAATGAGATATATACGTCTAATATTTTATATGTAAAGAAACTTATTGTGACCGGTAGAACAAATTTATTTGGGTTATTCAGTAAAAGTTGCTAATTTTGCACTGATAGAAATATCTTTGTTTTATGATAGTCACTGATAAGATAAAAATGTTTAATAAAAAGCACCCCATTATATTTACGCTTATTCTTATTCTCATTGCTTTATGGGGTATATGTACACTTGCGATGTTCTTTCTTGATGAGTGGACTCATCACGGCGAGCAGGTTCAGGTGCCGTTGGTTAAAGGATTGTCCTATACCGAGGCCGCCGATCGACTATATGCCGAAGATTTCACTGTTGAAATAACTGACTCTATTTTTGACTCATCTATGCGTCCCGGTACGGTTGTCGAGCAATCGCCAATTTCCGGAGCTAACGTAAAACCCGGTCGCACGGTTTATTTGACCGTCGTTGCGTTCACCCCCAAGATGGTAACCGTTCCCTATTATCTCAACTCGTCGCTCCGTCAAGGTCGTTCGATGTTTGAAGGTCTTGGTTTTAAGCGTGTTGACGTTCGTATGGTGCCCTCTGAATATAAAGACCTCGTTCTCGGTGCCCATTACAACGGTTTACCGCTCACTCCCGGAATGAGAATTCCGATTACTGCCAAAATCACGCTTGAAGTCGGTCTCGGCTATGGCGCCGGAGGTGATGACGATGAAGACGGCGAAGACTCAGACGATGCTGAAACTGAAACCATAACCGAATAATATACAGTTCATTGACTTTGAATAATCAATCAAACGATTTGATAGACGATATTGACGACATCCTTGACGAGGAGTCGGTCGTCGATGACTCAAACGGCGATGGTGCTGAAGCCGAGCTTTATGAACACTTTCGTTTCGTGGCTGAAAAAGGTCAGGCACTTTTGCGTGTCGATAAGTTTTTGGTCAGCCACATGCAAAAATCGTCACGCAACCGCATTCAGCAGGCTGCCGAGGCAGGCTGCATACTGGTTAACGGTAAGCCTGTAAAAAGTAATTACCGGGTTAAGCCAAACGATGTGGTGACAATCGTGATGGACCGTCCTCGTTATGAATGTGAAATTATTGCCGAAGACATACCCCTTGACATTGTCTATGAAGACGATCACCTGTTGGTAGTCAATAAACCCCCTGGGTTGGTTGTGCATCCCGGACATGGAAATTATCATGGAACGCTTGTCAATGCGCTTGCATATCACTTTCGCAATGATTCTCGATTTGATGTCAGCGACCCGCGCATGGGGCTCGTTCATCGCATCGATAAAGATACATCGGGTTTGCTTGTCGTAGCAAAAACACCCGATGCAAAGACTCATCTCGGAAAACAGTTCTTCAACAAGACTACCAAACGCGAGTATGTAGCGGTCGTCTGGGGATGTCCCGACCCGCCTGCCGGACGAATTGAGGGTAACATTGGTCGATCGTTGCGCGATAGATTACAGATGGCTGTATTTCCTGATGGAGATATGGGCAAACATGCCGTTACTCACTATGAAACAATCGAACAGTTGGGCTATGTGTCAGTCGTCAAATGTGTGCTTGAAACCGGACGAACACATCAGATTCGCGTTCACATGAAACATATCGGTCATCCGTTGCTTAACGACGCACGTTATGGTGGCGACAAAATCTTGCGAGGCAACACATCCTCGTCCTATGCCCGATTTGTAGAAAATTGCTTTGCCATTTGTCCCCGTCAGGCTCTTCATGCCCGCACTCTCGGCTTTGTTCATCCGGCAACCGGCAAAGAAATGTTTTTTGAATCTCCCGTCCCCGATGATATGACCGCCATGATTGACCGATGGCGCAACTATAAAACCGGCTCTTAGAATGAGAACTGGGCCATGAGACCTGCTCGACGTGCCCACATTTTTGAGGTGTCAAAATTTTCACGACGGCCGAGGTTAAATTCGGCGGCAACCTGAATTCGGGCTGTTATATTCCAGTAAACATTGGCTGCTATATACATACCGTTGTCATATTCGGTTGGCTCTGCCATTTTTCCGGGACGATAAACAGCGCCGCCAAATGTTGCCGATGCAAACAGATTTGGTCTGAAATTATATTGAATTGCGGCATAACCGCCATATCCCCACGGTGTTTTCATTACCCCCGGTTTTGTAGGGTCGGCAATAAGATCATAATTGCCTATGAGCCAGTCGCCACCGAGCGACTCAAAGCCTTTACCACCGTTGATACATCCGTAAAATGTCCATTGTGTTGCCGCATGAACGACTCCCGAAAGCTGTAAACCTCCACCAGCAACATTGTGATTTTGCTCTTTCAACAAATTGCGATAGGGAATAAACCTCATTATACCGGCAAGACGCAGGTGGTTGTTTGCCCCCCAGGCATATTGGGTGAATGCGGCAATGTCGGGAACATAGTCGGTGACGGCTGCGGTTTGACCCGCAACGGGGGTAATGTGAGTGTCGGGAGTTTCAACTGATGCTGCAATTGTAAAACCTTTTTTGAAGTTGTGCATCCATCTGACAAGTACCGATGTTGCGCTCATTTTACAGTTCGGGCCTGACGCATCAACAGTCGGGGGGAGTGCTGCAGGGTCGCTGAATGTTGAATTGGCATAACCGATTGTGACATCATTTAATACGGCGTATGCTTTTTTCAGTTGAAAATCACGGCTTGAATATCCGTTGAAGTTCGCTTCGATATAAAGTTGATATTGACCGAGAGTTTTATTGCGACCAATGACACGATAGAATAGGGTAGTACCGGCAGGGGTTGTGCCCAGCGCACGTTCGCGTAGCGGATTTTTTGTCATCGGAATAAGGTAGGGCGAGAATCCGTTTGCCGGAATCGCACCTCCCCAGTCATACCATCCTCTCATTCTGACACATCCGCCAATACCCATAGCAAGCTGTGTGTCACGGCTCATAAACAGGAAATATGGTGCCAGTGGGTCAGAAAAATGACGGAACTGGTCAACATAAAATTGTTGAATTTGACTTTCGACTGAGTCACGTGACGGCTGATTACCCTCGCCGAAATATATAATATGGTGAGATTTAATTGTCGAATCGCGTTGAATTTCAGTTAGATGTTTTTGAGCACAAACAGTTTGGTAACTGCAAAATAGTGATGAAACGGCTATGAAAAGACAGCCAATACCTTTTAAACTCATAAATAAGTTAAATTAGTTGAACGTAACATTAAAACGAATTTTAGGTGTAAAATGTTTTTCAAAATGTTATATAATTATAATTGTGTCAAAAAATAACGTGCAGGCTGTCATTTTGTCAAATATTTTATTAACTTTGCGGATATAATAAAATCTTCATACATATAATATAAAACTAAAAGTCATGAGTAAACCTTATGTTGTCGGTATAGATATCGGCGGTACAAACACAGTATTTGGGATTGTTGATGCTCGAGGTGTTGTTCTTGCAAGTTCTTCAATCAAAACAGCTAAACACAGCAATATCAACGATTATATAGGTGAGCTTCACCATGAACTTTCTAAACTCATTGTTGAGTCGGGTGTAGAAGGTAAAATTCTTGGTATCGGTATCGGTGCGCCAAACGCAAACTATTTTACCGGTACAATTGAAGACGGCGTGAACTTGCCGTGGCCCACTCCGATTCCATTGGCTCAGCTTGTCAGTGACAAATTTGGTATTCCGGTGGCTGTAACAAACGATGCCAACGCTGCGGCTATCGGCGAAATGACCTATGGTGCTGCCCGTGGACTCAAGGATTTTATCATGATCACTCTTGGCACCGGTGTTGGTTCGGGTATCGTTATCAATGGTCAGCTCGTTTATGGTCATGATGGCTTTGCCGGAGAGCTCGGTCACATGATTGTGAAACGTAATAACGGTCGCCTCTGTGGATGTGGCAGAACCGGATGTCTTGAGGCTTATTGCTCGGCTACCGGTGTGGCTCGTACTGCCCGTGAATTCCTCGAAATCAGAAACGACGACTCTTTGCTTCGCAATATTCCGGTCGATGAAATCACCTCAAAAGACGTTTATGATGCAGCCGTAGCCGGCGATCGTCTTGCAAAAGATATCTTTGAATATACAGGCGATATTCTCGGCGCTGCACTTGCCGATATGACTGTATTCTCGGCTCCCGAGGCGTTCATTCTCTTTGGTGGTCTTGCCAAGAGCGGTGATCTGTTGATAAAGCCTATCAAAAATTCTATGGAAAAGAATATGCTTGGTATCTGGAAAAACAAGGTGAAAATTTTACCCTCTGAACTCAAAGAAGCTGACGCTGCCGTTCTTGGTGCTTCGGCACTCGGTTGGGAAGCTAAATTTCCGGGCTTAACAACCGTTCCCCCTGCATCAGCAGCTCCTATCAACTAAGCAGTAAGAACTAAAACGAAAAAAAGAGATTGTTTTCAAAACAGTCTCTTTTTTTATGCTGCAAACTTTAACGAAAGGGGAGTGGACTATATTGCGCCAGCTGAGGTTGTAAAAAAAACTAGAGGTCGTGAAATTTTCACGACCTCTAGCACTATTTTTGATGAGGATAACTGATTAGTTGTTGCTGTTTTCCTCGTTGCTTTCGTTGTTGTTATTGAAGCGTGGAGCACGATCGCCACGATCACGGCGAGGACCACGATCGCCACGGTCACCACGGTCACGACGGGGACCGCGATCACGATTGTTGTCGCGAGGTGCACGTTCACGTTCAACATAACCTTCGGGTTTGGGCTGAAGAGCGCGCATTGAAAGACGATATTTACCGGTTTTCTTGTCAACCTCAAGAAGTTTAACTTCAACGGTGTCTCCTTCTTTAATACCTGATGATTCCATATCGGGGATACGGTTCCAAGAGATTTCAGAGATGTGAAGAAGACCTTCGCGATGAGGCATGAATTCAACAAATGCTCCAAATTCGAGGATTGATTTAACTTGTCCGGTATAAGTTTGACCTTCTTCGGGAAGAGCAACAATGGCGTTGATCATGTCAAGTGCCTTGTCGATTGACTCTTTGTTGGCAGCTGCAACTTCGATATATCCACCTTCAGGAATTTCATCAATTGAAACGGTTGCACCGCTTTCTTCTTGAATTCCTTGGATAATTTTTCCGCCCGGGCCGATAACCGCACCGATGAGTTCTTTAGGAATTGTCATGGTGACAATGCGGGGAACATGAGGTTTGTAGTCTTCACGGGGAGCCGGAATTGTTTGCTCGATGATGTCAAGAATGTGGAGACGACCTTCGCGAGCCTGGTTGAGGGCGCGTTCAAGAATTTCATATGAAAGACCGTCACACTTGATATCCATCTGAGTTGCAGTGATACCTTCGCGAGTACCGGTTACCTTGAAGTCCATATCGCCAAGGTGGTCTTCGTCACCGAGGATGTCTGAAAGGATGGCATATTTATTACCGTCAGAGATAAGACCCATTGCGATACCGCTGACAGGGCGTTTCATTTTAACACCTGCATCGAGAAGTGAAAGTGTTCCGGCACAAACTGTTGCCATTGATGACGAACCGTTTGATTCGAGAATGTCGCTGACAACGCGGCAAACATAGGGGAAATCATCCGGGAACATGCGTTTGAGCGCACGGTGAGCAAGATTACCGTGACCAATTTCACGACGACCTACACCACGAACAGGTTTTGCCTCTCCGGTTGAGAAGGGAGGGAAGTTGTAGTGGAGAAGGAAGCGTTCGCGACCTTGATTGAGAACGTCGTCGAGAATTTTTTCATCGAGTTTGGTTCCGAGGGTAACTGTAGCGAGCGACTGAGTTTCACCGCGGGTGAATACTGCCGATCCGTGAGGTCCCGGAATGTAATCAACCTCACACCAGATGGGTCGGATTTCGGTTGTTTTACGACCGTCAAGACGAATTCCTTCGTCAAGTACGCAACGACGCATTGCCTCTTTTTCTACATCATGATAGTAGCGTTTTACAAGAGGAGTCTTTTCATCGCGTTCTTCTTCAGGAAGAGAGTCGATATATTCCTGGCAGATAGCATCAAATGCTTCTATGCGCCAGTGTTTGTCTGCCGAACCGGTTTTGGCTACGGCATATGCTTTGTCATAACATTTTTCATGAACATCGCGACGAAGGTCTTCATCGTTTACTTCATGGCAATATTCGCGTTTCTCAGTTGATCCAACTTCTTTTGCAAGTTCAATCTGAGCGATACATTGCTGTTTGATTGCATCATGTGCAGTTTTAAGTGCTGCAAGAAGATCGGCTTCAGAAACTTCGTTCATTTCGCCTTCAACCATCATGATGTTATCATATGTAGCACCGACCATAAGTTCCATGTCGGCTTTTTCGAGTTGATCAAATGTGGGGTTGATGACAAATTGTCCGTCAACACGAGCAACACGTACTTCTGAGATTGGACCGTTGAAAGGAATATCGCTGACTGCGAGAGCTGCCGATGCGGCAAGTCCGGCAAGTGCGTCGGGCATATCCTGTCCGTCTGATGAGTAAAGTGTGATATTTACAAATGTGTCGGCATGATAATTGTCGGGGAAGAGAGGACGGAGCACACGGTCAACAAGACGTGCGGTGAGAATTTCATAGTCTGATGCACGTCCTTCACGTTTGGTAAAACCGCCGGGGAAGCGACCTGCCGAAGAAAATTTTTCTTTGTATTCAACTTGTAGAGGCATGAAGTCGACACCTTCTCCTGCGTCTTTTGCGGTGACGACTGTGGCGAGAAGCATGGTGCCTCCCATTCTTAATTCAACAGCTCCATCAGCCTGCTTTGCAAGTTTGCCGGTTTCGAGCGTAATCTCGCGACCGTCGGGCAGCGTGATGGTTTTTTTGATTGGATTCATAAATGTTTCTAATTCTTTTTAAACTTCAAAATTGGTGCAAAGGTACGAAAAAAAACGGAGTTTATGTCATTTTTTACAAAAATAAATCGTCTAACTGTCAGTTTTTGAGTTTAAAAACTAAATTTTGAGGTCGATTTGCGTTTTTTTAGTTAAAAAATAAGGCTCGACTGGTGATGTCGAGCCTTATTTCTGATTATGTAATGAATCAGAGAGTAATCTGTTTTTATGCCAGGCAAAGAATCAATGCCTGAGCTGCAACAACTCTGAGGAACATGGTCAATGGATACACCGTGGCATATGCAACTGCCGGTGCATCATTGGCTGTTGAGTTATTGGCATATGCGAGTGCCGGGGGATCGGTGTAACCACCCGAAAACATACCCATGATGGTGAGGTAATTGATTTTATATTTCCAGCGGGCTACACATCCTACTATAATCAACGGAACGACGGTGATGATAAAGCCCCATATAACCCACCACATACCGGTTTCATTAAAGACGGTGTCAACAAAACCTTGTCCTGCCGAGATGCCGACCGACGCAAGGAACAGACAGATACCGATCTCTCTTAGCATCATCGATGCCGATGTCGAAGTGTAGGTTACAAGCTTGAGTTTATATCCAAAACGGCTCATCAAGATTGCCACTACAAGAGGTCCGCCGGCGAGTCCGAGTTTCATACCGAAGCCAACATTAATTGAACCCACGAGAATACCGAAAAGTATGCCGACAAATATCGTGATAAGGTTGGGTTGGTTTAGGCGTTTCATAGAGTTACCCATCTTTTGGGCGAGACGGTCAATGTCTTCAAGCGGACCAACAACAGTGAGTCGGTCACCGATTTGAAGGCGAAGTCCCGGCTCGGCAAGAAGATCGACGCCGGCACGGTTTACGCGTGTGGCGTTAAGGCTGTAACCGTTATGAAGACGGAGTGAACCGAGTGTGACACCGTTATATGAAGGCTGAGTAACCAAAATGCGGCGTGATACCACATTTGTTGGTGATGCTTCCTCAAGATCAACATCGCTTTCAACACCAATGAGAGCTGAGAAGCGTTCTTTGTCGTTGGCAGAGAGTACGGTGCGCAAACGGTCTCCGAGGTTGATTTCGGTTGATGCCATAGGAATGACAATTGAGCCGTCGGCTTTCATCAATCGTGAAACCACAAAGTTGCAGTTGATGATTTGATGAAGCTTCTGCACACTCATTCCGTCAACAAGCTTGTTGGTGACTTCGATTGTCATAACGTAGGGTTTCAACTGGCTGTTCTCCTGATATTCCTCAATCTGACGAATCTCGTCTTCAACACGAATTCTGAAGATTGCCTTAATGATAAACATTGCGGCGATGATACCGACAACACCGAGAGGATAAGCGGCGGCATATCCCATAGCCATCAGGTTTTCAGCCTCTATATTACCGACTGTTTGCTGAGCGGCTGCAAGTCCCGGTGTATTGGTTACTGCTCCCGACATGATGCCGACGAGTGCGCTTATCGAAGTGTTTCCACCTTCAATAAAATATATTATAAGAACGATAATAACGTTTAACGCTATTGCCGAAACGGCGAGAATGTTAAGCCTGACGCCGCCTTCGCGGAACGATGAGAAGAAACCGGGTCCAACTTGAAGACCGATTGCAAAAATAAACAGGATTAATCCAAACTCGCGTACAAATTTTAAAACGTGTGTGTCAACTTCATAGCCGTTGGCGCCCATTATAATGCCGACAAACAGCACAAATGTTACACCGAGAGACACACCTTTTACTTTTAATTTGCCGAGACACAATCCGACAGCAATCACAAAAGAGTACAATATTATTGTTGCTCCTAAGTCAAAATTGTGCGGCGATAAAAGTTTGATAAGGTCCATTTAAATTTTAGAAGTTAATTAATTGATTTATAGCTTATTAAGTCTTGTTCTCTGATTTATTGTGCAAAGTTACGGCTTTTTTTCAAAATAATCACCCTTTATCATCAATTAATTATAGACATTTTAACAAATTTATGCCCCCGAAAGTGTGCTATTGAATTTTGTTACATTCTATGACTGACATCCATTATTCTTTGTTTTTAATGGTAATTCCTTAAATTTTCACAAAAAAGAGGGGCGGATTGCCATATTTATAAATATAATACCTAACTTTATAGTCAAATTTATATTTGGTTATGAAAGAATTTGACGAAAATAATGCTATCAGGCAGATGAGAGCCGCTCTTCCGGCCGACGTTGCTTCAATATATGACGATGACGAGCTTTTCAATGTGCTCGACATGATTTGGGAATATTATGAGGAAAACGGTATGCTTGAAATCGATATGGATGATGACGATGATGCCGACGAAGACATTGTCGGTGACCTTACCGATTATGTAACCCGAATGTTGCGTAAAGATAAGGGCGCCAAACTCGACCCTCAATATGTCAGAGCTCTTGTCGAGGCAGAACTCGATTATGAATCATCACTCGAAGATTAATTAGAAATACACATATTTATATATGTCACGAATTTTTAAAGCCTTGTTTATCGTTGCTGCTTTGGCTTCATGTTTTCATGCCGATGCACAATTTTTTAAACGTTTGAAACCGTCAGCCGCTACTATAAAAGCAAATAACAATAAAAATAAAGTCGTGGTTGCCGACCCCGATGAACACTTGTTGACTAATGAAATTGCGACCCCTGTGGTGCCTGATAAATTGTCAAATGCAGTTAAAGCATCGATGATGCAACAAGCTGAATCATTACATCACTTGGGCTATGATGTTAAATCGACCCGAAACGGTCAGGTGTTAATTGTCACAATCCCGACCGACAAGATGTTTGCACCCAATGAAACATCGTTGCAAGAGGTATATGCTCGCCAGTTGCTTGAACCGTTCAGTGCCTATTTGCGCACTCCCGGCCGTTACAAATTGTTGCTTGCCGTGCATACCGACAACACCGGTGACCCTGCATACACCGAGAAATTGTCTGACCAACGAGCAAAATCGGTTAGCCAATGGTTTGAACAGAATGTTGAGAGCCCCGGTGGACTTCGTTATTACGGAATTGGTGCAGGCGACCCGCTCTTGCCCAATACAACGCGACGTAATCGTGCTGCAAACCGGCGACTTGAAATTTTTATTGTTCCCGATGTCGATTTGATTCAGAGCATTCAGTCAAAATAAATTCTATAAAAATTTTTGAAAAAATTTACGGCTCCCTTATCTTCGCAGAGGAGGGGAGCCGCTTTAGTATTTATCTACGTTATGAGATTGATATGGATAGATGAGATGATTATGCGTTTTTGATATTGTCAAGTTTCTCTTTTATTGTATTGAAAATCTGAGATACTTCACCTGTTCCTTTAATTGCATGATATTTCCCTTCTTTGGTATAGTAGTCGCGAAGGGGGAGTGTTTGGCTGTGATAAACGTCAAGACGTTTTTTGACAGTTTCAAGATTGTCATCGGCGCGTCCGGTTTCACGTCCGCGTTTGAGTATGCGTTCAACGAGTTCATCGTCATTGACTTCAAGACCGACAACTGCATGAACTTTTGATCCTCTTTTGTTAAGCATATCTTTTAGAGCTTGTGCCTGAGGAACAGTGCGGGGAAATCCGTCAAAAATCACGCCTTTAGCTGTTTCTTTAGGGTTTTGGTCAAGGAGATCTTCAAGGATGTTTACCATCAGATCGTCGGGAATAAGTTGACCTTGTGAAATATAGTTTTGAGCAATTTTACCAAGTTCGGTCTCACGAGCTATATGGTCACGAAGCACTTCACCGGTTGAGATATGGTAGAGACCATATTCATTAATAAGGTTTTCACTTTGGGTTCCTTTTCCACTGCCCGGGGCTCCAAATATAACTACATTAAACATTTTATGATTCTATATCTAAATTAATAAATATTGTATTGCCTGTTTGATTTTTAATCCTGTTTCAATACATAGATATCTTCAAGGTTGCGTGCCATGCCGTCGAGGTCGAGGCCATATCCGATGATAAAACGTGGATCGATCGAGAAGCCGACATAGTCGGGTTTTACTCCGTTGCGCTCGGCTTCGGGCTTGAAGAGTAGTGTCGCGATTTTCAAACGTGCCGGTTCTTTTTGTTGAAGATCGGTAACAAGTTTTGCCAATGTATGACCCGTATCGACAATGTCTTCAATGATGATGACGTTGCGACCCTTAATGTCTTCACTTAATCCGACTATTTCTTTGACTTTACCCGAGGTTTCGGTGCCCTGATAACTTTTAAGTCGTATAAAAGTTATTTCGGCATCCATATCAACGGCTCTGAATAGGTCGGCGGCAAACGGAAAGGCTCCGTTCAACACACAAATAAACAATGGAACCGTACCATCAAAGTCGGCTTTGATGTCGGCTGCAATCTCGCGAACGCGTTTGGCGATTTCTTCCTTGCTGATAAAGGGCACAAATGTCAGCCCGTTGTATTGTACTTGTTTCATCGTTTATAAATATTGGCGCAAATTTACAATTATTTTTTCAATAATTAGGCATTTTTTTACGTCAAATTTATTTATTAATGAAAAAAATCCTTAATTGGCTTAATAAAAAAACGGGCAAGCTAAAATGCTTGTCCGTTTATAGTATGTTATATTTGTTGTTTATTGCAGTGTTCCTGCCTCGGCCTGCTGAATCATTTGAGGACTGGCGGTGATATAGATTTCAACACGGCGGTTTTGTGCACGTCCGGCGGCTGTTTCGTTTGATGCGACATAGTCGGCCATCGGAACGCCTTGTGCTTTCAAGCGTGTGGGTGAAACACCACACTGGGCGAGATAGCTGAGAACTGAGTCGGCTCGTCCGTTGGCAACACGTTGGTTAACTGCCATTGACCCGGTGTTGTCGGTAAATCCATAAATCTGAACATCGGTTCCGGGGTGCTGTATAAGTGAATTTGCAAACTCTGAAAGTTCTCTACTTGCGTTGGCGCTGATTGTAGTGCCGTTGGTCGGGAACAAAATGCCGCTTTCAAATGTAACTTTAATTGCTTGAAGACCGTTGGCATCGGTAACTTGTTCGACATTTGCCGATTGAGCAAGCTGCTGTTTCAGCTCGGCTTCTTGTTTGTCCATTTTGCGACCGATAAGAGCTCCGGCTCCCGCACCGACTGCCGCACCGATTGCACTACCGATTCCGGCTCCTTTACCACCGCCAAAGAGTGCGCCGATTCCGGCTCCGAGTGCGGCACCGCCGCCGCCTCCGATCAAGGCACCCTTGCCGGTTTTGTTCATGTTACAACCTGTTAAGAACATACATCCGGCCAATAATGCCGCTACTGTTGTTTTGAGAGTTCGCATAATATGTTTCGTTTAAAGTTATAAATAAATTTACGTATTCTTAGGTTATGTTGATTTTTTTCATTTCTAATATTAATACAAAAAATTAAACCAACTTGTTTTTGATGACAAAAAAAAAGTTGCTAATTTTGCATAAAATTTGAACTTCAACAAATTTTACGTTATATTCAAACCCATGTCTGACACAGATAAATCACTAAACTCATCATCTAAATTTGCCTGGTATCATCTGGCTGCCCTCATTACAATCATATTTTGGGGATCGTCGTTTGTATCGACAAGAGTTTTGCTTGATAACGGACTTCATGCTGTCGAAATATATATCTACCGTTTCTTATTAGCATATTTATTTATAATTTTTGTAAGCCACAAACGGTTATGGGCAAACAATCTGCGTGATGAAATCTTGTTGGCTATATGTGGTTTGACTTCGGGGTCGATCTATTTTATTGCTGAGAATTTTGCTCTTAAATATACATATGTGGCAAATGTGTCGCTCATTACAAGTATCAGCCCATTGTTGACTACGCTGTTGATTGGCGTGTTCTACCGCAATGAACGCCCTGCCAAGGGGGTATATCTCGGTTCGATTGTGGCTCTGATTGGTGTTAGTTGCGTTATTTTTAATTCAGGGTTTAATTTCCAGATAATGCCGTTTGGCGATCTGCTTGCTTTATCGGCTGCATTCAGTTTTGCATTTTACAGCATAATTTTAAGAAAGGTGAATGTTTATTATGATTCGCTTTTCATTACGCGTAAAACATTTTTTTATGGTCTTGTAACTGCAATACCTTTTTTAATAATGGAGCCTGATATGAGCCCTTTGTCTGTTTTGATGCGTCCGGGTGTAATCATTAATATTGCCTTTCTCGGCATCTGTTGTTCGCTGCTCGGGTTCTTCTTTTTCTCAAGGGCGACTGCCACTTTGGGCGCAATCGTTACAAACAACTATCTTTATCTTCAATCGGTCGTGACTCTCGTGCTTGCCTATTTTATTTTGAATGAAACAATTTCAATTGTGGGTTACATTGGTTGCGGACTGATTCTTGCCGGTCTAATTTTGAGTGACCGATTGGCAAAGAAATAAGTGTAATTTTCAAACCTCCGATTTTTTACAAACTTTTCAGACATTTAAAAGTGTAAGTGCCTTTGCCTAACGGTTTAAGGTCTGCTATGTTTATGACTTTACCGTTGAGAGTCACTTCTTTATAGTCGTTTTCCGGAAGTTTTACCGTGGCTTGTGTGCCCGCGGGAACGGTTAGATTGAGCGTGAATTCTTTGTCAGTGTCCTTGAACGTCTCTTTGATCAATCCGGCAACTGACGGAACTTCGATGTTACATTCACTCAAAATCGGGTTGGGCTCGACAATGAAAGTTTTCCATCCCGGGCTGAGTGGACGCAGTCCGCAAATGTTTTCGGCAATCACGGTCAACATGCCGCCACTCCATGCGTGGTTGGTTGAACCGCCGCCATATCCGCCTTCTTGCCATCCTTCAAATAGTGTTGAATGAGTCGTGTCGGCAATCATATCATTAAAACGTTTCTTGAATCGTTTGACAGCATAATCTCCGTGTCCCATTTTCATTAAAGCCTCAAGCACATATTTTTCCATATATGGGCTCGCATATTCTTGAGACTGAAATAGTTTGAAGATTTGATCATATTTTGAGCTGTCGGCAATTCCGGTCAGTACAGCCATCGCCTGTACGCGGTCGTCGGTAGCACCTTGATATGTAGGATGTCGGTAGGCATACCCGTTCCAGCATTTGTCAAATGCTGAGGCAATGCTGTCCATCCTTGCTTCATAAGCGGGAATATCTTCTTGACGGTCATTTATTTCGGCAAGTTGGATAGCCGATTTGAGCGCGAGATAATGCCACGCGGCAAGAATAAGGCGCATATCGGCATTTGTACCCCAGTCGCCCCATGCCCAACCGCCTTTGCGTTCGGCGGTTAGCCCGTCGGCATCAAGCTCCCACAATCCGAGATAGCGTTTCACCGGTTCATAGACATGGCGCATTGTTGCCGTGTCGGCAGTGTGTAGATAATAATATGTAAACCCGTAAGGTCCAATTGCCGCCAACGATTGGGCGGGAAGTTCGCGGTTCCAATTTGAGGCGGGAATCGGAGCATACAAAGTTCCGTCGGGTTTTTGCCAATCGACCAATTCGTTGATGGCTTTCTTTATTAGCGCATTGGCTTTAGGCGATAATTGATAGTAGCTTTGTCCCATCAATATTGTCACGTCGCCCCACCATTGAGCCCTCTCACGGTCGGGACAGTCAAAATAGTTGTCACGCATGTTCACGTAAAGCGTGCGCATCGCTTTATCCCAGAACCGATTGATTGTTGAGTCGTTACATATAAAGCTACCTTCAAAATCGGTGTCATATCCGGTTTCGCGATAGCCGATTCGGTTAACCGTTACCGTCGAATTTTCGGGATAGATGATATTCAAGACATCGCCGTTCATCCAGCCGAGCGATTCATATTTTTGAACGCCCGGTTTTGTGACATATTCAGCGCGTACACATTCAGCACTTCCGCCTCTGACATGATCGGTCTCCAATTTGATTTCGGTGCTCCCTTTTGTATCGGTCAGTTCGATTACCGGTGTCATTTGCATATTATATGGGAGTTTAACCGATAAAATTATATTCCCTTTGCCATCTGATTTGACTTCGGGTTCGGCATAAACTATTCCGTGATTTTTCCATTGTGGTATAGGACGTTCAACAAGATTGTTCCATGGTTCATCACCCCATTCTCCAATTTCGACCGACGGCTTGAATGTTGATGACCCTTCAAGTCGGGCGTCATAGCGTATGTTTGATTCCGATAGACGATAGTTTGTCTTGGGCAGTCCGGCTGTACCATATTCAGGCAAACGTCGGCTGAGCCATGTGCTGTCGCTCCCCAATCCGATGGTTTGTCCGTCAAAAATCAAACCTGCTTTACCACTATCGTTATGAGAGAATCCCGGTTTGCCAAAATAGCAAAGCAACACTTTCACACGATTGCTCCCTTTTTTCAGATAAGGGGCAATATTGACAAGGTCAAAATATCCGTCTTTGGGATTTGGACCACGTTTCAAACTACCCTCAAAAACAGCTGATGAATCGTTCACCCACAACCAATATTTTGAGTCGGCGGCGATTTTGACAAACGCCTCTTTGGGTTTCTTTTTCAGGTCAAAATCTTTCTCAAACTCAATCCAAGTGTTGGTTTTGTTACATAACGTATCGTTGGCAATTATCCATTTGGCGTCATCGGCACTTACTCCGATAGCTGATAAAAAAGCGACCGCAGCAACAAATATTTTTTTGAAAGGCAAATTCATCATATAGTTGTATTATATTATTTAATGTAAAAATCGAGTGACATTTAAAATGTGATAAATGAAACTTTATACTACAAATTTATGTAAAAATTATGAAACCGCCATTTTAAAACTCCTGAAATTTCAAATTAATAAAATTATTCGTAATTTTACACCTTGAATTTACTAATCTTTGTGCCTGATTCAGCACTATCAATTCGTTATCATGAAATTTTTTGAGCGACATAATGTTCTGTTCACCTTTATAGCCGTAGCGATTGCTATAAAAGTTGTATGGGTGGCATGGTCGTGTTGGGATCATGGATCATTTTCTAAAGAAAAGAAAGAGATTTTTCAACGCAAAGACTATCTTGTGGATAAGGTTGTTGTCACCCCTCAACGGCTTTTAGACGAGATGCCTGAAGAAATTGGATCTCAATTTCAGGGTGAATGGGCATTGTATTCATGTTCGATGTTGACCGAAGCTTTGTCAAATATGACAAAAATTTATCCTGATTATGATTATGAGGCTAAATATATAATTGACAGCCTTATACAGATTGTCAAATCGCCCGAAATTCGTCAATATGATATTGATCGATGGGGTGATGATCCTCTCCAAACCTTAGATGGTCAAAAAGGTCATTTGTCATATCTCAGCCATCTGGCGTGGATGATTGGAAATTATCGAAAAATCAGTGACGATGATAAATATGATAAACTCCATCATGATCTTTGCAAAACGTTGAATCGTCGCATACGTCAATCTAAAATTTTCAATATTCCGACCTATCCCAACGAGCCGATTTATGTTCCCGATATGATGGTAGCGATTGTTGCCTTGTCTGATTATGCCGAACTTAACAATGGAAAATATAAAAGCACCGTTGACGAATGGCTGAAACGTGCAAAATCTGAATGGATTGACAAACCAACCGGATTACTCGTGTCTTTTATAAGTGAAGATGGTGAAATTTATGAGTTACTGAAGGGTTCTTATACCGCACTCAATTGTTTTTATCTTACAAAGCTTGACCATGATTTTGCGAAAGATCAATATAAAAAGCTAAAAGCAAAATTCCGTCAGGATTTTATAATTTCAGGCATCAAAGAATATCACGATCACTTTTGTTTGTTAGGATTGGATGTCGATGCCGGACCGATAATTCTTAATCTCAGCCCAACAGGCACGGCTTTTGCCATTGGTAGCGCGACATATTTTGGCGATAGCAGTTTCAGAACTCGACTTTTAAAAACCGCTGAGATTGCAGGTCACACAATCGAAAAAGAAAATAAACGACATTATTTTCTTTCTGATTTTGCATTGGTCGGCGAAGCAATCACATTGGCAATGCGCACCAATCATAACCGAGTTCTTTAATGTTCAATTTTAAGAGGGTAGGGGAGCCGTAATTTTCATGATTGAATAATTATTTGTAATTTTGCACTTTCAAAACTGATTTAACACCCCTTTTGAATCCTGAGCAATGGAACGAACATTACTCATCATAAATCCGATTTCGGGCACCGGCGCCAAGCAGGGTGTAGCTGAACGTATCAAGTCACGACTTGCCGAGTCGGGGTTTGATGTTGAGGTCAAATTTACAACCGGACCCGGAAATGCAACCGAGTTGGCACGTGAAGCCGTTGAAAATAAATTTCATACGGTTGTGGCTATCGGTGGCGACGGAACGGTCAACGAGACTGCTGTCGGATTGAGCAAAACCGATGTGGCACTCGGTATTATCCCTGCCGGATCGGGCAATGGATTGGCTCGACATCTGAACATACCGATGGATATTGACCGCGCTGCCGATATTATCGCTCAGCGAAATATTGTTGATTGTGACTATGGCGAGGTGAACCATCGCCCGTTTTTTTGCACTTTTGGCGTTGGTTTTGATGCCGCAGTCAGTCATCGTTTTGCCAAACAAAATCGACGTGGCAAAATGATGTATATCAAAAGCGCGATTGACGAATATCTCAATTACAATCCCCAGGAATATACAATCAGTGCCAATGGTAAAGTGCTCACCGAAAAAGCTTTTTTGATAGCCGTTTGCAATGCTTCGCAATATGGAAACAACGCCTACATTGCCCCTCAGGCATCAATAACCGATGGATTGCTTGACTTCACGATTGTTCATGCCGGAACTCCGGCCGATGCCGCCGCGTTTGGTATCGACCTGATGACCGGTTATATCAACAAAAACGTCATGATTCATACGTTTAGAGCACCGGCGGCAGTGATTACGCGCAATTCTGATGGCCCGGCTCATATCGACGGCGAACCGTTGATTATGGACAAGGCTATGTATATTCAATGTAATCATGGTGGCATAAAACTCTATGCTTCTCCCAAAAATTCAGACTTCAAGCCTATTGTAACTCCTATTAAAAGTTTGTTTAACGACTTTGTTGCCGATATTAACAAACTTTTCAAGCCCATATAATTATACTAAAGTGTCTGATTGTTACTAAATTTTGTGTAAAACATCTTGATAAAGATTATTTTTTTGTAAATTTTTTTCAAAAACGACAATTATTGAGTAACTTTGCAGAACACCTGAAATTAAGTAAATTTTAAAATTAACCTATATAAAACAAAATCACCTAATGAAAAGAGTTTATACGTTTGGCGACGGTAAAGCCGAAGGAAATGCTTCGATGAGAAACCTCCTCGGTGGCAAAGGTGCCAACCTCGCAGAAATGAATCTTCTCGGCATGCCTGTGCCTCCCGGTTTTACAATCACAACCGAAGTCTGTACCGAATACACTCAATATGGTCGTGACGAAGTTGTAAAACGTCTTCAAAAAGATGTTGAAGCAGCTATCGCTCATGTTGAAAGCCTTACAGGCAAAAAATTCAACGACCCTGCAAACCCGCTCTTGGTTTCAGTTCGTTCAGGTGCTCGTGCTTCAATGCCCGGTATGATGGACACTGTCCTCAACCTCGGTATGAACGATGCAACCGTTAATTCTCTCGCTGAAAAAAGCGGTAACCCTCGTTTTGCTTGGGATAGCTACCGTCGTTTTGTTCAGATGTATGGCGACGTTGTTCTTGGCATGAAACCAAAAAGCAAAGCCGACATCGATCCCTTTGAAGAAATTATGGAGAAAGTCAAAGAAGAGAAAGGTGTTAAACTCGACACCGAGCTCGATGTTGACGATCTCAAAAAACTTGTTAAGCTTTTCAAAGCCGCCGTTAAAGAATTTACCGGCAAAGACTTCCCCGATAACGCTTGGGAACAGCTTTGGGGCGGTATCTGCGCTGTATTTGACAGCTGGATGAACGAACGTGCAATTCTCTACCGTCGCATGAACCAGATTCCCGAAGAATGGGGAACCGCTGTTAACGTTCAGGCTATGGTTTACGGTAACATGGGTAACAACTCGGCTACCGGTGTTGCATTTAGCCGTGACGCTGCTACCGGCGAAAACATCTTTAATGGTGAATATCTTATCAACGCTCAGGGCGAGGATGTCGTTGCCGGTATCCGCACTCCTCAGCAAATCACTGTTGAAGGCTCTCGCCGTTGGGCTGCCCTCCAGGGTATCTCAGAAGAAGAACGCGCTTCAAAATATCCTTCACTCGAAGAATCTATGCCCGTTTGTGCTGCCGAGCTGATCGCTATCGCTCACAAACTCGAAGACTATTACCGCGACATGCAAGATATGGAGTTCACAATCCAAGACGGTAAACTTTGGATGCTCCAGACCCGTAACGGTAAACGTACAGGTGCTGCTATGGTTAAAATCGCAATGGATCTTCTTCGTGCAGGTCAGATTGACGAAAAAACCGCACTCCTTCGCATGGAACCTCAGAAACTTGACGAGCTCCTTCACCCCGTCTTTGACAAAGCAGCTCTCAAACGCGCTAAAGTTGTAGCCAAAGGTCTTCCCGCATCTCCCGGTGCTGCTGCAGGTCAAATCGTATTCTCGGCTGAAGAAGCTGAAAACTGGGCTGAAAAGAAAAAGAAAGTTGTTCTCGTTCGTATCGAAACTTCACCCGAAGACCTTCGCGGTATGGCAGTTGCACAAGGTATCCTCACCATGCGTGGCGGTATGACTTCTCACGCTGCCGTTGTTGCTCGCGGTATGGGTAAATGCTGCGTGTCAGGTGCAGGTGAAATCAAAGTTGACTACAAAGAAAAAACCGTTGAAATGGGTGGCAAAACCTACAAAGAAGGCGATTGGATTTCACTCAACGGTTCAACCGGTGACGTTTATGACGGTCAGGTTCCCACAACCGAGCCCGAACTCGACGGCGATTTCGCTGCAATCATGAACCTCGCTGAAAAATATACAAAAACACTCGTTCGTACAAATGCCGACACTCCCCGCGATGCTAAACAAGCACGTCGTTTCGGAGCACAAGGTATCGGTCTTTGCCGTACAGAACACATGTTCTTTGAAGGCGACCGTATCAAAGCCGTTCGCGAGATGATTCTTGCATCTGACGAAGCCGGCCGTCGTACAGCCCTCGAAAAACTTCTCCCCATGCAGCGTGGCGACTTTGAGGGTATCTTTGAAGCAATGGATGGTTACGGCGTGACAATCCGTCTTCTCGATCCCCCGTTGCACGAATTCGTACCCCATCAGACTGCAACCCAAAAAGAGCTTGCCGAAGAAATGGGCATCAGCCTTGCTGAGGTAAAAGCAAAAGTTGACAGCCTCGAAGAATTCAACCCTATGCTTGGTCACCGTGGTTGCCGTCTCGGTATCACATATCCCGAAATCACCGAAATGCAGACCCGTGCAATCATCGAAGCTGCACTCAACTGCAAAAACCGTGGTATCGACGTTAAACCCGAAATTATGATTCCGCTTGTAGGTTCACTCAAAGAAATTCAGAACCAGGCAGACGTAATCAACATCACAGCCGGCAAAGTATTTGCTGAAAAAGGACAATCAATTCCCTACCTCGTTGGTACAATGATTGAAGTTCCCCGTGCAGCATTGACCGCCAACGAAATCGCATCAGTAGCCGAATTCTTCTCATTTGGTACAAACGACTTGACCCAGATGACCTTCGGATTCTCACGCGACGACGCTCCCAAATTCCTCAAATACTACAAAGAACACGGCATCATCAAAGTTGATCCGTTTGAAGTACTTGACCAGGAAGGCGTTGGACAACTCGTTGAAATGGGCGTTAAGAAAGGTCGCTCAACCCGTCCCGACCTCAAAGTCGGAATCTGTGGTGAGCACGGTGGCGAACCCTCATCAGTTAAATTCTGTGCCAAACTTGGCATGAACTACGTTAGCTGTTCACCCTTCCGCGTGCCCATCGCCCGCGTAGCTGCGGCGCAGGCTGCTATCGAAGATTAAGGCATCCGATTCAGGATATACTTATTACATAAACTGTTAGGCTGTAACAACTCAATAATATTGGGGGTTACAGCCTAACTTGCGCTTAGGGGTGTCGTTCATTTGGTGTCACTTCATTTGTACAAATAAGCGGTTTTGGTGTACAAATATGTACACAGTTTTTTAGGGTGGTGTACACCGGGTGTACACTAAAGACCTGTATGTGAACGATTACTGTATTTTACCTTACTCGATTAAATTTCTATTGCAGAATGATTTGTTGAGATAATCTTTTATTTTACCTTTGTTCTGCATATTTACCTTGTCTAAGTAAAAATGCAAATATAGGGTAAAATTGCTGAATGAACGGTTTTTAATTGATTGTCTGTCAACCAAAATAAACGATTAATCCTCCGATTAAGACATAGACCAAGGCGTAGGGGATTACGGCTCGCAAAATTTTGTCGTCGCTGTCTTTCATGTCACACGCGGCTGTGGCGATGGCAATGCTCTGAGGCGAAAGCATTTTCCCGCCGGTTGCCCCGGTGGTATTAGCTGCTAATAACCAATTTGTTTCATTTCCTGTAATGCCCATGTAGCTGTTTTGTCCGACGAAACCGAGATTGTGGGCAACATTCACCTGCAATTTGGCAAACAGAATGTTTGACGAGGTGTCGCTACCTGTTACAAACGTTCCGATTGCGCCGATGAAAGGTGCGAAAATCGGGTAAAATTTACCTGTTAATGCCACGATTCCGACAGCCATTGTATTGATCATGCCCGAGTAATTCATCACCGATGCCAACGAAATTAGACATATAATCGTTATTGCCGTTGTTTTAAGTGACATCATCGTTTGGCAAAGAATCAACATCAGTCTGCTAAATCCGACGCCTTGAATCAGTCCGCCGATAATACTTCCGACAAAAATAATAAAGGCAGCATTGGAAATCCAACCAAATCTAAAAACCGTCTCAACTACCGGAATCGTGATTTGTGATACAAGATGAGTTCTCAGAAAATGGTTTACCGGTTGACAAAGACTACCCGAAATAAGAATCAGCACAAGTATTGAGATATAGATGCTCCACGACTTTATAGCTGCCTTGAATGAGATATTTGAACGCTTATTGCTTGATGCCGCTTTGCCCGACGTGAATTTGGCGGCGATGACAAGGGCGAGAATCGCAGCTATCGACCCGATGATTGCCGGAGTCTCAGCCCCAAGATAAACCGCACATGCCCATTGAGTTAACAATGAAACCGTTCCGACCCACAGTGTCAACAAAATGTTTTTCTTCCACGCCTTTCGGTCGGTTAACATCAGAATTACAAACGGTATAAAGAAAAACAACGGCGACAGTTGCATGACCGTAAAACCCGACACCTCTTTAATCATTGATAATGACGCATTTCCGCCCGCAACAGCCTCGTTGCATAAAGTTGTAACCGGAACACCGACAGCCGCAAAACCTGTCGCAACCGTATTGCCCAACAGCGCGACTACAGCCGAGAAAAAAGGCTTGAACCCTAATCCGATTAAAATGGCAGCAGGGATAGCGACAGCCGTTCCAAAACCTGCCATACCCTCTAAAAGTCCCCCAAAGCCCCATACCATTAATAGAACGAGAATACCTTGATCATCGGTCAGCGAAATGAATTGAGCCTTGATACACTCAATCTGTTTTGACTGAACGAGAATATTGTAGCTGAAAATAGCCATCAAAATGATAAGAAAAATCGGAAATATAGCTTTTAAAACACCTTCAACCACGCTCCAGCCAATCAATCCATAAATTGGAGACAGCTCATAAGCTTGCGGAATGATTTCAAGCCTCGGGGCAACAAACAATCCGAGCAAAATCGTTATTGCCAGAGTCACTAAAGCACTCAAATATCCCGACAATCTGAATTTGAGCATCAAGACAAACAATAAAACAATCGGTAGAAAAGAAATGGCGTATTGCATCAGTCGCAGTTAATTATAACTAAGTTTAAAATGCAAAAATATAATATTTCTTTGAAATTTTGATATGTTTACCCGATTTAAAAAAATCGGGCTTGCGGAAGATTAGCGCAAGCCCGATATTGACCGATTTGATGAAAAGAGTTTAAATTATATCGGTCGGCAGAAAAGAATTTTCAAAGAAGTACCATTCGCCCTAAAGTCATAAGTACAGCATAACCCAGGACGAGTCCAAAAGCTCCCATAATCAAGCCTGTAGTAACCATGTCCTTTTGCTTGATAAATCCGGTTGCATCGGCAAGAGCATTAGGGGGCGTTGAAATTGGTAGAATCATGGCAACCGATGAACTGATTGCAACCCCGATGAGCAAAGTACCTACACCGCCCAGTCCGGCAAGCTGTTGGCCCATGCTTCCCCCGGCTATTGCGAGAATCGGAACAAACAATGCAGCAGTCGCGGTGTGAGAGATAAAGTTTGCCATTAGATAACAAAGCATTCCTGAGCCAATAACGACCACTAATGGCGACCATGTGCCAAACGGAATGGATGTTATCAGGTGTTGTGCCAGGCCTGATTCCTGAAGAGCTACACCAAGTGCAAATCCTCCGGCGACCATCCAAAGTATGCTCCAGCTTAATTCTTCGAGATCGCGCTTTGTTATAATGCCGGTCACGCATAGCACCGCAACCGGAAGCATCGCTACGACATTGGCGTTTACCCCTGTTATCATATCGCACATCCACAACAGTACGGTAACGGCAAATGTGATATAGACAACTTTGTCTTTCCAGCTCGCCTCATGAACATTTTCTATTTCAAGATGTATCTCTTTCTGTTTAAATGGGAACATTGTTTTAAGAATAAACCATGCGATAAACAGGAGTAATATCGCAAGCGGCAACATGACAAGCATCCATTGACCAAAACCTATACCGAGATTCATTCCGTCAGGGTCATTGAGATATTTCAAAGCTATGGCATTGGGTGGAGTACCTATCGGCGTGCCGATACCTCCAATATTTGCCCCAATCGGAATTGCCAGCGCAAGCCCGATTTTACCTTTGCCGTCGGCAGGCAATGCTTTAAGTACGGGTGCCAGAAATGTTAGCATCATGGCGGCTGTGGCAGTGTTACTGATGAACATTGAGAATACTCCTGTAACCAGAAGGAATCCAAGCATCACGTTTTCTGATTTAGTTCCGAATGGTGTCAGCAATGCCTTGGCAAGTTTCACGTCAAGACCGCTCTTTGATGCGGCTATGGCTATAATGAATCCACCTATAAACAACATTATTATAGGGTCGGCAAAACAATGTAGTATCGACTTGTAGCTCACAAGTTTACCAAGATTCTCACTTTCACGCATAAACCATAACGAACTGTCTGAAGCAAAGAAAAGGAGCAAAACAACGACAACTAATGACGTAGTCCATGCCGGCACGGCATCGAATAGCCACATGAGAGCCGCAAATACAAAAAAGGCTATTACACGGTGTTCGACAACGGTTAATCCGGGAATACCGAAGAATGATGACGGTACAAGCCAACAGAAGAGTGTGGCTGCAATCGCAATGCCAAGTTTGATTATCTTGATTTGAAGCGGATTATTGTTTTGTCTGTGTTCTTTTTTCCACTGATGATACTCATCGACCAGTTGAAATCCATGAAAATTTTTAAACATAATTTTATTTCAATATTATATTGTTATTTTTTATCATTGCAGTCAGCGATTCTATTTTAGACCATTGGTCGTTGTAGTCAAGTCCGCGTGAAACATAGTTTGACATATTAAATCCGGTTTTTGGACCGACCGCAAGGGATGCCTGATTGATATATCGTCCGGCTTTTTCCACAAATTGGACAATAGCCTCTTTGTCATCGGCCAATGGCGTATGCGCGTCGATTAGCCCCAGTACAATTTTCTTTCCCGGAGACACATGGTTAAGAATCTCAATTGAATAATCATCAGTTACATTAAAAGGCATGAAAAACTTGTCGGCATTAACCTCCGATAATATGCGGGGCATGATGTTGTCGGGATATTTTATATATTCCCATTCAGGTACTATAATGTCACCGCCTGAAAGATAAACCGCCTTCTCTATATCTGATGGTGTTTCGGCGAAAGAGTCATTGATCAGGTCTATTAAGATATTCTGTAAACTTATTGTGTCAATACCTCCTTGCAGAAGCCTTTTTGCGAAATTAGACTCACACAGGCACCCACACACTGTATCATCGAATACTATGCTACGGCATCCCAATTCATACAGTTTCATTATAGTTTTACGATAAGAATCTGTTATATCTGATACGAGTTTTTTTGCATCAGGATATATTCGTTCGGGATGACCGTCAGACATAAGAAGGATTTGCATATACAACTCGGTAGGCGAAGGAATGATATGTCGACATTTCGCTCGCCCGGCCACGGTATCAATCAGAAATTTGAAATCATCTAAATAAGGATGTGATGGATTGAAAGATATGCGCCCTGTGAAACGCATCAAATCGGTAAAGGTTGTCTCGCTTGAATACACATGTCCGCTGTTCAAACATTCCTTTGAAATACCTGAAAATCCGAAGAAAAAATCCTCGTTCCAATGTTTCCAACGTATACCTCCCGACGTAACAACAGTTAGTCCACATTCAAGCTGTCTTTCAACAATGTCGTTGACAGCCTCATTCTCAATCGTTTTTAATCGGCTGGCTGAAATCTGCCCTTGCTCATATCCTGAGCGTGCAGCAATTAATCCGGAAGGAGGCAGATAGATTCCGATTACATCAAATTCCATTTTGTACGAGATGATGATAAAGTTAAACAATAAGTTTCAACATGTATCATTTCTCTCGATTCTTGTGTGTTCAATGATTGGCATACAACAAAGGGCAAAGTCACTTTGACTTCACCGGCGCAACCGATGGCATTGTTTGAGTTTACTTGCTGATGGTTGCAATTGTCTTGTATTTCAGATCTCGCTATCATAGCATCCATTCCTCGGGATTAATGATACAAATGTCCCGGCAGGTCTCCTGACTTGTCCTATTTCCGTAAGCCTTCCCGGTCAGATTATGACCAGTGACTATAATCTACGGAAATCCTTGGAGGACTCACAGTAGCGGGTCTGTTCAGGATTCTCACCTGATTCCCTTTTAATTCATGCCATCTTGCGATGCTCATGAAACCTAAGACGGTGCAAAATTAAAAAAAATAATCTTCATCACCAAATAATTTTCTTTTTTGTATTGTTCATTTTTCTCTTAGGGGACCGTCTCGGCTACCCCTGCCGCTAAGGCAACCTCTCGTCGAGGAACAATAAGAATCTGACAAATTTAATCACAAATTTTGCACTTCGTTCTTGAATCTATATCATGCGTTATTTATCACTATGATTTCTAATAATCTCGTCGGCGAGATATATGTCGCTTCGGCAAATGAGGTCGGCGGTGCCGTCATCGATTAATTCAAATAGGGGAGACGAATAAAGCATATCCATCGCTTCTTCAAGCGAGATGTGTTAAAAAAAATTGACCGATAGGTTTGTCGCGTATATGAACATAACTTCATATTTAATTTAACTTGTATTAAATTTTAAGTTTCATTTCTGGAAGAATAGCATCTATCATTGATTGAGGCACATCACATTCCTTAGCTATAATAGGCCACAATGACACGGAGTCTTTAATACTGTCGATGATTTCAGAAGCTTCTTTTATGTTGTTTCGTTTTGCAAATTCAAGCAGGTCTTGTCGTGTTATGTCGTCAAACTTCCCGTTTATAGACATTTGATGCTGTGACGTCCACCCTCCATTGGGATTATAAGCAAATCCCATGTCGTAGGCTGGAGAAAGTCGCCACTTACCTGATTTATCCATGAGGAATGATATATTTTTAGTGTGATCATCCTGATTCCTTACAATAACGTTAAAAACCATTCGTCGATACATCTCCTGAGCCTGAGAATATGGCAGACGCAATGCTCTCATGATATTAAAAGCTTGCTCATAAGAATATGAGCGAGGCATACGGTAATCATAATGGGCGATTCCACACAAGGTTTGCATGTGTATCTTTTCACCATTTACACGGTCAAATCGTTTTGTCAGAAAGTGAGCCCTGCCGTTTTCCTCAATAATGCTACAATCCGACATCTCTATTCCACATTCTTTTACAAGGCGAGCGAACGAATATTCAAGCCTTCCGAAATTTTGCGTTTCACGAAATCCGGCTTCAGCGGTAACGCCGTCAAGTTTTATAAGAAAATAATCAAATCCTTGTGGTGCGTTTATCTGTCCTGATCTTACTTCTCCGGTCTCTTTGTTATAGGCGATAATCGCTTTGGCTCTCTGACCACCGGCCGAAGTTCCAAGACGTACAATCTCGGCTATGGCTGCCTTCTTGTCTTCTGACAAATTTGTGCCAAATTCTTCTTTCTCGGCTAATGCATCACTTGCAACTTCCACTAATGAGTCAAGTTCAATTTTGACATCATCACCATAAGGAGTATCCATTGCCGGTTCAAATTCCAAAGCACCCATACATCGTTTTCCAAGAAAACATAATGTCTCTACCGCATTTCCACTTTGTCGCCCTGTAAGAGCAAGCCATCGGTCAAATAAGGCACGACCGTATGTATCAGGCAATGAATCGGCGAGTAATCCCGGCAGACCCTTGAAAGTATCACGCCCGATATCTCCAAAAGAATACACACGACCATAACGTGCCGGCATCAGAATGGGAGACGGTTCCAACCCTTTTTCTATGAAACCATCTGCATACTCAAATAATGCAATATTACGGCTGCTATCCCAGCGGATTGAGCCCATCTGATGTCCATATAGATTTACTTTTGCTATATCTACCATTCTGATTCTTCTTGATTGTTCAATGTTGATTGACTTTTATCTGATTTTGCTCTTTTGCGCTGTTGCTTTTTTGATGCCTCTACAAACTTCAAATATTCATTAGGGCTCATCTCCTCTTCTTTCAGCAGTGGAGAGAACACATCTAATTCTCCCAAGATACGGAGAACACGCATCAATGAATCAAAAGAGCCTATTTCGCCATTCTCAATTTTTTTTATTGAGGAAACCGAAATCTGCGATTGTTCGGCCATAGACATCTGTGTTATGTTTTGACGCAAACGTAGTTGCTTTATTTTCTGACCAATCCGGCGACAGATTTCGCCGTCAGGAAGCATATAAATATTATCGTTCATAGTTTAAAATTAAGCTATTAGACTGCAAATATAACGATAATAGTTTAAATTTAAGCTATATTGTTCAATAAATTTGATGAATTAATCAAAAATTGTGAATGGGGCATCACCGCGTGTTAACATTTTCGAGCCTGCCCGAGTTTGTCGGCTAACCTTCAAAATTAGTTTCTTTCCACTCTCCGATTTTTTCGCCCTGATAATATTCACCTTCGATAAGATAAATCACTTCGCCATCACGAATAAGTTCAGTGCGGAAACTGCCGTTGAGCTTACCCCCTGAATAGTTGCGGACGATGTGAGAATATGTACCGTTGCCGTTATCTTTCATTTCCCATTCCTCGCCCTCTTTTTTCCCGTTGACAAAGTTGGCATCATAGATTTGCTCACCGGTTGTCTTGGCAAACCGGCGGTCAAACCCATTCTCAACACTCATCGAGTATTCCTTTAGCGATTCAAGACTTCCGTCATTATAATAGGTCTTGACCAAACCGTCAATCTTTCCCTTTTTCATCGGAGCAATACGCTTCACACTCTTTCCGTCAGAATAATATTCGGTGAAAACACCGTTGCGCAGCCCTTTGTCATAACGACCTGACTCACGAAGATCACCATTGCGATAGCGACGATAATCGCCGTTCATCACCCCATTTTTCAGCTTGACGACCTCTACGTCAAGACTTCGTTTAATGCGAAAATCGCCATTCAGGGGTTTGTTGGTTTGTCTGTCATAATAGACAGTGCGGTGGTTCTCATCAATGACAGTCAACAGGTCGTCCAAATCCACACCTTTCTGAGCCGAAGCCGTTGCCACAGCCACAACGGTGGTTAAAATCATCAATATTGATCGTAGTGTTGTCATAACTCGGTAAACATTGGTAATATATTGCAAAGTTAGAAAATTTTCGGCACTAAAAATAATAATGTCAGGCCGTCGTCACATGGACGCCTACCGCCATCGTGATATGACTGTCCGCGAGCAATATGATAGATTGTTATAAAACCTCTAAATCGCTAATCTCTATATGAGGTCGATTATGGATGTAGAAACATGATAAAGACAATGTTAAATCACTTTTACCCAAAATTGTCCATAAAGGCAAATATACATCCAGTCTTTTATCTTCAATATCATATACCAAAGCATCCTTAATCCAATTCTCTGGTAAAGCTACAATTTCCTCTCCGTATTCATTTATACGATTTATCAAATCAACTATAGGGATAATACCATTCTGCTTGTATCGTTCAATTATACCATACTCTTCAGCAGCAAGATTATTAACTAAACTCTCTATATTAGATTTAAAATCTAGTATATTTAATTTTTTCATATTATTTACATAACGGTTTTGTACATACCCATTTCCGGGGAGTAGTAACGGAAGCGGTTGTAGTACAGCCTGGTCTCACTGTCCTCATACTGCCCCTGATAGCGGAACGGCACGAGCGAGCGGTCGCCTCGGCATTCCATCACCTCGCCGTAAACGTCGAGCTGCGGAACATAATCGATAGCTCCCATAGAGAGATATGAGAGTGCAAACACAACGTATATCAAAAGATGCTTTAGCACGGCTGTAGAGTCACTTATTCCAAATGCAAAGTTAGCAAAAATTCGGCACTTAAAGATAATATTAATGTCAGCCGTCGTCACAAGAACGCCTACCGCCATCGTGATATGACTGTCCGCTAGCAACATGGTCAGGCTATTTTTGGTGTTTCAGTGAGTAATTCTGTGTTTTTATATTATATGGGGAATATGTCCTGATTGTTTGGATAATCATCAATATTATTTAACAACCAGTATTCAAACTTATTGCCATTATCAAAATAACCATAAATATATCCTTGATGTAACAAAGACAGATATTCATCATTAGACACGGTTATTAAATTACCGTGTCTAATAATTTTAGATTGTTGTAAACTATGTAATTTATTCCAGCTCTGAAATATCGCTAAATCTGGAAATTTGATATTTTCTTTATTCAAATCAATTTGTCCTATCAAATTCCACGTTTTTTTTCTAATAGCTGTTTCTCTGCATGCTTTATAAGTTTTAAATCCTAAAGATAATAAAAGATTCAATTTAGCAGGTTCTTTTGAAGCATAATTGAAAATGCCAAAACTGCTTTCTTCAATTAAACAAACATATACATAAGTATTGT
>JAAVCC010000007.1 GCA_014802535.1 Bacteroides sp. | reverse complement strand
TGTGAGCAAGAAGACGAAGACATACGACATACCCGAAGAGGTTGCCGCAACGATGGCTGCAGAGCGAAAATCGCTCTACGGTATAAAGTCTTATGTCAGTCTTTTTAGCAGTGCAGGTATTGGTTGTTATGGTTTTAAAGAAGCTGGATTTAGTTGTATTGCAACTGTAGAATTATTAGAGCGTCGTCTAAAGATTCAGCAGTACAATAATAAGTGTATGCTATCTTCCGGGTATATCTGTGGTGATATGACCCTGACTGAAACAAAGGAGAAAATTTTCAGAGAATTAGATGTTTGGAAAGACTGCTTTGGAGTAGATGATTTAGATGTGCTGATCGCTACGCCTCCTTGCCAAGGTATGTCTGTTGCCAATCACAAGAAAGGCGATGAATTAAAACGTAACTCCTTAGTGGTCGAATCTATTAAGATAACCAAAGACGTTAAGCCTAAATTCTTCATCTTTGAAAATGTTCGTGCTTTCTTGAATTCTGTATGTACAGATATAGACGGAAACGACAAGTCAATCCAAGAAGCAATAACAATGAATTTAGGAGGGATTTATAACATCCTCTTTAGAATAGTCAATTTCAAGGACTATGGTTGTCCATCAAGTCGTACGCGAACACTAGTCATTGGGGTAAGGAAAGATTTAACCGATATTACGCCTAATGATATTTTCCCTGACAGAACTCCTGAAAAGAAGTTAAGAGAAACGATCGGTCATTTACCCTCATTAAAAGTAATGGGTGAAATATCAAAAGGCGACATCTATCATAACTTCCGGAAATACGCTCCTCATATGGAAGCGTGGATTTCAGAGATTAAAGAGGGACAGTCAGCTTTCGATAATGACGACATTACACGTATACCTCACACAATAAAGAATGGAGTCATAGTGTATAATGCTCAAAAGAACGGAGACAAATACACACGCCAATGCTGGGATAAAGTTGCTCCATGTATTCATACGCGTAATGATATCATGGCGAGCCAAAATACTGTTCACCCGACGGACAATCGAGTGTTCAGCATTCGTGAGGTTATGCTCATGATGTCAGTCCCATCTTCTTTTCAATGGTCTGAGACTCCTTTTGAAAAGTTGAATGCACTATCATTAAAAGAGAAGCAGGCCTTTCTCAAGAAAGAGGAAATGAATATTCGTCAGAATCTGGGAGAAGCTGTACCTACTGTTATATTTCGTCAGATTGCGAACAAAATCAGGAAATATCTGGAAAGACCTACTTTTTCAAATGCGGATGCGATTTCTCTTGTAAAAGAAAATAATCTCAACGCTCAAGAGAGATTACTGAATTATGTTGGAAGAAGTAAACTGTCTTTCCCTCGACTCTCAAGAATAGTTGAGATGGCTAATGCTGAAAGAGAAAACACAGCAGCTTATTATACTCGCCAAGATATATGTTTCAGCATTGTGAATAATCTTCCTGATGCGAAGAATTTCAGCACTCTTTCTATATTGGAGCCTTCAATTGGAGTAGGTAATTTTTTGCCTTGTCTGATTGAAAGGTATTCAAATATCAGCAATGTTAAGATTGATGTTGTGGATATCAACCCATCGTCAATTGAACTACTGAAAGAGATGTTAAAACATATGTCTCTTCCTGAAAATATTGAGATAAATTTCATTGAGGGTGATTTCCTATTATTAGATTTCGATAAAAAATATGATATAGTCATTGGTAACCCTCCTTATATGAAACTCACTAAGGATAAAACTTTGGCTTCCCGCTACAAAGCCAAAGCTGTCAATAAGGATACGAATAATATCTTTGCTTTTTTCGTTGAAAAAGCGTTATCTCTTGGTGATTACGTTTCTCTTATAGTACCCAAAAGCATAATCAATGCTCCGGAGTTTAATAAGACGCGAGAGATTATGAACTCATATTCAATATCTCATTTAATCGATTTCGGCGAAAAAGCGTTCAAGGGTGTTAGGATAGAAACAGTCTCATTCACTATAAATACAAAAAAGAAGACCAGCGATACAATTATATATTCATATATAAATAACAGTATTAGACAGGTAGATCAAAGTTATATTACCGATAAGTCTTTCCCGTATTGGTTGTTATATAGAGATAAAGATTTCGATGAAATAGCCAATTCAATGGAGTTTGGTATCTTTAAAGCTTACAGAGATCGTGTTATTACTAAATCGATAACAAAGCCGACGGGTAAATACCGTGTTCTTAAGTCAAGGAATATTGGTGATAATGAGATTATAGATATACCAGATTACGACTGCTTTTTAGATGATATTTCATCGTTAGATGTCTCGAAATATCTGAATCATACGGAATGTGTCTTGTTACCGAACTTAACATATAATCCCAGAGCCTGTTTCTTGCCAAAAGACTCTATTGCCGATGGTTCAGTGGCAATATTGACATTGTTAAATCCATCAGAAGAGATATCAAAAGAAAATCTGGAATTCTATGCTACGGAAGAATTTGCAAGATTCTACGCTGTCGCAAGAAACTTAGGAACTCGTTCTTTAAATATCGACAACAACTCCGTATTTTTCTTTGGGAAACAAATCATAAATTCGTAAACGGTATGAGAGATATAATTAACGCATACTTAGAAAATTTTGACTTCGACATTAGAAAATCTCACGATGCTCGATATGTTGATCAGAAGTGTACACCTGATATTGTATGCTTCTTAGCGGATTGTATTTTGAATACCGCTGCGTCTCATCCTAAGTTTACAGCTAATGATATTTGGCAAAGCCAGTATTTCAAGCACAACTGTAGGGTGGTGTTCAATAAGCCATACGCGGATGATGAACGTGCAAAGAATGAGTATAATAAATGGTTCTCTCAGCCATTGAAACTTTTCCATACAGCAGGAATTCTGAGTGCAGATTTTTCAAGACGCCCAACTTCGTATTCCATTAAGAATGAAGAGTTGTTGGATTATATTTCACGTCGAGATCGAAATGCATATAACTTCCTCTATTGCTTTTTCTCAAAGGTGTTAAAGGATAGTGGTTTTTGGCGTTACTTTGAGCAGTACTTAGAAGATGTTGGTACTAATAGAATAGCTGCTAAGACGGAGTTATATGAAAAATATCATAGACTTATCAGCGGCAATACCCCATCNCAATCAAAGTTAGATGTGGATCGGATGTTCCATAAGGTTCTAAACGTTCTTGCAGCCGAACATAATGTTCCGGGNAGTAGTGGTAAAGAGCCTCGAATGTTTTCGGATCTCATGTATAACAAGAAGAACTGGAGGGACTTGAACAAAGAAAAGTCTATNACAAGGCAAGAAGCGGAAGCAACGAAACATATTGACGAACAGCAAGAAGCTTATAATTCGTACTATGTCCAGAAAGCNATTGCCCTNATNCGAAAGATTCANTCNGAGAGNGAGGTNCATGACGCATGGTCNAATGGNCCTGCNACNCAAGTNCATCACATNTTCCCNAAATCCCAGTTCCCNGAGATTGCTCATTATGTAGAGAACTTGATTCTCCTTACCGCCACTCAACATAATACAAAGGCTCATCCACGTAACAATACACAAATAGTGGATAGGGATTATCAATTAGTGTGCCTATTGGCAAAGGCTGATACTATTGAAAAGTCACTTCGTCAGGTGGGTGAAAAATATTATAGGAAGGAATCATTTCTATATGTAATCAATTTAGGACTAAATGTTAGGATTGATATTGATTTGACATTTCGAGAACTTAAGCAAGAATTAATAAAAATATACAATGCCGCATAATGCTTATTCGTCGCATAAAATCAATTAAGGATTTTGGAATCTATAAAGATTTCAAGTGGAATGGAGATTGTCCTGATTTTGAAAAACGAAATATAATTTACGGATGGAACTATTCCGGTAAAACAACTTTATCTCGTTTTTTCGAAACAATTTCTGTTGTATCAGATGACGATGCAAAGGCAATTTCGTTCAAGATCTTAATTGAGGACGAAAGGGGTAAAAGGGAAGTAGAGGTTGCNATCCCAAATTTACGAATTTCCGTATTTAATAGCGATTATATAGAGCGTAATTTGCATTTTGAAAAGAAAGATGATTCCAAGATTAAGGGTTTATTATTTGATATTGGAGAGGCTTCGTCAGAAAAAAGAGAGCAACTAAAAGATGTGAAAAAACAGATTGCCGAAATTGATACATGGCTATCTGATAATCATGATTATATTGATTTATTTGCAAAATTTGAAAAAGAATTCTCTACGATTGCAAAGACAATTAAGAATGATGTATTTGATAGTTCTATTGAATTTACAAAGGCTCATCTTAAGAGGATCATTGAAAACATTAATTCCTCAAAAATTGAGAGCTATATTATTTCGGATGTCAATGTTTTAGCTGAGACTCGTTCGAATGCCCTTGCAAAATCTCCTTTGTCAAGCATCTCAAAANACACGTATGACATAAATTGGGAAGAACTTGTAAAGTCGGTTAATGAATGTCTTTCTGAAACTCCTACAAAGGTTAAGGAAGACGAATTACTCAATAGTGATAAAACTCTATATGATTGGGGTAAGATTGGATTAGATTATTATTCACTTCATCCATCTATTACTAAATGTGCTTTTTGTGGTGGTATAATATCTGGTGAAAGAATNAATGAACTGAATAGATTTTATTCAAACGAAGCAGCACGTCTTAGAAAAATCATTACAGATCTTNTGTCAGGAATAAATGATGTAAAAAATGAATTGCTAAGACNCGTAGAATTATTGATAAGTGCAAATGACTTAGTTGAAAGTTGTAGGCATAAATTTGAGGAGTTAAAGAATAGGTATACTGATACNATTGGCAATCTCGTTCAATTTTTAGTTCATTTAGAAGAAGNGCTTCTTAAAAAGGAAGAAATTTCCTTGTTTGAGGCTGTCTCAAATATAGAAAACCCTAATGACCTATTTGTGGCATATCGGGACAATTGTATCGAACTTGATGGAATCATTCAGTCTCATAATGAAATAGTTTCTAATTTNCAATCTATTAAGAATGATGCAATTGATAAACTAAAGGTACATCATATTGCAAGATTTTTAAAAGATAGAAATTATTTTCAGAGTAAGAAGCAAAAAGAAAAGCAGGAAAACGAGAGGCAAATTAAAGAAGAAGAAAAACAGCGTCTTGTTAAGATTTCAAATGAATTGCAAGCCGAACTGCATTCAATAGCAAAAGGACAAGAAATTCTGAATGNTTATATTCAAAGATTCTTAAATAGGGATGATTTGGTTATAGACATTACAGAGGATAACTTCTTTATTCTTAAGCGAGGAGATACAGTCGCCCATAATTTGAGTGAGGGAGAGAAAACAGCAATAGCGTTATCCTATTTTCTGGTTTCTCTTGAAAGTTTGCGTCAGGAAGGANACTTAAGAAACACAATTGTATTTATAGATGATCCTATCTCCAGCTTGGACGCAAATCATATTGCTCAGGTATCAGCACTTATTAATACATTCTTCTTTGAGTCGGATGAGAGTGGAAAAATTATTGATAGTGTAGCTCAATTGTTTATTTCTACTCATAATTTCGAGTTCTTTTCGTTTTTAAGAGACGCTAATAATATTAAACGTAAGAAACCAAATTCAANCTGTGCNATCTTTATGCTTAAACGAATATCTAAGCATTCTGTTGACATCAGTTCATTACCTAAAGCATTTTCAAATTACAANTCAGAATATCTATATCTATTCTCAGAGATACATGAATATTATAAAAATGGATGTCCTGAGGGTAGATCCTATATGATGCCGAATATAATACGTAGATTTTTAGAAATCTATACTAGAATAAAATTGCCTGGGAATAAAGACGAAATTGATAATAGGATTAAGATACTAATGAAAGGTGATATTAGTGAACTCAAAATCCTCCATTATTTTTCTCATTTCACTTCTTTGGAAAGAGTGACTAAACATTCAGAAATAATTTTACAGTTGCCCACTGTAACTGAAGATTTATTTTGTTTATTAAAGAAAGACAAGGAACATCTCAACTCTCTTCTTACTGGAATTAATGAACCAATAATAGAATAATTTTATCGTCTTTCATTGCCTAATTTACTTGTCTAAATATAGAATAATTTATATAAGAAACTGGAATCCTATATCTATTCTTTTCTTCAACGAAGAGGAATACTAATAAGCCTATTATATTTAAACACAATTTAAAGCTTGCTCACAGAATTAAGCCGATAGGCTTCTGATGAGCAAGCTTTTTTATAATTTGCGAGTTTGGCCGCTTAAAATACCTCGTTGACATTTGCCAAGTTCGAGCGGTCTCGAGCTTCAGCTTGAATAGTAAGATAGGGTATCTTTTGAGTATTTTTAATTGATATATTCTAAGGTTTATAAGACGATTGTAATTGTACCATAGGATATGTTCTTGCCATTAAAAGTTGCAGTATTGGTCACATGGGGCGTATTCCTTTTCCATTTAACGCGATGGGTTACGGATATATTCCATGGATCAGGATATCCCTCGATATATAGAGATATGGATATATCCTGATCTCCGACTCCGTCAAATTCACCAAAGAAGAGATAACTTTTGTTATCATCCAAGTATGAATCGTTTTCTGTTTGAGTATAGCCCCTTCCTAGAGTTAGTCCGTAGAAAAAAGGCATATAATAGCGCGACGGGTAGGGTTCATCCCAATTCAATTCATATTCTTGCCCTTGGTATTCTGCCACAATTTTTTTGCCTCGAATATTGCCGGGCACTGATGGTGAGAGAAGATTATTGCCATTGGCGTCTTTAATTTTAATGGTAATATCAACCGGACACATATCCCAAATTATGTCGTCATTGTTATTGCAACATGAGAAGAGCAGTAAAATAGAAATTGATAGGATTGGAATTCTGAATAGGGATGAGATGATGTGAGAAACAGTTTTCATGAGCATAAATTTTTGAGTAATTGAATAGCATGTTATAGGAGACATCGTGCAAGAGGCGTATGATATCGGGCATAAAGTTAGGTATAAAATCTGACTCCTGCAAAAATATGTTTATCCGCGTTCGTAGCGGCGGTAGAGGGTGAAGATGAGGAGGCAGCCGACGAGGACGATTGGGACGCCAATGATTGCCGGGGTGCTGACGCTATAGCCTTTGGCGATTACAAGGCTTCCGAGCCATGCGGCGATGGCATTGCCGGCGTTATAGGCTATCTGGATGCAGGCGGCGCCGAGAAATTCGCCACCGCGTGAGTAGCCTACGATTGATGATTGCAACGGGCTTCCGGAACCGAACAGTGTGGCGGTGCCGAGCATCATTAGAATTACTGCTGCAACTTGATATGACTCAAAGAAATAGATTAATATCATCACGGGGATTGCTGTAGCCTGTACCCAACCTGCAACCCACGATGGTTTGTAGCGGTCGCTAAGTCGTCCGGCAACGAGGTTACCGCCAACCATACCGAGTCCGGCAAGTACCATTAGCCACGTGAGGTCGGTTTGTGAAAAACGGCTGATTTGAGTGAGCTGAGGGTCGATGTAGCTGTACCAGCAGTAGATGCCGATTTGTCCGAAAAGAACTCCGCCAAAAATAAGCCATGGCGGTAGGGTTTTCAAGAAATGAAATTGAGCTTTAAAGCCTCGATATTCGAGCGGTTCGAGTCGTGGAACCCATAGGGCGATTGCAATAGCCGTGATTGCTCCGCAAATTCCGGTAATCAAAAATGCGAGGCGCCACGTCAAGTTGTTGGCAATGAATGTGCCCATCGGTACGCCAACAAGGTTTGCTGCCGTCATGCCTGCAATCATAAAGGCAACGGCACTGACTTCCTTGCCCGGACGAGCAATTTTTCGGGCAACAATAGCTCCGACACCAAAGAAACATCCGTGGGGGAGTCCTGATAGAAAACGTGCAGCAAAAAATGAATCATAATTCCATGCAACAGACGCCGACAAGTTACCGATAGCGATAATTGCACTAAGAATTATCATAAGTCGTTTAAGAGGTATGCGCCGTGCAAAAATCAGCATAACGGCTCCCACGCAAACACCCAAAGCATAAGCCGAAATGAAGTGCCCGGCTTGGGCAACGGTAACCCCCATATTTGAGGCGATATCGCTTAGAATTCCCATCATCAGAAACTCAGCAATTCCAAGCGAAAATGTTCCGATTGCAAGTGCAAAAAGACCTTTGTTCATTGGTGATTAGTCAATATAAATGACTTCAGTTTTTGAATTAATGAATTCGCCGGTACGATTAATGTTAATACCGCTGATTTTATATCCTGTTTTAAGATATAGGGTTTTAAGAGACGGCATGACACATTTTAATTCGGTTATCATTAGGTTGTTAGAGAGATCTAATGATGTTATGGAATTGCTACCGCACTCCAATAAAGTCAATGCTGTATTTTTTGACAGATCGAGAGATGTCAGTTGATTGTTATAACAGTCTAAATCGATAAGGTTTGTGTTTTGAGTGAGATCGAGAGATGTTAATTTGTTGTCGTAGCAATACAGGTTGGAAAGAGCCGTATTTTTTGTCAGGTCTAAATCAACCAGTTTGTTATGGTAGCAATGCAACTCGATCAGATTGGTGTTTTTGGAGAGATCCAACGATGTCATCTGATTATATGAGCAGTCGAGATAAGTTATATCGGGACAGTCAGAGCTATCCAATGTTGTGAGCATGTTATAGTGGCAGTTTACAGAAGTTAGAGCCGGGCAGTTGGATATATTCAAAGAGGTTATTTGGTTGTTTGAGCACCATAACTGTGTTAGAGCCGGATTATTGGAAACTTTCAGTGAAATCAGCTTGTTTGATTCGCACCACAAAGAAGTCAGCACGGGGCAATCTGATATATTCAAAGAGGTTAAAAAGTTTTTTGCACATGACAAAGATGTTATTGCCTGACAATCGGAAAGATCTAATGATGAGAGTTGGTTATTAGAGCAGTGCAGTTCTGCTACCATAAAACAGTTGGATAGGTTGAGGGCGGTTAAACGGTTGTCATAACATGAAATATCAGTCAGCGCGGGGCAATTAGACAAATCAAGTGAAGACAGTCGGTTGTCAGAGCATTGTAATGTTGTCAGCGCAGAGCAATCAGACAGATTTAGCGTAGTTAACAGATTGTCGTAGCAGTATAAATGGGTCAGTGCTGAACAATTAGTTAAATCAAGAGATGAGAGTTGGTTTCCGTAGCAGTCTAAATAGGTTAGAGCCGGGCAGTTAAGATCAAGCGACTTTAAATGACAGCTACACGACAAGTAGGTTAGCGATATACAATTTGACAAATCAAGAGATGTAAGGTCGTTGCGAGAGCAGTCTAACGTCCGGAGCGACGTACATTTAGAGAGATTCAAATAGGGAATTTGATTGGCGTTGCATCTTAACTCAGTCATTTCAGTGCAGTTAGAAACATCTAACGATGCAATTTGATTGTTATTGCAAAACAATGTAGCCAACACCTTATTTGCAGAAAGGTTGAGAGTTGTAATCTCATTGTCGGAGCAATCGAGATATGCCAAATTTTGGAAATACTGAATACCTTCAAGCGATTTAATGGTATAATATCCATTACCCTGAACTTCAATTTGGGTGACGGCTAAGGCTTCTTCTTCAGAAATAGAGCCATCAGAATCGGAATCGAAATTTTTTAAAATATAATTTCTGAATATATTGTCGGGAAATGCCGCGGTCATGCTTGACGGAATCTCAGTGTTGGGCGATTGACCGTCTTGTGAAATTTGTATTTGGGACAAAGTTATGTCAGAGTTATTGATGAGACATACTTTTGCTGTGCGGGCGGCATCGTCATTAGGCGCAATATTTAATGTTATGGTCTCTTGTCTTATTGTGCGAGACTGCGCAACAGTTATCCAACTTTGAGCCTCGGCAGGAATAGAAACCGCATACTCGGTGTTGGTTTCGATATTTAATTCGATGGAGCCACCGTTATTCCCGACGTTATAATGTGTTCCGTTAGAGATATGGATGAAATCATTTTCTTCAAATGACAAACTTTTAGAGGTAGAAACCGAATTGTTTGAGGCAATCAAAATCACTTTGTCAAGATTTCCGATAGTTTCGCCGGTTGTCACTTTTATTCTTCCTTTTATCAATTCATCAGACTCAATCTCGGCTTTGAGGTTGCCCGAAGTGACGATCTCGACATTCAATCCGTTGGTCTTGCCCGAGATGATGTAGTCAATTGAAATAGTAGAATTTGGCTCGACTAAAATATGATTGTCAACGTTGAATGTGATTGTTATTTCGGGTTGACGGGCAACGATCAGCTCTGTACCATTTGACAAGGTGAATATAACTTTATCGGCATCAGACAGATTGATGTCGTTAAAAAGAGCGTTGTTGCCTTTGCCGAGATTATCCCAGTTTTTACCGTTATCAAGAGAGATGAACCATTCGTTTTTTATGATTTTGAATTGAGGAAGAATGGAAATTGTTCTTCCGTAAGATATGATTTTCTTTCCATTGCCATTAAGAAGCCAATCGTCGTCAAGGGTCCAGTAGTAAACGCTGTCATTATCTTGTTTGACCCCGATTGAAGGCGATGCGATATTGTTTCCGTAGTAAATTGATATAGGCTGATTTTTAGCGAAAGAAAAAGTATAGCCAACTTCTTTATCGTCTTCTATAAGAGGCGTGATCGAAGTGATGACATCGTTTTCATATATGGCGTCAACCAATGATTGGATAGAGTTGACATTTGTATTTATTCGGTCGCAAAGTGTTTCGAGCTGCTCGTCAAAATCATCCGAAGGTTTAATTTCTTCTTTGTCGCAACCAGATAATGCCATGATTGCAACAATGCATAGTGTGTAAAAGATTTTCTTCATAGTGTGATAAATAAATCACCGTACAGGTGAATCTTGAGATATGGTTTGTGTCCGCAAAGTTATAATATAATTTTTAAATAATCTAATATAATGGTCTCTTTTGGATCAAAATAAAAGATAAAATTTTTTATTTTTGGATAACTCGGAGATATTCTTTAATTTAGCAGTATGAATAACCCGTTTGATTATAGCCCGGACGAAGAGTGTCGGATGGCTTTTGAAAAATTGATAGATAGGCTCGCGGCTTTGAAGAAAAGTGACCGGGCTGAGGACGTCAATTTTTGTCGGGAACTCGATGAGGGTAAGATGCTTGGTGTGCTTATAGCTGAGGATAGCGATTTCAATCGCCATACGCTTTATGCGTTTTCGGGACAGGTCGGCAGTGGGGGATTCTATCATGAGGGGTTTGTCGGTCCGGTGTTTGACTATCTTCAACCCGACGGATATTTCAAGACAAATGAAGCTGATATATCGCGCCAAAACAGGGCTATCGCATCGTTTGAGACAACTCAACTTGCCGAGGCGAAGACGCAATATGAGCAAGTACAGACGCGACTTGTTGCCTCGGTGAACGATTACAGGGATAAAATCAGACAGTCAAAGGCTATCCGTGACGCCCGACGCAAAGCCGGCCCAATCGATGAGAACGAAATGGCAGAAATGATTCGCCAAAGTCAGTTTGAAAAGGCAGAACTTCACCGCTTGAAAAAAAAGATGGCTGAAGATTTAAAGCCGTATTCTGACAAACTTGAAAAAGCCGTTGCGACCCTTGATGCAATGAAAAATCGCAGGCATCAAGCTTCAGAGGCTCTGCAAAATTGGTTATTTTCTAATTTTAAGGTACTTAACTCGCGTGGAGAAAGCCGCAGCTTGAGCGAAATTTTTGCTGATACGCCAATGAAAATTCCACCCTCGGGTGCCGGTGAATGTTGTGCGCCAAAATTGTTACACGCCGCCTATCAACGGGGATGGACGCCGGTATCGATTGCCGAATTTTGGTATGGCAAATCGAAGGAAGGTGAAGTTAGAATTCATGGAGAACACTACCCGGCATGTCGAGGCAAATGCCGTCCGGTGTTGGGGTGGATGCTTCAAGGACTCGCTGTTGAACCGCCTCTCGACAACGAAAGAGGGTCAGAGTCTGAATATAATCCTGAAATCATTTTTGAAAATCAATGGTTTTGCGTGGTCAACAAGCCGGCGGGAATGTTGTCAGTACCCGGCAAAGGGTCGGCAATTTCGCTTCAACAATGGCTCGAACAGAAATATGGAAAGGAACGGCAAGTAAAGGTTGCCCACCGACTTGACCAAGATACGTCAGGGCTGATTATTGTAACTTTTGGCGATAATTCATACAAAGTGATGCAATCATTATTTGCCACACGCAAAGCCTTGAAGACATACGTCGCATTGCTCGTCGGTGATTATCGGGCAAACGGCATTTCCCGACAAGGCATAATCGATCTTAGCCTTTCACCCGATTGGCTTGACCGTCCGCGACAACGAGTGGATTTTGAGAACGGCAAAGAGGCTGTAACAGAATATCGATTTACCGAGGTTTCAAACGGGCATAGCCGTGTCGAGTTCCATCCGCTCACAGGGCGAACTCACCAGCTGAGAGTACACGCCGCCTCGGCTCAGGGACTCGGAATGTCGATTGTCGGCGACCGTCTGTATGGAAAAAATGCAGGCGGGTGTTCATGCCGCCTGCATCTTCATGCTCAAAAAATCGAGTTTATATTTCCATTAGACGACCGACACTATAGTTTTGAATCGGACGTACCGTTTTGAGAACCGATAAAATTTTATCGGCTGATAAATTCTGAACGNTTGGCAAGGATAGAGTCAATATCGTTCANCTCATCTTGAGAGAACTGAGTATTGTTAAGGCATCCNAGACTGTCGCGAAGCTGATTTACNGAGCTGCTTCCGACGATCACCGACGTAACTCGGTTGTCTTTCAACAACCATGCGAGCGACATTTGGGCAAGCGTNTGACCGCGACGACGGGCAAGGTCGTTGAGCTTTTCGAGTTTCTCAACCAGTTGGGGTGTGATATTGTCGGCACTGAGAAATTGACCGATTGAGGCACGAGAACCTTGNGGTACNCCGTTTAGATANCGACCTGAAAGAATACCCTGTTCAAGNGGCGAGAAGGCGGTAAANCCGACNCCGTTCTGGGCTGCCTGTTGAAGTATGCCCGATTCCTCAACCCGGCGGTCAATCATGTTATATCGACCTTGGAAAATGAGACACGGAACGTCGTGAGCCGCCAGATAGTCATAGGCAAACTGAGCCGGTTCGGTTGGCCAGCTTGANATNCCGACATAAAGAGCCTTGCCNCTNCGCACGATGTCAACGAGAGCCTGCAAAGTTTCTTCTTTTGGGGTATCGGGGTCAAAACGATGGCTGTAGAATATATCGACATAATCGAGATTCATGCGTTTGAGACTCTGGTCGAGCGATGCTATCAGATATTTGCGNGANCCAAAGTTTCCGTAAGGTCCGGGCCACATCTCATAACCGGCTTTTGTCGTGATGACCATTTCGTCGCGATAGGGACGGAACGATGACTTCATGACCTGTCCGAAAGTTTCTTCAGCCGAGCCGTAACAGGGNCCGTAGTTATTGGCAAGGTCAAAACAGGTAATACCGTTGTCAAAAGCAAAATGTAGCATATCGCGGCTNTTGGCGAGTGTATTTACATCGCCGAAATTGTGCCATAAACCTAATGAAACGCGAGGTAATAGAAGTCCGCTTTTTCCGCAGCGTTCAAATTTCATGGTGCCGTCATAACGTTTGTCTGAGGCAAGATAGGGNGGATTAATCATAATAGTTTANNGAATTTGATTGGNTTTTTANATACTTCGTTTGATTGATAAGGTGTTGAATATTACTGATATAAGCGTAATAATCAGCCCTGTGGCAATCGGAATGATTATTTGAGATTGCTCAATCGACAGATAGGGATTGGGATGATGGATTATGAGATTATCGACAATCAGTAGGATAGACGTGGCTGCAATGAAAACAATTGAGTTGAGCGATATAATTAGGTTGCGATAGTAGGCNGCAATGGNGCGNGGNGAGTATCCGAGCTGGAGCAGTAACCTTGTTTTNTCGCGATTTTTTTCGAGCGTCAGGAATATAGTCAGTGTAAGTANAAACAGCGAGAGAGTGCATATTATCAAGCCGACGATAATAACAGCCAACGTAATCACGCGCAGAATGTAGTCGGTGTGAGATTGCAGTCCGGGCGATGTAGTGTCAAGATTGTGCTGTTGTAGNAACGGCGCAATAAGATGGCGGTTGGTCGGGTCGATTTTTACAATCAGACGCGACGGATTGGCGTGCTTGTCGGGATTGATAAGTTGATTTGTGACAGTTATAAAATTTTGAGGAACGGCAATCGTGTTTATCCGTGACGAAAAGCCGACGATTCGTCCCTTGTAATTCAGGGTTTTGCCGTTGGCACTGACGGTTATCTGTAGCGGTACCATTCCGAGCATNGCNTCGCTCATNGCTGGNAGATTTCGTGCTGATGCATAGCCGAAATTGTANAGCGACAGGTATTCTTTTGGCAAGATTACCGGAACAGTTGTNTCGCCATTGTCAAAGGTGAAAGCGGCAGGGTGGATGTCGAGNAAACGTTCNGGAACAGCCTCAAAAAAGAGAGAAGTGGATAGCCTGACATCGGGCAACATCACAGTAGCNGTAATATCGGTTTGGGACGATTGAAACGTTNCGAGGTCAAGAACCCAGNGCTGAGCGGCGATAGAGTCAATCATTTCAGGCGAAAATCCATCGGTATCGGCTTGTCCNAATGCATNAATCTGTTTTGATATGACTATATAATCGGCTGATTCGTTAACGTCGGCATATAATGTTTTTTTGATATCACCGTAGAAATGGATAGCCAGCATGACGATTGTCAACCCGATGAGGTTGGCGATAGCAAACGCAATGAGCCGGGTGCGGTTTATATTGATCGAGAGAAGATGCCGGGCAATAGGTGTCATAGCTTTACAATGATATGATTGTCAATCATCAGGTTGTTGCCTACCGAGGTTGATATGATTGCAGCGTGGTTGGCAGTTGACTCTGATTTAACAAGCTGTGACACAGCTCTGTTGTTTTCGCTGTCAAGATGGCTCACCGGTTCGTCAAGCAGTATAAAATCAAACGGCTGACAGAGGGTTCGGATGATGGCGACACGCTGTTGCTGACCGATTGAAAGGGTCGAAANGNGGCGGTTCATGAGCTTGTCGATGTNGAGNNGNNGCGCCATNTCGATNATNTGNTNNGGNGTTTTATGATTNGTCAGCGAGTTTTTGATTTGAATGTTTTGTTCCACCGTCAATTCGGGGAACAGGGCAAGGTCTTGAGGCAGGTAAGCGATGTTGTGGGTGCGGATTGATGACAATTGGTCACCATTCAACGATTTCACATTGTTGTNGTCTATAAAAATTGAGCCTGTATAATCGTTGCGAAGTCCATAAATAAACGAGCATAAAGATGACTTNCCACCACCNGACGAGGCATCGACACGATAAAATTTGCCNCGTTCAAAGGTGAAATTGCTGTTCCAGATTTCTGATTGGGGACACGATGCAGCAAATGCATCAGGGATAACCCGATTCAGAACGATCTGTTCGATGGTAAATTTATTCGACAGGTTGGAGCTCATCTTCAATCATTGAATCGTCGTGATATTCATCGGTTACAGTTTCCGTTACGATGTCGGGGAGTGGATTGGCGCGTGCATACGAAACCATAGCTGATGCTAAGGCACTGAGAAATGGAGCATTTGTGCCATTAAATTTCAATCGNCCATTGAGCGAAGTGTTTTCAAGACGAAGCGACATATGGAAACCATAGGGAAGGTCAAACGCTTTCATCGTTTCGCTTTTATAGGGAATATCAATCATCAGCATGGCGAGGCTNCCTTGGGCGTCAGATGTGAAGGAGTTGTTATAGTTTGAAGAAATCGGACGTGTCGAAAACGCCAGATAACCGTCATAGTTGCCGTAGAAAACCTCTTTGCCGCCGACGTTGAACGAGGGTTGTTCTTCATCAGATGAGACTTGTCCGGTGAGTGTGCCGAGGTGTCCGATCATTGATACGATACCGTCAACACTATGTTGCGGCAAGTGGGTCATTATTGTAGCATCCCAGGTGTCGAGCGAGAAATCGGTCAGACTGTTGCCGGTAGCAACCGGGTTTATGGCTACGGAAGTCGTGCCGTCAATCTCCTTGATATAGGGAACAAACTGATCGATAGATTCTCTTACTTCNGGCGAGAGAGCNGTGCGGATTGTGGTATAAAGTTCNTCGATACCGTCAATGTTTCCGATTGCAACAAGAAGTTGTGTATTGTCGGGGGTATATCTCAAGAAGTCNGGGTCGATTTCACCGATATAAGGGCTGATGTCGAGAGCTTTACCGCTTCGATCAATGGTTTTGAATGATAGACCGAGAATGTTGTCGGCAAGATTTGCTTCACCGATAATCCAAGTGTTTTTAAAATGCTGAACAACACCGTTATCGGGAGCTGCATCAATGCTTTGATGAAGATTGATAGCCATTGATATGGCTTTGTCAGATGTTTCAATGATATTCATTGCATTATTGAAACCTTCATGCTTTTTACCGTTGTTCTGGGCAAGAGATTGCTCGATATTTGAAACCGATGACGAAATCCAGCCNATGTCACCCGACGTCATGATTACACATTTTTCGAGGTCAAAAACATCATATTTGCCAATTTCTTCCATTTTGCCGGCGGCTCCGGTCGCGAGTGCCGTGAAAATTTCTTTGTTCTTTATTTTAAAGGTAAAAACAGGGTCGAGGTTGTCGAGTTGATAGATAATAACCTTTTTCAGATCGACGGTCGAGGCTGTCAATAAAATCATATTTGCTGCCGTGGCACGGTCTTGGAAATAGCGGTCACGCAAAATCTCAAGATCGTTTGAGAGCATGATTGTGCCGTCACGGAACTGGCAGCCGGCATTTTTAAGAATCATATCGAGGTTAACCGATGCGATAACTTTTGAATTATAAGGCACGTTATCGATGAGGTTGCCTTCTTCTTTGCTGCAACTTGAAAAAAGTAATGAAAAAGATGTGACAGCNATTATCGCGGTCACCGTTCCCAAAACTAAATGTTTAATGTGGGATTTCATCGTAGGTATAATGTTGAATTGTTAAGTATTTAATGAGGGTCATTATATGGCTCAACATGAATGTTGATGATTGCCGAATTGCCGAGTAATTTTTTCAGTCGGAGTTCACAGTCAGTAGCGATATCATGACCCTGTTTGACCGTTATGTCGGGATCGACAAGAATATGCAGGTCAACGATATCGGTTGTGCCGTTGCGACGGCTTCTAACCTCGTGATATGATTTGACTCCCTTTGTATGGGCGACAATGTTGTCAATTTGTTTGACAAGTTCGGGAGGGAGTGATGCTTCAAGCAACTCTTTGATAGCCGGCTTTGCAAGTTTGATTGATACAATGATAATGAATACGCTGACGACCATTGCTGCCAGTGGATCAAGTATGCGCCATTTTTGACCAAGAAACATTGCTCCGCCAATACCGATNAGGGTGGCAATAGACGANAGCGCNTCGCTGCGATGATGCCATGCGTTGGCAATGATCAGCTGAGAGTCGATGCGACGGCCAACATAGCGTGTATAGTGAAACAACCACTCTTTTGATGCTATCGAAACAACAGCCATCACGAGAGCGATCATTCCGGGACGTGGTAATTCATGCCCTTGGATAGATTTCAATATTTTTGAGGCTCCATCAACAAAAAATCCGACGGCAACGGCTATGAGAAAAAATGCTACNATCATGGTGGCAAAAGTCTCATATTTGCCATGACCATAGGAGTGGTCGNTGTCGGCTTTGCGGTGGGACAGNTTCATGAACACAATCACGATGATATCCGTCACAAAATCGGTCAATGAATGAACACCATCGGCAAGCATGGCTGTCGATCTACCGANAATGCCGGCTGCAATTTTTGCAACGGCAAGCACGGCATTCACGCCAAATCCAATCCAGGTAACTCGTTGCCCTTGGGCAACAATTTCTGAATCAGAAAGATTGTTGGTGGTGTTGGTCATTTTATTTAGTTGAAACGGTTATGGTGATTGTATAATAGAGTTAGACTACAATGTCATATTTTTTTAGAATCATCTCGGGATGATATGATTCCTTGGCTTTTCTCAGTCCGAGGTCGCCGGTGTCTTCCTCGCGGTTGGCAAATTTCAGTTCGGGATGACGTTCGTGCATATAGCTTGCAAACGATTTGTTAATCATNTCNCCGGCACCGGCAACATCGTGACGCATCTTTTCGATATGAACAAACAGNGTGTCGCCGATGACTTCGCCAAGCGTAAAGGCNACGGGGCGTTTGTCTTTGTCGCGAAGTATCAATCCTTCAAATGGATAACANACGAGATTTTCGAGAACGTTCACAACCTGNCGATGTTCTTCGACTGCGGTCTGTCGGTCAAGGTCTTCGGGCGACAGCCACGAGTCAAATTCGACTTTTAGACGGTGAACATTTNCCGGTGTGATTGCTTCAAGACTGTATCCGGGATTCTCGATCTCAAACCTGTTGACGTGATTGCGTTTCTTTGACATCTTTTTGCCCGACAATGTTGCCAGAGTGGTGATATCATAAAGATAATCTCCCCAATCGACAAGCTGTTCGACATCGCTGATTCCAACCGAGCGAAATTCGTCAAGACGATCTTCGGGTATCGCAGAGAAACGCAGCTCAATATTGTTTTCTTTACAGTATTGTTTCAGCAGGTTTATAGCATTGGCGACATCCATTTTCCCGAGCGGTAATGAAAATGCGGGTTTGTCGGGATANAGTTCCGAAACTCCTTTGATAAATAGCGTATCGCGATAGATGCAATAGCTATANTCAAAATAATCTATCCACATGAATATNCCACCGATAGAACAGTCGCAGGTTCGGCTTGTTGACCCCTGAAGAATGCGGTTGATTTCGGGNAGGTCGGCAAGGGTGATTTTCTTAAATCTTAGGGGTGATGCGGTTGTTGATCGTTTTGATATTTTTCGTGGAGCAGCGACCGCTGTTGATATGAGGCTTGACATAAATAAACTGATTTGTTGATTATTATATCAAAATAACATATCAGCAGGGGCGATGGTTCGATTGGAGTGTCGGTTAGAGATATTTATTGATTAATGATCGAAGATTTGACATATTATCGACACGTTCAACAAGATTACCCTGACGGTCAAGAATAAACAATGCCGGAAGACTGCCCACATTGTATTTCATCAAAATATCAGCGTTGGAAGCNCCGTTGTAAACCGAGGTCCAGGGNAGGTTTTTGGCTGATTTACGCCATGCAAATTCGTCAGCATCAAAGCCAATTTGATAGATCTGGAAACCTTTTGGCGAAAGATCACTGTAGATTTTGCCGAGTTCAAGATTCAATGCCGGNGACTGTTCTGCGGTCAAGGCGGTGAAGCTAATCAATGTTACTTTNCCGTTNCCGGCAATGTCACTGAGTTTTACGCTTTTACCGTCGCGGTCGAGAAGGTCGATGTCGATAAACGGCAATTCAGAAGCCTCGATGGTAACTCCCTGGCTCTTGGACGTGCGGTTTGAAAGATANATCGAACGAAGATATGTTGTGCGGGGGTCGGCNGGACGTTGNGAGTTGAANGCGTTTGCAACGGCTCCGATTATACGCAAATCTGCTTTATCGGCAATATTAAACAACGGGGTGTCGCCAACTTTCTTGTTGATAGCATAATAGGCGGCAATNCCNGCNGGNTTTTCCAAAATAATTTGACCAACCTGACGTTTTAGTGTCGAGTCATTCAATGCGGTTACGCCTGATTTTGCAACGGCATCATTGACGAGNTTGTCAACACGCATAAATGCGTCAGCCGATTCTGCGCCCTGAATGTCTATTACACCGTTTGAACCTGTAATTGTGACNGTTTCGATGCTGTCAACGGGGAAATATATCGAGTTGTCACCGATTGTAAGGCGGTAAACNTCGGGGTAGCCGGCTGCCTCACGAGTGAATNAAAATTTACCGTTTTTGTCGGCTGAAATTGTGTCGAGAGCATACCAATATCCGTTGTTTGATGCCTCAAGAGTGACGAGCTGATTGGCTGCACTGTCGATTGAGCCCTTAACTTTCCACTCGTTATTTGAGCTACAGTTAGTCACAGTCAGCATGACCGCTACACCCAAACTGATTTTTGCGGCTATGTTGGAAATTGTTTTTTTCATCAGGTATTGTTTTAAAATTATTGAATCTGTTCGGCAATTGAGTCGGCGATATGCTGCATTTCAGCNTCAGACAATTTGNCTTTCTCGCTNAANAAATTCATATCCGATTCTTTGTTGATGGGGATGAGGTGGATGTGGGCATGAGGAACTTCAAGCCCGATTGTTGCCGATCCGACACGTTTGCACGGCAATGCGCGAACGATTGCTTTTGCTACTTTGGCAGCGAAAAGCTCAAGAGAAACATAGTCGGCTTCATCAAGGTCATAGATATAGTCGACTTCCTTTTTGGGAACGACCAAAACATGACCGGGTGCAACGGGATTGATGTCGAGAAATGCAAAATTTTTATCGTCTTCGGCAACCTTGTAGCATGGAATTTCGCCGGCGATGATGCGTGAAAAGATTGATGCCATAAATTCGGGATGTTTAGAAGCCGATTTCGAGAATTTCAAATTTCATGACTCCGGCAGGAACCTTGATTTCGACCACGTCACCTACTTTGTGACCAAGAAGGCCCTGGGCAATAGGGGTTGACGATGCGATTTTTTTCTCTTTCAAATTAGCTTCNCTNTCGGCAACGATAGTATATTCAAGTTCAACCCCTTTTGTTATGTTTTTGAGTTTGACACGGTTAAGAATTTGAATAACGTCGGTGTTGAGTTTGCTTTCGTCGAGAATACGAGCGTTAGCCACAAGGTCTTTGAGCTGCGAAATTTTCATTTCAAGCATACCCTGAGCCTCTTTGGCAGCNTCATATTCAGCATTTTCAGAAAGGTCACCTTTGTCACGAGCTTCGGCGATAGCAGCCGATATTTCAGGACGTTTTACATTTTCAAGATAGGCTATTTCTTCCATTTTTTTCTTATAGCCTTCTTTTGTCATAAAAGTAATTGCCATAGTTTTATCTGTTTTTTTGTTTTTCGTGAATAATAAAAAAATAAAGAATCTCGGCCGTATAAGGCGAAGACCCCTTGAGTTATCGATTTTAAAAAGTGCGATATTTTATTTTCGACTACAAAGTTACAACATTCTTTTTATATTTTCAAAATGTTGTGGAAAAATCGACAAATTTCCCACCTTAAATATACTTTATTCCACCCTATTTTAGATTTTAGTTTTGCGTTAATCAAAAAGATTGTCTAACTTTGCACCGCAGAGTAAGATGCTCTGCAAATACATTTTGAAAGCGTTTATCCGCGCTGATTCTTGATTGTTAGAAATTCTCGCAAAATTTCAAATCGAAGTCAAGAGTTGAGCAACGGTAGATGCCCGTTGTTATGTTATTTATGTGCATTTGGCTCAGAATTTCGGGAGAAATACAACCAAACGCTATAAAAACATATACCAGCGTGGGCTTCTGCGTTGCCGTTCAACTTCGATAAGGCAATGCGAGAAGCCTCTAACAGAAGGACGGTAACAGATACAGATTCCCACGCTTTCGCGCCTATAAACCAATTAATGCCAACGAGGGGATGACTGCGGCACCTTGTATCAATTATGAAGAAATTTCTTCTACCAATTCTATGCTTTTTAGTAGTCCTGTTTGCATTAGCTTTATGCACGCCAGATGATTCTCCAAGCGAAACAACATCTGAAANTAGCACAGACNCGAGTGCAACAGAAGATGCACCTGAAGTAAAAAAAGNTAAAAAAAACAGTCTGGGAATATCATCAGGCTATTGATGAAATGACAGATAAAACTACTTATTATGCCACTATCGAATCAGAAAACGAAGTCAAATTTGATTTCCCATACAATGGCGGAAGTAGTCTAACTCTTACAATCCGCGATAGTCCTCAATATGGGAAAAATATTTATATAANAATCTCTAAGGGTCAGTTTAATNATGGCATTAACGGAACAAATATTAAAGTTCGATTCGATGATAGCGAACCTATAACGGTTCACTGCAATCAACCTTCAGATTATAGCACAGACGTACTTTTCCTCGACAATTTCAACAAAGTACTTAACAAAATAAAAGAATCAAGTACAATGAAAATAAATGCTGAATTTTTCAGTGAGGGAACTCGAACTTTTACGTTTAAGACCGAAGGTCTTGAGTGGGATCATTAATTAATTATTTTTATTGATATGCGCTCCTAAAGTTTTATAGGCTTTAGGAGCGCTGTTTTGTGGTTGAATCACTTATTTTAGCCCTGCAATCAACTCTGCTCCAGTCATAACCTCCATTTTTGAGAATGCAAAGAGTTTTTTGCCGAGGTCTTTAAGGGAGGCACCGATGTGATAGACATCTTCATCAATTATTAAGAATCGATCGTGAGCCTTGGAATACTTATGTAGAGTTACTCCGGGATATTGCTCATTATGTTTCTCCACGTCTTGTCGTAGTTGCTTGGATATTTGACCATCATAAATATCTACCGTGACTCCCTGTTTACGCTTTGATAGCTGTGTTAAAACGGTATCATCAATATAATTATCGATTAGTACAATCCTCGTTTTTGCTTGACGTATCAGGTCGGCAATAAGCGCATACGCATCAAATATCTGACCATTGAAAAAGACGCCCTCTATTGGTTGTAGCGATGAGCGTACAAAAAAGTCAACTTTCTCGTCAAGTTGAAGCAAGTGGCGATCATGTTCTGACAATCTTCGGTCAATACGATCTTCAAGTTGCATAAGCCGCTGATTGATAGAATAACCGCGCAACAGGTATTCTTTTAAAATCTTGTTTGCCCATTGACGGAATTGTGTGCCTCTAACCGATTTTACACGGTATCCCACAGATATGATAACATCAAGATTATATAGCTTTGTACGATATCGTTTACCATCTCCTGCAGTTAGTAAGGATTCCTTACATACTGAATTTTCAGATAACTCACCTTCTTTAAATATATTTCGAGTGTGTAGTGTTATATTGTTTCTCGTAGTTTGAAACAATTCTGCCATCTGAGCCTGAGTCAGCCACACCGACTCATCCTCTACTCTAACGTCAAGAGCAAGGGTTTCATCAGGCTTATAAAGTATTATCTCATTTGATTGATTCGTTTCCATGATGCAAAAGTCATTTATTTGCTTTGTTTTGCAACGTATTCTTTCATGGGCTTTTTGACAAATTCTGTGGTTGATTTCCAGGTTATGTCGTCGATTTTCCAGTCGTCGGTACTGTTTTGGGTTAGCTTGATGGCGACAGGGCTTACTTGATCGCCATTGATGACCTTTAGATTGGCTGTCGCTTGGTTTTCGCTGTCAAATGATATTTTTTCAATGGTCACTCTCAGTTCATAAATGTCTTGTCCACAATAGAATAAATCCCAGTCAAGGAATTCCATCATTGCCTCGGGATCGAGTCGGTTGAATTGATTCCACGTTTTCTTGAAATCATTGCTCATCAGGTCGGTGCGACTGACCTCATTTTTGAACCCTAACTCTTTGAATTGATTGAGCATTGATTTTGAGTAGATACGCTCTGTTTCGGGTGTGAGTGTCGGGTCGAAATAGGCAAGCAAAATTGTGCGTTTGATCGCATCGATCTGTTTTGGGTTGTTTTCTAATACTTCAATAGGCTCTTTTGCAGCGAGTTCGGTCGAATCGGCAGAGTCGCTCGACGAGTTTTGTTTTGATGAGCTGCCGGTGCATGATGTTACGATTGTCAATAGAAGGATAATAGCTGAGACGTGGAATATTTTCATGATTGTTTTGTTTTTATTTAAATTGATTTTTCAATGCCGAGCCCAAAGAGTGCAAAGTCATATTTGATAGGGTCCTTAGAGTCAAGTTGGCGAAGCGCATCAGTGAGTTCGAGAACGGCTTTTCGGTCGTTTGACTTGCGTGACAACAGGTTGAGCGCACGTGACGTGTCGGCAACATGGACGTCGAGCGGAATAAACAGTTGAGATGGTTTGAGTGCCTTCCACACTCCCATATCGACAATGCCGTCATCACGTACAAGCCATCTCAGAGCCATGTTAACGCGTTTCAAAGGCGTTGACTTTAAATTGTCGGGCAAACATCTCAAACTTTTTGGTTGATTGGCGTTTGCATCAGCCATCAAATTGTTGAGGTGCTCGACCATCTTCCAAGATGGGAGTTCATCGTTGACCGCACCGGTTTTAACGGCGAAATTTTCGAGCGATCCATATTGGGTGTAAACCTGTTTTAGTCCACGGATGAAATAGAGCAGATCGCGTCCAAAAAACGTGCGGTGTACGTTTGATTCGGGGTCAATCATTCCCGGTCGGTCGGCTTCTTCAACCACAAAGCGATAGGGCTGATTGTCCATCATTTCAAGAAGTCGGTTGCAGTCGCGGCATATCATTTTTCGGTTACCCCAAGCGATGTGGGCACACAAAAGTGAGGCAATCTCGATCTCTTCCTGTCGGGTGAAACGATGTGGAAATTGAACGGGGTCGTCAGGGATGAACGACGGTTGATTGATGCGCTCAACCGCTTGATCCATTATTGATTTAAGTTCTTGATCGGGGGTCATCGGTTATGAAAAATATAGTGTTCGGTCAAAATGTTGCAACGCGGATTCATCGTTTCAAGCAAATCAACCTCGGGATGAACAGTGTAGTTATGCTTCATTTTAGCAAAGTCGCGATGGGCTTTGAAAATTGCTTTTGCATTCTTAAAATCAAACTTGACAACATACATCAACCATGCCAAGGTGTCGAGCAAACGTCTGACAAAAAGTTTGCGCGAACGAGTGCGGTCAGGCAAATTTTTATACATCATCAGAAGGTTGTTGCGAAAGTTGAGATATGTTTTTCGTGGATTTTTGTAGTCGAGACTACCTCCGCCAAGATGATATACCTTGCTCTCGGGAACGGCAAAAATGCGGTAGCCAAGTAGTTGCATGCGCCAGCAAAGGTCAATTTCTTCCATGTGGGCAAAAAACTCATTGTCGAGTCCGCCGGCTTTGATATAAGCATCACGACGCACAAACATCGCTGCTCCGGTTGCCCAGAAAATCGATGAAGGGGCAGCGTCATATTGCCCGTAGTCGGTTTCTACCGAGTTGAAAACTCTACCGCGGCAATAAGGAAATCCGTTAATGTCAATCAATCCACCTGCGGCTCCGGCATGTTCAAATTTGGTTTTATCTTTGTAGGATAGAATTTTGGGTTGAACGGCTCCGACATGAGGATGTGTTTCCATAAAGTCGTAGAGCGGATTGAGCCATCGCTCGGGTGTCTCGACATCGGAGTTGAGCAACACAACATATTTGTTATCGACCATCTCGATAGCTTTGTTGTAACCTCCGGCAAAGCCGTAATTCTTGTCAAAAATGAACACTTCGACATCTTTAAATTGCTCGTTCAATACTTTTATAGAGTCGTCGGTCGAGCCGTTGTCGGCAACAATTATGCGGGCAAGGTTAGGGTCGGTGTTTGCTATAACCGAGGGTAAAAATTGTTGTAGCAGTTTAGCGCCATTCCAGTTTAAAATGATGACGGCTACCGGTTTATCGAGGGTGTTCATTGATTGTTATCGGGGAGTGTGACCGGATGTTTCCAGCGGTTATGGCTCCAGAGCCAGTTGGCAGGGTCGCGGTCGATTGTTTGTTCAAGTAGTTTGAAATATTTATCGGTGACCTCTTCGGGGGTCATTGATGAGGCATTAAAGGCAATCGGGCGGGTGATGATGCGATAGTGACCGCGGCGTTCATGGATGATGTCCCAATAAACCACTCCGGTTGACATTCGGCATGCCAAAGTTGCCGTGCCGGTGATAACCGCCGTCGGGCGACGTAAAAATGAAATAATATGGATAGGGTCGCCGTGGCTCGGCTTTTGGTCTGACATAAAGCCGGTTACGGTTAAGAAGCCTTCGCGGTGCATCGTCAGCAAGTCGCGCAGGGTGCGGTTTTTCTGAATTGAGACGCTTCCAAAACGGCTTCTGATCTGAAGCATCAGCGAGTCAAACCAAACGTTGCGCAACGGTCGGTAAATTTGACAGAATTTTATCTTTTTACCGCCGACTTCGGGCGATAGATAGAGAGTTGTTGATGGAGCCCATTCCCAGTTGAAACAGTGGGCAAAATATATTGTTACCGATCGACCATCCCGCAAAATTGACTCAATCAAGTCGAGATTTTCAAATTTGAGACGTTTCTCCATTTCGCGATCGCTGATATGAAGCAGTTTCACGGTCTCAAAAAAGTAATCGGACAGTCGATGATAAAATTCGTCGGCAATATTGTTAATCTGATGTCGGTTTTTTTCGGGATAGCAGGCGGTCAGGTTTGATATAATCACCTTACGACGGTATCTGATGATGTGACATAGTATAAATCCGATGATGTCGCTGAAAATATATAGCACACCGAGTGGAAGCCGTGCGAGCGACTTCAGCAAAAAGCCGACTATGTCATACATCATTTTTTTCATGAGACAATAATTCCTTTTGATTCTTCAGCTTTTGGGTTGTAGCTCTTTAACTCGACATTGACAATAGAGTTGTCGAGTGAATTGTCGGCGGGGACCCTCACTTTCAGGTAGTTGTCGGTGAACCCCGAGAGAATGCCGGGTGTGCTGCCATGTTCGAGCAACACGGGGCGTATTGTATTGATAAATCGCGAGGTAAATTCGGTTAACTTCTTGTCCGACAGCTCGATCATTACAGCCGTGCGACGATGTTTCTCGGCTTGGTCAACAACATGGTCGATTGAAAGAGCACGTGTGCCGGGACGCTCGGAGTAGGGGAACACGTGGAGTCGTGAAATGTCGAGTGATTCGACAAAATCACGCGATCTTTCAAACTCTTCGAGAGTTTCGCCACGGGTGCCAACCATAAGGTCAACGCCGATAAATGCATCGGGCATCGCCTGTTTGATAAGCTCCATTTTGTGGCGGAAGTGGGCGGTGTCGTAGTGGCGGTGCATCAGTTTCAGAACGGCATCAGAGCCCGCTTGCAACGGCACGTGGAAATGGGGCATGAAGCGTCGCGAGTTAGCCACAAAATCAATGATTTCTTCGCTGAGCAGGTTAGGCTCGATTGACGATATGCGATAACGGTCGATGCCGTCGATTTGGTCAAGTTCTTTGATGAGATCAAGAAAATTTTTGTCGGTGCCTTTGCCAAAGTCGCCGATGTTGACTCCGGTTATAACAACCTCACGTCCACCATCTTTGACAACTTGATTGACTTGATCGACCATCGATTGGATAGAACCCGAGCGGCTGCGTCCGCGAGCAATCGGGATGGTGCAGTAGGTACACCAGTAGTCACATCCGTCTTGCACCTTTAAAAAATAGCGGGTGCGGTCGCCGCGTGAGCATGACGGAGTGAACTCGGTAATTTCGCGCGACGGAGTGACAACGAGCTGTTGATTGCGCTGTTCGGTCCACTTGTCAAGAAAATCGGCAAGATTTTGCTTTTGGTCAGATCCGGCAACGATGGCAACACCGTCGATAGCCGCAATTTCGCCCGGCTTGAGCTGGGCATAACAGCCTGTAACAATGATGGGTGCATCGGGATAGCGTTTGGCAAACGACCTGATAGCCTGACGGCATTTTTTGTCGGCAAGGTCGGTAACGCTGCACGAGTTGATGACAATCAGGTCGGGTGTTTCCCCTTCGGCGACACGTCTAATGCCCCTTTGCCTGAACATATTGGCAACGGTAGAAGTCTCGGCAAAGTTAAGTTTGCATCCAAACGTATGAAATAGCGCNGTCGCTATCCCTGATATAGAGTGATCGGTCATTGTTTCAGTCAAAAATATAGAGACAATGCAAAGTTAATGAATTTTTTTGTAACTTTGTGGTCAATAATGACTAAAGATGAGCTTGTAGCTAAGCTACACGACATAGAATGGGAAGATTTTGAGGTTAAATCAGCAAAATCNGAGNTNCCAAAGAATATNTGGGAAAGNGTCAGTGCNTTCTCAAATACTTCGGGTGGNTGGATTGTGCTNGGNGTNAAGCAATCNGGNAAANNNTTNGAGATNCANGGNGTNGATAACATCGAAAAACTTGANCAGGATTTNCTCGGNACTCTGCGNTCTGAAAANTTTAATCAGAAAATATCAGTTTCATCTAAATTCTACGATATTGAAGGTAAGAAACTGCTTGCATTCTATATNCCTGAAGTTGAGATGAAACCTGTTTANTTTGGTAATCCTATCAACACGTTCATCAGAATGGGTAGCGGTGATCAAAGGGCAACCGAAGGCGAAATTCGGGCNATGTTCCGCNATCANTCNTTTGGNAAGAAAACNGAGGAGANNATNCCNGANACAAGTATTGANATGCTAAATCTNGATACACTAANAAGTTACAGGTTTGCCCTCAGCCAGACGCAGAATCTTGTAAATCTCCGTGAGGTGGATNATGCGGAATTCTGTGAACAGGTCAATATAACNCGAAATGGCGTGCTCACATACGCAGGACTTCTTATGTTCGGCAAAGCGCCTTACGTCTTACGCTATGTGCCGACATTCTGTGTTGANTACATTGAGATTCCGGGACCGNCAATCCAACAGGCAGAAGTCAGATACACCTACCGAATTCCGGAACAGGANAATATTTGGGAGGCNGTTCAAATTATTTTGCGTCGTTTCCGTACACTTGTTGATGCTCCTATCCATATTAAAGAAGATGGATTTGCGACCACCGATGAGAGTCAATATAACGTTCTTAGAGAAGCACTTGCAAATATGGTTATGCACTGTGATCACTTCGATTCGTTACGCTCATGCATCCGTGTTTATACCGACCATATAGAGTTTATGAACGGTGGATCATTTCCGCTGCCGGTAAAAGATATATTGGGTAAAGTTTATTCCAAACTTCGTAACCCAACTATTGCCAANCTTTTCCGCTTCGTAGGTATCGCCGAAAATGCCGGATATGGCATGAATAAGCTTGCAAGCTGGGAATCTCTTACCGGGACACGCCCATCTCTTGACAGTGATCGTACCAAAGCAATCGTCTCATTTCCCCTCAAATCAGCTATCCAGCGAAAAACAGGAGACAATGATGTCCCTGTAAATGGGAATGAGGGTAAAAATGGTGCTAAAAATGGTGCTAAAAATGGTGCTAAAAATGGTGCTAAAACGACACCTCGACAAGATGCTATTCTTTCTCTTATGGCTAATAATCCTGAAATAACTTTGGATGAGATTGCAAAGACGATTGGAGTTGGAACTACAACATTAGATCGTGAAATTGCAAAAATGACACATTTAGTACAACGTATCGGTTCNAAGAAANGCGGNCATTGGGAAATTATCAAGGAATAAANTATCANGATTGGCATGGAAAAGTCTTTTAAGCAAAGCGTAATCGATGGNCTGAAATNTTATGTATATGCACTTGTTGATCCTCGTGACAATCGCATTTTCTATGTTGGAAAAGGTACAGGAAATCGTGTTTATCATCATGCACAGGCAGCCCTCACNGAGGATACTCAAAATCTAAAGCTGGCTACTATAAGAGAAATCAAGGGTCTTGGTTTGGATGTAAAGTATTATATTATTCGGCATAATTTGACAGAACAAGAGGCCTATCTTGTCGAATCTTCGATAATAGATTTGTTGACTTTCCCGGCATTCAACAAGGGAAATATACTGACAAATGTTGTTAGCGGACACCATCAGTGGAACGAGGGAATTAAAACTGATGAAGAAGTTAATATCCTATATGACTGTCCAAAGATTGAGCCAATTCTGGGAGATAGGCTTCTTTTAGTCAGCCTGAATAAAAGCTATAAGCAGTCTAAGGCAATCGGAATATATCGTCGAGACAGCGATTACGAGAGTGCCCGTAAATATTGGAAAATCGCAGCCCATGAAGCAAAAAAGATTAATTATATATTGGGCGTTTATAAAGGAGTTGTCCGTATTNTCATTAAGGTTAATTCCTATAGTGTTACTTCAATTGGCGAGCATGGAGAAATATACGACCCTCCAAGATATGTATTTCAAGGAGATATTATAAAAGACTCTCCATATTTAAACACTGACGTTTCTGACTATCCTTTTGGTAGTGGTGGTGCTGTAACTTATATTCCGCGAAAAGTATATAAGAAGAAATAAAATCTTTCAGTAAAGAAATATGGGGGCTTATTTCACTCTTTATTTTTGTCATTCTTTGACATTGAGGCNATGATGGCGGTGGCGAGCCCGACGAGGAAGATTGAGAGGGCNACGATGGCGATGTCGCTTAGTTTGAGGGCGACGGGNTAGCTGTCGATGGCAAGNGANCCGGTCATTGATGAGGTGCCGAGTCCGATTANNCCGAANTGTTCTTGCAGACCNACGAGGATGACGCCCAATATCAAGCCGATGATGCCNCCACCAATTGAAATCAATAGCCCTTGAATGGCATAGATGCTGCGAATCATNGGTTGTGATGCTCCGAGCGACCGCAATGTTGTTGTGTTGTCTTGTTTCTCGATGATNAGCATCGACATTGTCGAGATGATNTTGAATGANGCGATTATGAGAATAAANGCGAGCATGAGAAANGTTATCCACTTCTCAATCGAAATCATTTTAAANGAATCGGCTTGTTGTTCNAGTCGGTTTTTGACGGTCANACCTTCGGGAAGNTCGNNTTGNATTTCGGCTTGCAGTTTGTCGGTTTTGTCNTCGTCGGGATAGATGCAGATNGTNGAGGCTTCGTTTTCATAGTCGAGNAGCGCACGGGCNACGTCAATATCGACCATNATNACGTCGGTATCATACATTTCTTGNTGCACCTGCCAAACGCCGCTGATATAGACTGTGTCGCTACGGAATGATGATTCGGGTGCGGCNGTCGANAGTTTNCCGACTCGGCGCGGTACAAAAAGCATCATCCATTTGCCGTCGTTGGGGCGNATGTCAAGGTTGATTGCCACACCGACACTCGACATGGCTGTGTAGGGCGGTTCGTCGCTAACCCAAGCCGAACCGTCGATGGTGATTGCCTCGATGTCGGCGTTTTGAATGAAGTCNCGGCTTACTCCCATGACATTGATTGTCATTTGGCGTCCACCGGTCGAGGCNAGTGCTTGTTCTTTGAGCACTGTCGAAANGCTGACTTCAGGAAACATATCGGCNATNGCCTCGGCAATGCTGTCGGCGTTTTCAATCACTTTGCCGGTGTCGGGGACGATGGCAAGNGGCGGATCGATGCGCGACAACTGTTTCATGGCAAGGTTACCAAACCCGTTGAAGACCGATAGAACCACAATTAACGCAGTCGTAGCTACAGCNATTCCTGCCACCGATATCATTGAAATGACATTGACGGCATTATGACGTTTGGGCGAAAAAAGATAGCGCAGGGCTATCATAAACTGCAGCCTCATAGATATGGGGTTNATTGTGATTAATGATTGATTGTTNGTGTGTTATGGNGTTGGGTATGTCCTCACATTTTGTGATAACATGCCNANGGCANNTCCCTACAATTGTTATTCAGNNTTTTTGTCNGCGTCNAGGAGNGCGTCGATTTTTTCGATATAATCGAGCGAGTCGTCGAGATGGAATGAGAGTTCNGGCGTTTTTCTCAGCTGAAATCTCACTTTTTGAGCAAGTTCATAACGGATTGTNCGGGCATTTCGGTTGATGCTGTCAATCATTTCGGCACCTTTATCAGACGGGAAAACCGAAAGATAGGCGCGGGCAATGCTGAGGTCGGGTGAAACTTTCACCGAGCTTACCGATACGATTACGCCATGAGTTTTGGCTGTTTGCTGACGAAAAATTTCGCTTAATTCTTTTTGAATAAGTCTTGATATTTTTGCTTGACGAGTTGATTCCATAATTGTTTTGTTTTCTTATAATAACGATTTTCGGCTCCGGAAGGTTTATTTTATTACTGCCAAACCACCCTGAGAAGTTTCTTTGTAGAGACTCGGGATGTCGTGTCCGGTTTGTTTCATGACTTCAACTATGCGGTCAAACGAAACTGAGTGGTGTCCGTCAGAAAAGGCTGCAAACAGATTGGAGTCGAGGGCACGAGCTGCGGCGTATGCGTTACGCTCGATGCAAGGAATCTGTACAAGTCCGCAAACAGGGTCACAGGTCAATCCGAGGTGGTGTTCGAGAGCCATCTCAGCCGAGTATTCAATCTGGGCGGGTGACCCTCCGAAAAGTTGACTCGCTGCAGCCGCACCCATCGCACAGGCGACACCGATTTCGCCCTGACAGCCGACTTCGGCGCCTGATATTGAGGCATTTGTCTTTACGACGTTACCAAAGATTCCAGCGGTGGCAAGGGCGCGCAAAATGCGTTTGTCACTGAACGATTTTGAGGTGCTGAGGTGATATAGAACAGCCGGAACAACGCCACACGACCCACAGGTTGGAGCAGTGACAATTTTCCCACCCGAAGCATTTTCTTCTGAGACGGCGAGAGCGTAGGCATAAACAAGTCCACGGCTTTTCAGATTGCTGGTATAGCCGGCTGCATGAACGTGATAGCTAACCGCTTTGCGTCTCACCCCGAGTCCGCCGGGCAAAACACCTTCGGCTTCGATGCCACGTTCGACGGCTTCTTTCATCGTTTTCCAAACCTCGTTGAGATAGTCCCATACGGCACTGTTTTCACACATATCGACATATTCCCAGTAGGAGCGTCCGGTGCTTTCACACCATTGCATTATATCTTTTATGGTTGAGAGTTGATAAACCGATTCGCCGACAATACGTTGCTGACCTTCACGGCAGATGTCACCGCCTCCAATCGAGAAAACCGTGTCGGTGTCGGTAACCTTTCCCTCCTTGTCAAATGCTTTGAACATCATTCCGTTGGGGTGGAAATCAAGAAATATTTCAGGTTGCCAGACGATGGTTGTCGGTGCGACAGGTTCAAGAGTCTCAAGTATTGCACGGTCGGTGAGGTGTCCTACCCCTGTGGCTGCAAGCGACCCATAAAGGGTCACTTCAAAGCGTGCCGCATCGGGATTTCGTGCAAGAAATTCTTCCGATGCTTTGCGCGGTCCCATCGTGTGGCTGCTCGACGGTCCATATCCTATTTTATATAATCGAGTAATCGATTCCATAGAGTTACCTTTAAAAGTTAATACTTGATGGTTATATTGCTATCTTTGCCGACAGTATATTTTGTTTCAAATGTGAGCGTATGTTTTGCGGCGTCAAAAATAAACCGTTTAAGTTTTATACCGTCAACAGTTATCGATTTGGGCGACGATACGTTATATAGTTTGAATGTGAGACGTTTGCCTGTTTTGTCGGGAATACCGTTTTCAACTGTTGAGATTGAGAATTGAGTCTCGTTGTTGTCGGTTTTAGCGTCGATTTTAAAGAGGTTATGAGGCGCGTCACCCGATGAAGGTGTTTTCAGGTCGTCTTCATATATCAATCCCGACCCGTTGCAACCGCCAACCGAGTAGTAGTTAACGGTGTATCGAGCAGTCGAATAGTCGCCGGTGTTTCTCATCGGATAGTCGGCGGTCGGGATTATGGCTCCTGCCTTAACAAACAATGGGATTACATGTAACGGCGCATGATAATCGATTGTGTCGGGTCCGTTGTATATTGTCGTCGGATTGTTATAGTCAACCCATTTCCCTTCGGGAAGAATTACCTCTCGACTTTGAGCTCCCTGCTGAAGCACCGGAGCTACAAGCAGGTCGGGTCCCCACATATATTCGTTTTCAATCGAGTTGAGCGAAGAGCGACGGGTATAGTCGATCGGGCGGACAAGCGGCATGCCGGTAGTTGAGTTTTCGTATGCCAACGTATAGTTATAGGGCAGCCAGCGGTAGCGTTCCTTGATGAGCGGTAGAATTATGCTGCTGTATTCGGGATATTTATATGGCTCAGCCATGACTGTGGCATGAGTGCGCAAAACCGGAGAGAACAAACCGAGCTGCAACCAGCGAACGTATAATTCGGGGTCGGTCGGATTTTTCGGGTCAACGGCAAATCCGCCCACATCGTGGCTCATGTAGCCGAGTCCACTCAAACCGGAGTTCAGCATAATCTTTATTTGAGGCTGAAGTCCGCCCCAAGAGCGTGAAACATCAGTTGACCAAGGGAATACGTTAAATCGTTGCAAACCCGTCGTGCCGCCGCGCATCATCGACATCAGGCGAGTTGTCGGGTATTGCTCCTTATAAAGATTATATATGATTTCGCTCCAGTCGTTGCCATATCGGTTGTGATATTCTCTGGCGGTCAATCCGTTGGCATGGATCATTGATTCGGGGTGAACCTCGGGTTCGCCAAGGTCGCCCCACCATCCGGCGACGCCTTCGTCGGTCAATGCTTTATATCGGTCGGCAAGCCATTTTTGAGTGTCGGGGTTCGACATATCAAACATACCGCCTTCGCCAACCCATATTTTAACGTCGTGGGTCTGACCGATTGAGTCACGTCCAAAAATGCCTTGTTCTGAAAGCGAGTTATAATTTTCGAGTCCTCGTCCGTTTTTGAGAACGTATGGCTGGGAAATAGGAATCAGGTTGACACCGCGACGTTTGAGATTGCGAAGCATTTTAACATGGTCGTTCCATTGTGATTTCTCCCATGACAATGAACCCATATCTTGCTCTTTACCATACCAATAAAGGTCGAGTACAATGCCATCGACGGGATAGCCTTCGCGCTGCAGGGTGTCGATGACGCCCTCGGTTTCGGCTTGGTTGTGGTAGCCATATTTTGAGGTGATATAACCCAACGCCCATAGCGGAGGCAATTCCTGACGCCCGGTCAGTTGAGAGAGCAATTGTATTGTTCGTTGAAGCGAGCTGTCATGGTCACCGCCCGATATGAAATAATATGATATCGGAGTTTTCAGGTTCTCAGAGATATACTCAATCGGGTTATTGATGATGAGAGTTGAAGCTGCGAAATCATCAAAAAGCAGAGCATATCCGTTGTCACTGATGAAAAGCGGCATGGTGATACCCATCTGAGATATGCGTTTGTCGCCCTCGGTATAGCCGTAGTTTTGACGGTTATAGTTCACCAATGTGTCACCTCTGAGATTCAGGCTGTGACCACGTTCACCTCCGCCAAAAATCTGAGTGGTCTGATCGGGTGTGAATATTTTAATGATGCGTTTTCCATTGATATCTTCGGGGAAACCTTCATCGACAATGGTTCGACTACCTCCGGCAGTAAGCACGACGCTGTTGCCCGTGATTGTTGCCGACAGTCCGGCAGGAGTTATTATAGTTGTAGTTTTACCGATTGTCACATGTTTACACTCCATCGACTTATCTTTGATGTCAAGCACCATGTTGATCGGAGCATATTCATTGCCTTCCCAGTCGTCGGGAGTGTAGGTCACACGAAAAACGTATGGCGTGATAGCCTCGACTGAGCGGGTGAATGAGGTTTTGCCGTTTACCTGCAAAAACGCAGCGGCTATGATTGATAGGGTCAGTAAATGTCGCAGTTTTATCATCGTTTTTACAATATAGTCAGAGCCGGTAACGGCATGGATATTCAATGGTATATCAGTCCGCAAATCAACTGAATGTCGAGGCGAGACGTTTTATTGCCGCATCGATTGAAACACGTTTGTATAGAATGTCGTAAACCGTGTTAAGAATCGGCATATCCACCCCATAGTTGGCGTTGATTTCATAGATACATTTTGCACCATAATAGCCTTCGGCGGTCTGTTCCATTTCCATGCGTGCGGCTTTGACCGAATAGCCTTTACCGATCATCGACCCGAAGTTATGGTTGCGTGAGAAACGCGAATAGGCGGTTACGAGAAGGTCGCCCATATAAACCGAGTCACAAATTTGACGTGGACGCGGGCAGGCTGTTTCAAGGAAACGTTCCATTTCGCGAAGCGCGTTGCTCACCAGCATTGCGAGGAAGTTGTCGCCTCGTTTCATTCCGTGAATGATTCCGGCTGCGATGGCATAAATATTTTTAAGGACACCGGCATATTCGATACCTTCAACATCATTTGACGTGATGGCATGGGCGGTTTTTGATACCAGACATTTTGAAAAGTCGTTGGCATTGAAAATATCAGAACTGCCGACAGTCAGGTAGCATGGGCGGTCAAGAGCGACTTCCTCGGCGTGGCATGGTCCCGATATGACAAGAATATTGTCGGGTGAAACTCCAAATTTCTCGACCATATAGTCAGAAATCAGCATATTTTCATCGGGAACAAGGCCTTTGACAGCATTCACAATATATTTATTGCTGATATCAACTTTGAGTTTTGCCAGATGGTCCTTGAAATAGGGTGACGGCATGACTAAAAGGAGCGTGTCACATTCAGAGCAAACCTTGTTGATGTCGCTCGAAAAGTTGATACGTTCGATATCAAATGTTACGTCGGTCAGATAGGCGGGATTGTGTCTCAGATGTTTGAACTCTTCGATACGGTCGTCGCGACGCATGTACCATGTTATTTGTTCACAGTTATTCATTAACAGTTTGGCGAGGGCGGTAGCCCAGCTACCGCCGCCCATTACTGCTATATTTCCCGGGAAACTCATCTTATTTTGGATGTAAGTTATTGGTATATTCAGCAGCTTGCTGCCGCTTTTTCAATCCATGTTCCAACCTCTTCGATGGTGGGGTTGGTTAGTTCGAGTTTAAATTTCTTGTTTAGTCCGCAGAGTTCTTGATGAAGCTTGCCTGCCGATGTCACTGCACCGAGCATCGCAACGGTGACGATGCCGTTTTTCTGGAGTGGGGCAACCCATTCAGCCGGTACACCGATTTCGGTGTATGCTTCCTCGCGATCGCGTTTCTGAACTTTTTCAGGGCGCATCTGAGGGAAGAACAACACTTCTTGAATGGTAGTTTGTCCGGTCATCAACATAACCAGACGGTCCATACCGATACCCATACCCGATGTCGGAGGCATTCCGTATTCGAGAGCGCGGATAAAGTCGTGATCGATAATCATGGCTTCGTCATCGCCTTTCTCTCCGAGTTTCATTTGCTCGACAAAACGTTCATATTGGTCGATCGGGTCATTAAGCTCAGAGTAGGCGTTGCAAAGCTCTTTACCATTGACCATCAGCTCAAAACGCTCGGTCAATTCGGGATTGTTACGGTGGCGTTTGGTGAGCGGTGACATCTCAATGGGGTAGTCGATGATGAATGTAGGCTGGATATAGTTGCCTTCACATTTTTCACCGAATATTTCATCGATGAGTTTGCCTTTACCCATCGACTCGTCAATTTCGATGTCGAGTTTTTTGCAAACGTCGCGAAGTTGGTCTTCATTCATGCCGGTGATGTCAATGCCGGTAAACTCTTTGATGGCATCAATCATTGTAACGCGGCGGAACGGAGTCTTGAAGTCGATTTCGTTGTCGCCTACTTTAACTTTTGTAGTGCCGTTCACCTCGAGACAAATGCGTTCGAGCATATTCTCGGTGAAGGTCATCATCCAGTTATAGTCTTTATAGGGAACGTATATCTCAGTGCAAGTAAATTCGGGGTTATGGGTGCGGTCCATACCTTCGTTTCTGAAGTTTTTACCAATTTCATATACTCCGTCAAGACCTCCGACAATAAGTCGTTTCAGGTAAAGCTCGGTGGCGATACGCAGGTAAAGATCCATGTCAAGAGTGTTGTGGTGGGTGATGAACGGACGTGCCGATGCACCACCTGCGATTGACTGAAGTATAGGCGTTTCAACCTCGACATAGCCATGCTCGTTAAAGTAGTTACGCATCGAGTTGTAAACCTTGCTGCGTTTAAGGAAGATGTCTTTTACACCTTCGTTAACAACGAGATCGACATAACGACGGCGATAGCGCAACTCGGGATCGTCAAATGCATCATAGGTCACACCGTCTTTCACTTTTACGATTGGTAACGGACGAAGCGATTTGGCGAGCACTGTCAAGTTTTGGGCGTGAATTGAAATCTCGCCGGTCTGGGTGCGGAAAACATAACCTTCAACACCGATGAAGTCACCGATGTCAAGAAGTTTTTTAAATACTACGTTATAAAGGTCTTTATTTTCGTCGGGGCAAATTTCGTCGCGGTTGATATAAATTTGAATACGGCCTTCGCCATCTTGAAGCTCAACAAACGAAGCTTTTCCCATGATACGTCGGCTCATGATACGTCCGGCAACCGCCACGTCGCGGCGGGGAGCGTCATCTTTGAAATTTGTTTTTATTTCCTCTGTGTGTCCGGTTACAACATATTCTGCTGCGGGATATGGATCAATTCCGAGGTCGCGCATTGCCTGAAGGCTGTTGCGGCGTACAATTTCCTGTTCGCTCAATTCAAGTGGATTCATATAGTTTTGGTATGTGAATAGTAATATTTTTGCAAATTTAGTCAAAAATAACGAGATATTGCGATTTTGACCTAAAAAGCCGACATGTCACATCTGTTAATAATACATAACTAAAAAAATATCGTCGCCTGCAACTTCCCTTTTCAAGTTTTTCACTACCTTTGCAAAAAATAAATTTCATACCTAAAAATCATCAATCTAATGAACGTAGTCGACCGCTTTCTCAAATATGTCAAATTTGACACTCAGAGCGATGAACTCACCGGAATGACCCCCTCTACTCCGGGTCAAATGGAATTTGCTCAATACCTTGAAGGTGTTTTGCATGAAATGAAACTAGCCGATATTTCTCTCGATGAAAACGGCTACCTGATGGCAACTCTGCCCTCTAATATTGATAAAAAAGTTCCGGTTATCGGCTTTATTGCCCACCTTGATACGTCACCCGATATGTCGGGTCATAATGTGTCACCACGTATTGTTGAAAAATATGACGGCAATGATATCATACTCAATGCCGAGCAAAAAATTGTGCTTTCGCCTGCCGAATTTCCCGAACTTCTCAAATACAAAGGTCAGGATTTGATTGTTACCGACGGTACAACACTTCTTGGTGCTGACGACAAAGCCGGAATCGCTGAGATTATTTCGGCTATTGCCTATCTTCAGGAACATCCCGAAATCAAACATGGTGACATCCGCATCGCTTTCAACCCCGATGAAGAGATTGGCTTGGGAGCCCACAAGTTTGATGTTGAACGCTTTGGCTGTGAATGGGCCTACACGATGGACGGCGGTGAAATCGGCGAACTCGAATATGAAAACTTTAATGCGGCTGTCGCTAAAATCACATTCAAGGGACGCAATGTTCACCCCGGATATGCTAAACATAAAATGATTAATTCAATCCGCATCGCCACCCAGTTTGCAATCATGCTTCCCCGTTGGGAAACCCCTGAACATACTGAGGGCTATGAGGGATTTTATCATCTTGTAAATATCGAAGGTTCGGTTGAACAAACCGTTCTGACATATATTATCCGCGACCACGATCGTGATCGTTTCGAACGTCGCAAAGAGGAATTCCGTCATCTTGTCCGCAAGATCAACCATGAGTTCCCCGACTGTGCATCGCTCGAAATAAAGGATCAATACTACAACATGAAAGAAAAAGTAGAGCCGATGCCTCATATCATCGAAATTGCCAAGCAGGCAATGGTTGCAGCCGATGTGACTCCTGTTGTTGTGCCTATTCGCGGTGGTACAGACGGTGCTCAACTTTCATTCAAAGGATTGCCTTGCCCCAATATCTTTGCCGGAGGTTTGAACTTTCACGGTCGCTATGAATTTGTTCCCATTCAGTCAATGGAAAAAGCAACCAATGTGATTGTTGAAATTTGCCGCATTGTTGCAGAAAGATAAAATATAATAGACACGTTAGCATCCGATTATGCATTGTGAATTATGAATAATTTGATTGTAATAACGGGTGCAACGGCGTCGGGAAAAACTTCTGTCGCAGTCGAGCTTGCAAAGAAGCTCGGCTGCGATATTATTTCAGCAGATTCGCGTCAGATTTTCCGACAGATACCAATTGGTACGGCGGCTCCGACTGTTGATGAGATGCAGGGGATTGTTCATCACTTTGTGGGTTGTAAAAATCTTGATGAATATTATAGTGCGGCAACGTTTGAATCTGAAGTTATGGCTCTGCTTCCAAAACTGTGGCAAACAAATGATTATGTAATTTTATGTGGTGGTTCAATGATGTATGTCGATGCTGTTGTCAACGGTATTGACGACCTCCCCGACATTTCGCCGGCAATCAGGCAACACGCCGCCTCGATCTACCGCGACGGTGGGATAGAGGCGATTCGTGCCCAACTTCAAATTCTCGATCCCGATTATTATCAACAGGTTGATCTCAACAATCACAAACGTCTCGTTCATGCCGTTGAGATTTGCCTGCAAGCCGGTAAGCCTTACTCATCACTTCGCACCGGACAACGTAAACAACGTGATTTTAAGGTGTTTAAATTTGCTATCGATCTTGAACGCGAACAACTTTTTGACCGTATCAATCGACGTGTTGAAATGATGATTGATGCGGGGCTTGAAGATGAGGCACGACGGGTTTATCCTCTTCGCCATCTTAACTCGCTTAATACCGTGGGATATAAGGAGATGTTTGCAATGTTTGACGGCACGCTGGATCGTGAAACAGCCATTGCCCGACTTCAAAAAAACACCCGTGTGTTTGCCAAAAAACAGTTGACATGGCTAAAGCGTGACCCGTCGGTAATCTACGTTCAATATCCCAACGTCGCTGACAAAATTTATAATTACATCAAAGCTCATCAATGACCGCCCGCGACTTTGAACAGAACTTCAAACTACTGTACTTGCCTTTGGGAATGTATGCCTTGAGGTTTGTTCGGGATGTCTCGGTCTCAGAAGACTTGGTGCAGGATGCTTTCATGAAGGCATGGGTTTATATTGGGAACGGAGGAGAGATAGATAATTTTCAAGCGTTCATGTATCGTACGGTCAGAAATGTTTGTTTGACGTGGCTAAGACAACAGCGTGAAACACTTGATGAAGGTTTTATTCCCGAGGTTGGCGATGACGAAATAGACACGTCTTTTCGCGATGCAAAAATATGGCGGGCAATTGATGAGTTACCCGAAAAGTGTCGCCAAATCTTCCTGATGAGCAAGCAAGACGGCATGTCAAACGAAGAAATCGCCACCGAACTCGGCATCTCAATCAAGACCGTTAAAAATCAGATGACCAAAGCTTTATCACGCCTTCGTGAATCCCTCTCAACCAACCACAAACCATTCTTCCTCCCGTTTTTGTAATTTTTTTTATTTAAGAGTAGGACTTTTTGAAAAGTGATGAGTCATAGGGGTAGAAACTCATAATTTTCAAAGAATGGAAACAAAGGATTTTGATTTTGTAGCCCGATATTATAAAAAGGGTGGTTTTAATAAGGATGTCGCATGGTCCCGCCTCGGAATAACTACAGCTTCGTGGTGGAAAAGATATAGAGTGGCGGCTGCTGTTGCTGCATTTTTGTTTGTATCAGCGTCGGCTGCAATTTTCTATCATGAATATCACACAACAGATGTTCGGAACGAGGTGGTTTATACTCCCGATACAACACCTTTGAACGAGATCGCTGTCATTGATTTTGAAAACGCATCTTTAACCGAGGTAGTCATGAAAATCGAGGCAGTATATAATGTTAGAGTCGAAAATCTTCCTGATTTGCCCGGCGATTATAATTTATCGCTCCATTTTGAGGGTAATCCGGTTGATTTGATTGATGCAATTAACGAAATTTTAGGCACTCAAATGACCGTTGTCGAGAGATGAGGAAATTGATTCTATTTACTATTATGCTTTGCATCGGTGTCGCTATGACAGCTCGAAATGTTACAGTCTCGGCTGTGTCCAAGCCTGCGGCAACTGTTTTCAGGAGCATTGTTGAGCAAACGGGAATGAACTTTGTATATTCCGCCGAGTTGTTAGAGGATGTTACTGTGACGCTTAATGTTAAGGACAAACCGTTGAAGCGCGTCCTTGATCTAATGTTCAGAAATACCGATATTGAATATAAAATCAAAGGAAAGAGTATCATTCTCAAACGTAAACCGGCTGAGGTTAAGAACGTAAAGGAAAAACAACCTTTGGTCGGTAAACCGTCGCTGCCCGACTCTTTGTCAATGAGTAAGTTGCTCGCTGAAGTTACGGTCGTTTCGCGTCTGGAGGCTCCGGTTGTCGAGACGCCTGAAATCGGAGCGAAAAAGATGACGGCAAGCGAGATAATTAGCACTCCAGTTTTGTTTGGCGAAAGCGACGTTATAAAGGCACTCTTGACTCAGCCGGGAATTTCTGAAGGTCAGGAGGGTTTGTCGGGAATGAATGTGCATGGAGGTAATGCCGACGAAAATTTATATATGCTCGATAATGTTCCACTCTATCAAGTGAATCATTTTGGAGGACTTTTCTCGGCATTTAATGTTGAGGCAATCAGATATATAGACTTTTTTAAATCGTCAATTCCTGCCAAATATGACGGTCGTCTTTCATCCTATCTGGATGTGCGCACAAAAAGCGGGTCGATAGATGGTCATCATGGTTCGGGACGTCTCGGGTTGACTTCTGGTGCGTTCAATATCGGCGGTCCGATAGGTAAACAAACAACCTATATGGTGGCTTTGCGACGCTCATGGTTTGACGTGGTATCGATTCCGCTGTTAGCTATTGTCAATGCCGGAAGTGATGAGTATAGCACACGTTTTCGCTATGCTTTCACTGACCTTAATGCTAAAGTGACACATCGTTTCTCAAACAAAGCAACCGGGTTTGTATCAGTCTATTATGGTAATGACATCTTACAAACGGGCTCAAAAGACAAGCAACCTCCGGGTACATATGGTTGGTTTGATAATTTAAAATATGACTTTAATTGGGGTAATCTTGTGGCTCAAATGGGGTGTAACTATCGGTTCAATAATGATTTGACCGCTGAGTTTACAGCTGCTTATACGCGCTATTTTTCGAGCATGAAATCTGATTGCTTAACCAAAATAACAGATAACGATTCCACGCTCATGGTTCGTGAAATTACCAAGACAAAAAATAATATCAACGATTGGATTTTTCGCGGCGATTTTGATTGGTTGCCCAATGAGAATAATCGAGTTCGTTTTGGCGGAAACTATATCTTACATTCTTTTCTACCGGCAAGAACCGACCATAATTATAACGTCGGTGCAACAGATCTTGTCAGCCGTGATTCTACGTGGTCTTATATGGCAAATGAAGCAAATGTTTATGTCGAGGATGATTGGCGTTTGAATGACAAATTCAGGATGAACGCAGGTTTTCATTTGTCGTTGTTCAATATTGATGGCAAAACCGATTTGGGATATGCTCCGCGACTTTCTGTGAGCTATCATCCCGACAAAAATTGGGCTGTAAAGGCGGCTTATGCCCGAACAAATCAATATGTCCACCAACTTTCTCAAACATATCTGTCACTTCCTTCTGATCAATGGGTGCCGGTGACTCGCGGTTTCAAACCCGAGACTGCCGATAAAATTTCGGTTGGCGCATATTGGAGTAGTGATGACCGTTTGTTTGGGGCATCGGTTGAAGGTTATTACAAGGCTATGCGCAACCTGGTTGACTATCGGGACGAATACTATCTGCACGCTCCGACCTCGATGTGGAATGCTCAATTGTGTTCGGGCAACGGAACTGCCAAAGGCATTGATTTTAAAGTTGAAAAAGTGTTTGGAAAACTGACCGGACACGTCGCTTATTCGCTTGCGTGGTCAAACCGTCGATTTCCCGATAAAAACGGTGGACGAACCTTTCCTGCCCGTTTTGACAACCGTCATACAATCAATATTTTACTCAATTGGAATATCAGCAAAAAGGTCAGTGTCAATGCTTCGTGGACCGGTCATTCGGGCAACCGTTTTACATTGCTCCCCCAAGTATGGGAGACACCCGATTTTGATTATGATTTCAACTATGGCGATGAAGCTCCTTTAAAAGCATCGGTAAATAACTATCAACTACCGTTTTACCATCGTTTAGATCTTTCTTGCATGGTTAAAAACAAGCGTGGTTACTGGAACTTCGGACTCTTCAATGCCTATTGTCACATGAACACGGTTGCGATACGCCGAACTTATGACAAGAATAATAACCCCAAATTTCAAAAAGTAAAACTTCTTCCTGTAATTCCTTCAATATCATATACATGGCAATTCTAAAATATATAATACCGATGTTTTTGGCAACCGTTTTGACCGGTTGTTATGAAGACTTCAACCCCAATGTTGAAACGAAGCCTGTACTTTGTCTCAACTCTCTTATAACGGTCGGTGAGCCGATATATGTTGAGGTGACCCACACATGGATGTTTAATGACAAACAGTCTGAAAATAATCATCAGGTGTCTGATGCAAAGGTAACTGTAATTGTCAACGGCAATGTTGTCGATGGCGATTATTTGCCCGAGCAAGGCGATAGAATCTATATCATAGCCGAGAGTCAGACCTATGGAACGGCAACCGCCGAGGTTGAAGTTCCGTATGCCGGTCAAATAGGTTTGGTCAAGATTAAACCGACACTTACTGACATCTGGAAAGGCCAACATTATGAGATGCTTGCCGATTTGACATTTGATATTAGTGTAGAGATGGATATTGTTGACCGTCAGGAATATACTGATTATTATAAATTAGATTTTAGTAAAAAAAGTCCAAACAGCAGCGACTCAAAATTGATATTAAGTTATTTGGATGTTAAACTTGAGCCAATTTTCAAAGAACATATCGACGTGTTGGAGTCTATAATGGTTGATGATGAGGATTATGATTTCATGTTTTTTACCGATCGACAATTTGCCGATAAAACATATACACTTCATCTAAATTTCACCAATAATTACTTTGAGATTAGCTCTCGATATTACGATGAGTCACTACTCGATTGCGGTATAACGTTTTATTTGTCAACAATATCAAAAAGTTATTACGACTGGGCGGTATATAAATGGAATGTAACCGAAGGTATAATCGGCGACCTCGCCGAAGTCGGGCTCGCCGAGTCGAAATGGGGCTACAGCAACGTTTCGACCGGAGCCGGAGTGGTTGCGGCACGGTCAACCGTCCAATATTATGTCGGTCTGAAAGACTTTTTAAAAAGTGAATTAAGCAGAGATTAAATGTAGAATTATATTATTACTTCTATGATACGACCTCCCATGACCCGCCTTTATCGGGTCCGACACGTTTAATTTTGCCTTGTGATTTGAGCTTTGCCAACTGTTTTTCGACTCCTTTTGCCGAGATACCTGTTGCTAAGGCTAAAGTTCTTGCGCTGTGATGCGGATTTTCTTTAATTAAAGCAACTATTCTTTCTGAAGTGCTGAGGTTGCCATAGAATACGACAGGTTCTTCTACCGATTGTTCAAACGAAGCGATGTCATTTGCAAGATGACGCTCTGTTGTCAGGGTCATAAACCGTCTGAAAATTTCAATGTCTCCGACGTCTCTTGTTTCGACAAGAGCTTTAATGTATTCTTCCTTGTCGTTGGCAAAAATACGGGATGGAATAAGATTGTATTCAAACTGCAACCAATTCATGAGCAACCGAGCCATTCTGCCGTTACCGTCGGCCCACGGATGAATAGTTACCAAATTAAAATGAGCATCAAAACTCAGGTTATATAATTCCTGAATGCTCATTCTGTCGGCTTTGTTGCGTCGGTTATTGAGGTCATTGCATAAGTTTTCCAAATGTGAGGGCACCTTGTTGAAAGTCATGTAAGATTTTCCTCCGACACCGGCTGTGACATTGAGAAGGCGCAGATCGCCTGCCGACGAAGAAAAGTCGCCGAGCATCGTGTGATATACCGTTCCTGTATTTTTCATTGTCAGTGCCGACAGCTCTTTTAATCGGTCGATTGTTACGGCAGAATGATCTCTTGCAAATTCAAGAGCTCGTTCATAAGCGGCTTTCAAATCAAGATTCATGTTTTGTTCGATAAGGCTTTTGCCTTTCAATGCTATGCCATTATCAAACATAATTTGATTTTCAAGTTCGGTAATCGTAGATCCCTCGATTGCTGTCGAGTGAGTGATTATCGAATACAGATAAAATTTATCATAATCAATTTGACGGTCAATGCCGAGAGCGCGGTATCTCCCTACTAATTCCTCTAATTTACTACTCATTACTGTAATTTTTTGCAAATATAGTGATTTTCTCCCTACCTTTTATATTTTTCTCCCTACTTTTTGAGTTTTTTCTCCCTACTAAAGTGTGATTGGATTGATTGATTTTTGGGGAAGTTACCTTTTGAAAAAGAAATAGCATTTTCAAGACGTAACTTTGCAGCATAAAATTTCAAACAAAGTCTTAATCTAAAACAAATTTTATTATGCAGAAAATCGTCTTCAAAAAATCATGGGTAGAACGTATGGACAACATGGATCGTGATATACGCCACAGATGTATAATCGCTCTTTATGAATTCTTGTTTTTCGGTCGACTTACCCCTCCCGGGTTAAGAGGTGGAAGCCAAGTATATCAATTTATGCGTTCGATTGCCGATGAAGTGGCTGTCGATGAAGAACGTCGTGAACGTATGCGTAAACGCCGTGAGGTAAAAGCCGCTGCCCGTGCTGCCAAAGAAGCTGCCGAAAAAGCCGTTGCCGAAAAAGAAAATCAGGTCGAGGAAACACCCCAACCCGAACCTGCGCAGCCTGCAACCGTCGACCAACCTGTATTCAAGTCAATCGACTATGCCGCCCATCCCGAAATGTATATCATTGAGGGCTTTTTGAAATATCTCGCTGCCACAGGCGACCGTCAATTCACGTCCGTTATTCCCAAAGGCATGCCCTTTAACTCTCTTGAACAATCGCTCCATCACTGCTTCACAACCGGGCAACGCTACAGTAACATCACCCGACTGACCTCAAAAATGAGAAGTCAATTCAGGCATACCATAAAGCAATGCATAATGCATAATTCGTAATGCATAATTCATAATGCATAATTATTTAATGATAAGCCTTCGGCATGTGAGAATGTATGTAATTGTTATTGGTTGAGAGGGGTCATGTGGTAGCCGAGGGCGTTTAATTCCATCTCCATACCGGCAAGATAGAGTTGGTGAAGTGCGGCGACATAACAGCCGAGAGCTGCTTCGGTGCCCGGTTCTACGTGTTCGTGATTCAGCAGGCTGAAAACCCGTGAGGCACATTCGGCAACGAGTTCGGTGATTTTTTCTGCAGCTTCGTCGCGATATCCCAACAAATCTTGAACGACATAATCGTCCATATTATCATATCCTTTTTTGTCGCGAAGAGCCTCATAATAGTCTTTGCGTTTAGAATTGGCCTCCCAATCGGTATCCCAATAAAACGCCATCGCCATGCCGACAAGCATCATCCAGCCGAGTGAAACGACCGGGTAGTCTTTAAATTCACGGGCGCCGTCGGGAATATATGAACGGCAAATCTCACCCCATTTTTCCTCAACGTCGATACACTCGGGAACATGAGCATCGAGGGCTTCTTTTTTCTGTAAAAATGAGGTTAAATCGGCTTTGACTTTTTCTTCAAATTTATCTACGAGTTGTTTTGTTTCGTTGTTTTCCATTTTGAGTTGTAAATTTAAGTTTTATAAATCTCTTTTACTCATAAAACAACCGAGACAACTTAAAGTTTGTCGGCGGGGAGTATTCCCGGAATATTATATATTTTTTCGACAAACTCGCGAAAGGCTCCTTTGCCTCCCGGGGTAGTGGTGACATAGTTGACAATATCTTTGACTGGTGAGATTGCATTTGCCGGCGCACCGCTGAATCCGACTTTTTGAAGCAATTCGAGATCGGCGAGATCATCTCCGATATAGGCGACATCGGCGAGTGATATTTTGAGTTTATCGCAAAGACTTGAAGCTACTTCGAGTTTATTGCAAACTCCCTGAAACAAGTAATCGACTTTGAGTTTGGTAGCTCGGCGTTCAACAATGACGGTGTTTTCGCCGGTGATTATGCCGACAGGGATATCGTTTTTGTGAGCGATTACGACACCCATAGCATCGTAGGTGTGAAATTTTTTCCACTCGTTGCCAGTTTGGTCATAATACATTCCGCCGTCGGTCCATACGCCGTCAATGTCGGTCAATATCAGTTTTGGCTGAAAACTCATGTCGATGGTCAATTTATAAAGTCGTTATAGATAATTTCGTTTGCCGGGATGTCTTTTTTTGCGGTTTTGCCTATGACAAGATGTCGATCTGCCCACTTGAATCCGTCACCGGGGCTGAGCATGTGTATGTCATTCTCGGTGATGATTTCGCCGGCGGCAATCGGTCGGCGTGAAGCAATCGAACGTTCCAGCTTTTGCTTTGAGGCAGAGACACTCTCGTCGATGTAGAGCTCTTCACGACCCATCCAACGTTCGGCAACACGGATGTCGCGTAGCATGCGGTTAACGCCGTCAGGACCGAGCGACCCTGCTTGGTCGGTACCTTTCATGCGTCGGTCGATTGTAATATGCTTCTCAATGATTTCGGCACCCATACCGACAGCCACGACCGGAGCCGAGATGCCGATTGTGTGGTCAGAAAATCCTATTTTATATTGCGGATAATTATTCTTGAGATATGTTATTGTCTTGAGATTCAGATTGTCGGGATGTGTCGGATATTGAGAAACGCAGTGGAGAATCGAGATATCGTCATGATATTTCGTGATGATTTCCAGTGCATCGTCAAGCTCTTTTTTACCCGACATGCCGGTTGAAAGGATGATTGGCAATTTGGTCTCAGCCAATGCGGTCAGTAGCGGAAGGTTGGTAAGGTCGCGGCTTGCCACCTTCAGTTTGTCGGGGGTGAAGAGTTTGAGCATTGAAAGACAACCGACGGCGCAAAGGGTCTCGACAAAATCAAGACCGCGCGATTTGGCATGTTTATAAACTTCAAAGTGTTCTTCGTCAGAGAGTTCAAGAGCGGCTCGGTGTTCGCCGTATGTACGACCAAACGAGTTGGGATTGTCATAGATTCGGTTCATCTGCGAGACGGTCAACTCTTCGTTTAAGTCGCGTTTTGTCATCTTGACGGCATCCATTGCCGGGAGGTCAATGCCAAAAGTTTCTTCTCTGACCGGACGCGAAACAAGATCGACAATAAGTTTTGCAATGTCAACCGATCCGTTGTGGTTCTGACCTATTTCACCGATAATATATGTATGATTCATTTTTTGTTGGCGTTAATTGTTTTTTTCATGATATCGTAATATTCAGGATGCTCGTTGTCGAGATATTCAATCAGTTTGTCGGGCGACAGTGACGAGTTGCGGGCAGCGAGATCGGCATATATTTTTTGTTGTACGTCAAAATCATCTTTTGTGTCGAGTGTCAATCTCAGGTCGGGATGATTTTCGAGGTCGGGAATAAGATCGGCAATCGGGATGAGTTTAACCGAGAACTCGTCGGGAGTATTGTAAATAAAATTGGTTACATGCTCGTGGTATAACTGAGAATCGGTCATCGTTGCCGCTTTTTTTAATGCATCGAGAGTGACGCCTTCGGCAAAAAAACCGAAGTGGGTCAGTATTGAAGGTTTGCCTTCGCGTGTTTTAAATGAAACATAGTCGTCGTTTGAATCGCTTAGTGTTTTAGCTAAGAATTTCAGGGAATTCAAGTCGAGAAATACGTTATCGGCACAAACGCGTATGATTTTATTGGCACCGACACTCTCGGCTGCCGAAATAAAGCGTTGTAACACATCGTTTTCACTCCCGCGAAAGCACGAAATCCCCATGTCGTTGCATATATCCTCAATCATTTTGTCGCGAGGGTTGGTCGATGTCGCAACCACAATTTGAGATACTTCGTTTTTGAGAGAAGATAAACGTTCAAGCAAGATTTTCAACACCGGTTTGCTCTCATAAAAAGGTGTAGTCATTTTGTCGGGCAAACGAGTCGATCCTGTGCGAGCCTGTATGATAACGGTGGGTTTCATTTTAACGCAAATGCTTTATAATATATGCAAAATTAACATTTTAAACTGAATCGTGCAAACAATCGGAAATGAAAAAAAGCGACGCGATAAATCTCGCGTCGCTTTTAATATTTTTCTCTCTTAGCTGTTAGAACATCTTGAGTGCTACATCGGTAAGCCAAATCCAAAGAGGACAGCATCCTACAAAGAGGATAACGCTCAATGTCAATGACGATGTACCGGTTGCAACATAAGTGTTGTTTTCGTCGGCAATGATGATACCTGAGAATGCCGGTGGAAGGGCTGCTGCCACAACAAGCATTTTAAGGTTGTCCGGATCCATGTGGAAGAGCAAACCAAGAACAAGTACCACGGCAGGCATTACAAACATTTTCATGATTGAACCGAGAATAACCTGCCAGTTCATTGAGAACTTGATGGCTGAAAGAGTGATACCGGCTGAGAATACTGCCAATGAAGCGTTGGCTTTGGCAATAAGGTCGAATGAAGGGCTGAGTTCTTTAGGCCAGGGAATTCCGGCGAGAACCCAGACAACTGCCAGGATAGGCGCCCATGCAACAGGCTGGGCAAGTGCGTGAAGCACCGGTTTCCAAGCTGATTCCTTTTTTCCGTTGTTTGCAGCTCCTTGTTTGTCGAGTGATGCATTCATAAGCGACAAGCCGACAGGGATACCGATGGCGTTAACCACAATACCCACGATGGCTACAACCAATGCAACTGAAGGCAAACCTACGGTCGAGTCAAAGATAGGCTCCAATACTGCAAATCCGAGGAAGCCGATTGTCGGTGAACCGCTGATCAAGGCGCTGACTGCGGCATCAGCTCCGGTGTTCTTTTTAAAACAGTATTTGAAGATGAAGTATACGAGCATAAAACAGCCCATGATACCTATAATTGACACAAGGGTCAAGTTGACATACTTGGCAAGGTCGGCACGAGACGATTGGACGATTGAGACGAACAATGCTGCCGGGAGGGCAAAGTCAAGTACGACTTTATTGAATTTTTTTGCGTCATCTCCGCTGAAGGCACCCTTCTTTCCGGCAATAAAACCGGCAAGCATGACCACCACAATAGGAACGATGGCATATAATATTATATGTAACATAAATAGTTGTTTTTAAGGGTGATCTGTTAAACAGTGTATTCAATCAACGGGGTCGGGTTAAGATAACCGATGTGTCCGCTTTCTTTACCCGAATCAGCGGCAAGCTGAACATCGATGATTGCAGGTTTTTTAGATGCAATTGCTTCGGTGAGTGCTTTGGTGAGCTCGGCAGGAGTTGATACATAGTAGTTGGCTGCGCCGAAAGCTTCACCGATCTTGTCGTAACGGGCGTTGATGTCAAGGGTTGTCGGAGCAGGCGCATTTTTGCCTGAGGGGTCAACACCGATACCGTTATAGATACCGCCATTGTTGAAGACTACAACCGTACACGGCAACTGATAACGGCAGATGGTTGCAAAGTCCATACCTGAGAATCCGAATGCCGAGTCACCTTCAACGGCAACTACGCTCTTACCGGTTGCGACAGCCGCACCGATTGTCGAGCCCATACCCATACCCATGATTGACCATGATGCACAGTCAATACGATGACGGGGCAATGACATATCGACCGAGTCACGGGTATCGTCAAGAGTATTTGCACCTTCGTTAACAAGGATAACGTCGGGGTTAGATTCCAAAATAGGTTTGATGGCTGCGATTGCCGACCAGTGGTTCATAGGAGATGCACTGAGAGCATCGGTCAAACGAGCCTGGAATTTGGTGTTTTTCTGTTTGCTTTCGGCTTGGAGTGAAGTAACCCAAGTAGGATCAGCAGCCATCTTCTGACCTTTAAGTTCGGCGAGGATAGCATCGAGTGACAATCCCATATCACCTACTACCGGAGCGGCGATAGGTACGTTTCGGTCGATTTCGGTTGGCTGAACGTCGAGCTGAATGAATTTAACGTTAGGATTCCATTTACCACGACCAAACTGAAGCATCCAGTTGATACGTGCGCCGACAACCATAACGACATCAGCCTGTTCCATGATTGTACTACGGCAAGACAATGCGCTGAGCGGGCCATTGTCGGGCATTACGCCTTTTGCCATTGACATTGCCAAATAAGGAATATTGTAGGTTTCAACAAGCTCTTTGATTTGGTTCTCAACTTGGGCGTATGCTGCACCTTTACCAAGAAGGATTGCCGGACGTTTTGCACTCAAAAGAAGCTGAGCGGCACGTTTAACGGCATCGTTGTTAGGTGCAACGGGAGTATAGATATCTACCGGAGAATAGAAAAGTTTTTCGGCGTCGGCACGATCCATGATTTCAGCCAATGCGGGGGTTGCCATGTCGATGTAAACACCACCGGGACGACCGCTGACTGCTGCACGATATGCACGAGCTACTGCTGAAGGAATATCTTTAGCGTGGCTGCATCGGAAAGCGGCTTTAACGAAGGGACGAGCGGCATTGAGCTGGTCGAGCTGTTCGTATGTACCCATATCCATATCGACCATCTGAGGGTCGCTTGCTCCCGAAATCTGAATCATAGGATAGCAGTTGACAGTCGCATTAATTGTTGCGGTCAAACCGTTCAACATACCGAGTGAAGAAACGGTCAACAAAACACCCGGCTGGCGGGTAAGATAACCGTGAGTGGCAGCTGCCATTCCGGCCTGTTGTTCAAAGCGGAAACCGTAGTAGTTCATTCCGATTTTCTGCATTGCGTATGCAACTTCGGTAACAGGAATTCCGACAAGACCGTAAACGTCGTTCAATCCCAAGCGATGAAGTGCTTCGGCGAGGATATACATACCGGTCACCTGATTGGGGAATTGAGGAGCGGTATTGTTGCCCGAAGCAACTTGATTATTATTTGTAGCCATAATGAAATTTCAAATTAAAAGTTAGTTTAAAAAGCTTGTCCATCGGTAGCCTGGAGAACCGGTCTGCCGATGTCCAATGCTTAAAATATAGAGTGTTTATTTAGCGGTTGCCGGAGCTTTGGGTAACGGACTTGTCGTACCGTTTGCTTTGAACTGAGCCTGCTGTTCGGCTGTGTATCCGAGAGATGTAAGAATTTCTTCGTTGTTGCCACCGAGTGAAGGAGCCGGACCGTATGTAGGTTGGAATGTACTCATTGTGAACGGACATCCAACGGTTACGAATTCACCGATATTACCACCCTGATTGATCTTGACAAGAGTGTTGCCATCGTAGAGTGATTCGTCGGTCATGATTTCCTTGGTAGAAAGAACAGGACCAACAGGAACACCATATTTACCGAGAATTTCGGTTACCTCATATTTTGTTTTGTCGGCAGTCCATTGACCGATACGTGCATAAATTTCTTGTTTGTGACGGTCACGGGCATCAGCGGTGTTGAAGTCGGGGTTGGTCAACCAGTCTTCAAATCCCATAGCCTGACAAGCAAGCTCAAAGTTTTTGGGTTCGCGCTGAAGAATGATGTAAACATAGTTGTTGGCATCGAGTTCAGAGTCAAGACCACCGGCAGGTTTACATTTATATGTCCAACCAAGAACACCACCACCTTCGATGTTACCGGAACGAGGTACACAATCACCGAATTTTCCGTTAGGATACTGAGGGAACTGGGTCAAATAACCGATTTTATCAAGAGTCAACTGGTCACGGGTCTTGATACGGCAAAGGTTAAGACATGCATTGTGCATTGACTGATAAACATAACATCCTTCGCCCGTTTTGTTACGCTGCTGAAGTGCAGCCAAAAGACCAATCAAAAGGTGCATACCGGTGTTAGAGTCACCAAGGGCGGCACCAGACTGAGTAGGGATGTTGTATTCGCCTTCATACCAACCGGTAGTAGTAGCTGCACCGGCAGTTACCTGAGCAACAGGTTCGTATGCTTTAAGATCTTTGTATTTAGACGAGAGAGGGAATCCCTTGATTGTACCGTAGATACATTTAGGGTTGAGTTGATGAACAACTTCCCAGCTGAAACCAAGCTTATCCATAGCACCCGGGTGGAGGTTTTCCACAAAGATGTCACAATCTTTAATAAGTTTAGTCAAAATTTCTTTACCGTCAGGAGTCTTGGCATCGAGAGTCAATGACTTCTTATCGCTGTTGAGCTGGAGATAGTAGTAACTCGGTTCGTTGGGGTCAAACTGCAATTCTTTACGAGTTGCATCACCGACTCCGGGACGTTCAATTTTAATTACATCTGCACCGAGCCATGCCAGCATCTGTGTACATGAAGGACCTGATTGTACTTCTGTGAAGTCAACCACTTTAATACCCTGTAATGGAGCTTGATTCATAATTTTTTGAATTTTAGTTATACATGAAATTTTCTTAATCTCTAAGATACTTTGTATATCTAAAACATACCCGGTATTAATTTAGTTCGTTGTCTATGTTCAAGAAATGTTAAGATAGAGGCAATAATTGGCAGGTATTTTTTGTAAATTGAAAATAAAAACGTAATTTTGCAGGTCGTTAGACATAATATATTAAGGAAAAATAAAAACAACATAGCAAAAATGGCAAAAAACAATCAACCCGAAGAACAGGCTACAGGTATCGAAGAACTTAACGAAAATCTTGTAAGCGTTACTGAAAAAGTACAGAAAAATCAGAAGGTTATCATGTGGTGCACTTTGGGTGTAGCTATTGTGGTGGCTATCATTCTCGCATACGTTTATCTGATTCATGAACCTTCAAAAGCCAAAGGCAACGAAGAAATCGGGAAAGCCGATCTTCAGCTCGTTGTCGGTAATGACTCGGTAGCTCTTTCACAATATCTCAATGTCGCCGACAAAATGGGTGGTGATGCCGCAAACCGTGCCGCTCTTCAAAGTGCATGTCTTCTTTATGAAAAAGGAGAATACCAGAAAGCTCTTGACTATGCCCGCAAATTCAGCTCAAGCGAATCTGTTATCGCTGCCGCAGCTCTCTCGCTCGAAGGTGACTGCTATGTCAATCTCGACAATCTTGACGCTGCTGTAAAAGCATATAAGAGCGCAATCTCAAAATCAAACGATAACACTCTCTATACTCCGTTCTTTATGATGAAACTCGCTCGCGTATATCGCGAACAGAAAAATTATAAAGCCGAAGCTGATATCTATGGAGAGATCGTAAAAAAATATCCTCAGTATGGCGATGCTTACGGCATTGACGTAGATAAACTTCTTGCCCGCGCTCAGGCCGAGGCTTCAAAATAATTCTCCATAAGATTACACATAGTTTTTCATAATTTTAAAGGTTAGTTAAAATATGGAGAGGTTGGTCCGTTGAGGTTCAACCTCTTCTTTCATTATAAAATTTAATTTAATGAATCAAAGCTCTGAAAATCAGCAACGACTTAATGAATTTGTCGAACGTCCGATCGGACGCTTGTTGTGGCAATATAGCCTGCCGTCGGTTGTCGGAATGGTTGTTATGGCTCTCTATAACATTGTTGACCGTGTTTTTATCGGCCATGTTGTGGGACCTGACGCTATAGCCGGACTGACCATAACATTTCCCGTAATGAATATCACGACCGCTATCGGAGTGCTTATCGGTGGAGGTGCAGCCGCGCGTGTGTCAATCATGCTTGGTAACAATGACCATGACGGGGCGTTGAAGGTGATGGGAAATGCGTTGGTGTTGACAATTCTGAATGCGGCTATTTATTTGACGCTGTTTGTCTTGTTTATGGATGATATGCTGCGTGCTTTCGGAGCGAGTGATGTGACGTTGCCATATGCCCGCGAATTTATGTATTATATGTTGCCGGGCTTGTTTTTTATCAATATTACCTTCAGCTTCAATAACATCATGAGAGCGTCGGGCTTCCCCAAAAAAGCGATGTACACAATGTTGATTGGGGCGGGACTGAATATCATTCTTGACCCTATTTTTATCTATGGACTCGACATGGGTATCAAGGGAGCTGCAATCACGACCGACATTTCGATGCTCGTTTCGGCAATATTTGTTATGAGCCACTTCTCGCTGAAAGAGAGTACCCTGCGTTATCGTCGCGGCATTTATCGCCTGAGATGGAACGTGGTGTATGGTATCATTGCGATTGGAGCGGCTCCGGCGATTGTCAACGTGGCGAGCTGTATGATAAACATCATCATCAACAACTCATTGTTGCGCTATGGTGGTGACAATGCGGTTGCCGCTGCCGGGATTTTCTCGACCTATGCATCAGTGCTTGTGTCGATAATCATTGGTTTGACAATGGGATTGCAGCCTATTATCGGATATAACTATGGTGCCCGACGCATTGATCGTCTAAAAAAGGCTTTTAAACTGGCTGTTATTGCGGCAACTGTGATTTGTGTATTGGGCTGGGCAGGAGGTATTACTGTTCCTAAGTTGATTGCACGTTGTTTTACTGCCGACTCCAATTTGATTGATGTAACCGGCAATGCTTTATCAATAGCAATGGTTTGTTTCTGGATGGTTGGTTTTCAAATTATCTCGACAACTCTGTTTCAGTCATTGGGAAAGGCAGGAAAGGCCATTTTTCTCGGCTTGACACGCCAAGTCTTGTTTTTGATACCGATGCTGTATATTTTACAATATTATTTCGGATTGAATGGAATTTGGATGTCGTTCCCTTCGGGCGATTTGTGTGCGACAGTTGTAACAGGCATCATGGTATGGTCTCAATTCAAATCGCTGAACCGCGAGATAGGAAAAAATTATGACCCGGAACGATTGTGACCAATCGATCCCGAGCCATGTAAAAACAAGCAAAAAAATGAACGTTAGTATATAAGGGAGGTTTAGAACAAGCTTAGTTGAATAGCTTCTGTTGCAAATGTATTGACTGCGGGAATCGGACGCGGTCCGATGCGCAGCCCTTGTTGACGACACCAACCTTGGCTTCCGTTTCTGACGCGGAGAGTTACAAAGCCGATAAAGCCCGAGAGTTCAGAACGTATGATCGAGAAAAGTTTGGAGAGAGAATCGATTCCGGTAAAGGTACGGTTCATCAGTTCCTCGCCAAAGCAAGTAACAGTCGCAAAAATGCGGTCGTTGGGAGTGATTGTTTGTTGTACCATAGTCAGAAGTATTTTTATTTTGTATTGCAAAAATACGGCCTATGGTGGGCAATAAGTTTGCCCGCTAAATCAAACTAAAGTTAAAAACGTGCTGTTTAACGATAAAACTAATGAGGAGGTAAGTCAGAAATGACATACCTCCTCATTAATCAAAGAAAATTGATGTTGTATTTTTGAAACTCGGCTTTTGCAACCTCACGGATGAAAGCCTAAAAAAGCTCATTATTGTTTTATTATCTGTTTATTTGACTCACCAATTTTAAAATGGTTTAATCGACCACGAAATTTTTTTAAAGATTAAAATTAAAAAGGAGTGCGGCAAAACCGACACTCCTTTTAATTGAATTATAATTGTGAAAAAACGCCTGTTATTATTCGTTTCTTAGGTAGTTGACAGGGTTGGATGATGCGACGCCGAGGGTGTTGTAGATGATGACTGCTGAGATTATCAGAAGGAGGAGAATCAGACAGAGTATCATAGAGAGGGGAGATAGCGAAACTTGCTCGGAGAATTGGGAGAGCCATTTACGACCAACTATCATTGCGACTGCTCCACCGGCTATCATTGAGGGGATGGCGACCGCGAGGACATTGTGCAGGAACAATAAGATAATTTGTTGTGCTGAAGTTCCTGATACCTTGCGAATCGCAATCTCTTTTGAACGACGCTGAACTTCATCGCCTGTATAACCGACAAGTCCGATAAGTGCAATAAATAAAATTGCTATTCCGGCAATCATAACCGAAGTCGCAAAGTTGCGAATCGGCTCAAACTTTGATTCTATAGTGTCTTTTAGAGATAAAAAACGATAGTCTTTGTCGGGAAAACATCTTTCTACAACTTCCTGTAGATTTTTCATCTTCTCAGGAGTCATATCATCAAGTTTTACAGAAACACATCTGAGAGCTCTTGAAGAAGGGAACCATACACCGGCTCGATTATCTACATTAACTAAGTTACCTCGTCTTACATTGTTTACTACACCGCAAATGGTATAATATGATAATCCGTGTTCGGTAATCTGAAACGATTTCCCGATAATATCGTCTGAATCTTCGCCGGTCAGTTTTTTTACGACTTCAATAAAACGTTTATCAACAATAACTTGATTGATTGTAGAGTCAGCTTGGGCGTTGAATGTTTCGCCTTGAATAAAATCAATACCCATTATTTCAAAGAAGTTAGAATTCACAGAATAATTATCGCTGATATTTACCATATTGTTAACATCGCCATTCATCCAAACATTGTTGCCTGAGCCAAAGCCTCCCAATAACTCGGAAGATGTTGTAACGTCAGTAACAAAGCTGAGATTTTTGAGTTCTGACACAAACATGCTTCGTTGTGATGTTTTTTCTGGCGATAAAAAGATCCAGGCAACATTGTCAACATCGAAGCCTGTTTCAAGAGAAACTGCCATTTTATACTGACGACCAACTAAAACGAGCAAACACATCAGTACTCCGGATGAGAAAAATTGAATAGCCAGGAGCGCCATTTTCCATCCGCGACGACCATGCGTGGATCCTCGGAACGCACTTGCAACGGGAGTGCGACAATAAATCCACGCCGGTATAACACCTGTCAGAATAAACAGAATGATACAAGCTCCCAATATCACAGTCCAGACATTCCCGGTTGTAAAAAGTTGTTCGGGAGTATAGCCGAGTAATCGGTTACATAGTTCAGGGAAACAGAATACTGTCAAAACGCCTATTGCAATTGAAACGATTAAATAGAAAAGGCTCTCACCCATAATAATACCAAAGAGTTTGATATTGGAAGTACCATAGCACTTACGTATTGCCATATCCTTAGCACGTTTAGCAACCTGCCCAATTACAATAAGAAGAAAGTTTAGACCAGACCCAAACAATAGAATAATGGCAAGAAGCGTAAGCATCCAATCCATTATTGTGATATCCTTTTTTGTGTTGTAAAAATTTGTCATTTTATCAATGACAACATTAAGATTCATTGATTCCCGGAATTCTTTTGGGATATTTTCTTCTACAATTTTCTCAATTCCGGGATTGATGTCTTGTGGTGATGCTCCGGGTATTAACTTGATAAAACCATTGTAAATATCGTTCCCAATATAACCATCTTTATACGAAGTCAAGTTAGAATCGCTTGACATACTGAAATATACAGCATTAGGGATTGACGAATTAAGAGGTATGTCGTCATAAATTCCTCCGATAATGAATTTCTTATCTGAGTAATGAGACGGCATTGTAAATGTCGTTCCAATTACATCGTCACCGATTTTTGTAGCTAATGAACGTGGAATAAAGCATTGTCCCTCGGTTAAAAGAACATCTTTGGGGTTTCCGGCTGTCACCGAAATATTGAACATATCAAATATATTTTCATCGGCCCAGCACAGTTCATCTACAGTTAGTTTACGCCCATCTTCAAAACACAATGTTGTTTCATCGGTAAATCTAATAAAACGTGTAGATGACTCTACTTGAGGAAATTCCCTTTGAAATAAAGGAGCATACCCACCCGGAGCGCTTGAAAATTTTTCAAACTCGCCATCACGTTCCGCTGTCTCGTGAATTCTATAAATTCGGTCGGCATCTTTGAAGAAGGTGTCGTAAGATTTGTCAAAATAGACACGGGCTACAAGCAGAAGCCCGATTGAGAGTCCGATTGACAGACACAAAATCTTGATGATGTTGCGCCGCAGGTCAGAGGTAAAGAACTTAAACATAATCACATCTTGTCGTTAAGGTTTTCAACAATACTGCCGTCAAAGAGATTGATGACATAGTCGGCACAAGCGGCGTCGCGCTGAGAGTGGGTAACCATAATGATTGTGGCACCCTCGCGGTGAAGTTCAGTGAGCAGTTGCATAACCTCAATACCGTTTTTAGAGTCGAGATTACCTGTCGGTTCATCGGCAAGAATCAGACCGGGACGAGAGACGATGGCACGTGCGATTGCGGCACGCTGTTGCTGACCACCCGAAAGTTGAGAAGGGTAGTGGTTGGCACGATGAGAGATTCCCATACGGTTCATCGCATCGTTGACTCGCTGCTTTTTTTCATCTTTTGATAACGGAAGATTATTGAGGGGCAGCATAATGTTGTCGCGTATGTTCATGTCTTCAATAAGGTTGAACGATTGAAAAATGAAGCCGATGCGACCGCGGCGATAGTCGGTGCGCTGAGATTCTTTGAGATTGCCGACCTCTACACCGTCAAGCAGATATTTGCCTTCGGTCGGATTGTCGAGCAGACCGAGAATGTTTAGAAGTGTTGATTTTCCACATCCCGACGGACCCATGATTGCTACAAACGANCCGTCGGCAATATTGAANGANACATCGTTGAGGGCAACGGTTTTTACACTATCGGTGCTGAAAACTTTCTTTAGATTTTTGATTTGAAGTTCCATTGTTATGATGATTTAATTATTTGATTATTATTTTTTGAGCATTTCCAAAGTTTTGATATGAACTTGTGATGACGCGTTCGCCGGGATTNAGACCTTCGACAACTTCATAGAACTGTGGATTTTGACGACCGAGACGAATGTCGCGACGAGTGGCTGTTTTTCCATCGGTTGAGAGAACATAGATATAACGACCGCCGGTTGATTGGAAGAANGTGCCTCGCGGAACTAATACCGCCTCAGCCGGTTCGCCGAGTATGAGGTCGATCGAATAGGTNTGACCAACTCTCAGATTATCGGGCGTCTCGTTNTCGATNGAGAGGTCGGCNCGAAATGTTCCNTNGGTTACTTCGGGATAGACTTTTGACAGCGTGAGGTCAAATTCNCGGTTTTGACGCCGGGCAATAGCTCTCAATCCGGTTGAAACGCGGTCGATATANTGCTCGTCNATGTTGACCGATATTTTGTAGTTGTCGAGTATGTTGATTTGTCCGACTTGAGTTCCGGCGGCGATATTTTGCCCGAGTTCGGCGTTAAGGCTTCCGAGCTGTCCCGTATGAGAGGCGCGAATATTCAGGTTGTCGGCACGCTGGCGCACGAGCAAAAAGTTTTCTTGCATATTGCGAAGGCTCTCTCTCATCATGTTNAGTTGAACACCTCGATAGAGCGAGTCTTGACGCTGGCGGTTGAGCAGCAGTTGATAATTTTCTTCGGCAAGTTTGAAGTCTTCTTGGGCGATGAGGTATTCTTCGCGNGAGGTCAGTTTTTCTTTATAGAGTTCGTCTTGTTGTTGGGCGACGCGACGTTTGCGGTTAAGATCGGTTCGCGCCACGAGCAAATCTTGTTTGATTTGGAGACGGTCTTTTTCCATNGCGATTTCGGTGTCGCGCAACATNTTTTGTTTCTCGGCAAGCTGGGCTTCAGAATCGAGAATTTGTTGACGCAGGTTGGGATTNCGCAGCGTCAGGATAATNTCGCCGGCATTCACAATCGCACCTTCTTCAAAGAACCGCGACTCTACAATTCCGGTTTCAAGAGCNGAGATTTGTACCGATGTGCCGGTCTCGACTTTNCCTGTCANNCGAATGTTGTCGTTGAAAAGTCCGCGTGATACGTCACCAATGGTGATTGCGTTGATGTCGGTTTTGTGAGATGTTGTACCTGCCGAGATTATGGCATANACAATCGCTATGACAAGTACGACACCGATTGCGGCAATCCAGCCATATTTTTTCAGGAGCTGATTTTTTTGTTTTATTTCGATATCCATAGCTTGTTTAATCTTTAATGAGTTTTATTCCCATATAATAGTTGAGAGTTATTTCACTTATNATTTTTTGGATGCGTTTNCCTTCNAGNGCNGAACGGGCGGCAACGAGTTGTGCTCCGGCGGTGTAGAGGTCGATGACCGATGCGCTGCCGAGTTCAAAACGACGATGAACGGCGTTGTAGGCAACTTGTTCGGCNTCAAGACGTTTNGCTGCGGCATCAAGCTCGATTGCGGCTGTTTTNACATCNAGNTCGGCTTCAGATGTTTGGCAAGNAACTTCATATTTTGTTTTTTCAAGCTTGACGCGGCTTTGGTCAAGGTTGATTTTTGCCCGTTTAAGCTTGTTGGTGTTGTAAAGACCGGTGAAAAGCGGAATAGAGACCGAGAACCCGACATATTCACCCATGTTGTTGTTCCATTGGCTGTTGAANCTNGCCGGNGNCGGTGCGTTGTTGCCAAACATGCGATAGTATGATGTTGAGATGCCGGCGTTGAGTGAGATGCGTGGTGAAAATGCACCACGGGCAGCGCGAAGTTCATATTCGCTTTGACGAAGTGCAAGTTGAGCCTCTGAAATATGCGGATTAACACATGATTGNTTTGAATCGACGAGCGGTGTGTCAAAATCGAGNTTGAGCGGTTGATCGTCGAGCGGCATACCCATAGCCGATTTTAGTGATGAAAAGGCTTTNGCGAGCAGTCCGCGCTGATTGGCGAGTTCATACTCGTCAGAGGCGACCAGAGCGACAAGNCGTGCAACATCAGCACCGCTTTTGACTCCAAGATTTTCGGCACGTTGAGTGGCAACAAGGTCGAGACTGTCGCGTTGGAGCTGTGTTTTCATCTGGTTGACCATCGCGTTGCAATAATCGACGTTGTAAAAAGCCTTTATGACNTCAAATGTAATGCGGTCGCGGTCAATATCANGCTGAGACATTTGACGTTGGCGNGNNATGTNGGCGATTTTCAGATTGTTNATTTTGACNAGNCCGTCAAACACGGGGATTGACATATATAACCCAAAACCGGTCGAGAGGGTTTGTTTATTGTCATAGGTGTTTGTTTCAGGGTCGATGTTACGTCCAAAACTGAGGTTGCCGCTTGACGACAGGCTGAGCGAAGGCATGAGTTCAGAAGCAGCAATGCGTTTGTCGGCCGATGCCTTTTCAACTTCAAGCCTGTTGATAATATTGTCGTGGGCATGCTCGACTGCATAACGCANGCAGTCGTTCAGAGTCATCCGTGCCGATGCCGGCAACAGGGTGAGAAGTACGGTTAATATTACTATCATCTGTTTCATGATAGCAAAGTTAGCGGTCGTTTTGCCGATAACATTCAAAAAAAATTAAAAACAGCAAAAATGACCCGCGTTTTGTCTAAAAAATAGACACATTGTTCAAAATTTAGACAATTTATTTGTTTATAGACTATCTCTTTAGATGTTAAATCGTATCTTTGCCACATGAAAATTTTGATNATAGATGACAATCCGGCAGTCAGGTCAACGCTTAACNTGATTCTTGCCGACGAATTTGACGACATAACCGCGTCGGGCGANCCGCGTATCATTCCGGCTCTATTGCNCAACGGCGATATTGACGGAGTTATACTCGACATGAATTTCAATCCCAATCGTCTTGACGGCAGCGAGGGATTGTTCTGGCTTGAACGAATAAAAGAGTCTCAAAACCCGCCGGCAGTGGTCGTTATAACCGCATTTGGNGAAATCGGTCTGGCTGTTGAGGCTATGAAACTCGGTGCCGAAGATTTTGTGACAAAGCCGTGGGATAACGATGAGTTGATCGAGAAACTCCATAATGCTATAATAAGGAATCGTAAAGCTCGTTCAGAAAATGCGGCGGTAAACAAAGCCGCAGCTCTTGAACAACGCGAGNACGACCGACAGAAAATGACACTTGACGAGGTNAANACGCAACATATTCACGATGTCATAGCTCAATGTGACGGAAATCTGAGTGCGGCTGCCGAACGCCTGAACATCAATCGTCAGACACTCTANAATATACTTAAAAAATCATGAAGCATTTTCGTCTCTACTTCATATTATTGTTGGCTNCAATAGTCATAATGTCGGTTCTGGGAGTCATTCTTCTTGAACGNCGGTTATATCCCCAGTCGATATTTGTGGCGGCAGGACTNGTGATTTTATGTCTGATGATGTGGAGTCGGGTGTCAAAACTCAAGACCATCGTGTGGACTTTTGCAAAATCGCTTGAGGCAAAAGACACTATGACTGTTTTTGATCGAGAGAGCGACGACCCGATGTTGAGNGATATTCTTGACACATTCAACCGGCTTGTGNTTAAATTTCACAAAACGACAATGGAGTTGGAAACGGGTAAACAATATTATGACCGTATTTTNAAGATTATGACTCATGAAATGGGTAATTCGATNACGCCGATNGTCTCGCTCTGTTCGGCAATAAAAAANCANCCCGAACGCTATCAGGGCGACCGGCTCCAAGAGGCAATGGAACTGATTGATAGCCGCAGCCGCGGCATAAACCGTTTTCTCAAAGCTTATTACAATCTNACNCATTTNCCCGACCCTCAAGTCGCGANAATTGATTCGCGCGAGTTTATGAATCGTATAAAGATGCTTGCCGATGCCGAATTGCAAAGTCGCGGACTTGAAAACAACATCTGCCGTTTCACGGTTTCTGATTCGATAAAGCTCAATATTGATATAGACCTTATGAGTCAGGTGATTACCAATTTGGTTCGTAATGCGCTTGATGCGGTTTCGGGTGTAGCCGCTCCGTCGGTCAGTATCGTTGTATCGACATCAGACGGCCACCCCTATATTATCGTTGAAGATAACGGGTGCGGCATTGATGAAGAGATACGCGAAAATNTGTTTCAGCCATTCGTAACAACCAAACCCGACGGCACCGGAGTAGGACTCTACGTCAGCCGCCAAATTGTGCGCCGTCACGGCGGTGACTTGCACCTCTACAGCCATCCCGGCGGTGGCACCNGAGCTGTCATCGAGCTGATTTGACCGATTATCAGGTTACACTTAGAAATTATATTTGAATGTAATAAAGGCTTCGATTGGTCTGAGGTCAAATGAAAAAGAGTAACGGTCAGAGTCGGNTATATAGCCATAACTGTAATTCTTTTCATTTGTGAGGTTGCGGGCTGTCAACTCTAATTCAAAACGTTTGAAATGGAAGTTGACGTTACAATCCATGAAAAAACTATTTTTCATGACATCTGTTGTCAACGATGACCGACTGAAATAACCATGTATCCCGATCTCAGCTATCTTTATTGGCTGACTTGACAAAGAAAGAGAGGCTGTGATGTCACGCATATTTTGAGCAGGCGATATTTTACCTGTTGATGAGCGTGTATCGGANTATTTTCCTGCCAGTTTTATGATCAAATAGTTGCCAATTGGCGTGCTGTTAATAGTNGCCTGTGCAACATAGGTCTTAACATTGAGATTAAGTAAATTATTCTGACGTAAGACATCTTTCCCTAAGATCTCGATTGCTCCGTCAACCGCAAATGATGTATGCCATTTATAAACTTTTTTCGAGAGTGATATNTTGGTGTTAAAGTTGTTCATGCGGTTATCTATATTACTAAAAGTCGTAGAAATCTGGTCGTTTTGGTTTATCGACAATTCGCCCATTCGATTTGATTTTGACGTGCGATACATCATTATAACCGATCCAAACAGACCTTCGATAGTGTTGCGATAAGAGAAATTTGCCGACGCATAGTAGGAATTNCGCAGGTTTGTTTTACCACTTCCNAANGTANTTNTTNTCATGAANGTAGTNTAAATCGGATTCTCAATAAAATCAGANATNCCGCCAATTCGGTTCTGTCGTCCAATAGTCAATCCGCTTTTTAGATTGAATGGGAATGTATAGTTTAATTGAGCCTTTAAATCTACATCGAAACGGTTCAAAGGATATTTACGATTGATTGTCCGGTTTTCAAACTCCATATTTTTTAGGCGCAATGGCGCTGACAATGTAATTCTTGGACCATTTTGAATATTGATTTTATATTCAGGCGTAATAATTGTCTCAATGTCATAACCTTTGATGTCATTGCCACTAAAATCGACAGGTAATTCAGTCAATGATTTCAGTTTATTATAACTTGCCTCAAAGCTTGCGTTAAGCCCTAAACTTGATATATTAGAAAACATCCACGAATAACCTATAGTCTCTTTTGTCATGAGATTCAATCCTTTGACATTTTGATTAAGAAACTCAAGTCCATTGTTAGACGCTTTAAGTTGATTAAACGGTGTTAAAGATGCACCGATTATCGAGGTGAAACTAACCAAATGTTTCGCGATACGTATAGTACCGTCAAATTTGTTATTGAAATTATAATCATTTGTCGAGACAGTTTGAGCTATTGAATTACCGTTGTTGATTTTATATCGGTTAGAGTCAAAATGACCGACAAATGAAAATTGATCAGAAAAGTAATGGGCTGTCGCATTATTCTCAAACCTCATTCTTACTTTGGCTTCGCGGTTGTGTGGACGATTTGTTACCACTTCACTCACAAGACGACCCTCAATATCGTTTATAGAGTAAACGACATCTCGTGAGTTTTGATAACTGTTTATCTCGTCGGCATAGTCTGCCGAGACTGTAAGATTTGTATTTTCGGTGAGCTTTGAAATAGAATTGATTGATGCTGAAATCGANCGATTGTCATAGTAGCGTTCAGATGGTATNTTTACATTACCAAAAGGAGTTGTAGGATAAATACCATAGGCTTTATTACCGGAAATATCATTATCTCCGGTCAATGATCGAGTCTCGTTAATATAAGATATTCCGGCAGCATTGCCTTTGGCGGTAATCAGCATTTGATTTTTTGGAGAAATAAACATGCCAAAAGCTTCTCCGAGCCATAAACCGTCNCAATCATTATTAATACCACCGCCACCTTTTATAAAACCGATTGGCTTCAACATTCTTTTCTTTTTCAATTTTAGATTTAGGGCGGCTTTTTCGCTAAATTCAATATCTTTCAATACTTTTTTGGGCTGATGNTTTTCATAGACATTTATCGAAGCGACATCGTCGGGCGAGATATTTTTGGTCGCTAAAGCATAACGACCTGTCAGCATATCCAGCCCTTCTATATAAAACTTGTTTATAGCTTCTCCATTATAATATATTATACCCTGGTCACTGACATTGATGCCCGGAAGTTTTTTTATAATATCTTCAATCGTGCGGTCTGTCGCACTTTTGAACGACGCAACGTTATATGTAATAGTGTCGCCACTCGATTTGATTTCGGGTAACTTGACAGTTACTTCTTTGAGTTGATATGNCTCCTCGTTCATAGTAATAACGCTTCCCGATTTAAACTTTTCGACAGGTATTGACTGAGGTTTGAATCCGATATAAGAAACGTTTAGCGTAGTATTCTTTAAATCTTTAGGAAACGATAGAGAAAAAAGACCATTGCGATCGGTTGTTGTGAATGATACAGGAGTATTGTCTTCATTTTTTATTACAACCATCACGCCGGGCAAGACATCTCCTTTCTGCTCTTTAACCGTTCCGGTTAAGGTTCGGCTATTTTGAGCATAGCAGAAAAATGTCGAGCATATTATGCTAATGACAAGCAGATATGTTAATTTGACAACTCTCAATATTTCAAANGTTTAATTGGTTTAAACCAGGCGCAAGTATGATTTAATCTAACTCAATAGGAACATAGAATAGACGTCTGCTACCACTAATAGGTTTACCATCCTTGTCACGTGGAATTAGATTGGGATCTATGCTCATATCAGATAGTTTCCATTTGTAATTTTTTTTCATTTCGTTAAACTTCTTGCGGTCGGTTTTGAGTCGGTTTTTCTTTTTGGGCCCGAATGGCCTATCTGATTTTCTGATAGAAATTGCTTCGAAAATATGTTCTCCAGTGATATCTTGAGCTTTTAGAATCACCCCGGGGAGTCCGTTAAATTTCCAAGGACCATTGTTTAAAGGAATGTCGTCACAATACCAGGCAGTCCATTTTCGTCCTCGAAAGGTAGTTGTAGCCTGATAGCATTTATACCCNCAAATTTCATCATAAGTTGGTAGCAAAGTCCATTTCATTTCGGGCAAAGTTTCTTCGTAAAAATAATTGTCAATAAATACTTTGTCATAGCAAGTCATCTCTCCGGTTTGAAGATTTCGCACTATCTCAATATCTTGTTGTGGGTGAGTCTTTTCACCTAATGCATAAAATTGAAAACGAGTTAGACCATTAGGATAATCAATATCAATTATAGAATCTCGTTTGTAATATCCATAATTATAATAGAAGCAATGGTTTTTCCCAATTTGAAGAATGTCAAAAAAATCCTTTTGAAATTTTTGATAATCATCATAGATTTTATGACAATATATGACTTCCATATAACTAGTATCTATCAATGTTTTTGTTGGAATTCGCGCCATTTTATTATCAGAGGATGTTTGTCCAACCAAAGTAAGAGAAAACAAAATAAATAATAGTAAGCAAGAACGTCTCATAAATTTTAGTTTTAATGGTGAGAAAAAGATATGTCTTTATTAGTCTAAGGGTTGACTATTAAAGACATATCTTAGATTAGATCTTAGGGATTTTAGTTATAGCGTTTGGAGTAGCCGTCACCATAGCCATCGCCACAGAGTTCTTTTGCCATTTCTTGATAGAAGGCATCGGCATCCTCTTCTGAATCAAAATATTCTTCATCGACTGTGATCATTGATTTGCCACATCCGCCGATAATTTCAACGGACGCAGATGCAGTGAGAGAGGCGATTACTAACGCAGCAAGGAGAAAGAATTTCTTTTTCATAATCTTTTGATTTTAGGTTTATAGAATAGGTTATTTAGAGGTCTGCGCAGAACCTTTTTTCTTATGCTATATTTCTCCGACAAGAGTACGGTCGGGAAGAACAATCTTTATTTTGACAAATTCATTGAATAAGAATAAATCTTTAGCAAATTCTTTGTCGTTGATATATGTTCCAATAACATTGTTATCGGTATCACATATCTGGTATGATATAATATCAGACTTCTGGACTCCTATAATAGAGACACCATTGGTTTTACTTATGGTAACAAAGATAGGTCGTGGAGCTGTGCGACGACCAATTTGATCCGGGTCTTCTCTTGTGGTTATTATTTCATCAGTAACAGTAGTTTCTATATCTTCATCGTCATTGTTACTTGATGCAACACAAACAAACGGAGAAAAGAGTAGGAAGATAATGAAAGATAAAAAGTAAATTAATCGTCTCATGGTTCGTGATTTTTAATTTGTTTTTTGCAAAGATAGTAGCATGTGGTAGAATTGTACAAATTTTAGGGGTATGAAAAAAGGTATGAAAAATAGTACAACTATTTTTCATACCCTATCGATAATGATCTATGTNGTTTAGTTAAAGCAGTTTNATAATGATATCGGTAGCTTGAGTCCCGATTTTTTTACCAAACATTTTTGTAGAAAGACTGTGTCGCCGCGATATAATGCTATTTTTACTTTTAGANAAGAGTTTGGCTATATCAGAAGTTTTTATGCCTATTTTTATGAGTAGCGAGGTTCTAAGATCCTCCTCAGTGAGTTTCCCGGCTGAAAGTTTGACAAGAGCTGGTTTAAAAGAAGGGAATGTTGAATCGATTAAATTTTTAAGTTTTTCCCATATTTCGTCATTATCGTTGATTGGCTTTCCACGGCGCAAGTGACTGAGAATTGAATGATAAACCTCAGAATGAATAAAACTGTCGGGTAACGGAGGAATGTCGTTTGGATTTGTTTCACATAATAATAGTATTCGATTACGTAGATCTTCACAACTTTCTGATTCAATTTGGGTTGCAATATCAGATTGGTTGTTGTCAAGCTGTCGCTTCAGATTGTTTATTGTTGATATATTATTACTCAACGCGTTGNTGAGTGTTAAGAGTCTGCGTTTATTTTTCTTTCTTTGATTAAGCAGAAATAAGATAAAAATAGTTAGTGCAACAATTACAAGAGCAGCTCCAAAACTAATATACCGAAAGCGAGTTTCCGAGCGTTCGGCTTTGATTCTCAGTTGTTGTTGCGATTCATAATTGTGTCGAGTAATNTGTTCTATTGCCAACTGATTTTTGTTATCGTCAAAAATCAATTCAATAGTTCGTCGATAGTCCTCGATATAGTTGCTAACTTCGGCGGGGGTGCTATATGATATGATTTTGGGTGATAAAATAATTTCATATCCGGTTTTTTTATTAAGACCACTATTGCTGTTAATCAATTTTTGAGCATAGAAGTAGGCACTATCGTTTTCCCCGGCATCATAGTAAACTTTTGCGGTCATCGCCAATGCGGTGTTTAAACTTTCCTGGGGAATATCATTAATTATGTTTTTTATATAAAACAATGCAGAATCNACGCTNCCCAGCCGCCGTTTAGTTTCAGCAATATACATTCTTGTTTTAGCACTATATCTTTGGGGGAGTTTATGACCATACTCAAGAGCTTCTTTAAAGATTCTTTCTGCCGTAGATAGGTTAGATATTGTAAGATTTATATGACCCAAAAGTTGAAGGTCATAAACAAGATTAATAGTGTCGTTTAGTTGTTTGTCAATTTCAATTACTTGTTCGANGTAAAACGTTGCTTCATCGGTTAATCTTAACTCGTTAAATAGTCGCCCGGTTTGACTCAAAATATTAGCTTTTAAGTTTAGGTCGGCATCGTTAGGTAACTTNTCAAGAGAGCTTTGAAAATAATAGACGGCATTGGGGAAATCGCCTAAGTCTTTATATACTCGACCACCATAATATAAAGCTTCGGCATATTGAGCCTTGCTGCCTTTTTTCGCCATATAATCNATTACGTCAAGAATCAGACTATCAGATGTNTGCAGNTGATANGCTTTNTCNTTNGCTTTAATGTTTATAAAATCAAAAAAATGGCGGTCAGGAGATGATAAGTGCGCGTAATCGATAGAGTCAAGCTGCTTGAGTGCTATCTCTGGATCAGTGTTAATTAGTTCATTTATCTCAAGCAAAGTTGAATTATAATCTTTGCTACAGCTCGTTAAAATAATTATAATCAGAGAGATAATTATAGAGACGCGATGCATGATTTTAAGAATGTAGATTTAGGGATTAAGATACAGTACAAAGATACAAATAAATTGAANGTCAATATTAAACTTGGATAAAATTTATTTGATTTTTTCTGTTCTCATCATGCGGTTGCCGATGCGGCAGAAGAGGCATTTGCGNTTTTCNCAGTANGTGCGNCGGAGNNCNATGAGGGCTTGGGANGTGTAGGCGTTGTCACANTCNATNCCGGCNNTNCNGAANAGTTGGGTTATNTGGTTNNTNTCNGCNGGGAGGGAGCGTAGCAGGTCAAGGGCGCGNTCGGTTGCCGAGGTGTCGCCAACGGCGAGTCCATAGGTGTAGATTGCGGGTGATGCNACGTTNATTATGAGCAGGTTGAGTGAANTTTCGGGGAGATGGTTGATGCCTTCAAGCCGAAATATATCACGGATATGTTGAATTGTCGGTGCCTGAAGTAGTCGGGTCATCATGTTAAATCCTCCTGCAACATATTGGGCGAGCTGTTCGATGCGTCTGACGGGTGAGTTTTGGGGACGACTGCCACCGCGTTGCCAGTTGAGTGATTTCAACGGTGTCAGTGAAAATTTATGAGCTAAAAAGTCATATTCCTGTTTGAGATATTGTCGCCTGACGGGGTCTGAAATTTCATCGATGAGAGATGCTTGACCAAGCAGGATTGCCTCGATCGACCCTATAGAATCGGCGTGTTTGCCAAGCATTGTCAACGGGGTTGACAGGGCGAGACGTTCAAGTGCGTCGGTGTTTCGACCAAAACCGAGACCGCGGGCGAGTGTCGCAAAAAGCGATTGCTGCCAGTCGTTGGCTGTNGCTTCCATATATCGGTTGAAGCGTTCTGATTTTTCGTAGAGACGTTCAAAGGCGAGCGCGTCAATCCAATCGGTTAGATAGACGGGAGAGATTTTAGAGATGAAGTCGCCGCAAATGAGGTCGGNAGTGCCGGTTGAAACGAGCCGNTTATAGAGGTCGGTCAGGTTTTCGTGGCATTGCAGCACGACTTGTTTCATTGGCGTTCCGTCGCNTCGTGTGACTGTCATNTCGTCTTGACCGACGACGTGTAGAATNACGGGGTCGTATGCCTGATCGTTCTGGTGACCGTGGCGATACCAATCAGAGGCTTTTGTGTGTATCTCGATATTCCCTGCCCAAGTTTTTGAGCCGGCACGGATTTTGGCATTAAAAAAGTCGGGACCTGCTCCGGTGTTAAGCCATCCCGGGTCGAGAATTTCAACCTCNGTGCCGTCGGTNGNGGTCATNATGNGCCGATTTCCACANACGGTGTTGCCAGGCATATTGGAGCAGTTTTTCCATTTGTTCAGTCGGTTGGTTCTTCGCGCTTTGACATGTCGAAAATCGAGAAGTTTACTGAGCCGTAAGCCAGNTGTCGGGCGAAGCCGGGAAGTGCCGAAAAATCATAGTTTTTAGAGTGCTCAAGAATGAAAATCGTCGTTGGTTTNAGCATTTCAGAGNCAAGAACAATCTCGGGCACTTTGTCAAAGTCGGGGAGATTNTAGGGTGGGTCGGCAAAAATGATATCAAATTTTTGNCGACAAGTCGTNGCAAATCTCAGGGCATCNCCTTTGACAACATGGATNTTTTCATCGTGGAGTTGGTCNGCAACTTTTTTGATGAAGTTATATTGGGTGGAGGCTTTCTCGACCGAGGTCACAGACGAGCATCCGCGCGATAGAAATTCAAATGAAACGGCTCCGGTTCCGGCAAACAGGTCTAAAGCTGTCGGTTCATCTTCAAAGTCGATCATGTTTTCGATGACGTTAAAGATGTTTTCACGCGCAAAATCGGTGGTNGGGCGCGCTGTTATATTTGTGGGNACGTCAAATCGGCGACGTCCGTATTTTCCTCTAATTATTCGCATAACGGCATAACGGCAAGTTCAAACGGCATTGTCATTGACGCACGTCCGAGTTTAAATATTTGAGAAGGGAATACGACCGGCATAACCGTATCGACAAATTGTTTGAGAGAGTTGACAAGTTGCATGCGTGCATCGCGNCTACCGCTTATCAATATGTTGCCCTGAAGGTTCCCGGCGGTCATCTGCTGATATGAAATTGCATAGTAGGCGGCATCGTTGATTGTTCTGAACGGAATGATGCGGACTGTGTCAAGGCTGTCGGTCTCGTTTTTAAACAGAACTACATCGAGAGCATTGGGTGTGACGTTGAAAAAGGTTGCGTCATAGTTACCGCCTTCTCTCAAATCGTTGAAGTAGTTGAGCAGAGGGTAGAAGTGGCTGTAAATCGACGGGTTGTTATACACTCGATTTAAAAGATTGTATATTTCGGGATCAACTCCAAAGACAATTGCTGCATTGAGTTTTGGCAGTTTGTTGATGATTATAGCTGTTTCATCATCGACTTTTGAGAAACGCTCGCGAAGCAGTTTTTCAACCATTTCACGGTCGTCGGCAAGTGGGAGCGGAACAAGCATATACTGGCTTGATCTGATGATGATTGAAGTCTTATTGAAATCAGATGTAAGGAGTGGATTCTCATAGATTGCCTCGCGGAGCGACTTGGCATCAATGGCGTCATCGTCGATTGTCAGCGGTACACTTTTGTATATTAATGAATTGGCAGTGTCGGGAGAGTATATTGAAAAATCGACAACCGGATTTTCAATCGAACCTATACAAACGTCCAGGTTATAGGCTTGAGGGTCTTCAATCAGGTCGGCTGTTAATATGTCGGGCGAGGTATTCTGAGTCATTTTTTATATGGTTTTAGCGGCGCGTTGAGAGATTGTTTCGATTGTAGTTATTTAGGTTATTCTTGTCGTTTTTGTGGGCGTCGTTATATTGTGAGCCGGGAATAAAGTCGGTGTTCCAGTCATCTTCCTCGTTTCCATTCTCATCCTCATCGGTTTTTTCATTAGAGGTTGTCTTTGGTTTGTTCTTCTTGATTGCAAGCGGTTTTTGAGCATCGACCGGAAGTTCAAATAGATCCCATGATTGGGAGATGTCCCAATTGCGTTTGATCTCTATTTTCTTTGGATAGTAGAACACTTCTTCGGGTTGAATGCGGTCTGCCACATTGCCGGTATCCCATTTGCCGTTACCGTTTCGGTCGATAAAGGCACGGGCATAGTAGGTGCCTTCGTTGAGGAACGCAAAGTAGGCTTGATTGTCAATGACGGGAGAGATTGCAATCGGTTTGTCGCTTTGGCTAAGAAGCTCGACCACATAGTTTACGTTATCTTGGACTTTGACATTGGCATTCACGCTAATCGAGTCACCGGCGATTGAAATAGCGGCGGTCGAGTCGTTAGGAATCGAATCTTTTTCAATCGTATTGATTGAGATCGAGTCGTTTATAATCGGACTATTGGTCAGTTTAAACGTTAGCGTTGAGTAGTCGTCGAGCTTTTTGACGGTAAATTCGCGAACGACTTTTTTATTATAAGGTCCATAAATGCCTGTGACAGCCATTGAGTCGATTGTTAGTCGGTATTTGCCTCCGGGTTCCCACTCATATTCGGCAATGAAGTCGCACGGGCGATTGAGCGTCGAGTCGGTTTTCAAGATCGGCGTTTCAACCACAACCCAGTTTGTATCAATCTTTTGTTCCATTATAATCAGGTCCTGATTTATAGATAAAACCGGGGTCTCGGCTTTGAAGGTCATTGGTCGGTGGAGTTCCTGTGTATTTCTTTCGCCAAATTTGAAATCAAGAAGTTTTATTGGCGGAGGAACTGTGTCTTCTTCGGCTTTCTTTTTCTTTTCTACCTTTGATTTTGGACGTCGATAGTTGAATTTCAGAGTATCGGTAACCCAGTTCAGATTGTCGGTAGAATCGGTTTTGAGATAACGAGTCGCAATCTGAAGGGTATCGGAAGTGTATATTTTCGGGTCAGTAATCCAATATGTAATCGAGTCTTGTTTGAGTGATGTTTCAATGATGGAGTTTGATTTGTCGAGAATGGTTCCGTCGAGCGACCCGTTGACAATGGTGAGTGTTGGGAGGCTGTCGTTCTCGGCTGCAAGTATCAGTTCGATTTTATTTGAGTCGGGACGTGCGTTATTCTGTAAATATTGGGCGGCATAGTCTTCGTTAAACCATGTCATGAAAATGTCGTTGGGAAGGTATTCGACTCCGGGACGTGTTACTATGGAGTCGTTACCGCCTGAACTCATCAGCGAGTCGGTGACAATTATGTCGTTTACGGTCGGACTGACTTCAAGGTCATAGAATGCGACATCTTCGCCACGGTTCCATTTATAATCGCGGTTGACGTCATTAAGGGCATAGACGCGATATAGTCCCGGTTTGAGCCCGCGTATCGTAAACTGACCGAGTTGGTTTGTGCGGGCGATGCGTTCAAGTTTGAGTGTTGACAGGGCTGTGTCGTTCAGGTTGCTGTGGACTCCGACAAGCATACTCTGGGCGGGTTCGAGAGTGCGGGCCTCGAGAACCATTCCCGANATGCGAAGGGTGTCGATNGTATCGCCGGTNGAAAATTCCATNGCAAAACCGTCAAGAATATTTCCTTCGTTAAGGTCGCTGATTGCGTCNCCAAAGTCNATGGTATAGGTGGTGTTGGGAATCATTGTGTCGCGCAGATGAATCGAAAGGCGNTGTCCGCCTGCAATGATTGTGGGCATCTGTTCNTGNGCAGGCGACACAACAACTTTTGACGAAACGTCTTTGACCTGAATATTTTCGTTAAAAAACAGCTCGATACGGTCNCTTTTTACATTTTTTCCTGCCGGCGGGGGGGTACTTCTGACAAATACGGGCGGAGTCTCGTCNCGNGGTCCNCCNTCAATTCTNCCGATACTTGCNCACGCGCCCATGATAACTGCGATAATTGCAGCCAACAACACACGCATATTTCCGGCAGATCGTCCCATATTATTAATCCCTATTAGAATAAATTTGTACCCCGGAGCAGAATCGAACTGCTATCAAAGGTTTAGGAAACCTCTATTCTATCCGTTGAACTACCGGGGCATCATTAGTAAATGCAAATTTACTAATTATTTTTTAAATTGCCTGCAGCAAATTATTTTGTTGCTTCTTTAGCGGCTGTCGGGGGAAGTAATTTATTGGTGGTGATAAAATCCACTCCCATTTCAATAAGCTCTTTAGCTCGGTCGGGGTTGTCGATTGTCCAAACGTTGACTTTGAGCCCTTTGTCGTGGAGCATTTTAACATCTTCNGCGGTTACACCGGTGTGGGCGAGGTCAACGTCNATGTGGTGTTTGAGAATCCAGTCGAGTGAGTTTTTCCATTTGTCACCACCGAGAAATTGGCAGGTAACCTGGGGATAGTTTGCCATGACGTATTCAAGGCAAGGTTTCATTGAAGTGATGATGATGCAAGANTCAAGGAAACCATATTTGTCAATTGATTTCATAACCTGAGGNATCATCGAGCAGTCGTCGTAGTTTACGCCCGGGGTATATTTGAACTCAACNAGGGGGAGAACTCCTGCTTCTTTGCAAAGGGCGAGATATTCGTCAAATGTGGTGATACGCCCNGCATAATATTGTCCGTTGCGTTTTTGAAGATAGTTCTCGTNTTGNAGCTGTTCGAGTGTTGATTCATGAACTTTCAAATTACCGCCAACGCGATTGGTTGTTTCGTCATGGCTGATTACAAAAACNGAATCGGCTGTGAGACGGATGTCACATTCAAGATAGGGGTACACNGCAGCACCGTTGAGGAATGCGGCTTTGGTGTTCTCAACGCCCCATGCCGATCCGCGATGGCCCACATATATAGGAGTTTTAGTGTTGTTCTGAGCAAAGAGTGAAGATGTCGCCATGCCAAGAGCGATGNCTGCAATAGCTAATTTTTTCATTGTAATGATTGTTTATTATAAGGTGATTTATTTAATCATTTTTTCAAAAGATGNCGGTATCGGTGTCTCAAACCTCATGTCGCGACGAGTGACGGGATGAACAAATCGAAGGGTTTGGGCATGAAGGGCAAGTCGATGAATAGGGCTTGATTTTGCTCCATATTTACGATCGCCTGCAATCGGGTGTTCAATGTCTTTCATGTGAACACGAATCTGATTTTTTCGACCTGTATCGAGCGAAACTTCCATCAGNGTGTAGCCGTTGCCCGATGCGAGTTTTTTCCAACGNGTCACAGCGAGTTGCCCTTTTTCGGGGTCATCGGTCGAATAGACTTCCATTTGGGAGTTCTCGGCAAGATATGATTTGACNGTGCCGCNTTCTTCTTCNACTTTTCCCTCGACAACAGCCAGATAGGTGCGTTCCANCACCATGTTGTTCCAGTTGTGCTGCATCGCTTCTTTTGCTTCGATTGTTTTTGCAAACATCATCANNCCCGAGGTGTCGCGGTCGAGTCGATGTATGATAAATATTTTGTTTCTNGGGTCCTTTTCTTTGAGGTAGTCTTTCAAAATCGAGTAGGCGGTGCCGTCCTTGATTTTTTCNTTACCCATNGANAGAAGTCCGTAACCTTTTTCAATCACTATGATATCATCGTCTTCATAGACGATTTTGACACGTCGGTTGTAGAAAACCGGGAATGCNCGGGTCAAATTAACTTTGACCGTATCNCCNTGATTGAGCGGGANGTTGAATTGAGANGTTANGTTGCCGTTTACCATAACCGATCCGAATTTGAGCAATTGTTTGATTGACGAACGTTTGCGGTCGGGCATNACCCGGCACAGAAAATCCATCAATATTGATTGGTCGGCGACCTCAAAGGCGAGGATTGTGTCGGGTTTGAAACGGTTGCGAAAGGGTCGGCTCTGTTCTTTCTGAGGCATACGTTTTATTTTTTAGAACGAGCTGATGTTCGACGGGTTGTTGTCTTTTTGGGACGATCGGCTTCAGCTTCAATGATTTTCATACATTCTTCCAGCGAAAGGTCGGCAGGATTTTCGACATTTTTAGGAATTTTGTAGTTCGCTTTTTTGTATGAAATATATATGCCATATCGGCCGTTCTGAATTGTCAGATCGGGGTCTTGTTCAAAAGTCTTGACAACTTTTTCTTTGTCTTCTTTACGTTTTGACTCGATGAGNTCGATTGCTTCTTCGGCGGTTATCTCGGCAGGTGAGATGCTCTTGGGTATAGAGACAAATTTTGAATCGTGTTTGATGTAGGGNCCGAATCGGCCGATGGCAACCGAGATGTCTTTACCTTCATATTCTCCGATTGTTCGGGGGAANTCAAAGAGTTTAACCGCGTCTTCGAGNGTTAGGGTCGATACTGATTGACCTTTAAGTAGCGATGCAAATTGAGGCTTGACATCGTTGTCGGCTTCGCCAAGCTGAACAACGGGACCAAAACGACCGATTTTCACTGATACTTGNCGTCCGGTAGTGGGGTCANTTCCGAGAATTCGTTCGCCGACTTTGTGTTCGAGTCTCATGTTTGATGCCGATTCAACTGCTTTGTGGAATGGGTCATAGAAATCGCGCATCTCGCTGTTCCATGGAAGTTTACCCTCGGCGATAAGGTCAAATTTCTCTTCAACGTTGGCTGTGAAGTTGAGGTCGAGGATGTCGGGGAAATATTGGGTGAGGAAGTCGTTGACNACCATGCCTATATCGGTTGGCATCAGNCGACCTTTTTCTGATCCGANTGTTTCGGTTCGTGTTGAACGTTTGATTTTGCCGTTCTGGAGTTCAAGAGTGACAAATTTACGCGGTTTGCCTTCTTTTTCGCTCTTGACAACATAAAGACGCTGCTGAATTGTTGAGATTGTCGGCGCATAGGTTGACGGACGTCCNATGCCGAGTTCTTCCATTTTCTTTACNAGCGAAGCCTCGGAGTAGCGGGGCGGNTGCATTGTGAAACGACTGTCGGCTTTGATATCNACCATNTTCAGAACGTCGCCTTTGTGGGTTGTCGGCAAGATGTCTTGTGACGATTCGTTGTCTGACTCGTCGTCGTGACCTTCGATATATACTTTAAGAAAACCGTCAAATTTNATGACTTCGCCTGTTGCGGTGAAGTGTTCGGGACGATTTGAAATTTCAATTTCAACAACGGTTTTTTCCATTTTGGCGTCAGCCATTTGTGACGCGATTGTGCGTTTCCAAATAAGGTTNTAAAGACGCTTTTCCTGGGGGGTACCGTCGATTGTTTTGTTGCTGATATATGTGGGTCGNATAGCTTCGTGAGCTTCTTGAGCGCCTTTTGACGAGGTGTGGTAGTGGCGCACTTTCAGATATTTGTCGCCCATCTCGTTTTTGATTTCGTCTGAGATGGTGTTGATGGCGAGTGACGACAGGTTGACCGAGTCNGTACGCATGTAGGTGATATGTCCGTCTTCATAAAGTCGCTGGGCAATCATCATTGTCTGGCTCACGGTCATGCCGAGTTTGCGTGATGCTTCCTGCTGCAAGGTAGANGTGGTGAACGGTGGCGCCGGCGCTTTTGCGACAGGGCGCACGTTGACCGAATTAACCTTGAATTGGGCGTTTTCACACTCTTTCAAGAAGGTTTCGGCNTCAGCCTCGGATGAGAGACGTTTTGAGAGTTCGGCTTTGAACTGTTGATCGTTGATGTTGAACANTGCCACCACACGATAATATTCTTCGGGAACAAAGTTTTTGATTTCGTTCTCGCGTTCAACGATGAGTCGCACCGCAACCGACTGGACACGTCCTGCCGACAGCGATGGTTTGATTTTTTTCCAAAGNACGGGTGATAGCTCAAATCCCACGATGCGGTCAAGCACTCGGCGAGCTTGCTGGGCATCGACGAGGTTGAGATCAATGTTACGCGGATTTTCAATTGCGTTTAAAATCGCGTTTTTGGTGATTTCATGAAAAACAATNCGCCGCGTGTTTTCAGGCTTCAAATTCAGTACCTCAAAAAGGTGCCANGCGATAGCCTCTCCCTCGCGGTCTTCATCGGAAGCGAGCCAAACGGTTTCGGCTTCAGATGCGGCTTTTTTCAAGTTGCGGACAAGGTCTTTTTTGTCCTCGGGAATTTCATATATCGGGGTAAAGTCTTTGTCGACGTCGATACTGAAACTTTTAGATTTCAAGTCACGGATGTGACCATAGCTCGACATGACTTTATAGTCTTTACCAAGAAATTTCTCAATTGTCTTGGCTTTTGCCGGAGACTCTACAATGACAAGATTTTTAATCATAGTCAGCTTGATTCTGTATTTTTCTATATAAATATGTGTGCAAAAGTAATCACACTTTCTGTGATAAGCTATTTTTTAACAATATTTAAATAGATTGTCTGATATTATAGNGATATGAATCTACCAATTGAATCCGTTTGANTCNAAGAGCTCGCGGTCTTGGGCAATATCGTTTCCGAGTGTTGTGAGCATATCACCGACGATTGATCCGTTGAGTCCGCCTCTGAGAATTCGTTCGGTTGATTTGCTGCTCATACGTTTACGACCTCCCGCAAAACGAATGTTGCAATCCGGGGCAATCAGTCGGTAGAGNGCTATTGTAAGAATAACGTCGTTCTCGGCGATTAGTTCTTGNTTTTCAAGCGGNGTGCCGGGAATTGGNTTGAGNATGTTNACNGGNATNGANACAACGCCGGCGTCNCGTGCTTCCTGAGCCAACTCAAGTCGCTGACGCATCGACTCTCCCATGCCGATGATACCACCCGAACATACTTCAAGTCCGGCTTCCTGAGCCGCCTTGATTGTTGCNAGTTTATCGGCGGTAGAGTGGGTAGAGCAGAGTGTCGGGAAGAACGAACTTGCGGTCTCGAGGTTGCAGTGATAGCGNGTTACGCCTGCCTCTTTTAGCTTTTTCATCTCGTTGACTCCGAGCAGTCCCATTGATGCACAAAGTTTTATTGGTGAAATTTTGCGGGCTTCGCGTATAAGATCACAGAAGCGGTCGATGTCGGNAGGAGCAATTTTNCGTCCGCTGGTCACGAGCGAGAAACGTTTGACTCCTTTGTCGGTGTTTACCGTTACCATTTGGCGCAGGTCTTCGATATCGACAATGTCATATTCTTCACATCCTGTTGAATGAAAACGCGATTGGGCACACCATTTGCAATTTTCGCTGCATTTTCCCGAGCGGGCGTTTATGATTGAGCATGTGTCAATATCGTTNCCCTGACGCGCTTGGCGCACACGGTCGGCTGCATCGCAAATTTGGTNGAGGTTATATTTTTCAGCAATTTCGAGAGCATCGTCGATCGAACATGGTTTACCCTCGATTGCTTCTTTTTCAATTCTTTCTAAAAGATCCATTTCTAATGTTTTGGTTACTAACGGGTNCAAAAGTAATCAAAAATAATTTGACAAGCAAAGATCGAATAATCAGAATCATTCGTGAGGGAGTATGTAATTGGTACTTCTGCCGCCCTCTCCACTGTCGAGAAGCATGCCTTTTGAGAGCAAGTCTTTTATATCTCGAATGGCGGTGTCTTGAGAGCAACTGCATATTTTTGCCCATTTTGAAGATGTCAGTTTNCCCTCAAAGCCATCCCAAAGCCGATTGATAATTTTACGTTGTCGCTCATTGATTTCGACATCCCGAAACTTATCCCAATAAACTGATTTTGCNAAAGTGTTATCAATCAGAGCCAATGACCGTTTAATAGNCTTTTCAAGACAATCNAAAAACCAGAGAAGCCATTGGGTTATGTCCATATTCCCCTTTTGNGAAAGTTCGAGAATGTTATAATAGGAGTTCTTGTTTCGGTTAATTTCGGCAGACATACTGTAATAGCGCGACGAGNTTGGNTCAAGTCGTGCTAAAAACATGTCAGAAAGTGTTCGGCTNAGACGACCATTTCCNTCGTCAAATGGATGAATNGTAACAAACCATAAATGGGCTATTCCGGCAAGAATGAATGGAGACAAATNAGANTTATTGCAAAATTCGATTAACTGAGCCATTTCGTATGGCACATTGCTTGANGGAGGTGCTATATAGTGAATTTTTTCATGTCCGAGTGCACCCGANACAACTTGCATTGGCTCGTCTCCTTTTCGCCAGTCGGCAACCGTGATTTTGTGCATACCGCTCCTNCCGGTNGGAAAAAGAGCTGCATGCCAACCGAACAAACGTTCATCGGTCAGTTGNTCGTGGCAATTTTGCACAGCATCAATCATAACGTCAACCAGACCTTCAACATAATGATCTTCGACAAGCATTCCATCATCCTCAATGCCGAGACGTCGGGCAATNCTGCTCCTAACCGACTGAGGATTAAGTAAAATACCTTCAATCTCAGAGGAACTAATCAATTCATTAGTCATCGATGAAAGCATCGACCGACTTTTGTCGTTAAAGCCCAGCATTGTCATCCGACCAATTAGAAGTCCGTGTAATTGACTTAGTCGAGCCAAAGGCTCCATCAATTTGTTTGAATCCCACTGGAAATCATGCCAATCGCTTCGTTCCCAAATATATGTACTATGTTTATGATTATAATTCATGTTGCAAAAATAAGGTTTTGCGTAGAAAAANGCAAGTATTCTACGCAAATTTGCGTAGAATACTTGCTNTAATCATATGAATTATGANGAGCGTANTTTTTTATTTAGTATTTCAAACCGAAGTTGTCAACCCAGAAGTTGAGNCCGATGGTGCCGATATAGGCGGTACCGCTGGCAGCTGATGCCATGACAAGCATGTGGGTTGGTGTGGCGTCGGCTGAGTCCCAGCCTACTTCAACAACAGGTACCATTTCGCCTTTGCTGTTNCGGGCATAGTATGAATTTTCTTTGCTGATCAATCCCATGTATGGTTTGTAGAATGGTTGACCTGTGATGTCGCCATAGTTAACCTTGATTTCGTGACCGTTAACCCATCCGTTTGANGCTTTGCCAAAGCGTTCGCGGCCGGTNCCGACACGGTTTGCATAGATGTTNCCGTCGGCATCTTCCCATCGACGTTGAAGAATGATGAAGACTTCGGCATTGTCATGACCGGGGAGCGTTTTTTTCTTTCCAAAACCNCTTGAATAGGTGCGNGTGTCGTTTTCGGGCAGTTCAAGTTTGTAGTCAAATACAAGGCTTTTGGGACGTTTTGTAAANGGAATNCCCATCTCCATTTTGCTATATGGNTCGCTNGTNGATTTTACGGGTTCCATAAATTCGCCCAAGAAGATTGATCCGGCAACACAAACATTGATATTTATGATTCCNATAGCTTTGCATGATTCCATTATGCACGANAGTTTGGCTGCCTTGCCGCCNCCCTCNCGGTCGTCGGGAAATACGGCGTTTGAACCTTTTACAACGCCCATGACGTTGGCAAGTACGTTTGATGTAGCCCAGGGAGAGCCTCCTTCGTTTTTATAGGGGATATTTCCTTCGACNGTTTTGGTNGGTGCGATTTCNTAGAGCGTTTTTTTGTGTCCGCCTATAATGCGAGATTCGGGGATGATGCGGGTTTGCCAATTTTCAAAATCGCCATACTTGATTTTTTCGATCTGTTGGGCCGACGCGGCTGACATGATCGATAACATGGTTATGAATATTGANAGCTTTTTCATAAATAAATAGTTACTTTAATTGTAGTGATGATTATAAAAATAAAACGACCAATACTCACAGATTGTTTATTGGTCGTTCAAATTTTTTTAATCAAGCAGGTCGGGGCGGAGTCNNCGTGTTCGTTCAAGCGACATGTCGTGACGCCACTGCGCTATCTTGGCTTCGTGTCCGCTGAGTAAGATATCGGGCACTTTCCANCCGTTGTAGTCGGCAGGTCGTGTATAGACAGGNGGGGCGAGAAGATTGTCTTGAAATGAGTCGCTCAATGCGCTCTGTTCATCGCCGATAGCACCGGGTATGAGTCGGACAATTGCGTCAGAGATGATAATGGCAGGGATTTCGCCTCCGGTCAGCACATAGTCGCCCACCGATATTTCACGGGTGATGAAGTGCTCGCGTATGCGATAGTCAATGCCTTTGTAGTGNCCGCACAAAATGATGATGTTGTTGAGCATNGACATNGAGTTTGCCATAGGTTGGTTGAAAACTTCACCGTCGGGCGATGTGAAGATGACTTCGTCATAGTCGCGCTCTGATTTNAGTTTGGTGATTACTCGGTCAACGGGTTCGATTTTCATTACCATTCCGGCTTCACCACCAAACGGATAGTCGTCAACTTTGCGGTGACGGTCGGTGGTATAGTCGCGAAGGTTATGAATGTGAAAATCGACAAGTCCCTTGTCTTGAGCACGTTTCAAAATTGAACAGCTCAGGGGCGANTCAAACATTTCGGGGAGTACGGTCAGGATGTCTATGCGCATCGTTGCGGCGGTAATTGTTTATTTTGAAGTGAATCGGTTTGACTGTTCTTCGATTAGAGCNGCATCGTCAAAATAGTCGATTTTCATCGCACGACGNACNTCGGCAAGTGTTNCGGCTGCAACCCGACGGGCTTCTTCGCTNCCNCGNTTNAGAATTTCNTANACGGCNGGAATGTTGTTTTCATATTCCTTGCGACGTTGGCGAATCGGAGCAAGTTCTTCTTCAAGAACGTTGATGAGTATTTTTTTGACGGTTCCGTCGCCGACACCACCTTTGACATAACGGGCTTTGAGGTCGTCGAGGTCNGCAAAATCGGGGTTNAATCNNTNNATTTGGTCGCNGTGGCTGAGNGCGTCAAGGTAGATGAACGGGCAGTTGCCTTCNAGGTGACCTGGGTCATCGATGTTGATNTGCAGCGGGTCGGTGTACATGCTTTTNACCTTTTTGGCAACCTCTTTTTCGGTGTCGGAAAGGTAGATGCAGTTNCCGAGTGATTTGCTCATCTTTGCTTTACCGTCAGTACCGGGNANGCGNAGACAAGCGGCATTGTCGGGCAGGAGTATTTCGGGCTCGACGAGTGTATCGCCATATATGTTGTTGAATCGTTGAACGATTTCGCGTGTNAGCTCAATCATCGGGGCCTGNTCTTCGCCAACCGGAACTGTTGTGGCTTTGAAGGCTGTGATGTCAGACGCNTGACTGATGGGATAGCAGAAAAATCCGACNGGGATACTCTGCTCAAAATTACGCATCTTAATCTCGGTTTTGACGGTTGGNTTGCGTTGAACGCGNGAAACCGACACGAGATTCATGTAGTAGGTTGTCAGTTCGCANAGTTCGGGAACCTGACTTTGGATAAAGATAGTTGTTTTGGCAGGATCGATTCCGACCGATAGGTAGTCGAGNGCNACTTCGATGATGTTTTGTCTGACTTTTTCNGGGTTGTCGGCGTTATCGGTCAAAGCCTGAGCATCGGCAATCATTACAAAAATTTTGTCAAATTTGCCTGAATTTTGCAACTCAACACGTCGTTTGAGTGATCCGACAAAGTGTCCGAGGTGAAGGCGTCCGGTTGGACGGTCGCCGGTCAATATAATCTTTTCCATGTATGCGAAATTTCGGTTTTTATGTTTTAGACTGCAAATTTAGCTTTAAATTTTCAGCTATGAAAGAAAATAGAAGAAAATTAGCNGATTAAGAGTTTTATTACCATGGTAATTATTACCGNGGTGACAAAGGNGTAAGTTNTTTTATAAATTTCTAAATATTAGAAGTTTANTTAATTAATTATCTTACATTCATTAGTATTCGCCAGTTTTGGGGGTANAGGTTGTTGGTTCGGTTGCCGATGTTTTTGACAAAGCCGAGAGGATGATTTTCANATGTAAGGAGGATGTAGCCACGGGGTTGGTCGGGGGCGACAGTGATTGCTTCACGGCGTAGGTAGTCGAGGGCTTGATTACGATCAACTTCTTGATGTGGAAACGCGTCGGGAGCGAGNACTTCNCTCATNGCNANGGCATGGTCGGGAATNAGGTCTTTGCCTTTTATTGATGCNACGGTCAAAAGNCGGTTTATCGATTTTACACCCGATTTTTTTAGCTTTTTGAGTANTGTTTCTCCTTCCCGGCTGATAGCCTCGATTGAGGTTGAGTCGTCAGAGAGNGTGAAGATGAGGNTAAATTCAGGCTTTATCCATTTTGAGAGTACATCGGTCGGCAGTTTGGNNTTATCGGCTGNTTTTTTGTCTCGTTTAGAGTCGGATTGGTCAATGNCGAGTTTGAGTTCTCCGGCTTTTTGGATTACAGACATGAATAATCCTTCACCTTCNATGAGTNCGGGTAAAAANCGGTAGCACGAAACATTTTTGCCTGCATCGGTTTTTATGATTCCGTCAAACCGAGCTATGTCGAGATCGACCGANGTGCANTCAAAGTTGTCTATAATCCATTTGACGTTCTCTTCGTTTTCGCGGGTATTGAAGGTGCAAGTGCTGTAAATCAAATATCCACCCGGCTTTATGGCATCCCACAGGTTGGATATGATTTCACGTTGAAGTCGGCTGCACTCATCGANAAGTCCCGGCGACCATTGATCGACTGCCATATCTTCTTTTCTCATCATTCCCTCGCCCGAACATGGNGCATCNATNGCTATTATATCAAATGTATCGCGTACGCGCGCGTACTGATTTGTGTCGCCGGTAGAAACAAGAACGTTTGAGCAGCCCCATTTTGTCAAGTTCTCTTTCAAAATCGAGGCGCGTCNTCGGTCAAACTCGTTGGCAACAACGAGAGAGCCTTCGGGGAGTGTGTCGATGATGGCTGTGGTTTTGCCTCCCGGGGCGGCACAAGCATCCATAACGGTCAATGGCACGTTGTCGGTNANGNTGACNATNTGNCNNACNGCCTCGGTTATAAACATCGACGACGCATCTTGAACATAAAATCGGCCCTGGTGNAGTTGGGGCATGAGTGTGAATATCGGNCGGCTGTCGAGATANCGNCCGCGGTCACACCATTGAACCTCTCTCACTGCATCCTCNGGNAAAAAAGCTTTGGCACGATTTGATCTTACCGATATGCTCGGCGTTNCGTTAGAAAGCGCATCAATGAGTTTGTCAACGGCATCGGCAGGGAGANTANTCGCTTTTAATTGTTCAATGAACTTGTCGGGGAGTTTTGNCATTTGATTTGATCGGGAAACAAGATTATATAGAAAGGAGCTATGTCAAAATTGGCATAGCTCCATTTATAATTCTATAATGAGAATCTATTATTTGAGATTTTCAACAAATTGACGGAGAGCAGTGTTCTCNGGGTCAATTTCAAGGAATTTGTTGAAGTANAGTTTTGCATTCTCCATATCTTTTTGATTGAGATAGAAGTTTGCAATCTGGTTGTAGGCGTTCACATAGTCGCTCTTACGTTTTGTTTTGTTAGCTTCATCTTTGTCGAGAAGTTCGATACCTGAAAGGTATGCGTCAACAGTGTCTTGATCGGGAACATTGTTGTTCTTCACAAACAAGATACGTGCTTTGGTGAGCGCGATGGTTGCGTTGTCAGGAACACGTTCGAGGGCNATGTTGACATAACGGAGTGCGTTTTCAACAGCAGCTGCTTTTTCGGGNGAATCGTTTTCTTCAGTTGCAGCTACGTTTTGGTAACGACGAGCGAGCATGAAGATATCGTTTGTTGTAGCTTCGTCNGTTTCGCAATATTTACGGTATGCTTCGGCNGCTTCACGATACATTTTAGCTTTGGTATAAGCACCTGAAAGGTCTTTCAAAAGAGCTACTTTTTCAGGAGCAAGCTCAACAGCTTTTTCAAACTGTATTGCAGCGAGAGTATCTTGACCGAGCTCACCGAGAACGTCACCNTANGTNGTGTAGTCNTTAGGAACGATTTTGCCTTGTGCAGCAGGATTGCTGAAGAAGATTTCAGCATATTTTTTAGCTTCGATGGGTTGTTTCAAAGCCTCCATGTTGAGGAACTGCATACGCTGCATGTAGATNTTNTTGGGATCGTCAGCGAGGATTTGAGTGGCGAGGTCAAAAGATTCCTGATATTTTTTGCCGAAGTAGAGGAGTGCTACATAGCGGATTTTGTCTTTCTGGAAGTGGTTGGGGTTGGCGATATANTTACCATACTGTTCAGCCGCAAGAGTAAGACGGTCGCTTTCGTAGTATTTTTCAGCGAGTTCGCGTTGAGCGAGAGCCGAGTTGGGTTGNTTTTCAAGAAGGGCTTTGAGTTTGTCNATTGAATACTGAGGGTTAACGGTGAAATATGTACGTGCATATTTTACGTAAGCCTCGGGATAGTTGGTGTTGGGGTCAAACTGTGAAGCCATTTCATAATAACCGGCTGCATCACCGACGCTGGTCGGAGCAAGCATATCGGCTTCGAGAATGTAGATGGCGGGCTCGGGTTGTTTTTTGCTGAGGTTTTTAGCTTGAGCAATATTTTTCTCGATTTCTTTAGCGTAAAGAGCCGGATCGGCGTTGAAATAAGCGCGGGCAATTTCAACAGCTACAAGCGGATTTTTTTTGTCGAGGTCGCGAGCGGCTTTGAATTGAGCTTCAGCACCTGCTTTGTTNCCGTTTTTCAATTCAATCATACCAAGACCGATGAGGTTCTTGGGATTTTGAGCGTTAGCGGCNATACCTTTGTTGAAGTCTTCTTTGGCAGCTGCAACGTTGCCTTTCTGGAGCTCGATTTGACCGAGGTAGTAATATGCTTCGGCTTTGTCGGTTCCTGCGTCGTTGATGGTGCGATTAAGGATAATCTCAGCTTCTTCGGGCTGGTCGGCACGGAAATATTCGATACCATCCTTATAACCTTGCTGCGCCGAGAGTGTCATGGCTCCTGCAAAAAGGAATGAAAATAAAAGTTTAAATTTCATTTTTGATTAGTTTATTTAACGTTAATATATTTTTAAATGTTTGTTTGTCGGTTAGTTGACGCTTACCATTCGCGGACGCACGGTTGCCGGAAGTATTCCGGTCATCTGAATCAGCTTTTGTCCTTGAACACCGGTCACGAACGAGAAAAATCCGTGGGCTGTAGTGCCGGGAACGCTGGTGCATACCATAAATATCGAACGATACAATGGATATTCTCCGCTGAAAATATAAGCCTGATAAGGTTTGTAGCCGACGGGCGAATCATTGCCGTTTACTTTCAAAACCTTGATTGATTCGTTGAATGAGATGTTTGTGGTGTCGCTCGACTGTGAAGTGCGGGCACGTTCTTCAACCGAGGCNGCTGCGGTTTTAAGGTCAGAAGCAATCCAGCTGACNCCGATAACGCCAATCGCGTTTTTATGTGTTTTTACTGCTTCAAACACAGCCTGATTGNTACCTTGGGCATAGACGTTGCTGCCAAATTCTTCACCGAGNGTGAGCGAATCTCTCATGTATTTGACGGTGCTTGACTGTGCGTCGTCAAAGACAACATCTATTTTACCGAGTTTGCTCGGCCAGATGTCGTTCCAGTTCTCAACTTTGCCGGTCAGGATTTCGCCGATTTCTTTTTTAGAAAGCTGCTCAATNGGGTTTTCGGGGTTGACAATAAGGGCAATCGCATCAACTGCAATGCGCTGGCATCGTGCCGTTTTTTTACGGTCTTTCAAATATTTGGTTTCTTCGGGGGTGAGTTCACGCGAAATCACAGCCAGTGGCGATTTAAGGCTCAAAACCGAGTCAAGAGCCTCACGTTCACTGACGTAATAAGGAATCACACTCGCTTCGGGATAGCAATATTCATACACGTCAATTTCTTGTTGCATGATATTTTTGAAACTGTTGTCACACATCACGGTGGTCAACCCACTGGTTGAAGTGTTACCTTTTCGCTGTTCGCTGAATTTTTTACAAGACGTAGCTCCCGTCATAAGTGCTATGGCGAGAACTACAATACCTAATATTTTTTTCATCTCAGAAATGGCTTTAGTGTTTAGTTTTGTCATTCTTCAAATCGGGGTGAAAATTGACGTATCCCACGCCAGATGCCGTAAGCGATAAAGCCGGCAGCGAGCACGTAACGAATCCACGACAAGGGTATAACTTGATCAAAGAAGCTGGTCAACATCAATATGCCCATGCCAAGATAGATGATAATCATAAAGATTCCGAAGATGATCTTCATGGTGCGCGGTGTGCTATTGCGAGGATCGTTTGAATAATTGTTTTCAGTTGCCATTTTTGTAAATTTTTATAGTTGAACTTTTGTGAATTGCTCCGGAAGTCCAACTTTGCGAGGTGTTGATCTCGTCGTCAGTTGTCTAACCTTCACGGGATATAAAATTAACGTTTTAAAGCCCGCTTTTGTTCTACTCTTGACAACGCTTCTTTTTTTCAAAATGTAAAGTTAATGTATTTTTCTATTATAATCGAAGTTTTAAACTAATAATTAAATACAATTAACATTATNGATATGGAATAAACGTCGATTTCTTGTAATTTTGTAATGAACTTTTAGTCCCCTGAATTTATAATTTCAATCTTGTTTTATGATTGCACCATTAGCTGAACGAATGCGCCCTGTGACGCTTGACGATTATGTCGGACAAGAACATCTTGTCGGTCCCGACGGCGTTTTACGTCTGATGATTCAGTCTCAGAGGGTTTCNTCGTTCATTCTTTGGGGACCNCCCGGAGTCGGAAAAACCACTCTCGCCCGAATTATNGCCAACACGACTAAATCACAGTTTTATACGCTTAGTGCTGTGACATCNGGTGTTAAGGACGTTCGTGATGTTATCGANCAGTGCAAAGCCGATGCATCGAGCATGTTTTCAGANGGACGNCCGATTTTGTTTATNGATGAAATCCANAGGTTTAATAAATCTCAACAAGANAGCCTTTTAGGAGCNGTTGAGGCCGGCGTTGTCACTCTTATCGGAGCGACAACCGAAAACCCGTCGTTTGAGGTTATNCGTCCGTTGCTTTCGCGTGCGAGGGTNTATACTCTCAAGTCGCTTGAAGCTCCCCAGCTTGACCAACTTTTACATCGNGCCATCGAGCGTGACGAGATACTTTCACGNCGCNAGGTTGATGTGCAGTCAACCGACGCTCTCTTCCGTTTTTCGGGTGGAGACGGTCGCAAGCTGCTCAATATCGTGGATCTTCTCGATCAGTCGGTTCCCGACGGCGAGNCTCTTGTCATCAGNGATGCTATNGTGACGGCNCGACTTCAGGAAAATCCGGCCGCNTATGACAAAGCGGGNGAGATGCACTATGATATTATCTCGGCGTTTATCAAGAGCATACGCGGCAGCGACCCCGATGCCGCCATCTATTGGCTTGCGCGCATGATTGCCGGTGGTGAAGACCCCGAGTTTATAGCCCGTCGCCTTGTGATTTTGGCAGGTGAAGATATCGGATTGGCAAACCCCAACGCNCTTTTGCTTGCCAACACAACGTTTGACGTCATCAAGAAAATCGGTATGCCCGAAGGGCGTATTCCTTTGGCAGAATGTGTGGTNTATCTNGCTACATCTCCCAAAAGCAATTCGGCTTATCTGTCAATTGATGCGGCTCTTGANGAGGTTGGAAGGTCGGGCGACCTGCCGGTTCCGCTTCATCTGCGCAACGCTCCNACTTCGTTGATGAAAGAATTGGGCTATGGCGCCGATTACAAATACTCTCATAACTATNCCGGACATTTCGTGGCGCAACAGTTTTTGCCNGACGGTTTGACCGGACATCGTTTCTGGACGCCTGCCGACAATCCTGCCGAGAAAAAACTCGACGATCTGCAGCGTTCGCGTTGGCAACGTTGAGTTGCAAACTTTTAACTATTTACNACGACGTAAATTGGGGAATTTTTAGTAACTTTGCAACCGTCAAATTAATTGATGTGTTAAGAAATGATACTTGATCCACTGCAAGACCCCCGTGTTGTAATTCCTGAGCCGGCTTTGCGTCGGCTTCCGTGGTATTTGGCATACGTTTCTCTGCTCCGCNAAAAAAAAGTGGAGTATGTTTCATCTACTCAAATTTCGCGTGACCTCAGTGTCGATTCTTCACANATTGCCAAAGACCTTTCTTTTCTTAACATCAAGGGNAAAACCCGCATCGGCTATGAAGTGGCATCGCTCGAACAGGTGCTTCAAAACTTTCTCGGTTTCAGATTAAGCCATAACGCTTTGATTGTCGGTGTCGGCAGTCTTGGCGGTGCTTTGATTCAAGACTCGGGNCTTGAGCAATTCGGACTNAACATNGTTGCCGGTTTTGACGTCAATCCCCAGATAATAGGCCGTACAATTTGNGGAATTCCGGTTTTTGATGTTCGCGAACTTGAGTTGCGACGTCGCCAGTTTGCTGCNGAAATCGGAATCATCACCGTTCCCGTACACGCAGCTCAAGAGGTTGCCGATAATTTTGTTGCCGCCGGCGTCAAGGCATTATGGAATTTCACCCCGTTCCGCATCAAGGTTGACGAAGANCGTATTGTTGTTCAGAACACCTCAATCTATGCCCATCTTGCGGTGATGTATAACCGNCTCAATCTCTCCAAAATCCGCAGCAATTTCGGCGGGGAAGGAGATGAGCAATGAAAATTCTGGCAATTGACAGACCATTGGACGGTCGGGTAGTNATTTCTGACCGCNTCGATTTGCTTGCCGACTCATCGATTGTTCTAAACAAAAAACCTCTGTTCTTGCCCGACGAGGGCGAGGGATTCATGGGGTCGATTCATCCNGCCATACGCATTTGTCACGTCGGACGCTCGATTTCTCCCAAATTTGCATCTCGCTATTACGATTCGTTCACGCTCGTTTTGCGTGTGACTCCCCCTGNCGATTCTGCCATTCCGGTTGGCTCGGCAATCGGCGTTTCGTTTGACTCGGCTTTGGGAATAGGGGAGTGGATTCCTGTTCAATCGATTGAGAGTGGCGATGTTACGCTAACGTGTGATATGTTTGACAGCCNGGCGACATTCTCTTATGATTCGATGAAAATCGATGAGTCAATCGCTATGTTGAGNCGTTATTTCACGCTCAAAAACGGTGATATCATCATTCCGTCACAGTCGCCCCTCCCGTCATTCCCTCTGCATATCGACACCCGGCTCGGTGCATCGGTAAATTCAACCCAACTACTTGATTTTAAGATTAAATGAACGATAACAACATAACATCAGTCGAGACTGCTCTATATCTTTTCCCNGTTCCGTTAGCCGACGGGGCGATCGACCGTGTTTTACCTGCGGTTAACACGCAACTGCTCAATGGNATATCTCACTTTATTGTNGAGAATGTGCGTTCGGCACGTCGCTTCATAAAAAANTGTAATCATGCAGCCGACATCGACTCGATGACCTTTTACGTTCTCAATCGCCANACCCCGGCGGCAGCTATCCCTCCGATGCTCGACCCGCTTGCTCAGGGTCNTCCGATGGGGGTCATTTCTGAGGCAGGATGTCCGGCGGTGGCTGACCCCGGNGCNGATGTTGTGGCGATAGCCCAGCAACNTGGCTATAAAGTTGTTCCGCTTGTCGGACCGTCAAGCATTNTGATGGGGCTGATGGGTTCGGGATTTAACGGGCAGAGCTTTGCATTTCTCGGCTATCTNCCGATTGATAAGGAACAGCGTCAAAANCANTTGCGCAATATGCAAAAAATGATNGTGTCCCACGACCAAACCCAGATATTCATTGAGACTCCCTATCGCAATAACCGCATTATTGCCGATATCGTTGCCTCGCTCCCCGGGTCGTTGAANCTTTGTGTCGCCTCCGGTTTGACCGGCGCCTCAGAGTCTGTCATAACCCAACCGTTATCGTGGTGGGCAAAGGCCAAGTTTGACTACGACAAAACGCCNGCCATTTTTCTCTTATATAAATAATGTGTTAGAATAACCCGAAACGATGCCTCGCATTCGACTGAATAATTTTGAAATTGACCAACAGCCATCTCTTTTTGACGACCTCGAAATGAGAGACTTTAAGGTGCCNGTTACTCCTGCCATCCATTTCATATCGTTTGGNAGCGGAAGCAGCGGCAACTGTTCGTATGTCGGCAACGACAAAGAGGGGTTNTTGATTGATGGAGGCGTCGCCCCCGAAAAAATTTTCCCCGAGTTAAAGCGTCGTGGAATACAANCCTCGTCGGTNCGNGGAATTCTTCTCACCCACGATCACGGCGACCATATACGCTATGTTTATAAGTTGCTGAAAAAAGAGCCCCATTTAGGCGTTTATGCAACTCCCAAAACCCTCGGCGGAATTTTGCGTCGCCACAACATCTCNTCGCGCATCCGCGACTATCATCGTCCGATTTANATCGAGACACCTTTTAAGATTGGTTCATTTGAAATCACACCTTTTCAAACATTGCACGACGGCACCGATAATGTCGGATTTTTCATTGCCCTCGGCGACCTCACTATGGCTGTAGCCACCGACCTCGGGTCGATAACCGACCGTGTTGACCACTACATGAGGCTTGCGCGTCACATCGTCATTGAGTCAAACTACGATGCCGAGATGCTTCGTAACGGTAGCTATCCCCAGTATCTCAAAGCCCGAATTGTGGCTGACAACGGACATCTTGACAACGAGGTAACGGCGTCATTTCTCGCCTCGATATACACTCCGGCGCTNTCCCANGTCTTTTTGTGCCACTTGTCAAACGAAAANAACGAGCCGCAGCTTGCCATCAACACTGTCACCCGTGCATTAAATGCNGCCGGTATCACCGTCGGAGACGCNTCCGGTTCGCTTGAAACGCGCGATGCCGATGTTCAGCTCTACGCCCTCCCGCGCTTTGAGCCCTCAACATTCTTCACCTTAAAGTAATAGGTTCATCCTCTCCGAGTAATTTATCCCCCATTCCCATTTTTCGACAGGAGAACAGGAGAATCAGGAGNTTTTCTTCAACCCTACNGTTCTACTGTTCCCCTGTCGAAACACTATAAAATATTCTATACTTTCTTTTTGACAGGAGAACAGGAGTAACAGGAGTTTTTTAACTAACCTTACTGTTCTACTGTTCTCCTGTCCATAAATCGATAAAACCTCCTTGTTCTCCTGTCTGAGTTTTATAATGCGCTGATTGGCAGGGATGTACGGTTCGTACGTCCACGATTCCGCGGGATAAGGATGGTCGGAGACCATCAACCATGTTTAACCCTGCCATCGAGCCTGCTAAGGCTCGTTGGCAGGGCAAGACGTCAGTCCACGCAATCTCCATCCTCGAAGAGGATGAACATGCAAGTAGAGTCAACGAAGTTGACGATGTATAGTTAACCCGGGCTGACCGAGCGCAGCGAGGGAGCCCCGGGATTTGAGTAGAGTAACCATGAGTCGGTTTACCCGACGATGTATTAAAACATCCTACTTGCTGAANCTTNNTNNANCTTAATACATCGTTGTGCTNTGCACAACTCCGACTTGGAGTTGTCCTACCCCACGGTTCCNTCGTCTTTCAGACTCAGTCACCGTGGGTTAACTATACATCGTCGGTTTCACCGACTCCTCCCGTTCTCCTGTTCTCCTGTCGAAANTCTNAAATAATTCCCGATAAATTGAGCATTNNGCATTNNGCATTANGNATTNTGCATTANGNATTANGCATTGANCATTGNCCTAAACCATGAATGAGGAGACCCAACNAAGTCGGATCTCCTCACTCACGTTTCAACTATTTATTTATGAGAGCCTCATTACCTGGTATCACTACCCAGTAAAAAGGACGAGGGATGTTTCAAATCCTCTTTAAATAAGCTCTTCTTGCGAGCTTTCGATAATATAACAAACTGNCGGCGGTTTGGGTCGCCCCGAATGACTTAAATCTGTTTAAAATTTGTATTTTTTATTCATTTTACGCTCATTTTCACCCCTTTGTATTGAATGTTTATAAATAATTGGTTAAAAATTTCTAAATATACACAAGNACTATTACATATATTAAAATGATTTGAAATTAATATGTAATTTTGCACACTTGCAAATAGAGATTTGCNCTAAATATATTTATAAAATAAATATTCTTCACTCTGAAGCCTTAACTTGTCATACCAAAGACNCCTTTGGTTGAANGTTAAATTTTTTAAGGAAAAATAAAAATTATAGTGTTAACAATGTTTAACACTCGGGGGGGGGGGTATTTGTAAAATTCTGTATAAATTTGCGCCGCAAAACAGCAAATTTAAAACACACACAATAACTATGTTGGAGCGGCTTTGTGTCGCTCTACATTTTATCCGGCACGTCGTCCGATTATAACCGACGAAAAACACTCGTAATTAACAACTTAAATTCATATATTAATTCAACTATCTCGTTTTGCCCTAAACGGCTTTTCAGAATTACAACTATGATTAAAAAGGCTCTGAAAACACTTGCATTAGCTGCCATCTTAGTGCTCCCGGCTACCGTGTCGGCTCAAGGTATTGCTATCAAGACAAACCTTCTCTATGATGCTACCGCCACCATCAACCTCGGTGTTGAGGCTGCCGTTGCTCCCAAATGGTCGGTCGATCTTTCGGGAAACCTCAACGCATGGAAACTCGGTCACGAACGTCGCTGGAAACATTGGCTGATTCAGCCCGAGGCTCGTTACTGGTTCTGTCAGCCCTACACCGGTCATTTCCTTGCCGCTCACTTGCTTGGCGGACAATATAACGTCGGTGGTTTTGACCTTGGCAAATTCAACTTTCTCGGCACAAACCTCTCTAACCTNAAAGACAACCGCTATCAGGGTTGGTTTGTCGGTGCAGGCGTGGCTTACGGCTACTCTTGGATTCTCGGCCGCCACTGGAACTTTGAAGCCGAAATCGGTCTTGGCTGGATGTACACCCGTTTTGACACTTATCCTTGTGCTCATTGCGGTACCAAAAAAAGCTCTGACCGCGTCCACAACTATGTCGGACCCACAAAAGCCGCTCTCAACCTCGTTTACGTTTTCTAATAAATCAATCAATTCAACCATATATCGATTATGAAAAAACTACTTTCGACAGTGATTGTTGCCATCGCCGCTCTTGCTGCTTCGGCTTCAAGCCCAATCGACAGCATCAAAATCGAAAACATCGGCGTTACTCGCTCTGAAGGTNACATTGCCCTTTCTATGAATATCGACCTCTCGGCGGTTGANCTCAAATCGACCAACGAGTATGTCATCACTCCCGTTATACGCTCTGCCGAGTCTGACGACTCTATCGCTTTTAAACCGTTCACCGTCTCGGGTCGCAACCTCTGGTACATTCACCAGCGTCAGAACGACACCACCTTCCGTGCCGGTCAAAAAGATGTCATCCCCTACACCTCGGTTGCTCCCGANTTTGCTTGGATCGACAACTCAAAAGTAATCCTCTCTGCCAAAGCTCAGGGCTGCTGCAAATCGCCNATGGGNCAGGAAGAACCCGAAATCGGACATATCTATATCCCNCGATATACNCCTAAATTCAACTACATTCAACCCGTTGCCGACTCGGTTAAAGACCGTCACATCGAAGGCCGTGCCTATGTTGACTTCCCCGTTAACTTGATCACCATCTATCCCGACTATCGTCGCAACTCGATTGAACTTTCAAAAATCATCGCCACTATCGACTCGGTTAAAAACGATTCTGATGTAACTATCCGCGCGATCTCTATCAAAGGTTTCGCTTCGCCCGAAGGTCCCTACAACAATAACATCCGTCTTGCAAAGGGTCGTACNGAAGCCCTCAAAACCTATATCAACAACCTTTACAAGTTTGATCANAACCTGATTTCAACCTCGTTTGAGCCTGAAGACTGGCAAGGTCTGATCGACTATCTCAAAGGCTCTAACTTGACAAACCGCGAGGCTATCCTTGCNATCGCTACAAACAATAAAATCGANCCCGATGCNCGCAACACCCGCATNCAGCGCGAGTTCCCCGAACAATATGCCTTCCTTTTGGCTAACGTTTACCCCGGACTCCGCCACTCTGATTATCGCATCGACTACAACATCCGCACCTACACCTCTCTTGAAGAGATTCTTGCCGTGCTCAACACCGCGCCCCAAAAACTCTCGCTCTCTGAGTTCTATCGCGCCGCTTCNTCAATGCCCCTCGGNTCTGACGAGTATAACGAAGTGTTTGAAACCGCNGTGCGCATGTATCCCAACGACCCGATTGCCAACCTCAATGCAGCCAACACTGCCATGAACGCCGGCAACCTGACNGCNGCAAAACGCTATCTCGACCGTGCCGGCGACGACCCAACGGCAATCTATGCCCGTGGTATTCTCGCTGCGCTTCAGTCTGACTATCAGCAGGCTGCCGACTATTTTGCCCAGGCTGCACGCCTCAAGGTTGCCGATGCGCCCGCNGCNTTGCAGTCGGTTCAGCAAATTCTCAAATACGACGGTGACGGCTCGTCAATCCCTGTCAAAGAATACTAATCATTTATCCTCTGAAAAAAATAAACAAAATATAGACTTCTAAACTGTATGAACACATTTCGTAAGCTATTAAGCGGATTTATAGCCCTTTCGATGCTCGCCGCTTGCTCTGACGACATTTCCCGTGTTGAAGAAGAAAACACACATCCTTATCAAGAAGGNGACGACTTTTTCATGGGTCTCGACATCCAACTTCCCGGAGGCATATATTCACGTAGCCAAACTATCACCGGCGGTGGATCGAACGGTGGTGAGGAAATTGGTCTTGACTTTGAAAATAACGTAACAACTGCGTTAATCGTTCTCGCTTCTAAAGAAGATAAAGCTCATAACCTTAACAAGTTTGGTTATATCGCTTCAAGTCTTGTCCAAACAAACCGCATTAAAAATGAATCTGAAGGACAGNTCAAACAATATAGTACCACTGCACGTCTACAAAAGACCAACCTCGATGATTTCTATGAAGAATTTATCGATGCTGATGGTAACAACTTCTATGCCGACACTAAAGAAGGCCCCGAGGTTTATGTCTTTGTTTTCTGTAACCCTACCACCGACCTCGTTGAGATTCTTGCCAATTCGCAATCTAANGATACTGCCTGGATTAATTCTACTTGTGAAGTTATTCAGGGTAGGNCAGGTTATCAGGATGTCAACGTCGGNATCTGGGGCGAAAATTCATTCCTCATGAATANCGCTCAGCTCGCTACACGCGCTCTTCCGCCAAATTTGACTATGTGGGAACGTTTCAATACCAGTGATAACCCCTACCACCTCTCTGATCAAAACATAATCAGTGATAAACTCACTATTTACAATAATGACAACGGTAGTAACAGCCGCGGCCCTATTCGTGTNGAACGCTCGGTCGCTCGTTTTGACTTCCGCGACGGTAGTAAAAACGATAATACTTACCCCGTTCTCTACTATACCGACCTTCAAGGAAACATTCAGGACGATATGCCCATCATTAACGTTAAGATGCAAAAAATGTGTCTCGTTAACATGAGCAACTCATTCTACTATGTGCCGCGCGTCAGCGATAACGGTCAGCTTTATACTACCGGATATGCTGTCTGTGGTAATGAACGACCCTGGAATCGTGATGCATTAACCGGTCAATATTCTAACGGTAACTATGTTGTCGGTCCTTATGCCAACATTTTTAATAAAGTAGTTTCTACAGGTTTCCGTNACTATTTCAACTTCCCATTCTTTGAAAACGACGGTTCGTTTAATAACACCATCGCGGGTGCTGACCGTTGGGACGTTGTTATGATCGACGATGTGCTGAAGGGTCAAGACGACCAATATGACCAGGGCGGCTATACCCCCGGTGATTACAAAATCTGGCGTTATGTAACTGAAAACGTTATCCCCGGTAGTCGTACCAACCAGCGTAACGGTGTTTCTACCGGTATCGTATTCAAAGCCAGGATGCTTGGTAACGCCGATGCGGCAGCAGGTAAATATAATGTAGATGAAGAAGCCTGGAACGCCGGCGTAACNGAAAACATAGCACGATGTCTAAACGATCAGTCGTTTATCTATGAACAGAAGAGTCATCCCGCCGGTTCACTCACCGGTTCGTCAAAAAGCGACCCNATCTTCTATTATATCAATGGTTCATTATACATGGGATTCCCTCACCTTCGTCAGGCAGCAATCCAGTCGGCTGTGACTATCAACTCAGTCGGTAATATGGAAATCAACCGCTCGGGTACTCTCTACAAAGCTGTCTTTGGNGACGGACCTATCCCGGGTAACAATCTTTATATTATTGTTAACGAAGACAATAAGATTACCGGACAGCAAAATGTTGTTGACCCTGAATGGACTCCCGANGCGCCGGGTTGGACTTCAAGCGCCGCTTATCTTGCTTATGTAAACAGTGCTGACTATGCTTTCCAGCAGTGGTATGATGCAGGTCGTCCGGTNAATGAAATCGGCGATGCTACAACNCCCCCACTTCTNGAAAACTTCCGTAAGGTTGTTACCGGTAANGGTGTTGCTATCTTCCAAAGCTCGGTTGACGATAATTTCGGTCCCGGTTACTACTGCTACTATTATTACTGGAACCGTCATAACGACAACGGTCGTAACGGTGTGATGGGCCCGATGGAATTTGATGTTGTTCGTAACAATGTCTANAAAATCTCGGTTGACAAAGTTTCGCATCTCGGTCACCCACGTATCCCAACCAATGACCCCGAGAACCCCACCCCCAATGACCCCGATGAATCTGACTTGATCTATCTTGACGTCAAAGTAACGGTCCTTCCGTGGACTACTCGTATCAACAACGTTCATTTCTAAAATTTAATTCCTCCCATCCTTAACGTTAATCTGATTCAGAATGATTAATTTTAAACATATATACAAGCACCTCTTCGTAGCAGCCACTGTTGGCATTGCTNCCGTNACGGGTCTGTCGTCTTGTGGTTTGATCAACGATGACCTTGACCCGTGTGCTCAGGGAGTCGAACTCCGTTTTGTCTATGACTATAANATGGANTTTGCTAACGCGTTCCCCTCTCAGGTTGATTGCTTGACTCTTCTTGTCTATGATGATAACGGCAATTATATCAAAACTATTACCGAGACTGCCGAGTCAAAGCTGTCAGATGAAAACTGGCGCATGACTCTCGACCTNCCCGGAGGCAAATATCAGTTTATTGCATACGGAGGTCTTGAATGTGACAAATCAACATTCCACTTTGTCAACACTCCTGCCAAAGGAAGTAAAATGACCGACCTGCAGGTCGCTATGGACGATTACTGTATCAATGCCGATCCCGGTGTCGAACTTCACCACCTCTTCTATGGAGCGCTCGAAGTAGAAGTCCCCGATGTTTCAACCGGCTACACTCAGGCAACNCTCTACATGATGAAAGATACCAACAACATCCGTATTCTTCTTCAGAATGTTGACGGTGCTCCTGTTGATCCCGATGACTACATCTTTACTATCGTCGATGACAATGCGTTGCTTGCCTATAACAACGACTGTGTTCCCGGTGAAGGAATTACATACACCCCCTGGGCTACCGGTCAGGTTTCTCCCGGTACTGTCGGCACTGTGATTGCCGAGCTTGGCTATGCCGAGTTCTCGACTTCGCGTCTCATCGAAAACAGTGGTGCGCGTCTCGTAATCAAGAATGCTCATACCCAAAACATAATCATTGACATTCCGTTGGTAAACTACCTTACCCTCCTTCGCAGCCAGCAATTTGCCAATATGAGCGATCAGGAATTCCTCGACCGTGAAAGCCGTTGGAGCGTAATTCTCTTCCTCGAAGCCGGCTACTGGCTCAATACTCGTATTATTATCAACGATTGGGTTGTCAGAATTAACAGCTTTGAGCCATGATACGCAAATTCTTTGCATTCTTAATCANNTTTGGNCTCTTGGTNGGCTTTGCTTCTTGCTCTGAGCAAGAACTCGAGCCNGCCGGGTCTAATGGTGAAGTATTGCTTAAACTCAGGATTTACGCCGGGTTGGATAANGCTTCGGCGAGCGATAATCCTTCGTCGCGCAGTATTCCGATGTCGCGTAATAATAATGACCACCGCCCGGATGGTTATGAATCGTCTGATGGCGATGCCGANAAAATCAGAACCATGCGTGTAATCATTCTCCGCTATGATACTATAAACAATCAGNTTATACGTACTGTCGAAGCTGCTCGTGTGGTGCGAACCTCCGATGCCGGCGTTCCCATCAATGACAATCTTGAATTTCCCGTTTTGCCTAACGATAACAAAACCATTGTCCTNATCGCTAACGAAACCTCAATACCCGAGTCGCCNAATAGAGCCATGACGGCTTCTCAGTGGCTCGACCGATGGTTCTCGGCTCAACGTGACGAGCAGGGACGCGACCGTCAGGTCTCTGAATTTACATGGAACACTTTGATGAACTGGACANTTTCTATGTCNCCNGATCAGCCTTCTTTTTTCACAGTGCTTGGTGAGGACGGGAATTACTATCAGAATCCGATTCCTTTGACTGAAACTTTCGAAATCCNNACCGTCTCCAGCGACCATAAAGTTGNAGANGGCGANGANCAGGATGCGCGCATCATTCAAACCTCCAATCTTTTCATNACCCGTGCTGCCGCTAAAGTAACTTACAAAATATTTTGCGACGAGAGATTATGCTACCGACGGTCAAACTTCGGTGGTTACCGGCATCCGTCTTGACAGTATCCAACCTACCGAATATCTGTTCATTAAGGATGCACGTTATTATCCGCGAAAATATAATAATGGGACTGATGCTCAAGGAGGTACTGTTTATGATGATTGGAGAAATGGAATTAATACGGATAACTGGGATCAAAAGCGTATTACCGGTTTTGAGCCGTATTCTCTTGAACAATACTTCAATCTCCCGACTATGCTCACCGGAGACAANGCTATTCCCATTAAAGAATATTCCGCCGCTNATGCTCCTGTTGTCGGGCCGATCTATTTCCCCGAATCAATGGTCCCGACTCCGACGGCATGTTTTAGAGTCTCGGTCCAGATAAATGGTGGCGAGTGGCTCTCTTCTCAACCTTTGGTAACAAACATTTTGAGTAGTGCCGGCGAGACCGGTAATCGTGATGCCATATCTCGTAACACCCACCTTTATGTCAATATCTACTTTGGAGCTCCCGGTATAACTGCCGAGGTCAATGTTGTGCCTTATGTCGGAGTAGATCTGAAACCTACTTTCGGATTTCTCCCCGAGAACACTGCTCAATAATTAAATAACCTTTTTTTTCACCATTCATTATGATGAAACTTTTCAAGTTTTTTCTTGCATTTCAATTTGTTGCCGTTGCGATGATGTTTTCATCGTGTGAAGATTCTGTTGACTACAAATCGCAGATTCCCGGCGAAGGTGAAGCTAAAATCGAGGCTATCTTCAAATTCGAAACCCAATCTNCCACGCTGGGTGAGCCCTCGCGTACGTCGGGTACTGTTATTGGTGAGATCAAAGACATTAATATGTTTGTCTATGATCAGGATGGTAAGTTGTATAAAAGTATATTCTTGAATAATCCCACCAATAGTAGCGTTTTCCCCCAGCCTCTTCCAACCGATTATCCCAAAGGAGATGATGGCAAAGCAGTTAATACTGAAGGCTCAACGGCTCGTGTAACTGCAAATCTTAGTTTGCCCTACGGACGCTACTATATGTATGCCGCTGCAAATCTTGGCAAAGAGCTGACTCTCGAAAATACTCCTGCTATCGAGACCATCGATGGCTTGAAAAATATCGAGTGTAAATGGAACTTGNCCAATATTTCGGACAACGNCCAGATGTTCGGTTATTTCCAGAACGGTACATCTAGTAACACCACCGCTTTTCTTGAAGAAGATCCTGCGGTGCTNGTCAACAACAACATTGTAACCATTAACTGCTGGCTNAAACGTCTCGCTTCTAAGGTAACTGTCGCTTTTGACGGCGCGGGTTTGAATTCAGGCGTTAACATCTATATCCATAACGTCTCTATCCGTCAAATTCCGCTATATTGCAAGCTNGGNGTTCCNAACTCTCCCCATTCGTTTGACTCTATCTCAACTGACTATTTTGACAAGTCGCTGTCAGGTNATANTAATACCGAGNAGCAGATTCTTTATTATGATTCTAAGGGAGTCACCGACACTCAAACCCCCTATGCTACCAATCTGCACAANTATGAAGATTGGTTACATATTGCCAATGGTNCAGGTATTCTTGGCTCTAAAGATCATACAAACNCCGACCCCGCGCTTTTCTTCTANGAAAACATGCAGGGCGACTATAAAGATTCACCAAACAAAAGGTGGTATGANAAACGAATGTATAAAGACAGTGTNGGCGTCAATGTNGGTCCCTGGGAAACTGATGATTATACATCGAAAGACTACCGCGATAACGTCCCGTTCGGTACTTTTATTGAGGTAGAAGGTTATTATCTCCGCTCGACTGCNCCTGTTTCTTATGGTCCTATCCGCTACCGATTTATGCTCGGTCAGGATTGTGAATACAACTATGACGCTATCCGCAATCATCACTATAAAGTNACACTCGGATTTCTTGGCGAAGCTGATGAACCAAACTGGCACATCCAATACAAAGAGGAGGANCACGAAATCTATGCTNCCGATGTATATGTGCCTTACTCCTATAACACATATGTCGATTATCCCGTCACTATCAAAGGCGACGTTACATCATTGACTGCCGAAATTATCGAAAACAACTGGGCGCCATANGACGAAGAAGGTGAATATGAAGTNCCGGCNTTATCNANATATGGNNNAACTAACTTTGANACNCGTACCCTTNAGTTTAACTGGTGGCGCGATGTTTTTGTCAATAATTCGGGATATGCCGCTAATACAAATATAAATGNGGTCTCTTTGTCAGGTNTCAATCGTCAGTTTACCAACTCTGCCTCCAACTATCTCTACGGTCGTCACCGTGGTTATGATGCTGATGGCGNTNCTCTCTATCATCTGAATGAAGATGGCTCTGATGATACAAACCGACCCTATTATGTNACACCAATCTGGGCAGGATTCCTTCGTCTTCAGCAGCCGGTTGATTATGAAAGTATGAATGTCAAATTGCCTGCTTATTTGCTGAGAAATCTTAGTGCTTCGGGAGCTGAAAATTATGGCGGTGGAAATGGNCAAGATGTTTTGNCNGCTTTCCGTAATTACTATTTTGGTAAACAGGCTGCCGAATTTGGTGGTGAGGAGGGTTCGTCCAATTCTACCGACTTGCGCAAGCGTGTCTTTACCGATATGACTCCCGGATGGCACCACGACGATGATGCTACCAGCACTGTCAATCCTGAGCTTTGTCGTAATGCCTATTTTGTAGAAAAAAAATATGAGGGCGACGATATTTATACCACCATCACTCTGCGTCTCTGGACCCAGCCTAAAACTATGTGTGGAATTTCGGCGTTTACCGGTAACAACCCCTATGAAGAGTATAACCGTAAGGCTGTCGTTCGTTTTACTGCTCAGTTCCATAATTATGTAGGCGAAGCGCGTAAAGACGTCTCCGTTCTTCAGGCTCGACGTATTGTAAACCCCAAAGCTGTATGGCGTGCTCACGAAGATCCCATTGATCACGGTACTCCCAAGCCTTTTAATGTCACTCTTTATGAGCGTACAGGTACAGCACGTTCAACATTTACGCCGTTGGAATCTCGAGGCGATTGGACCGCTACGATTACCCAGGGTAATGAAAGTAACTTCATTTCTCTTGTTTCCCGTGGTGGCTCGTCGGGCGGCGGTACAACTGTAACCGGTGGTGGCGGTTCAAATATTTCGTTCCAAATCAGCTTTGCCGGCACGATTCCGTCTAACGAGAGTAGATGCGCTATTATTGAGGTTAAATATCACGGTAATTCGGCCGTTCATCAAATATATGTGCGACAAGGTTATAACGAACCTATGCAGCTTGTCGAAAATGGTCCGTATTGGAGTTCGTACAACGTCTTTAGTTGTGGTTCAAATACCGGTTTTGGTACTTCGTGGCCCGGAGAGGTGGGTGCTATTTTGACAACCAATCCTCTTGCATTTGGAGCGATGTTTAAACGTGGTGCTTATAACGGAAGTATTTCGATTGCAAACATTTCGAGAGCTCCTGCGTTTTTTGGTGCTCTTGCTGCTCCGGGTAATAATAATTTCACTTTTAACGGCGGTCTTGCTCCGCGAACATGGAGCAGTATTAGCGGAATGACAACCCAAAGTTGGGAGTTTGCCAAATTTAGGGTTACAAAGGATGGAACTACACGAGTATATCGTGTACCGACCCTTGCGGATTATCAAACATTGATTGAAGGTGACTTTGGCATCGGAGTCCTTTATGGCGACGGGGCTACAGCACCCGGTACTACTACCGCCGATGCATTCGGTTTTATAGACGGAGACAATTCAACACTTTCATCACCTTATGGTGTACGTGGATTTATATGTTATGACCCCGACCCCAACGAAGCAAATCACATCTTCTTCCCGGTTGGTACTATGGGTATGGGTCGACGTACCATTCAGAATATAAATTCTGATGCTGAACGAGGTATTATGAGATATAGTTCGGTTCCGTATAATTTGTCTGGTGATACTAATGCTTTGAGACCGATTGCTATGAATATGTTATATTCGCCCGGTGCTATCTACTGGATTAATAAAACTACTCAAGACGGTGGCACCTCGTATGCCGGTTGGGACATGAACTACTTCGACCTTAACTTTAATGGTGCCCCGGAGAGTGTGGTATTAGTTACAGGTAACGGTGGTGGTGGTGACGCCCTCCCGATCCGACTCGTGTATGACCCTTCTTTAAATCCGAATTAAGGTGTATCATTATAAGTATCATAAAATCAACTCTCTATAATAAAAAAAGGATGGATCTCCCGGATCCATCCTTTTTTTTGTAGGGGTGGGGGTGAGTTCATCATCTTCGACGATGAGCAGCAGGGTTAAACATGATTGATGGTCTCCGACCATCCTCATCCTGCGGAATCGTGGATGTACGAACCGTACATCTCTGCTAATCAATATATTATTGAATTTCGACAGGTGGACGAGAGGGGGGAATTCCTCCTATTCTCCTGTTCTCTTGTCAAAAAACACTTCCCCGTACGCCCCCCAATTCCATAGTGGGAGAGGATGGTCGGAGACCATCAACCATGTTAAACCCTACCATCGAGCCGATTAAGGCTCGTTGGTAGGGCAAGACGAAAGTTCACACAGTCTGCATCCTCGGAGAGGATGAACATATATCAGCGAGATTCATCCTCTCCGAGGATGTCATGGAGGGGAGGTCTGTTCGCATCCCCACCAACGCACTGATGGTGCGATGGCGGGGTTAAACATGGTATATCCTCTTCGAGGAATTACCCCTCCCCCTTTGTTCTCCTGTTCTCCTGTCAAAAACAACTTCTCCTTTGTTCTCCTGTTCTCCTGTCAAAAACAACTTCCACCTTTGTTCTCCTGACGTGACGGCATTAGGTGTTTTGTATTGAGCTGAAGTAGCTGAGGTCATCGGCAGTGGGCTGAGGCATATCGGTGACGATGAGGAGCCCGATGGCACGAGTCATGACGATGTCGTCGTGATAGCCGTCGGCGGCACCAAAACCACCACCGATTTTTCGGAATACCATCATCTCATCGAGAGCATCACTGTCGCGCTCTACATATCCGGTTTCGCGAACCAGAGCTATCAATCGGCTGACCGCCAATGTCTTGGTAGCACGGTTGGTGTGGAATCCTTATTTCACCGACCGTGTGACGCCATCAAACGTTTGGCGGGTATAGAGGTTGCGGTAGTGGCGCGATATGTCGTTCAAAATCAGCAGTGACGGGTCACCGCCAATGTTGTCGGTTTCAAGAGTGTTGCTCTCGACCACCAACAGCGCATTATGATACCATCGAGCGATAGATGCACTCTTCCATGCGATTATGTCATGATCGTCATGACCACGCCATTGAGCGACGATTTCAGGACGTTCACCGACCATCATCGGCGCTCGGTCAAGCACCGCAATCACTGAGTAGTCGCTTGACCGTGACCGCCCGCCAATATCGACCGTGACGACATATCGGTCAGTGATAGAGCTGCTTTTGTCATCGGGCATTTGCCACACTTTCAGCCGCCCTTTCGGGTCATCGACAAACCGGATGTTTTGCAATGCATATTTGCCCGAGGCGGCATCGCCCATTACCTCACCGACCGCCGTCGGCTGACGACATCCGGGACGTAGCAGTTCGATTTTCTCGGCACTGAACACGTTGGCATCAGAATTGGCAAACGCCTCGACTGCCGTTGTCGGATATTCAGCCTGCATCATGGCTCGGTCGGGGTATTCTTTCAACTTTCGGCGATACCAACTGATTTGTTCCAACGAGCAGCCCAATCCCCAGAGCATGCGTTCATACTCATCGAACGACTCATAAAACGCAGCGGCATCTCCCTCGACCGCAGCACGATATATCGGTATTTCGTACCACGGCACAAACACTGCCAATTTGTCACTGTCGCCGTTGACCGATCGCAGCCACTCGCGGTGAAAATAATTGCCGACACCGTTGGCGGTGCTTTCGAGCACTATCAGCGTATCGGGCAGTGAGTTGATGGCTCCGCAAACCGCACGTATAAAGCCCTCGGGTGAGGATGACGGCGTGTCACACCAGAAGGCGACCTCTGACAAATGAGCCATCGCATAATCGGCTCCGCGAACCGCCTCTTGATTTTCAGAACTGCCGACAGTGACGGTGCAACCGCGTCCGGTAATCGTACGGACATTTCGCGAACCTTCAAACGGTTTAAATTCGGGAGCTTCACCGGTTGCCGACTCCCAATATTCTTTGGGATAGCTGTTCAGCAGACGAGTGTACATGCCGCGGATTGTCGAAGCTGTGTCTTTGACGTGGGCACAAATGAGCGAATGCCAGTTTTGACGGCGGGTTGTCTGATGCCAAGCCATATAGAGCTGAACCAACGTCGAGCCGCCCCATTGACGGGCTTTGAGCATTATCAGCCTTATCGGGCGCCGCTCAAGTCTCATCTGCTCCATCTCGCCAAGCACGCGGCGTTGGGGCTCGTTTAATCGGAACGGAACGATGCGCCCCGTTGTTTTATCCTTGATTTTGGCACATTTAGCCGCCCAGTATTCAAAGTCGTGGCGACATCGCAGTTTAACCCGGCTATCATCATCGGCAACCGATTTAAATTCAGGGTCATCAACCATCTCCTGTGGTACGCAGACACGCTCATTACCAAATTTGCCCGGGGGTAGTTCAACTCTCGGTCCGCAACATCCGACGCCGCTAATCGGGTCATAATCAGATTCAAACTTGGCGTTACGGTTGCGGTTTTCTTCAATCAAATCAAAATCAATCATCGTTGATACATTATTTTAACACCGCCATAGACCGAGCCGGGAGTTACCGATGCCTCGATATGGGCTGTGTAGGTTTCAGATGGGTAAAAGTTTACGGGGAGTGTGATTTCACGGCTGATAACACCGCTGAAAATTTTTGATCTGACAGCTCCGCCGCGAGGATTTGCCAACAAATCGTCGGGAGCAGCCGTTACGAGTCCGGCATCGGCATGAGTCGCTCCCAATTTGAACAGGAACATTGCCGGGAGGTGCAGTGTCGAACGCCTCGATTTTGAGGTGCCGTCAACTTTGACCGTAGCCTCGATTTTTACCATGCCTGTTGACAATTCGCAACCGGGGCGGCTCAGTTTGTTCCCGATGAGGATAGATGAAGAGGTCGGCATATTCAAAAGATCATCAACCCTGCCGTCGGTCAATCGTCGGTAATAATCGCCCGCTGTCATATCGCGCACTGTAACCTCGTCGGGACTGTCGGTCAAAATCCACAGCTCGTCATGGATGTTGTCGGCGACAATCGCCCTGCCGTCAACCCGGTCAAGAGTGGTTGCCGAGGCTCCCGATAACGCCAAAAGGTGTCGCGACACGGTCAGTGAGACAACCCTCCCGTTGCCGTCAATCGCCACGCAGTCGGCCGAATTGACACCGCGTCGATCGGTCAGAACGATGTTTACAACCTGTCGGCTGTCGCTCAACGTTACCAGCTTTATTCCTTCATTGCCAAAGAGATAGAAACGATTGCGTCGCTGTTCGAGTCCTCGTGGCGAGCAAACCACCGGCGCGATTGCCACGATTTCGGCGTCGCCGTCATTAATCATATCGACCGGCAAAAAAGGAGAGTCGGCACTTGCTGTCACAATCGCTCCGGGCATCGATAACCGTGGCGGGTTGCTCTCCTTAATGACTGACTCGGATGCCGGGAAAAGTGACAGATCGACGGGGCGCAAACTCTCGTTGATAAATATTGCCATATCGCGTCCCGAGAGAGGCGACAATTCAAAACGGTGTCGCCATGTTGCCCCGCCAATTAGGCTGACCTCGATCTCGATTGCCGTTGCTCGACGTGATGGGTAGCTGATGACCGGTGACATTATCAGCGGCAGGTCGCCCGATGATTCAACTGATGCCACTCCGACCGATTTGCCGTTGTCAAACTCGACCGTCGCTGTTGCCCTCCATCGTCCGGTTTTCCCTGACCGTGAACTGACAAAACAGGGGGGTGCATATCCGTCAAAAAAGATTACCTCGGGGTTGGCATACAAAATGGCACTTCCGTTTTTTGAGGCGACCGAGGGTGTGAATCTGTGTGGTAGTCCGAGCGACTCGACTGCCTGATAATCACGGAAATCGGACAGTCCTAACCGGCGTTTAAGCTGTCGGGAGACTTCTGTGGGAGATGATGCGGTGATGAATGGTTTGTCGGGTTGAAGCAATATCGTTTTTTCAGTACCGTCAAACGGATTTTCAATGCGGGCGAATGGCACAAACAACTCGTCGGCAGAGGAAAGCATTGCCGCGACGGCTCTCCAAGTCTCGCCGGTAGCGGTCAATGCCGGGGAGGTGACTGTCAATGATGTGTTTCCCGACGAGTTGCGTGAAAGCAGGCACGTTGCCAAGTTGTCAAAATCGATGAGTGACATATGGTTGATGACTTCCACGATGACCGAGAGTCGGGGTGAGGCGGTGCCGGCAATGGTCTTGAACTGAAGTCCGAAAGAATCGATATCGACTGAGTTTGTTGGCAGCGAATTGAAGTCGGTCCCGACCGACCAGACGGCGACCGGCAGGATATCGACATCGGTCAACGGATTAATCAACTGTGGTGGTCCGACAAAAACCGTTTGCCCGTTTTCATCGACCACGCGACATCGAGTCACAACGGGCGAAACAAATCTTGACCGAGTCCAAGCCGAGGTTGTCGCATTGGCTACTGACACTAAAAATGCTGATGATACTCGTTCAATATCGGTCGGGTCGAGACGGGTTTCAGATGCTGAATATTTTCGTGACAACGAGACTGCCTGAATTCGGGAACTGACCGTGGAGAGTGGTGACGCAATTACCGAAAAAGCGGGGATGACAGGTGAATCACACTTCTCAACTATATTGTCATCAATGGAATATGACACATGTCGGTCATCAAAAAAGAGGGTGAAGCTTCCGGGTGTCAATTCAATGGCGCATCGTGGCTCTGTGTCGGCAACATCAAATTGCTCGACTGTCTCCGACAGGTGATTTGCCGCCACGAGTGCTCCCGACGAATAGAGAATGTCGAGGTCTCCGATCGACAAAAGAATTTTGGAGCCGGCATCGACTTCTACTGAGGCGAGCGGACCAACGGCAACCAATCCGTTTTGAGCATGGCGCAGATTGACAAACCGATCATTGGGTGAGCTCGGCGAAAATTGTAGATTCATAGAAAAGATAAGATAATTATAACGGTTTAAAAGAAGGCTTTGCTAACAGAGATTGGAATATTGGTTTGGTCGTCGGAGACAGGCACCGGGTCGCCATCGGGAAAGAGATTTGCACGCACCATTTCGGCGGCTCGCCCGGCATCGGAGTCAGAGTCATCGGCAAATTTGCTGTCGATTGTCGAGAAAAGTCGGGCAATGATGCGAGAGGCAAGCATTGACTCGATTGTGTTTACGAGCGACAATGAAGGCTGAATTTTTGAGCTGAAAGTAACGTCGAGAATGTCATCGCCGTTGGTGGTAACCGAACATGAACGCCCGAGCAATGCCGGGATTTCGATATGGGCAAACGAGCGGACGGCCTCGATCAGAGCTGTTTTATTGTCGGTGGTCAGCAATGGCGGCATATCAACCGATTGCACAGCCATAAAACTTTTGAGAGCCGAACGGGCATAAACCGAACGGGTAACAGAATTGATTGAAACGGATAGTGTAGAAATCATAAATTATAATTCAGAAGATTTGTCATAGAAAAGTTTGCGGGCATAACTTTCAGAGATGAAAAAAGAGGGAGCCTTAAAGTTGGTCAGCACATAAGAGAGTCTCGGGCGATAGACCTCGCCGTTACGGATTCCGTCACACGACATCAGTCGGCCGAGAATGCTAAGCAAGAGTTTTTTTCGGTGTTCACGAATTGATTTGGTAAATTTACCATAATAAAGGTAATCGTTGATCGATTTTTCGGCTTGAGCCAACGAAATAAAATAGGATGGAGCTTCGTGGTTTGCAGCAATTCTGATGATTTCGGAATTTTCCAAACGTAATCCCTTTGTTATCGAATCGTGCATTAATGCTGTAACTGTGTCGATAAAAGCTTTTTTCTTGAGTGAATTTTGGTTCATAGTAACAAATTAAATTATTTGGTTATTGAATTATGGTGCAAATATACAACGTGAAAATGGTATATTGCCAATTTTATGGGTTAAAAATGGTTAATGGAAATTTTTACAAATGCAAAAAGTGAAGAAAAAACAGCTTTTTTTTAATAAATGTGTTTGTGATTAAAATATAATCATTAAATTTGCTTTTCAGACGCGTCAAAAAAATCTCAATGGAAGAATACAACAAGACTCCCGAAGAGGAAGAACAGCTAATTGAAGCCGCATTCCAAGAAGTGCTCGACGGTTATCTCAAAAGCAATCACCGCAAAAAAGTTGAGATAATCGAACGGGCCTATAAGTTTGCAAAAGAGGCACATAAGGGCATTCGCCGACGTAGCGGAGAGCCATACATCCTGCATCCGATTGCGGTTGCCAAGATAGCCAGTCAGGAGATTGGACTGGGCTCGACATCGATATGTGCCGCCCTGCTTCATGATGTTGTGGAAGACACCGAATATACCGTTGAGGACATCGAAGCTCATTTCGGACCAAAAATCGCACAATTGGTGTCGGGACTTACCAAAATATCGGGAGGTATTTTCGGTGACCATGCATCGGCACAAGCTGAAAACTTTAGAAAGCTTTTGTTGACAATGTCAGAAGATATCAGGGTTGTGCTCATCAAGATGGCTGACCGCCTTCACAACATGAGAACTCTTGGATCTATGGCGCCGGCAAAACAATATAAAATTGCAGGTGAGACGCTCTACATCTATGCTCCGCTTGCCCATCGTCTCGGCTTGTTTGCCATAAAGACCGAGCTTGAAGATTTAAGTTTCAAATATGAACACCCCGAGGCTTACAAGCGCATCAGCGAACAGATAGCTCAAACCGAGGCTCGCCGAACGGCGGTCTATACCGACTTTGCCAAACCAATCATTGAGAAACTGCGCGAAATGGGATTGCAGTTTGAGGCAAAGGCGCGTGTCAAGAGTATCTATTCGATATGGAACAAGATGGAAACCAAGCATATACCGTTTGAAGAGGTGTATGACTTGTATGCGATGCGCATTATCTTTGACTGTGACGACCCGGCAAAAGAAAAACAGATTTGCTGGCAGATATACAGCATGATCACCGATCTCTATAAGATTCATCCTGAGCGTACCCGTGACTGGTTGAGTTCGCCCAAAGCGAACGGCTATCAGGCTCTTCACCTGACAGTTATGGGTAACGACGGCAACTGGATTGAGATACAGATTCGTTCACGTCGCATGGACGAGATAGCCGAAAAGGGATTTGCCGCACACTGGAAATACAAAATCGGAGACTCGGATGAAGAAAGCGAGCTTCATGCGTGGCTTCAAACTATCAAGGAGATACTTGATCATCCCGACCCGAATGCGATGGACTTTCTCGACACCGTCAAACTCAACCTGTTTGCGACCGAGATTGTTGTGTTCACGCCTAAAGGAGAACTTCTTACGTTGCCTGCCGGAGCCACGGTGCTTGATGTGGCTTTTGAACTTCACTCTCAACTCGGCAGCAAGTGTATCGCCGGGAAAGTCAATCATAAACTCGTACCGCTAAGCCAGAAGTTAAGTTCGGGCGACCAGGTCGAAATTCTGACATCACAATCTCAGACTCCCAAACCCGAGTGGATTGACTTTTTGGTGACGGCAAAAGCTAAAACCGCGTTAAGACAAGAACTCAGAAAAATTCAGAAGCCGGTCATCAACCGCGGTCGCGATATTTATCAGAAGTTCTTGAATGACAATTCGATAACCGAGACTAACGAAAGCTTCACAAAGCTGTTGGGTACATATCATATCAATACCCGCGACGAGTTTTTCTACATGCTCGGCAATGGCGAGATACAGCTTGGCGACTATGTTGCCCGAATGCTGAAAAAACAGAACGATTCCCTGCTGACACGTTGGATTTGGCGACGTGGAAAGAAAGAGGAGGAGAGTCCTGCGCCCAAGCGTGACGCTGTCAATACTAAAGAGACCTACATATTGCGCATTGACGAGCATGGACACCCCAACTTCAAGCTCGGCGGATGTTGCAATCCGATTCCGGGTGATGAGGTTCTCGGCTTCGTCACTCCCGATAACGAGGTTGAAATTCATGCGATTGACTGCCCGAGAGCAATAGCCCTTAAATCAACTCATGGACCACGTATCGTTACAACCCGATGGGATGTTCGTTCAATCAAATTTACCGCACATATCCATATCGAGGGCATCGATCGCTTCGGCATACTCAATGAACTGATTGCAATGATATCGTCACAGCTTGCAATTGACATTCGCAAGCTCGACATAGAGGCTGAAAAAGAGGTGTTTCACTGCGACCTGTGGGTAAAAGTTGAAGACAGCAGCATCGTAAACGATCTGTGCGATAAAATCAAAAAAATAGAGGGTGTGCAGCGAGCTGCCCGCATTAACTGAATATAAAAGCTTATAAAAAATGAAGCGACCCGTCATAATTAGAATATTGTTGTTTTTGGCAGCTGTGGCAATGGTACTTATACTGATGCCCCGGCGTTCGCAAAAACTATATGACTATGAAACCAATCGTCCGTGGGGACATTCGTTGCTGACTGCTCCGTTTGATATCCCGGTCTATCGCGATTCGATATCATCTCGCGAGATGAGAGATTCGCTTGAAGCGACCTTCCTCCCAATCTTTAACCGAGAGGATGGAGCGGCACAACCGCTTTTTAAAGCTTTGTCGAAGATGACAGGTATAACGCCAGAGCAACGATCGGAATTGCGAAGTACCTTGATGCAACTCTACCGCGACGGTATCGTTACTCCCGAAGCCTTTGACGAACTGAATAACTACAACAAAATCGAGGTCAGATTTGTTGATGGCAACCAACTTGTCAGGGCGAGTGCAAGGAGTTTTAAAACTCCACGCCAAGCCTATGCAGTGATTGACAGTATGTTCACCGCTCCTGAACTGAGGAAATCAATAGCCGATATACACCTTCCCTCATTGTTGACCCCCAATGTTATGCTTGACACGGCGGCGACAAATCAATTGTTTAGAGAGCGTATTCAGCCGGTAAATGCCGCCATCGACGTGATTCAAAAAGGGGAACGCATCATCGACCGAGGCGATCGCGTGACGCCGCAGCTCTATGAAATATTGAATACATACGAGCAGATGATGAAAAGTCGTGACTTCACGAGCAATCGCGGTGACTTCTTCATCATTCTGGGTCAGATACTTTTTACAATCCTGATTTTTTGTGCCCTGTTCAGCTATCTGTATTTGTTCCGAATCAAGATATGGGACGATGTCAAAGGAATGACGGCGATAATTACATTGTTGGTCGCCATTTATGTGCTTGCGGCAATCGTATCGCCTCGCCTGAGCGGAGGCATCTGGCTCGTTCCGTTTGCTATCTTGCCTGTGGTGATAGTTGTGTTGTATGACGCACGTACAGCTCTCTATTGTCATATTCTTGAAGTATTGCTTTGTGCTACCTTTGTATCGTCAACTTTTGAATTTATCTTTTTGCAAACGATAGCGGGTATGGTGTCAATCTTTACCTTGCGCGAACTGACAAAACGAAGCCAGTTGCTCAGAACAGCCGTTGCCGTTTTTCTTGTCTATGTAATTGGCTTTGTTGCTGTCGAGCTTATGCACACGGCAACGTTATCGTCAAACGTCGGTCGAATTATCGGATACTTTGCCATTAACTCAGTGTTGATATCGTTTGCCTACATCTTGATATTTGTCGTCGAAAAACTCTTCGGACTGACATCGTTAGTTACCCTTGTCGAACTCTGCGACATCAATAACCCGTTGTTGCGCGAACTCTCGGAGGAGTGTCCCGGTACGTTCCAACATTCTATGTCGGTGAGCAATCTTGCCGGAGATGCTGCGCGTAAAATTAATGCCAATCCGTTGATTGTCAGAGCTGGTGCGCTCTATCATGATATTGGAAAAATTACAAATCCGGCATTCTTTACTGAAAATCAGCACGGAGTGAACCCCCACGATGCACTGCCACCCGAGCAGAGCGCACGAATCATTATCAGTCATGTGACCGAAGGTAAGAAACTTGCCGAAAAAGATAAATTGCCGTCGGTATTGCACGATATGATTCTGCAACATCACGGTCGTGGTCTGGTGAAATATTTCTATACGATGGCTCAACGCGAACATCCCGACAGCAAAATTGATCCGGAGCCGTTTACATATCCCGGACCCAATCCTCAAACTCGTGAAGCCTCACTGTTGATGATGGCTGACGGGGTTGAGGCTGCCTCGCGCTCGCTCCCGGAACATACGATTGAGTCTATCACCGAATTGGTCAACAAAATAATCGACGGTCAAGTCGATGCCGGACTTCATCGCGAGTCGCCGATCTCGTTCCGTGACATCCAGACTATCAAAGAATCGTTTATCAACCGCCTGCGCACGATCTATCACGTTCGTGTCGCCTATCCCAAGCAATAATCCTAAACTAATATAATCAATTAACAAACAATAAACCAATGGCAACAAAACCATTCCACTATCAGGAAATGTTTCCGCTCGGCAAAGAAAAAACCGAGTATTATCACCTGACATCAGATTATGTCAAAGTAGAAAAATTTGGCGACAAAGAGATGCTTGTCGTTGATCCCGAGGCTCTCCGTGTGCTTGCTCGTCAGGCAACCCACGACAATGCGTTCATGCTGCGTCGTGAACACAACGAAATGGTAGCCAAAATTCTTCACGATCCCGAAGCAAGCCAGAACGACAAATATGTGGCTCTCACAATGCTCCGCAATGCCGAAGTGGCAGCCAAAGGTCAGCTTCCCTTCTGTCAAGATACAGGTACGGCTATCGTAATTGGTAAAAAAGGACAATATGTAATGACCGGCGGCGGTGATGAAGAACAGCTCAGCCACGGCGTTTATGATACATATACTCAAGACAATCTGCGTTACTCTCAAAATGCGCCTCTCAATATGTATGACGAGGTAAATACAGGCTGTAATCTTCCTGCCCAAATCGACCTTTATGCAGTAGATGGTGACGAATATAAATTTGTATTTGTAGCCAAGGGTGGCGGTTCGGCAAACAAAACCTATCTCTACCAAGAAACCAAGGCTACAATCAATCCCAAAACTCTTGTGCCGTTCCTCGTTGAAAAAATGAAGACCCTCGGTACAGCAGCTTGTCCTCCCTACCATATTGCGTTTGTAATCGGTGGTACATCAGCTGAGATGAACCTTGCAACCGTTAAAAAAGCCTCAATTAAATATTATGACGAGCTCCCGACTAAAGGCAACGAATATGGTCATGCTTTCCGCGACATCGAGCTTGAAAAAGAGCTTCTTGAAGCATCTCGCAAAATCGGACTCGGCGCACAATTCGGAGGTAAATACTATGCTCACGACATCCGTGTAATTCGTCTCCCGCGCCACGGTGCATCATGTCCCATCGGTATGGGTGTGAGCTGTTCAGCCGACCGCAATGTCAAGGCAAAAATCAACCGTGAAGGTCTTTGGATTGAGAAACTCGACAGCAATCCGGGCGAATTGATTCCTGCAGAAATGCGCAACGCCGGTGAAGGTGAAGTTGTACGCATCGACCTTAACCGTCCGATGGCTGATGTCCTTGCCGAACTGTCAAAATATCCCGTATCAACCCGTCTTTCGCTCAACGGTACAATCATTGTAGGACGTGACATTGCTCATGCAAAAATTAAAGAACGTCTTGACAAAGGCGAACCAATGCCCGAATATTTGAAAAATCACCCGATTTACTATGCAGGTCCCGCTAAAACTCCCGAAGGTATGCCTTCAGGTTCGTTTGGCCCGACAACTGCCGGACGTATGGACTCATACGTAGATCAGTTCCAGGCAGCCGGTGGCTCGATGATTATGATTGCCAAGGGTAACCGTAGTAAACAGGTGACCGACGCATGCCAGAAACATGGCGGATTCTATCTTGGCTCAATTGGTGGTCCGGCAGCAGTGTTGGCTAAAAATTCGATCAAGAAAGTAGAATTGCTCGAATATCCCGAACTCGGAATGGAGGCAATTTGGAAAATCGAAGTAGAAAACTTCCCTGCATTCATCCTTGTCGATAACAAGGGTAATGATTTCTTCACCGAGATAGCACAGAAATGTGAGGGTTGTCCCGTAAAAAAATAAAAATATAATCGTTAATAAAAAGCGATGCTTGGTATTTTTGCCGAGCATCGTTTTTTTATAATTAACTAATGTATAATTCATATTTTTTGGGGGAGAATGAGGAAAAACGATTTTAATTTATTAACTTTGCCAAAAGGAATAATTTTTAATAATTTGGATAAATCAATCATGAAACGTAATCTTTTGGCTTCGGCTCTTTTCTTGATGTCGCTCACAGCTTTTGGATGGGGACAGAAAGGGCATGATACAACTGCTTATATCGCTGAACAACATTTGACTGAAACCACTCGTGCGGCGGTCGATTCGATCCTTGAGGGTCGCTCGATGGTGTATTGGGCTAACTGGCTTGATAATGCAAGCCACACTCCTGAATATGCCTACACAAAGACGTGGCATTATAAAAATGTAGATAAAGGAGAGCGTTATGAAGAAGCCCAAGCCAATCCGGCAGGAGATGCGGTGGTGGCTATCAAGCACATGCTTGAAGTGCTTTCCAACCCCGATCAACCGTTTGAAGAAAAACAGTTGGCAATGAAGATTCTGGTTCATGTGACCGGCGATCTTCACATGCCGCTCCACATGGGACATGCTACTGACTTGGGAGGTAACCGTGTGATGATAAAATATTTTGGCCGTGACCAAAATCTACATTCGGTTTGGGACTCGGCTCTCCCTGAGTCGGCTCACAAATGGAGCTATACTGAATGGGCAGAACAAATTGATCGAGTTTCGCCCGAAGAGGAAAAAGCTATTGTTTCGGGGTCGATTGACGATTGGGCTAAAGAAACCATATCGCTTGCCGACGCCGTATATGATTACTTCCCGGCAGGTCGCCAGGTTTCGTATAATGATGTTGCCTATTGGGCACCGTATATCGAACAGCAGTTTTTGGTGGGCGGTTTGAGACTCGCTCATTTGCTGAACACACTTTATGATTCTAATTACAATAAATAATACCAGAACTTTTGATGAAAAAATTTACCGCAACGGCAGTAGCCGTATTGATGTTTACCGGGTCGCTTGTATCACATGCCGACACTGCTATTCGTGTTAACCGCATGGGTTATTTGACTGACGACATGAAAAAGGCAGTCGTGATGATCCCCGAGGGAACTGCTTCTAATTTGAAAGATATCGCGATTGTCAATGTCAAGACCGGGAAAAAGATTTTGCCCGACAAGGTTTCGGAAGCTGCTGCATGGGAACCGATGGGTGCTTGTTATACGGTAGATTTTTCATCATTGAAAACTCCCGGACGCTATGTTGTGAAAGGTGGTGGAACTGAATCGCCCGAATTTGGCATCGGTGATGATGTATATGCCGGTGCAAATGAGGTGCCGCTGTTCTACATGCGCCAACAGCGATGTGGATTCAATCCGGTTTTGGGTGAGAAGTGTCACACTCATGACGGACGTTTGGTTTTGAGTGGAGCTGATGATGGAAAGCATGTTGATGTGACCGGAGGCTGGCACGACGCATCCGACTATCTGCAATATTTGACTACCTCGGCAAATGCTGTTTTCCAGATGTTGTTTGCCTATCAGCAAAATCCCGGTGTTTGGGCTGATAATTATGATGCAGCCGGTTTACCCGGTAAAAACGGTGTGCCTGACATTCTCGACGAAGCTCGCTGGGGACTTGAATGGATGATTAAAATGAATCCGTCTGATACTCTGTATCTCAATCAGATAGCTGATGACCGTGACCACCGTTTCGGCGGAAATCCGGCTAAAGATAATGTAGATTATGGCTGGGGTGCCGGTATGGATCGCCCTGTTTATCCATGCTCGGGTAAACCTTATGGTCTCGAAGGTAACTTTAATGATAGCAAAGGTTTGGCTTCGTCGGTTGGTAAGTTCAGTTCGTCGTTCTCAACCGGAGCAGAAGTATTCCGCTCAATTGACCCTGCTTTTGCAGCAGAACTTGAACGACGTGCCGGCGTGGCTTATGAGGTTGCAAAGGCTAATCCCGGCGCGTGCCAAACCGCGCCGTGTATATCTCCTTATTATTATGAGGAAGATAACTGGGTTGACGATATGGAGTTGGCAGCGGTTAAGCGTTATCATGCAACAGGCGACAAAAAATTCCGTCAAGATGCAATCGACTATGGACGTATGGAACCTGTAACTCCTTGGATGGGCGCTGATTCGGCTCACCACTATCAGTGGTATCCGTTTATCAATATCGGTCACGCTCTTTTGGCTCAGGATAGCGAAAAGAAGGTTAGTGATGAGTTTATCCGCAACCTCAGAAGCGGTCTTGAACGAGTTAAAGAACGCGGACAAAATAATGTGTTTATGGTCGGTGTACCGTTTATCTGGTGTTCAAACAACTTGACAGTAGCGTTGGTGACTCAGGCGATGCTCTATCGCGAGTTGACCGGCGACAATTCATATCTTGACCTCGAAACTGCTGCCCGTGACTGGCTGTTCGGTCTTAATCCTTGGGGTCAGTCGATGATTATCGGAATGCCTGAATCTGGCGGTTATCCCGAAGATCCACATTCGCCGTTACACAAGCAGATGAATATCGACTTGAAGGGCGGATTGGTTGACGGACCCGTTTATGCCAATATTTTCAACTCGCTGAGAGGAGTTCATCTTGAACGTGAAGATATGTTTGCGCCATACCAGAATTCGGTTGTGGTTTATCATGACGATTATCACGACTATTCGTCAAACGAGCCTACAATGGATGGCACTGCATCAATGACTTATTTCCTCGGCAAACTTGCGGGTAAGAATAATAAATAAAAGATATAAGGAGATTTAGAAATGGAGAAGCTATTACCAGAAAACGACAGTTTTGCAATCACAATCGGACGTCAGTTTGGCAGTGGCGGGCGCGAACTTGGCAAGGCGCTTGCGCGTGCTTTCGGCATAGCGTATTATGACAAAGAACTACTTGTCGAGGCAGCGCGACAGGCGGGATTGGCGACTGAGTTTTTTGAGAACAGTGATGAGAAAGCTCCTTCGTTTTTGAGTGGTATTTTCCCATTCAATATGGGTATGAATCCCGGCGTTATGTATGGCGGATCGACCTCAATCAGCGATGATTCGATTTATAATACTCAGAGCGACGTTATGCGCCGGCTTGCATCGACGGGTTCATGTGTAATTGTTGGTAGAACGGCAGATTATGTTTTGCGCGATCATCCGCGGGCTGTTCATTTGTTCGTGTCGGCGCCTGAAGATGAGTGTGTCAAACGCATCATGAAACGCGGTGACTGTCATGATGAAACGGCTGCTCGTACAAAACTGCATAAAATCAATAAATTGCGCTCTAATTTCTATAATTTCTATACCGATAAACGGTGGGGCGACTCGTCGAGCTACGATTTGTGTTTTGACTCGTCACGCCTTCCTGCCGAGGATGCTGTGCATGTGGTGGCAGAATATATCCGTCGCCGTTTCGGCATTGATCCTTACGGTAAAGGTTTTCAATATTAAAAAAGAAAGGTAAAACAAAATAGATGGAAAATTATCAGGTATCAGCCCGTAAATATCGTCCATCGACGTTCTCGTCGGTGGTTGGTCAGAAGGCTCTGACGGCAACACTGCGCAACTCAATTGCGACCAACCGTCTGGCTCACGCCTATCTGTTTTGCGGGTCGCGAGGTGTTGGAAAAACGAGCTGTGCGCGAATTTTTGCCAAGACCATCAACTGTACCAATCCGACTGCCGACGGTAATCCATGTAACGAGTGCGATTCGTGTCGCTCGTTTAATGAAAACCGTTCGCTGAATATTGTCGAACTCGATGCCGCATCAAATAATGGTGTCGAAGATATCAGATCGCTCATCGATCAGGTACAGGTTTTGCCGACCGACGGAAAATATCGCGTGTTTATAATCGATGAGGTTCACATGCTTTCGTCGTCGGCGTTCAATGCGTTTTTGAAGACGCTCGAAGAGCCGCCAAGTTACGTGATTTTTATATTGGCGACCACTGAAAAGCATAAAATTTTACCGACTATCTTGTCACGTTGCCAAATTTACGATTTCAACCGAATCACGATTAATGATATGGTTGATCATCTTAGTTACGTAGCTGAACAAGAGGGATATACTGCCGAACGTTCGGCTTTGGCTGTTATTGCATCGAAAGCCGATGGAGCGATGCGAGACGCTTTATCTATTTTTGACCAGGTAGCTGCTTCATCGCGTGGAAACATAACGTATCAAAGTGCTATCGAGAGCCTGAATGTTCTTGATGCGTCATATTATCACCGTCTTTTTGAAGCATTTGAAAAAGAAGATGTTCCTGCCGCTCTGACTATCTATAAAGAAGTCAGAGACCGAGGCTTTGACTCTCAGTTTTTTATAAATGGAATCGGGTCTTATTTGAGAGACCTGATGTTGGCAATCAATGACTCGACAGCCTCGATGCTTGAGGTTGACGAGGCAACACTGACTGCAATGAAAGAACAGTCACGCCGATTGAAAGCCGATTTTTATTATCAGGCTATGAGTCTGTGTAATGAGGCTGACTTGAATTATAGACAGTCGTCAAACAAGACTTTTTTTGTAGAGCTCTTGCTCATAAAACTGTGCCAACTACTAAGCCCCTCCCAAAACTCTATTAGCGGCGGGGAGGGGCAATTGAAGAGGGTTGCCGCACTATCGGGAAATTCAGAACAGGCTCAGCCCGTGGCTAAACCTGCGGGGCAAACGGTCGTGACTACGACTCCACCACCGCCTCCGCAGGTCAGAAGACCGGTTCCGCCACCATCCGTGCAATCTGCCGGGCAGCGCGGTACTACCGGTCATCGCATAAGTCGCGGACCATCGTTGAGCGATTTGAATCGTAAGCCTGAAGAAGAACATACTGAAGCAAAAACCGACTCAGCAAATAAAGAGTTGCGTCGAGGTGTCTATTCGATTGATGACGTGAAAGATGCGTGGTTCAAGTTTATGAATGCGCGTCCGACCGAACATATTTTAGTGAACACGATGAGAGCCTCTGAGCCTGTGCAGGTTGAGGGAGACAGCTTTAAAATTACTGTTGAAAACCGTGTTCAAACCGATATGATGATATCGATGAAGCCGACAATCGAGGCATTTATGCGTGATTGCCTGAAAAACGATTTTTGGAGTATGACGGTTGAAGAAAATCAGGGGATAGGATCGCCCCGCACATGGAATGAACGGGAGGTCCTTGAAAAACTGATTGAAGAAAATGAGAATGTGAGGAAACTGGTGTCAACTTTCAAGTTAACACTTTAGGCATATCTGCTACACTTATTTACTTTGCTTGCTCAAGAGCTTTAGCGAGTTGGTCGGGACAAGATGTTGACTTGTCGCGACAGCGAATGCCTTTAAGTGTAGCGATGACTTCATCGGGATGACGACCTTTGACGAGAGCGGCTATTCCTTGAAGATTGCCGTGGCAGCCTCCGAGAAAGTCAACCGATTCAATAGTGCCGTCATCGGCGATATTCAATTGAATTTGTTTACTGCAAGTTCCTTCAGTGTTATATGTGATAGTTTTCATATGGCTCCGGTTAAATTGATTGACGAGTTGCTTTTTTGCTCTTGGGGTCGCAGGTTAGACCGACGCCAAGCTTTTTGAAAATTTTACGGTCAACTTCGCCCAGCATAACTGTTGAGTGCATCTGGCAGCCATATAGCTCGGGAAGCTTTTCGAGAGCGCGTCGGCAGTTCTCGTCGTGAGTACTCAATACCGACAGGGCAACGATGACTTCATCGGTGTGGAGTCGGGGATTGAGACTGCGTAGATAGTTTGTTTTAGTGTGTTGGATTGGCTCAATCATGGCCTGGGGAATCAATTTTACGCTATGGTCTATTCCGGCAAGATGTTTGGTGGCATTGAGAATCAATGCTGCACTCGGTCCAAGCAGATCGCCCGACTCGGCTGTTATGATTGTGCCGTCGGCGAGTTCGATAGCCGAACAGTTTTTGCCTGATTCTTTTGCTCGTTCTTGTGCAGCCGGTATTGTTCGACGGTAGCTTGGGTCAATGTGAGCTTGTTTGAAAAGGAGTGAGATTTTATTAACCTCGCTGTCGTTGCCTTCGCCCTGGGCGAGAGCGTTGAGCGCAGTGTAGTAGCGACGGATGATTTCGTTTTTAGAAGCGTCGCAGCAAACTTCGTCGTCATTGATGCAGAACCCAACCATGTTGACGCCCATGTCGGTTGGTGACTTGTATGGATTGGTGCCGTAAATGCCTTCAAACAGGGCGTTGAGTACAGGGAAAATCTCAATGTCGCGGTTGTAGTTGATGGCAGTTTTACCGTATGCTTCAAGGTGGAACGGGTCAATCATGTTGACGTCGTTGAGGTCGGCGGTGGCAGCTTCGTAGGCGATGTTTACGGGGTGTTTCAGCGGCAGACTCCAAACAGGGAATGTCTCAAATTTGGCATATCCGGCTTCGATTCCGCGTTTGTGTTCGTTGTAGAGCTGGCTAAGGCAAACTGCCATTTTACCGCTGCCGGGTCCGGGGGCGGTGACAATAACCAGCGGACGTGAGGTTTCGATATAGTCGTTATGCCCAAAGCCTTTGTCAGAGGCGATGAGGTTTACGTTGGTGGGGTAGCCCTCGATGGTGTAGTGGTAGTAGGTGGTGATGTCCATGCGTTCGAGACGCTGGCGAAAGGCATCAGCACTGATTTGACCGTTGTAGTGGGTTATGACAACCGAGCTGACAAGGAAGCCTCGTTTCATGAATTCTTCGCGAAGTCGCAAAACGTCCATGTCATAGGTGATGCCGAGGTCTTGGCGCACTTTGTTTTTCTCGATGTCAAGTGCGCTGATAACTATGACGATTTCGGCGTGGTCTTTTAATTGGCTCAACATGCGGAGCTTGCTGTCGGGTTGGAAACCGGGAAGCACGCGGCTTGCGTGGTGGTCGTCAAACAGCTTTCCGCCGAGTTCGAGGTAGAGTTTATTACCAAACTGAGCGATGCGCTCCTTGATGTGTTCTGATTGAATTTTCAGATACTTGTCGTTGTCAAATCCGTATTTCATTTTGATTGTAAAATGTCATTAATACGGGATACAAAGGTATAAAAAAATCAAATATCATTGGGAGAAATCTCCGAAAAAATTTATCGACAGTGATATTGGATACAAAAAAAAGCTATGCCGAAGCATAGCTTTTATATATGATTTGATTGCGAATCGTTTAGTAGGTCATGACAGGGGGTAGAGTGGCTGCCTGGTCGATCATTCGACGTAGTTCACCGGCTGTCGGAACACGGCGAACGAGTTTCTTTTGCTCGTTAACCTTAACCATTGTTTCGGCAAGATTCTCGGGTTTGCGGTGACGCAATTCTTTGACTGTGTCAACGCCCGAGGCTTCGAGAAGTTCGGCAAATTGAGGTCCGATTCCTTTAACGCGGTAAAGATCGCAATGGTTTGCCCATTTGAGAATGAGAGCCGGACTGATACCTGTCTGGTCGGCTATTTGTTGACGACCTTTAGGTGTGGCGGCGATTTCGAGATACTGTTTAGCCGATTCGATGCCGGCGGCATTGAGTTTTTCGGCATAAGCGGGGCCTACTCCCTCAATATCAATGACTTTGTAAATCATGGCAATGATTTTTTGAGATTAATAATATAATTGAAATAGTGTTTACTTGATAGCTTTGAGTACATCGACTGCGCCTTCGTAATCGGGCTCGTGGGTGATTTCGTCAACAATGTCACGGTAGATGATGTTGCGATTTTCGTCAATGATGAGGACTGCACGGGTGAGAAGTCCTTCGAGGGGACCGTCAACAAGTTGCAAACCATAGTTGCGAATAAAATCGGGTGAACGGAATGCTGAACCGACAACTACGTCATTGATGCCTTCAGCCGAGCAGAAACGACCTGCTGCAAAGGGAAGGTCCATAGACACGCAAACAACTACTGTGTTTTTGAGTCCGGCTGCTTCTTGGTTGAATCGACGAACTGACATTGCGCAAACGGCAGTGTCAAGACTTGGGAATACATTTAAAACAATTCGTTTGCCTTTGAAATCGTCAGGTTTTATCTCTTGAAGAGTGGGGCTGACGAGTTTGAAATCGGGTGCTTTATCACCGACTGCAGGAACATGTCCTGAAATGTGGCAAGGATTGCCTTTGAAATATACTGTTTCCATATTGCGTTTAATTAATTTTAGTTATGAGGAAGATGTGTTTCACTTTATAAACAAATTATGGTGTTATAAGGTTCAAATACAATTGATAAATAAAGCCGTTGCATGAATGTGTGCAACGGCTTTGAATAAGTTTTTGTAAGCTATTTTTAGTTGTCGGCAGGGTCGGTTGACATATAGTGCTGATATGGATGGTCGCAAGCCGGACAAGTTTTTGGCGGTTCGGTACCTTCAAATTCAAATCCGCAGACGAGACAACGCCAAACGATAGGTTTGTCACGTTTCCAGACGGTTCCGGTTTCAACCTGTTTGAGGTAGCGTTCAAAGCGACGCATGTGGTGTTCCTCAACAAGTGCGATTTCACGGAAGTGACGTGCGATTTCGGGGAAACCTTCTTCCTCGGCGATTTTTGCGGCCTTGGTGTAGGTTTCAACGCCTTCGGTACGTTCGCCGGCAACAGCAATACGGAGGTTGTCTTCAGTGCTACCGATTGTACCTGCTTCAGTAGAGACGGTTACTGCGAGGTTGCCACCCTGAAGGAATTTAAAGAATATTTTACCATGATGGAGCTCGTTGGCTGCGGTCTGGTTAAAAATCTCGGCAATAGGATAATAACCTTCTTTAGTAGCCTGCTGGGCATAATAGGTATAGCGGGTATAAGCTTCTGATTCACCGAAATAGGCTTGAAGAAGTTGCTTTTCGGTTTCTGTTCCTTTGATGCTTTTGGGTTGTGCATTATCAGCCATAATAAATAAGTTTTTAGTTGAATTTTGATTTTAAAGTGTAACAACACGTATGGCGAATTGTTCAAAAAAATGCAGGTCAATGTATCCAAACGCGATTGAATTACGTCTAATAGACAGATGGAATCATTCCCCTCATGGATTAAAGTTAAAAAAATGTTAAATTTATGGGAGGGGGGTAATTCTAAAAGATTTATTTATAACTTTGTGGCTCAACTTGTTAATTGATGAGTCGAGATTGTTTCAACTAATAAAAATGAGTTTATGAAAAGAAGAATCTTTGCCATGGTAATGGCGCTCCTGACGGTTATTACGGCATTTGGCGCTGATGAAAAAATCACGGTTACGGGTCGTGTAAAAGATGCTGTGACAAAACGTGACCTTACCAAGGCTTGTGTTAAGATATATGACAACAAGGGTGAATTGGTTGATTCGATCATGTGTAATATGGGAAGAAATTGGCGTGGTGCAAATGATGTTGACACGCTCTCTCAATTTTTCTTCGGTATTCCGAGAGTTGATACAGTACTTGTGTTTGACGTAGTTTGTCCCGGATATAAGGACAAGACTATAAGTTATGAGGTTCATAATCCCGGACGCCGTGCGCGATGGATTGAACTTCCGTTGGTGATGTTGGAACGTGCTCCGAGAGAGTTGAAAGAGGTTACTGTAACTTCAACCAAAATTAAGTTCTATAATAAAGGTGACACGCTGGTTTATAATGCCGACGCTTTTCAACTTGCCGAGGGGTCGATGCTTGATGAGCTTATCGCCCAGTTGCCGGGTGCCGAGTTGAGCGATGACGGACAAATTAAGGTTAACGGTGAATTTGTCGAATCATTGTTGCTCAACGGCAAGCAGTTTATGGATGGTAACAATAATCTGATGCTTGAAAATATATCGGCTTATTCGGTTAAGAATATAAATGTTTATGAAGGGCAGAAAAAGCAGGACGTTCAAATGGGCAATATCAATGCTCCAAAAGTTTTGACAATGGATGTCCGCCTTAAAAAAGAATATAATTTTGGTTGGATAGGTAATATTCAAGGCGGCTATGGAACGGAAGACCGATATTTGGGTCGTCTTTTTGCATCGTGGTTTAATGCGACGACGCGAGTGTCGCTTGTTGGCAATATCAACAACTTGAATGATAACCGCAAGCCGGGACGAAATGATACATGGACTCCTGATAAGATGCCAAACGGACAAAAAAAGTATAGTCTTGGTGCGTTGGATTATAATTATGAGTCGGCTGATGAAAGAACAGTTGCTAACGGTTCTGTCATGTTTGAACAAACCATCAACAACTCTAATCGCACGACATCACGAATAAACTTTTTGCCGGGAGGTGATACGTATGACTATATGGAAACTAAGGCGCGAGATCGTGAAACCCGTGTATCAACCTCTCATTTTGCCTACAACCGTTTTGGAACAAAGAAGAATTTTATGGTAGGCGTGTCGCTTTCGGGAAATTACAATTATCAAAAAAATAGAAACTCTGATTTGTCGGCGACGCTGAATAAAGAACAAGAGGGTACTGTCGCAGAAATTATAGATTTGATGTATTCTGATGTTACCGGCGATAGTTTGACCGATATGATAAACCGTAGCGCAACAAAGGCTGACGGATGGACAAAAACTCTTGTCGGAGGTGCCTATTTACATTTAAATACAATGTTATCCAATGCGAGTGATGTTATTTCATTAAGTATCGGAGGAAGTTATAGCAGTATCCGCAACGAATTGTGGAACGACTATAACGTGAATTTCTATAATTCGGGAATGTCATCGGTTAATCGACGTAATTACACCGACAATACGCCTAATAACAATAAGACCCTCACAAGTACCTTAAGGTATAATACTCAGATAGGAGACGTGAGATTGGAAATATCGTATAATTATAGATTCTCTGATCAAACAAAGGATAGTTACATGTATGCGATGGACCGCTTGAACGATATGGGCATTTATGGTGTTGTTCCCGATAATTATCTTGAGGCATTTGACCCTGCCAACAGCTATGAATCGCGATTGATTACAAATACGCATGCTATCTCGCCGGGAGCATTTTATTATAAACCGTTTGAATCGTCATATCTTAGTCTTAGAATTAATCCTGATATTTCGATTGCCCATCGTCATCTCGACTATTTCCGTGATGGTAGAGATTATCGTTATTCACATACAAATACGGTTGTTAATATTGCATCGATTTTTGACGGAATGATAGAGTATGGTTTTCAGAAGTCGGGAGAGGGCAGGGCATCGCGCTATCGTCACTCGTTGAGGTATAGTTATCGAATCACGCCCCGATTGCCCGATGTTGAAGATTTGCTTGATATTGTCAATGACTCTGACCCGATGAATATCTACTATGGTAATCCCGATCTTAAGACTCAGTTTGCCCATGCCCATCTGGTGCGTTGGTCATATACGCCGGTATCTCAAACGCTTCAAAATGTGCTTTATCTCGGTTACAACCATACAACCAACAGTTTGACTCGCGGTTATACATACGACACGGCGACCGGTGTCAGATATAATAGAATGTATAATGTGAACGGAAATAATCGAGGTGCCGTTACTAACGAGTTGTCTTTGCAGTTTGGAGCAAAGAAACAGTTTACGGCAAGCAGTGAAACCGATATTGTAATGAGTAATTCAACCGACATGATCGGTACGAACGGCGAGAGTCCCGAGTTTACAAAAGTTCATCAAAATTCGTTTTCTGAAAAAATCAGACTGGGATGGCAAATAGGTAAACAAAATTTGCAGTTGAGGGGTGACTTCCTGACTCGCAATACAACATCATCGCGTCCCGAGTTTGAGACAATCAACGCGAAGCATATCAACTTTGGTGTTTCGGGAGTATTCACTCTCCCTGCCGGCTTTGGTATCAGCACAGATCTGGTTTGTTATACGCGCCGTGGTTATGGTTCGCCAAATCTTGACACGACTAATCCGGTTTGGAATGTTAGATTGTCATATAGCCCGGTTCGTAACAAACATTGGGTATTTAATATTGACAGCTTTGATATGTTACACCAACTTACATATGTAACATACGCTGTCACGGCTTCGGGTCGCACTGTCGCATACACCAATGCGCTCCCACGCTATATCCTTGCATCCGTTCAATATCGTTTCAATATCCAGCCGAAGAAATGATAGCTTGATTTTTGGTGGTTACAGAAAAAAGTCGTAAATTTGCACCACTCAATTCATGGTGGACAGATTTGGCTGCTTGCAACCACTCAAAAAAATGCTAAAATCCGGGAGATAAACCGGAGATATGCTACAAGTTTGGACTGCGCTTACGAGCGCAACTTCCCCATGAAGTTGAGAAATTATTTTTCTTAACTTCTTTTTTTATTTTATTATGAACTACTTATTTACATCTGAATCAGTGTCGGAAGGACATCCCGACAAAGTTGCCGACCAAATTTCTGACGCAGTGCTTGATGCTTTTTTGGCTCAGGATCCCGATTCAAAGGTCGCATGTGAAACAATGGTAACAACCGGTCAGGTTGTGATTGCCGGAGAGGTTCGCTCAAACGCATATATTGACTTGATGACCGTTGCCCGCAGGGTTATTACAGGTATCGGTTATGACCGTAGCGAATTGATGTTTGACGGTCATTCGTGCGGTATTTTTACTGCACTTCATGAGCAGAGCCCCGACATCAATCGCGGTGTGGTTCGTGAAAATCCCGAGGATCAGGGTGCCGGCGACCAGGGTATGATGTTTGGATATGCCTGCAACGAAACCGATGATTATATACCGCTGACCGTGTCGTTGTCTCATGAATTGTTGAAAGAACTTGCGGCAATACGTCGCGATATGTCGGCAATGACCTATGTTGATGCACACGGTCACAAGAAAAGCTACCTTCGCCCCGACTCAAAGAGTCAGGTTACAGTCGAATATGACTCGGAAAATCGTCCTGTTGCAATCAATACGATTGTCGTTTCAACCCAGCACGAGGATTTTATTCAGCCCGACGGAAACAAAACTCAGGAAGAGGCTGATCGCGAGATGCTTGACATCATCAAACGTGATATTGCCGAAGTGTTGATTCCGCGTGTTAAAGCCAAGATGCCCGAATCGATAAAGAAACTTTGGGGCGACGATTTTATACTTCACGTAAACCCGACCGGCAAGTTTGTTATTGGCGGACCTCATGGTGACACCGGCTTGACCGGCCGTAAAATTATCGTTGATACCTATGGCGGACATGGTGCTCACGGTGGTGGTGCATTCTCGGGAAAAGACCCCTCGAAGGTTGACCGTTCGGCAGCCTATGCGGCTCGTCACATTGCCAAAAACCTTGTTGCAGCCGGTGTGGCTGATAAAGCGTTGGTGCAGGTTGCATACGCTATTGGTGTAGCAGCCCCGGTCAGCCTGTTTGTCAATACGATGGGCACGGCTCACGTTGATATGACCGATGCCGAGATTTCAGCTATTGTGTCAAAACTTTTTGATATGCGTCCTGCCGAGATTGAGAAACGATTGAAATTGCGTAATCCGATATATCTTGAAACCGCGACATACGGACACGTAGGCCGCACACCCCGCACGGTTGTAAAAGAATTTTTGACTGACGACGGAAAGGTCAAAAAGGTTGAAGTTGAGTTGTTCACATGGGAAAAACTCGACATGGTCGATAAGGTCAAAGAAGCGTTCAAACTTGCGTGATTTAACCGGTCAGAACCGCGAAATACTTCGATTATTATATAAAAAATGTTGTCGGAGTGTTATTTCACGGGCTAAATTTTGACTATAATCAGAAAAAGATGTATCTTTGTGCGCTAAAAACCGCCCCGATGGCAAGTTGAGGGTGGTTGTCACATTTCGATAAAACAAAAAATAATCAATAATTAAATGGCAACATTAGAGAAAATCAGACGCAGATCGGCAATTTTGTTTACCGTAATTATCGTTGCTCTTCTTGCGTTTATCCTCGGTGACTTCTTCAATTCATCGAGATCATTCTTTGGCCCCGGCACTGCTGCCGCCAAAGTTCATGGACAAAAAATCGATATTCAGGAATTTAACCGTCGTGTCGAGACTATCCGTCAGAACATGCAGAATCAGGGTTATGGCAATACTGACATCACCGCTATTCAGTCACAGGTTCTCAACGAGATGGTTTACACTGCTCTCTTTGAAGAGGAAATTGACAAGCTCGGTATCACTGTTACCGATAAAGAACTTGCAGCTGCAATGACCGGTCCGACCACATTGCCCCAGCTCAACAATCAGGTTCAACAGCAGTTTGGAGTTATGTCAACTGACCAACTTCACGATATCGCATTCAATCCCGGTAAAAATCAGATTCCTGCCGATGTTGCCCAGCAACTTCAGCAATATTGGATGCAGCTCGAACAAGATGTTGAACGTCAGCTCAAAGAACAGAAACTTTCAAGCCTGTTTATGGGTGCACTCACCGCTAACAAGCTCGATGCAAAAGCTCTTTATGACGAAAATGCGTCAACCGCTACAATCAAATATGCTAAAGTTGATTACAACTCGTTGAATGGTGATGAGTTTAAACCTACCGATCAGGAACTCAAAGCAAAATTTGATGAAAGTAAAAACCGTTTCCGCACCAACGAACCTGTTCGTTCAGTAAATTATATTCTTGTTGACATCGTTCCTTCTCAAGAAGATCTTTTGGCTGCACAGCAAGATGTTGAAGCCGCTCTCGAAGTGCTTAATAATAATGAAGGTGTAGATGGTCTTTCAGGTTTCTTCGTAACCAACACAACAACCAATAAAAAATCGGCATATTCAAATGCGGTAGCTTCGGCAATCGATTCGCTCGCTATCGGTAAAGCTCGTGTTGCTGATTTTGCCAACAATACTTATACGCTTGTTAAGCTTCTTGGCAAAAACGACAATCAGCGCGATGAGGTAACTGTTGATGTTGCAATCTATGCAGTAGCCAATGCCGCTAAACGTGATTCAATCATCAACGTTCTTAACAGCGGAAAAGCTATGGCTGATGTTGAGGGTCTTGTTAACTCACAAGACGATATGACAGTTTCATATCTCGATCCCAATGCTTCGCAGTTTGTTGCGTTGCTCGAAGGACAGCCCACGGGCCGTTGGTTCAGCCCCGACACAATGGCTAATGCACAGCAAATCCGTGCAATCAAAATTAAAAAAGTTGCTCCGGCTGTCACTACCTACGATGTTGCTGAAATTACCTATCAGGTTGATCCCTCTTCAACAACCGTTAATAATTTGACTTCAGGTCTTCGTGACTTTGTTGCCGCTAACAATACTGCTGATAAATTTACAGCTCAGGCACCACAGGAAGGTTATCATATCTTCCCCGCTCAGGTGACTTCTCAGTCGCTCTCTGTTGGAAATGTTCCCGACACCCGTCGTGCTGCCAAATGGGCTCTCAACGCAAAACCTGGTCAGGTTAGTGAGGTTTATGGCGATGAACAAACCGGTCATCTCGTAGCAGTTGCTCTTAACTCGGTATATGACAAAGGTTATATCACAATGTCTGAGCCTACAGTTTATGAATATGTCCGCAACGTTGTTACCAATGATAAAAAAGCTGCAAAACTTCTTGGCGATTATCAGGGTAAATCAAACTCGGTAGAGGGTTATGCCGAACTTATGAAAGTTGGTGTTGACACCGCCGAGGTAACATTCGGACAGCACTTGATTTCGGGCTTCCCCTTGAATGAAGGTCAGTTGATGGCAGCTGTTGCCGCAGCTCAAAAAGGTCAGCTCGTTGGTCCTGTGAAATCAAACTCGGCTGTTGTCGTGTTTGAGGTTTCAGACATCGAAAACCAGGGTCGCGAATTTGATTATGAAGTTGACCGTGCTCGTTTCAATCAGCAGCAGGGGGCAGGCATGATTGGTCGCAACCTCTTCATGATTCTCCTTGGAAACGATAAGGTTCAAAACAACCTTCTTCAATTCTATCAAGACTAAACTTAGAAATATATTTGCATATTAATCGTGAGGCCTTTGGTGCGTGAGCATCAGAGGCTTTTTTATTTGGTGTAATTTGGTAGATATACCAAATATTTGTATATTTGCACAAATGGTAGATTTTGTTATACCAAATTTTCAGACTATGAACAAAGAAACAACCCCCGGGTCGGAAAGTGTAGCCGACCGCATACGTTATTTGATTATCAAGTCGAGATTGACTCAGTCAGAGTTTGCAAAACGTCTCGGAATTGACCCGTCAAATTTGTCAAAACATCTGTCCGGAAAATTGCCGATCACCGATATTTTGATAAATCGTATTGTTGTCAATATGGGTGTTTCTAAGCAGTGGTTGGTTGATGGTAGTGACGTGCCGTTCAGTAAGACCGCCGGTATTCCCGGAATAATTCCGCCGGCAGGTCAGCTTGCCAACGCTGTATCGGTGCCGGTTTATGATATTGACGTAACGGCAGGGTCGAGCAATCTTGACGCGATGTTTACCGATGAACGTATCACGGGATATATTGCATTGCCACGCATCAGCAGCGATTCGCTGATTGTGCATGTGAGCGGTGACTCGATGCAGCCCGAAATTATCAATGGCGGAATGATTGCAATTCGTCCGGTCGATAATTTGTCAACAATTCTTTGGGGACAAATTTATGTGGTGGTTACTGAGGATTTCAGACGTGTTAAATATCTGAGACGCGACCCTTTAAATCCCGATAATGTGGTGTTGCACAGTGCCAATCCCGACTATGATGATGTGGTTATTCCGCGCAGCGATATACGTTCGTTATTCCGCGTCGAAGCTGTGTTGAATTACAAGATTTTGGGGTAAATTTCAATACTCAGGTTTTTATAATCGGTGGGTAACGATCAGGAGCGCAAGAATTTGCGCTCTTTTTTTGTGAATGGGGGAGTGGTAAGTTACCTTTTGAAGTTTGCAAGCCTGTTTTGGTGCGTAATTTTGTCGCTCAAAATTTTTAACAACTTAATCTTAACTAATTTATGGAAATTATAAGAATAATCAAATCGGGCGACGATAATGCGTGGCTCATGGTGTTATTGGCAACTTATGGAGGGGTGGCGGTCGCTATGGCGGTCGATTTTGCGGTCGGAGTCAGGCGTGCGTGTCGTAGCGGAATTGCGCGAAGGTCGAGAACCTACAAAATGACTTGTACCAAGGCATTGAAATATTATGCGCCGATGTTGGTACTGACGTGCGTTGATATAATCAGTGTCGCATTGGTTATGGTGCCGGCGTTTACAATGTTGATGGGCGCGTTCAATATTTTTTGTGAATGGAAATCGGTGATGGAGAGCACTCACGACAAAGAAGAAATACGCCGTGCGGCATCAACGATGTCGGTTATAATCGAAAATAAAGATGAAATAGCTAAATTGCTTGCAGCGATTTTGAGTGATAAAGAAATGGATAACAAAGCGAACGGAGGCGAAAATGCGTAATATCAAGAAGATAATAATTCATTGTACTGCAACACCGAGAGGACGTCATGTGACAGTCGATGAGATAAGAGCGTGTCATATGAAACAAAACGGGTGGGCTGACATAGGGTATCATTACATTATTTATATAGACGGGTCGGTTCATCGGGGAAGGGATGAAGAGCGGATCGGCGCCCACTGTCTGGGTCAAAATGTTGATTCGATCGGAATAGCGTATGTCGGAGGTGTGGAGCTCGACGGAACTCCGGCTGACACGCGAACGCCTGAACAAAAAGAATCGCTCAGACAACTTGTTGAGTCGTTGCGACATAAATATCCCGGAGCTACGGTACATGGACACAATGAATTTGCTGCCAAGGCTTGTCCGTCGTTTAATGTCAAGGCAGAGTTTGGTGTCGTGAAGATAATATTGATCGTGATGTCGCTTATGACGATGGTGGCGTGTGGATCGGTGAAGAGGAGTTCTGCGGTTAAGAATGACTTTGTTGAGCATATTGATATGGTCAAGACTGAAAAGGCTGGTGCGACGATTGATATGGCTGAGTTTAGTGATTTGGTGATGACGATTGATTCAATCGAAATCGAGAGGTTTGATTCTGACTGTCGGTTGACAAAGTTAAAGTCGGGACCGGTGATGGTCAAACTGAAACGCGAAACCGCAGGTAGGGCGGTTGAGGTATCAGAGTGTGGAACGATGTTTGATCGAGACACCGCCACAACAATTGTCAGCGAGGCTAAAACAGAAGTTGATAATCAGGGAATAAAGGTTTGGTGGTTGTCTATTTTTGTTGTTATTTCAATTATATTTATAACTAAAATGGTTAAAAAGTAAAAAAAATTAGAGAGTCAGATTAAACAAAAGCGAATAAATTCAATCATATATATAAAACCCACGTTTAACCATAAAACTATAAACGATGAAACGACTTCAAAGAATGTTATCGGTAGTAGCAATTGTACTTGCCATAACGGTGCCGCCAATATCGGCGCAAAGTCGCGGTGCTCACAGTCGGCGTGCCAATACGTATAGTACGAATGGCAGAAGTACGCTTGGAAGCAACAGCGGATTGAACGCTTCGGGTCAACGTCCCGGCGCCGGTGCAAATAATAATTCAAACAACAGTGATTTAAATAAAGACCAACAACATAACAATAATCAAGGAGCTTTAGCCGGTAATAACAGCGGCTCAAGCCGTCCCGGCTCAAACGGACATCGTCCCGGCGCAGCCGATCGTCTTGAAAGTCGTCCGACACGTCCGTCGTCGGCTAACAATTGGACTTTTGGTGGTGGAAATCAACATCAAACAGCTCCCAAACCTCCCGTTAACAATCTCGGTCCTGTTCGTCCGTCATCTCCGGCTCATGCGCCTAATCACGGTCATCATGCCGGATTGGTTGCCGGCCGCCCGGGAATGCAATTACCCCCTGCCCCTCCACGCCGCCCTTTAGCCCCGGTGTTCAACGCAAGCCATTATCGCCGCCCTTTGGCTCCCCCCTCAGTGTACCGCCCGCGCTACCATATCAACCCGCTTCAGTCTATATTGGGTTTCACGTACGGGACAGCGCTCGCCGCATCATTGAACGCGTTGAACCGTATCGGGTGCCAGATCGACGGGTATGCCAATAACAGTGTTTACCTTAGAAATGTGACGGCGTTGAATTATGTGTGGCCCGATGCGACGTTATTTTATAACAACGGGTATCTGGCGGCATCGTCGTTTAGCTATTCGACCTCTCATTTTGACCTGACTCGCTATAATTCTGTATATGCCCGATTGACCAATATGTATGGAGCGCCTGCATCGGTAACAAATGGTCGTGATGCAGTGTCGGCCACATGGTGGGGCTATGACAACCAATATGTAACACTGTCGGTGCAGCGTCAGAAATCGATTGGAGGTACACTAAGATATTACACATCTTTGGTTATGGGTAATTGACAAAAAGAAAAAAGACTAAATAAACAAGATAAAAGAATAATTGTATTTAAAATATTTTTACTATCTTTGCAACATTCACAAGAGAGTGTAATAACCTGATATTGAGTTGTCAGGGTAAAATATAGTAAGATGAGGGTGTGTAACATTTTGAAAACAAATATGTTATGCACCGTTGTCTCGTTTGTAAGACTTGTAAAACTACGGCACAAAAACAATTTGTGTCACTTATACGTTTAAATGAAAGCCTCCGTCGACAAAAGAAACATCATCATTTCTTGATCGGCATCTTGAATATAATATTGTTTATAAAAAATTCACAGGCATTATGCTAAATCGATTTTATCTTTACACCGCAATGGTTATCGCAGCAGCGTCGAGTTCGTTTGCCCAAACGGCTTCGACAGGCGAAACTTTGTTGACGCTTGACCATTGTCGAGAGCTTGCGCTTAGAAACAACAAGCAGATGGCGATAAATAATGAAAAGATTCGTCAGGCAGGATATCAAAAAAAGGAAGCATTCTCGGCTTATCTTCCCTCGATTGACTTTGCGGGTGGATACACTTATAATCAGAAAAACATTTCTATATTTGATTCTGACCAGCTGTTACCGACAAAGTCGTTTGATTTGGAAAGCCAGTCCTATCAGTTTAATTTGGTGAAAAATCCGGTGACCGGTGAACCGATAACCGGTCCTAACGGACAACCGATTCCTTCAGAAGTTGCGCTCATCCCCAAAGATGCGATGACTTTTGATATTCATAACGTATTTTTTGGTGCGGTGACTTTGACTCAGCCGATTTATATGGGTGGCAAGATTGTTGCTTTGAATAAATTGGCTGGTTTAGCTGAAGATCTCGCTGAGACAATGAAAAACAACGAAGCCCAAAACATTGTCTATGCTGTTGATGCCGCTTATTGGCAGGTCGTTTCGCTTGAAGCTAAACAGAAGCTTGCCGAAAGCTATGTTAATTTGCTCGACACTCTTGACCGCAATGTCGAACTGATGTTAAAGGAGGGTGTGGCAACCGTTAGTGATAAATTGAGTGTTGACGTAAAACTCAATCAGGCTAATGTTGACCTTGTGAAAGTTAAAAACGGTGTTGCATTGAGTAAAATGGCGCTTGCGCAGCTGTGTGGACTTCCGATCAACAGCAATTATAGTGTGGCTGACGATCTTTCTCAGGTCGATTTGAAGTCAGATGTCGCTTCAACATATAATATGAATGAAGTTTATGCGCGTCGTCAAGATATAAAAGCTCTTGAGTTGGGCATTAAAATGACCGGTCAACAAAAAAATGTGGCATTGTCGTCGATGCTTCCCAATGTTGTGTTGATGGGTGGATACGGATTTTCAAATCCGAATATGTTTGACGGATTCAAGAAGAAATTTAATGGTGCGTTCTCGGTTGGTGTGGGTGTGAAAATACCTATTCTTCACTTGAGCGACTATAATAAATATCGTGCGGCAAAGTCGTCGTCAACAATCATGCAACTCCAGCTTGAAGATGCAAAAGAAAAAATCAATCTTCAGGTTAGTCAGGCTGCATTTAAGGCTCAGGAGGCTGTCAAGACCTATGCTATGACTCAGGATAATCTTGCAAAAGCTGATGAGAATTTGCGTTGTGCGCGTCTCGGATTTAAAGAGGGCGTTATGACAGCTGACAATGTGATGGAGGCTCAAACCGCATGGCTCAAGGCAAATAGTGACAATCTTGATGCTTCAATCGACGTGCATTTGTGCGACGTTTATTTGTCAAAAGTTCTTGGCACACTTAAATAAAGAAATAAAAACATAAAAAATAACCATATAATACCAAAGGTCTTATGGCTAACACAGTAAATACTAACGATTCTGAAATAAAACAACAGAGAGAATCGGGATTGATCGTAGCTGTCGGCATTATCATTGTGGCAGTTTTGTTGCTTGCTCTTGCCGGATTTTTGTTCATGGACAAACCCGCCGAGATTGTAGAAGGTCAGGCAGAGGCGACTACAGTAAAAGTATCGGGTAAACTTCCCGGCAGAGTTCTGAAATTTTATGTTTCAGAGGGTGACCGCGTAAAAAAAGGTGATACACTCGTGCATATTCACTCGTCTCTTGTTCAGGCTAAAATGAATCAGGCAAAGGCAATCGAGGTTTCTACTGCGGCGCAAAATAAAAAGGTTGATTCGGGTGCTCGTACTCAGATCATTCAAGGTGCATATGAATTGCTTCAACAGGCAACTGCCGGTCGTGTAATTGCTGAAAAAACATATCAGCGTATGGAAAATCTTTTCCAGAATGGTGTTGTCAGCGAACAAAAACGCGACGAAGCAAAGGCTGCTTTTGATGCGGCAAAGGCTGCTGAAGGTGCGGCTGCACAGCAATATTCATTGGCAAAAGCCGGTGCTCAGAAAGAAGATAAGACTTCGGCTGCAGCAATGGTAGAAGTTGCTCGCGGCGGTGTTCAGGAAGTTGAAGCCGTGCTTGAAGATGAATATCTCGTGGCTCCTTGTGCCGGACAAATTGAAGAGATTTATCCTGAAGTCGGAGAGCTTGTTGCGGTTGGTGCTCCGATCATGACAGTGCTTCAGCTCGACAAGAAATATATCACCTTCAATGTTAGAGAAGAATATCTCAAAGATATGAAGATGGACGGTGAAATCGAAATTATGATTCCCGCCCTCAATAAAATGAAGACTAAGGCTAAGATTTACTATATCAACGATATGGGAACCTACGCTACATGGCGTGCTACCAAATCGACCGGTCAATGGGATAGCCGTACGTTTGAGGTTAAAGCCCGTACGATTAACGAAATTTCGGATCTTCGTCCTGGTATGACTGTCGTTTATTATGTTGATAAGGCTAAGGCTAAAAAGTCAAAAAAGGCTAAAACTGAGAAAAAAGACGATAAAAAAGTAGATAAAGCGGCTGAAAATAAAGCTACCGATAAAAAGGCTGCAAAAAAAGCAGATAAGAAACCTGCCAAGAAGGTAGAAAAAAAGGCTGACAAGAAGCCGGCTGCCAAGGCTAACCCTAAATCAGACGCTAAAGCTCAGAAAAAAACTGAATCGAAAACTAAATAATAACATTTCGAGATACACATTATGCAAACGGGATTAATAGCCACAATCAAACGCGAGGTATATAGACTCACCGGTCGAAAAGTTTATCTTTTTGCCATGATTCTTGTGCCGCTTGCTGTGGCGTTGTTTTTCCTGTCGTTGATGTCAGAAGGTCTTCCGTTGAAAGTTCCGACGGCTGTTGTTGACCTCGACAACTCAACGGTGTCACGTAAACTGACAAGATCGCTCAAAGCTCAGCCGACTACCGAAGTAACGATGGAATTGACGAGCTTCAATGAGGCGATCGAGAAGGTTAGAAATGGCGAGATTTTCGGTTTTTTCTATATCCCTCGCAATCTTGAGAAAGATGCGGTTGCCGGAAACAAACCGACCATCACTTATTACTCAAACATGACCTATTTTGTTCCCGGAACGCTTGCCTACAAGGGTTTCAGAACGATTGCCGTTTCGACATCGGGAATGATGGCGGCAAGTGAGGTTGTGCAGATGGGTGTTGACGAATCGACGGCTCAGGTGTTGTTGCAACCGGTTGTCATAGATGTTCATGGCCTCGGTAACCCGTGGACCAACTATTCATATTATCTATGTAACTCGTTTGTTCCTGCGGCACTCGAACTCATGATATTTATAGTGACGGTGTTCTCAATATGTGTTGAGATCAAGACCGGAGAATCGAGAAAGTGGCTTGCGTGTGCCGATGGTTCGATAATCAAAGCGCTCATTGGCAAACTTGCCCCTCAAACTCTTGTATTCTTTATTGTCGGAATGACGATTGATGTCTTATTCTTCAAGTATAATCATTTCCCGATGAATGGAAGTTGGGGCGTGATGTTGCTCGCGATGCTTCTGTTTGTTATTGCTTGTCAGGGATTTGCTTTGTTTGTGACTTGTGCTGTACCCAGCCTGAGAATGGCGTTGAGCATTTGTTCATTATTAGGAATTCTGGCGTTCTCTGTTGCCGGATTTTCGTTCCCTGTAGAACAGATGTATGGTGCGATAGGCATATTCAGTTACATACTTCCGGTGAGATATTACTTCCTGATTTATATTGACCAGGCACTTAATGGAATACCGATGTATTTCTCGCGAGAATATTTTGCGGCATTACTGGTGTTTGCCATAGCGTTTATTCCGTTGTTGTTCCGTCTTAAAAAGCATTTGGCACGTCCGGTTTATCTCCTCTGATGTTGCCCACGTTTGCCCCTAACGTAATCCACAAACTACAATGAAAAAGTTTTTCCATAACATAGTTAATTGGCCGGTATCGTTGGTAAAGGTGACATACAATGAAATCAGACTTGTATTCACCGATCAGGCGGTGTTGCTTTTCTTCTTTTTCCTGCCGTTGATATACCCTATTATTTACACGCTTATATATAATCCCGAGGTGCCTCGCGACATTGCTGTCGCGGCGATTGACAATTGCCGCTCAACCGAAAGCCGTGACCTTGTAAGAACCATTGATGCGACCCCCGAGATAAAAATAATAGGTTATGCTTCGTCGATAGAAGAGGCGCGTGAGTGGAAAAACCAAAAGGCTTGTTACGGAATTCTTGAAATTCCGGCTGATTATTCGCATAAGCTCGGACGTGGTGAACAGGCTCATGTTCAGTTTTATAGTGATATGAGTTTGTTGTTGCGCTATCGTGCATTCTTGAATGCGCTGACCGATGTTCAACTCGCAACCGGGGCTGAAATACGTCAGCAATTGATTAACGATGCCGGAATAATAGCCGATAATATTGGAGGAACTCCAATTGAAAATGAGGCAATAATGCTTGGTGACACAGAGCAAGGTTTTGCGTCGTTTGTAATTCCCGGAATTATCATATTGATTTTGCAGCAGAGTTTGGTGCTTGGTGTTACACTTATGATAGGTACATCAGAAGACCGTCGCCGTCGTAATCGCGGATATGACCCTCAAGAAGTCAAAGCTCCGATTTCGGCGAGTGTGCTCGGCAAGGCATTCTGCTATATATTCATATACGTTCCCTTGGTGCTTTACATCATTCACTTTATACCGTGGATGTTCAATCTGCCCCACATCGGCGATTTGAGAGAATGTTTCTTGTTTGCAATGCCGCTTATTATAGCATCGATATTCTATGGTATGACAGTGTCATATCTTGTCAGAGAACGCGAAATGTCACTCATGGTCGTTGTGTTCACCTCGGTAGTTTTCCTCTTCCTTTGCGGCTTGACATGGCCTCGATATGCCATGAACAGCCTGTGGATATGGATTGGAAATACAGTTCCGTGTGTTTGGGGTGTTGAAGGCTTCATCAGAATGAATTCAAACGGTGCATCGCTTGAAGCTAACTCGACTCAATATTATGCATTGTGGATACTTGCAATAATCTATTTTGTAACAGCCTGCTTGGTTGAGTGGAATCGCCGTAACAGATGGAAAAAGGTTATTGAAGAGGAAGCCGAACTTGATATGACGCCCAGTCTTGAACCGAATGCTGAACCTGAAGATGAGCCGATGACTCCTGTTGCTCCTGTTGCTTCGGTAACTCCGGTTGCAGCCTCACCCTATGTTCCGGAGATAACTCAAACTGAATATCCCACTATGGGGCAGTCAATAGACCCGTCTATGGAACTTCCGGCAGCCGAGCCTGACGTAGAACGGCAATCCAACGCTGAAAANCCCTCNGNAGAACAGTCTGATTCTGAAAATAAGGAATAANNCACTAAAAACNCATTATATCCGGAGCTATGTCAATCATATTGGCATAGCTCCTTTTGTNTTAGTGAACTTTATTGNGTTGAAAAGCATTTTATAATAAAGAGGATGATGGAATCCCGACTGTACTGAACGACAGTCTCCGACTCGCTTCTTCAACTATTGTAATTAACCTCATAATCAAACTATTAAAATTATTTGTACTATGGTACCGTCACTTTCAATCACCACCGGTGATATTTATGTAATGTCAATCATATTTTTGATTGCATTTTTCGGTCTTGCTCTCGTAACAGCATTTTTAACTCCTAACCGTCCAAGCGGAACTGATAAAACAACTCGCCGCATATGGTTCTGGGTTCTTGCCGTAGCAAGCGGTATTTTTAACTATGCTTATTTTGCTTTGGCTGCAATACCTGACAGCTGGATTAAAATTCCGGCAGTTGAACAGGCTATGCCNGCAAATATTCAGGCTCTTGCCGATCTTAATGCTGCCAACGTTTGGGCTTCAATCGGCATNGTGATCGTATTTATCTTTGTNGGATTTATCGTTTCACGTTGCTGCTCAAAAACCAAACTCGGCGACTGGTTCTAACCAACCGATAAAACGAATTTTAAAAGGCGTATCTCTCAAGAGGGGATACGTCTTTTCTTTTATCCGNAATAGAAAATTAAACGCATTGATTGGATTATATTGGCGAATTTAATGTATCTTTGTCACAAAATAAATTAAACAAATAATGAAGACAAAGAAATTTTTGCCGATAGTGGCGTTGGGCGCAGCATTTGTTATGGCGGCAACAACACCGATGAGATATGGAACAGGACTTCAAGGAACAGGCTCTGATGAACCGGCTCACACAATTTTTACCAACCCGGGTGAAGACTGCTCGACTTCGATGTCGGTCAGCTGGGCGNCTCCGGTTGGAAAAGAATCAAAGTTGGTGTTAATCAACAAAGCGTCGGGCGACACATCTATAATATTGTCAAAGGGAGTNATCTGTACGACTTTTGATTCGATAAACTCAAAGTTGGGTGACAATNCCGATGTTTATGAACGCCATGTTTTTGATCATCACGTTGCCCGACTGACCGGTTTGACACCTGATACACGATATGAATATTTCATAGAATCGGAGACTCAGGATGGTATTGTTAAGTCTGAACCTCATTATTTCATTACAGCCGGAGCTCNNGCATGGAAGGCTGCCGTGATTGGNGACTTCCACCATTATTCACCATTGTGGACGCGTCTTGACCACTCGATGGCTATGATAAACGTGATTGANAGCGTTGCNGGGGGTGTCGATTGGGTATTGTCGCCCGGCGACCAGTGTGCATGGGGCGGNAGCTATAACTACTGGACTGAACTGGCAAGCCAACCGGCATACAAAAATATGATGTGGGGCGCGGTGCAAGGCAACCACGACCACATGACCCGCGACAATGGCAAGTCTGACTTGTATTTCAGAGATTCACACGCCAATCCCGACAACGGCTATAGCGGTCAGGAGGGTATATCATATTGGTTTAAATATGGCGACGTNCTGTTTATCATGCTCAACAATGAGGCAATGAGAACAAAGGCATCCCTTGAANCGGTGTTTGAATGGATGGAAAAAGTTGTTGCTGAAAATCAGTCACGCTATATTGTTGTGGTAGAGCATTATGAATGGCTCATCGGAACCAACGGTACAAACAGTCAGCTCGACCGNTTCAGTGAAATTTTTGATCGCCTGGGAGTTGACCTCGCAATCTCGGGCAATAACCACGCTTATCTNCGCACCCCGGCGTTGAAAGATCGTCAACCTGTGGCTGCCGGTCAGGGAACGTTTTATGTTGTGGCATCGTCAAGCGACAATAGTCGTGGCCGTGCTCTCAAACCGATTGAAGCCAACAATGAAATTATATCGACCCGTTGGAGCGAGGGAGCACGTACGGTTGGTGCAATGTTGATNGATGTTGATTCGACCCGTATTGTGATGACGCTATACGACCGAAACGGCTCGGTTAGAGACTCGTTTACAGTGCCGGCTAAAAGCGCACGATAGAATAGCCTCGTGCCGATAGCGTGTCGAGCATGGCGGGCAGATAGTTGTAAAATTTGTCAGTGCGTGTCGAGTCGGTGCCGAGGTGTATCAATATTATGGANCCATCAACGCCNTGACTTGATTCGCGTTGAAGAAACTGCTCCCAAATCTCGTTTGACGGCGTGTAATACGACAAGTCGGGCGTTGTGTAGTCGCGATAAGTTTCGATGCCCGGCGACAGATTGACCGGAAACAGTCCGGCTTCTTTGAAAGCATTGATATGCTCGGCGTTGTACCATTCGTATGACGGCACGAGATAGGGNGCGTTATCACGGGCTATCCCAAAATCGGCAAGATGGCGATATGCAGCTTCCATGTCGGCGAGTGCACTNTCGGCTGTGGCGAGGGTTGTTCGCTCCTTGTTCCAGTCGGCGAGNAGAATGTGGCAGTCGCCGTGAGGTCCGACATAATGCCCGTCGGCAATCGTTCGGCTGATTATGGGATGATTGNCGCTGTCGCGCATAAAGTTGCCGGTAAAGAAAAACGAGGCTTTCAAGTCGCGTTTTCTGAGATTGTCGAGAGCAAATGCTCCGCCTTCAAAGGCTGAGTCAGCGGTAAAAATCAANTGAACGGTTTTNTGACCGGGAACCGTACGCTTAATGGCGCAGCCATAGGAGTCAAACACCCATTCCGAATTGTCANCCGGGCGTTTTGATGAACATGAANNGGTCAGAATAAGTCCGACAATTATTGTTGCAAAAGTAAGAAGTCTCATAATCAGTTATTTTGANGCAAAGTTAATGATTTTGGTGATTTTGACGATGAAGATACTTAAAAAAGTTTAAAAAAGNTGGNTAAAGTGTTATTTTTTAGCTATCTTTGAACCCGATTATGCAATTCTGTAAAAAAATAACAGCTGTTATTGTCGGCTCGGCAGTGCTTTTTTGTGCGTGTTCCGGCAAATCAAACTCGTTGTCGNCAAACGCAACGANCGAGACTTCTGCGCCTAAAGAGGTTGANGNGNTGNCNTTTAANGCCGATAGTGCGTATGCCCGAGTTGCCGAACAGGTAGCGATGGGNCCGCGCGTGCCGGGTAGCGACGCAAATGCAAAGCTCGGAAGATATATTGTTGATTATCTTAAAAGAAACNGAGCTGATACCGTGCTGATACAGCGCACCAATGCTGACGTAGCCGGGAAATCGACTCCGATAGNCAATATAATGGGTCGATATGGNGTTGATCGTCTNAAACGGGTAATCTTGTTGGCTCATTATGATACGCGCCCGATAGCCGATGAAGACCCCGATGAGGCAAAGCGAAGTCGGCCGATTGANGGCGCAAATGANGGTGCGAGTGGTACGGGCGTATTGCTCGAAATAGCCCGAATAATGGGAGAGCAGATGCCTGATTCAATCGGAGTTGACATCTTGTTTGTTGATGCTGAGGACTCCGGAGACTCGGGCAATGACGATTCATGGTGTATCGGCACNAAAGAGTGGGTAAAACAAATGCCCTATAAGATAGGAATGAAGCCACGTTTCGGCATTTTGCTCGATATGGTCGGCGGTCGCAATGCCGTTTTCCACCGCGAATATTTTTCAGAGCAGGCGGCGCGTTCGATTAACGATAAAGTTTGGTCACGTGCGGCAGTNTCGGGCTTTGGTTCACGTTTCCCTAACGAGGTCGGAATCCCGGTTGTCGATGACCATGTTCCCTTGATTAAAGCCGGAATACCGACTATCGACATTATCGAAAATCGCAATCCGTCAACCGGCTATTTCAATCCCACATGGCATACACATGCCGACAATATGTCAAACATTGACAAAGAAACCCTTGGCGTTGTCGGTCAGGTGGTTGTCAATACATTATATAACGAGAAATAAATAAACCATATATGACTATTCAAGAAACTGAAAACGAAATAATTGATGAATTCAGCGATATAGACGATTGGATGGACCGATATGCGATGATTATCGATATGGGAAATTCACTCCCCCCGATTGACGAGAAATATCGCACGCCCGAGCATTTGATCGAAGGCTGCCAGAGCCGAGTTTGGCTCAACGCCGATCTTGAAGACGGGAAGGTCGTATATACAGCCGATTCTGATGCAATTATTGTAAAAGGTATTATATCGATGCTTATAAAAGTGCTTTCAGAACATACGCCTGACGAAATTTTGAATGCCGATTTGAGCTTTATTGAAAAAATCGGACTGTCGGAACATTTGTCGCCGACCCGTTCAAACGGCTTGCTTGCAATGGTTAAGCAAATGAGAATGTATGCTTTGGCATATAAAACAAAACTTGAAAAATAATCAATCTTAATATTAACCTTAAATAAACAAAACATGTTCAAAGACCAACCTAAGGGGTTAATCCCCGCCGCCCTCAGTAACATGGGCGAACGTTTCGGTTATTACATCATGAACGCGGTACTTGTATTGTTCCTCTGTTCAAAATTCGGACTTTCAGAAGAAACAAGTGCGCTCGTTTACTCATTCTTTTATGCAGGTATCTACCTCCTCAGCCTTGTGGGTGGTGTGATTGCTGATAAAACTCAAAACTACAAAGGCACAATCATCAGTGGTCTCATTGTGATGACCTGTGGTTACTGCCTTCTTTCAATTCCCATCTTGTCAACCGCTGAAAACATCTCATGGCTTTTGCCTTTGACTTGTTTCGCGCTTTTCTTGATTGCATTTGGTAACGGACTTTTCAAAGGTAACCTCCAGGCTATCGTCGGTCAGCTNTATGACAATCCCAAATATGCTGACAAACGCGACTCNGGTTTCCAGATTTTCTATGTGTTTATCAATGTGGGCGGTCTTATCGCTCCNTTTGTTGCTCCGATGCTCCGCAGCTGGTGGCTTGGCGTTCACAACTTCACTTACAATGCCAAACTCCCTGCACTATGCCACGAATATCTCAGCGTGACCGACAGCATGGCAGAGGAAAATGCCAACAACCTCTACGCTCTCATCTCGCAGGTTGGCGGTGATGCGGCAGGCAACATCCAGCAGTTCTGCACCGAATACCTCGAAGTGTTCAACACCGGTATCCACTACTCATTCATAGCTTCGGTAGCTGCAATGTGTATTTCACTATGCATCTTCATGGCGTTCAAAAAAGGACTTCCCACTCCCGCTGCTAAAGCTAAAACCGAGTCAGTTAAAATCTCGGCTGAAGAACGTGCTGCAATGGCTAAAGAAATCAAACAGCGCATGCTTGCTCTCTTTGCAGTTCTCGGCGTTGTAATCTTCTTCTGGTTCTCATTCCACCAGAACGGTACTTCATTGTCGCTCTTTGCCCGTGACTTTGTCGATACATCTACAATTGCTCCCGAAATCTGGCAGGCTGTTAACCCCTGTTTCGTAATCCTCCTTACCCCCGTTGTTATGGCTCTTTTTGCAGCTCTCAAAGCACGCGGTATCGAGATTTCAACTCCCAAAAAGATTGCAATCGGTATGGGACTCGCCGGTTTGGCATTCCTCTTCCTTGCTCTCTACTCAGCTTCAGCAGGTTATCCTTCAGGTACCGACTTCCGCGAAATGCCTGTAGCTGAATCAAGCTCGATGCTTGCCGGTCCTTGGGTACTTATCCTTCTCTACTTCTTCCTGACTGTAGCAGAACTTTTCATCTCGCCGCTCGGACTCTCATTTGTATCAAAGGTTGCTCCTTCTCACATGCAGGGTCTTTGCCAGGGACTTTGGCTCGGCGCAACCGCTCTCGGCAACCTTCTCTTGTGGATCGGACCGTTGATGTATAACGCATGGCCGTTGTGGCAGTGCTGGACTGTTTTCCTTGTAGTATGTCTCATCTCGATGGGCGTAATGTTTGCAATGGTAAAATGGCTTGAACGCGTAACCTCGGCACAGGCTGCTTGATAAAACCTAAAAAAATTCTCATACAGAATAAAAAAAATTTTGCTAATCGGACGAAAAGTCGTATCTTTGCCGCGCAAATTGAGACTGATGTCCGATTAGCAAAGTAATTAACCTATTTATTAACCATTTTTTAATGACTCAAGAAGTAAAAAACTCTCCAATCGAAGATTTCGATTGGGAAGCCTTTGAAAAAGGCGAAACCCACGGTGAGAAATCACGCGAAGAACTCACCAAAACTTATGACGAATCGCTCAACACCGTCAAAGACAAAGAAGTAATCGAAGGTACCATCATCGCGCTCAACAAACGTGAAGCAGTGGTTAACATCGGCTACAAGAGCGATGGTATTATCCCCGTCAGCGAATTCCGTTACAATCCCGACATCAAAGTTGGTGACACTGTAGAGGTATTCATTGAAAACCAGGAGGATAAAAAAGGTCAACTCATCCTCTCTCACCGCAAAGCTCGCGCATCACGTTCTTGGGAACGTATCAACGAAGCTCTTGCTAACGACGAAATCATCAAAGGTTACATCAAATGCCGTACTAAAGGCGGTATGATCGTTGATGTATTTGGCATCGAAGCGTTCCTTCCCGGATCACAAATCGATGTTAAACCTATCCGCGACTATGATATCTTTGTTGGCAAAACAATGGAATTCAAAGTTGTTAAAATCAACGAAGAATTCAAAAACGTTGTTGTTAGCCACAAAGCTCTCATCGAAGCAGAACTCGAGCAGCAGAAACAAGAAATCATTTCTAAACTTGAAAAAGGTCAGGTGCTCGAAGGAACCGTTAAAAATATTACCTCTTACGGCGTATTTATCGACCTCGGCGGTGTTGACGGTCTTATCCACATCACCGACCTCTCTTGGGGCCGCGTAAATCACCCCGAAGAAGTGGTTCAACTCGATCAGAAACTCAACGTTGTTATTCTCGACTTTGATAACGAGAAAAAACGTATCGCTCTCGGTCTCAAACAACTTCATCCCCATCCCTGGGATGCGCTCAACGCTGATCTCAAAGTTGGTGACAAAGTTAAAGGCCGCGTAGTTGTAATGACTGATTACGGTGCATTCATCGAAATCGCTCCCGGCGTTGAAGGTCTCATCCACGTCAGCGAAATGTCATGGAGCCAGCACCTTCGTTCAGCTCAGGACTTCATGAAAGTTGGTGACGAAATCGAAGCAGTAGTTCTTACTCTCGATCGTGACGAACGTAAAATGTCACTCGGTCTCAAACAGCTCAAGAAAGATCCCTGGGAAGATATCGAAGTTCGCTATCCCGTTGGTAGCAAACACACTGCAAAAGTTCGTAACTTCACCAACTTTGGCGTGTTTGTAGAAATCGAAGAAGGTGTTGACGGTCTTATCCATATCAGCGACCTCTCTTGGACTAAGAAAATCAAACACCCCAGCGAATTCACTCAGATTGGTGCAGATATCGACGTTCAGGTACTTGAAATCGACAAAGAAAACCGTCGTCTCAGCCTCGGTCACAAACAGCTCGAAGAAAATCCCTGGGATGTATTTGAAACTGTATTCACCGTTGGTTCAGTTCACGAAGGTACTATCGTAGAAATGCTCGATAAAGGTGCAGTTGTTGCTCTTCCCTATGGTGTTGAAGGCTTTGCAACTCCCAAACATCTTACTAAAGAAGATGGCTCGGTTGCCAAAGTTGACGAAAAACTTCCCTTCAAAGTTATCGAATTCAACAAAGACAGCAAACGCATCATCCTTAGCCACAGCCGCACATTTGAAGAAGAGGCTCCCGCTGCTGAAAAACCCGCAGAAAAGCCGGCTCCTAAAAAACGCGCTTCTAAAAAAGCTGCTGCCGCTGAAGAAACACCCGCTCTCAATGCACCCGCTGCAACAACAACTTTGGGTGACCTTGAAGCACTCGCTGCTCTCAAAGAACAGCTTTCAAAAGGCAAATAAGGTATATTCCAATATTGCTTATATAGAATTGTCCCGGAAGAAATTCCGGGACAATTTTTTTATATGGGTTCATCATCTTCGACGATGTAACAGTAACGGGTGCTCTTTAACCCTACCAACGAGCCTCTTGGCTCGATGGCAGGGTTAAACTTGGTTGTTGGTCTCCGACCAACCGCAGTAGTTACTGTTTAAAAAATTTGTCGAAGACAAATAACTCTATATAACCCCATCATCGCACCATTGGTGCGTTGGTGGGGTAAATAAGCCCGCACCTTCATCGCATCCTCGAAGAGGATGAACTGATGATGATCAGGTTAAACCAATAAGCTTAATATGACCAATTAGACTAATATGCCTTATTAGTTAAAAACACAGGGGAGCCATGCCATTAACGGCATAGCTCCCCTTACGGATATATTAAATCTTTTTACCTTGCCTCTTGTGTTGCCTGATTATTGTCGGCGATGGTTTGTTTTGGCTTGATTTTGATTTTCATTTCGTCAAAGCCTTTGCCATAGACGCCGTTGACTTTTGATTGAGTGATAAGTGCATTTCGGTCGATTGATTTTACGATGCGGAAGATAGTAACCGATTCGATTTTGCGGCACATTACCAGTAGAATCTTGATTTCTTTCTTTGAGTACCATCCCATGCCGTCCAGCACGGTGCAACCGCGATGAGCTTCATCGTTTATGGTAGTGGCGATTTCTTGCCAATAGGGTGAGAAAATCATGAATTGGGTAGCCTGGCGGTTGGTGTTGATGACTTCGTCACAAACATATGCTACAAGGAAGATATTCACAAAACCAAATGCAACGTTTTCGATTGTGGCATTGGGGTTGATAATAAGAATAGCTGATACTGTACAGAAGTCGACAAACTGCATTGTACGACCGATCGACACGTTACTCTTTTTAGCAACCATAGCGGCAATGATATCAACGCCGGCTGTACTACCGTTATGAATAAATGCGAGTCCGATACCGATGCCACAGAAAAGAGAACCGACAAGAATGCTGAGGAACTTTTGACCGTGGAGCAGTGCCACCGGGAACAACGGTTGTAAAATACCGATTGCCAACGACATCATTGTTGCCCCGAAGATGGTTCGGATAACAAATTGTTTACCGACAACTCTAAAGGCGAGAACAAGCAGCGTTGCATTGGTTACGTACATCGTGATGGCTACCGGAATACCCCATCCAAATAATCTGAGAGTGAGGTAATAGATGTCCTGACCAAAGCCCGCCATACCGCCGATGACGACTCCTTCAGGAGCGATAAATGCCGAGAAACCAAAGCCATACATGAAAATTCCGAGGACAATGAAAAAGTAGTCTTTTGCCTCGCAATATAGGCGTGTCTTAGTGAGTTGCATTAATTATAGAAGTGAAATGACTGTTTTATAGTGCAAAGTTATTCAAAATAATTTGTTTTCGTAAGAAAACGACTATAAAAATATGATGTGGAAGATGTTAAAAATGATAAGTTACAGATTTTTATTCTTAAGATTGGGGAGCAGGGCGGCTACGACTCCGAGCAACGGCATATAGGCACACATATTATAGACAGTTTCGATACCATATTTATCGGCAAAGTCACCAAGCAATGCCGATGCTACACCGCCAACCCCAAAGGCAAATCCAAAAAACAGTCCTGAAATCATGCCGAGTTTTGTAGGCAAAAGTTCCTGTGCATAGAGAAGGATGGCGGGGAATGCTGATGAAAGCATGAAGCCGGCACAGAAGCTGAGAATGATTGTCAGCGGTAGGTTTACGTGNGGTAACAGCAGACTGAACGGCGCTGTGCCGAGAATTGATACCCAAATGACAGGCTTGCGTCCATATCGGTCACCAAATGGTCCGCCGACAAGGGTACCGACTGCGGTAGAGGCAACGTATATAAACAGGTAGATTTGGGATTGAGAAACCGAGACGCCAAATTTGTCTATTAAATAAAATGTATAATAGCTCGACAGACTCGCTATATATACATATTTTGAAAATATCAGTATGATGATTACGCCGATGGTAAAGATAGTCATGCGTGGCGATAAAGGAAGCTTGGCATGAGATATTTCAGCCCCTTTTGTTGAGCGCGATTGGTCGAGATAGTTTTTATACCATTTGCAAACCGGACGTAGAACTATGAATGCGAGTGTCGAAAAAATGAGGAACCACAAAACATAACGGCGGTTGTGAGGCGCAACGATAAGGGCTACAAGTAGCGGACCGAGTGAACTTCCAAAGTTGCCGCCGACTTGAAAAATTGATTGGGCAACTCCGCGGCGCGGTCGTCCGGCAAGCGATGTGATGCGTGATGCTTCGGGATGGAGCGTTGATGATCCGAGTCCGATCATGAAGACTGCAACCAAAATGCCGGGGAGTGAGGTGGCAAATGAAAAAATCACAATACCTATTGTGGTCGATGTCATTCCTGCCGGTAGGCTCATTACAAACGGCTTGCGGTCAAAAAGGTAGCCGACTGCGGGTTGAAATAGTGACGCCGAGAGTTGATAGACGAGGGTGATGATGCCGATTTGGCTGAACGACAGGTTTAGGTCGGCTTTCAGCATGGGATACATGGCGTTGACAACCGCTTGAAGGAGGTCGTTCAGTCCGTGTGTCGCACAAAGGCATAGAAGAATCGGGAATGTTGGCATTGCTGCCAAATTCCTTAGTTTAGTGACTAATGACATTGGTCGTTATAAAAATATAATGAGAGTCAGACGTACATTGCTTCAATTTCGTTGGCATATCGGTCGTATATGACCGGGCGACGCAGTTTGAGCGTATTGGTCAGTTCGCCACTTTCCATTGTGAATTCTTTTGGAAGGAGGGTGAATTTTTTGATTTTTTCAAAACTTGCAAAGCCGGCTTGAAGTTCCTCGATACGGCTGCTGATAAGTTTGGTTATCTCGCTGTTTTTGATGAGGTCTTCTATTGATTTGAAATCGATTTTTTTACTTTGAGCATATTCTTTGATAGCTTCAAACGCGGGAATGATAATCGCCGTGACATATTTGCGCTGGTCGCCGATGACAGCAACCTGTTCGATATATTTGTCTTCGCCAAGACGGCTTTCGATGGCTTGAGGAGCGATATATTTACCGTTGGAGGTTTTGAAGAGGTCTTTGATACGTTCGGTAAGGAATATTTGACCCGATTCATCAATGTAGCCTGCATCGCCGGTGCGGAACCAACCGTCGGGGGTAAATGCGGCTTTCGTTTCTTCGGGTTTGTTGTAATATCCGCGCATCACGGTTGGAGCCTTGACGAGTATTTCAGAGTTCTCGCCGATTTTCACGTTTATGCCTTCGAGAGGAGTGCCGACCGAGCCGAGTTCCCAGTCAATGTCGGGGTAGCATGATACGGTTGCGGTTGTCTCTGAAAGTCCGTATCCGATAATGATGTTGACGCCCATCGCATGGAAAAATTCGATGATGTTCGGACTGAGCGGTGCACCGGCTGTCGGGAAGATGTTTCCGCGATCAATACCCATTACGCGGCGCACGGGTCCGAAAATGCGGCTGTCAAAAAACTTATATTGAGTTTCAAGCCACCAGGGGGCTTTGAGTCCGCGGCGGGTATAGTTCATGTTACGCTCGGTGCCGACTTTGAGTGCGCGCGAGACAAGCATTCTTTTGAATCCCGACTGTTTGCTCATTTTATCGCGGATTGTGGCATAAGCTTTTTCCCAAAATCGTGGAACTGAGCACATACAGGTGGGGTGTACTTCGCGAAGCGATTTGGTGATGTCGCGCGGGTCATTATTGATGTTGACAACTATGCCGAGATTGAGACAGAAGTAGGTCCATGCCTTTTCAAAAATATGGCTGAGGGGCAAGAATGAAAGACTTGTGTCGCGATCTGAAAGCATTGTCAAACGGCGTATGTGGAAGTCGATTATATGGTCAAAATTTGAGTGNGTCAATACGGCACCCTTGGGTTCGCCGGTTGTGCCTGACGTATAGAGCAGAGTGGCAATGTCGTCGGGCTGAGCGGCNGCNGTTCGTGCTTCCACTTCATGCCGGCAGTCGTCAGAGGCTTTTGCTCCGAGCTCCATGAAGGCCTTGAATGTAAGTGTGCTGTCGTCGATTGCTTCGGGCTCTACGNCGTCGTANGTAACGATAAGTTTGAGAGATGGCATATTCGGCATTTCGGCACGAGCGATTNTGTATTGTTCGCGAGTCCCGACAAAAAGAACCGAAGCTTTAGAGTCGTTTACGATATAGCGAACCTGAGCGGCGCTACTTGTTGANTATATTGAAACAGGGATTGCACGATTGGCAAAAGCAGCGAAATCAGAGTANAGAATTTCGGGNCGATTAGCCGAGAAAACGGCAATTGTACCTTGCGGTTTAACTCCTACAANTTCAAGAGCTTGCGCGGTTTTGTCAACCATGCTGCTGAAATCGTTCCAAGTCGTGCCAATCCATCCACAGTCATGGCACTCTTTATATCTTATTGCCTCTCGGCAACCGTCGCCTGACACCCGGTTTTTAACTAAAAAGGTGAGCGTATTATTCATAAATAAAATGTTTTTTCGTGTTGTAATGACAAAGTTATAAACTTATTCTCTAAATAAACGCTTTTGGTGGGATAAAGTATATATTTGTTAACATTCATTAAAATAATGATATGAAATGGTGCTCCATTTTAACATTTAAATTTTAGTTTTTCTGCCCGATTTTTAGTAAATTTGCATTTTAATTTACTCTCCAAATTTTTTATTATNAAAATGAAATTATTTAAATCAGCAATACAATTATTTTTACTTTTGGCGGTGGCTGTTGTGGCGGTGAGCTGTGATGGTAANGGAGACGATCCTAATCCTGATACAAAACCGACACCACGCACTGTGCTTGTTTATATGCTTGCCAACAATTCGCTTGGAGATTCGGGCTTTGATTATAAAGATATCAAGGAAATGGAGGCGGCAGTTGATGATCTTGGACGTTCGCGATGGATTGTATATCATGAGCATAACGATGGNNCNATCGAACTNAAAGAATTGAGAAAATCGGGCTGGATTGTATTAAAGACCTATTCNAACGATGTTGAGTCAACAACTTCTCAGCGTATGAGTGAAGTTATCAGAGACACNAAGGCTATGGCTCCTGCNGAAAACTATGGCATTGTTTTGTGGAGTCATGCTTCGGGTTGGGTGGTTGACGGCGAAGAAGACCGTAAACCGATTACGTCAAATGAGATTATGCCATTGTCGTTTGGCGATGATCGAGGTGGTCGCATGAATATTGCAACATTGCGTCGAGTTCTTGAAAATGAAGATTTTGATTATATTTATACCGATTGCTGCAATATGGCAACAATCGAGGTCGTTTATGAATTGCGCGATGTTGCTCAATATTTTGTCGGATCGGCATTGGAATTGCCTGCCGACGGTATGCCCTATGATCGAAATNTGAAATTGCTTGCAGCAGAAGATGTCGATATCATCGGAGCNGCCCGTAATACNTATGATTATTATTTTGAACGNGGACGCAGTGGTGATTGGTGTGCAATCTCGGTTGTTGATCTCGAAGAGGTTGAAGATCTGGCTATGATGACAGCTGCAATCTATAATACTGTTCCAAACTATGATGCATCGTATGTTCCCCAACGATTTGATATCCGCAATCCTTGTCGATTCTATGACTTTAAACATTTTGTCGATTACCTGACTCTCGGAACAGAGATGGGTGATGCGTGGAACCGCCAGCTTGAGAAGGTTGTTCTTTATCAAGCTTCAATGCCTAAATTTGAAAATCTAAACATTCTATATCACTGTGGATTGGCGACCAATATTCTGACATCGTCAAATCCTGTAACACTTTATGGTTATAACGAAACCGAGTGGTATAAGGATGTTGCAATTCATCAACCTAAGGTTAAATCATAATGAGATTTTTTAGTTTTATTCAGTCAATTCTTCCCGGGTTGACTCAAAGTACACCTGCGGCAGGCGACGAGGTCGCTAAAGAAACGGTTGCCGACTTGAAAAATATCACTTTTGATGAGTTGGTAAACAATCTCATCTCGGGTACTGTCAAGTTTGCTATTAATCTTGCCATAGCTATTGCAGTATTCTATGTCGGTAAATTTATCATCAATAAAATCAACCGTTTTATCAACGTAATTCTTGTACGTCGTAAGGTTGACGAATCTCTCTCGACTTTCATTCTCAGTTTTGTCAGGATACTCCTTTATTTCATTCTGATCGTAACCTGTATCGGTATAATCGGGATTGAAACAAGCTCGTTCCTCGCTCTGTTTGCATCTGCCGGTGTTGCAATCGGTATGGCACTTAGCGGAACATTGCAGAACTTTGCAGGCGGTGTTTTGATTTTGCTTCTCAAGCCCTATAAAGTTGGCGACTATATTGAGGTGCAAGGATTTGCCGGAACTGTAAAGGAAATTCAGATATTTTCGACGGTAATTGTGACTTCAGATAATAAGACAATTTTGATTCCGAATGGCTCTTTGTCAACATCGAGCATCAATAATTATTCGGGTCAGGTTGTCAGACGAGTTTCGTGGACTGTCGGAATCTCATACGGTGACAGTGTAAACAAAGTCAGAGAAACAATTCTTGAGATGTTTGACAATGAACCGTTGATTTTGAAAGGTAAGGTGGCTGATAATGAAGCTCGTGAGATTGTCGCTAAAGCGGTAGCTGATGCCAACCAAAAGCGAGTTGATGCCGGTCAGCCTGCCGATAGCGGCAGTCATGCTGTTACGGCTTATTCACCCGAAGAAAATGCAACAGATGTGGCAAATGAAAATCAGCATCATGTTGATGAACCCGAACATACAAAAGATGATTCAACCGGTCGTCTCCCATGGTGGGATCGTTTGTTCGGCTCTAAAAAAGCGATTAAAAATCGTGCCGAAAAATGGGAGGCACGCAAGGCTGCACGCTATGCCGAACTTAATCCGAAAGTTGACCGCAGTCCGGCAATCTATCTTGATCAACTTGCCGACAGTTCGGTTAACCTGACCGTCAGAGCATGGGTGTTGTCGGGTGACTATTGGACTATATATTTCAGATATAACGAAAGATTTTATGAAGAACTTCCCGCGAAAGCCGGAATCAGTTTCCCTTTCCCTCAAATGGATGTTCATTTTGATAATCCCCAAGCTGAAAAATAAAAACAAATATACCACATTATTATTACAATGAAGCGAATTTTATTTGCGTTAGCGTTGACTATCGCAACTGTCTCGGCAGGATGTGCATCTCCGGCGGCTCCTGCATCAAAACAAAATTTGTCAAAAGTTCAGGGCGACACTGTCCTTGTTCAAACAACCAATCTTGCCACTCCGATGAAGGTAACGGTTGTTCAACCTTCGCGTGCGCTTGAAGCCGGTAATACCGAAAAATTTCCCACTGTTTACCTGCTTAACGGTTTTGGTGGCGATTACAGAACATGGCCCATTCTCCAAGACCTTGATTCGCTGGCAAATGTTTATGGAATGATATTTGTATGTCCTGATGGNCGTGACAGCTGGTATTGGGATTCGCCAATCGACAAGAATATGCAGATGGAATCTTTTTTTGTCAATGATTTGGTTCCGTTTATCGACAATAATTTCCCGACAATCGCTGCACCTGAAAAACGTGCTATCACAGGTTTGTCGATGGGTGGACACGGTGCGCTGTATCTGGCGATGCGTCATCCCGACTTATTTAAAAACGCAGGTTCGACCAGCGGTGGTGTTGACATCCGTCCCTTCCCTACGCGATGGAAAATGAAAGACCGCATCGGCGAATATGAAAAGAATAAAGAGGTTTGGGACAGCCATACTGTCGCTACTATTGCCAAAGACATTACTGATGGTCAGTTGAATATAATCTTTGACTGTGGAGCTCAAGATTTTTTTGCTCAAGTAAACAGCAACTTGCACAACGACCTGTTGTCGCGCGGTGTGTCTCACGACTATATCTCTCGTCCCGGAACACACAACGGCGCATATTGGCATAACTCAATTTTATATCAGTTGCTTTACTTCAACAGAAAGTTTGAAGGAAAATAAATTTAAAATTTAACTAATTGTTAACAATATCGGGCATATTATTTGCCCATGCTTATGCTTAACTTTGCAGCATAAACAAACAAACTGTCAATCTTATGGAAAAACCTAAAAAATCAATAAAGAAATCAAGTCAGCCCGCTGACCCCCGTGAAGCACGTCTCAATGCATTGGCTCAGGCTATGCAGAAAATCGAAAAAGACTATGGTCGCGGAGCCGTTATGAAACTCGGTGATGAAGCCGTTGAAGACATTGAAGTAATTCCGACCGGATCAATCGGTCTTGATTATGCGCTTGGAGTCGGCGGTTTCCCTCGTGGTAGAATCATTGAAATCTATGGTCCGGAGTCGTCAGGTAAAACTACATTGGCTATCCACGCTATTGCACAGGCACAAAAACAGGGTGGTATTGCCGCAATCATCGACGCTGAACACGCATTTGATCGTTTCTATGCTGAAAAATTGGGCGTTAACACCGATGAACTTCTCATCTCTCAGCCCGATAACGGCGAGCAGGCTCTTGAGATTGCCGAGCAGCTTATTCGCTCGTCGGCTATCGATATTCTTGTTGTTGACTCGGTTGCCGCTCTTACTCCGAAAGGTGAAATCGAGGGCGAGATGGGAGACCGCAACATGGGTTTGCAGGCTCGATTGATGTCTCAGGCAATGAGAAAACTCACCGGCGCAATTGCCCGCACAAATACAACTTGTATCTTCATCAACCAGTTGCGTGATAAAATCGGCAGTATGTTCGGACCCTCTGAAACAACAACCGGTGGTAACGCTTTGAAATTTTACGCTTCGGTTCGTATCGATATACGTTCGTCAAGCTCTATCAAAGACGGTGATGATGTTCTCGGACGTCACACCAAAGTTAAAATCACCAAAAACAAGGTTGCACCCCCATTCAAACGTTGCGAATTTGACATCATGTTTGGTGAAGGTATCTCCCGCAGTTCTGAAATCATTGACCTTGGGGTCGAACTCGGAATCATTTCAAAAAGCGGTTCATGGTTTAGCTATAACGGGTCAAAAATTGCACAAGGACGTGACTCGGCTAAGAGCGTGATTGATGATAATCCCGAACTTGCAGACGAACTTGCCGCTCTCATTCTCGATGCTCTTCGTAATAAGGATAAACAGGGCAAAGGCGCTGACACGAAAGAATCAAAAGGTTCAAAGAAATCTGCAGCATCCGAATCAAAGGAAAAGGATGAAGATCCGCTCGACTTTGACGATGAGCTCCCCGATGATTTCTCGATTGACGAGGAAATGGACAACATTTAAACAGCGTAAAACTCATTCATCCCATTGCAGAAATATCTTAAATATCTGCGCATAATAGTTTCGGTAGCATTGCTGACAATATCGTCGGCATACGCTGCCGGGATGGGAGCAGTCTTATCGATTGGATTGGGGTGGATAGATCGAATACAGTTTATACCTGCGTTATTAATGATATCAGTTACAACAGTCTTGTTATGGATTGTTGTAACTTTTGTTTTTGGTCGTGTATATTGTTCGTCGGTTTGTCCGTTGGGTACTTTGCAGGATATTTTTTTGAGAGTACCACGACTTACACGTAAAATGAGAGAGCGTCGGGTGTTCAGATATACTTCGGGATTGTCATCTCTGAGAATGTCGATGCTCATAGTTGTGTTTGGCACACTCATTGCCGGTGTTACAATACCGATGAAAGTGCTTGATCCGTTTTCGATTTTCTGTAAAATTCTGTCACCGTTGATTTCGGCGTCGGTTTTATCGTTTGTTGTAGCAATTTTGATTGTTGTATTGATCGCATGGTTGTCGGTACGTCGCGGACGATTGTGGTGTAATACAATTTGTCCTGTAGGAGCGGTGCTCGGTGTTGCAAGCGGACGATCAATATATCATTTTGATATCAATACCGATACATGTACAAATTGTCGAAAGTGTGAGTATGTCTGTAAGGCTCAATGTATCAATCTGAGCGACCATGTGGTTGACGGGTCAAGATGTATTAATTGTTTTGACTGCGTGAACGTTTGCCCTGATAATTCAATCAGTTATACAACCCGTAAACATAGACTCTCAATACCGATGATGCAGTCTATAGATGCGGTTAAAAAGACCGAAACGGCTCTTGATATTGAAAAATAAATAAAATGGAAGATACAAAATCATATAAAGGGTTAACTCTTGCTGAGGTTGAAGAGAGCCGCAAGCAATACGGCTCCAATGTGTTGACTCCTCCCAAAAAGGATTCTCTTTGGTCTCAATTCGTGAAGAAATTTAAAGACCCGCTTATCATCATTTTATTGATAGCCGGTGTGTTGTCAATCGGAATATCTTTATATGAATATTACTATCTCAAACAGGGAGCATCGGTTTTTTTTGAGCCGGGAGGCATTTTTATAGCAATTCTTTTGGCAACCGGTCTCGCTTTTTATTTTGAGATGAAAGCCGAGCAGGAGTTTCAGGTTTTAAATCGAGTGAATGATGACGAGCCTGTTCAGGTCATACGTGAAGGGAATGCGATTGAAATTCCAAAGAAAGATGTTGTCACCGGTGATATAGTTATTGTAACTACCGGCGAAGAAGTCCCTGCTGATGGTGAATTACTTGAATCGGTGATGTTGTCGGTTGATGAGTCAACACTGACCGGTGAGCCTATCGCCGAGAAAACAACCGACTCAGCCCGGTTTGACAAAGATGCAACATTCCCGTCAAACCATCTTATGCGTGGCACAAAAGTAATGGAAGGTCATGGCGTGATGAAGGTGTTTGCGGTTGGAGACCATACCGAAAACGGCAAGGTGTTCAAGGCGGCAACAATTGATGACAGCGTGAAAACTCCGCTTGACGAGCAGCTCGAACGCCTCGGGTCGCTTGTGTCAAAGGCAAGCTATACGATTGGGGCTTTGATTGTTGTCGGTCGATTGGTTCAGTATTATTTCCATACTGTCGGAGAGCCGTTTGATGTTGTGGCTGCAATTGCCTACTTCCTCCAGACGATCATGATAGCCGTAACGCTGATTGTGGTTGCGGTGCCCGAGGGATTACCGATGGCGGTCAACTTGTCGCTTGCCTATTCGATGCGGCGAATGTTGAAGACAAACAACCTTGTCCGCAAGATGCATGCGTGCGAAACAATGGGCGCGACAACTGTGATATGTACTGACAAAACCGGTACGTTGACCCAAAATCGTATGCAGGTGGCTGATGCCAAATTCTTTGGTAACCCGTCAGATGAGATAATCTATGAAGGGATTGCTGTAAACTCGACCGCCCAACTCGATTTGTCGGGTGAGAAACCAACGGTCCTCGGTAATCCGACCGAGGGCGCGCTCTTGCTTTGGCTCACTGAAAAGGGAGTCAACTATAAAGAACTGAAAAATAAAGCGGTCAATGTAGAGGAACTGCCTTTCTCGACCGAGCGCAAGTATATGGCAACAGTCGTGAAGTCATCGACCGGTAAGAAAATTTTGTATATAAAGGGTGCGCCCGAAATCATCTTCGGAATGTGTAAAAACACAGCCGGTGTTACCAAAGCCGAGATTGATGCGCAGCTATTGGTTTATCAGAATCAGGCGATGCGTACTCTCGCGTTTGCCTATCAAGAACTTGACGACACCGATAAAGCTATTGAAGATAAAAAGGTTGTTGCCGATAACTTGACATTCCTTGGAATAGTAGCCATTTCTGACCCCGTGCGCCCGGACGTGCCTGAGGCAGTCAAGGAGGTGACTGATGCCGGTATAGCAATCAAGATTGTGACAGGAGATACACCTGCGACTGCAAAAGAAATCGGCCGCCAAATCGGATTGTGGAATGACTCGACCGACGGCGATATTAATATAATCACCGGTCCTGAGTTTGCGGCATTGACCGATCAGGAGGTTTATGAACGGGTGATGGATTTGAAAATCATAGCCCGCGCTCGTCCAATGGATAAAAAACGGCTTGTCGAAACATTGCAGAAACATAATCAGGTGGTTGCTGTGACCGGTGACGGAACGAACGATGCTCCGGCTTTGAAGGCTGCCCATGTGGGGCTGTCGATGGGCGATGGAACATCGGTTGCCAAAGAAGCGTCAGACATCACAATCGTTGACAACTCATTCGCTTCGATTGGTCGCGCTGTGATGTGGGGACGTTCGCTTTACCGAAATATTCAACGATTCATTTTGTTTCAGTTGACCGTGAATGTTGCGGCTTGTTTGATTGTGCTTGCCGGGGCGTTTATGGGAACAGAATCGCCGTTGACCGTTACTCAAATGCTATGGGTAAACCTTATAATGGACACGTTTGCAGCGATGGCTTTAGCTTCGTTGCCACCGACCCGTCGGGTAATGGAAGACAAACCGCGCGATCGACGTAAGTTTATAATCAACCGCCCTATGTGGAACTTCATCATTGGAGTCGGATTGTTGTTCTTCGTTATTCTGCTTTGCCTGTTGCATATCTTTGAAAGCTATAGCGTTCAGTCGATAACCGAGTTATTCGGTTGGATGCCTCAACAGGCAGGTACCCCGTCATTGACTGCAATTGAATTGTCGATGTTCTTTACAATCTTCGTATTCCTTCAGTTCTGGAATATGTTTAATGCGCGCGCATTCGGAACCGAAATGTCGGCATTACATCTAAAAGACTGTTCTGAGTTCAAGCTTATTGTATTTTTTATTTTTGTCGGTCAGATAGCAATTGTCAACATTGGAGGCAACTTCTTTAGTGTTTGTCCTATTAGTCTGGTTGACTGGCTGATTATAATCGGCTCGACATCGATAGTGCTGTGGATTGGTGAACTGATGAGGTTTATCAGACGTAAAGCAAAAAATGATAAAGTTTCTTGACCTTAAAAAGGTCAATGACCTATATGAACCCCGACTCAGCCATGCGATAAAACGTGTGGTTGAATCTGGTCGTTATGTTGGGGGAGGAGAGCTTGAACGATTTGAATCATTGATGAAAGGTGTGTCGGGGGCTGATTACGTTATCCCAACCGGAAACGGACTTGATGCGCTGACTTTGATTTTAGAGGGGTACAAGTTTGCAGGTAAATTAAAGACCGGAGATGAGGTGATTGTACCTGCAAATACATATATCGCAACATTTTTGGCAGTATGGCGTGCGGGGCTGACTCCGGTGGCGGTTGATGCCGACCGACTGACAATGAATATTGATTTCGGGAAAATCGAGTCGGCTGTCACCGAACGAACAAGGGCTATAATTATTGTTCATCTATATGGTAAAATCGCTTTTGACAGCAGACTTGCCGAGTTGAAAAAGAAATATAGCTTGCTTGTCATTGAAGATTGTGCTCAATCAATAGGCGCGAAACTGAATTCGGTCAGTTGCGGGTCACTTGGCAATGCCTCGGCATTTAGTTTTTACCCGACAAAAAATGTTGGGGCGATGGGCGATGGTGGAGCGGTGGCGACTTCAGATGTCGAGCTTGCCGATGTAATCAGATCGCTTTCAAACTATGGCAGCGATCGACGCTATCATAATATATATAAAGGTGTAAACAGTCGGTTGGATGCAATTCAGGCGGCTGTCGTAAATCTTAAACTTGAATCAATTGACGAGATATCATCGCGTCGCGTTTGCCGTGCGGCGTTATATGAACGACTTATTGACAATGATGATATTGTTAAACCGATGTTTAGTGATGATTTTTCAAATGTCTATCATCAATATGTAGTCAGAACACGACATCGCGATTTGTTCCGTGAGTTTTTGTTGAAGCATGGTATAGAAACAGACTGCCACTACGACGTGGCTGCGATTGATCAACCTTGTTGTAGTGGCGAGTTTATTGGTGATTATGAAGTAACGCGTGAGATTGCCTCAACCTGTGTTTCACTGCCGATCGGCGATCATCTTGACGAGAGTCAATGTCGCATGATTGCCGAGGTCGTGAATAAATTTAAGGCCAATAGATAAGCGAGTTATAGTCTTCGGTGTCGGCGGTTACGCGCAAGGTGACATGAGCCCCCTCAATAACCGGAGAGTTATGGAAAACGTGACCGATGGGTGCATTAAAGGCAACCGGATAGTTGTAGGGCTTAACCATTTCAGAAATCATGTCTTCCATGGTTTCATAGTTATGGTCAGCTTCATATTCGGTGAATTGTCCAACAATCAGTCCTTTCAGATTTGGTAAAACGTTGTTGAGTGCGAGTTGATACAGAATACGTTCAATTTTATATATTGGTTCGGCAACATCTTCGATGAATAAAATCGTGTCGGGGAGCAGCAGGTCGTATGGAGTTGAAATAAGGTCGGCAAGCACTGCAAGGTTTCCTCCGATTAGTTTGCCGTCAGCGACTCCGGGACGATCGTATGGCGATGATTTGAAGAACAGGTTTGGCTGTTCTCCTTTCAATAAGTCAAAAAGAAGTTTGTTATCAGGGTCGCTTTCTCCAAGTCTGATATGAGAGCACATCGATGCATGAACCGATTTTATTTCATGCTTGTGCATCAAGGCGTGAAGAGCCGAGATGTCACTGAATCCGATAATCCATTTGGGGTCTTTTGACAATGGCAGTTTGTCGAGACGATCAAGAATATGAACTACGCCATAACCTCCACGACCGCATAACACGGCGCGAACTGAAGGATCAGTCAGCGCATCATAAAGATCGGAAAAACGTTCTTCGTCGGTACCGCTGTACGAGCCCCATTTGCCAAGCGCATGAGGCATAATTTCAACTACATAACCTTGTTGACGAAGAATGTCGGCGGCTGCATTGACATGAGCCGCAACCGGGATGCCGGCAGGAGAGACAATTGCGATTTTATCGCCCTTTTGCAGGGGCTTTGGAGTTTTTATCACTTTAAAATATAGATTAAATAGAAAGAATTAAGCAACTTGCACCTTAACACCGGCTTGGTTGCTTATTTTTTCAGCAATTTTCAAGAGTTCGTCTTTTTCGACTTTGACAAGATTTTCTTCGGGTGTTTTGCGNTCGATTGAATAAATCATCACCTCACGCGGCTTNAGCTTTTTATAAACTTCGATAAGAGCATCAACTTCGTGATCGGTGGTNTTGTCTATTGGCGTACCATCATGAGAACCGCGTAAAAACATGGTNTGNATAATCAANTCATTGCCAAATTGTTTCATAGAATCGACGATAGAATCGACACTNTATGTCGGATAGGTGGGACGGTCGATTAGACGTACTGTTGAGTCGATTGCCGAGTCAAGTTTTAAAATNTTNTTNTCAACACGTTTGAGAGCCTCGACGACCGGTTGTTGATTGATGCGAGTCGAATTGCTTAATACGCTGATTTTTACATTCGGAAAATAANNGTCGCGCAANTCGATNGTNTCNTNAATNACCCCCTTGAAATCGGGATGGAGAGTTGGCTCTCCATTACCCGAAAATGTTATGACGTCGAGGGGCTCATCCTTTTGTTTCATATCGGCAAGTTTGGCTTCAAGCAGTTTTTTGACTTCGGCTCGGGCGGGGATGCCGGCTTTACCGGGACCCTGGGCATTGAACCCTGCCTCACAATAGAGACAGTCAAAAGTGCATACCTTTCCGTCGCGCGGCATTAGGTTTACACCAAGCGACACTCCAAGTCGACGGCTGTGAATCGGTCCGAATATTGTCGATGTGAAAAGGACTGTTTGCATTGTGTTGAAAACTTTAAAACTGAATAATCAGACAGTTAAAATTTCTTTTTCTTTAGCGGCGAAAATATCGTCGATTTTTTTGAGATATTTGTCGTGAAGTTTTTGAACGTCGTTTTCTGCGTCTTTTTCTACGTCTTCGCTCATGCCTTGTTTGATTGCTTTTTTAAGTCCTTCGATTGCATCACGACGAGCATTGCGCACCGAAACTTTAGCTTGTTCGGCTTCGGCTTTTGACTGTTTAACGAGTTGTTTACGGCGGTCTTCGGTCAACGGGGGGATTGCGAGGCGGATTACTTCACCGTTGTTTTCGGGAGTGATTCCGAGTTCGCTGTTGATGATAGCTTTTTCAATTTCTTTAAACATCGCTTTTTCCCATGGGGTAATAACGATTGTGCGAGCGTCGGGAACCGAGATGTTGGCTACGTTTGAGATGGGAGCCAAGCTACCGTAATATTCCACACGGACAGCGTCAAGAATTTTAGGATTGGCTTTTCCTGCACGGATGTGGGCAAGTGATTCGTCAAGGAATGCTACTGCCATTTCCATTTTTTCTTCGGCAGGACCGAGGTAGGTTGCGGGATTTGTCATTGTATTATAATTTTAAATTTATATCGAAATTAATAAACGTATGTGCCGATATTTTCGCCGGCGATAACTTTCAAGAGGTTGCCGGGAGTGTCCATGTCAAAGACTACAATAGGTAGTTTGTTTTCTTTGCATAATGCGGTTGCGGTCAAATCCATTACTTTCAAGCCGCGGGCAAGGACTTCATCGTATGTTATTTTGTCAAACTTGGTAGCGGTCGGGTCTTTTTCGGGATCGGCGGTATATATGCCATCGACACGAGTACCTTTGAGCATAACGTCGGCACCNACTTCAATTCCACGGAGAGCCGAGCCTGTGTCGGTTGTAAAGAACGGATTGCCGGTACCACCAGCCATGATTGCGACTTTACCATCGCCGAGTGAGTCGATTGCGGCGCGATAGCTGTAATGTTTGCCGATAGGATACATATTGATTGCTGTATAGACTTCGGCGGGTTGTCCGTTGGCTTCGAGAGCCGAGCTGAGTGCAAGCGAGTTGATAACGGTTGCAAGCATACCCATTTGGTCGCCTTTGATGCGGTCAAATCCTTTGGCTGCACCTTGAAGTCCACGGAAAATGTTACCGCCGCCGATGACGATAGCCACTTCAACACCCATGTTGACAATGTCTTTGATTTGACGGGCATATTGGTCGAGGCGTTCGGTGTCGATGCCGTAGCCTTGTTTGCCCATGAGCGATTCTCCGCTCAGTTTCAGTAGTATGCGTTTATATTTAGGAGCCATATCGGTTGTGTTTTAATTATAAATCTTTAGCGTATGCCTGACGGCGACGGTGCTGGCGACGTTCAAAATATTGCCATTGATTTTGAACATTGCTGTTGTCTTCAAGCTCGGGATTTGATTCGGCAAACTTGTAGCCTGATTTGATATAGGCAGGGATGAGGTTAGAGAACAGGAGCGCATTCACGCCGCGACTCTGATACTCTGGTTTAATGGCGACAAGCAAAAGATCGACACAATCGTTTTTGCCGAGATAGGCTTTGAGCAGGTGCCACCATCCGGTGGGGAAAATGCGCCCGCGTGAAGCCTGAAGTGCTTTCGAGAATGAAGGAATCGAGATGCCGACACCGACAAGTTTATCGTCTTTATCAATGATAACGCATACATCTTTCAGTTTCAAAATCTTGAGATACTGATCGATATAGTGGTCGATTTGACGTGGGGTCAATGGCGAATATCCATATAATTGGTCATATGCTTCATTGATAAGTTCAAAAAGTTCATGACCATATTTTTTTGCGAGTTCGCCGCGAGATTTGAATGTAGGCACTTTAAGACCGTAGCGACGGGTAACGATGTCGGCGATTCGAGCGATTTTTTCAGGACAAGCGTCGGGTACTTCCATGCGGAATTCAACCCAACCGGCTTCCTTAACCATACCGCGACGTTCCATGTGTGCAGGATAGTAAGGATAGTTATAGATGGTAGCCATTGTGCCGATTTCTTCAAATCCGTAGGTCAGCATACCTTCATGGTCCATATCGGTGAATCCCATCGGTCCGACAATTCGTTTCATGCCCTTGCTACGTCCCCAGTCTTCAACCGCGTCCATCAGAGCATCAACGACTTCATTGTCATCGATAAACTCAATGAACCCGAAACGGAGGGTCGGTACACCTGTACGTTCGTTGACTGCACGGTTGATAATGCCTGTGATGCGACCGACCGGTTTNCCGTCNCGATAAGCCATGAACGATTGGGCTTCGCAAAATTCAAAGGCAGGATTGGCTGATGGCAACAGCGTGTTGACATCGTCCATAATCAACGGTGGAACGAAATATTTGTTTCCTTTATAAAAATCGATGCCAAATTTAACAAAGCGTGTGATTTCGCTTTTGGTTGGCTTAACTTCTTTAATTTCAACTGCCATAATTAGAAAATCTTTTTGATAGACGTGTCGGGAGCGCGATGTTTAAATGAAAGATCGATGTGACGCTCCTGGTTTTGGACTTCTTCGGGGGGAGCCGGAGCCCACGGCGAGTTAATCCATGCCAATACGATAACCATGATCGCCAAAAAGATGATGATAGTTATGTAAAGGCGGTTTTTATTATAGTTGTTAAGAGCCGATTTTAGAGCTTCGATGTCGCGATAACGTCGGGCAGGGTCTTTTGCCATACATTTGACAGCCACACGCCGTAGCTCGGGGTGACGTGACGGGGCGGCATCGAGCGTCTTATTAAGAATAACGCCAAAATTGTAAATATCTTCAGCCGCATCAGCCGGTGTCAGGTGATTTTTCTGGTCAAAGCCAACATCAATCAGTTTGAGATTGTGAATGTTGTCGGTAAAGATTACACGCTCGGCAGTCAACGGATGATGAACAATATGGTTTGACTGAATGTACTGGAGAGCCTCAACAAGTTGGTTGGNCACTTTTTTTATTACATCTTCGTCAACTTGTTTGTTGTCAATCAATGTTTGAAGTGAATCGCCATGAATATTGTCGGTTATGATACACATGCCCAGCCCCGGNACNTCCTCAAAGTCGTTAATCATAACGATGTGGGGATGTGCNAGGTTATATCTGATGTCAAATTCTTTTTCAATCAGATTTCTGTATTCCTGCTGGTCCCGAANNTCGGGTTTCAGGGCTTTGAGCATCAGTNGTTTACCATGTTTTTTGGCAGTGTANANCTGATAGAACTCTTCGTCCCATTCAGGCAAATGTTCTATTTCAGTCCATTTCTCGANCGACCGAGTTGCANTATCGCTCATAACGGTAATATTTACAGCTTATTGATATATTTTACAAAATTACACTTTTTCAAGCGAATAAACAAAGATAGTTACATTTTTTCAAATTTATCTATCAATATAACATAATGCTGTTAGACTCTACATCNAAGAAAAATTGGGGTATTTAACTNCNCCNAAAAATAATTTTTCAAAAGAATTTTATAATTTTGCATTTGCCAGTTGGCTTTACATCTGTGCGCGATTCCGAAGGGAATTTGACCAATCGACAAATTATTAGTAAATTTGTATTATTATGGCAAAGGAAACACTTATTCAGCATAGCACAGCAGACTACAACATCGCTGTTCAAACAATAAAAGAAGCTATTCTTCGCAGCCAATATCAGGCGGCGAAGTTGGTTAATCGTGAAATGCTGTCTCTATATTATGGTATAGGTCGATATATTTCAGCTAACTCTCGCGAGGGTTTCTGGGGTACCGGAGCCATAAGAACAGTCTCAGAGAAACTACGCAAGGAATTGCCGGGATTGAAAGGTTTTTCGGAGAGTAGTCTAAAAAATATGAGAATGTTTTATGAAGAGTGGTCTCCCGTTTTGGAATCATCAGATACTATTTCATCTATTTCGCCAATCATGATTGGCGAAATAGAAACGACATCACTACTCTCAGCTAAATCGACAATCACGATTGACGATTTAGAATTGTTTGGCAATCTAAGTTTTACCCATCATATTAGAATCCTTAACGGAGAAAAAGATGTAGACAAAAGGTGGAAATACATCAAACTGTCTCTTGAGAATAAATGGGACACGCGTTATCTCCAACAACAAATAAAAGATAATGTCGCTGATCACTATGGCGCAATGCCTTCAAACTTTTGCGTAACAATCAATGATAGCCGCGATGCTATCAAAGCTCTAAATATGTTCAAAGACGAGTATCTTCTTGATTTTATCAATACTGAGGAAATGGGTATTCGCGATATGGCAGACATTGATGAGCGTGTTGTTGAGAAAGAGATAATCCATAATATCAAGAAGTTCATAATGACTTTCGGACGAGATTTTGCTTTCGTTGGCAATCAGTATCATCTTGAGGCATTTTCCGAGGACTTTTTCCCCGACCTGTTGTTTTTTAACAGAGAGTTGAATTGTCTTGTTGTCGTGGAGCTTAAGACCGGCGATTTCAAGCCCGGCTATCTTGCCCAACTCATGACATATCTTCGTATTCTTGATGACAAAGTGAAGAAGCCTCATGAAAATCCATCAATCGGTATCGTGCTGTGCAAGAACGCCAACAAAGACTTTGTGGAGTATGTGATTCAGGATTATGCCAAGCCGATGGGAGTTGCTACCTATCGTATCAGCGAGGATATGCCCGAAAAATTGCGTGAGGCTCTGCCTAATGTTGAAGAGTTAAAGAAATTACTTTGATTATTAGTTCTGAGATAACCGACGTTTGATGTCATAGAAAATGACACCAATAATGAACAGCTGCCGATAATATTTGCCTTAGAAGTATACCATGTCAGCGGATAGCTGGTCGATGTGATGTGGTTTTAAGATGCGTCAGCCTAATTCATTTTATCCTATATTCGATTTGCCATTAAATAGATGCTATTTACCACCAAAAATAAACTTTTGTCTTCAAAAAGGTCTTATTAATAGAGATAGAAATAGAAACAAAAACTGGAAAATATGAACTTCAAGCATTTATTTAGCGGCATTACCGTTGGGATATGTCTTGTCACGGTAAGCATTCCGTTGGCTGGTTGCGCCCAGAAATCTGATAAACAATCAACGGAAAACACTATGAGCAACGATTCACGCATGAAGCGTGGTGGTGGACGCCCCGGAGGTCCACAATTAGGCACTCCCGGAGGAGGTCCGGTTATCGACAAGACCGGAGACGAGACATTACAAGCTATGATTAAGGATGAAC
>JAAVCC010000006.1 GCA_014802535.1 Bacteroides sp. | reverse complement strand
TTTATGATACGTGTATTATGAGATAGTCAATCTTTTACTTAGATAAAAACTTTCAGACCTGCCAACAGTGCGCCTTGGCGACCGAGACCCCCCTCGGCAAAGACTCCAACCCATTTGATTGGACGATATTCGATGCCAACAAAGGAGACTTGCCAAGCCAGACGTTTACATGATTCAGGTTTGCCGTCTCGCCATTCCAATCTGTGTTCTTCTTCAATAAGCCAGTCACTAAAAGTTGGCTCACTAAAGAATATAGTACCAATACCGGCTCTTGAGTAGAGATTTATTTTCCAAAATTTAAGCCAATCATACTTTACATTAAATATAATGGTATTTGAACTTTGCTCAACATCATCCATCACTGTGCTACCCCAATAATGCATTATAATTTGGGATTTAGAAACTCCAGTCCATGATAAACCAATGGATAGATTTTTGATAATCCTAACATTTAATCCAAGAGTAAGTGCACTATTATCATTGCCTTGAGGTAAGGAATACATTGGAGCATTGAAATGGGTATCAAATGGCGGAGTAATTCCAGGCAATTTAGCAACTAATGAGCCGTAAGAATACCCACCAAAAACTTCAACTCGCTGAGCTGAGGAACATAAACAAATACCAATTATAGTTATTAATGTAATAAGATATTTTTTCATAATAATGTGTTATATAAGATTATAAAATATCAGATACCTTAATTAATATGATACATATACTTCATCTGAGACATATCTTGCCATGAATTTGCCATTTGCTTTTAAGTAGATATTGAAATTTACAAAATATATCCCTTGCTTAGCAAAATAGACTCTTGCTGTATTGTTTGTTTTCGATATAATATATGCTTTAGAATCATCTTCTAATGGTTCATCCGGATCCTTACCACTGGAAATAAATATCTCTGTCCTATATATAGAAGAATTATAAGAATCATTTATGTGAAAATCCTCATAAGTGTTTACCGGAGTTGGATCGGGATTCATATCCCAATATACTTTCCCGTTTTTGAATTGTACCTTTGTATAATATACTAGTTCAGTACTATTATATGGACATTCATTTACTCGATGACGAACAAGCGCTCCTGGTCCCCATTTAGAAATGACAATATCACCGGAATAGACTACTGCCGAATGGTCTCCATATTTGTAGTAAACTTTATCTCCGGGAGCCGGTGATTTAGTAATTGTATAGGTTCCATCGTTAAAAAAATTAGAAAGATTTTCAGATTCATCGCCTAAGGTGTTGTTAATCCAATATTTTTCACCACCTTCAGATACCCACCATGCATATCCATGACAATTATATGTACACGTGCCTTGTTCAAGAACTACTGCGTTTGAATACTTTTGTATATCTTTTAAGGCTTCATTAATATCTTTATCGGAATCTTGGCAGTCTATTTTAAAAGCCTCGACTTTTAAACCGCCAGGAGTCGTGATATAAACCGTAGTGCGGTCGAAGTATCCATGATTTCTTGATAATTTTTTGTCGCCAAAAGCAACTCTCATTGCTGAAATTGTTTGTGTAGAAATTGAACCTTGTAATTTATCGTAAGAGTCATGAAGATCGCATGATTTTGAATATAGTTCTCTTAATCTTTCGCATTTTGATAGCTCATCTACCTGTACAAGATAACCTGAAATAATGAATCGCTCGTAAAAAGCAAATTCAAGAGAACTAAAACTATAACCTATATTATTACTAAAAGTTATGATCTCATCAAGTTTACGACTATAGAAGTCGAGAACTTTTTCAAAAGCATTGTCTCGTCTCTTTAATTCAGCAAAGCCATTAAAACGAGAGATTACGCTTGCTACCCCCTGTTCGATAATGTTGTAAAAGAAACAGTCTGTAGCGAGGGGATAGTTCATACAAGCTTCGACAAGGTCTTCGGTGGACATTGTTGACAACATATCTTCCGGTATTTGTAGCGCAGCCCAACGTTCTTCGTTTGATTCAAGGTATTGCCATCCGTCGGGGAATGTGAACCCGGTTGAACGTGACATCGCTTTGGTATCGGATGTCGGGTCGCTTGATGGTATGTCAACATAGTCAGATTGACATGCACCTGTCAGCATTAGTGTTGCAATTGCAACTGCAAGAAGTTTTTTTGACATGGTTTAAATTGTTTTTGGGTAAAAAGATTATGTTATTTATTTCCATAATAGGAATTCCCTTTTTCGGTTGTAATAAATAACTCAAATGAGTTGAGATTGCCTATATTGATGAAAGCTGGTGAAAAAGAATCGAAATAGTAAATTTTTGAATCTCCTGTTTCTGTCTCAATAACTATTAGTTCGCAATTACCTTCTGATATTGCAAATTGAATGACGAGTACGCCATTTGTATAGTTGCAATATACATGTTGGCGGTTTGCGCTTCGAGGACGACCGCTTATTGGAGGTTTGGGAACATCTGTTATTTGAATTGTTTCATCTTCACTTACGTCAGTATCATTAAAATTATTATCGGCTGAAATGTTTAAGACTGAGAAGAGAAGAAATGTGATTGCTGAAATTATAAATTTTTTAGTCATGGTAATAAGTTTTTTGCAAAATTATGAACAATTGACTNATTAAGTAGAATATTAATTCAAAATAATTGTCTAATGGCTATTTTGTAAGTATCTTAAAAACAGCAGNTTAACAAGTNGTGTTTTGANAAAATTGTCTAATGAGNGTAATNCNTTGATAATCAGTNTGTTATTTATATTTTTCAGATAAACATCAGATTAANAGCGTGTTACAAAGCTAACCGGNATGAATTTTAGCTATATAGAATTTTTTAAAAGATTGATTTAAGAATAAAATTGATTATATTTGCCAAATAAATTGATTTGACTAATATCCATGGTTTTGATTTCAAAGAAATATATATTTTTTACGAATTTATTGTTTGTTATGATTTTAGCATCATGCAATCATGACAAGTATAGTGATTTGATTGATCGAGCTGAGNCATTGATAGAAGTTGATGGTAATCCCGATGAGGCTTTATCATTATTGCATGGGGTGTGTTTTGACTCAATAAAATCAGATAAAAACAAGGCACGATATGGCTATCTTTATGCTCGGAGTATGCATAAGACATGGCAAAAGATGAATTCTGATTTATTTATCAAGCAATCGGTTGATTATTATCAATCAAAAGGTGATTTAATCGAGCAGATGAAGTCATTGTTTTACTATTCAAACTATCTTTATGAAAACGGCTTTAATGAAGCCGCAGTTCGTGCTTTGATGAAGTCNAGAAGTTTGGCGATAAATCTTAGAGATGATTATTGGAGGGCGAAAACGTCAGAATTAATGGGTGAAATTTTATGTGGTAATCATAATAATCACGAAGCAATTAAATTTAACACAGAGGCGGCTGAGTATTATTATCGGGCGGGGAGAGAGNATAATGCGAGGTATTCATATCTTGATTTATCGATCAATTATGGTAATATATTTGATTATGAGAGATGTTTTGAATTGATTGATAGTATTAAAAGAATTGCAGAAGTTGAAAATGATTCATCGCTTTTGAGTTATTGTTTCTATACAGAATATAGATTTAAATTTAAAAATAAAGAANATGAGAAAGCAAAGAATAGTTTAGATAAGTATTTTGCGATGAATGATTATATAAAGGCTACTGCGGGAGACTCGGCATATAAGAGTTGGCTTTGTGTTTTAAATAAAGATTATGATAGTGCAAAAATTATNTTAAGTAAATTAATCCCGGAAAAGTATGATAATAGTACAAAAGCAATAATTTATTTTGCATATAGGGATCTTAATAAGATGTTAGGTAACTATCAAGAAGCATTGCGTTATTCTGATAGCATAATGATTTGCAGTGATAATGACACTCGCGTTGCATCTTCTCAACTTCTTGTTGCCGCTCAGCGTGATTATCTTGACGAGGGTTTGCGTTTTGCTGAAATGAAGAGCAAAGAGCAACGAAAATTATTGGTACTTGTGGGGGTAATAGCTTTCTTTATTGTCTTGTTTATTGTGCTGTTTTATCAATATCGACTCAAAGTCAAACGCTTGGAAAGTGAAAGAAAGATTAATGATATTATGTTGGTTTTTAATGATATCAATCATAAAAATCATGAACTTGAGGTGACGGTTAAAAATCAAGAGCAAACACTGACCGATATGGGTGTGCAAATCGAGTCGGTTGATGAGTTGCGAATGAGACTTAGAGAGCTTTATCGAAATCAATGGACGTTGTTAAATTCGTTGTGTTATGAGTATTTTGAGAAAAGGGATTCTGATAAGTTCCGAAGCTATATGTTTAATAGAATTGAGTCGGAACTTCAAAAATTTAAGGGTCAGTTGAGTAATAAGCAAATAACCGAATCTACTGATAGATATTTAGACGGTTTGGCGTCGAAATTTATTGAGCAGTGTGGTTTTTTGAATGACGTTGAACAGCGTTTTGTACTTATGGTTTTTGCCGGATTTTCTCCTCGTGCCATATGTCTTTTCATGGGGTTTAAGCAAAAGAATTTTTATGCGAAGAAAAAACAGATTATGATGAAAATATCAGAAAGCGATGCTCCTGATCGTGACTTGTTTCTGAGATATTTGGAATAATACATACATGCCGAGCTGAAAAGCAGTTTTTTTAAACGTCAAACTACATTAAAAAGTTGGTTTGTTGGTTGGTTTGTATTATCTTTGCAAAATATTAAGGGATAATATTAGTCCATACAGTTTTAACTACTTATTACGTAATAAATTATATTTTTAGATTATTAAAATGATTTTGACTCCTTTAACCGCTGTGTCGCCCGTTGATGGACGTTACCGCGATAAAACTGAATCGCTTGATCGTTATTTCTCAGAATTTGCGCTTATTCGTTACCGTGTAAAAGTTGAGGTTGAATATTTTCTGGCTTTGACCCGTATTCCGCTGGGCAATCTTGCCGATTTCCCTGCCGACATGGCTGAGCGTCTTCGTGATATCTATCGTAATTTTTCGATTGAGGATGCTGAGCGTGTAAAGGAGATTGAAAAAGTCACCAACCACGACGTAAAAGCTGTTGAATACCTTTTGAAGGAACATTTTGACCGTCTTGGTCTTGCTGCCTATAAAGAGTTTATCCATTTCGGACTGACTTCTCAGGATATTAATAACACCTCGGTGCCGATGTCAATTGCCGACGCCATTAAAGAGGTTTATCGTCCGGCTCTTGTTGAACTGATTGATTTTCTCAATGCTCGTGCCGAGGAATGGAAAGATATTCCGATGCTTGCCAAAACTCATGGTCAGCCTGCATCGCCCACTCGCCTCGGCAAAGAGATGAAGGTGTTTGCCTATCGTCTCGAACAGCAACTCGGCGAGTTGGATAAATGCCATGTGAGTGGTAAATTTGGTGGTGCTACCGGTAATTTCAATGCTCACCTTGCTGCTTATCCCTCAATNAACTGGCTTGATTTTGCTAACAAATTTCTCTCTGAAAACCTTCATATCGAACGTGAATCATATACAACCCAGATTAGCAATTATGATAATATGGCGGGTATTTTTGATGCGATGCGACGTATCAATACAATCATGATTGACCTTGACCGCGACATCTGGATGTATATTTCAATGGAATATTTCAAACAGAAAATCAAAGCGGGTGAGGTTGGTTCGTCGGCAATGCCCCACAAAGTTAACCCGATCGACTTTGAAAACAGTGAAGGCAACTTGGGAATAGCCAATGCGGTTTTAACTCATTTGTCAACCAAGCTACCGATTTCGCGTCTTCAGCGTGACCTTACCGACTCGACCGTGCTTCGCAATGTCGGAGTTCCGATGGCTCACATGATGATTTCTATCAAATCGACTATGAAGGGACTCAATAAACTAATTCTCAACCAAGATGCCATCAATCGTGATCTTGATTCGATGTGGAGCGTGGTTGCCGAAGGAATTCAAACAATCCTTCGTCGTGAGGGTTATCCCAACCCATACGAAACTCTCAAGCAATTGACTCGTGTTAATACGGGAGTGACCGCCGAGTCTATCGCATCGTTTATTGATACGCTCGACGTTTCAGAGTCGGTAAAAGATGAGCTGCGACGTTTGTCACCCCATAGCTATACCGGTTATTAATCGGGATAAGTAGTTGACAATTATGTCATTTATAATCATATATAATCACAATTAAACAAATTTTTTAATTAACTCAATGGATGCCGCGAGGCAAACAAAAAAACCATGTAAGCTTTTATGGAGAACGAAGAAAAGAAACCTAAAAGACCAAGAATTGGACAGCCACGTCCCGGTTTTATGTCGGGTGATGGTAGTGCGTCACGTTATGAAAAAGTAGATTTTGGCGAGCACAATCACGCTCAGTCAAATAACGAAGGAACAGATTCGGCTGATCAGAATGCCGGAGAGGCACGCGGTTATCAGCCCCGTAATCAGGGAGGTTATCAGCCTCGCCCCTATCAACAACGTCAGGGAGGTTATCAGCCCCGTCAACAAGGTGGCTATCAACAGCGCCCCTACCAACAGCGCCAGGGTGGCTATCAGCAACGTCAAGGCGGTTATCAACAGCGCCCCTATCAACAACGTCCTTATCAACAGCGCCCCTATGGTGACAATCAGGGCTTTAATGGTGATAATCATGGCGAAGAAGGACAGACAGCAGGCTATCAGAATAATGACCTTCGTAACAACGAGGGCGGGTATCAGCAGCGTCCCTACCAACAGCGTCAGGGTGGCTACCAACAACGCCCCTACCAACAGCGTCAAGGTGGTTATCAGCAACGCCAAGGTGGCTACCAACAGCGTCAAGGCGGCTACCAACAACGTCAGGGTGGTTATCAGCAACGCAATCAACAGGGAGGTTATCAGCAGCGTCAAGGCGGTTACCAACAACGTAATCAACAGGGTGGTTTCCGTCAGCAACAGCAACCCCGTCCCGGCAAAAGCTTTGTGCCACGCCCAAAACGCATCGAATATGAAATGCCCATTCCCGATCCTAATGAACAGATTCGTCTGAACAAGTTTATGGCTAACGCCGGCATTTGTTCACGTCGTGAGGCTGACGAATTTATCCAGCAGGGTCTTGTTAAAGTTAACGGCAATGTCGTGACTGAACTCGGTACAAAGATCAGCCACAGCGATGTTGTCGAATATGATGAAAAGGTTGTTGCACTCGAAAGCAAGTGCTACATTCTTCTCAACAAACCCAAAGATTGTGTGACAACAAGTGATGATCCCAACGGACGTCTGACCGTGATGGATCTCGTCAAGGGAGCGTGTCCCGAACGTATTTATCCTGTTGGCCGTCTCGACCGCAATACTACCGGTGTCCTTTTGTTGACAAACGACGGTGATCTCGCTTCTAAGCTCACTCATCCCAAATATGTCAAGAAAAAAATCTATCATGTTTGGACCGACAAAGATATTGCCGAAGAAGATATGCAGCGTATTGCCGACGGTATCGAACTTGAAGACGGACCNATNCATGCNGATGCAATCAGNTATGCTACTGAAACCGACCGCAATCAGGCAGGTATCGAAATCCACTCAGGACGNAACCGCATTGTTCGTCGCATCTTTGAATCGCTCGGTTATCATGTNACCAAACTTGACCGTGTTTATTTTGCAGGTTTGACAAAGAAAAACCTTCCCCGCGGTCGTTGGCGTTATCTGACTCAGGAAGAGGTTAATTTCCTCAAGATGGGTTCATTTGAATAATAGAATTATCTAATTTAACCGTTTATGAAACGTACAATTATTGCTGATATATTTGATCCTGCGCTGATTGGCAGCGATGTNTGTGTCAAAGGATGGGTACGCACCCGTCGCGGCAACAAACAGGTTCAATTTGTGGCTTTGAACGACGGCTCTACTATCAAGAACATTCAGATTGTTTTTGATATGGCTAAGTTCNGCGATGAACAGCTTAAACCGATCACAACNGGTGCGGCTATCTGTGTTGANGGTCGTCTTGTAGANTCGATGGGTAAAGGTCAGTCTGCCGAAATTCAAGCCGAAAAACTTGAGATTTATGGNACAGCCGACCCCGAAACCTATCCTCTTCAAAAGAAAGGTCACACTCTTGANTTCCTTCGTGAAAAAGCNCACNTNCGNATGCGTACCAANACNTTTGGTGCNGTNTTNCGTGTNCGTAGNGTGTTGGCNTATGCTATCCACAAGTTCTTNAANGAACGTGGNTTCTACTATCTCAACACNCCGCTGATTACCGAGAGCGACTGTGAAGGCGCAGGAGCGATGTTCCAGGTGACAACACTCCCGCTCAANGACCTTCCGCGNACTGAAGCAGGAGAGGTTGACTACTCGTCTGACTTCTTTGGCAAGCAGACTGCGCTTACAGTTTCTGGTCAGCTCGAAGGCGANCTTGGTGCAACAGCACTCGGTGCCATCTATACTTTCGGTCCGACATTCCGTGCCGAGAATTCAAATACTCCCCGTCACCTTGCCGAGTTCTGGATGATTGAGCCCGAGGTTGCATTTAATGATATCACCGACAACATGAATCTTGCCGAAGATTTCATTAAATATTGCATCAGATTTGCGCTTGATAACGCNCGNGANGANATNCAGTTCTTGAACGATATGTATGATAAAGAGCTGATTGAACGTCTTGAAGGTGTTATCAGTCAGGAATTTGTACGCTTGCCCTATACCGAGGGTGTTAAGATTCTTGAGGCATCGGGTAAGAAGTTTGAATTCCCTGTTTACTGGGGTGCCGATCTTCAGAGCGAACANGANCGNTATCTTGTCGAAGAACATTTCAAACGCCCGGTTATCCTGACCGATTATCCNAANGAAATCAANGCATTCTATATGAAGCAGAATGAAGATGGTAAAACTGTTCGTGCTATGGATGTTCTTTTCCCGAAAATNGGCGAGATTATCGGNGGTTCTGAACGTGAAGAAAGCTACGATAAGTTGCTTCAGCGCATCGAGGAACTCAACATTCCGATGAAAGATATGTGGTGGTATCTNGATACNCGNCGTTTCGGNACAGTTCCTCANTCGGGNTTTGGTCTCGGTTTTGANCGCCTTATNCTNTTNGTGACNGGTATGACTAACATCCGCGATGTCATTCCGTTCCCNAGAACACCGAANAACGCAGAATTCTAATTTGANATTAACATAACCTTAAATCCCATACTTGAGAAATCGAGTNTGGGATTTATTTTTGAATATTATGGATTTAACAATTCAAGAGGCAGTGCTGGAGTCAAAGCGTTGTCTCAACTGTAAGGCTCCGCAATGNGTAAAGGGATGTCCGGTTGNNAATGAGATCCCGCGATGGGTTCATGCCTTGTCGATGGGTAACTTTGGCGAGGCTATGGATATTATTAATATTCATAGCAATTTGCCGGCTGTTTGCAGTCGTGTTTGCGCNCACGAACGTCAATGTGAAGGNCATTGTGTTCTCGGGAAAAAGGGTGANCCTTTAAGAATCGGTGCGCTGGAGCGTTTTATTTCGCAATTTGACGCCGATATNAACCTGAGTAGNGAAACAATACCCTGCAAGGATAAAGGACGCGTAGCGGTCATCGGAAGCGGTCCTGCGGGGCTNACGGTTGCCGGGGTNCTTGCCCGCAGGGGATATNACGTTGAAATTTTTGANCGTGAGCCTCAACCGGGCGGNATGTTGATGTTCGGNATTCCTGAATATCGATTGCCCAAAGAGGTGGTTCAGAACGAGATTGAAAAGATTGCTCATTTGGGCGTTAAAATCAACTGTGATGTTACGGTNGGTGTCGATATGACTGTCGATGACATGTTTGATGACGGATATGATGCCATATTTATCGGTACCGGTACTGCAAAACCTCGTCGTCTTGATTTCCNCGGCAGTAATTTGCCTGCTATCGGTCAGGCAATATTCTTTCTAAGTCGTTTTCAGCTCTATTTAAGNGGNTATATTATACGTGANGAAATGATTGTCAAAGAGGGGAGTCGTGTTGTCATTGTCGGCTGTGGAAATACGGCTATGGACGCTGCCCGAACCGCTTTGAGGGTTGGNGCCTCAAAAGTTACTGTTATGTATCGNAAGACAATNGACGAAATGTCNGCTTTGAAGNCNGAATATAACGANGCTGTGGANGAAGGTGTNGANTTTATGTGGAATACNAATATAACGGCNGTTAACTCGTCTAACGGACGTACAATCGACAATATTGATATACTTGTAGATGGNAAACCTGAACAGTTTGAGGCTGANGTTATTTTGTTTGCTGTNGGAAGTGTGCCGGCAAGCCGNATTGTTTCTACAACAGANGGCATCGAAGTTGATGACAAAGGTTTTATTNTGATTCGNGAAAATCCCTATGGGATGACTACCCGCAAGGGTGTGTTTGCAGCNGGTGACGTTACCAAACAACCGGCAACGGTGGTTCATGCNATGCGTGANGCTCAGATGGTTGCNGAGAGCATCTGTCANTATGTCGATGCAGTCAATCTTTTGCGCGAAATTGACCGACCGGGTTCTAACCTCAAAACTATCTGAAAATANAATCCAATCAAATTTTTTTACATTCTTGTGAACCTTTTTNCANAACCGGTTGTTATANTAGTGTAGAGTGACAAACAAAGTCCCTCTATCATTGCAAGAAATGTGATAATGATTGGTTTATTAAGGAATTAAGCTGTCGTGAGACAGCTTTTTTTNTTGTCTCTAATAAAAATGGATATACAAAGAAAGCCGCCCCGGTCGGGACGGCTTTCNTTATTTTATGCTTGATTATAGGTTAAATCAGAGCTTGGGACCAGCTGCTACGAGAGCTTTGCCGGCTGCGTTGTTTTCAAACTTCTTGAAGTTGTTGATGAACATTTCAGCNAGTTTGTCAGCTTTAACTTTCCAGTCTTCAGCGTTAGCGTAAGTATCGCGAGGATCGAGGATCTTGGGATCTACGCCGGGGAGTTCGGTGGGAACTACAAAGTTGAAGATAGGAATTACTTTGGTAGGAGCAGAAAGGATAGCACCGTCGAGNATAGCATCGATGATACCACGAGTATCGCGGATTGAGATACGTTTNCCTGTACCATTCCAACCGGTNTTNACGAGATATGCTTTAGCACCGCTCTGTTCCATACGTTTAACGAGNTCTTCAGCATATTTGGTGGGGTGGAGTGAAAGGAATGCNGCACCGAAGCAAGCTGAGAATGTAGGAGTAGGTTCGGTGATACCACGTTCAGTACCTGCGAGTTTAGAGGTGAAACCTGAAAGGAAGTAGTATTTAGTCTGCTCGGGAGTGAGGATAGACACGGGAGGAAGTACACCAAATGCGTCAGCTGAAAGGAAGATAACGTTCTTAGCAGCGGGGCCGTGGCTTCCGGGAGCGATTTTGTCGATGTGTTCGATAGGATAAGAAACACGAGTGTTTTCAGTCACGCTCTTATCAGCGAAATCGATTTTGCCATTAGCGTCAACAGTAACGTTTTCGAGAAGTGCGTCGCGACGGATAGCTTTGTAGATNTCGGGTTCGCTTTCTTTGTCAAGGTTGATAACTTTAGCGTAGCAACCACCTTCATAGTTGAANACACCGTTGTCGTCCCAACCGTGTTCGTCGTCACCGATGAGGAGACGTTTGGGGTCGGTTGAAAGGGTAGTTTTACCTGTACCTGAAAGACCGAAGAAGATAGCAGTGTTGCCACCTTTGAGGTCGGTGTTGGCAGAGCAGTGCATTGAAGCGATGCCGCGAAGAGGATTGTAGTAGTTCATGATTGAGAACATACCTTTCTTCATTTCACCACCATACCAAGTGTTGATGATGAGCTGCATTTTTTCAGTGAGGTTGAATGCAACACAAGTTTCAGAGTTGATGCCNAGTTCTTTCCAGTTTTCAACTTTAGCTTTAGANGCGTTGAGAACGATGAAGTCGGGAGTGAAGTTGTCGAGTTCTTCTTTGGTAGGACGTACAAACATGTTTGTAACGAAGTGAGCCTGCCAAGCAACTTCCATAACGAAACGTACAGCAAGACGAGTGTCTTTGTTAGTACCGCAGAATGCGTCAACTACATAAAGAGTTTTGTTGCTGAGCTCTTTGTCAGCGATAGCTTTAAGAGCATCCCANGTAGCGGGTGTGATNGGTTTNTTGTCGTTTTTGTATTCTTCNGTTGTCCACCAGATTGAGTTGCGAGTGGCGTCATCCATTACGAAGAATTTGTCTTTGGGAGAGCGTCCGGTGTAGATACCTGTCATTACGTTAACCGCACCAAGTTCAGTTTCCTGACCTTTTTCATAACCTTCGAGGTTNGGTTTGGTTTCGTCGATAAACAGTTGGTCCCAAGAGGGGTTGTGGATCACCTTAGCTCCGGTGATGCCATACTTTGATAAATCGATTGTGCTCATTTTTAAATGAATTAATTATGAAAATATGGATTAAATTGATTCTATTTTTAAAATTTATGCAAAGATAATGATAAATTTCGTGTTGTGCTAATTTAATTATGGAAATTTTTCCCTATTAATTATTTTTCACTTTTTAGTTTACAAAATTCATCTGAAATTGCAATTATGCTATACTATTGTTGTCTATTTTATTTAGAATTGTTTCACGTGTAACTTTTCGGTTTTGGTGACGATTTTATATTGAAGAGTCGTTTTAGTTTGTTATTTCGTGCTTTCTCGTCAAGGTAGTTTTGGAGTTGTTGGGCTGCCATTTGTTGTGTCTCGTTGATATCTAAGCCTGCAACTGTGGCAAATCGGCGTGCAAGGTCTTGATTTTCTTCGGGATTGGTTGTGATTGCACGGAACATTCTATTCATCTTGTTTATGTCGGTTATTCCGAATTCCATTCTGTTTAAATCAACAAGATAGAATGTGAATTTATTGTCGTCGCTCTTTTCAAACAGTATGTTGCCGGGTGAAAAATCACGATGGTATATATGCTTGTCAATCAGTTCTTTCATGAATTTGGCAAGNTTGTCGAGCAGTTGGTCGGAGAAAGGATATTTTTGCCAGTCGCGAATTGTTTGAAGGTTATCCATTTGTTCGCAAAGATAGTAGCTGTTTGTCAGTTTGCCACATTCTTTTATTTCGATGTAGGCTATCGGAAGGGGAGTGTTGATGCCAAGAGAAAGCAGTGTTCGGGCGTTTTCAAATGAACGACGTGCCTTACTTTCGCGTAATGTTGTATATATGTAGCAGTTGGGGAATTTTGGCGTACGGAATGCTTTTATATTAATGTGACAATCTTTGTCAAGGATTGAGTAAACGATGTTGCGACCTTTGTAAATTATGGTGGCTTCTTGAGGTATTATTCCGTCTGATAGCTTTGTCAGAAGGTCTTTGTGAGTTTCGTTTATCTGCTGATTGGCTGTTATGATTTTCTTGATCATCGAGTTATTGGTTTTGTATTGCAAACATACTGTTTTTTTCTTAAACGCTATGTTATTTTTATGTTAAAGTTGGCGTGGTATATTTATATAATGTGTACGGGTGTCTTTGCCGAGCCGTTCTATTGCATAACGTAGGGCGGTCCTTGGCATTATGGGGGTGTGTTTGTCGAGGAAATCGATGAGTGACTTTTCATCTTTTTTGCCAACTTCTCTTAGAATCCATCCGGTTGCTTTGTGGATTAATGGCTGTGTATCGGTGAGATATTTTTCTGATAGTTTGAGGGCGAGGTCGATATTATTTTTGCGTATCATTGTCAATGTTGATACAATTGCAATGCGACGTTCCCACATTGATTGAGAGTTGCTTAGTTGATCGATTATTGATTGATCGTAATTTGCGTTGAGGTATTCGCCAAGTATATATGGTGCCGACAGATCTACAAGATCCCAGTTGTTGATGTTTTTAGTTTGTGATAAATAAAACTTGACGATGTCAGTGCGATTGTTTTTTTGTTTTTTGTATTTTTGAACGAGCGCGAGAAGTCCCGACAGTCGATGTTCATGAATCGGGGAGTCGAGCATTGATTTAATTGTTGAGAAATCTGCTTCAGAATATTTTTTTGCAATCTCTCGATTGACCGGAACTGTGACTCCGACAAAAATATCTCCTTCGCCATATTCGCCTTTCCCGGTCTTGAAAAATCTACTCAAAATTTTTGCTTTATCAGCCGAGCCTGCCTCGTTGATTTCTGACTTCCAAATTTCACTCATTTTATCTGTGATTTTTATGTGTAGTTTATCGTGAAGAATTTTTTATTTAATTCTCAGAGGGTTTAAATTTGCGGAAATTATTAAATATCAAGTTGATAGCTCTGATTTTCTTGTTTTTGTTTTTTGTTGAAATAGAAATAATTTCTTCTACTTAGGCTATTTTGGACAAATATATTGAAAAAATTGCGTATCTTTGTCAAATTATGGTACTAAATTACATTTGGATAGCTTTTTTCCTACTTGCCTTTATTGTTGCCATCGGTAAGACCATTTTTGGTGGCGATATGGAAGTGTGGTCTCAGATAATGACGGCTTCTTTTTCGTCGGCGAGTACTGCATTTGAAATTTCGATAGGTCTGACGGGTGTGCTTGCCCTCTGGATGGGGTTGATGAAGATTGGGGAGAAGGCNGGTGTTGTTAATTTTTTTGGTCGTTTGATTAGTCCGCTTTTCTGTCGACTTTTCCCGGGTGTTCCAAAAGGTCACCCTGCTATGGGCTCTATATTTATGAATGTGTCGGCAAATATGCTTGGACTTGACAATGCTGCTACTCCNNTNGGCTTGCAGGCGATGAAAGAACTCCAGGAACTTAATCNAAAGAAAGATACTGCCACTGATGCAATGATCATGTTTTTGATTTTGAATGCGTCNGGTTTGTGTTTTATTCCAATNGGTATCATGATGTATCGCGTTCAGGCGGGTGCTGCAAATCCGACTGACGTTTTCCTCCCTATATTACTTGCAACGTTTATTTCTACGCTTGTCGGTATAATTGCTNTGTGTATCAAACAACGTATCAAGCTTCTCGACCCCGTNTTGATNGCCTGGCTTGCCGGGATGTCTNTATTTATTGGTGGTGTNGTGTGGTTCTTCAGTCGAATGAATCAGGANGAAGTTCAGCTCTACTCCGGGTTTATCGCTAATGTATGTTTGTTCTCGGTNATTATTGCNTTTGTTATTGCCGGCTTGGTGAAACGAGTGAATATGTATGATGCGTTCATCGATGGCGCTAAGGAGGGCTTNAAAACNGCTGTNATGATCATTCCTTATCTTGTTGCTATCCTTGTTGCAATAGGNATGTTTCGTGCGTCGGGNGCAATGGATGTTATCACCAATATGCTCACCTCTGCNGTTGATTTTATGGGCTTTGACTCNGAGTGGGTTCCTGCGCTGCCGACAGCGTTGATGAANCCTTTGAGTGGNAGTGGNTCGCGAGGTATGATGGTTGATTTGATGAACACGTATGGTGTTGATTCATTTGTNGCTAAAGTTTCTGCTTCGATTCAAGGNAGTACTGATACAATGTTCTATGTATTAGCAGTTTACTTTGGTAGTGTTGGAATTAAAAAAACACGTTATGCTGTCTCATACGCCTTGTTGGCTGATATTTGCGGCTCTATTGCCGGTGTGTTTGCTGCATACATTTTCTTTAAGTAATACTCTGATACATAATTTGTTATATTCGGTTNGACGGTTTGTTGAACCGATTTTTTTACTTTTATTTTGAAAATTGGTGTTGTGGNNNAATAGATTTATTTGTATATTTGCAAGTTAAATCGTCCAAAAATGAATACAGTTTTTCAATGGTTGACTGANGGCGANGTTGATATGCCATCGCTTGACTTTGGGTTTGTTGAACGATGGATTTGCGAGGTTGCTTTGCNTCATGGTTTTACGGCTCGTGAGTTGACCTATATTTTTTGTGATGACAGCCGTATTATTGATGTCAATCGTCAGTTTCTTCAGCACGATTACTATACCGATATAATTACTTTTGATTATACACGAGGCAAACTTTTGAGAGGTGATATGTATATCTCTCTTGATACGGTTCGCACTAATTCTGAGCTTGTTTCGCAGCCTTATGATAAGGANCTTTTGCGTGTNATTATTCACGGAATTCTTCATCTTTGTGGAATCAATGATAAAGGNCCGGNTGAGCGTGAGATTATGGAGGCAAACGAAGAAGATGCTTTGNCGTTGTATAATAAGCTTTCTGATGTATGAAATTTGATTTCGATATAATTGTTGTCGGAGCCGGTCATGCCGGCTGTGAAGCTGCGTCTGCTGCTGCTCGTATGGGTAGTAACACGTTGCTTATTACCCTTGATATGAATAAGATTGCTCANATGAGCTGTAATCCTGCTGTCGGCGGAATTGCCAANGGNCAAATCGTTAGAGAGATTGATGCTCTTGGCGGNCAAATGGGAATCATTACCGATCGTTCGGCNATACAGTTCAGAATGTTGAATCGTTCAAAAGGTCCGGCTATGTGGAGTCCTCGTTCNCAGNCTGATCGTATGGTTTTTAGTAAGCTTTGGCGTGATACACTTGANCATACTCCTAATCTGTCTATGTGGCAGGATGATGTGGTCGATGTTATTGTAGAAGATAATATGATTAAGGGCGTAAAAACCGCACTTGGTGTTGAGTTTAANGCAAAAGCTGTTATCTTGACTGCCGGAACGTTCCTTAATGGATTGATGCACATTGGTCGTACTAAGTTGAAAGGTGGCAGAATTTCTGAACCTGCTTCAACGGGATTAACGGCNCGATTGATTGAATTGGGNTTCGTGGCTGATCGTATGAAGACCGGTACGCCTGTTAGAATTGACAGCCGTAGTGTTGATTTCTCAAAAACAACACCNCAGCCCGGAGATGATGATTATCANAANTTCTCCTATCTTCCTGANGTAAAGCGTGAGCTGCCTCAAAAAGATTGTTATATTCTTTACACAAACGANAAAACNCATGAGGTTTTGCGTCGNGGNTTGCCTGACTCGCCACTTTATAACGGACAAATTCAAAGTATTGGACCTCGCTATTGTCCCAGTATNGAAACGAAGATTGTGACCTTTGCTGATAAAACTGAGCATCAGCTTTTTCTTGAACCGGAAGGTGTTGATACGACTGAATTTTATCTTAATGGATTTTCTTCATCACTTCCTCTGAATATCCAACTTGAGGCTCTTGAGACGATTCCGGCTCTTGAGAATGTTGAAATATTTCGTCCCGGATATGCGATCGAATATGATTTTTTTGACCCGACGCAATTAAATCACACGCTTGAAACCAAACTTGTTTCAGGTCTTTATTTCGCCGGACAAGTTAATGGTACTACGGGATATGAGGANGCTGCCGGNCAAGGCTTGATTGCCGGNATGAATGCNCANCTTAAAATTAATGGNAAAGANCCGTTTATTCTTGCTCGTGATGAAGCGTATATCGGTGTGCTTATTGACGACTTGGTTACCAAGGGTGTTGATGAGCCGTANCGTATGTTTACNTCGAGGGCTGAATATCGAATACTTCTGCGTCAGGATGATGCTGATGTCAGGNTGACTCCTCGATCATATTCTGTCGGNCTCGCTGATCAGAATAGATTTGATTTGCTTAAGGANAAGATTGATCAACGTGATNGCTTGATAAAGTTTTGTAAGGAGTTCTCGGTAAAAACTTCAGTCATAAATCCTATTTTTGAGTCAAATGGATTTCAACCGCTTAAGCAAGGTGTTAAACTTTATGATTTNATTTTGCGNCCTGNGTTTANTATNGAAATTTTGGCNGGCATGATAGATCCCTTAAATAAGGTCATATCTGAGATTGAATCTGCTCGCAGAAGTGANATTGTAGAAGCNGCTGAAATTCTAATTAAATATGACGGNTATATTGAANGGGAACGTCAGACCGCCGATAAGCTTCGTCGCCTTGAAGAGCTTAGNATTAAAGATAAGTTTGATTATGAATCGATNTCTGCGCTTTCAACNGAGGCTCGTCAAAAGCTTGCAAAGATCAACCCTGATACCGTNGGACAGGCNCGNCGTATTCCGGGTGTNTCTCCGAGTGATATAAATGTGTTGCTTCTACTTTTGGGTAGATGAATGTTTCACGTGAAACAATCTAATTATAACTCTCTATAAATCAGTTTACGTTTAAGATGGAATACATCAAATCTAAAATTCGTGANGTTGTAGATTTCCCCCAGAAAGGTGTGGTGTTTAAAGATCTGACAACTGTTTTTAAAGATCCTCGTGCTTTACACATTATTGGCTGGGATTTGTCTCAGTTGTATCGTGATAAAGGTGTAACTAANGTGGTTGGTATTGAATCTCGNGGGTTTATCGGAGGTTCGATTCTTGCCTTTGAGCTNGGNGCCGGTTTTGTTCCNGTGCGCAAGCCCGGTAAGNTGCCTGCTGATACAATTTCAGCTTCGTATNAAAAGGAATACGGCGTTGACACAATCGAAATTCATCGTGATGCTATCACNGAAGATGATGTTGTTGTTTTNCATGATGATGTCCTCGCNACCGGTGGCACGATGCTTGCTGCNTATAATCTTGTGAAAAGTATGAATCCTAAAAAGATTTATGTCAATTTCATAATTGAACTTTCGGCNCTTGGTGGACGTGNACTGTTGCCTGCTGATGTAGAGGTAACTTCGCTTATNAAGTATTAATCAAATTTACGGCGTGGGTAACCTTTGGCTCGTGATCGTTGATTGCGCGTCAAAGGTCTCTTTTTAGTTGAGGCTGTTTTAANNTCTTCTTGATATGGCTAAACATGATAAAGGAAAATCTGATGAGCTAAAAGAGAAAATCTCCATCTTGCCCGATACCCCCGGTGTCTATATGTATTTTGACTCCGAGGGTAAGGTTATATATGTGGGTAAGGCGAAGAATCTCAAGCGTCGAGTATCGTCTTATTTTAATCGCACTCATGAGTCGCTTCGCACCAACTTGTTGGTTCGGGCGATTGTTGATATGAAGTATATTGTTGTTCCNACAGAGCAAGATGCTTTGAATCTTGAATCAGCAATGATTAAGGAATATCAACCGCGATATAATGTTTTGTTGAAGGATGATAAAAGCTATCCTTGGATTGTTGTAACGAATGAAATGTATCCACGGGTGTTTATGACGAGGCAACATATTAAGGATGGATCAAAGTATTTTGGCCCGTACACTAATGTTGAGATGGCGAGAACGGTGTTGGATTTGATTAAACATCTGTACCCGATTCGTACATGNCGTATNCCGATAACGCCTGAATATGTTGNGNGNGGGAAGGGACGNCTGTGTTTGGAGTATCATCTGAAAAATTGTCTCGGGTGTTGTAAAGGACTTGTTTCGCCTGATGAATATAAANCATATATTGATAGTGTGAAGCAAATTTTGAGAGGNGAGACCCGTGAGCTGATGGATTATCTTGTCGCTGAAATGGAACGCTATGCCGGTCAGTTGAAGTTTGAGCAGGCTCAGGANTTGAAAGAAAAATATAAGTTNCTTGAACGTTANCAATCAAAGAGCGTGATTGTCTCAACAACGATTGATGAGATTGANGTTTTTGGAATTGATGACGATGGNTCAAATGATGTTTACATAAATTATATGCATGTCCGTCGAGGTGCTGTTGTCAAGAGTGTGACACTNCATTATCGTCGACGTCTTGACGAGTCGAGCACAGAGCTATTGACGCTTGCAATGAATGAAATTCANACATCGCTTGATGTTAAGTTTGGAGAAGTGGTTGTTGCTGAAGCTCCTGAAATTGAACTCGACGGCGTCACGTTTATTGTGCCGGTTCGNGGNGATAAAGCTCACTTGCTCGAAGTCTCTCAGCGNAATGCCCGNCAAAGTAANNTNGANTTTNTGAAACATATNGAACGNACCGATCCCGAACAACGNACTCTGAAAATTTTGGAACAGATGAAACAAGATTTTCATTTGTCTGAANTNCCNCGTCATATTGAGTGTTTTGATAACTCAAATATTCAGGGNACNAATCCGGTNGCGTCGTGTGTNGTTTTCCGTGATGCGAAACCNTCAAAAAANGATTATCGCCATTTCAATATTAAAACCGTTGAAGGTCCTGATGATTTTGCTTCGATGAAAGAGGTTTTGACTCGTCGTTATACCCGACTGGTTGAGGANGGTCAGGAANTNCCTCAGTTGGTGATTGTCGATGGAGGTAAAGGTCAGTTGAGTGCTGCCGTGGAGGCTCTCGATGCGATTGGGTTGCGTGGCAAAATCGCACTTGCCGGTATTGCCAAGCGTCTTGAAGAAATCTATTTTCCGGGCGACTCGGTGCCTCTATACATTAATAAAAATAGTGAGTCGTTGCGGGTGGTTCAGCATTTGCGAGACGAGGCTCACCGNTTTGGTATAACTCATCATCGCGACCGTCGCTCAAAATCTCAAACTGTTAGCCGACTTGATTCGATTAAAGGTGTTGGTGAGGCTACCCGTACGGCACTCCTTAAAAAGTTTAAGAGTGTTCGCCAAATTGAACTCGCTTCAACCGATGCCATTGCCGAGGTTGTCGGTCCGGCGAAAGCTCGTATAATTAAAGATGCTCTATCAAAACACGATAAATGAATACGGAATTAAGACATCAGAATGTAACCCGCTATATCGCTCCGTTGCGTGAAGGCGGATCACTTCCGGCGCTGGCTGAGGCTGACGACGGATTTAAATATGTAGTGAAGTTTCGAGGTGCAGGACATGGTTCAAAGGCTCTGGTCTCAGAACTTATTGGAGGTGAAATCGCTCGACTTGCAGGTCTTCGAGTCCCCGAACTTGTCTTCCTTGATCTTGACGAGGATTTCGGACGCACCGAGCCTGACGAAGAAATTCAAGATTTACTGAAGGCTTCACGCGGGTTAAATCTCGGACTCCATTTTTTGTCAGGAGCTCTCACCCTTGATCCGTATGCCAACAAAGTGTCAGCTGAAGAAGCTTCCAAAATTTTATGGTTAGATGCGTTCTTGACTAATATCGACCGAACAGTAAAAAATACAAACATGCTTGTTTGGCATGGCGAAACTTGGTTGATTGATCATGGAGCTTCTCTATATTTTCATCATTCATGGAGCGATCATGTAAAGGCAGCTATGTCTCCATTTCCATATAGTCAAAATCATGCTATGCTTTCGCGTGCATCCATGCTTGATGAGGTTGATAAAGAGATGCATCGATTGATAACACCCGAAGCCATTGATCAAATTGTTTCGATGCTCCCCGACTCGTGGCTGAATTATACTCCCGATTCAAATCCTGATGAAATTCGTCGTGTCTATTCTGAATTTCTGAAAATACGTCTCGAAAACTCTCAACTATTTGTAAAACAAGCCAATGAATACCGATCAAAACTTCCTATATGAATATGCCGTCGTAAGGTTTATGCCCGATATCGCTCGTCAGGAGTTCGTGAATATTGGTTTGATTATGATGTGTAAGCGAAAAAAATGGATAAAATTTGCTTATAATATTGATAATCAGCGTGTTAATGGGTTGAAATGTATTGAACTTACACCGGAAATGGTTGAGCATCAGTTGCTTTCGTTTGTGGAGCTGAGCAAACCCTCGCCCGACCGTGCAACCGGGATGGCTGATTTCCCGGTCGAAGAACGGTTTCGCTGGCTGACTGCTGTACGTTCGGCGTGCATTCGCACCTCTGAAGTGCATCCCGGTAAAACCGGAGACCTTGACAAAGAGTTTGACCGTTTGTTTGCCGAACTCGTTTTGTAGAACTCAAAGACTGTTATATTAAATCGTTGCCAATGCAAATTAAAACGTCTGAACCAATCCCATTCAGAAAAGGAATTTTGGCTGTATCGCCAATCCTTGTTTTTATGCTTTTTTATTTGGTCGTATCGATCGTCATCGGAGACTTTTATAAGATGCCGTTGGCTGTGGCGTTCCTTGTCGCTACAGTCTGGGCTGTAGTCATCACCGGTGGGTCTCTCCAAGATCGCATAAAGATATTTTCAAAATCGGCGGGATCGACAAATATCATGTATATGATATGGATTTTCATCCTTGCCGGNGCGTTTGCCAATCTTGCAAAAGAGATAGGGGCGGTTGATGCAACTGTTAATTTTGCATTGAGATATATGCCGGCACGGTTTATCTTGCCCGGGCTGTTTGTTGCTGCTTGTTTCATCTCGTTTTCAATCGGCACATCGGTAGGGACTGTTGTTGCTCTGACTCCGCTTGCCGTGGATATGGCCACTGCGGGACATGCTCCGGTTCCGTTGTTCATAGCGGCAATACTCGGTGGCGCGTTCTTCGGCGATAATCTGTCGTTTATATCAGACACGACTATTGCGGCGACGCGTACCCAGGGCTGTCGCATGGGTGATAAATTCAAAACCAATATTTGGATTGCATTACCGGCTGCATTGATTACGCTGGCTGTCTATGTTATGCGTGGTGGTGTGGTTGAAAATGTGGTTGTTGAAGAGGTGCCAAACATGCTGTTGCTGCTGCCTTATTTGGGCGTGATTGTAATGGCGGTTGCCGGTATAAATGTTGTTATAGTTTTGCTTGGCGGAATTGCTGCTACATTTGTCGTTGCTGTTGTCGCCGGGTGTGACATGATGTCGCTGTTTGGCTTTATGGGTTCCGGCATTGACTCGATGGGCAATCTGATAATTGTAACCTTGCTCGCTTCAGGAATGCTCGGCTTGATACAATTCAACGGTGGGATTGATTACATTTTGCAGGTGCTGACTCGCGGGATACACGGACAAAGGGGAGCGCAAGCCGCAATTGGCGTGCTTGTAATGCTCGTCAATTTCTGTACTGCGAATAATACAGTGGCAATTATTACCGTCGGATCTCTTTCTCAACAGGTTGCCGCCCGATTCGGTGTTTCTCCGCTCAAGAGTGCAAGTATTCTTGATACATGTTCATGTATCGCACAGTGTATAATTCCGTATGGTGCCCAAACGTTGTTGTGTACTGCGCTCGCCGGGATATCTCCTGCCGAACCGTGGGTTTATCTTTATTATCCCTGGGCGTTGGCGGTTATGGTAATTCTCTCGATTATTTTCCGCTTTCCGCGGTTGAAGGCGCGTGCTTGATGTTTTTACCGCGATTGGTCAGCAACATTCCGGCAACGATAATTGCCATAGCAAGCACCTGAACCCAATGAAGTTTTTCAATGCCCATCAAAACGGCGGTAAGTGTTGCAAATACCGGCAAAAGATACTGGTAGATTGACACGAGCTCTGACCCTATGTCTTTGATGGCGGGTTGAACGAGAAAATATGCGATAAAGGTCGGGCAGAAGAGAATGAACCCGATTTCAAGCCAGGGCGTGATTTCGGTTGTCTTCATGATTGGCATATCCTGCATGCCCGGCACGAGGCACAGAGCCGGTACCGCCGCAAAAAGGAATACCCATTTCAGCATATTTGTCGGACGATATTTTTTGCTTGGACCTTCAAGAATGTAGAGGTAGAATGCATAGCAAATCGCCGATGCGATTCCNAGTAAATCTCCGAGNAACCGGTTGCTCGCTTCGGCTCCGGTTGNGCCTTTAGATGCGATAATTATTACTGCACCACCAAATGACACNACGATTCCTAAATATTCAAGCAGAGACGGGNGTCGTTTGCTGAACAAGACTTCCATCAATATTACAAAAATCGGNGGTAATGTCATGATAATCGATATATCAATTGCGTTGCCAAAACGGAGCGACATGACAAANAGNTAGATGAATCCGAACAATCCGATTGCTCCGCCGGCAAACAATTTTATCCAGTCTTGGTGATCAATTCGGNGGTCTTTAATAAATAATGAAGCAATCCAAAATAAAATTGCTCCGCCAATCAATCTGACTGCCGAAATTCCGTCTGATGTCATCCATTCCGGTATGAGCGCTTTGGTAAAAGCTACATTTACACCCCAGAATATTGTTGCAATCATTATACATGCATTGCCTATCAGNGCACTCGATGCGCCTNTNCTTTCGGTCGGGGAGTTTGTTANTTTCCCTCCGGCNGTATTAGTTTCGCCTGTATCCATATATTGAATTTTGATTATTTTAAATAATAAGGTTTCCATATTTTAACAATCAAATTGCAGCGTTCNATTCTTAAATAAGTTTAATAAACTTTATCTAATCTTGAATATTGAAAAAAATAGGCTAACTTTGGAGCATGAAACAATATCTTGATTTACTCCGTCATGTCATGGACAATGGTGTGGACAAAGGAGACCGCACCGGNACCGGCACCCGTAGCGTTTTTGGATATCAGATGCGCTTTGATCTTTCAAAAGGGTTTCCGTTGCTGACTACAAAAAAACTCCATCTCAAGTCTATAATTTATGAATTGCTCTGGTTTTTGAANGGTGACACCAATGTTCATTACCTTCAAGAACATGGNGTNCGCATCTGGAACGAGTGGGCNGACCCCGTTACAGGCGACCTNGGTCACATCTATGGCTACCAATGGCGTTCGTGGCCCGACTATAACGGCGGATTTATCGACCAGATAACCCAGGCTGTTGAAACAATCAAAAATAATCCCGAGTCGCGNCGCATCATTGTCAGCGCTTGGAATGTCGGAGACCTCGATAATATGAANNTGCCNCCNTGCCANGCATTCTTCCAGTTTTATGTNGCNGACGGCAANCTCAGCCTTCAGCTNTATCANCGTAGTGCCGANTGTTTCCTCGGTGTGCCGTTCAACATCGCTTCATANGCNCTGCTCACCATGATGGTNGCNCAAGTTACCGGACTTAAACCCGGCGAATTTGTACANACTCTTGGTGACACGCATATATATAGCAATCACTTTGATCAGGTTAAACTGCANCTGTCCCGTACTCCCGGTGAGTTGCCCCGTATGGTCATCAACCCCGATGTTAAAAGTATCTTTGACTTCAAGTATGAAGACTTCAANCTTGAAGACTACAATCCCCAACCCCATATCCCCGGACAGGTTGCTGTCTGAAATCGTACTCTAAAATCTATAAACCAATCAACCTTACTTTCACATGAGTCCATTCGTAGTTATATTGACAATCGCNGGCTATTTTGCCCTCTTGTTGACAATATCTTATTTCGTTTCGCGTAAAAGCGACAATTCNACATTCTTTTCGGGCGGTCGTCGNACNCCCTGGCCTCTCGTTGCCTTCGCAATGATTGGAGCTGCCATCTCGGGCGTAACCTTCGTTTCTGTTCCCGGTATGGTCGTAAACAACGGCTATGCCTATCTTCAGATGGTNCTTGGCTTTATTGTCGGATATTTCCTGATTGCCGGCGTTCTTGTGCCAATCTTCTATAAACGCAATCTCGTGTCNATNTACGGCTACCTCGAAGACCGTTTCGGTCGTAAAACCTATCGTACCGGTGCATGGTTTTTCTTCGTTTCTAAAATGCTGGGTGCGGCAGTCCGTTTCTTTGTTGTCTGTGTGGTTTTGCAGACTCTTGTTTGCGAACCNCTCCACATCCCGTTTATCCTTAACGTGATTGTNACCATNGGTTTGATTTGGCTATATACTGTTCAGGGTGGCGTGAAAACACTCATCTATACCGACACNTTGAAGAGCTTCTGCTTGATNATGTCGGTGATTCTTTGTATTTATTTTGTGGCACGCAACCTCGGCTATTCAATGGGCGACATGGTNGGGGCTGTAAAAGCTCACGATACATCTCGAATGTTCTTCTTTGATGATCCCAAGTCGGGTTCATATTTCTGGAAACANTTCCTTGCCGGTATCTTCATGGCTATTGCCACNAANGGTCTNGANCANGATATGATGCAACGCAATCTCGCTTGTAAAGATTCTCGCGAAAGTCAGAAAAACATGATTGTCAGCGGTATCCTTCAGTTCTTTGTTGTTGCGCTCTTCCTCGTTCTCGGAACAATGCTTGTNATCTTCCTTGATCGTAACGGAATCGATATTCCTCACAAAACCGACGAAATCTTCTCNATGGTTGCATCTCATCCNGATATGCCTTTGATTGTCGGAATTTTGTTTATAATCGGTTTGATTGCAGCAGCCTATTCNGCTGCCGGTTCTGCNTTGACTTCGCTGACGACCTCATTNACGGTTGATATTCTTGACGGCCAGAAAAAATATCAGGACGAACACCTNACAAAACTTCGCAAACGTGTTCATGTTTTGATGTCGGTTGTTATGGGNCTCGTTATCGTCGGATTCTACTACATCAGCGACCAGGATGCAATCTCGGCTGTTTATACCCTCGCTTCTTATACCTACGGTCCGATTCTCGGTCTGTTTGTATTTGGCTTGATGCACAAACGTCCCGTGCGCGACTATCTCGTTCCNGTCGTNTGTGTGGCTGCGCCNGCNATTTCATGGTGCATTCAATGGGGACTCAGAGANGCATTTGGTTATCACACCAGCTTTGAACTCTTGCTCATCAATGCGGCGGTAACAATGCTCGGCTTGTGGCTTCTCTCAATCAACCACAATCCTGCGCCTAAAGCTGAGGCTGTCGAATAATCTCTAAACAAATACCAACGTGGCTCACGATCTTTTTGCGCGATATGTCTGGCTGATGGATACCCTCCGCCGATATGGCCGCATAACGGGTCGTGAGCTGAACCGTCGTTGGGCTGAGTCGCCGTTCGGTAACGGGCGCCCCCTTCCGCGACGAACCTTTTACAACTACCGTCAGGCGCTTCAACAACTCTTTAATGTCAATATTGAATACAATCCCGCGACGTTTGAATATTATATTGACAATAAAGACGACAAAGACGACTCGGTAACCGACTGGCTGTTAAATACAACAGCTACGAGTAATGTGCTTTCNGAGGCACGCGATATCTCCGACCGCATATTTCTTGAAGATGTTCCCTCGGCTCGCGATTATCTTCATGTCGTGATCGATGCCTTGAAAATGAACAGGGCAATCAAGTTTGACTATCATCCTTATACCCGTTCCAATCCGACGCGCGACATCGTCCTCGAACCATACTTTCTGAAGATATTCCGCCAACGATGGTATATCACCGGGCGAAATGTCACCGACTCAAAGGTCAAGACCTATGCGCTCGACCGAATGACCGATGCTGTCTTGTTAGATACAACGTTCAAGATGCCCGACGATTTCGATGCCGAGGCATATTGCAGCGCATCGTTCGGCGTTATCTTCAATATGGGAACAGTTGAGCATGTCGTGATTCGAGTAGAACCGCGTCAAGCCAAGTATTTCCGTGCATTGCCGTTGCATCAATCCCAGCGCGAAACAATCTACGACTCATTCTCGCTCCTACATTTCGACATCCGTATAACCCCCGACTTTGTCGAGGAACTACTCTCCTACGGCCCCAAAATCACCGTAGTCGAACCCCGCTCCCTCCGTCTGACAATGATCGAGCGACTCCGCGAAACTCTCGCCGGCTACGATGCCATCGAACCAAACTAATTTATGGTTAATTCAACGACATTTGCATATATCGCCGATTTGAAGTAATTTTGCGCGGTCAAAATTCATCCACACGTCAAAAACAGTTTAATTATTTACATTAAAATGTCAACAAATACAACTGACAATCAACGTAAAGTTACTACCCGCTGTTTCATCGAAATGAAACAGCGGGGCGAAAAAATTGCAATGTTAACCGCATACGACTACACTATGGCGACAATCGTCGATGGTGCAGGAATGGATGCCATTCTCGTCGGAGACTCTGCCTCAAACGTGATGGCAGGTAATGCAACAACGCTCCCTATCACTCTCGACGAGATGATCAACTACACCAAGAGTGTTGTCAAAGGTGTTAAACGTGCTCTCGTTGTTACCGACATGCCTTTCGGTTCATATCAGGGAAATTCAAAAGAAGCTCTCGCATCAGCAATCCGCATTATGAAAGAGAGTGGGGCAGAGGCTGTTAAGCTCGAAGGCGGTTCTGAAATTCGCGAATCAATCGAACGCATCATCTCTGCCGGCATTCCCGTTATGGGTCACCTCGGTCTGACTCCTCAGTCAATCAATAAGTTCGGAACGTATGCCGTTCGTGCAAAAGAAGAAGCCGAGGCTGCCAAACTCATCGAGGACGCAAAAATGCTTGAGGAAATTGGTTGCTTTGCAGTGGTGCTTGAAAAAATCCCCGCCGAACTCGCTACCCGCGTCAGCCAATCGCTCTCAATCCCGACAATCGGTATCGGCGCCGGTAACGGCTGTGACGGTCAGGTTCTTGTTTATCAGGATATGCTCGGCTTGAACACCGGATTCTCGCCCAAATTCCTTCGCCGTTATGCCAACCTTGCTCAGGTAATCAATGACGCTCTCGGTCGCTATATCGATGACGTTAAAAGTGGTGATTTCCCAAATAAAGACGAGCAATATTAAGAAGTAATACACGATGTTTATTGTAATATCGGCAATGTTTGTCGGCATTGGTGTGGGGTTCTTGCTTCGTCGTTTCAAGCTTGGCTGGTTACCTCGAATCACGATGTGTCTCATATTGCTTTTGCTCTTTTTGCTCGGACTCGATGTCGGTTCTGATGAACATATCGTGAAATCTATTCCGACTCTCGGGGTTGAGGCTTTGGTGATTGCTGTTGTTTCAATCGTCTTTAGCTGCGTTGCCGCTTGGTTATTGTGGCGAATATGCGGACGTCCGGGTTCTAACTCAGAAAAGGAGGGTGAAAATGAAAGGTAGTTTGCTGATTGTCGCCTTTTTTGTGCTTGGCGTTGTTCTGGGCGTGACAAAAATATTGTCGCTTGGAGAGATAGCCGGTGACTTGAGCTTTTGCGCATTGGCAGGATTGCTCTTTTGTGTTGGTATGGGAGTTGGTAGTGACTTTAAGGCATTCCGTAGTCTGAAAAAACTCAATCTGCGTCTTTTGTTTTTGCCGGCGCTGACTATCATTGGAACATTGGCTGGAGCGGCTTTCAGCAGCGTGTTTTTTCACGGTCGTTCAGTGGCTGATTGTATGGCTGTCGGTTCGGGTATGGCATATTACTCTTTGTCGAGCGTGTTTATCACTCAATACAAAGGAGCTGAGCTCGGAGCGGTCGCGCTGTTGGCAAATATTGCTCGCGAGCTGATTACTCTTATGTGTGCCCCGTTGTTGGTAAAGCTGTGGGGCAATTTGGCTCCGATATCGGCAGGTGGCGCAACAACTATGGATACTACGCTCCCGGTTATATCCCGTTACTCGGGGCGTAACTTTGTTGTTTTGTCGATTTATCATGGATTTCTGTGCGATTTCAGCGTGCCGTTTCTGGTTACGCTTTTCTGCACGATTTAAATAGTAAATCAATATTGAGGCGAGTGATCCGTCTCGAAATAAATAACATATTTAGGGGTGCATCAACCCGCGCTTTTGTGTCGGATTGAGGCTGAGATCAAACCCTTATAACTTGATCCGGTTAGTACCGGCGTAAGAAAAATAACAAATGAAAAGATTTCTTTCATGGAGATCGGTTGTTGTTTGTGCAACTGTTTTCTCCCGGGTTGCTGTCGTAGCCCAAACTAATGGTTTAAACATCGATAGTTTAACTGTTGAATTAAAAGGAGTTGAAATTACGGCAAACCGTGCCGGCGTAAAAACTCCTGTTGCATATACAAACATATCAAGAAATCAAATCGAGAAGGTGAATGACGGGCGTGACATCCCGAGTATTCTCGAAATGGCGCCGTCGGTTATCTCAACGAGTGATGCCGGAGCAGGTATTGGTTATGGCGGCATCCGTGTTCGCGGAACAGATGGTTCTCGTATCAACATTACAGCCAACGGTGTTCCAATCAACGACAGCGAAAGTCACAATGTTTATTGGGTTAATATGCCCGACTTGGCATCATCAATCCGTGATATTCAAATTCAACGCGGTGCCGGAACTTCAACAAACGGTGCCGGTGCTTTTGGCGCATCTGTCAATATGCTTACCGACGCTCCCGCCCGCAATCGTTCTGCGCTGGTGTCGGCGTCATACGGTTCTTTCAATTCAAATAAGGAAACAATAAAAGTGTCGTCAGGTTTGTTTGGTGAGCATTGGACTGCCGAGGCGCGCATCAGTCATATTGGCTCGGATGGCTACATCGACCGTGCGTTTTCTGAATTGTGGAGCTATATGGGGCAGCTTGCATGGCGAACCGGCGAGACATCTTTGAGGCTCCTCGGTTTCGGCGGTAAAGAGAAGACTTATATGGCTTGGGATTATGCCTCAAAAGAGGAAATGGAAGAGTTTGGGCGTCGCTATAATCCGTGTGGAAAATATACAGCTTCTGACAGCGCCGTTGCTTTCTATCCCGACCAATGCGATAATTTCACTCAACATCATCTTCAACTGCTCTTTAATAGTCCGATAGGAAATTATCTGACTATAAATGCAGCATTACACTATACGAAAGGTGACGGATATTATGACCAGTATAAAACTAACCGCACTCTTTCGGAATATGGACTTCAGCCATTTGTCGGATCTGATGGCGAGCTTGTTAAAAAGTCAGACTTGATTCGTTTGAAAAATAACGACAACGACTTTGGTGGTGGAATGTTTAATTTGCGATATAATCGGGGCCTATTGGCTTTGACCGGTGGCGGCGCATTTAATTATCATCGCGGAAATCATTTCGGGCAAATAAAGTGGGTCAGAAACTATGTGGGTCAAATCAATCCGCTTCAGCAATATTATTACAACACCGGACGTAAGTCTGACGGTAATCTGTTTGTTCGTGCCGATGTGAACTTACCCTTTGATCTTGCGGCATACGGTGATCTTCAATATCGTCATATCCATTATACAATCAAAGGTCAGAGCGATAATTTTGACTGGAACACCGACCAAATGGCAACTCTTGATCTTCATCGCAATTGGAATTTCTTCAATCCCAAAGTCGGCTTGTCGTACAATCGTGGCAAAAACCGCGCATATTTCTCATGGAGCGTAGCTCATAAAGAACCTACACGCGATAATTTCACCGACAGCGACCCCGAGCATTATCCAAAGGCAGAACGAATGTTTGACTATGAGGCCGGATATTTTTATAATAGCCTGATGTTCTCAGTTGGAGCCAATCTTTATTACATGGACTACAAGGATCAGCTTGTTGTAACCGGTCAGTTGTCAGATACAGGCAATCCGTTGAGTGTGAATGTTCCTGAGTCTTACCGTATGGGAATTGAGTTTCAAGGGTCATTGCGTCCGGTTGGCTGGTTCGATTGGCAATTAAATGCAACGCTTTCGCGCAACCGCATCAAAAACTTTGTGGAATATATCTATGAGGACGAGTGGACCAATCCTATATCGATCGACTGTGGTAATACTCCGATTGCATTTTCGCCTGATTTTCTGTTGCAGAATGCGTTCAACTTTAAATTCTATGGTGCTGAGGTGTCGTTGTTGAGCAGATATGTCTCAAGTCAATATATGAATAATGCGCGTAGCGATGAGGCTAAACTTGATTCATATTTCGTGACCGATCTGTCGCTTGCTTATTCGTTTAAGACATTTCCGTCAGTCAAGAATTTGCGTGTCGGCTTGACAATTTACAATCTGTTTAATGAGAAATATTGCAATAACGGATATGCCGGTGCCGGCTACTATCTCGATAACGGTAATCCGGTGATATATCGTTATGCCGGATATGCGGCCCAGGCAACAACCAATGTACTTGCATCTGTAACTATGACCTTTTGATTATGCTCGCTGATTTACCATGGGATTTAATCCTTGAAATACTCGGATTTTCGGTAGGTGTTCTCTATCTTTGGTGGGAATATCATGCAAATTCAAAATTGTGGTTTGCGTCTATTGTGATGCCTACAATCTCGATGTGGATTTACCTGCGTAAAGGTATTTATGCCGATTTTGCAATTAATATCTATTATTTCCTGATTGCCATATATGGATATATCGTATGGACTCGGAAACGAAATCGTCACGACGAGGATGTGCCTAAGAAAGAGGAATTGCCGATTTCTCATATCGCAAAAACGAGACTGGTGGGGTGTGTGGCGGTTTTCTTTGCTTTGTGGATTGCATTTTATTGCGTCCTGAGATTTGTGACTGACAGCAGTGTGCCGGTCGCAGACAGTTTTACGACTGCACTGAGTATCGTGGCGATGTGGATGCTTGCTCAAAAATATGTCGAACAGTGGATTGCATGGATTGCGGTTGATGCGGTTTGTGTCGGATTGTATGCCTATAAAGGCATTTATCTTTATGCCGTACTCTATTCTGTTTATACTGTAATCGCATTTGTCGGCTATCGAAATTGGAAGAGGAAAATGTCGGTTTGATTAAACCTTTTCTTTAGAAAAGAGTCTAAATATAAATCTACATTTCAACTAACACAATCTAAGATATATGGAATATCAGGATCTTCTTGAGATTTATGCGTCATGCTGGCGGAAGAACTTCGATTTAAATGCTTTGTCAACCTATGGCGAATCTAATGTGTTGACTTATGGGGAATTTGCTCGCAATATTGCCCGATATCATCTCCTTTTTGAACAAGTCGGACTCGGTAAAGAAAGTAAAGTTGTCCTTCTCGGACGTAGTACTCCCGAATGGATTACAATTTTTATGGCGACTGTGACATATGGTGCGGCTATCGTTCCAATTTTGCCCGACTTTAATCCTCAGGATTTGCAGCATATTATAAATCATTCAGAATCGGAACTCCTTTTTGTGTCAGAACGTATATGGGAAAATCTTGAATTTAGCGATATGCAGTATCTGAAAGCAGCTGTTTCGCTTGAATCGGGTAAACTTCTGCAAGAACGTGATGTGGAAAATCATTCCGTGCTTAATATTCTGAAAAATCTAACCCGTAAGTTTAATAAAAAATACCCTGCCGGTTTTAAGGCTGAAGACATCAAGTATGATGTTGTCGATGCTGACCATATGGTTGTGTTGAACTATACATCGGGCACCACCGGATTCTCAAAAGGCGTGATGCTGACCCTTAAAAATTTGTGGGGCAACGTTGCATTCGGTATGGAGCAAAAGCTCTATAAACCAGGCGACCGTTGTCTGTCGTTTTTGCCGTTAGCCCATTCCTATGGATGTGCATTTGATATGCTTGTTCCGCTGGCAGAGGGTGCTCACATAACAATTTTTGGTAAGGTGCCTACCCCGAAATTACTTCTTAAGGCGTTAGGTGAGGTTAAGCCAAATCTTGTTGTCCTTGTTCCGCTTATCCTTGAAAAGATATATCGTAAACAAATTCAACCGCTACTTGCAAAGCGTTCTGTGAGATGGGCGACAGCTCTGCCGTTGCTTGGTGATATGGTGTATTCCAAAATTCGCAAACGTCTTGTTGATGCATTTGGCGGTGAGTTTTATGAGGTTATTGCCGGTGGCGCGCCGCTTAATGCTGAGGTTGAACAATTTCTGCATAAAATTAAATTCCCCTTTACTGTTGGATATGGCATGACCGAATGTGCGCCTTTGATCAGTTTCGCTTCATGGGAAAGATTTAAGGTTGGGTCATGTGGTCAAATTCTCCCCGGATTAATGGAGGCGAAAATTCTTAGCCCCGACCCTGTGAATATTCCGGGTGAGGTTTGTGTTCGAGGTGTTGATGTGATGAAAGGATATTACAAAAACCGTGAAGCGACCGAAGCGGTTCTTGATAAAGACGGCTGGCTCCATACCGGAGACCTCGGTACTCTTGATGAGGAAAACTTCCTTTTCTTGAAAGGCCGAAGCAAGACCATGATTTTGTCGGCTAACGGTCAAAATATATTNCCCGAGGAGATTGAAGCCAAGCTCAATAACTTACCATATGTAAACGAGAGTCTGGTTCTGGAGCGTGGCACCGGTTTGTGCGCTTTGGTATATCCCGATTTTGAGCAGGCTGATGCTGACGGANTGACTTCGGTTGATCTTGAACCGATTATGGAACAGAATCGTCAGGANCTGAATAAAATGGTTGCTCCTTATGAGCAGGTGCAGGAAATCAAACTTGTCCCNGATGAATTTGAGAAAACNCCTAAGAAGTCAATCAAACGCTACCTTTACACCCATATTTAATTCTTGATTATGTATTATTTCGATAGCGACTATATGGTCGGGGCTCATCCCGAAGTCATGGAAAAGCTCGTTGAGACAAATATGCTTCATACTGTCGGTTATCAACGTGACGGATTTTGTGATGAAGCGCGNAAAAGAATTCTTGAAGCGTGTGGTTTGTCTGATGGAAANGTNTTGTTTTTTGTCGGAGGAACTCAAACAAATGCTACCGTGATTGATGGGCTTCTTCGTCGNCANGAGGGNGTTTTGGCTGCCGATANATCCCATATTAATGTTCATGAAGCCGGAGCAATTGAAGCTTCGGGGCATAAAGTGCTTACTCTTCCTGCTAAANCCGGCAAGATNGATGCCTCGCAGATTGATGAATATGTCTCAACTTTTTATAGCGATGATACCTATAGTCACATGGTAGCTCCGGGGATGGTATATATTTCGTTCCCGACCGAACTCGGTACGCTTTATACGTGTGATGAACTGGTGGCTATNTCAAATGCTTGCCATAAANATAATATTCCTCTTTATGTTGACGGAGCACGTCTTGCGTATGGCTTGAAGGCACCGGGTAATGATNTTTCGCTTGAAAAATTGGCTGCCATTGCCGATTATTTCTATATCGGCGGTACAAANTGTGGCGCGNTGATGGGTGAGGCTCTTGTGACTCGTCACGTCNATGCGGTTCCCTATTTATATACGCTTATAAAACAGCATGGAGCTATGCTTGCCAAAGGTCGTTTGCTGGGNGTTCAGTTNNTCGCTCTTTTCAGTAATGACCTATATGGTAGAATTGGGTGTCATGCGATTGAGATGGCTATGAGATTAAAAGCGGGAATGAAAGCAAAGAATGTAGAGCTGATGATCGATTCTCCGACAAATCAGCAGTTCTTTGTATTGCCCAATNAAACGATTGCGCGATTGCGTGATATCGCTTCGTTTGGATATTGGGGCGCTCCGGGTGATGAAAAAAGNGCCGTGCGCTTTGTGACTGATTGGTCAACGACTCCNGAAGCNGTTGATGNGGTTATTGCGGCTATATGATTTTGTATGATGATTGATTTTTCAGAAGATATAAAAAGGTTTTTGAANCGTCATCACCATCCCAAAGTGACTCCNGTTGCCGCTTTGATAGATATGGACGGTGTGTTGTATGATTCGATGAAGNTGCATACACAGGCGTGGAAGAGGGTGGCTGATGAACTCGGTATAGAGGCTACTCGCGATGAGTTTTATCTGTATGAAGGTATGACCGGATTTGCAACCCTTGATATGCTTTTTATGCGGCAGTATGGNCGACATATCACTCNGGAAGAGTCGGAGCGTTTTTACGGCATGAAGGCGGNGTATTTTGCGAATTTCCCCGAGGTTGATGTGATGCCCGGTGCNCAGGCNCTTATTAAAACGATGATTGATATGTCGATGAAGCGTGTGCTTGTGACGGGGTCGGGGCANATGTCGTTGATTTCAAGGNTGCAACGTGATTTNCCGGGTGGTTTTGATGAGAAAATGATGATTACATCGAAGAGTGTCAAACATGGTAAACCCCACCCTGAACCATATCTCAAAGCGATGCAACTCGCCGGNGTCGGCCCGCGNAAATGTGTGGCGATAGATAATGCTCCGTTGGGGGTNAAATCGGCTGANAGTGCCGGTGNGTTTNCAATTGGAGTTACGACCGGTCCGATTCCGAAAGAAGAGCTTTTNAANGCGGGTGCGGCTGTTGTTTTTGANTCGATGGCTCAGTTGTCTCAGANTTTTCCTGAATTAATATTGGCTTTGTTCAACACTTCTGCCGATTAAAACGTTCTATTCTAAATAGAATAATATAAAAAGTATATAAGATTATGGCACAGAACTTGATTTATACAAACCATGTTGCGCAAGAGCTCGACCGTGTGGTGGAAGCTATTGGACCGTCTAATATTGTNGTTATCGTCGATTCAAANACAAAGTCGTTTGTNTTGCCTCGTATGCAGGCTGAATCGGTAGCGNTTGGCAAGGCGTCGGTAATNGAAGTTGCNCCCGGNGATGTTAATAAAAATATAGAATCATTGTCGTCGATTTGGGCGCAGATGCAGGCTGCCGGTTGCAATCGCTCGTCGCTCGTGATTAATCTCGGNGGCGGAATGGTAACNGATATGGGNGCTTTTGCCGCTTCGACTTTCAANCGTGGCGTTAAGTTTATAAATGTTCCNACAACCCTTTTGGCTGCGGTTGATGCATCGGTAGGGGGTAAGACCGGCATAAATTATAATGGCTTGAAGAATGAAATAGGAGTCTTTAATGAGGCNGATACTGTCATAATCTCTTCTACATTCTTCAATACGCTGAACGACCANGAAAAACTGTCGGGCTATGGCGAAATGATAAAACATGCTCTTCTGTCGTCAAAAGATGAGTATGAAACACTGTTGAAGTATGATGTNACAAATATTGACCCTGACAAAATGCTTGAACTTATAAAGACGAGTGTCGCGGTTAAAGAGCGTGTTGTCGGGGAAGATCCCAAGGAAACCGGGCTCAGAAAAGCTCTGAATTTCGGGCATACGGTAGGGCATGCGTTTGAAGAGCTTTCTATCGAACGAAATTCGCCGATACCNCACGGATATGCAGTNGCTTACGGTATGGTTTGTGAACTTATACTTGCAACTAAAAAGANCGGATTCCCCAAGNCTGAACTCACTCGTTTGGCATCTTATATCAAGGAAATGTATGGNGTGTTCTCGTTTACCTGTAAGGAATACGACCGATTGATCGCGCTGATGCATCACGACAAGAAAAANAAAAATTCAAATGAGGTGAANTTTTCTTTACTTGAAGCTCCCGGAAAAATNATACTTGACTGCGTTGCTTCAGATGATGAAATCAAGGAGGCGTTTGATNTCTACCGTGAGTTGTGCGGTGAATAAATCTATNTCNCATGNCTGACGANAGCTTTCAAACCTTAAAAGCCCCTTCTGAGGGAAATTTCACGGAGAAAANGAGTAAGTTTATTTCCTTTGCCATTCCGGTTAAATCGGTTGATGAGGCGATGGGGCATGTNGCACGTCTGCAAAAAGAATATTTTGATGCTCGNCATGTCTGNTGGGCGTATATGCTTGGCGCTGATCGGCTGACGTTNAGNGCAAACGATAACGGGGAGCCGTCGGGTACGGCGGGTAAGCCGATATTGGGTCNGATAGAATCGTTTGGACTGACCAATATATTGATAGCNGTCGTGCGCTATTTCGGTGGAATAAAGCTCGGTACGTCGGGTTTGATAGCGTCNTATCGTGAGGCTGCTCGTGAAGCAATTGAAAACGGGGAAATTATNACTTGTNACGAAATGTCTGAAATNAGTTTTACATTTCCCTATCAGGCGATGAATGATGTGATGAAGCTTACGAAAAATCCTGAGGTCGAGGTGACGGGGCGTTGTTTTGANAATACTTGTTCAATGACTTTATCGACTCGTCGGGGTTATGCCGATGAGCTCAAGNCATTGATTGAGAAAATNGATGGCGCGACTTTATNGTGAAATTTTCAAGCCGTNGATCTTGATTGCTCCCTCGTCAGCCATCTGTCTTATTGTTTGAATGAAGTTGTCGCGTGAAAGTTTGTCGCCGGGTGAACAGTATTTCATCAGGGTGTCAAGGTCGGTCGTGCCGGCTTGCTTGAGAAATTCGCTGACTGAATGGCGNGTTTTGTCTGTTTCGGCTTTGGNTTGGGTTGCTTTTTCTCGTGCAATCAAACGGCAGTAGTCACACTTCCCGCAGGGCTTGGTGTCGGTTTCTCCGAAATANGACAACATTGTCTGNACCCGACATTCGCTATTGCCAAATACAAATGACTTCATCGCTTCGATACGATGTGTCAAGTCTTCTTTGCGGTCTTCATAGACTGAACGCGGAAAAATCAGATGTTGAGGTTCTTCGCGTGATGTTGTNAAATAGATGTATGGTGTCGTGCGGTGTGGTATGTAGTTGACTACGTGTTTGCGCGATAATAAAAGCAATATTTCGTACACATCCTCTTGTTTCATTGCCAANCGNCCGGCGATTGAGGCTTCGGAAATTATTACATAATCGGCAAATAATCCGGGATAGCTCCTTAANATAAGCTGNAATACACGGTCGGCNTCTNCCGATAGATCGACGTCATATAATTCCTCCCGGTTCATTATTACCATAAGCCGTGATGCTGTTGATACATCGTCCTGATAGTCGATGTATCCGGCTGAAGTCAATANCTGNAGCGAGTTGTGGGCGATTTTTCGGTTGATTGAAAAACGGTTGCTGAACAGGTGGAGGTTGAACTCGTAAACGTGATTGAATCCCTCNCCGACTGATACGTCAAGAAAATTGCAGACCATTTCATAGACGTGGCGCAGTGTTTCTTTTGGAGGATATGTTTCGGANAGTCGTCGTGANAGTGTGCTCTTGTCAAATTTAGATGCAAGGGTNACGGCGTATGATTCTTTCCCGTCTCGTCCGGCGCGACCGGCCTCCTGGTAGTATTCTTCAAGTGTTGANGGCAAATCGTAGTGGATTACAAGTCTNACATCGGGTTTGTCAATGCCCATTCCGAACGCATTTGTGGCTACAATTACTCTNGTCTCGTCGTTTTTCCATCGGTTTTGGCGTTCGTTTTTATCTTGAGCGTCGAGTCCGGCATGGTAGTAATCGGCGGCGACTCCGTTTTCGTTTAGCATTGTGGCTATTTCGCGGGTGCGTCGGCGTGACCTTACATAAACTATTGCAGAGCCGAGCGTGGCAGTGAGAATGTGTACCAGTTCGGAGTCTTTGCTCTCGGTCGGACGGACGATGAATGAGATGTTGGGACGTGCAAAACTGAGCGTGAATCGTTTGGNNTCGGNCTTAAAGCCAAGTCTGAGGCATATGTCATNGGCGACTGACGGGGTGGCGGAGGCTGTCAAAGCCAAAACGGGTGCGTTGGGGTGTATGTCGCGCAGCTTCTTGATTTTCAAATATGATGGACGAAAGTCATATCCCCATTGTGAGATNCAGTGAGCTTCATCAACGACAATCAGCCTGATGTCGAGGTGTCTCAATAGCTCGAGGAATGAGCCTGAACATAGTTTTTCGGGGGANAGGTATAGTATTTTTGTCTTCCCGTGCCTGCATTTGTCAATGGCGAGCCGTTGCTCATGTGAACTTAATCCCGAGAAAAGATATGTGGCNGGAATGTCNCGGGCGCGGAGGTTGTCAACTTGGTCTTTCATCAACGAGATGAGGGGGGTGATGACAACTGTTAGCCCGTCAAGCAGCATCGCCGGCACTTGGAATGTTAGCGATTTGCCGCCACCGGTAGGCATGAGNCCGAGCGTGTCGNGTCCGTTGAGAACCNACATGATGATATCTTCCTGGGGATATCGAAATGTGTCATACCCCCAGTAGCGGTGCAGAACGGCGTGGAGCTGCTCGGAAGAGAAGTTCATAAACTTGGTNTGAATCAGTCGTTTGATTCTTGCTTCTTGGCGATTTTGGCAGCCTCTTCGTCGGGAATGTGTATTTCTTTGATGAGNAGCTGTATCGCATTTGACGACGAGCGGTGCTTGTTGTCTTCAATTGTAAANCAGATGTCAAACGGTTTACACTGGCTGATATATTCAAAATATGGCGCCATGTTGAAGGCTATGCCGTTGAATACTTTGCCTGATGTGTTGTCAACCAGTTCCAATTTGATATGTTCGAGGTTCCGACCTACGAGTTTGCTCGTTCCGAAGTCGATGACATCGCGTGCGCAGAAAACCGGCTTGTTGTTTCCGGGTCCGTAAGGATTAAATCGGCGNAACAAAGAGATNAACTCCGGNGTGATNTCGGCGAAGTTGATGAATGCGTCAATGTCGAGCTGTGGCTCTGTCTGGTTTGGTAGAATCTTTGACGCAACATACTCTTCAAATCGGCGGGTGAATTCGGGTATGTTCTCTTCTTTCAATGAGAGNCCGACNGCNTATGTGTGNCCTCCGAAGTTTTCAAGCAGATCNCGACATTCTTCGATTGCGGCATAGATGTCAAATCCTTGNACTGATCGNGATGATCCGGTTGCAAGTCCATCGCTGAGTGTCAAGACTACCGACGGTTTGTAGTAGAGTTCGGTCAGGCGTGAGGCGACAATCCCGATAATGCCCTTGTGCCAATCTTTGTTGTAGATGACGAGCGTCTTCTTGTCGGCAATTTTATCGCCGTGTTTCTCGATGATTGCGTTTGCTTCTTGGGTGATTTGCTTGTCGAGCTCTTTTCGGTCTTTGTTGTATTGGTCGATATTGCGGGCGATTTCAAGAGCTTCGGCATAGTCGTGGGCAACCAGCAGTTCGACGGCTTCGCTGCCTCGCTGCATGCGCCCCGAAGCATTTATGCGCGGACCGATTTTGAAGATCAGGTCGCTGACTGTNATTTCCTTGCCTGAAAGCTGCGAAATTTTGATGATGGCTTTCAATCCGAGATTGGGNTTGGTGTTGAGGCGCTTTAAGCCGTGAAATGTCATCACGCGGTTCTCATCAACCATCGGTACGATGTCGGCGGCNATGCTGACTGCGACAAGATCAAGCATGCAATCGAGCTCTGATATCGGAATCTCGTTGCTCATCGAAAANGCCTGCATGAACTTGAATCCNACGCCACANCCCGANAGTTCGCGGCAAGGGTAGGTCGTGTTGGGCATTTTGGGATTTAGAATTGCGCAGGCTTTTGGTAANTCNAAATCGGGCACATGATGGTCGCAGATGATAAAGTCTATGCCTAATGATTTGGCATATTCTATCTCTTCGTTGGCTTTGATGCCACAGTCAAGAATGATTACCAGCTTGACTTCCTGGCGGGCAAAATCATCGATTGCCCTGAGTGATACCCCATATCCCTCGTCATATCGCGTCGGGATATAAAAATCGACNTTGGAGTAGAATTTACGCAGGTATTTATAGACCAGNGCAACGGCNGTNGTGCCNTCNACATCGTAGTCTCCAAAGACCATAATCTTCTCCTTTAGCCCCATTGCACGGTTTAGGCGCGCAACAGCTTTGTCCATGTCGGGCATGAGGAACGGGTCGTGAAGATTTGACAGTGAGGGGCGGAAAAATTTCTCGGCTTCCTCGACTGTTTTAATCCCACGCTGAACCAGCAGCTCGCTTATGGGCGGACAAGAGGCGTACTTTAANTCTAAAGCAGCCTTGGCTTTTTGTTCGTCTTGTGTCAGGGGTAAATAATTCCATTTACCTATCATTTATGTTGTTTTTTATTTTGCTTGGCAGGGGCGCTCTCGCGTGAGAGCGCAAAATCTAATCCCTTGAAAGGGTGATTGGTNGATATAAATGTTTTATATCAATTTGCAAAAATAATAAAAATCTCCCTAATCTCCTATATAAATTAAGTTAATTAATTTAGGTGTGATGTNTTGATTNNATTGTAATNCCCTCAAATGTAGTAAGATTGAATACATTTGTGTAAAATTTAGTCTAAAATTTGGAGAGACTTCCCATATATTGACTATCTTTGCGGAAAAATTTAACAAACAACTGTTATTTGATTAAATATGAAAAAGATTCAAGTAAATGTAAACGATGTTTACGGAACTGTCAGCGCCGAGGCAATAAAAAAACTTGCAGGTCGTGCCGACGATGCGATTAACAAATTGAATAACGGCACNGGTGCCGGGAACGATTTCTTAGGGTGGGTAAACCTNCCTTCGTCAATTACGCCTGAGTTGCTTGGTGATATCAATGCAACNGCCAATGCNCTTAAAGAGAATTGTGAAGTGGTTGTCGCTGTTGGTATCGGAGGTAGCTATCTTGGNGCNAAAGCTGTTATCGAAGCTCTCTCTGACTCATTCGCTTCGCTCAAACCCCAAACCGANTGGCCTCGCGTGGTGTTTGCCGGACAAAATATTGGTGAAGATTACCTCGCNGAGCTCAAAGACTATCTNTCAGATAAGAAATTCGGTATCATTGTAATNTCNAAATCNGGTACAACTACCGAACCNGCAATNGCTTTCCGNATCCTCAAAGANATGCTNGANGCAAAACTCGGTAANGCTGAGGCNGCTAAACGCATCGTGGCAATCACCGANGCNAAGAAAGGCGCNCTNCGTCAGCTTGCNACTGAAGAAGGTTANAANACTTTTGTTATCGANGATAANGTTGGNGGNCGTTTCTCNGTNCTTACTCCGGTNGGNNTNCTNCCNATTGCTGTTGCCGGNTATGATATNGAACANCTCGTNAAAGGCGCTCGCGACATGGAAGANGCNACNNGCAAAGCCGANGNNGANAATATCGCNATGCAATATGCAATGACTCGTAATGCGCTTTATGAGGCTGGCAAAAAAATCGAGATACTCGTTAACTACAATCCTAAACTTCACTATTTTGGTGAATGGTGGAAACAGCTTTANGGNGANTCNGAAGGTAAAGATCANAAAGGTATTTTCCCTGCCGCTGTTGACAACTCAACCGACCTTCACTCTATGGGNCANTGGATTCAAGATGGCGAACGCACAATCTTTGAAACCGTGATTTCGGTTGAGTCATCTGANCGNGAAACNATNATCCCNANNGACANNGCNAACCTTGATGGNTTGAATTATATTGCCGGAAAGCATGTCGATCAAGTTAACAAGATGGCAGAGCTCGGNACTCGCATTGCTCACGTTGATGGNGGTGTTCCTAATATTCAAATCACAATNCCTGCATTGAAAGAGGTCTATCTTGGTCAATTGATCTACTTCTTTGAAAAGGCTTGTGGAATTTCGGGTTATATTCTTGATGTAAATCCATTCAATCAACCGGGCGTGGAGGCTTACAAACGCAATATGTTTGCGCTGTTGGCTAAGCCGGGTTATGAAAAAGAGACCGAAGANATTAAAAAACGCATACAGTAATTAGACTTTTCATAAGTATTCTGTGTCTTTTGACACAGCCAACCCCGTTAAATTGTGAAATTAAACGGGGTTGGTTAATTTATAACGAGTCTAAATATTGCTGTTGCTATTTGCATTTGAAATAAAATTTGTAAATTTGGGGCGAAAAACTAAACTATAATAAATCAATCTATTACATTTTTAACTGCAATGCTTCGTAAAATTAGAATTATTGCGGCTGCCCTTTTCTTTCTGGGAATAACGTTGNTATTCCTCGATTTTACGGGGTCGGTCCACTCNTGGCTCGGCTGGATGGCAAAAATTCAGTTCTTGCCTGCTGTTCTTGCTTTAAATGTTGGAGTAGTTGTGCTTTTGTTNGCTGTTACTCTGCTGTTTGGGCGTGTATATTGCTCGGTGATATGTCCGCTCGGNGTTCTTCAGGATATTTTCACTCGGCTGGGTGCGTACTCAAAAAAACGCAAATATCGTTTTTCTTATTCNCCGGCGGTGAAATGGCTGAGGTATGGCGTNTTTGTGCTGTTCTTTGTCGCATTGGTTGCCGGGNTCGGCTCGTTTGTCGCGCTTTTGGCGCCATATAGCTCGTATGGTAGAATCGCNCAAAATCTATTCANTCCTGTTGTNGTCGGTCTCAATAATGTGGCAGCCGATATTGCTGAACACCACAACAGCTATGCTTTTTACACAAAGGATACGTGGATTAAGGCAATGCCGGTGTTTGTTGTAGCTGTTATTACTTTTATNACTTTGTTTGTTCTCGCATGGCGTAATGGCCGAACCTATTGCAATACGATTTGTCCGGTCGGAACTGTNCTTGGTTTTCTTTCACGCTTTTCATGGCTGAGTCCGGTTATCGATAAATCAAAATGTAANGCTTGCGGTTTATGCTCAAAACGTTGTAAGGCGGCTTGTATCGATGGNAAAAATCATCAGATTGACTACTCGCGTTGNGTTGCTTGTATGGATTGTATCGACACCTGTACTCACGGNGCAATTTCATATGCCAAACGTCCCCGAAAGGTAAAGTCTGAGGTGTCGGANCCTGAAAAATCAAACGATGACCGCCGTTCGTTCCTTGCAATCATCGGAGGTGCTGTTGCNGCTTCGGCTATCAAGGCTGAAGAAAAAACTGTTGACGGCGGACTCGCTGTAATTCTTGATAAAAAGATTCCCGAGCGTAAAACTCCGCTTGTGCCTGCCGGTTCNCNGTCGCTGAANCATTTCCGTCAGCATTGTACNGGATGCCAGTTGTGNGTTTCNCANTGNCCNAACGATGTNCTCCGCCCGTCAACCGACCTGCGTTCGTTTATGCAGCCGGTAATGTCGTACGAGCGTGGATATTGTCGCCCTGAGTGTACACGATGCAGTCAGGTTTGCCCGNCGGGTGCAATCAAGCCCGTTGANGTCNCCGAGAAGTCGGCTATTTCAATTGGTCATGCTGTTTGGGTNAAATCAAACTGTATTGTNTTGACCGANGGGGTTAGTTGTGGAAACTGCGCGCGTCACTGNCCGTCGGGTGCTATAACTATGGTTCCGCTGGATAGTAATGATCCGGAATCGCGCAAAATTCCATCGGTTAATGCTGAGAAGTGTATCGGATGNGGTNCTTGCGAATATGTTTGNCCGGCTCGTCCGTTCAGTGCAATCTATGTAGAAGGTAACCTTCAACATCGTATCATTTAAATTTGAATTACAATGGGTATGAATAATAAAACCAATATATCGCGCCGAGACTTCCTTCGTCGCCTCGGNCTCGGNTCGGCTNTTTCGGCGGCAGCNCTTGCCGGCTGTAAACCCGGAGAGAAATCGTCGGTTGGTCAGGCTACTCTTGCTCAAGGTCCTATCCCGACCGACCAAATGACATATCGCATCAATCCCAAAACCCANGAAAAGGTGTCAATTCTGGGTTATGGTTGTATGAGGTGGCCAACTATTCCAACCGGAGCTGACGGTCAGGATGAAATTGATCAAGAAATGGTTAATCAATTGATTGATACGGCTCTCGAGCATGGTGTGAATTATTTCGACACGTCGCCTGCTTATTGCAAGGGTCGCTCTGAAAAGGCTACCGGTATTGCTCTCAGCCGACATCCGCGTGATTCTTATTTCATTGCCACAAAGCTGTCAAACTTTGCCCCCTCGACTTGGGGTCGCAAGGAGTCGCTTGAAATGTATCACAACTCTTTCAAGCTGCTTCAAGTTGACAAGATTGACTACCTGTTGCTCCACGGCATTGGTATGGGTGCCGGTGAATATGACGGAATGGAAGCTTTGAAAAAACGTTACTTTGATAACGGTGTGCTCGATTATTTGGTTGAGGAACGCAANGCCGGACGAATCGGTAATCTTGGTTTCTCTTATCATGGTGATATAGAGGCGTTTGACTATTTGCTGTCTNTGAATGANAAGTATAACTGGGACTTTGTGCAGATTCAGCTCAATTATCTTGANTGGAAACATGCCAAAGAGATTAACAAGCGTAATACCAATGCNGAATATCTTTATAACGAACTTGCGAGTCGGAATATCCCGGCTGTGATTATGGAGCCGTTGCTTGGCGGNCGTCTGGCAAAAGTGCATGATCATGTAGCTGAGCGACTTTTGCAACGTGANCCTGAGCGNAGTGTGGCATCCTGGGCGTTTCGTTATGCCGGGTCTCACCCCGATGTGCTGACTGTTCTTTCAGGTATGACATACATGGAACATCTCGAAGATAACCTTCGCTCGTTCTGTCCGTTGAAACCGCTTAGCGAGGAAGAGATGAATTTCCTCTATGATACTGCCGACTTGATGATGCAATATCCGACAATCCCNTGTAATGATTGTAAATATTGTATGCCTTGCCCNTATGGTATCGATATTCCCGGTGTGTTCCTTCACTATAATAAGTGTGTTAACGAGGGNAATGTGCCAAAGAATGGNCAAGACCCCAACTATCGCGCGGCNCGACGGGCGTTCCTTGTNAGTTACGACAGGGCGGTNCCAAGTCTGCGTCAGGCTGATCACTGCACCGCTTGCGGTCAATGTTTGCCTCACTGTCCTCAGGGTATTGATATNCCCGGTCAGATGATGCGCATAGATATGTTTGTCGAAAGTTTGAAACAAAACACGATGAACGTTGTCGATTTGGCGACATTGCACTCGATTTTGAGACAGGGCGATCACTCATTGGNGGTAGCAACTGCCGCCGGAGCTATCTCNACATANGATAGTCCGGGTGTGGTNGATCTCTATAAACTGAATACCGAGTCACCCGAAATTCTCAAAGGTGCGCTTGTTGCCGATAAAATTGTTGGCAAAGGTGCNGCTGCATTGATGGTTGAGGGGAGGGTTAAAGGTGTGCAGACCGACGTNATAACCCGCGAAGCTATTGACTATCTGCGCAATCATGGTGTTGAGGTGAAATATGAGCAGGTGNTTGATTCGATAATTAATCGCACCGGGACGGGNATGTGTCCTGTTGAAAGTCGTTGTAAATCAATCGANAATCCCNACGAATGTCTCAAGACGATTGGCGAATTCCTNCGCGAAAGCANTCTTATTTAAACCTCNTTTCGAGGTCGAGNAANTATTTCTTGGCTTCGAGTCCGCCGGCATAGCCGGTTAGTTGACCATTTGCGCCAATAACTCGGTGGCATGGTATAAAANTCCACAACCGATTTGCGCCGATGGNATTAGCNACAGCTCTGATTGCTTTGGGGTTCCCGATTGCTTGAGCGATATTACTGTAAGAAACGGTTGAGCCGTATGGAATTTCGGTCAACTTGNNCCANACTTTATTTTGAAAAGAGCTNCCGCTTGTCAAGAGTGGTGGCTCTTTCTTGTTTTTTATCCCTGAGAAATAATTGTCAAGCCATTCTGAGGCTTGCTCCAATATATGATTNTTTGTNTGGTATTCTGCTGTTAAGTTAAATTGAATTAGCNTCTTGTCTATCAATTTTCGCTCTAAAACTACNCTCTTTTGTGCGCAAATAACTAAGTTGTCGNCTGTTGCTGCTAATAAAAGCANCCCAATCGGCGATTGATACTCNCTAATATATAATGCTTCGTTCATTGCTNTTTGTTTTGTTAGATTNAATCTGNTNGTCATNCAAATTTATAAAAATAAACTAACGAAATATTTGTATATTACAAAAAATTAACATATCTTTGNNGCGGAATGCATTAATACATTGACTCCTACTCTTTTAGAAAAATAATAAACCGCTTTTTTCATACCTTAAACCATTCGGCTTTATGAATAAAATATTTTTTACACTNATNNTGNCAGCTTTNTTNTCAAGCTGTTCTGTAGATCCGGAAGTTGATTTCAAGGGAAAGATAGATGAGGATTTCTTGTTGTCTATCTCGCGCGGAGAGGTGTCTATGACTCTATCTCCCAATGATAAAAAATCTCACATATATACGAGACCATGTGAAGATGGAAAACCTTCTGAAAAATGGAAGGTTGATGATGCGTGGGGAGAATCTGCAGTTCATATATTTAGTGGTTCTAAATGGGTTTATTATGGCAAATTGCCTTCGGATCGAGAAGATTATTTGTGCGAAGGTGCGGTTGAAACTGCATGGGGTCAATATAAGTTGCAAATAAAAGATACAAATAATAAAATTCAAATGCGAAAATGCTCTTTTGAGTATGACCCTCAAACAAAAAGAGTTTTGTTTGATGACAAATGGTGGAATGTTGAGAGCGCATCAAAAGGTAAAATTGTAATCTCGTATAGTTTTGAGTGTAATAAAGATAACCATCCTCAGCCGGTTAATATTGCAAAACACGTTTATACGTTTAATGTTAAATCGTTATACTATGATCCCGATAATGTCGATACGTATGAAAGCGCAATTGATGCTATGTTGTCTCATATTAGGATACTAAGGAATTATAAAGGTGATATATGGACCTTTTATAATGGTGAATCTAAGTTGAATTTGGCAAAATTGGAAGAGGCTCTTTTAGCCGGAAAAATAAAATACGAGGATCTTGATGAAGGGGAATACGAGGCTATCACTATGTGTGAAAAATAATATAAATAGAATTAAATGCCAAAATTTCACTTTGACCTATCAATAACGATATATAATCTTCGACAATAATTTTGCTAATTGCAAAAATAGTGTTAATGTTTGCAGTAATATACTTACCCCGCTTCCCATCAGAACAGCGCGCTCAGGGTAAGTTTTTTATTTTATAAAAAAGCCTAAAATAACGGCTTTATTCACTCATTTTCATTAAATTTGCAGTAAAATGAGAGATAAAAGATGAAAGGAACTGATATTTTTAGATTTTCGTGTATCACAATCCTCTGGCTTGTACTCTGTTGGGCTGTGATTGCATCTACGCCTAAAGTCACGTTTATGACCGTTTTTGCGATTGTAGCGTCGGGCATTGTGGTCTTTGTTCCTATCTATAAAAAATATCGTAAAAATGGACGAAACAACAAGCAATAAATATCCTCTACTCTCCAAAATTGATTCTCCCGACGATTTAAGGAAGTTGGCCGCAAATCAATTGTCCGAGGTGTGTGACGATATCAGACGAATGTTGATTGAGTCGCTGTCATCCAACCCGGGTCACTTTGCGTCGAGCATGGGTGCGGTTGAGCTGACAGTTGCTCTCCATTATGTTTTTAATACGCCTTACGACCGCATTGTTTGGGATGTTGGTCATCAGGCTTACGGGCACAAACTGTTGACCGGACGTCGCGATCGCTTTGAAACTAACCGCAAACTTGGCGGGTTGAGCGGATTCCCCAATCCCGACGAAAGCGAATATGATACATTCACTGCCGGTCACGCCTCAAACTCTATCTCGGCTGCACTCGGAATGGCGATTGCCTCAGAATTAAACCATGACGAACCGCGACGAAATGTTGTGGCTGTCATCGGCGACTCGGCTATTGCCGGCGGACTCGCATTTGAGGGTCTGAATAACGCTACCAATGTTCGTAATAATCTGCTTATTATCTTGAATGATAATGATATGTCTATTGACGACCCGGTCGGCGGCTTAAATTCTTATTTGGCACATCTGACAACCAGTCCGGGGTATAACAACCTTCGTGACTTGATCTATCGCGGACTTCGTAAAGTTCATTTGATCGGTGACAAACAAAAGGGGGCGATTCTTCGATTCAATAACTCGCTGAAAGCGTTGCTTTCGCGTCATCAAAATATTTTTGAAGGGCTCAATATCCGTTATTTCGGACCCTTTGACGGTAACGATTTGCCGACTCTTATTCAGGTACTTAACGATATTAAGGATATGCGGGGACCCCGTATTCTTCACCTCAAGACCAAGAAGGGTAAAGGCTTTGCACCCGCTGAATCAAACCCCTCTTTGTGGCATGCGCCCGGTAAGTTTGATGCGGAGACGGGAGTTCGTCAGGCTGATGTGGCGACCAATGCAGTCAAGCCTCCCAAATATCAGGATGTGTTTGGCGAAACACTGCTTGAACTCGCTCGGCAAAACCCTGACATAGTAGGAATAACGGCGGCAATGGCTTCGGGAACGTCCATGAACATAATGCAGGCTGAGATGCCCGACCGTGTGTTTGACGTCGGCATTTCCGAGGGTCATGCGGTGACATTTGCAGGCGGACTTGCCAAAGAGGGTAAGCGTCCTTTCTGTGCGATTTATTCGTCATTCTTACAGCGTGCCTACGATAATGTAATCCACGATACCGCCATATTACGTTTGCCTGTTGTTTTTTGTATAGACCGAGCCGGGCTTGTCGGGCAGGATGGTGTGACTCACCACGGGCTGTATGACATGGCTTATATGCGCACTATTCCCGGTGTGACAATCTCGTCGCCTTCTGACGAACAGATGTTGCGCAACTTGATGTTCACGGCGTCGAAGTGGGAGGACGGACCGTTTGTAATCCGCTATCCGCGCGGTGAGGGTCACAATGTAGATTGGAAAAATGAAATGCAGCAGCTCCCCGTCGGTCGCGGTCGCAAAGTGGCAGATGGTAATGATGTTGCGTTACTCTCAATCGGTCCGATAGCCTATGAATGTTCAATCGCTGCCTCGCAGGCCGAAAAACATGGCGTGTCTGTCGCTCAATATGATATGATTTTTTTGAAGCCTCTTGATGATGAAATTTTACATGAGGTTGCCAAGAAAAATGTACCGATTGTAACTGTTGAAGATGCTTCGGCAAATGGCGGACTCGGTTCTGCCGTGACCGAATGGATGAACGATCATGGCTATGCGCGTCGAGTGATTCGTCTTGGCGTCCCCGACCGTTTCATTGCTCACGGCACGGTTGATGAACTTTACAAAATATGTGGCATTGATGCCGATTCTATAGCTTCGACTCTTGTCGATGTCGTAAAATCTAAAAACGAACAAAAATGAAAATAGTTATTGGAGGTGCCGGTGAAGTTGGCTCACACCTTGCCAAACTTCTATCGCGTGAAGAACAAGATATTATTCTTATTGATGCTGATCCTGCCAAGCTTGCGCCACTCGATGCCAACTATAATTTGATGACAATTGCAGGGGCTCCTACTTCTTTTCAGACGCTGCGCGAGGCAAATGTAAGCGACTGCGACCTGTTCATTGCTGTTACACCATTTGAAACCGATAACGTGACGGCTTGTGCTATCGCCAAATCGATGGGTGCGAAGAAAACTGTCGCACGAATTGACAATTATGAATATATGAGGGCTGAAAACCGGCCGTTCTTGTCAAAATTCGGAGTCAATGATACAATCTATCCCGAATATCTGGCTGCTTTGGAAATTCAAACCGCTCTTCAACATACGTGGGCGCGCCAATGGTTTGAGTTGCATGACGGTGAATTGATTCTGATGGCGGTTAAAATCAGAGGTAATGCAAAGATTGTCGGTATGAAATTGCGTGATATAACGTATAACAATCACAATTTCCACGTTTCGGCAATCAAGCGACGCCACGAAACGTTGATTCCGCGTGGTGATGATGAGATACGTGAAAATGACATACTTTATTTCACAACAACCCGTGACCATTTGACCGAGCTCCGCGATTTATGTGGCAAGACCCAGGCAAAAGTGAAAAAAATAATGGTTATGGGTGGCGGAAAAATTGCGGCTCGACTGACTCAGCTTCTCGGAAAGGACTATAAAGTTAAGATTATCGAAAACGATGTGGCTCGCTGTCGCAAACTGCCCGAGCGTTGTCCTAATGCCGATATTGTTTGTGCCGATGCGCGTGATAATGAAGTGCTTGTTGAGGAGGGAATATCTGAAATGGACGCTTTTGTGGCGTTGTCTGACAGCTCTGAAACAAACATTCTCGCCTGCTTGACTGCTAAAGAGTATGGTGTCGCCAAAACCGTCGCCGAGGTTGAGAATCTTCAGTTTATTTCAGAGGCTGAGGGTTTGAATATCGGGACTATCATCAATAAAAAATTGCTCGCTTCAAGCAAAATATTTCAGTTGCTTATTGATGCCGATACCGAATCGTCAAAATGTATGGCGCTTGCCGATGCCGAAGTCGCTGAATTTGAAGTGCGTGAAGGAGCGCGCATCTGCAAAGCGGCGGTTAAAGATCTGAATCTGCCTCACGGCATGACGATGGCAGGTCTTATAAGGAACGGTAAAGGCGGGTTGATTAGCGGTACAACGGTCGTGCAGCCCGGCGATCATGTTCTCGTGTTTTCGCTGTCGGGTCTTCTTCATCGAATAGAAAAGCTTTTTGTTTGATAAAGAATGGTGCTATAATACAACTTTTTAACCTATTTGCTTGTTAAAATATAAATAATTCATCATAAGCGAAAAAAATATAGTAAATTTGTAAACTAATTGAAGTCGCATATCAAAATATAAAATGACAAATAAAACTCCCGAAACAAATTCAACCAACGATGTAATCACACAATTGCGTGATCAAATAATCGAAAGCATATATGACCGAAAAGGGTATGCGGTGACTCTTCTCGATTTGTCTGAAATTGAGGGTGCCGCAGCGTCTGAATTTATCATATGTCAGGGTAACTCGCCGACACAGGTCAGCGCTATAGCTGATAATATTCGCGAAGAGCTTCTTGAAAAACTTGGTCGCAAACCGTTTAACTATGACGGGTATCGCAACAGCGAATGGATTGTGATTGACTATGGTGATATTCTTGTTCACGTTTTTCGCAAGGATGTCAGAGAACATTACAATCTTGAAGATTTATGGAGTGACGCTGTCGTTACAACACTTCCCGACCGGGACTAATCATTTGAAATAATTAAAACTATATATGGACAATAATAAGCCTGCAAAAAAACGTCAATTTAAATTCAGCATATATTGGATGTATGCTCTCATATTTCTTTTTCTATGCGGAATTTTCTATATTGACAACAATGACGTGACCAAAGAGGTAAGTTACTCTGAGTTTGAGAAATATGTCAACGGTGGTGGCGTCAAGGAAATTGTAGTCATTGCCAATAAACGTGAAGCCGAGGCAGTTTTGAGCGATTCGCTCGCTTCGAAAATATTCCCCGAATCTCAGTATAAGCCGGGTTCTAACGTCAGTGCCCGTATCATGACTGAAATTCCGTCGGCCGACAAGCTTCAGGATAAAATTGAGGTGTGGCAACAAAACGGTGTGTTCACCGGTGATGTGAAATATGAAAGAGGTAGCGATTATACGTCTCTTCTATGGACTTTTGGCCCTGTGATATTGCTCATAGTCTTCTGGTTCTATCTTATGAGAAGGATGTCGGGCAAAGACGGAGGAGCCGGTGGTGTGTTTAACGTTGGAAAATCAAAAGCTCAGATTTTTGACAAGGACGGCCCTGTCAAAGTTACATTCAAAGATGTTGCCGGACTCTCTGAGGCTAAAACTGAAATTGAAGAAATCGTAGAGTTTCTTAAAAATCCTCAGCGTTATACCGATCTTGGAGGTAAAATTCCTAAGGGCGCGCTTCTCGTAGGCCCTCCCGGAACGGGTAAAACATTGCTTGCCAAGGCTGTAGCCGGCGAGGCGAATGTGCCATTCTTCTCGATGTCGGGTTCTGACTTTGTTGAAATGTTTGTCGGTGTCGGTGCGTCTCGTGTGCGTGACTTGTTTCGTCAGGCAAAAGAAAAAGCTCCGTGTATCGTGTTTATCGATGAGATTGACGCTGTCGGGCGTGCTCGTGGAAAAAATCCCAATATGGGCTCGAATGACGAACGTGAAAACACTCTCAACCAGTTGTTGACCGAAATGGATGGCTTTGGTTCTAATAGCGGTGTGATTATTCTTGCCGCAACCAACCGCGCTGACATTCTTGATAAAGCACTCTTGCGTGCCGGACGCTTTGACCGTCAGATATATGTTGATTTGCCTGAACTTAACGACCGTGTTGCAATCTTTAAGGTGCATCTTAAAAATATCAAGATTGATGATTCGGTCGATGTTGACTTGCTTGCTCGTCAAACTCCCGGTTTCTCAGGAGCCGATATTGCGAATGTTTGTAATGAGGCCGCTCTTATTGCTGCCCGAAATAATAAAACTGCAGTTCAAAAACAAGATTTCATTGATGCTGTCGATCGTATAATCGGAGGTCTTGAAAAGCGTTCTAAAATAACAACTGATGAGGAAAAACGTGCTATTGCCGTTCATGAAGCAGGTCATGCCACCGTGTCGTGGAATCTGCAATATGCCAACCCTCTCATTAAGGTTACAATTGTTCCGCGAGGCAAAGCTCTTGGCGCCGCGTGGTATCTCCCTGAAGAACGTCAAATCACTCCGACACAGGCTATTCTTGATGAGATGTGCGCGACTCTTGGAGGTCGTGCGGCTGAGGAGCTTTTCCTCGGTCATATCTCTACGGGTGCGGCAAACGACCTCGAACGAGTTACCAAACAGGCTTACGCAATGGTGGCTTATTACGGCATGAGTGATAGTTTGCCCAACCTTAGCTATTACGATTCGACCGGTCAGAGCTATGGTTTTACAAAACCTTATAGTGAAGATCGTGCGCGCATGATCGACGAAGAGGTATCGCGTATAATCTCAGAACAATATGAACGTGCCAAATCGATTTTGCGTAACTATGCCGAGGGTCATGGCAAACTTGCCGAGACGCTGATTAGTCGCGAGGTTATATTCACAGATGATATGGTGAAGATATTTGGCGAACGTAAATGGATTTCACGTACTGACGAAATTCTTGCTGCCAAACAAATAGGAGATGGCGGTAAAAATGAAGGCGAACCTGTCCCTCCGCCAATTCCCGGGGTTGTTGATGTTGAGCCCACCGAGGTGAAATCAGAACAACCTTCGACTCCGGATGCTCCGGCTGGCCCGACGGCTTCTGCCGGCGACGGCCATGAGGGCGAATCTAAAGACGAAAAAGAAAATAGTAATCAAGAAAGCTGATGCCTGTATTACTCAGTAGGCAGTTTTGTCTTGATTCCTGCGAGCGTTATGTATATCGCGATGGCAATCCTGATTTAAGGATTGCCATCGTTAATCTTATGCCTCTTAAGCAACGAACAGAGGATGATTTCTTGCGCTTGATTGACGGCAGTGAACTTAATGTCAGAGTCGATTTTGTGAGAATGTCGAGCCATGTCACAAAGGGCGCCGACCGCGAACGCATTGAACGCTGTTATCTTCCGTCAGACAAACTTGATCTGAGCCGATATGACGGGTTGATTGTTACCGGTGCGCCGGTCGAGCTTCTTGATTTTAAAGAGATTGACTATTGGAATGAGTTGACAGCTTTGATTGACAGGGCGACAGCGCTTGGAATAGCTGCTATTTACATTTGCTGGGGTGCTTTTGCCGCACTCTATCATCAGCACGGGGTGAATAAGGTTGTTCGCTACTCTAAAATTTCGGGCGCATATATTCATGATGTCAAACCTCATGCACTTACACGCGGACTCGGCACTGAAATATGGGTGCCCCAAAGCCGCAATACGTCCCTCGATCCGTTGGCGATGGCGACTGCCGAGGTTGATGCTGTGATAACAACACGCTTTGACGACTTTCACATGCTCGCCGATCGCAAACGCCCGATTCTTTATTTTCTCGGTCACTGGGAATATAATCCCGATACACTCCACATGGAATATACCCGCGATATGGGAAAAGGTCTGAATCCCGAACCTCCGGTCGATTATTATTTGCCCGGGAAAGTGGGGCGGGAATATGAAGCTCGATGGATTGCTCCCGGTCGGATATTCTACAATAACTGGCTTAATTATCTTATCGAAAGAAAGACTGGAAATGGTTGACAAATCTTCAAATTGCCGTACACTTGAATTACTTTCTCCTGCTCGCGATCTTGCAACTGCTATTGCAGCAATAGATTGCGGAGCTGATGCTGTATATATCGGAGGTCCCGATCATGGGGCGAGAGCGGCAGCGTCAAATTCGATTGAAGATATACGCTCGTTGGTGCGGTGTGCCCATCAGTTTGGTGTTAAGGTTTATGTCACGCTGAATACGCTTGTTTATGAAAGTGAGATAGATGATGTAAAAAGTCTCGTTAAAGATTTATATGGAGCGGGAGTGGATGCCTTGATTGTTCAGGATATGTCACTTTTGGAGATGGATATTCCGCCAATCGAACTTCATGCAAGTACACAATGTGACACCCGAACTCCTGAAAAAGCTCTACGCCTTCAAAATGCCGGATTTTCCCAGATAGTTGTCGCTCGTGAACTTAATCTTGATGAGATTAAAAAGATTGCTGACTCGGTTGACGTTCCGATTGAGGTGTTTGTCCATGGAGCGTTATGTGTAAGTTATAGTGGCGATTGCCGTGCATCGTTTCTGGCGACCGGACGCAGTGCAAATCGTGGAGAATGTGCCCAGATGTGTCGGTTGCCTTATGATTTAACTGATTCAGCGGGGCGCGTAATTGTTGCAAGCCGCCATTTTCTTTCGCTTAAAGATATGAATCGACTCGATAGTCTTGAACAGCTGATAGACGCCGGTGCATCCTCGTTTAAGATTGAGGGACGATTGAAGGATGTAGGTTATGTTAAAAATATCACGGCGTTGTATAGCGCACGTCTTGATGAAATTACAAGGCGTAATCCGGGGAAATATCGCCGTTCGTCGTATGGCGTAAAGGCGGTGGATTTTACGCCGTCGGCCGAATCGGTATTTAATCGTGGATTTACAAATTACTTTCTTTCGCGCCCGGAACCTCATTCATTGGCTTCGCTTGCCACTCCCAAGTCAACCGGGCGTGTGGTCGGGTGTGTGAAGAACGTTCGTAGTAACTGTATAACGCTCGACAAAGTTGTGTCGATAGAGAATGGTGACGGACTGGGATTTTTTGACCGTGACGGGCAATTTAAAGGCTTTAGAGCCAATCGTGTTGACGGCAATAAGGTATTTACTCGTGATAAGGCTCCTGAAATTGTGCCGGGGGCTGAATTGTATTGCAACAGCGATCGTCAGTCTCGCATGATATCGCAGCGAGAAACCACACCGCGACGTCTCTTGACGGCAATTGAACTTTACCGTATAGACGACCAACGTGTTGCCATGTCGATGACTGCTGAATCGGGTGCATCAGCTGTAGCGGTTGTTGCTGCTGAATTTCAAACAGCACGCTCGCCCCAGCGGGATAATCGTCGGAGAGTGATAACGAAACTTGGTGATACTATTTTTATGGCGCAAGAAATAGAAGATAAACTCGCCGATGATGACTTCGTCGCCGCCTCGGTTCTGACCGACTTGCGCCGTCGTTGTTGTGAAGCTTTGCTCGCGTCGGTTCGTTCGCGATATAAAATGGCTTTACGACGGGCTGCCGAATCATTTAACACTCCTGAATCGGTTGATTTTCATGAAAACATCTCCAACTCTTTAGCGCGTAAATTCTATGCCGAACATGGTACTCAAAAAATTGATGATGCTCTCGAAGTGCAGAAACCTGTAAATAAAGAAGTTGAGGTGATGAAGTGTCGCTATTGTATCAGGCGGGAGCTCGGTGCATGTCTGAAAACTTCGTCACGCGGTAAACTGCCAAATGATTTGATGCTGCGACAAGTTGGCGGTAATCGTTTATATCGCCTTGAATTTGATTGCAAAAACTGCCAAATGAGCGTGATTGATGTGACTCGCTCTACCAAAGGTTAAATCGATAGCCGATCGAGGCGTTGGCACTCCAAACCATGTTAAGGAATGAGTGCTTGTTGTCTCTTATCAAACCGGCGTCAAGGCTGCCGATTAAACCGATAAACATATTTCTGTAATTATAGACAACTGAGGCTCTGGCAAAATTGCTTAGAGAAAATGAATACTTGGTGTCTCTTTGATAGTTGATATAGCCATGTTTAAAGCCAATGGTCGGAGCCTCTGAAAAACATATTGTCCAGTTGTGAGGGAGAGCCCAGTTGTAAGCATATCCGATTCTGAACGCATAATTTTTGTTTACAGCTTCAAAACGATAGTCGGGCCAATCGTCAGGTAGTTCAGCTTTTATATAGTCGGGTGCTGAAGTGAAATCAAAGTTGAAATCTTCTGAATAAAATGCAAATCCTGCAAAAGGAGAACCGGCTGACTTTCTTTGTATTTTGGAAAAACTGAATGCAGCTCCATGGCTGTATCGCTTATGGTTGAAAAAATAATATGCATCCAGTCCCCAAATGCTTGTCTTTATTCCTGAAAAATCGATTCGGGGATAAATAACATTGCCGCTTGGACTTTCAAATTTTATTATTCGTGTGTCGGCGTCGTTTGAAATGAAATATAAATCAGCAGCTAAAAGAGCACATGAAAAGTCAAAATAAAAACGTCGTCGTGAATTCTTTATTTGTTTGAAGTCGTAGTCATATCCAATCGAGACTGCCATGTAGGTGAGGTGTAGGCCTGCTGTTATCGAGGGGTCAGAAATCATGGAAAAACTGGCACGGTTGTCAAGTATGAATCCATAGTAATCGGTCCAAGCCTCTGCGCGCCCTTTGATGTTGAAGCGTTTGCCTGTGCCGACAACGTATGTCGTGTCGTAGGTGTTGAAAAATCGATCGCCCCATTGATATACGTTGACGCAAAATCGTGGGAATTTGCCCCATGCGGCGATTGAGTCGAGGTCAAGAGAAAATGCCGAAACGCGCTGGGTTGACCCCAACGAGAGCAGAACGATTATGATAACCGCTATGTTTCTTATTTTGCTCATTGATGAATTTTGATTATGTAGTTCGGTTATATATCTTCGGCGTGGAATTGAATTAGCCCGGGCATTGATGCGGGGAGAATCTTGGTTACTTGTATGCCGAAATCGTTGGCTGCGCGTGTGAATATCTTGTCAAATCGACATGCTACACCTCCGACAACGCTTATTGAATCGCCTTGATATTTATATGGGGCGATGTTTCGTGTGAAAAATTGCTTGAATGCATCGTATATCAGATTATCGACATACTCATTGTCGAGATGATGTACCAAAAAGTTTGAGTAGCTCGACAGTAGAACGCCGGCAAGCGGAGCTGTATAGATGGCGTCCATTACAGCATCAGGTCGTATGTTGTATTCTTCAAAGAACCGACTGCTTATATCTTCGGGTGCGAGGCCTTTCAAACAGTCACTGACAAACAATTTGCCGATATATGCGCCGCTTCCTTCATCGCCAAGCACATATCCGAGCGATCGTACGTTACTGGCGATATGCTCGCCGTCATAGACACACGAGTTTGATCCGGTGCCGATAATGCAGGCGAGTCCCGGTTCGTGAACGAGTAGTCCGCGGGCTGCGCCGAGAAGGTCGCTCTCTACCGTTACCGGGGTCTTGAATTGGGCTACAAGCGACGATTCCATAATCTTGCACTTCTCGATGTTTGCACATCCGGCACCATAATAATAGACATGCTCCCAACGACGTCTGAAAAACGCTTCGGGTAATTCCAGTCTTATGCGGTGGCTGATTTCTCGCCTTGATTGAAAGTAGGGATTTAAACCGCCGGTAGTGGCTTTGGCAACTACTTCGGTACCCTCGACAAGCGACCAATGGGTGCGGGTAGAACTACTTTCGGCAATAATTTTCATTGATTAATAACTTGAAGTGAGATTTCGGGTGTGCAAAGTTACAAAATTAATTTATCACAAAATGCAAGTTTTGTAATTAAATTCAGCGTCGGTCGCGCCGTGCCGCATCAAGTCTGAGCAATATGAAAAGCAGGAATGTAAATCCCCAAAGCGACGAGCCTCCGTATGAAAAGAAGGGTAGCGGAATACCGATAACAGGGCATAATCCGATTACCATTCCAATGTTGATGCAGAAGTGAAATATAAAATATCCGGCGACACAGTATGCATAGACGCGAGAGAAAGTTGCCGGTTGACGTTCGGCGATTGCTATGATTCTTAAAATCAAAATCAGGAACAGTGTGAGTACGGCAGCTGTACCGACAAAGCCCTGTTCTTCACCGATTGTACAGAAAATGAAGTCGGTGTGCTGCTCGGGTACATATTTTAGTTTGGTTTGTGTACCCTTCAAAAAGCCTTTTCCTGTCATTCCGCCCGAACCGATTGCGATTTTCGACTGATTGACGTTGTAGCCGGCACCGCGCAGGTCTTCCTCAATGCCGAGAGCAACCTTGATTCTCATTTGCTGGTGTGGCTCCAGTACGTTTCCAAACACATAATTGACTGAAAATAAGAATGCGATTGATATTAATGCCGAACCTATAATTACCCAGAGTGATCTTAGTCTCAGGCGGAGTATCTCAAAGAGGATATAACCGCAGGCAACCCCGATTGCGCCAAGGAAGTATGGAATACCCGGTACTTCGATGCCATAGAGGTTGAGTGCCCACACTATTGCTCCTGTTCCGACAAACCAAAGTGAGACATTACGAGCTCCGGCAAAATGTTTGGCATATGCGGCGAGAAGAACCACTATCAAAATCATGATCAAGATGAATACCGCAAATTCGCCGGATGGTAGTCCCATGATCATGGTCTCGGAAAACTTGACTGTGACAACAAAAATCAGCACTGCAAAAAATGCTCCGAATAGAACCAATCCGCTCATGCCTTCGCGATATAACACGAAAAACAGTGATAGGTAAACCAATGCCGAGCCTGTTTCTTTTTGGGCAAGAATAAGCAAGATGGGCACAAATATGATTGACAGAGCCTTGATGTAGTTTGATGGGTTTGCGTTCAATGAAAAATTGTAACCGCTGAACAGTTTTGCCATAGCGAGAGCTGTCGCAAATTTGGCAAATTCGGCGGGTTGAAGACTCATCGGCCCGAGCACGAGCCACGAGCGCGACCCTTTAATGTCGGGTGCTATTACAATTGTCACTGCCAGCAATAAAAGCATTCCGAAGTAAATCGGATAGGCGTAGGTCTCGTATATTCGTCGATCAATCACGAGTAATACAAAACCAAGAAGTAACGAGCATCCTATCCATCTCACTTGTTTGCCTGAAAATTCATCAAACGAGAACATATTTGCTTCGTCAAAATCATAGCTTGCAGCATAGATGCTGATGACTCCGGCGACAACCAAAATCAAGTAAAGAATAACCGTAAACCAATCAAGTCCACGGAAAAGAGATGGGGGCGCAGTATTAATGTTTCTTGACTCCACTATAGATTATTGTGTTTGCTTCGAGCATTTGTTTTTCGATGTATTTTCGTTCGTCTGAAATCTTGCCTTTAAGATATTTTTCGATGACAAGACTTCCGATGGGCACACCATATGTTGCACCAAATCCGGCATTCTCGACATATACACAAACCGCAATTTGAGGGTTGGTGTATGGTGCAAATCCCATGAAAGCCGAATGGTCTTTGCCGTGGGGGTTTTGTGCGGTTCCGGTTTTGCCTGCGACTTCAATGCCGGGGAGAGCTGCTAATCGGCATGTACCGCCAAGCACAGCCATTCTCATGCCTTCGGCAACTTCTCTGTAATGTCGTTCGTTGATAGTGGGTATTCGTTTCTCAAGCAGGTTTGCCGGCATAACTGTGTCTTGAATCTCTTTGACAACGTGGGGCGTTATAAACCAACCTCGATTGGCGATTGTGGCGCAAAGATTGGCTATTTGAAGCGGTGTTGCCATGATTTCACCCTGACCGATTGCTACCGAAATGACAGTGTTTGCACTCCATCGCCCCTCGCCATATACGTTGTTGTAGAATTTTGCGTTAGGGATAAATCCACGGCTCTCACCGGGTAGGTCGGTGCCAAGCGGATAGCCATATCCCATAGAAACGAGGTGCTGTTTCCAAACTTCAAATGCATTTGCCGATGAGCCGTATTTAGAACGTTTGTCAATCATGTTTTTAAAGCCCCAGCAAAAATATGAGTTACAAGAGGTCTGGAGTGCCGGTTTTAGTGGAATTGGGGAGTAGTGGGCGTGGCATCCGACTCTTAGTCCGCCCGATATGAAGCCGTGGCTACATGGGAATACCGTTTGTAGATTAACGATGTTTTCCTGTAGCAAAATTAATCCTTGTGTCGGCTTGAATGTCGACCCCGGGGGATAGGCGGCTTTGTAAGAACGGTCGTATAATGGTTTGAGCGGGTCTTGAACAAGTTTTTGGTAGTTGTCGCCGCGTTGACGCCCGACAAGTAGAGTAGGGTCATATGTCGGAGATGACACCATTGCAAGTATCTCGCCCGTGTTTGGCTCGATTGCAACAATTGCACCGATTTTGTTAACCATTAAAGACTCGGCATATTGCTGTAGGTCAATATCAATACTCAATTTTAGATTACGCCCCGACTCCGGTGTGATGTCACGAGAGCCGTCGTCATAACGTCCCTGAATTCGACCGTGGGCATCGCGAATCAATATTTCTACACCTTTAACCCCTCGAAGATATTCGTCATACGACTTTTCAATGCCGAGGTCGCCGCAGTAGTCTCCGCGCTGATAATATGGGTCACGTTCAATGTCGGTGGGATTCACTTCGCGCAGGTTGCCAAGCACGTTTGCTCCGGCTCGGTGGTTGTATTGTCTCAATATTCGTTTCTGAATGAAAAATCCCGGGAAACGATAAAGTTTTTCTTGAAGACGGCCATAGTCTTGGGCTGATATATGGGTGATTAGCTTTTGCGGAGTGTAGGAGGAGTATCCGGCTGTTTTGCGCATATCGTCAAAACGTTTGCGCAGCTGATCGACTGTTATATCAAGTGTCTGGCAAAAGTCGATTGTATCGAAATTTTCAACGTCACGCGGAATCATCATAACGTCATAAGCGGGCTGGTTGTAAACAATCAGCTCGCCGTTGCGGTCATAAATTAATCCGCGCGAGGGGTAAATCGTTTTATTTAGAAATGCATTGTTGTCGGCATATTGTTTGTATTTTGAATCGCTGAGTTGCAGATCAAAGAGCCTGTAGATATATATCAGTGCAATTAAAACAATAAAACCTCCGATTACGTATTTACGCTTTTCAAGATTATAGTCTTTTCTCACGTCGTTTCCCTGTTATGCTGTCGATAGCTGCGATGAGNACGAATGTCAGTATCGAACTGCCTGTTATACACATTATTAATTTAATTGGATTGAAAAAGCTCATTGCNTCAATCATGAAGTATATTGTACAATATATGACAGTCAGTGTTATCAGATATTTTAAATATACTGCGGGTCCGAGTGTTCGGAATGATGGCTCGGGGTCGGTCAGGTCTTCCTCTCGTGGAAAGTATAGATGTAACACCGGGTGACGCAATGCAACTATTATTGTGCAGGTTAAGGCGTTCATACCGNGNGTGTCTGAAAAAATGTCAATGGTGAGTCCGAGCAAAAAGCNGCAAGTTAAAGCCCANTTGGCATTGAGGGTGAGGGGAAGTCTGAGAATCCACCAGATAAAAAACATCGGTACTGCCACTCCAAACAAAACAAGNTGGTTGAACACCGTTACTTGCATTAGTACGATGATCACAAAAAATATTGCAAATTTGATTACCAGCTTTGTCATGTTGGTGTAGTGACCGGTTTATGATATGTTAGAATTTTGTTTGTGGTTCTTGAATGTCTTGNTCAACTTCTTGAATTTCTTCAATTAGAGGTGAGGCAATTATTCTTACGGTTGACAATCGGGCAAAGTCNGTCAGCAGCTTGATGCGTAGNGTGAAGAAATTGTCGTCGGCACCTTTGTGGGCGCTGATAACTGTTCCNACCGGAATTCCTTCAGGGAAAACAGCTGAGTAACCGCTTGTNACGACTGTGTCGCCTCGTTCATAGACGGTGTGTTTGGGGAGCTCTTCGAGCAGTGCAGTTTCGGGNGATTTACCGTCCCAGACAAGNGAACCGAATACGTCGCTGCCTTTTAACTTNCACGATAAACGAAAGTTTGGATTGAGCAACGATATGATTCGTGAAAANTGGGGACCGACAATATTGACGATTCCNACAACTCCGTTTTGATCAACGACTCCCATTTCGGGNTTTACTCCATCGACTTCNCCTTTGTCAACTGTGATATAGTTGTAGGGGCGATAGATTGAATTGTTGATGACGCTGCCGATGATAAACGAGTAGGGNGACAGAGCGTCAACCACGGTCATTGAATCGGCATAGAGCTGTTCACGCAAGCTCCTGATNTGGGTGCGAAGCGCTATTGCTTCGGCTTCAAGGTCGGCATTACGTCGCTGAAGGTCTTCGTTAATGTCGTGAAGGTTGAAGTAAGAAGTAACGCTGTTGGTNGCATAGTAAACNGAAGCTGTTACCGACCCTGCTGAGGTCATTATCACATGCTGCTGGTAGGGGTTGTGTTTGACCAGTATGACGACAGAAATCGTAACATAGATCGTAAAAACGAGCCATGAAAGATATTTAAGAAAAAAATGTAGTAGATTTCTCATCGTCTAAACCTTGCAGTGTGAAAATGATATGGTTACAGGGNCACGGCATAACCGTGCCCCTGTTGAGGGTGCTGTTTCTTATTTGATAAGGAACGAGAAGTTGTGGATATTGCGGAGTGCTACGCCGGTACCTTTTGCGACGGCAAGAAGCGGTTCTTCGGCGATGTGGAACTGAATACCGATCTTCTCNGTGAGTCGTTTGTCGAGTCCGCGTATGAGTGCNCCGCCACCGGCAAGCCAGATNCCGTTGCGAACAATGTCGGCATACANNTCGGGAGGTGTTTGTTCGAGTGCNCCAAGGACTGCAGCTTCGATTTTTGAGATTGTTTTCTCGATACAGTGCGAAATNTCCTGATAGCTTACAGGAATTTCCATNGGNAGCGCNGTGATTTGGTTAGGTCCGTGAACGATGTAGTCTTCCGGCGGATTTTCNAGTTCGGTCAATGCTGAGCCAACTTTGATTTTGATTTGCTCGGCTGTNCGGGCACCGACGCGAACGTTGTGGGCGCGACGCATGTGTCCGATGATGTCTTCGGTAAGGTCATCNCCTGCNACNTGGATGCTCATGTTTGATACGATACCGCCAAGTGAGATGACGGCGATTTCGGTTGTACCACCACCTATATCGACAATCATGTTACCTTCGGCTGCGAGTACATCGAGACCGATACCGAGAGCTGCTGCCATCGGTTCGTAAATCATATAGACNTCCTGTCCGTTGGCATGTTCTGAAGAGTCGCGTACTGCACGAATCTCAACCTCGGTTGAGCCTGACGGAATGCCGACTACCATGCGGAGTGATGGTGAGAACAGACGACTGCCTGAATTGGCTTTTTTTACAAGACCGCGAATCATGAGTTCGGCTGCCTGGAAGTCGGCGATAACGCCTTTTTTGAGGGGACGAACAGTGCGGATTTCGTTAGGCTCTTTACCTTCCATGAGCTGAGCCTCTTTGCCGACTGCGATAAGTTTGTCGGTGCGCTTGTCGAGTGCCACGATCGATGGTTCGTCAATCACGATTTTGTCATTGTGAATGATGACGGTGTTGGCGGTTCCGAGGTCGATGGCTATTTCTTTTGTCAGAGAGAAAAATCCCATTTGTCTTTAAGAAAGGAGTATAAGGTTAGTAAAATATTTTAATGTTTGAAGTGGCGGAAGCCGGTCATATACATGGCGATGTCGTGGGCGTCGCAATATTCAACCGATTCGTTGTCGCGGATAGAACCGCCGGGTTGGATGATGGCGTTCACGCCTGCTTTGTCGGCGATTTCAACGCAGTCGGCAAAGGGGAAGAATGCGTCTGAAGCCATCACTGCGCCTTTTAGGTCGAAGTTGAAGCTTTGTGCTTTTTCGATTGCATGTCGTAGGGCGTCAACGCGTGATGTTTGACCAACGCCGCTGCCAAGCAACTGGCGGTTTTTAGCAAGAACGATTGCGTTGCTCTTTGAGTGCTTGACTATGATGTTGGCAAAAAGCAAATCATCGACAGCACTTGCGTCAGCTCCTTGTTTGGTGACTTGTTTGAGGTCGGCGGTGGTTTCGTGTTTGAGGTCGCGGTCTTGTACGAGTGCGCCGTTGAGTACAGAGCGGAATTGACGCATTGTGGTCAACGGACGTTTTTGGAGCAGTATGATACGGTTTTTCTTTGAGAAAAGAGTAGTGAGGGCTTCCGGAGTATAAGACGGGGCGATGATAACCTCAAAAAATATCTTGTTGATTTCTTCGGCTGTGTCTTTGTCAATCTCGCGGTTGGCGATGAGTACGCCTCCAAATGCCGATACCGGGTCACCGGCGAGAGCGTCACGCCATGCGTCAAGGATGTTTGAGCGGGTAGCGACACCACAAGCGTTGTTGTGTTTTAATACTGCAAAAGTGGGCTCGTCAAATTCGCTGATGAGCGACACTGCTGCGTCGATGTCGAGCAGATTGTTATATGATACATCTTTGCCGTGAAGTTTGTCAAACATTTCGTCGAGATTTCCGAAGAAAACGCCTTTCTGGTGAGGGTTTTCGCCGTAGCGCATCGGAGTTTCGCCATCGATAGCTATGCGCAATGCCGATGGTGCTTCAAATGTCGAATCGAAATAGTTGAAAATGGCTGAATCATATTCTGATGAAACGGCAAAGGCTTCTTTTGCAAACCAATAGCGTTGGTCAAGGGTTGATTCAGCTCCCTGTTCCAAAAGCATTTTGTAGAGGGCGGTATATTGATTTTTTGAAGCAACGATCACAACGTCGTTGAAGTTTTTTGCTGCGCCTCGAATGAGGGAAATGCCACCTATGTCTATCTTCTCGATGATGGCTTCTTTGGGTGCGCCCGAAGCAACGGTTGCCGAGAAGGGGTATAGATCAACGATAACAAGGTCAATTTCAGGAATTTCATATTGTGCGATCTGATTGCGGTCGCCTTCGTTTTCGCGTCGGTTGAGGATGCCGCCGAAAACTTTGGGGTGGAGTGTCTTGACACGTCCGCCAAGTATTGAGGGATAGCCTGTTAAATCTTCAACAGCGTCACATTCATATCCGAGCGATATGATAAAGTCGCGGGTGCCGCCGGTTGAAAGCATTTTAACTCCATTTTTGTTCAGTAGCTCAATGATTTCGTTGAGCCCTTCTTTGTGAAAAACCGAGATGAGTGCGGTTTTGATTTTCCTGATGTCTGACATTTTTTGCTTGTTAAATCTAAATTATTTGCAAAAATACCAATAATAAACCAAAAAGGCAAAAAACGTTTTGTAAATTTGCTTAAAAGAGATAAAAAATTTTCGACATTTGTCATTCAGTAAAACATTTTGGCTTGCAGTTGCGTTAAAATAGTAATCAAACTCATAAATCAAAATGAAAAAGACAGGTATATTTTACGGTTCTACTACAGGAACTACTAAGGAAATTGCCAAGAAAATAGGCAAGCTTCTTAATATTGACGAAAAAGACATTCATAATGTTGCCGAATCAAGGCCATCGGATGTTGACCCTTACGAAGTGTTGATTCTTGGATCGAGTACATGGGGTAAAGGTCAGTTGCAGAAAGATTGGTATGACTTTATTGACGGACTTGAAGCTCTATATTTAAAAGGCAAGAAGGTTGCCATCTTTGGTTGTGGCGACGAAACGATGGGCGATACTTTTGATGCGGCAGTTGGTGAAATTTATCGTCGATTGATTCCGACACAGTGTGAATTTATAGCTCCGTATGACGGTATCGGATATGAATATGAACACACTCCGGCTGAGGTTGACGGAGTTATCCGAGGCTTGATTCTTGACGAAGTAAATCACCCCGAAGCTACAGCTCTGCGCCTGCGTGGCTGGACCGACCTGATTCGCGAAGAAATGAAGTAAACGATATAGAAATTACACTCATATCCCGTTCGACTCGATTTCTGTCGAACGGGATTTTTTTGTGCAGGATACACGTTAATTATATTAAAGATGCACTTTTTTGACGGATAATTCACTGAATGTGGCAAAAAAGGGTTACCTTTGTAGGTCAATAACAACATTACACATTTTATGAACCGACGCTTTTCTTTAGCTGCAATAGCACTTTCTCTTGCAATGGCCTCGGCCTATCCTCAGATTAAATCGATTGACCCCGAGGGTAATTTCCTGCGTGGTGTCGAGATGTATGATGATGCAAATTATATCGGTTGTATCGACCGGCTTTCGACTGTCGTTAAATCGCCGGTGGCATCTCCGTCTTTGGTTGAGCAGGCTCGCTTCTATATTGCGATGTCGTCTCTGCATCAAGGAAAGGCTGATGCTCTCGACTTGCTTGAAAAATTTTTGAAAGACTATCCGGCATCTCCGCTCCGACTAAAAGCGAGTGTTGCTTTAGGCGATTATTTCTATGACCTTGGCGAATGGCTGGAGGCTCTTGTTCGTTATGGCAATGTTGAAAGTTGGCAGCTTGACTCTGACTCTCGCAAAGAGTTTGACTATCACCGGGCGTATGCTATGTTGAATTGTCGTCGGTCAGATGAAGCTGAGGCTGTGTTCAAGTCGTTGATGACAAGTCGTCGTTATGGAAATGATGCGATGTTCTATATCGGTTATATTCAGTATCGTCAAGGACGTTTTGATGAGGCTTTGGAAACTTTTGACAAGGTGAAGATTATGCCTGACGGTCCGACAGCGGTTACCAATTACTATCTTGCACAACTCTACTATAATGAAAAAGACTTTCAGCGTGCCTACGATGTCGCTACCGAACTGTTGATGTCGGGCGTCAAGGTTGAAGAAGAATATACTGTCGAGGCTTTGCGTATCGCCGGCGAGTCGGCTTACTCGATTGGACGTATGGAAAATGCGGTTGAATATCTCGTGAAATATCGTCGCATCGCTACCGATCCCAAGCCGTCGGCTCTTTATGTGCTCGGTTTGAGTCAATATCGACTCGGTCAGTATGAATCGGCTGTTGCAACGTTGGCTCCGGTTTTGGAAGAGAATAATGAAATGGGTCAAAGTGCCACTCTCATAACCGGTCAGGCGTTGGTCGGTATGGGTAACTATATCAAGGCTGTGCCGATGTTTGACCGTGCGTTCCGTATGGATTATAATCGCTCGATTTCTGAGACAGCCCTGTATAACTATGCTTTGACACGTATCCAGGGTGGTAAAATGCCGTTCTCAAGTACAATCGGCATTGTTAAACGGTTCTTAGACGAATTCCCCGATTCGCCATATGCGATAACTCTCAGAGAATATCTTGTTAACGGATACATTACCGATAATAATTACGAAGCTGCGTTGGCTAACATTGAGGAGGTGAAAAACCCCACTGAATCGTTGCTCGACGCCAAACAACAAGTTCTCTATACACTTGGAACCCGAGATATGGCGTCGGGAAACACGTCGCTTGCTCTCGAGCGATTCCGTCAGGCAAAATATATGGGACCTCGTGTCGCTGATATTTATAATGAACTTGACTTGTGGATTGGAGAATGTCTTTATAAAGAAGGTGACTATGCCGATGCTGCAAGATCATATCGGGCATATTTGGCAGGAGGTAATTCTCGTCCGAATGTTGCCCTTGCTCGCTATGATCTCGGATATGCACTTTTTGGAATGAAAGATTTCGATGAGGCCTACAAGTCGTTTGATGCTTTCGTGTTCAGTCCCGGATCGGCGTCTTCGCTGATGAGGGCTGATGCACTTAACCGCATGGGCGACTGTATGTATTATCGTTCAGACTTTGCGCGTGCCGCCACTCTTTATGAACGTGCCTATAATGCTGACCCCGCCGCCGGAGACTACGCTTTGTTCCAGCAGGCATCGATGAAGGGTTTACGTCGTGATTATAAAGGAAAAATCGAGGGCTTGTCAATCATGATCAGCCGATTCTATAATTCAACTCTTGTTCCTTCGGCCCTTCTTGAAATGGCTGAAGCTTGGCAAGAACTTGGCAATGGCGAAAAGGCAATCGAAACTTACAATATATTGATAGAGCGATTCCCGACCACCACTCAAGGCCGTCAGGGTCAAATACTTCTTGCAATTGCTTATCTTAATAGCGGTCATCGCGATGAGGCTGCCGAAGTTTATCGTAATGTTATCAGTCAATACCCGACCAGCGAGGAAGCTCGCGTGGCTGCCGATGACCTTAAACGTATATATGCCGACAATGGTACTCTCACCGAATTTGTCGCATTTATGAGATCGGTACCTGATGCCCCCGAAATTGATAATTCTGAAATTGAGATGATGGCGTTTGAAAGTGCTGAAAAAGAATATGAGAAATCGGGAGCTATACGCCGTCTTGAAACTTTTGTAACTGAATATACTTCGGGGCAATATACTCCTGTTGCATTATATTATATCGCTCAATCATACGAGAAAAATGGAAACTATTCTGAGGCAGTCGCCAAAGCGGCTGATATTATCAATCGATTCCCTCATTCGCGTGTGGTAGAGGATGCCTACCTGATGAAAGCGTCAGGCGAAAATGCTCTTGATCGCACCCGTCAGGCGTTTGAAACATACTCTCAGCTTGCTGAAAACGGATCGTCGTCGGCGGTTGTCAATGCTGCCCGACTCGGAATGTTGCGCACTGCTCGTGATCTTGGAGAATCAGAGGCTACGCTCAATGCTGCCGACCAATTGCTGGCTTCATCGACAATCGGAGCAAACGAACGTGATGAAATTTCATTCTCGCGCGCGGTTGCTCTCGAGCAGCTTGGTCGTTCAATCGAAGCATGCGCTACATGGAACGAACTTTCAGCCAACCCCGAAACCCTTTATGGAACCAAATCGGCGTTCTATCTTGCCCAGCACTATTACAACGATGGTAACATCACTGAGTCGCGACGGGTTACCGAAGACCTCATTGAAGCCAATCCGCCTCATAACTATTGGCTTGCACGTGCATTTATCCTCATGAGCGATATCAATCGTGCCGAGGGTAATACATTTGAAGCTGACGAGTATCTTCGCTCGTTGCGTGAAAACTATCCCGGTGATGAGCCTGATATCTTCACGATGATTGACTCTCGTCTCGAAACAAATAACGAAAACGAATGATTCTGAACCTCTGAAACAACTCAAGATAATGAAATCAGTAAGATATATTTCAGCGATTTTCTCGCTCGTGGGCATTTCGGCTTTTGCTCAGGACATCAATAAAGAAATCACTATCGAAAAAGAAATTGTACCCGAACAGAGGGCGGCAACCCGTTTGCCGGTGACCCATCTTGTGTTGTCAACCGCAACTCAAGCTCCCAGTCTTGAATACAATCTCGTTGATCGTGGTGTTGGAATCGTACCGCGCTTTAGTGCATTGGCACCATCGGCTACTGCTGCCGCAATTGAGCCGTCGCCCTATCGCGGATATGCTGCTATCGGCTATTTCCCGATTTACAATCTCGGAGCCACTGTCGGCTACAACTTAATCAACAGCTCAACCACCAATCTTGGAGCTTCGGCAGAGTTTATCGGCTACAATTATAAAAGTGGATATTATAATCAACTGATGAAAGAGCAGAAGATCGGATGCAATGATGTGACTGCCAACGTCGCTTTGTTGCACTATTTCGATCGTAATCAACAGTTGATCATGAATGCCGGCTTTGGTTTTGGTGCCGTCGATGCTCCCATGCCCTTGTGGTATCAGGATATCGACAACAAGTCGTTGCGTGCAAATTTAGATGCTCGCTGGCGTGCGGGATCGGCAACTCAATCCTACACGGTCGGAGTGCATGGAGGCTTATTTAACTATCTTAATAATTACTCTGAAAGACTTGAATTGAATTGTCGTGAGAGTATGAAAGAGGTAACTTTTGGTGGCGATTTCGGCATGATTTACGGTCCATACTCAATCGATGTTGATGCTTCGTTCCGACGGAATGGCGATTTTAATACTACGATTGTGCCCGTGGGACAAAAGTATTATATGATTGAGCACATATCTGACTCTAAATTTATTTCAATCGTGTCAGCAACTCCGGCATTTACGTTTGACAATAATGACGGGTTGAGGGTTAGAGCCGGTGTTAAAGTTCAATATGTTGGTGGTAGCTATGGTAAAATCAGGGTTGCTCCTGATGTGACTTGCACCTATATACCCTTCCCTTTGTTGGCTGTTCAGGCAGATGTAACCGGTGGTGAAGTGATGAATAGTCTCGCCGATATGTATCAGATTTCTCCGTTCACAAGTTCTCATGTCGCATATTTAACGTCAAATATACCTTTTGACGCAAACGTTCGCGTTGTCGCAGGCCCTTATCATGGAGCTTCGGCTGAATTGTTTGGTGGATATTCGATGGTTCGTCATTGGTTGATGCCTTATTATAACGGCAAAATGTATGCACCGGTTAATATGGATGGATGGCATGTCGGTGTCAAGGTTTCATACAGTCTCGGCACATGGCTTGACGTGTGGGCTTCGGGCGAGTTTGCTCCCAATTCGTTTAAACATGGTTACTATATGTGGCGCGATCATGCCAAAGCTGTTGCTAAGGCTAACTTATCGGTTAATCCGATTAGTAAACTTAAACTTTCTGTAGGTTATGAATTCCGCTCAGGTCGCCGTATATGGGGCTTTGGCGCCTTATCGTCATATAATACGCAAGGCGATCAGCTCCTCGTTAACCAAAAAACATTTAACAATCTTTCGGCTGAAATCGCATACCAATACCGTCCTTCAGTTACATTCTTTGCACGTGGTCAAAACCTCATGCGCCACCAAACAACCCTGTATAACGACATCCCCGCTCAAGGCATAACCGGCCTTGTCGGCGTCGAAGTCAAGTTCTAAGCAATCTGACGAATAGCTTGTTGTAACTGCGATTTACGTCCATAGTTTGTCGAAGACAAATAACCACGTATAACCCCATCATCGCACCATCGGTGCGTTGGTGGGGTAAATTATGCCCTCCCCGGCACTTCGTCGACGAAGAATCTATATTTGATAGTGGAACAGTAGAGCGCGGAGAGTCAACGGAGTTGCCACCCGACTCTACGAGTGAGGTGGTCACTATCTGAGGTCTCCCTTGTTCCGTTCGGTTGGACTATGGTTAATTTATTATTTTTTTGAGTTTGGGTAGGACTTTTTCAGTAAAGTTGCGTCATAAGAGTAAACAAAGTACAATTGATTTGAATGATTAGATCCACTTTATATTAATTCAAAACTATAATTAAAATGAAAAGATTACATCTTATCGCAATTGCAATTTTGTCAGTATTCTCATGGACGTCTTGTAATGAAGACCCGGTTCCAATGGTTTGGGAATTTTCATCATATGACACGGAATCGGTATCTGTTACCTATGCTCCCGACTATGTTTATCAAATATCCATTTCAGCTAATGATGACTTCAGTGGAGAAATAACACTAACCTGTACTAACTATCCCAGTATCAATCTTGAAGCAAACACTAATGACGGATCTTTTATAAATAAAGATGCCGGTTTTTCTATTACAAAAGTTGACGATAGAACTTTAAAGCTCATTTTTACTCCGATAACTAATATAGGAGATAATATCCACAGTATCGTTTCAGTAAACGGAAATAACAAAAAGGAAAACTATATCACAAATATTTCAATAAATCGTCGTGAATAAAATTACTGATAGTAGAAAATGAAACATATAATATACCTGTTGTGCTGTTATGCTCTGCTTTCATGTAAAAATGAGGAAGAAACATTATGAATTAAGCATTAAGCATTATGCATTGCCTTACTCTTTCCATCCTCCGCCGAGAACTTTATAGAGGTTGACGAGGGCGAGGTATTGGTCGCGGACAGCATTGCTGACGCCGATTTGAGCGTCAAAATAGCGACGTTGGGCATCAAGAACATCGATGTAACTTAGAGCTCCACCGCGATATTGCAAAAGAGCAAGTTGCACATATTTTGCAGCGGCATCTCTTAGATCGACTTTCAGTGCGGCTGATTCATGGGCGCGACGGCAGGTCTCGATTGCATTGTCAACTTCGTGGAATGCGGTCATGACCGACTGCTCATAGCTGTAGCGCGCTTGCTCGTAGGCTGCGATCGATGCCTGATATTTACGCTTTTTCTTTCCGAAATCAAAGATTGTGCCTGTGATTGAGCCGACTACATATGTAAAAGGCGATTTGAAGAAGTTTTCCATCCGGTTGTTTTCAAGACCGCCTGTAAATCCGATTCTGAAAGTTGGAAAGCGGTCGGCATAGGTCAAGCCTACATTAGCCATAGCTGCCTTTAATCGTTGTTCTGAAGCGCGTAGGTCGGGGCGACGGGTCAATAGCTCAGAAGGAATACCGGCAGGCAGTCGGTCGGGTAAATTCAGGTTTACATCCATCATGCCTCGTTCAAGATTTTCTGCCGGGAATTCGCCCATCAACAGCGAAAGGGCATTGCGGGCAACGACAATCTGGCGTTCAAGGTTGGGGACGAGTGATGCGGTTGTGGCATACTCTACTTTTGCCTGTTGATAGACAGTCTCAGATGTCAAGCCACCCTCAAACCGCAGCTGGGCCTGATGTAACGCCTCCGATCGGGTAATTAATGTTTGACGAACAATAGAAAGCTCATTGTCAAGGGCGATGAGACGGAAATATGCCGAAGCAGTTTCGGCGATAAGGGTCATTTGCATTGCACGCATATCGTTGACCGACGCCATATATTTGGCTTTTGCTTCGCGTTGGCTCCATGTCATGGCACCCCAAAGGTTAACTTCCCAGGCTATTGAGGCTTTGAGCCCGTATTCGGGGTCTTTGGTTGTGCCGGCACCGTCATAGTTGTTTGTTTCCTGGTTGCCGTAGATATTTCCTGTAATGTCGGGCGTATAATTAAGCTTCTGTATTCCATAAAGCTGTCTCAGTTGTTCAACCGTCGCACCGGCTTTCAGGAAGTCGCGGTTAAACGTGAGGGTGCGCTCGATCATTTTGCAAAGGGTCGAGTCAGAATAGAATTTCCACCATTCGATATCGGCAACCGAATTGGAATCATTGCCAAGACTCGGTCGGAATGATTCGGGAAGATCGGCTTGAGGTTGGGCAAGGTTACGTGTTCCCGAGCATGATGTGATTCCTGACGTGGCACACATCAATATGATATAAAAAATTCCTTTCTTCATTTCTTTAACGATTTGAGTTTGCCATTCGCCTTGTTGATCATTACAAAGAAGAATGGAACGAAGATTATACCGACGGTGATAGCGACGAGCATACCGAAAAATACGCCTGTGCCGATGTCGCGGCGAGCTGCCGAGCCGGGTCCTGTTGCAACCAAAAGGGGCAGAAGTCCAAGCATGAATGCAAGTGAAGTCATCACAATTGGCCTGAAACGGAGATGTGCCGCTTTTATCGCTGCCGAGACTGCATCAGCACCTTTATCTACCTCTTCTTTAGCAAATTCGACAATCATGATAGCGTTTTTGGCTACGAGTCCGACAAGCATTACAAGTCCGATTTGGAAGTAGATGTTGTTTTCAAGGTGGCATATCCAGATGCCGAGATATGCACCGACACCGGCAATCGGTAATGACAGGATAACAGCCAAAGGCACCGACCAGCTTTCATATTGTGCGGCAAGGAACAGGAACACAAACAAAAATGCAAGGCCGAGAACAATACCTGTGTTGCCGCTTCCGTGCTTTTGTTGGTAAGATAGTCCGCGCCATTCCACACCGATTGTCTCGGCAGGGAGATGTTCATCAACGATACGCTGAAGTGCATCCATTGCCTCACCCGTACTGTGGCCTTTGCCGGCTTCGCCGGTGATGACCGCCGAGTTAAACATATTGAATCGCGCTATTGTGCCGGGGCCTGTTGTGAATGAGGTTGAGCCGAGCGACGAGATAGGAACCATCGCGTTATTGGCACCTCTGACAAAGAACAAGTTGAGGTTGTCGCGCGATGAACGGTATGGCGCTTCGGCTTGAATATATACGCGATAGATGCGGTTGAACATATTGAAGTCGTTGACATAGATTGAACCTGTAAACGCTTTCATGGTCGAGAATATGTCGCTGACGGGAATGCCTTGCATCAGAGCGCGGTCGCGGTCAACGTTGAAGTAGAGTTGAGGAATATCACCCTGCATCGAGGTCGACACATCGGCAAGTGCCGGTTCGTCGGCTGCATAATGTAACAACGTATCGACCGCAGCTCTCAGTTGGGCGTATGTCGCATCGCCTCGAGCCTCAAGAACCATTTCAAAGCCGCCCGATGTGCCGAGTCCCGGTATGATTGCAGGGCTGAAAATATATACTTTGCTCTCGGGATAGGTCTGTAATTCTTTTCTGATGCGTTCGCGAATCTCGGCGATGTCTTCTGTTTTACGTTCATCCCACGGTTTAAGAATCACTGTCAACTGAGAATGAGCCGAGTTTGTACCCATTCGGGGTGATGAGCCTGTGACATTAAGCACAAACTCAACGTCGGGGTCGTTTTTCAGATATTCCATAGCGCGCTCAGTGACGATACGGCTACGTTCGATGGTTGCGCCCTCGGGCAACTCGAGCTCAACGGTGAAATATCCTTGGTCTTCCTGCGACATGAAACTTTGGGGCATTACGCTGTTCATAAACCAAATGAAAACAAGTGCCAATCCAAAAGCTGCATACATTCGTTTCGGATGGTTTATCACTCGTTTGATGAGGCGCCCATAAGCGCGATTGCCGCGAGCGAGTATGTAGTTGATGCGACGGAAAAAGCGATTTTTCTTTTTGCCTGTCTCGGGCTTGAGCAAGTGGGCACACATCACCGGTGACAGTGTCAGCGCAACAATTGTTGAAATGATTACCGAAACTGCAATTGTGATTGTAAACTGGCGATAGAGTTGTCCGGTAATACCCGGAAGAAAACTCACCGGAATGAATACCGCACAAAGAACCAGCGACATGGCTATCAATGCGCTCGACAGGCCGCTCATCGCTTTGGCGGTTGCCTCGTATGGGCTGAGATGCTCGGTGTTCATGATACGATCGACATTTTCGACCACAACGATTGCATCATCGACCACGATACCGATTGCAAGAATCAAACCGAGCAGGGTCAGCATATTCAGCGAGAACCCGAATATGAGCATGACACCGAATGTTCCGACCAACGAGATAGGCACGGCGATTATAGGGATTAGGGTAGTGCGCCAGTTCTGGAGGGAGAGGAACACGACGATAATCACGAGTATGAGCGCTTCAAAAAATGTGCGATATACATGATGAATCGACTCCGATATATAGGTTGTCATGTCAAACGGTATGTCGTAAGTTATACCGTCAGGGAAGTTGCGCGAAATTGATTCGATCTCTTTCTTGACTGCCTCGGCAACATCCATTGCGTTTGAGCCGGGGAGCATGTTGATGTTGAGAACGGCTGCGTTTCCTCCGTTTATGCCGCTCTCGGTGGCATAGCTTGATGCTTCGAGCGATACACGGGCAACATCTTTCATTCTGATCATCGAGCCGTCGGGGTTTGCTCGCAGGATAATTTCTTCAAACTCTGAAACAGACGAGAGTCGCCCACGGGCGATAATCGGCATTGTGATGTCGATGTTTTCGGCAGGAGCTTGACCGAGTGCGCCGGCTGCCGATTCTCGGTTTTGGTCTTTGAGTGCGTTCTGGATGTCCTTTACGGTTAAGCCGAGATCGGCAAGTTTGTCGGGCGACACCCAAATTTGCATCGCATAATAACGTCCGCCGACGTTTGAGATACTTCCGACACCGGGAATGCGTCGCAACGGGTCAATGACATTTAATGTCGTATAGTTGCTGAGATAGATTTCGTCATACTTCGGGTCATCGCTTTGAATGGTGATGGTCATCAGTCGGCTTGCGGTCTCTTTTGAAACTGAAATGCCGTTTTGCACGACTTCGGCAGGGAGGCTTGCTTCTGCCTTTTTGACGCGATTCTGAACATCCACGGCTGCCAGCTCGGGGTCAGTGTTGATGTCAAACGTGATGCTGCATGAAAATCCACCCGAATTTGAACTTGTTGACGACATGTAAATCATGCCGGGTGTGCCGTTCAATTCCTGTTCGATTGGAGTAGCAACCGCTTGGGTTACAGTTGTTGCGTCGGCACCGGGATATGATGCCGAAACTTTGACAATAGGTGGAACTATTTCGGGATATTGATCGACAGGCAAAAGTGTGAGACCTATCCCGCCGATTATAAATATTACAATTGAGATTACGATCGAGAAGACCGGATGCTCAAGGAAGTAGTTATGCTTCATCGCCTGACTTTGTTTCTGATTTCTCAACCTGTTGAACCGGAATTGGGTTAACTTTTATACCGTGAGTGAGCTTATGGAAGCCCTCTGTGACGATTTTTTCACCTGATGCCAATCCGCGTTCTACAATTGTATTTTTGCCGACTTCGGGCCCTGTTTCGATAAAACGACGTTCAACAATGCTGTCGGGTCTGACGACAAAGATGTAGGCGCCGCCTTTTTCAATCACGAGAGCTTTGCTCGGCACCTCGATTGCATCCTCGCGTACATCCAGAAGCACCTTTACTTTAGTGTATTCTCCGGGCAGAAGGCTACGGTCGGGGTTGGGCATATTTGCGTGAACCATAAACGTTCCGGTCTTGGGATCGACTTGTGGCTCTGATGAGTTTACGTTGCCTTGGAACGGATATTCGGTGCCGTCGGGCAGAGTGATGTTGATAAAAGAGGTGTGTTTAAGTCCCGATTCGTCATTACCGAGGTTGACGTTGCTCGTTTTACTTTTGAGATAATCGAGAGCTGTCATTGAAAATTCAACAACGACGGTGTCGCTTTTTACAACAGTGGCAAGCAGCGATGTTGATGACGGACCGACAAGGTTGCCGATGTCGGCATAACATTCCGATACATATCCCGAGATTGGTGATGCAATTCGGGTATAATTGAGGGTAAGCTGTGCCTGTGTTAAGTCGGCTTCACTGACTACAACTTCGGCTTGGGCGGTTTCGTAGGCAGCCTGGGCGTTGTCAAGATCAAGCTGTGATGCGGCATTCTGCTCGTATAGTGGCTTTATGCGTTCGAGGTCGCGTTGAGCTTTATGGGCAACCGCCTTGGCTTTGTTTAATTGTGCGTGAGCTTTGTTTACGTTTGCCTGATATAGCTGAGGGTCGATGACGAAAAGAGTTTGACCTTTTTTGACATATGTACCTTCAACAAAGTTGATACTTTGAAGATATCCCTCGACGCGTGCGCGAATCTGCACGAAGTGTTGAGGCTCGATATGACCTACATATTCGCCATAGATGTTCACGTCATCGACCTTTACATCCTCTACCTCTACAGTCGGTAGGGGCGCCTGTGGCGCTTTAGGTTTGAGGAATATGGCGAGCAGAGTGATTATGACGGCAAGCACCACCACAATAATGATGATTTGTTTTAGGTGGGCGCGCAGATAATCAAGCACGGGAGATGCTTTTTGTCTGATCTTTTGTACTGAGGGATTGGTTATTTTCATAACTTGATGAATGATAGAAAAACTGTATTTCAAATAGCAGGGAGTGATGAATTATTTGACAGTGTAGGGTAACACAATATCTAAACGTTTTTAAATACCTAAAAGTTCAGCATTTAAGGCGATTTGTTCTTTTATTTTTTGAGGGCTTGTTAAACGTGCGGTTGCTATTGTTTCGATAATATCGTCTATAGTCATGGTTGACTCGTCGGTTTCGGCAAATAATCGGTTGTCGGGGATCATTTTAGCCGTGTCGCCATTGAAGTATTGTCCAAGTGAAATATATGCTCCGGCATTTATCAGTTGTTGTGCTTCAATAGGTTTGCCTCTGAATCCGTGTATGATTGTTTTCAATCCTTTTCCGGCATTTTTTATGATTGGTAGTATGATGTCTGAGGCTCTGACATTGTGTATGATCAACGGCTTGCCTGTTTGAATGGCAAGGTCGATATGGCGATTGAATATTTCTGTTTGCAGGTTGAGGTCCCCTCCTCTTAACCGGTCGATGCCAGTCTCTCCAATTGCTACTACGCGTGGATCGCTGATGGCTGTGTGTACTGACTCAAACAGGCGGTCGAGGTCGTTGCGGTCGGTTTGCCACGGATGAATCCCGATCGAAAACATATGGTTGCCTTCGGGAAGTTGCTCTCCTGCCATAATTGAGTTTATGGCACAGGGCCGAGGTTCTGCTCCGTGATGATGTATGTCAAAGATGGTGTTTGTCATGGAACCGGGTCATAGCCTGAACCACCCCACGGGTGGCATCGTGCTATTCGTTTTATCGTTAGCCATGAGCCTTTGATCGGCCCATATTTTTTGAGTGCTTCAATTGCGTATGCGCTGCAGGTAGGGGTGTAGCGGCACGATGCCGGAAACATCGGTGAAATGGCAAGCTGATAAAATCTGATTGGCAGGATCAGCAGACGTGATGTCAGCTTTCCGATGCCTGTGATGATTGACGACATTGTTCTGTGATTTTGGTCAGGAGTTTTGATAGTGCGGCTGTCACCGATTTTGAATCGACAATCTTGTCGGCAACGCATACTATAGCCATATCGAGCGGTAGTTTGATGTCGCCGAGCAATTCGGGTCGAGTCAGGCGATATGCCTCTCTGATGCGACGGCGCATTTTGACGCGGTCAACGGCGTGTTTGAACCGGCGCTTTGGTACGGATATAAAAAATTTGGGCGTATCAGGGTCGGCTTTTCTTGCCTGATTGATACGCCATGTGATTTTTAGAGGGTAAGCAAAGTTGGTTTCAACACCCTCGGCGCGTGAAAACAAAGCATCGATAGCTATGACCGAGCACAATTTGTTCTTTTTTCCGAGACCAAAGGGTTTCACTTGGGAGGTGCTTATTTTTCAATTTCGTCAATATGCTCCTGCAAGAAGTTGTCGAGCGCAGCTGTCATTGACGGGGTTTTGGGGCTGGGAGCTTTGAAATTGACGGTGAGGCCGGCGTCAGTGGCGGCTTTTACTGTTGACTCGCCAAAGCAACCGATATAAATATCGTTTTGCTTGAAATCGGGGAAGTTCTTCATCAACGAGTCAATACCAGCGTGACTGAAGAACAGAAGCACGTCATAATCAAACGGTTCTCCTTCTTCGAAATCATTGCTGACCGTACGATACATCACAGCTTTTGTGTATGTGATGTTGGTCTTGTCGAGCGGGCTGACTTCGTCTTTATAAACATCGCTGACGGCATATAGAAATTTTTCCTTGACGTTTTTATTGAGTGCCTGAATGAGTGCAGGGTCGTCAAGTTTGCCTGTTGAGCCATGGAATATTTTGCGTTTGCGATAGATGGTATATTTCTGGAGGTAAAGAGCGATTGGCTCGGTCGTACAGAAATATTTCATGGTGTCGGGAATGGTAATTCTCATTTCTTCACAGATGTGAAAAAATGCATCAATCGCAGCTTTTGCTGTAAATATAATTGCGGTGTATTCGGGAATACTGATGCGCTGCTGTCTGAATTCTTTTGCCGAAAGTCCTTCTACTTTGATGAACGGACGAAAAACTATTTCAACGCCATATTTCTCGCCGATTTCGTAATAGGGTGATTTGTCGTTGGATGGTTTTGGCTGAGAAACTAAAACTTTCTTGATTTTCACGCTTATCTAAGTCTGGTTTGAATGCACGTTAATATTCTAATCCGCACAAATTCATTGCCTCTGTGCCGACTAAAATCATGGGAATAATTTCAACGGTGCAAAGATACAAAATAAAATAGAGCCACGAGAAAAAATTTTGGTAAAAAATTCTAATTCCTTTAATTATGAAGCATATTTTGGTAAAAATATAGCATATTGCACCTATTATTACCATTATGCTTCCATATTCGGGATAAAACACAGAGGCCATTGCCGGCATCAGAATTGATATTGATAATAGTCCTTGAGAGGCGTTAAATCCTTTGAGAAAAAGTGATAGCGCAGACGGCGCAAACACATATCCGAGTACGCTGTAAGCTGCCATTTGAAACAGATAGTAGCTCGTTGTCAATGCAAACAGCTTTCCGAGCAATAGGTTGAGACTCTGATATGTAGTATAGTCTTCGGGGTTTGCAAGACATGAGTATAACAGCAGGCTTTCACTTACAAACAGTTGCAGAAACAGAAAGATATACGTTCGGCTGTCGGTGGTCGATTCGTCGTCAAAAATGTTTTCGCGCACTTTCAACGAAAATAGGTCGTGAGCCATTTCGCTTATCATTTTGCCAAAATGGTTAAGTGTGCATAGTGTCAATATGATAAGAACAAGAACAACCGATATAACGGCAGGGTCACGACCGACACTAACCGGAATCTCGACCGGTTCAATTCCCCTTTGCCACGAATAATGGGAGCCTTGTGTGGCTGCCATCTCGGCGCGCGTAAATGGTGCGTCGGCTTCGTGTGATTCTATAGGGAACAGGTTCTGCATATCTGTTTTGAAGGTACTTAAACTGTCGTTTTAGAATGATATTACATTCCCTGATTTCGGGCTGTTGTCGTTATTGGTGTTTGGAGTGGTTGTGGGGGTGCCTGTTTCTCCGCTATCCATTTGTCTTCGCATCTCTTGGGCAATTTTATTGTTTCTCATATAAACAGGAGTGCGTTCTACAATCTCAAGAATTGCTTCGTTGTCCATTTGAGCCTGAGTCAGGATAATGTAGCGATTACGAGCAGCCTGACGTTCCATTTCTTTGGCTTTTTCGCCATACTCTGACTCTAATTTCTTGGAGTCTTTTACGTCAGTTGGTATCTCTTGTTGAGTTTCAGCTTCAGCTTTCTTGGTTGTTTCATTAATTTTTCTTGTTTCACCGGCACCGTGAAGAGTCAAGTCAAATCCTGACGCAAGAATTGAAATCTTGATTTTTTCTCCGAGCGATTCGTCATGAGCCACACCCCATATTGCGTCAACATCCGGGTCAAGATTTGTCATGAAGGCTGTGATTTGATCAGCTTCTGACATCTTGAATGCATTTTCAGCATTCGGATTATAATAGATGTTGAACATGAATCGTTGAGAAGTGTAGATATCGGTATCTTTCAAAAGTGGGGAGTTGAGCGCATCTTCAATCGCCTTGGTTACACGGTTCTCGCCTTCACCATAACCGGTCGAAATAATGGCTGCTCCTCCATTACGGAGAGTTGTGTTGACGTCACGGAAGTCAATATTGATGTGGCCCTGAGTGGTGATGAGTTCAGAAATGCTTCGAGCGGCAACGGCAAGAGTTTCGTCGGCTTTATGGAACGCGTTCATGAAGTCGAGGTCACGATAAATCTCGGTGAGTCGTTCGTTGTTGATAACCATCATTGCATCAACGTTCTTGCTCATTTCTTCAGCACCTTCAAGAGCTTTGATAATTTTTTTGCGTTGCTCAAAAAGGAACGGAATTGTTACGATACCGATTGTGAGGAGTCCGCGTTTGCGTGCTTCGCGAGCAACGATAGGAGCAGCCCCGGTTCCTGTGCCACCACCCATACCGGCAGTGATAAACACCATCTTGGTGCCATCTTCAAAGATTTTACCAATCTCCTCTACCGATTCTTCGGCAGCGTCGCGAGCCACGTTGGGATCATTACCGGCACCCAAGCCCTGGCAGGTTTTGGGTCCGAGTAGCACTCGGGTTGAGATGGGAGAACTGTTGATGTGTTGACGGTCGGTATTACAGATAACAAAAGATACATCTTTGATACCTTGGTTAAACATGTAGTTTACGGCATTGCCACCGCCACCTCCGACTCCTACAACTTTGATGTCGGTTTGTTTAGGCCCGGAAGTTACGAAATTATCCGGTTTTGCTATATCGTCGTATGTCATTGTTGGAAGTGTTTAATCAGTTATTATTGTCATCATAATCGTCAGCACTGTCGTCGAGCGCTTCCATGAGTTTGCCAAAGAGATTTTTGACTGATGAGCCAAAGTCCTTTTTAGTGCCATCTTTGGGTTTGGACTTCGGTTTTTTATATGGGTCTTCAACCTCGGGGGCTTCGTTGTTGTCATCTTTTGAAGGATGCGGGTTTGGTTCAGGTTCTTTAACCGGCTCGGGAAATTCCACACAAATTTTTTGGTCGTTAAAGCTGGCGGCAACTCTTAATATCGAGATTACATCGATAGCATCAGTGTCTTTGATTTGCAAATTAGCTTTCTTAACAGCTCCGAGGGGAGTACCACGACGAACTTTCAATCCTGTGTGAGATGCAAGCAGCTGCATAAATCCTTTCAAATTAGCACCGTCACCGACAAGAACAATACCTCCGGGGAGGTCGGTGTCTTTCATGCCGGCATATTTGATTTGGGCAATAATGTTAGCAATGATTTCGCCGGCTCGCTCTGAGACAATCTGGTTGATTTTAGTGGTATCAAGACTGGGGTCACCACCTGTCGGCGGAACGTAGTCGGGAGAGACATTGCTGCGAGAAGTTTTAATTTCTTCAGCTTGACGTTCGGTATAGTTAAGCGAGGTTAGGTCGCGAGTGATGTTTCGTGAACCCATCGGGATTGTGGCGAGATAACGGAATGTCTCCTTTTTGAAGATGCAGACGGTCGTTGTCTCTGCTCCGAAGTCAACAAGCATCACACCAAGGTTTTTTTCATCGTCGGTCAAAACCAAACCTGCCTCGGCAAGGGGCAATGGTATTTGTCCGTTTATTGCCATTGGCAAACGTTCTGAAAACACTCGGTTGAGATTATTGATAATCTGCGGACGGCAGTAAACCGGCGACAGATCGGCTTTTATTTCTCGCCCAACAACCCCAACCGGATTTTTTTGGGCGATAGTGTCAACTGTATATCCACCTGTCATCACAGCTACCACATCACGATCGGCAGGGGCTTTTTGTCGTGCTTCCTGCTTGAGTTGGCTAATGATTTCTTTTGTGATTTCAACCTCCTGGTCAAATTTCTTTACGATTTGTGTATTCATTGACTTGAGGGTGATACCGCTGATTGGAACGTAAGAGCCTTTGATGCGTCCCGGGCGAACAGCCGGATTATCCTCGAGTTTTCGGGTGATACTGAGAATACGGTCGCTGACATCGGGTACTTTACGGATGCTTCCATAACGAACTGAGTCATTCAGCGGTTCTTGTTCTACGGCAACAACGGTAAGAGTTCCGTTGTCATCAACTGTCCCTACAGCTCCTCTGATTTTAGAGCTGCCTATCTCAAATGCTACTATGTATTTTTTGTCGGGCATCTTATATTGGTAGATTTGTTGGTTTATCGTTTATTTTGCTTTTTATTGGTTGTAGTGTTTATCACCTGATTGGAATGGTGTCCATATAACCGAGGTCGATGTTGTCGGCATCAATATCGGTGTCGGGGAGTATGCGGTCGCTGTGGCGCACTTTGTTGTGTCGGGTTGCGACAAGTTGTCCGTCCCATTTCACCGAAATTGTGTCATAATATTCATATCCTTTTACCTTGACCACATCTTGATAGAATCTCATGATACGACGAAGCTTGTTTTTAATTTGCGTTGCATCTCCAAAATTAATCACCGGGCCGGTGTGGGCAGGGTAGATGATGATGTCGTTTCGAGGTGTCAGCTCCATTGAAGATATGAATGCCGAAAAATTACGATCGTTTTCGAGATAATCGATCAAGGGCATTACCGATTCTATTTTTTCGGGTGTGTTAAATCGTCCGATAATCACCGGTACATCTTTGTGGAAGAGGTGGTTGGCTTTGAGTCGTTTGCCTGAACGATTCACGTAATATGATTTTATCGGCGAATATGGGTCGAAGATTCTCAAAACAGGCTTCATCGGTGAGACTTCAACCATAATTCTTGAAGCGTCTTTTTTGAAAACGCGATAAACGTTTGCGGTCTCGATATTGTCAACGTCGTTAAGCTGATTTTCGATAGCCTGCAGGTCAACATGATTGAGAAGTGTACCGCTGACATCATATAAATCTTTACCACTGACTTTCAATTCAGAACGCACTCCATCGGGTGTGACAAATCCGTTTTCCGCATCTTCGACAACGATTGTTATACCGCCTGTTCTCTCTGAAGCCGTCATCATGTCGGTCACAAAGAGGGCGCCTCCCAGATAAACTGCGAGAACAATGCTGAGTAGCATGTATATTATCGTTTTACGACTCATCGGTTAAAGAAATCAGTGCTTACGGTTTTTTGCAATCTTGACAATTTCGGGCAGAAGGTCAACCATGTCGCCTGCACCTGCCGTTAAAAGTATGTCAAAATTACAATTTTTTATTGTTTCTGTCAAATCTTGCTTTCTAATTAGCTGTTTTTTATCACATTTTATGTCGTCAAATATGATTTTTGAGGTAACTCCGGGTATAGGTTCCTCACGAGCAGGGTAAATGTCAAGCAAAATTACTTGGTCGGCAATCGAAAGGGCGTCGGCAAACTGAGGGGCGAAATCGCGGGTGCGAGTGTAGAGGTGAGGCTGGAATGCGACGGTGAGTTTTCGGTTTGGATATAGAGCTTTAACCGATTTGATTGACGCTTTTAATTCGTCGGGATGATGGGCATAGTCATCGATAATCACGGGCAATCCGGGCTCTTTGAGATAAAACTCAAAACGACGTTTCGGACCCATAAATGTTGCTATTGCATGACGGGCTGCTTCTGAGTCAAACTCGGGAAGTAGTGAGGTTGCAGCAAGAGCGGCAATCGCATTCTCGATATTGATTTCGACAGGTACGCCGAGTTCGATATCTTTTATTTTCCCACCCGGATATACAAAGTCAAAAATGATTTGTCCCTCGTTATGACGGATATTCTCGGCGTGGAAGTCACCGCTGTCACGCGAATATTCAAACACTTTTACTCCGTCTTGAGGTCTCGGTTTGAGTTTGAGGCCTTTATGAATGATTAGGTAGCCGTCGTGACGTATCAACTCGGTGAAGTGGGCAAAACTTTCGAGATAGGCTTCTTCGGTACCATAAATATCGAGATGGTCGGGATCGGTGGCAGTGATGACCGCAACATAAGGGGTGAGATGATGAAATGAACGGTCAAATTCATCGGCTTCGATTACCGAATATGGCGACTCGGGGGCGAGTAGAAAGTTACTGTCGTAGTTGCGTAATACACCGCCCAAAAAGGCATTGCATCGAGCAGCAGGTGTCGAGTAAAGGATATGAGCTGCCATTGACGATGTCGTTGTTTTCCCGTGTGTACCGGCAAAGCATAATCCTTTGGAGCCACGAGTTACCTCGCCGAGAACGGCGGCGCGTTTTACAACATCAAATCCGTTTTCTCTGAAATATTTCAAACCGCGATGACTGTCAGGCACCGCCGGTGTATAGACGACAAGTGTGTCAGACGGGTCTCTCATGTCGGCAGGGATCAGTTCGGGGTCATCATCAAATACGATTTCAACCCCATCTTTGATTAGGCTGTCGGTGAGTGCGGTCGAGGTGCGGTCATAACCTGCAACTCGTTTGCCTTTTGCAAGAAAAAAGCGTTCGAGGGCGGCCATGCCTATGCCACCTGCGCCAACAAAATAATATTTTTTGTATTCTTTCATTTGTTCAGAAGTTCATAGATTTTATCTACAATCTTTTCGTCGGCATTTTTAAGACCCATTTTTGCCGCATTAACAGCAAGACGTTCACGGGCTTCATTGTCTTTGAGCAGCCTGATTACCGTCGGGGCAAGCTCCTCGCTACATTCGTTGTCGGGAATCATAACGGCTGCGTCTTTTTCGACAAGTGCGAGCGCGTTTTTGCGTTGATGGTCTTCGGCAACGTTGGGCGAGGGAATGAGTATCGAGGGTATTCCGACAAGCTGTATCTCACTGATGGTGCTTGCTCCGGCACGTGAAACAAGAATGTCGGCAGCTTTATAAACGAGATCCATACGGCTGATGAACGGTGTGGCGATCGCATTTTCAACACCTTTGGCAGCTTCGGCACATTCGTCGGCATAGTTCTTCCCTGACTGCCAAAGGACTGATGCTCCGGCTTCAACAATGGGGCGGAGAGCAATTTTCATTGCGTCGTTCATCGCACGTGCGCCGAGGCTTCCGCCAACCATTACCACCAATGGGCGTTTAGGGTCAAATCCGAGTTCTTTTTTTGCATCTTCTTTTGAAACTTTGCAGTCAAGAATATCAGCACGGACCGGGTTACCTGTCATTGTGATTTTGTCGGCAGGGAAAAATCGGTCCATATTGTCGTATGCAACGCAAATTGCACCGGCATTTTTTGCGAGCAGTTTATTGGTTACGCCGGCATATGAGTTTTGTTCTTGAATGAGAGTGGGAATTCCTGCCTTCTGGGCTCGTTTCAACATCGGTCCGCTGGCATAGCCTCCAACACCGATGGCGATGTCGGGTTTGAAGTCACGGAGTACCTTGCCTGCCATGTTCATGCTTTTCCAAAGTTTATAAAGCACAGGAATATTGCGCCAAAGTTTACGGCGTACAAATCCGGCAACGGGCAAGCCTACAATTTTATATCCGGCAGCCGGAACTCGTTCCATTTCCATACGGTTGTCGGCTCCGACAAACAGTATTTCGGTGTCGGGGTCGCGACGGCGCAGTGCATTGGCTATCGAGAGTGCCGGGAAAATGTGTCCTCCGGTGCCACCTCCGCTGATTAATACTTTCATTGTTAACTCGTTTTTAGTCAATTTGCATTGGGTTTATAGCCTGAACTTCTTCGGGGAGCAGTTCGGTTTCGGGATCATATTCGTGTTTCTTGACCTTGCTTTGTGTTGCAAAACGGCTGACACTTAGCATTATACCGAAAGCTATTGATGTAATCAATATTGATGAGCCACCTTTAGAGATAAGTGGTAGCGGCTGACCCGATACCGGGAAAACTCCGGTCACGATTGCCATGTGGAACAGTGCTTGAAGCACTATCATAACAGCCATGCCAATCACGAGCAAAGCCGGGAAAGCTCGCTTGCATTGACGCGCGATGTTGCCTGCTCGTGCCATCAGCGACAGATAAAACAGGAGCAATGCGCACCCTCCGACAAGACCGAGGTCTTCGACAACAATTGAGAAGATATAATCGGAGAACGCCAACGGAAGTCGTGATGTTTCGCGTGAGTTACCGGGCATTACACCAACGATGCCTCCATGAGCTTGTGCCATATATCCATACATCTCCTGACGGTTGATTGATGTTATTTCTTTCTCATACATTGGTTGGGATTTGTCAAAATAACGTTCAACTCGTTGTTTCCATGTTCCCGTTCGACCACTATCTTCGCTCAAGTGAGCCTTTACAATGTATCCGCATCCGGCAATGACTGCATAACAACCCAAGACAATGAAGAACTTACGCCATTGAATTCCACCGATAAGCATCATAGAAAGTGAGATACCCATTAGAAGTAGCGTGTTGGTAAGCCCTTGAGGGAAAAGTAAGCCACCAAATATCAGGACAGTTATTGATGAGGTTACGATACCCCAAGTCTTAACTCCCTGACGGCTCTGGCTTCGTGACATAATCAATGCCAGCGATAATACCGCCGAGAGTTTGAGAAATTCGGCAGGTTGAAATGTAATTCCAAGCATTGTTATCGAGCGACGGGCACCATTGATTATCTCACCCGCTACAAGAACATACCCGGCGAGACAAACGCTGAAAATTACAAACAGTGGAATGAGCGGGATAAACCAACGGTAGTTGATGCGTGAAAGTCCTAACACAATCAGGATTCCTGCCACGAGCATCATGCCGTGGCGAATCAACGGCGCAAATACATTTGAAGCTCTAACTTCAAACGACGATGCGCTGTAAAGTTCGATGACTGATACAATCAGTAGAAGAATGTATATTCCCAGAATATATTTATCGGTTTTGGGAAGTTTTGATTCTTCCAATTCAGGTGATTGCGTTGGCTGTTGGTTGAGCGTTTGTTCCATTGGAGAAGAGTGGGTGGTGAAGGGCTTGTTATTTCTTTAGGTTTTTAACTGCATCTTTGAATTGACGTCCGCGGTCTTCATAACTTTTGAAGAGGTCAAAGCTTGCGCAGCAGGGTGAAAGCAATACAGTGTCGCCTGATTGAGCAAGGCTTTGGCAGGCGGCAACAGCATCGTCAAGCGAGTGGGTATCAACAACTTTAACTCGGTCCCCAAAGAATTCGATTATCTTTTCGTTGTGCAATCCCATGGCGACAATGGCTTTGACTTTTTCGTCAACAAGATGCTCGATTTCGGTATAGTCGTTTCCTTTGTCTTTTCCGCCGAGAATCAATACGGTGGTTTTGGATTTGGGCATGCTTTCGAGAGCATACCAGCATGAGTTGACGTTGGTTGCCTTTGAATCGTTGATCCATCTTACACCGTCGATTGTACCTGCCGGTTCGAGGCGGTGCTCTACGCCTTCAAAGTCGCTGAGAGCCTTACGGATATCTTCTTTCTTTATGTTAATCAAGCACGCCGACAGACCGGCTGCCATTGAATTGAAAAGGTTGTGAAGTCCGTTGAGTGACAAGTCGGCGCGTGGCATTTTGAACGATTCAACCGGAGTGTTGAATACGATGTCACCTTCGTCGTTGACATAGGCTGCGGTGTCGTCGCCTTCAAGACTTTCAGAGAACGGGAACAGTTGGGCTTCGGTTGAAATGGCTTCGAGCTGAGATGTTATGACGGGATCATCCTGCCAGTAAATGATGGCATCTTTTGAAGTCAGGTTGTTTATGATGCGGAATTTAGCTCTGACATAGTTCTGCATCTTGTATTCGTAACGGTCAAGATGGTCGGGAGTTATGTTGAGCAATACGGCGATGTTGGCTTTGAATTTATACATGTTTTCAAGCTGGAAACTTGACAGCTCGATTACATATACATCGTGATGTTCAAACGCAACTTGTAGAGCAAGCGAACGACCGACGTTGCCTGCGAGACCGACGTTGATACCGGCTTTTTTTAGAATATGGTAGGTCAGCAGCGTGGTCGTTGTTTTACCGTTGCTACCGGTGATGCAAACCATTTTTGCATCGGTATATCGACCTGCAAATTCAATTTCAGATATAATAGGAATGTTTCGCTCGACAAGTTGTACAATCATTGGTGCGGTGGGCGGAATTCCGGGGCTTTTGACAACCTCGTCGGCATTCAAAATCAATTCGGGGGTATGACTGCCTTGTTCGTATGGTATATCATACTTTGACAGCATTTCAACATATCGGGGCGCGATAGTACCTGCGTCACTTAAAAAGACATCCATTCCTTTTTGACGGGCAAGGATGGCTGCTCCGACGCCGCTTTCACCGCCGCCGAGCACTACAAGTCTTTTTTGTTTCATTGTTTCAGTCATATAGTTGGTCTGATTTTATCTGATTTTTAGAGTTACAAAAGTCAAGGCTGCAAGCAAGATGCTGATAATCCAGAATCGGGTTACGATTTTTGATTCGGGTATAGGAATCTTGGGATACTGAATCAACGCTTCAACCGAGCCGTCGCCGGGCTTTTGAAAGTGGTGGTGGAGCGGCGACATCTTGAATACGCGACGGCCTGCACCATATTTTTTTGCTGTATATTTGAAATATGCAACTTGTATAATTACCGAAAGGTCTTCGAGGAAGAAGATTGCACACAGCAGGGGAATGAGCAACTCTTTGTGGATAAGGATTGCAAAGACGGCAATAATTCCACCGAGTGTAAGGCTGCCCGTGTCGCCCATGAAGACTTGTGCGGGATATGCGTTGTACCAGAGGAACCCGATGAGTGCGCCGATAAATGCCGCCATATAGACAACCAGCTCAGAGCTGCCCGGAATATACATTATGTTGAGGTATGACGAGTAGATGACGTTGCCCCCAAGATATGCCATGATGGCGAGTGCCACACCGATAATTGCTGATGTCCCGGTTGCAAGTCCGTCAAGCCCGTCGGTAAGATTTGCTCCATTGCTTGTGGCGGTTACAACAAAGATTACAACGATGATGAACAATACCCAGCTGCCGGTTTCGGCATAATCACCCATCCATTCGGTGAGCCACATATAGTTGAAGTTGTTATTTTTTACAAACGGGATTGTTGTTTCAGGCACTCTGCTGTCGTCGGTCTGATAGATGACTTCGACAACCTCATGGGTCTCGGCTGAACGCACTTCGACATTCTCGCGTATTGCAATATCGGGGCTGAAATACATTGTAAGCCCGACTATTAGTCCGAGTCCGACCTGACCTACGATTTTAAATCGTCCGTTGAGCCCGTCTTTATTTTTTCGTGCGGTTTTTAAATAATCATCAAGAAATCCGATAACACCCATCCAGATTGTAGCAGTTATCATCAGCAGCATATAGACGTTTGTCAGGTTGCCCACCAAAAGACAAGGCAACAGAATCGAGATGATAATGATGATGCCGCCCATTGTCGGTGTGCCTTTTTTGCTCATCTGACCTTCGAGATCGAGATTGCGTATCAATTCACCGATCTGGTGCTTTTGAAGCATATCGATAATGCGACGTCCGATAAAGATTGCAATGATCAACGAGAGGACAAATGCTGCGCCCGACCTGAATGTGATGTAACTCATTAGGCGTGCGCCGGGAAAATCTGATTTTGAAAGTAGTTCAAAAATGTAATAAAGCATTGTGCTGAAATATTTTTGATAGGTGATCGGTTGATATGTTCGTTATATTTCGTTTGCAAAAATTTCTTTGATAACTTCGCTGTCATCAAAATGATGACGCACGCCATTGATTTCCTGATAATCTTCATGCCCTTTTCCGGCGATGAGAAGTACGTCGCCCGGCAGAGCGATATATGCTCCCGCTCTGATAGCTTCGTCGCGATATGTTATGCTGATTGTTTTGCTGCGGAGTAGTGGAGTGTCCAACCCCTCACGCATATCGGCGATGATTTGTCGGGGATCTTCGTCGCGGGGGTTGTCAGAAGTCAGAATGAGTCGGTCGCTCAGTTTTGCCGCCTCTGATGCCATGATTGGGCGTTTGCCCTTGTCACGGTTGCCTCCGGCGCCGACAACTGTTATGATTTTGCCGTGGTTGCCGATGATTTCGCGTATGGTGTGAAGTACGTTCACGACTGCATCGGGGGTGTGTGCATAGTCGATGATTGCAACATAACCGCGACGTGGCGAGCGGAATGTTTGGAATCGTCCCGACACAGGGACAAGACGGCTCATGTTGAGCAATACTTTTTCAGATTGCCATCCGAGTTGTATCGCTGTGCCATACAGGGCTGTCAGGTTATAGGCGTTGAAGCGACCTGTAAACATCACTTCGACTTCATTCATGTTAAATGACATGAGTGTGCCGTCAAGGCGTTGTTCGATAATGCGTCCGAGATAGTCTGATGCTCGTCGAAGAGAGTAGGTAAAACGTTTTGCCTTTGTGTTTTGAATGATTATTTCGCCGTTTTTATCATCTATATTTGTCAATGCAAAGGCGGTCGATGGCAACATGTCAAAGAATGACTGTTTTGCAGCGAGATAAGCTTCAAATGTCTTATGATAATCGAGGTGGTCGCGAGTCAGATTTGTAAACACGCCTCCGGCAAATGTCAATCCGGCAATGCGATGCTGGTGGGCTGCGTGTGAGCTGACTTCCATTGTGGCATATTCACAACCGGCTTCGACCATGCGGGCGAGAAGTGAGTTGAGCTCTATCGGGTCGGGGGTTGTGTGAGTGGCAGGCACTGCCTCATAATCGATATAGTTTTTAACGGTCGATAGCAGTCCGGCTTTGAATCCCATCAGGTGAGCCATCTCATAAATGAGAGTAGCGGTTGTGGTTTTGCCGTTTGTGCCCGTGACACCGATAAGTTTCAGCTTTGACGATGGGTTGTCAAACCATTGTGATGATATTTCGCCAAGAGCGATTGCTGAATTTTCTACTTTGAGATAGGCGACTTTGGGGTTGATTTTCTCGGGAAGTTCTTCTACAACGACAGCTATAGCACCACGAGCGGTAACGTCATCGACAAATGTGTGTCCATCGACGTTAACACCTTTGACTGCAACAAAGAGTGTATCTTTCACGTCTTTGCGCGAGTCGCTTACGATATTCTTGATTTTAAGGTCAGAAGTGTTTCCTTCGCGACTTAAAATGTTGATTGTTGAGGTTATTTGACTAAGTAGTTTCATAGTTTTTTAAATCAGTTTAATGGTTACTGTAGCTCCTGCTTTGGCGACTGTTCCGCCGGCAGGTGATTGTGAGTTTACATATCCACGACCCGAAAAGCTCACGTTGAAGCCGGCTGTTTCTATTGCTGAGACAGCTTCTCTCAACCCAAGTCCCGAAACATCGGGGACTATTCCCTTTGAGACGGAGACGAGTGGCGTTGACGGATCTCCTTTGACTCCTGAAATAGAGCTTATAAGGCTATATGTATCGGGTTTTGTTGTGCGATAGACTTGAGGGGTTTTGCCTTGGGGTGCCTGGTCGGTGTGATAATCGCTTGAATTGCCGAGCATTCCTCGTGAATACATCTTCATGGCAACGTTTTTGAGCACTTCCCCGCTGGTTGATGCCGCTCCGGTAAGTGTGTGGCGTGGATGACAGGTCAGCACGATGCACGAATATTTGGGGTCTTCAAGCGGGAAGAATCCGCAAAATGCCAAACGCTTATGTGCTGTATTGTATTTTCTTGTTTCGGGGTCAACCATATAACAGGTTCCGGTTTTGCCGCCGATTGAAACCATATCGTTGCGAAGTCGGCGGGCGGTTCCGCGCGAACCTTCAACCACAAGCCCGAGCATGCGTTGAAGCTTTAGTGCGTTCTCTTCAGAGCAAATGTGTTCTCTGATGTATGATACCGGGATGATTGAATCGACATCTTCACCAATAAGACGGGAGTAGAGTCGCGGACGCACAAATCGACCGTTGTTTGCGATTGCGTTGTAGATTGACAAGGTGTAGAGGGGCGGAATGAGGGTGGCATATCCGTAGCACATACGCGACAGTGAAAGTCGGCTTGGGTTCTTCTCTACTACCGGTCGGCGTTCGCCGGCAATACCGGTGTGCATCGGCTCAAAAAATCCGATACGATCAAGCTCGTCATAGAATTTTGATGGATGAGTCTGGAAAATCGAGTTGTTACGGGTTATGACTTTTGTCATACCGATGTTGCTCGATTGCTCTATGATGCCTTCGACGGTCAGTTCTGAATTGTAGTGAGAATCAGTGATTGCCTTACCGTTTGCGTATGGGAAGCTTTTCCCAATTTGGAATACTTCGTTGACGTTGGTAACAAGCCCGTTTTCAAGGGCTAAAAGCATTGATATGGGTTTGATGACCGACCCGGGCTCAAATCCAAGCACCGCTCGGTTCATGCCTTCGATATATCGTCCGGTTTTTTTGCTCTTTTCGAGATTTGAGATGGCTTTGATATCGCCGGTTGCAACTTCCATCAGCACCGCAACGCCCCAGTCGGCATCACAAGTTTCAAGAACACGGTTAAGCTCGTTCTCGACGATGTCCTGCATGTTGATGTCGATTGTGGTAACGATGTTGTAGCCGCGGATGGCAGCTGTATCGGTCCAGTCGTCAATACGGCGGGTAAGGTTGATTTTTTTAGAGACGCCGTGTTTGCCGTAAAGAAGAGAATCGAGAGCACATTCAAGCCCTGAGATGCCATGTACTTCGCTACTTTTACTTGTTTGTCCGACACCGCCGATCGAACGACGCGCCATGTCGCCGTAAGGGTGTTCGCGTCTGACTCTTGAATCTACAACAAACCCGTTTTTATTTGTATTCTTAATTCTGAAAAAAGGAATAGTCCTTATTTTTTGCAGCTCGGTATATGATAGATTGTCAATAACGCGATAGCCTCGCGGACGCTTATTCTGTGCTTTTTTAATGGGCTTTGAAAGTGAGTCGATCCATTGTTTACGGGTGGCACGGCCCGGAAAGAATTTTACAAGCGAGTCGGCCATCATCGGGATTGAATCGATATACCCTTGGGTATTGAAACGCTCCGATCTGAAGTCGAGGCGCACGGTGTAGAATCTTAAATTTGTAGCGAGGACACTACCGTCTGAGGCGAGGATGTCACCGCGTTCGGGATAGATTATGTTAGTCTTTGATAATTCTCTTTCGGCTCGCTCATTCCATTTGTCGGCATCGATGATTGTTGTTCTGACAAGATTTTTAACAACACATCCCACCAGAACAAAGATGCACACCGAGATGAACAGGTAGCGTGAAAGTATGAATTTCTTTTTAGATTTCTTCTTTGCCATGTCTTAGTACTTGATTTGATAAGGTGGACGCTCTTGAATGTGAAGATTAAGATGCATAGAGTCAACAAGCTGCTGCATCCCTGTTTCACGGGTACGGCTCATGTAGCGGCTGCGCTCGCGGATTCGCTCGGTCTTGACAACTTCAAGTTGACGAGTGAGCGATTGAATTGTCTCCATTCGTGTTTGACAATTATATCGGTTGGTAATGAATACAAGAAGCATAATCATTACGCATAATATTTTTCCCCAGTTATGGACAAAGACATCAGAAGACAATAAACGACCGTGGATGGCTCGGAAGAACCATGAGAATGGACCGCTGTTATTATTTTTGACTTTCTTTGCCATTGTTTATTGATTGGTTTGTCGGGTGTTGATTGGTTTATAAGTTAATTGGTTTAAATTTTTTCGGCTACTCGAAGTTTTGCGCTTCGTGAACGCGGGTTTCGTTCGATTTCTTCGTCGGTCGGAACAATCGGTTTGCCGCCTAATGGTTTGAAAGGTGAAAGGTTTCGACCGTAGAAGTCTTTTTCTGCTTTCCCTTCAAGATTGCCGGTTTTCATGAAGTTCTTGACCAACCGGTCTTCGAGGGAATGGTACGTTATGATTGCAAGTCGTCCGCCGGGCTTCAAAACTTTGGCAGTGGCGAGCAGAAACCGGCGTAAAACGTCTATTTCATTGTTGACCACAATCCTTAGTGCCTGAAAAATGCAAGCTAATTCTTTTTTTTCTTGTCGCTTGTCGAGTAATGGGGTTACAATATCGACAAGCCGGCTGATTGTTTCAATCGGTTGCTTTGATCGTGCTTTGATAATTTCACGGGCAATTTTTCGTGATGTCTTCAGTTCGCCATAGAGGTAAAATATCTCGGCGAGTCGCTCTTCGTCGCTTTCGTTAATCAACTTGGCTGCTGTTAACGATGCATTACGGTTCATTCTCATGTCGAGCGGACCTTCAAATCGGAAAGAAAATCCGCGTTCGGCATCATCAAAATGATGAAACGAAACCCCCAGGTCGGCAAGAATTCCGTCAACATCATCTGCATGACCGTAGAATCGCATGAAGTTTGGTAGAAATCTGAAATTAGAATAGACAACTGTCAGTCTCGGGTCATCAAATGCGAGGTCAATTGCATCACGGTCTTGGTCAAACGCATATAGATGTCCTTCGGGTGAGAGTTGTTCAACAATGGCACGCGAGTGACCGCCTCCGCCGAAAGTGGCGTCGACATATATCCCGTTGGGTTTGATATTCAGGGAGTTAATAGACTCCTGAAGTAGCGCGGGTATGTGATAAACAGGTTCTTCCATCGCGTATCTTTATATATCTCTTGATTTTACGATGTAAAATTAGCGAAATTTTTTGATATAATTTACATATCTAAATTCTTTTTTTAGAAAAAAGTTATCAACATTTTTCTTCTTGTGTGGCTCGGGATTAAATCAAGTGCGCTTTTTAGTGTGTGTTATGGTGGTCTGAAATAGAAAAACGGAGGTCGGGAATTTATCTCGATCTCCGTTTTGTGTGGTTTACAAATGTAAATTTCAAAGCTGTTTTATGAGTTCCTTCATTCCCTCTGAAGCACCCTTTTTGATAACATTTACTCGATTTGGAACGACTGCCGGATTGGGGTCGATATAGAAAAGTCGGGCAGACGGTGGTGCAAAACTGAGAAGTCCTGCAGCCGGATACACCACTAAAGATGTACCTATAACTACGACTATATCAGCTTGTTTGACAATGTCGATTGCCGGTTCGATCATCGGAACAGCTTCCTGGAAAAACACAATATGAGGGCGTACGTGATGTCCGTCAATTATTGTTTCGGGAGTAGTTTCAATTGCCTCAGGTTTCAGCTCATAAACTTTTGATTCGTCGTCGAGTGCGCGAACTTTCATCAGTTCGCCATGTAGGTGAAGCACATTGCTGCTTCCGGCACGCTCGTGCAGATTATCAACGTTTTGGGTGATAACGTAAACGTCATAGTCTTTTTCGAGTTCGGCAACGAGTCGATGACCGTCGTTGGGTTGAGCTTTCAGCAGGTCGGCACGTCGCATGTTGTAAAATTGATGAACCAATGCCGGATTACGTGCAAATCCATCGGCACTGGCAACATCCATAACCGGGTAGTTTTCCCATAATCCGTTTGTGTCGCGGAATGTTTTTATGCCACTTTCAGCACTCATTCCCGCTCCGGTTAGAAATACAATTTTTTTCTTATCGTTTCCCATGTCGGTCATTATTTAATCTCGTCAGATGTTATTTCAAACGATGCCGCTTGTTGGTCGTTGTGTATGAATTCGCAGACAAGCGTTGCTTCGGCATTTATCATGTTGGTTATAAATGGATTGCCATTTTTTGCATGCTTGAGGTAGGGGATAAAGGCAGCTCTTAGCATGACGCTGCTGACTTTGGCTGATTGGGCGACGGCTTCATTCTCAATGTCGCATTTGAGTGTAACTTTATCACTTTGCGGTTCGTAGGTTACCGACATGATTGTTATTCCCGGCGCGACGTTTTGAGGTAGAGTCGAGGAATATTCTTCGACACTCTTTTTGAGTTTGCTTTTCTCTTTTGAAAGACACGAAGTCAATGCCGCNGTNGTTAAAATCAGGGCNATGACAACTAACAGTCTCCCCAAAGTGCTATTTTTTCTCTTCATAATAAAAATCTAATGCATTTTTTGCGGCGATAAANGAGCTGAGNCGATTTTCAAGCACATCTTTTTCGAGACGCTCAAGCAAAGCTTTAACTTCGGGGTTGTTATAGAAGTTTGAACGNAGCTGGGTGTCGATAGATTCAAACATCCAGTATCNGGCTTGTTGGCGACGCTTGTGTTCAAAATATCCGTTTGATGTGACAAAGTCAAAATAACGGTCGATCATTGCCCAAACTTCTTCAATTCCAAGCTCATAGTAGCCGGAATAGGTGAGNACNTCGGGCATCCATCCCGATGTTGTCGGCGGGAAAAGGTGCAGTGCGCTTCTGAACTGAGCCTGAGCAAGACGTGCGCGGTCGATGTTGTCGCCGTCNGCTTTNTTGATCACAATGCCNTCGGCCATTTCCATGATACCGCGCTTGATTCCTTGAAGTTCATCGCCTGTACCTGCAAGCTGTATGAGCAGGAAAAAATCAACCATTGANTGAACGGCTGTTTCTGACTGCCCGACNCCGACGGTTTCGACAAAGATGTTNTTGAACCCGGCTGCTTCACATAGTACGATGGTCTCGCGTGTTTTGCGTGCGACACCTCCAAGCGACCCTGCCGATGGTGAAGGGCGGATGAATGCATCGGGGTGTATGGACAGTTTCTCCATGCGTGTTTTATCGCCGAGAATACTACCTTTTGTTCGCTCGCTCGACGGGTCGATTGCGAGGACTGCGAGTTTTCCTCCTTTTTTTAGTACATGCAACCCAAAAACATCAATCNATGTTGATTTGCCNGCACCCGGAACACCTGTTATACCGATACGGCGTGAGTTGCCCGAATAGGGAAGGCATTTCTCGATAACTTCTTGGGCTATTGCCTGATGGTCGGGGTTGATACTCTCGACCAGGGTTACGGCACGGCTCAATGTGGTCATGTCGCCCTTGAGTATTAGTTCGACCATTTCGCCCGGNGAGGGAAGTGGTTTACGTTTGAACTTTTTGAGATAGGGNTTGACCGAAGGTGGTTGTGCCACGCCTGAATTAACGGTCANACCTGTATATTGAGCGTCGTTTTCGGGATGTTCCATGATGTTTGAGGTTTATAAGGTTAGGGTTTAAAGCCTGATTAGTAGTTTTGTAGTTCGCCTAAGATTCTGAAGGAAGCCGACGGATTTTCAGGGTCGTTTGATATAACAACAACCTTTGCGTTAATGCTGTTTCCCGAATATGCCATGGGATTGATTGCAACCTCGATTTGNGCAGATTTGCCTTTCTTGATTTCAGTCTTGTTTATTTTGACAGTTATACCGGGGTCAGAAGTATAGACTCGTCTGATTTTTAACGGGTTGATTCCGAAGTTTTTGACTGTAATCGATTCGAGTATCGGGGCTGAATTGCGACTGATTGTTTTTAAATCGATATTTTCGGGAATAATGCCAATNACAGGCGCCTTTTGGCGTTGAGAAAGTGTCATTTTGTCAAAATTCTCGGTCACAACTGCGACAGTTGAAATNTTTGTTTTGTTGTATGGGTTTAACTGGTTTGGTACCAATGTGATATCATTGTCGATGATTCCGTATAGCGACGTGAAACTTGATGCAAATGTAAATGCAAAAGTTGCATAATCGCCGGGTGCNATTGCTCTGTTGCCGCTAACTGAGATGTAGTTGGGCAGATTTTCCCAGCCNACCGACACTGTCTCGCGTGATGAATTGTAAACATCAAAATAGGCAGTGCCTGTGCGTCCTTTTTCTATTTCGCCAAACGGAATTACGGTTGTTCTGAGGCGTAACGGACCTGCGGCAACCGGGAATTTAGATCGCATGGTGTTTGACGACCCGATAACCACACCTTTGATTGTCAGGGTTGATTTTGANGGATTGCCATTAGTTTCGATTGTGATATTTTTTTCAAATCGACCGGGGCGTCCAACAGGGTTGAACGATATGGTGACATATCCTGATTGACCCGGCAATATCTGATCTTTTGTATAAAACGGAGTNGTACAGCCNCAAGTTGCGCGCGCTGCAGTGATTACAAGNGGTTTGTTTCCGTCNTTTACAAATGTCATTCGGCAGGTAACACGNCCGCTGTTNTCATCAAATGCTCCGAAATCGTGAACGGTGTTGTCCCACTTAATGCGTGGACCTGCGATAATTGAAAGTACTGATAAACAGAAAATGAGTGCTAATGAAAATCGTTTCATTTATTTTGATGTTGAGGGTANTACGTTGCCTTTGATGATGAGTTTAAGGCGTTTATGTTTTTTATCGTTTGTTTTAACTGTGATTTCTTTGAAGAACTCTCCCGGGCGACCGGTCGGATTGTAAGTGACCGATATTTTACTTGTTTCGCCCGGTTTTATCGGCTTGGGCGAAAATTTTGGATTGGTGCATCCGCATGTTGATTTTGCCGATGTGATAACAAGCTGACCGTCGCCGGTGTTTTTAAAAGTAAANGTAGCGGTTACCGGACCATTAGCTTCTTTAATGTTACCGAAATCATGTTTGTTCGACTCAAATTTTATTGTCGGTTCGCCTGCAAACATTGAGGCTGTACTTGCAATAAAAATGCAAATGATTGTAAATAGTCTTATTTTCATATCTTTGCGTTTATTTATTAGTCTTCCAAAATAGTTGTTTAATTTTCTTGTTTGTTTTGGCGTCCGGCGAGCATACCACACGCGGCGTCAATATCTTCACCTCGNGAAGCTCTGATTGTTGCCGTTATTCCCGAGTCNTTGAGNGTGTCGCGAAATCTGACCATCGTGTCGTTGTCTGACGGCTGCAACGGNTCGTCGGGAGTGAGNGCGTGATAACGTATCAGGTTTACCCGGCAGTCGAGTCCGTGGAGAATACGGGCAAGTGCTCTTGCNTGTCGCGAGTCGTCGTTAATTCCGTTCCACATTATATATTCAAATGACAATCGGCGTTGGTGGCTGAAGTCATATTTGCGAAGCATTTCGAGAACATCATTGAGTGGNTATGCTTTTTCAACCGGCATGATGTCGGCNCGTCGTCCCGGGAATGGGTTATGAAGCGACAGNGCTATATGNACCTTGGTNTNGTCGAGTATCTGACGCATTCCGTCGAGTTTGCCNACCGACGAAACGGTGATGCGTCGCGGGCTCCATGCCAAACCCCATTTCTCGGTCAATATTTCGAGNGCNGGAAGTACGGCTTCGAGGTTGTCGGCGGGTTCGCCCATTCCCATAAAAACGATATTTGTCAATGTGTCGCTTTCAGGAATTGATAATATTTGGTTGATTATCTCTCCGGATGTCAGACTTCCTTGAAATCCTCCGCGCCCGGTTGCACAGAACTGACAGTTCATTTTGCATCCTGCCTGAGATGATACACACAGGGTGGCNCGATCGTGGTCGGGAATGTAAACCGCTTCAATCGGTCGNCCCGGTCGAGCCTCAAACAAATATTTTTTAGTGCCGTCGGCCGATGTCGCGCAATGTATCGGTGCCTGTCGNCCAATCTCATAATTCTCTGAGAGTTTCTCGCGTGCAGCCTTTGANANGTCGGTCATCTCGTCAATTGAAGTAACCTTTTTCTCATATAACCATCGCGCCATCTGCTTTGCTGCAAATGGTTTCAGTCCGACGCTTGGNGCCACTTCTTTGAGTTGGTCGAGCGTCATNCCAAGTAATGGTGTNTTTTTATCAGGATTACTCATGTTNATATAACGAGGTTGGTTTCGTTGCAAATATAATAATTATATGTGTCAAGTCGTGGCTAATTCAGNCTAAAGATTGAGGTCGGTCAAAATTTTAATGTAAATTTCGATTGCCTCACGTATCTCATTAATNTATATATACTCGTCGGGAGTGTGAGAACGTGACGACTGACCGGGTCCGGNTTTGACTTTGTGCCATGCCATCAGTGCGCCGTCGCTNAGNGTNGGNGANCCGAANGGNTCNANNCCNAGCATCTCAAATCGTTTGACGATGGGGTGATCGGCNGGNATTGACGATGGGTTGAGCCGGGTTGAACGTGGNGTCACTTCAATACCATCACCTGCAACCTTGCGTAAAATNTCGAGTGTTTCAAGATTTGAATATGCGTCGGTGGTGCGAACATCAACGGTGAATTGACAGGTGTNGGGTATGACATTGTGTTTTGTTCCGCCGTTTATAATCGTAGTGCTGACNTTTACGGGCCCGAGGGTGGGNGATTCNTTTTCAAAAGTGAAATTGCGCAGGCGGTTGATTGAGTCNATAGCTNTGTAAATTGCATTGACTCCTTCGTTACGGGCGGCGTGTCCTGCAACTCCGTGTGCNGTACAATCAAGAACCATNANCCCNTTCTCGGCTATCGCCGGTCTCATTCCGGTCGGCTCACCGACAATCGCACAATCCACCTTGGGTAAAATNGGAAGTACAGCCGTCAAGCCGTCCTTGCCACTTACTTCNTCTTCGGCTGATGCAACAAAAATCAGGTTGTAGCTCCGGGGTTTTTGAATAAGAACACGAAACGCNGCTAAGAGTGAAACCAACGAAGCTCCGGCATCGTTGCTCCCGAGTCCATAAAGTTTTCCGTCCNCTTCNTTCAGGGTTGGTTGGAANGGGTCNNGGGTCCAGCCNACGGCGGCNGGAACGGTGTCGATATGTGAATTCAGCAAAAGAGTTTTGCGGTTGGAGTCATAGGTCGGGTCGGCAATGTATATGTTGTTGCCGATGCGTTGAGGTGTTACACCGTATATGTTTTTGACTGCAAAATTATACACAATGTCAGCCGCAGCACTTTCGCTACGGCTGACTGATGGTGTTGCGATCAGCTCTTTGAGCAGATCTATTGCATCATAAAACAATTGATCAGTCATTAAACAATTGGTTGATGATTGACGGGTTAAATTCTTTTGTTAGCGGCGTTTATTTCCTTTTTGTTGTTGAGCGCGAGCTTCGGCAAGCTGTTTGCGCTGTGCTTCTTCGAGACGGGCAAGCCAACCGTTTTTCTTGCGCGGCTTGTTTGAATTTTCCATCATTTTTGCTCTTACTTTTTTCTCGTCAACANAACGGCGGAAAATGTAGGTTTGTATGATGGTGATAAGGAGTGACAAGAAATAGTAGTAGCTCAAACCGGCGGCATAGTCGTTGAAAATGAAGAGGAACATGACGGGCATGAGATACATCATCCATTTCATCATTGCCATTTGTTCGCCACCTGCCTGATTTTGCATGTTGATGCGAGTGTAGATGATGTTTACAACAGTCATCATAAGGCAGAAGAGCGATACATGGTTGCCATACCAGGGTATAGTGAAAGGNAGTGTGAATATCACGTCGGGGGCTGCAAGGTTGTGAGCCCACAGGAATGATTCACCGCGGAGTTCGATNCATGATGGGAAGAACCAGAACATTGCAATCAGGATTGGCATCTGGAGAAGCATCGGCAAGCATCCCGACATCGGGTTNGCTCCGGCGCGTGAATATAACTCCATTGTCTTTGAGTTGCGGGTCATGGCGTTTTCTGTTCCGGGATATTTCTCGTTGATTGCTTTGATATCGGGGGCAAGCACTCTCATTTTAGCTTGTGNCATAAAGCTCTTGTAGGTNAGAGGGAACAAAATGAGCTTGATAAACAGNGTCAANATGAGAATGATTATACCATAGTTTGATATAAAGCCGTTGAGGAATGTNAACACAGGGATGATTACCAAAGTNTTTATCCAGCGGATGATGGGCCATCCGAGCGGAATAAGNCGGGTGAGCTGAAGNCCTTCTTTTGTGTCNAGGGTGTCGTCGAGCGATGCCAAAAGCGGATACAGGTTCGGACCGATAAAGATATCAAAAGCAACCGGGTTTTCAACCGATGGGTTATATTCAAGAACGGTTGATGCGTTCATCTGTTTCAAGAACATNGGGTCGTTTTTGAGAACNTGTTGGTTGACCTCGGCTGTTGCNAATGATGATCGGGGAATGAATGCGGTTGAGAAGAACTGGTCTTTGAACGCAATCCATTTGACCGGTTGTTTGAGTTCNTCTATTTTGTCAGATGCATAGTTGAGGTCATCGGGCGAATCNCCGACATATTTGTAGTAGATNGCGCTTTTTTGCTCTTCAAATGTACGGCCGGCTTCATTACGNGCCATTTTTACNCCGAAATCAAAATCGATTGTAGCGGTGCTGGGCGAGATGATTGATTCCATGTTTTTTTGAATCACTTCCATGCCAAGCAGATAGCTGCCGGGACGAAGGGTGTATCTGATACCCCACATCGCGCCATTGCCAAGGTCGAGCTTCATCAAAACTGTAGAGTCGCTTTCGACAACAGGAGTGAAATAGAATTTGTCGGTGTCGAGACGTTGCTGTTGAGATGTGACGAGNTTAAAATTGAGGGTNGAGGTCTCGGGGGTGAACATCACAACGTTGGTTGTGTCGTTGTTCAGGAAGTTGTCATAGTCGAGAAGGGTGGCGCGACTTGGACGACCGCCNAGAGTTGAGAATTCAACGGCAAGAAGATCGTTGGCGAGCTTGATGGTTTCGTCNGAGCCGCTGAGGTAACGGGCAAAAGTGCTGTAACGTCCGGCGTTTTCAAGGGCAGAGCGCANGTTTGCNACTGCGGCTTTTGACTGTGCTAATGTAAGGTNGCTGAAATTATTGGCAAGCAGGTCGTTGATGTCGATTGAACTGCCGGCAGCCTTAACNTGTCCGCTGATATTTTGTCCGNTNATGGTGATGTTGACATTGGCATCTGCAAATGAAACAGTTCCGTTAACCGAGTCGGTTGTGCCGACTTGTTTGATTGTTGTGATGAGTGATGTGCGTTCGGCTGCCGAAACAGAGTCGGGCTGTGAAGCGATTCGGGGAGCTTCTTCGGCTTGGATGCGTGCTTGTTCTGCCATCTGTTCTTGCTCGGCACGTTGTGCTGCAAGCTGTTCTTCTGACGGTTTGTTGAGCCACATAAATCCAAACACAACGCATGCCATCATGACAAGACCGAGTAGTGTATTTTTATCCATGTTCAGTGGTTTATTTCTTGGTTTATTAGTTACTTAATATAATTATGGGAATGTTATTTCTTGTTTTGAAACCGTTCGTTATGATATTCAACCGCAGCCGAAACAAAGCTGATAAACAAGGGGTTGGGATTGAGTACCGTGCTTGAATATTCGGGATGGTATTGCGTGCCTATAAACCATCGGTGATCGGGGAGTTCTACAACTTCGACAAGGTGGGCGGTGGGGTTTTCTCCGACACATTTCATGCCGGCTACCTCAAATTGGGCGCGATAGTCATTGTTAAACTCAAAGCGGTGACGGTGACGCTCCGATACCTTTGTTTTGCCATAGGCTTTGGCAGCTTTTGAGTCGGGAAGCAGTTCGCAGTCGTATGCTCCGAGACGCATTGTTCCGCCAAGGTTTGATATTGATTTTTGTTCCTCCATAAGGTCTATGACGTTATATGGAGTCTTGGGATTCATTTCGGTTGAGTTGGCGTCGGTTAGCCCAAGAACATCACGGGCAAACTCGATTACCATACACTGCATTCCAAGACAAATGCCGAGAGTGGGAATGTCTTTTTCGCGACACCACTTGAGAGCGACAAACTTGCCTTCGATTCCGCGCTGACCAAATCCGGGGGCGATAACTACAGCGTCAAGGTCTCCGAGCAATTCGTCAACATTGTCTTTGTTGACCTTTTCAGAATGGATAAATCTCAAATCGAGACGGCGATCGTTATATGTTGCAGCTTGGAAAAGCGATTCGTTGATTGATTTGTAAGCATCTTGTAGCTCGACATATTTTCCGACGAGCCCGATTGTGATTGTTTCGGTGGCTTTATCCATTTTTTCAAGGAAATGTAGCCAGGGTGCCATGTGGGGGGCGCCTTCTACGGGTACTCCGGTTTTGCGTAACACCAATTCGTCAAAATGCTGTTCGTGCATCTTGATGGGAACTTCATAGATTGTCGGCACATCGACCGATTGTATAACGGCGTCGGGCGATACGTTGCAGAAAAGTGCAATTTTGCGACGCATTTCTGCCGGAATATCTTTTTCGGTTCTTAAAACGAGAATGTCGGGTTGGATTCCGACTTCCTGTAATTGTTTTACCGAGTGTTGTGTCGGTTTTGTCTTTAGTTCTTTTGCAGCTCTGATATACGGAACATAGGTCAGATGGATACAGATGCAGTTGTTGCCGAGTTCCCAGCGCAATTGTCTGACGCTCTCGATAAACGGAAGTGATTCGATGTCGCCGACCGTACCGCCGATTTCGGTGATTATGAAGTCAAAGTTCCCGGTGTTGCCGAGTTTCTTGATGTTTAGCTTTATTTCGTCAGTGATGTGAGGAACTATCTGAACGGTTTTGCCAAGATAGTCGCCACGACGTTCTTTGTCGATGACACTCTGGTAGATGCGGCCTGTTGTGACGTTGTTGGCTCGTGTTGTGTGGATGTCGGTGAATCGTTCATAGTGTCCGAGGTCGAGATCGGCTTCGTGTCCATCGACTGTTACATAACATTCGCCATGTTCATAGGGATTGAGTGTCCCCGGGTCAATGTTGATGTATGGGTCAAATTTTTGGATGGTCACTCTATAACCGCGAGCTTTCAGCAAGCACGCGAGCGACGATGAGATGATGCCTTTCCCTAATGATGAGACGACTCCTCCTGTGACAAATATGTATTTTGTTTCCACTGAACAAGATTTTTATTAAGTCGCAAAGTTACGATTTTTTTTTGAAATAGCACTATTCTTTTGGACGCATATAAAAATATAATATGTATCAGTTCTTTTTTTCTTTATAAAAGATTGCAATTCATAATATTTGAGTAACTTTGCACGCAACGACATTTTTTTTAGTCGCCAATCATTATTGTCATTTAAATTTGCCTGATTCGTAACTGTATTTGGCTCTTGTAAACATCAAAAATGAATAAAATCATTGAGAAACAGCATTTTTCTGAAAATGTTGTCAAGCTAATTGTTGAAGCTCCCTTGATTGCGCGTTCGCGTCGTCCGGGACATTTTGTTATTGTCATCAGCGGCGAAAAGGGTGAACGTATTCCTTTGACAATTGCCGATTCAGATACGGCGGCAGGTACGATTACTCTTGTCGTGCAGGCTGTCGGCGATTCTACCCGTCAAATCTGTGCTCTTGAAAAGGGCGATTATTTGACCGACGTTGTCGGTCCGCTCGGACAGGCTACGAAAATTGCCGACTATGGCACGGTCGTTTGTGCCGGCGGTGGTGTGGGAGTCGCACCGTTGCTCCCTATAATCAAGGCTATGAAAGAGGCTGGCAATCGTGTGATATCGGTATTGGCTGCCCGCACTAAAGACTTGATTATTCTTGAAGATGAGGTGGCGCGTTACTCCGATGAAGTAATCATCATGACCGATGATGGTTCTTATGGTCAGAAAGGGCTTGTGACTGCCGGGGTTGAAAGCGTGATTAATCGTGAGAATGTCGATATGGTGGTTACGATTGGTCCGGCAATCATGATGAAATTTGTATCGGAACTCACCAAAAAATATAATGTGCCGACAATGTGCTCGCTCAATACAATCATGGTTGACGGTACCGGAATGTGTGGCGCATGTCGTGTGACTGTCGATGGTAAAACACGCTTTGTTTGTGTTGACGGCCCCGAATTTGATGCTCACAAGGTTGACTTTGAAGAAATGATGATGCGTATGCGCGCCTATAACCCGGTTAAAAAATAATTTTGTCATGTCAAAAAACACTATATCACCCCGCGACGCTCAATGGCGCGAAGACTTGCGCAAATCGTTGACTGCAAAAGAACGCACCTCGATTCCGCGTGCTCGCATGAACGAATTGTCACCCGAATATCGCGTGACTTGTAATGAGGAAGTTAATCAAGGTTTGTCGGCTGAGCAGGCTCAGCTTGAGTCGCGCCGTTGTCTTGACTGCCCTGATCCTCAATGTATGCAGGGTTGCCCTGTGTCAATCAATATTCCGGGGTTTATTAAAAATATCGAACGTGGCGAGGTCGCTCAGGCTGCTGCTGTGTTGAAAGAAACAAGCGCGCTCCCTGCCGTTTGTGGTCGTGTTTGCCCACAGGAACGCCAGTGCGAGTCTAAATGTATCTATAATAAGATGAAAAAAGAGCCGGTTGCGATCGGTTATCTTGAACGTTTTGCTGCCGACTATCTTCAACATTTGCCCGATGCTCCGCTTCCGCCGGTTGAAGCACCCAACGGATTTAAAGTTGCGGTTGCCGGTTCGGGTCCCGCCGGGCTGTCGTTTGCCGGGGATATGATTAAAAAGGGATATGAAGTGACTGTTTATGAGGCTCTTCATGAAATCGGAGGTGTGCTGAAATACGGTATTCCCGAATTCCGTCTTCCAAACTCGGTCGTTGATGTCGAAATAGAATCGCTGAAAAAACTCGGTGTTAAATTTGTCAAGGACTGTGTCGTTGGCAAAACAATATCATATGATGATCTTCTGAACGAAGGCTTTGATGCAATGTTCATCGCCTCGGGTGCCGGCCTCCCTCGCTTTATGGGTGTGCCGGGTGAAAACTTGATAGGAGTGATGTCGAGCAATGAATATCTCACCCGCATCAATTTGATGGGCGCAGGCAAGCCCGGTTGGGCGACTCCTGTTTTGACAGGTAAGCGTGTAGCTGTTATCGGTGGAGGTAACACAGCGATGGACTCTGTGCGCACTGCCCGACGTATGGGCGCGTCTGATGCGATGATCGTTTATCGCCGTAGTCTTGAAGAGATGCCGGCGCGCGCCGAAGAAATACATCACGCTCAACAAGAAGGTGTTAAATTTATGACTCTGTATAACCCGGTTGAATTTGTGGGCGATGAAAACGGACGTGTCCGTTCAATGAAACTTCAAAAGATGGAGCTTGGCGAGCCTGATGAATCGGGCCGTCGTTCGCCTGTCGCAATTCCCGGAGCAATTGAAGAAGTCGAGGCTGATGTCGTGATTGTCAGTGTCGGCGTGTCACCAAACCCGTTAATTCCTAATTCGATTGACGGTCTCGATATTACCCGACGCGGAACGATTGCTGTCAACGACGAAACCCTTCAGTCGTCTATGCCGTTGCTCTATGCCGGCGGCGATATAGTCCGTGGGGGTGCGACCGTAATTCTTGCGATGGGTGATGGTCGCCATGCCGCAGCTTCGATGGACGAGATGCTTCAATCAAGAAAAAAATAAAACACTGATAAATATACATATCATGACTGACAAACTTACTATTGAAGAGGTTTACAAGGCAAAGGAAGTGCTTAATGATGTTGCAAGACATCCGCGTCTTGTTCCTACAAAAATTTGTGAAGATGCTGAGATTTATCTCAAGCCTGAATGTCTTCAGCACACCGGTTCGTTTAAACTTCGTGGTGCGTATTATAAAATTTCACAACTCACTCCCGAAGAGAAGGAACGAGGCGTAATCGCTTGTTCTGCCGGTAATCATGCTCAGGGCGTGGCTCTCGGTGCAACTCGTAACGGTATCAAGTCGCTGATTTGCTTGCCCGCCGGTGCTCCGATTTCAAAGGTTGAGGCAACCAAACATTATGGAGCAGAAGTGTGTCTTGTTCCGGGTGTTTATGATGATGCATATGCCAAGGCGATTGAGTTGCGCGACAAGCATGGCTATACATTTGTTCATCCGTTTGACGACCCGTTGGTTATCGCCGGACAAGGAACAATCGGATTGGAAATTCTTGAAGAGATGCCCGATGTTGAGGAAATCGTTGTTCCGATTGGTGGCGGTGGGCTCATCTCGGGTCTTGCATTTGCGGTAAAGACTCTTCGTCCCGATGTGAAAATTTATGGAGTTCAGGCTGAAGGTGCGCCCTCTATGGCTGAATCATTGAAACTTCATCGCATGATACATCTCAACTCGGTATCGACTATAGCCGACGGTATTGCGGTTAAAGAGCCGGGTGTGAATACATTTGACCTTGTTAATCGTTATGTCGATGATATCGTTACTGTAAGTGAAGATGAAATTGCTGCTGCAATTCTATATCTCATTGAAAAACAGAAACTTGTTGCCGAGGGTGCAGGTGCTGTACCTGTTGCGGCAGTGATGGCTGGTAAAATTCCGGTAAAAGGCAAAAAGGTAGTATGTCTTGTTTCAGGAGGAAATATCGATGTCAACACGCTCAACCGTGTCATTACTCGCGGTTTGAAAGTGGGAGGACGTTTGTTGACCCTCACGATCGACCTTGCCGATAAACCCGGGCAGCTGTCAGGTGTTTGTAGCGTGATAGCCGATTTGGGTGCAAATGTAGTGTCAATCAATCATGAACGCACGGGTAACACTCATGGAATCAATGACTGTATCATTCGTGTAGAACTTGAAACACGCAACCACGACCATGTCGATCAAATTAAACAAACCCTCCACGATAAAGGCTATAAAATTATAGGATAAAAAATACGGGGCTTCTGCAAATGGTCTGTATAGCTCTTGGCGACTTCGGTTGTCAGGAGCTTTTTTTTGAATTGCGAAAATAAAAAACGCCCTTCGATTGAAGGGCGTTTTTGAGTTATGTTGCTAAGATTGATTAGCCGTTAACTTTTTTCATGTGAGCGATGAGATCGAGAACTTTGTTAGAGTAACCGATTTCGTTGTCATACCATGAGATAACTTTAACGAAAGTGTCAGTCAAATAAACACCTGCGTTAGCATCGAAGATTGAGGTGAGGGGGCAGCCGAGGAAGTCGCTTGATACAACTGCATCTTCAGTGTAGCCGAGTACACCTTTGAGTTCGCCTTCAGCAGCTTCTTTCATAGCAGCGCAGATAGCTTCTTTGGTAGCGGGTTTAGCGAGGTTGGCGGTAAGGTCAACAACTGATACGTCGAGGGTGGGGACGCGCATTGAGATACCGGTAAGTTTGCCGTTGAGTTCGGGGATTACTTTACCTACAGCTTTAGCAGCACCTGTAGTTGAGGGGATGATGTTGCCTGAAGCAGCACGACCACCGCGCCAGTCTTTCATTGAAGGACCGTCAACAGTTTTCTGAGTAGCAGTAGTAGAGTGAACTGTAGTCATAAGACCGTTGATGATGCCGAATTTATCGTTAAGAACTTTAGCGATAGGAGCGAGACAGTTAGTAGTACAAGAAGCGTTAGAAACGAACTGCTGTCCTGCGTAAGTTTTTTCGTTTACACCACATACAAACATGGGGGTGTCATCTTTAGAAGGAGCTGACATAACAACGTATTTAGCGCCTGCTTCGATGTGAGCCTGAGCTTTTTCTTTAGTAAGGAAAAGACCGGTTGATTCAACAACATATTCTGCACCTACAGCGCCCCAAGCGATTTCAGCGGGGTTTTTGCATGCAGTAACACGGATGTGTTTGCCGTTAACGATGAGTTCGCTTTTTTCGATGTCAAAATCAACTGTTCCGTCAAAACGACCGTGCATGGTGTCATATTTGAGCATGTAGGCCATGTAGTCAACGGGAAGAAGGTCGTTGATTGCTACTACTTCGATGTCATCGCGTTTGGTAGAAGCGCGGAAAACGAAACGTCCGATACGGCCAAAGCCGTTAATACCAATTTTTGTCATACTAAATAAAAATTATAATGTTTGTTGTATAATATATTTTCAATCTAATGTTTTCTTTAAATGCAAAAATGCAAACATTTTGATAGTGTCTCTAATTTTGAACGTGCAAATTTACAAATTTTTTTTTACGCAGTAAATATAATTGTTGAAAATTTTCTTTAATTTTTAAAATTATTATTGATGCCTTGGTCTTTTTAAGGTGTTAGTTGCTTGTAAATGACTCTTTTGTTGTCGGGAGAGTTATGCCAATTTGAGGTCTCGGAAAAACGAAATTCCGACAAAATTTGTTTTTATTTTGTGAATTTAAAGCTAAGAAGTAACTTTGCATTGCAAAACTCGATTTTGCTCATTAAATAAAATAGACGTTTAATCTAAAAATATGTCGGGCTCATCTAATCAGCAAAAAATTGGTCTTGACCAAACGTTGACCCAGCGACTTTTGCCGTTGCAGGTCAGGGTTGGTCGTATGCTTGAGATGAATTCGATTGAGATTGAAGAAGAGGTTAAGCGTGCGCTTGAAGAGCTTCCGGCTCTCGAAGTCGCCGATACCGAATCAAATCATGAACCTGAAGACCGGTATAACGAGACGTCAGAGCAGATGCAGCTTGCCGATTTTGGCGGCGAAGAAGAAATTCCGTCCACTTTTTTATATGCTCGTCGTTCGCCCGAAAATGATGGTATAGCTTCATCGCCGGGAAGTTTTGCGCCTGCAGGTGAGAATACGATGATTGATTCGCTGATGAGGCAAATAAACGAACATAACCTGTCGCCCGATGATATTTTGATTGCTCAATATATAATCGGAAATATTGATGATAACGGATATATGAGCCGCGACTTGAAATCGATTGGTGATGATATTGCCATTCAGGCAGGTATAGATGTTGACGAAAAGCATCTCCGTGAAATTAGAGATATTGTAAGGTCGCTCGAACCTGCCGGAATCGGAGCTGTAGATTTGAGAGACTGCCTGCTCTTGCAGCTGAGACGCCGACCGGGTAGCCCGATTGTTGACATTGCAATCGAAATGATTTCTGATTACTTTGACCTGTTTTCAAAGAAACATTTCGAGCGCATAGCGTCGATGATGGGCATCTCGCCCGAGCAGGTCAAGGAGGCGATGAATCTTATCAGACAACTTAATCCCAAACCGGGAAGCCTGTTTGAACAAACTTCGCTCCAACGCAATTCTACAATCATCATCCCCGATTTTCAGGTTGAGACCGACGGTCATCATATCAACCTGTCACTGCTGAACAATATCCCCGAGCTGTGTATTGACGCGACTTTTGACGAAGACTCGGCAATAAAGACCGGTCAGCAGCTCTCAAGAGCCGAAAAAGATGCATCGACATTTATCAAACGCCATCGCGACGAGGCTCGGGAGTTTATAAAAATATTGAGAACCCGTCAGGAGACATTGTTTAAGGTGATGAGTGCGATTGTTAATATTCAGCGCGACTTTTTCCTTACCGATGACCCTAATCAAATCAAACCGATGATATTGAAAGATGTAGCGTCGGTTACCGGTCTCGACTTGTCGGTGATTTCACGCGCGTCAGCCTCAAAATATGTGGCGACTCAACATGGCATTTATCCGTTGAAGATGTTTTTCAACGAATCGACCGGCGGACAAGATAGCGAAACGTCGTCCCACTCGGTCAGCGCGGCTTTGAAGTCGTTGATTGATAATGAAGACAAGCATCACCCGTTGAGCGACGAGGCGCTGACTTCTATGATGAATGAAAAAGGTTTTGACCTGGCTCGTCGCACCGTGTCGAAATATCGTGAAAAGCTCGGACTCCCTGTCGCCCGGTTAAGAAAAGAAATTTGAATAACAAGAAAATACAAAATATATGGAAAAGACTTCCCGACTGATATCAGCCATATTTAATCCGCTGTTGATACCGACCTATACGATAGCAATAGTGATGACCACAACTCTTTTATGCATCGTGACTCCCGGTACAAAATTCGGTGTAATCGGAATGATATTCCTTATCACTGCGTTTATTCCCGCACTTTCAATTTTCGTGCTTTATAAACTGAAAATTGTCACCGACTCGGGTTTGAACGAGCGCAAAGAAAGGTTTATTCCTTATCTGATAACCGCATTATGCTATGTCGGTGCCGCATTTTATCTTTCGTCAATCCATGCCCCGGTTTGGCTGATCATGTTTATGGTCGGTGCCACAACCGCAACAGCCATTTGTACGATTGTGAGTTTGTGGTGGAAAATCAGTGCCCACGCAACATCGGTAGCCGGAATGGCAACGTTTATTTTTTATCTTATATACTATCAGTTGAATGTGCTTAATATTAGTTGGTTGCTGTATGCTGCAATATTGATTGCGGGAGTGGTCGAGACCACCCGTTTGATATTGAACCGGCACACGCTCGGTCAACTTTTAGCCGGCACGCTTAACGGAGTTATATGTGTCGCGTTGGCGATGACAATCGGAATGCACTTAGCTTATTAATACAATAGACAAAATATGAAACCACTCGTTAGCATTATCATGGGAAGTACATCTGATCTTCCCATCTTGAAAAAAGCTGCTGATTTTCTCGATTCAATGGAGATTCCTTTTGAAATGAATGCTTTGTCGGCTCATCGCACTCCTCATGAGGTTGAGCAATTTGCAACTGAAGCTGAAGGTCGCGGATTGAAAGTGATAATTGCAGCCGCCGGTATGGCAGCCGCTCTCCCCGGTGTGATTGCAGCAATGACTCCGCTCCCCGTGATCGGCGTGCCCATCAACTCAACTCTTGAAGGTCGCGATGCGCTACTTTCAATCGTGCAGATGCCTCCGGGTATCGCCGTTGCGACAGTCGGAATTAACGGTGCACTCAATGCGGCAGTTCTTGCAACCCAGATGCTTGCGCTTACCGACCCGGCAATCGCAGCCCGATTTGCTGAATATCGCAGCCGTCTTTCTGACAAAATCGTGAAAGCCAACAACGAGCTGAAAGATGTAAAATATAAATTCAANACCAATTGATTAAATNACTTNNTTCCTTGAAGACACTNTTCAANTATAANCGTCGCCATACCGATAAAGTAAATATCGGTAACACACCCCTCGGGACCGGCTATCCAATCAGAATACAGTCAATGACAAACACATCGACTAACGATGTTGACGGGTCGGTGGCTCAGGCAAAANGAATGATTGATGCCGGAGCCGAATATGTCAGATTGACCGCTCAGGGTGTNAGGGAAGCTGAGAGCCTGGGTGANATTAACCGTCGGTTGAANGCTGACGGTTANGANGTGCCNCTGGTTGCCGATATCCATTTCAACCCCAAAGCCGCATACGCTTCGGCTGTCAATGTNGAAAAAGTGAGAATCAATCCCGGTAATTTTGTCGATCCGGGTAGAACATTCAAAAAAATCGACTATACCGATGANGAATATCAGGCTGAGATAAAGCGTATCAANGAGGCTGTCGCTCCNTTTTTGAAACTGTGCAANGANAANGGNACGGCNGTCAGAATNGGTGTNAANCANGGTTCNCTTTCNGATCGCATCATGTCGCGATATGGNAANACTCCGGCGGGNATGGCTGAGAGTGCGATGGAATTTTTGAGAGTGTGCAAACAAGAAGGCTTTGCAAATGTCGTCGTGTCGATGAAGGCGTCCAATACGGTTGTGATGACCGAGTCAGTCCNACGGCTTGTCAANGCTATGGATGCTGAAGATATGCACTATCCGATTCATCTTGGCGTNACNGANGCNGGNGACGGNGAGGATGGNCGTATNAANTCGGCNGTNGGTATCGGAGCGTTGATGGCTGACGGTATNGGNGANACAATCAGGGTGTCGNTNAGCGAGGCTCCCGAAGCCGANNTNCCNGTNGCNCGTGAACTTGTTGATTATATNACAAAACGTANTGAGTCGCCTCGGTTGGAAGGNGTTTGGTTTGAAGGTTATGACCCGATAGCACCGGAACGAATGGCGACTGAACCGTTTGAAAATCTTGGCGGNGANAACCCGACACGTGTTGTCGTTGCTGACAAAATAGAGTCGGAATTATATGACCCTGACCGCACGCCAGAAGTGTCNCTTGCCGGGAAAAATTGGCAAGTCNTTGACTGTCGNGAGNTNCCCGATGTNGAGNCGTTGAANGNNGATAAATCTCCGATTATATTNACTTCTCGCGGCATTGACNCTGTCGGGGAGATTAAACGTACAATTCACTCGTTGATGGTTGCCGGCATTAAGCGACCCATAATCATCAGCCTNAATTATGANNGATTGGANGATGACAAGGTAGCTCTTAGAGCTGCGGCAGATNTGGGAGCGCTGTTGTTATCGGGCTTTGGAGACGGAATAATGATTGAAGCCGATCAGNTGACTCCGCGCCGTAGAGCCGATATAGCATATGGAATACTCCAGGCTGCCCGACGTCGATTTACAAAAACCGAGTATATATCATGTCCCGGATGTGGCCGTACTCTTTTTGACCTGCAATCGACTGTCAAGGAGATAAAGCAAGCGACGGGACATCTTAAAGGANTGAAAATCGGCGTGATGGGTTGTATTGTCAATGGTCCCGGCGAAATGGCNGANGCTGATTATGGTTATGTCGGAGCTGCATCCGGNCATGTCAGCCTGTACAAAGGAAAAGAATGTGTTGAAAAAAATATACCGTCGGCNGANGCTCTTCCGCGTTTGGTTGAACTGCTCAAGGCCGANGGGGTATGGACTGAACCCAAATGAATGTAAACGAAACAATAGTAACTACGCTTTCAAACGGGCTGAAGGTCGTTTGTCGTCAGGTTGAGACTCAGGCTGAATATTGCGGTGTGTTTATTAATGCGGGCAGTCGTGACGAAACCAAGCCGCGNCAGTTTGGNACAGCCCATTTTATCGAGCATACNATTTTTAAAAGTACGNTNNNTCANCCNGCNTCNTACGTNTTNAACCGTATGGANGANACCGGNGGAGAGCTGACTGCCTANACNACAAANGAGGAGACTGCCGTCTATTCTATATTCCCTGAAGGACATCTTGACCGTGCGGTCGAACTGATAGCAGAATTGATAACCTCGGCTGCATTCAAGCCCGACGAGCTTGACAATGAACGTGAAGTTGTGTTGGATGAAGTGCTGAGCTACAGAGATAATCCGGCCGAGGCTGTCTATGACGATTTTGACGAATTGTTCTTTAAGGGTAATCCGTTGGCTCACAATATTCTCGGCACATCAAATTCAATCAAGAATTTCACAACAAAGAGTTGTGCGGCGTTTCGTGACCGCTTTTATGTGGCGTCAAACATGGTGTTCTTTTATCTCGGGCCCAAACCTCCGTTTCAGGTTGTGAAAACCGTGACCCGAGAGATGTCGGGAATACCTGTGGCAACCGAGCCGGTGCCGGAGCGTGTCGCTCCCGCTGTGGTCGAACCGTTTGACAAGATAATCAGAATCGGTTCACATCAATCTCACAACCTGTTGGGTGCCCCTATATGTAACAGAAATTCAGATGAACGGTTTGCGTTCAGTCTGCTTGCCAATATGCTTGCCGGACCCGGTATGAACTCGTTGCTCAACGTGGCGCTCCGCGAGAAAAATGGGTTGGTTTATACGGTTGAGGCGTCGCCGTCGTTCTATAGCGATTGTGGTCAGATGACAATATATTATGGCTGCGACAAAAAGGACTCGGCGCGTTGTCGCGACTTGATTTTTCAAGAGGTTGAACGGGTGGCGGCAAAGAAGTTGAGCGATGATGAACTTCAACGGTTTAAAGCACAGTTTATTGGTCAGGCAAGGGTCGGGCGCGACAATTATGAGCAGGAGGCTCTGACGCTTGGTCGCCGTTTGCTTTTCGGTTTCAAGCCGGCATCGCCCGACGAGGTGATGCGCCGTATCGAACCGATTACCGCCGACCAACTTGCGGCGTGTGCCGAGCGACTTTTGCCGCCGTTTACTTCACGTTTGAGAATGGAATAATTAACAACTAAAACTATATTGATATGAGCAAACAACTGAAAGTTTATTGTAAAAACATCGAAGAATATATCAATTTTGAGGGCGGTGAAACCGTCGGTGAAATATACAGCCAAATTGCATCACGTCTTGATTTCGTGCCGTTTTGCTGCCGAGTGAACAACAAGACCGAAGATTTGAATTTTCAACTGTTTGCGCCCAAAGTTGTTGAATTTTTGCATCCGTCAAACGAGTCGGCACGACGAGTGTATATTCATTCGCTGTGTATGCTCCTTTATCGTGCGCTTTATGAGCTTTATCCCGGAGAGCGGCTTGTTATCGAGCACTCGCTTTCGCGAGGCTACTACTGCCGATTGCTCGGTGATGTAAAGCCGTCAGAAGAGATGGCAGAGCGATTGAAAGAAAAGATGAGAGAGCTTCTCGCCAAAAACTTGCCGTTTGAACGCAAAGAGCGACTCCGCAATGATGTGATTGACATATTCAAGCGCCAGAATCTCGACGACAAGGCTCGTTTGCTTAAAACAGTTCACGAGTTGTATGAGGTGTTCTATCGTCTTGACGGTGTGAATGATTCATACTACGGACCATTGGTGCCGTCAACGGGCTATCTTGAAGTGTTTGACCTTCAGTTGCATGAAGACGGAATGTTGTTGCTCGGTCCCGATCCGTCAAACTTGTCACAGGCCCAACAGCCGTTGCCCCAGCCAAAAATGTTCCATGCTTTTCAGGAACATCTTCAGTTTAACAAGATTATCGGCGTTGATAATGTGGGCGAATTGAATGAGGCGGTCGAGCATCGTCGCACTGCCGACTTGATTAATGTGGCTGAGGCTCTGCATGATAAAAAAATAGCATCGATAGCCGATGAAATTGCAGCACGATACCACGAGGGTGGTGCCCGTATCGTTTTGGTGGCAGGTCCTTCGTCATCTGGTAAAACGACCACTACCAAACGATTGGCCATCTATTTGATGACTAATTTGTTGGTGCCGAGAATGATTTCGTTAGACAATTATTTTGTTGATCGCACCCGCACTCCGCGTGACGAATCTGGTGATTATGACTATGAATCGCTCTATGCGCTTGACCTTGAGGCGTTCAATAAAGATTTGAACGACCTTCTTGACGGTAAAGAGGTGTCGCTCCCAACCTACAATTTTGAGACCGGTACGAGAATGTATAAAGGTGATAAAATCAAGTTGGGTGACAACATTGTTCTTTTGATTGAAGGCATCCACGGACTTAATCCTCAGTTGACAGCGTCGATCGAAGAGAAGATGAAATATCGTGTTTATGTGTCGGCGTTGACAACGCTGTCGATTGATGACCACAACTGGATTCCGACAACCGACAACCGTCTTTTGCGCCGCATAATCCGTGACTACAAATATCGCGGAACTTCGGCGATTGAGACAATCCGCCGTTGGCCGAGCGTCAGACGCGGTGAAGAAAAATGGATTTTCCCGTTCCAGGAAAATGCCGATTCGACATTCAACTCATCGTTGATTTTTGAGTTGGGAGTTATCAAAGACTATGCGATGAACGTTCTTCGCGGTGTTCCCCACGATGCCCCCGAATATAGCGAAGCCTACCGCTTAATGAAATTCCTGAGCTTCTTCTCGCCCATCGGCGAACGCATAATTCCACCCACAAGCCTCCTTCGCGAATTCTTAGGCGGCAGCTCATTCCATTACTAATTTAGTTCTTGGTGGCGCGGAGTATTTCGCGTTTTCCACCGGGAGGACCGGGGAGGCGTTCGGTGGTAAAGCCGATGGCGTTAAGAAGGCGTCGGATGATGCCTTTGGCACAGTAGGTTGTGAGAATGCCACCTGAATTCATGGCGTGGAATAGTTTGTTGAAGATTGTTTCGTCCCACATTTCGGGTTGCTTTTCGGGGGCAAATGCATCGAAATAGACAACGTCGAGATGTTGGGGCAATTCCATCGTCAAAAGGTTGTCCTCTATTTTGTGAAGCGTAAAGTAGGGGTTAATCTTGGTTGACTCTTGCCACGGAGCTTGGTTGACTTCACGGAAAATCAACTGAAACGGTTCCGGGAAGGCCTCGGCGTAGGGCGTTGTTGTGGTCTCGGGCAACGGATACAGCTCGACTGAATAGTAGTCGGTAGGCGTTTTTGACTCGAGAGCGTTTTGGGCTGTCAGGGCGGCGTTGAGTCCGGTGCCAAATCCGACTTCAAAAACTCTTATATGATTTTTTGATTGGGTTGCTTGTTTCCACCCCGAGTTTATATAGACGTGGCGGCTTTCGGCAAGCGCACCTTTGACAGAATGATAGTGTTCGTCAATATCTTCGCGATAGAATGTCGGGGAGCCGTCGGCTGTTGTCTGAATAATCACTTTCATGGTGCAAAATTAATAAAAACATCGGGAAAACAAGAAAAGGGCAACCGACTTGGGTTGCCCTTTGATATTGAGAAAATATAGGATTGTTATTTCAAGACGCGGTGTTTGTCAAAATAGGCGTCGCGCAATTGAATAGAGAGAACATACAGAACATCTTCAAGCGTGATTTCAACTTTTTTAGAGATGAATTCAGAGGCATAAAGATCGAGGGCTGGACTGTTGTAAATTGCATATTTCAAATCAATGAAACGATCGTCGTCAGATGCGATTCGCAAGGCTGCCATGCTACACATTTCTACGTCTAAAGCAGTCTTGGGGTTGAATTTCTCAACTTGTAATATCAGCCAGTTTTTATTTGAATGGAAAAAGTCTTCCAGCTCAAATTTTTCGGTAACAATATTACCGTTGCGGTTTAATCGTTTGGGAGCTTCGGCATCAGGAGAGGGAGCAACTTTGGTCGTCAAAGAAATATCATCGGCCAATGTGTGCTGAGTGCGTGCGGTCAACAATTGGGGCATCAGTAATTGATAAAGGCGTAGAACGTCTTTTACTTCGTTGACCGAACTGGAAATTCTGTCAATATTGTCAGAAGTCTTTTTGCTGATAGTGTTATCGGGGTTGGCAGTTGTAGCCTGACCTGAACATAGCTTCGCAATCAGCCATATCAGGAATACTAAAACAACAAGACCGATGATAATATTGGTAACCGGTTGGGGTTGACTGTTGTAAAAATTCACGATAGCTTCCATAAACTTAGCTTTAATTTAAAGTTAAGAGACTAAAGTCGATGCAAAGGTAATAAATTTAGTTTCTATTAACAAAATATTATTAATAAAATATTGGGCTAATTGGTCTAATAAGACTAATTGATCTAATTGGCTTAATTGGTCAATCTTTTATTGTTATATTGCTTCGAGCGAGTGGACTTCCTGGAGGATGTCGACGGCTTCTTCGACGGTTTCGACGTGATCGATGGCGAAGCTGCGGCGACCGGCATTCTCGCGGATTTTGACGCGTCGCGGATTTTTTTGAAGGTAGTTGAGGAGACGGCCGAACATCGGTGATTGATAGTAGGCTACGTTGCTTTCATCGACAAAGTAGATGTACATTCGCTCGTTTTTGAGTGTAACTTTTTCGATGCCTAACTGGCGGGCGAGGCGACGGAGTCGGGGGATGCGCAGAAGCTCGGATGTTACATGCGGAATCTTGCCGAAACGGTCCTGAAGTTTTTCTTTGAATTGCTGAAGGTCTGTTTCGCGCTCGATGTTATCAAGTTCCTGATATAGAGCGATGCGCTCGCTTTCGGTCGGGACATAGAATGAGGGCAACAGCAGCTCAAGGTCACTCTCGACGGTACAGTCAGAAACGTATTCTTTTTGGTCGGTTTCTTCGTCGGCATAAACGTCGCTGAATTCCTCGGTGCGGAGTTCGGTAACAGCTTCTTTCAAAATCTTTTGATATGTTTCATAACCGAGGTCGGCGATAAAGCCGCTTTGTTCGGCTCCGAGAAGGTTGCCTGCACCACGGATGTCGAGGTCTTGCATGGCGATATGAATACCGCTGCCGAGTTCAGAGAAGCTTTCGATTGCCTGTAAACGACGACGGGCAACGGGGGTGAGGGGAACGTGTGGCGGTACAAACAGATAGCAGAATGCCTTGCGGTTGCTGCGACCGACACGTCCACGAAGCTGGTGCAACTCGCTGAGCCCGAAATATTGGGCGTTGTTGACCATGATGGTATTGACGTTTGGCATATCGATACCGCTCTCGATGATTGTTGTGGCGAGCAATATGTCATAATCGTGGTTCGCAAAGTCGATGATTGCCTGTTCGAGGTCGGCGGGAGGCATCTGACCGTGAGCAACGAGCGTACGGGCATCGGGAACAACACGTTTGAGCATTGCCTGGAGGTCGTAGAGCCCTTCGATGCGAGGATTTATAATGAAAATCTGACCGTTTCGCGATAGCTCAAAGTTGACGGCTTCGGCAAGCAGATCATCGGTGAGTGAGGCGACGGTGGTCTCGACCGGAAAACGGTTTGGCGGCGGAGTCATGATAGATGAGAGGTCGCGGGCTCCCATAAGCGAGAACTGGAGAGTGCGCGGAATCGGGGTTGCCGACATCGTGAGGGTATCGACATTGACTTTCATCTGTTTGAGTTTTTCTTTGACGGCGACACCAAATTTTTGTTCCTCGTCGATTATGAGCAGACCAAGATCTTTGAATTTTACTGACTTGCCGATGAGCTTATGAGTGCCGATGATGATGTCTATTTTGCCGTCGGCGAGCTGGTCGAGAATTTCTTTGACTTGTTTGGGCGTGCGGGCACGAGAGAGATAATCGACCTTGACTGGGAAATCTTTAAGTCGTTTTTTGAATGTGTTATAGTGCTGATAAGCGAGGACGGTAGTGGGGACAAGCACAGCCGTTTGCTTACCGTCGGCGGCAGCTTTGAACGCGGCACGAATAGCGATTTCGGTTTTACCGAAACCAACGTCTCCGCATATTAGACGGTCCATCGGACGGGCGCTTTCCATGTCGGCTTTAACCGCCTGTGTGGCAGTCAGCTGGTCGGGTGTATCTTCATATTTAAAGCTGGCTTCAAGCTCGTGNTGCATAAANGAGTCGGGCGAGAAGCTGAATCCTTTNTCNTCTTTNCGGGCGGCATATAGTTTGATGAGGTCGCGTGCAATATCTTTGAGGTGAGATTTTGTGCGCTCCTTCATTTTGTTCCATGCTCCTGTNCCGAGTTTGTTTATTTTTGGTGGAACNCCTTCTTTACCGCGATATTTNGCGAGTTTGTGGAGCGAGTGTATCGACACGAAAATGATGTCGTCATTCTGATAGACGAGCTTGATCATTTCCTGAGTCTTGCCGTTAATGTCGGTGCGTACGAGACCTGCAAAACGACCGATGCCATGGTCGACGTGAACGATATAGTCGCCGACCGAAATAGANCCTAATTCCTTTAGTGACAAGGCGAGTTTGCCCGAACGTGCGCGATCGCTTTTCAAACTGTATTTATGGAATCGGTCAAAAATTTGATGGTCGGTAAATATGCAGCGTTTTTGTTTATGGTCAACAAAGCCTTCGTGAAGNGTCGGCATAACTGATTCAAACGAGATATCGTCNTTNCGNTCTTTGAAAATTTCTCGAAGACGCTCTATCTGTTTTGCNGAGTCGCTNAGTATNTANATTTTNTAGTTTTNAGAGAGNAANTCGGTGAANGANTCGCTGATAAGGTCNAAATTTTTGTGATATAGACCTTGGGGCGAGCAGTCAAAATCGATAGAAGCCGTACACCCCGCAGGTGGTGTATTTGCCGAGGTGAAAAGGACTTGGGTGAAGCGTTTGAGATCATCGGCAAAGCGGTCGGGGTCGATGACATGCTCCATCGCTGTCGGGTCGCCCTCATCAGCGATAATTGCCGACATACTGAATTTTTCGGTTGCTATTGAACGGATACGTTCGATTGTATAAGAGGCATCGCGGGCGGCAATCACGGTTGCCGGGTCAACAAACTCAAGCAGTGAAATTCCGTTATTGGTTGCNCCGGCATTGACGTTGGCGGTGATTGACAGGCGGTCAACTTTATCGACGCTGAGTTGAGTCTCGACATTGAACGTGCGCATCGAGTCGATTTCATCACCAAAGAAGTCGATGCGATAGGGCAATTCGTTGCTGAAACTATAGATGTCAAGGATTGAACCGCGCACTGCAAATTGCCCCGGCTCATATACATAGTCAACTTCGTTAAACCCGTTTTGNCGTAACCATTGCTCGGTTTCNACAAGNTCGATTGANGNGTTGATTTCGAGAGTGATTGTGTGNCCGGTTAAGTCNTCNCGNGTGGCGACACGTTCGGCNAGAGCNTCGGGATAGGTTACNACNATTTTNAGGTCNGGATTTGACTGCCACATNGTNAGNGCCTCNGTTCGAGCNACCTGGGCAGGNGGGTCGGGNTGNCCATATTTAATGTCACGTTTGTAGCCTGATGGAAAAATGATGACCGCATCNTCGCCGAGCAGGCGGGTGAGGTCGTGATAGAGATANCCGGCATCGTCGGGNGAGTCTCCGATAACAATCATTGGGACATTTCCGGCGTCAATGCCTGACAGGNCGACAGCTGCCGACGAACCGGCAAGGTTGTATAAACCTGCTATGGGNGNGGTCGAACTGTCGGATTTTGATAATGCACTTTTAATCGCTTCATATCGGCTTTTTGACATGAAGAGACTTCTCAGTTGAGATAGATCCATCGTCGCTAAAAAGTGGTGAGAGTGTTTTTATTTTGATTTTGGAGATAGAATAGATTCATATTTTCGGGGTGTCGCNATGACGTTCANAACCGANTCNATNACNGGGTCGGTTTTTAGAGCGACACGGGTGTTCCCGTTTTGTGGATAGTAGCGAGAGGCAAGTTCTGATTCGATATATCCCGATATTGATTTGCGATTGTGGTCAAGGTCTTTGTTCAGGTTATGATGGAGCAAACCTTTGAGGATGTCGATTTGAGCTTTGACAGAGTCGTTCATGTAGCCTTCGTTTTTGGCTGCCTCTTCAAGCTGATTTACAACGATTTCACAAACTTTGTCATACTGAAGACGCTCGGGGTCGATGAATTGCTTGAAGTCGTTATAAATAGAGTCGGTAATGACTAATGATTCGGGNTGGGGAAGAGTGTCGTTGNTGGCGGCATATTTTGTAGCGAAGTCAAAAGCCCAAAGGTCGCGGACGATATTGAAAACAAGTCGGTTNGCCTCGGGGTATTGAACTGTGATGTCNGGGGTTATACCACCGCCNTCGCGCACGATGCGACCGCCCGCTGTGTTAAACTCATGAGTNAGGCTGTCGGGGATGCGGGCAACGCTGCCNTCGGGGTTTCGNCGGCTGTAGTCGATAGCCTGAATGAGTCTGCCTGAGGGAATGTAGTATTTTGCNACNGTGATTTTGAGGATGCCGTTGTAGGGGATCGGGCGGGTGCTTTGAACAAGNCCCTTGCCATAAGAACGATTGCCGACGATGACNGCNCGNTCNAGGTCTTGCAGTGCGCCNGTGACGATTTCAGATGAAGATGCCGANCCNCCNTCCACGGCTACAAAGAGCGGAATTTCGGTATCGATAGGCTTGTTGGTNGTNTTNTAAACTTTTTCGTTGAGGACGTCACGACCGCGGGTGCGGAGCACTTCGGTGCCTTTGGGAACNAACCAACCAACGATTTTTACAGCACTNTCAAGCAAGCCGCCNCCATTGCTGCGAAGGTCGAGAAGCACGGCTTTGAGACGCGGGTCTTTTTTGAGCTCGATCANTGCNTCTTTGACCTGGTCGGCACTTTTTTCGTTGAAAGTAGTCAGAGAAATGTAGCCNATTGAGTCGCGGATTATGCCNTAATAGGGTACGGGGTTGATGTTTATTTTTTCNCGAACGACGTTGAATGTTAGTGTCGTGTCGCCACCGTTGGCTGCTCCGTAAGGGCGNCTGACGGTGATTTGGAGAGTTGTTCCGGCTTCGCCCATAAGACGTTCCCTGACTTTGTCAGACGAAACACCAACCATTGAGTCNCCGTCAATCTTGATTATGCGGTCTCCGGCTTTGAGCCCNGCTTTGCGAGCGGGNGANCCGTCCTGGGGCTCGGTAAGGTAGGTNTATTTGTTATCGCGATAGCTGATATATGACCCGATACCGCCATATTCGCCGGTGGATATGGTCAGNAACTCGTCCTGCTCACTCTCGGGAATATATTCAGTGTAAGGGTCNATACGGTTGAGCATGGCATCGATAGCTGTACGCATCGATTTGTTGACGTCGATGGTGTCAACATATGCGGTTTGCAATTCCTTGTAAATCGACGTGAATATATCAAGATTACGGCTGATGTCTTGTTTGGNACTACGAGTTTCGGCGCGAGATGCGACTAAAGAAAAAAGTAGAAAAACGGCAATGGCGCCTATAAGAAGTTTTTTCATAAAATGNTAATATGCAGCATGTTGCTGCCGAAATTAATGGGTTGATATTTCCGATTGANGTGAATTAATCNGAAACAATATGAAAATATAACAAGCAAAGTTACGGTTTTTCTTTTAAAATCAATATTTAAAGGAGTAAAAATAAACGATTATTAAATAAAATTAGAGATAATGAAATGATAAATAAAGTTATTTATAGGTGTAAATCGAAAATAAAAATGTAATTTTGTGGTTGAAAATAAATTAAAACAACATAGAATGGCAACACTAAAAGGTGCTTATAACTGGTGCCGACGTTATATTTCGGTTACGTTAATTCTGGTGCTGATATTCATGGGNTTTGTATTATTCTTTAATGAAAACTCGGTGATGAAGGGCTATGAACTCACTCACGAGATTGAGCGGCTTAAAGCCGAGATTAAGGAGAATACCGACACGATGGAATATTATCAGCGTCAAAACGAGTTGTTGCGTACCGATCGCGAGACAATGGAACGAATTGTCCGCGAGCAGTATCACATGCAACGCGACAACGAAGATGTATATGTGTTTATCGATTAAAATTTNAAAAAAATGGCACAAAGCGCAACAGCCTCAAAAATATGGATATTGGTAATGACCGTCGGTATGCTATTGATAGTTGCCGGAACTGTTATGCCGATTTGGCGTCTTGACAATGATNTTTATAAATATATCTATTCGGTCGGAGCCGTTATGTTGCTCGTGAGCAGATTGTTTAATCCCTATAAAGGAGAAAATATACGATTGAAACGACTTGTCAGAATCGAGTCGTGGAGTGCAATCTTTTTCTGTGTGGCAGCGTTCTTTATGTTTTATGATCAGACATCGGCACGCGATTGGCTCGCATTTACACTTGCCGGCGGTGTTATTCANGTNTATACNTCGATAATGATACCGCGTGAGGAGATGAAGAATCGCAAGAAACAACAGGATTGAACGATCTGTAATGATTACTGCACCTGAAAAAATCACAATAGAAGTCCTTGATATACTTAAAGGTATTTCGTCAAGGTTTGCTCGAATGGGTAACGATTACCTTGTTGCGCGAGTGGATATTGGTTCGCAAACAGGGTTTGATAAAGAATTCGGGTCGCTTAGACCTGAGGGTATTGTAATCGGTGTGATATTAAAGGGAACCGCTAAAATCGGACTCAATACCGAGATNTATCATGTGAAAGCTCCGGCTATTGTTTTTGGNGGTGGNAGAAGTATCGTAAAGTTTATAGCGTCAGAAACCAAACATCTTGATTCGTACATACTTTTTTTGTCGGAGGCGTTTTTGACCAATATAAATATTGATATAAACACTCTTCAACAGGCTCAGGTGTCACATCCTCATTTGCCGGTGATGGAGTTGAATAAGGATGATGTTTCGCTGATTGCACATTACATGGACTTGTTNTATGAAACAGCGTTGCAAAATCCGTCNGATAACTTATATTCCCATAGTATAGCAAGAAGTCTTATGGCTGCTCTGATATATCAGTTTATGCAGTTGAACGACCACAAATATGCGGGGATGGCATCACGTCATAACAGAATGGAGCTCGGAGTCAAGATTTCNGGTCCGGGTCGCAGCACGAGCTATGTCACCGGCTTTATGAAGTTGCTTCATGCTAATTTTAAGAAAGAGCGTTCGGTGACTTTTTATGCCGANCAGCTTTGTATTTCGCCAAAATATTTGTCATCGGTACTGAAAAAATATACCCGACGTTCGCCGGGAGAGTGGATTGATGAATATGTTATACTTGAGGCNAAAAATATGCTCAGATTTTCGGGACTGAGTGTNCAGGAGGTTGCATACGCNNTGAATTTTAAAAGNCAATCGATATTTGGCAAGTATTTTAAAAATGCGACCGGGATGTCGCCGACACAGTTCCAGAAAAACTGAACAATAAATNGATGATTGTTGTTAATCAACCGAAATGAATCGTGTAAAGAACAAGCTGTAAAGTGTAATAATAACATATTTAATATATTTTTATTAAAATTATGTCTCCGATTGGATATTTTGAAGTATCTTTGTCGGAATATTATAGTATTGGTAATAAATAATAAAACATAAACGATATGGAAAACAAAGAATTAGACCGTCTGAGCTATTCNCTCGGATTGAGTATGGGAAACAATTTCCTTGCATCGGGAATTAAAAAAATCAATGTTCAGGATTTTGCNGATGGCGTNGCTGCCGTATTTGACGGTGCTGCTCCCAAAATGACTATTGACGAAGCAAAAGANGTTATTCGTGAATTCTTTGGCAATCTTGAAAAACAGCAACAGGCNGAGGCTGCNAANATGGCAGANGTNAANNANGCTGCNGGNGAAGCATTCCTTGNAGAAAACGGTAAACGTGCCGAAGTCAAAACCACTCCTTCNGGCTTGCAGTATGAAGTTCTCGTNGAGGGTAACGGTCCCAAACCCGAAGCAACCGACCAGGTTGAGGTNCACTANACCGGTAAACTTATCGANGGAACAGTGTTTGACAGCTCTGTTGACCGTGGTATGCCNGCNACATTTGGCGTTACTCAAGTAATTCCCGGATGGGTTGAAGCTCTTCANTTGATGAATGCCGGTTCAAAATGGCGTTTGTTTATCCCGTCGGCGCTCGCTTACGGNCCTCAGGGTGCGGGTGGNGTTATCGGCCCNAANGCAACCTTGATTTTTGATGTTGAATTGCTCAAAGTAATCGGAAAATAATATAAATCAATCAAATAACTTTTTTAACAAATTATGAAAAAANTTTTACTCGCTCTCGGTGCGGTTATTGCAATGACCGGTATGACCGCTTGCAATGGTTCAAGCAAAGCACCCGAAACAATTACTGATAGCCTTAATATCACATTTGGTGAGTTCCTCGGACAAAATATTAAAAACCAGATGGCTCAGATTAAGGCACAGTTCCCTGCTGCTGATCAAGAAAAATTGTTACGTGGTCTTGAAGCTGCTGCAAAACTTGACACAGCTGATATCTCATATGCAATTGGTTATTCAATGGGTTTGAATATCATTATCCAAGCTTATAATTGGAATCAGAATGATATTAAAACAAATCCTGAAAAGATCGTTCGTTATGCTATCAAAACAATGAACGACACNGCAATGGATATTCAGAAGGCNTACATGAATTACCAGACCGTAAACAGCAAAGTTGAAGACAANATTCGTGAACGTTCTATNGCAAAACAAAAAGCTGAAGCTGATGCAAATGTTAAGAAGGGCGAAGATTATGTAGCATCTCTCAAAAAAGATGATAACACAATCCAAACTTCTGAATCGGGTCTTTCTTACAAAATCATCAACCCGGGTGATGCTACTCGCGCCGATGATGATGCAACGGTTAAAGTNATTTATACCGGTAAACATCTTAATGGTGAAGAATTTGACTCATCAAAAGGTCAACCCGTTGATTTTAGCATCGCCGGTGTAGTAGGCGGATTTGCTGAAGGTCTCAAACTTTTGGGCAAAGGCGGTAAAGCAACTCTTTATATTCCGGGCGAACTCGGATATGGCGAAAGCGGTCAGCCTATGGCAGGTATCGGTCCCAACGAAATGCTCGTTTTTGACGTAGAAGTTGTAGATATCATTCCCGCAGAAAAATAAGTAAGACATAATTAGTCTGAAATATAAATAGAGTCCCGGCACGATAAGTTGTCGGGACTTTTTTGTTTGTGAATATGGAAATTATTGTATCTTTGCAATATCAAAATAACTATACATATTATGCGTAAAGTTTTATTCAGCTTATTATTAATAGTTGTCGGCCTCATCCCAACCGGATGCGGGTCAAAAGTCGGCGGGTTGTATAAAGACGGTGAGCGAGCGGTTAAAGATGCCGAAAAGACTGCNGAAGCTCAGATTATACTGAAAAATGCCGATGATTCAATCTCATATTTCATGGGATATATCTATGGTATGAGGTTCAGACTCAACCTTCAACGTGAAGGCGTTGATACTGAAGGCGATTTGAATGAATATGAAATCGGAGTCGCAATGGCGATGGAAGCTGACAGTGCTGAATTGGAATTGTTGAAAGGNATTATGGCGGGTTTGTCNCTCAGAAATGCGTATGATCGTCTTGGTGCAAAGGTCGAGTGGAATAACGGCATAGCCTACAAAGGAATGTATCATGGATTGAATGATTCTCCCGCNGACAAGATTCAGCTTCCCGAAGATGGTGCCGAGGGTGCTTTAAACCGGTTGCTGTATAACTATTTCAGGTCGGGTGAAGCACCAAANAATCAGTAATAATCAGTGAATATTTGTTAATTTACTTTACATATTTCATAAAAAGGCGCAATTTTGCGTCAAAGTGACTCTGTGTGACGAAAAATTTACATATTTTTGCAAGACCTTATTTAAAGTCGGGCGAAAATAAAAAGCCGACATCCTAACCGGTAAAAAACACAGAATGGAAAAAATTGACAAATTAGACAAAAAGATTTTGCAGATTGTGATGCGNAACGCNCGCATTCCATCAAAAGATGTCGCTCATGAATGTGGCGTCTCGCGAGCTGCAATCCATCAACGCATCCAGCGAATGATAGACCTCGGTATCATCACCGGGTCGGGCTATCANGTAAATCATAATTTACTNGGATATTCAACCTGTACATATATAGGTGTGAAACTTGANCGCGGAGCAATGTATCGCGAGGTCGTTCCCGAGCTTGAGAAGATTCCTGAAATTGTAGAATGTCACTATACCACCGGACCATATTCNATGTTTATCAAACTTTTTGCACGCGATAATGCTCATTTGATGGAACTTTTNAATGATAAAATCCAAACCATTCCCGGTATTACAGGTACGGAAACGCTTATATCGCTTGATCATAGTATCCACCGCGAGATACCTATTAATGGTGACTTCTGAAAATANCGACTGAAACTTTTTATTCAAATTTATATTTAGATATTTTTTTATGACTTTTGCNGAAAAATGTAANGAGATATTCAATCGTTCAACTTCTGACTATCACTTGGTTGACGATGTTGATGCTGTTTTTGCCAATCCTTATGCCGAAAACACGGTCGAACATACACTTTATGCTAAAAANAATATNGATGCGGTTCAGTGGCATCTTGAAGATATAGTGCGCGATCCTGATATCGACCCNATAAAGGCTCTTGAAATCAAACGTCGCATCGACCGTTCAAATCAAGATCGCACTGATTTGGTTGAAGATCTTGATACATATTTCTTGAATATATATTCGGGAGTAACCCCCGGNCCCGATGCAACAATCAANACTGAAAGTCCGGCATGGGCAATTGACCGCCTGTCGATTCTTGCTCTGAAGATTTATCACATGGAGGTTGANGNCGCTCGTACTGATGCAAGTCCCGATCATATTGCCAAGTGTAAAGCCAAGCTNAACGTATTGCTCGAACAGCGTAAGGATTTGAGTGAGGCAATCGACACGCTTCTCGATGATATTAAAGCCGGNCGTAAATATATGAAGGTCTATCGTCAAATGAAGATGTATAACGATCCTGAAACCAATCCGGTGCTTTATGGATCAAAATAAAACTGATAAAGAATTGAAACGGACTATCGCGNTAGTCCGTTTTTCGGCTATAGGNGATGTTGCAATGTCGATTCCGGTTGTGTATTCGGCTGCGCGTCTAAATCCNGATGTGAAATTTGTGTTTGCNACACGCCCGGCAATGGCACGATTGTTTGTCAATCGNCCNGCCAATCTTGAGGTTNTTGCCTATGATCTTGAAGACTCAAAATGGAAGGGNNTCAAAGGNTTTTTATCAATTTTCAAAGANNTGAAACGTCGNTTTAATCCTGANACGATCGTTGATTTACATGGCGTATTGAGGTCNCGGGCAATNGGTNTGCTCGGACGTCTGAACGGNCTGAAAACCGTAACGATTGACAAGGGTAAGGATGAGAAAAGCAAGCTCACCCGACCGCACGATAAAGATATGGTCAAACTCAAATCGACCATTCAGCGATATGCCGACACGTTTGAAAAGGCCGGAATTAAAACGGATGAAAGTTTCAAAGGACTTTATGNCACGAATAGCGACATCGATTTGACTGCCGGAGGTCGTGTGGTCCGTCAACCGGGCGAANACTTGATNGGTATNGCTCCGTTTGCAAAACATAAGGGGAAGATATATCCTATTCATCTAATGCAAAAGGTTGTCGAAAAGCTTGTTGCCGATGAATCAAACCGCGTTGTTTTGTTTGGTGGCGGAGGCGATGAGGCGACGATACTCAANCGNTGGGTTGAGAAATATGACCGTGTNGTGTCGCTTGCCGGATGTCGTCTTGGTTTTGATGTCGAATTGCAGTTGATGAGCGGTCTCGATTGTATGATTGCGATGGATTCAGCAAATATGCACCTCGCTTCGNTNGTNAANACNCCNGTTGTCAGCATTTGGGGCGCAACTCATCCGTATGTNGGTTTCCGTCCGTGGGGACAGCCCGACGATTTGATTATNCAGGAAGAAGACCTCTGTTGCCGCCCNTGCTCAGTGTTCGGCGACAAAGAGTGTGGCTACGGCGACTANCGCTGTATGACCATGATTGACCCTCANCGCATAGTTGACAAAGTCAATCAGGTAATTCATAATTCTTTGTGAAGCAAAGCGCCAAAGGCGATAACATAATGCATAATANTGGGGGATNAATTGCAAGAATTAGCAGATGATATGTAGTTAATTTGTAGCATTCATCTACATATNTCTGACCGGAGACTGTCTAACTGTTAAAGTTAGGCGGTCTCTTTTTATTTTCGTGTTGTTAACATATATTTAGATTAAAAATTTTGTAGTTTGTGAGATTTGCGTAAATTTGCGGTGTTGATTATCGCCGGCCTGAGTGTGACGCCGGATGATATATCGGCCATGATAAACTAATCAATAAAAACTACACATTATGATTATCGGTATTCCTTCCGAGATTAAAAACAACGAGAACCGTGTTGGTGCGACCCCCGCGGGAGTTAAAGAATTTGTAAAACACGGTCATACCGTCTATGTTCAGAAGAACGCAGGAAACGGTAGCGGTTACAGCGATGCGGAATATGAAGCAGCCGGTGCAAAAATTTTACCAACTATTGAGGCTGTCTATGACATTGCTGAAATGATTGTTAAGGTTAAGGAACCGATTGAACCGGAATATAACCTTATTAAAAAAGGACAGGTTGTATTCACTTATTTCCACTTTGCAAGTGANCTACCTCTGACCGAGGCAATGATAAAATCAAAAGCAATCTGTATTGCATACGAAACTGTGAAACTACCTAACGGATCACTTCCGTTGCTCGTTCCGATGAGTGAAGTTGCCGGNCGTATGTCTATCCAGGAGGCTGCGCGTTTCCTTGAAAAACCACAAGGCGGCAAAGGTATGTTGATGGGAGGTGTTCCCGGTGTAAATCCTGCCAAAGTTGTTATTCTTGGTGGTGGCGTTGTTGGACGTAACGCTGCAAAAATAGCTGTTGGTATGGGTGCTGATGTTACAATCACCGATATNTCGCTCCCNACATTGCGCTATATCGCNGAAATCATGCCTTCAATCAAGACTGTNTATTCGTCNTCTCACAACATTGAAGAGGCAATCAAAGATGCCGATGTTGTTATCGGCTCTGTTTTGATTCCCGGAGCAAAAGCCCCCCACTTGGTGACAAAAGAAATGCTCAAATTAATGAAACCGGGTACGCTTCTTGTTGACGTTGCAATCGACCAGGGCGGATGCTTTGAAACTTCTCATGCAACAACCCACAGCGAACCGACATACGTTCTTGACGGCATTGTTCACTATGCTGTTGCCAANATTCCGGGCGCTGTTCCGATGACTTCAACTTTGGCGTTGACAAATGCAACATTGCCCTATGCGTTGGCTTTGGCTGATAAAGGCTGGAAACAGGCTTGCAAGGATGACAAGGCATTGGCTCTCGGTGTCAATATCGTTGACGGCGACATCGTGTTCAANGGNGTTGCNGATGCATTCGGTATGAAATGCCACGAACTTAAATTATGATAAAACTACGGGAAAATTCCCGGAATTGAGATATTATTAAACAATATCATTATCGCATTTTTCTGTAGGCGCCACCACCACCCGAGATTGGGTAGTGGTGGCGTAATTTTTTTGAGCTGTGTGGAATTATGTCAAAATTAGTTTTATTTGAGAAAAAAAATAATTAACTTCGCAGTGAAATGATAGAAGTTAAAAACGTAAGAAAAAGTTTTGACCGTCTTGAGGTCTTGAAAGGTGTGTCGCTGTCGGTAAATGACGGTGAGATTGTTTCTATTGTCGGCCCGAGCGGAGCGGGTAAATCAACGCTGCTCCAGATAATGGGTTCGCTTGATCGACCTGATAGCGGCGAGGTTTGTTTTGATAATAACAATATCTTTAAACTNTCGACCGGCGAGTTGGCAAAATTCAGAAATCGTAATATCGGATTTGTCTTTCAGTTTCATCGNNTGTTGCCNGAGTTTACGTTGCTTGAAAACGTTGCAATCCCGGCNATGATAGGGGGCGAGTCGCGNCGCGANGCAATGGCAAAAGCCGAAAANCTGTTGAAATACCTTGGGCTGGAAACGCGCCTTGAACATCGTCCGNCTCAGTTGTCGGGCGGGGAGTGCCAGCGTGGCGCGGTGGCTCGTTCGTTGATTAACAATCCCGAAGTAGTNCTTGCCGATGAACCGTCGGGCAGTCTTGANACGGCCAACCGAGAGGAACTTCACAAACTGTTTTTTGACCTTAGACGAGATATGAATCAAACGTTTGTTATCGTTACTCACGATGAAAAACTTGCCGGGGCTGCTGACCGCATTATTCATCTCAGAGACGGACAAATTGAAAAGATAACTGAATCAAACAATGATAAATAGGCTGATAAAAATAATCGCTGTCTATCTTCCGGTGCTTGTAATGGCGTCGGTTGTTTGGTCGTGTGGTGACGATAATGTGCCGTCTGATAGTTTNACATATTATGATGTCGTGGTTTATGATGGATCGGTNGACCAACTGCCTGTTTTTTTGACTGTAAATCCCGAAACGGGCGAAAAGGTTGCCTATGTTTCGGGTACGTCGGTTAATATGCTTGAAATCAAGCCGGGCGATTGTGTTTTTGTGGGCTATACGATTCCTGATAACCGACCGGCTTATTCGACCGGGAANATTTATTTGACCGGACTGTCGGAGATGACCAATATCAAAGCTCAGATTATAGAGCATAAAGATATCACGGGCTGGGATTCGACTCCGATTTACGTGATGAGNTATTANGCGATGTATAACCGNTTGATTTTACAGGGNCAGATTCCGTTTTCGACTACCAAACGCAAGCTCGGTCTNGTGATTGACAAGTCAACGCTGACCGANGAGACGGCTACGGCATATCTGTATCAGAAACTTGACGANACGGCTCCGACTTTTGAGCGTGAATATCGGATAGCTTTTGATCTTTCTGAAATTGCAGACAGTTTGCCGGGCAACAGTTTGAAGGTGATGGTGAATAATTCAAACCTNCCNATTGATTCATTTATAATAAAACTTGATAAGTAAAACAACGTCAATATAATATTTATGGACAAGAAAAACCCTAACGAAATCAAGATAGATATTTCGCCTGAAGTTGCCGGCGGAGTCTATTCAAATCTTGCAGTAATTTCACATTCGCCCAACGAGTTTTTTGTTGATTTTATATCGCTTGTGCCCAATATGGGNCCGGCGCGAGTTCAGAGTCGTGTGATAATGTCGCCTGAAAATGCTAAAAATCTGATGCTTACTCTTCGCGACAATATCATAAAATATGAAAAGACATTTGGCGAAATCAAACCCAAACAGCCGATAAATCCCGCACCCTCGGGCAAAGGACCNGATGATATCCCTAATCCATTTATGGCGTGATAGATATGAAAGAGAATAATTTGACTATATATAACTCGCTGACACGCAACAAAGAGTATTTTAAACCTTTGAATCCCGGGCATGTCGGGATGTATGTTTGCGGTCCGACNGTCTATGGTGACGGTCATCTTGGTCATGCGCGTCCGGCAATTACGTTTGACGTCTTGTTNCGCTATCTGTTACATCTTGGNTATAAGGTGAGATATGTCCGCAATATTACAGATGTGGGTCACCTTGAACATGATGCTGANGAGGGCGANGATAAAATCGCAAAGAAGGCTCGTTTGGAACAGCTCGAACCGATGGAGGTTGTTCAGCACTACCTGACACGATTTCACGANGCGATGGCAAAGCTNAATGTATTGCCCCCTTCTATCGAGCCTCATGCNTCGGGTCATATCATTGAGCAGATTGAATATATCAAGAAGATTCTTGAAAGCGGATATGCCTATGAAAGCGAGGGNTCNGTNTATTTTGATGTNCCNAAATATAACCGTGACCACAATTATGGAATTCTTTCAGGNCGAAATATTGAAGAACTTTTGAGCGAGACACGTCAGCTTGACGGTCAAAGCGAAAAACGCAANNCNGCCGACTTTGCTCTCTGGAAAAAAGCATCACCCGAACATATCATGCACTGGCCTTCGCCCTGGAGTGAAGGTTTCCCCGGNTGGCANCTCGAATGCTCGACAATGGGAGAAAAATATCTTGGTGAACANTTTGATATTCACGGCGGTGGAATGGATTTGAAGTTCCCTCATCATGAGTGCGAAATTGCTCAGTCGGTAGCTCATAACGGTCACCCGACGGTCAAATATTGGATGCATAACAATATGATAACCATCAAGGGGCAGAAGATGGGTAAGTCATTGGGTAATTTCATCACACTTGATGAATTTTTCGAGGGTAAACATCCGTTGCTCGAAAAACCATACTCGCCGATGACAATACGTTTCTTCATTCTTCAAGCTCAATATCGCTCGACTCTTGATTTCTCAAATGAGGCACTTCAAGCGTCTGAAAAAGCATATCAGCGAATGCTTGAGGGGTATCGACGCATAAATGATCTGAAACCGTCTGACTCATCGACTGTAGCTGACGAAATCAACGGGCTGTATGCCAAATGTTATGAGGCTCTTGATGATGACTTGAACACTCCGATAGTCATTGCGCACCTTTTTGATGCTTGCCGCATTGTCAATCTGATCAATGATGGAACTGCCAAGGCTACGGCTGAGGATATTAAGAATCTTCGTCAACTGTTTGATACATTCCTGTTTAATATACTCGGAATGCGTGACGAGATGGTGAGCGGCACGGACGCAAATGCTATGAAGCCGTTTGAAGAAGCTGTCGATTTGTTGCTCTCGATTCGTTCTGAAGCAAAATCAAAGAAAGATTGGGCAACCAGCGACCTAATCAGAGATCGCCTCGCCGAAATCGGGTTTAATATTAAAGACACCAAAGACGGTTTTGAATGGTCTTTGAAGTAAACGATTATTGATGGAAGCTGAAGAGTTTGAACTCCGCGTCATCGACAATCTACCCTATACACCGACNGGGCAGCAAAAACAATTGATTGCTGCCCTGGCTCGTTTTTGTTCGCGGTCGTCATCGCCTAACGGAGTTTTCTTGCTGAACGGATATGCCGGAACGGGTAAGACATCTGTGACAGCGGCTCTTGTCAAAACATTACGCGAGATAAACGTGAAGTCNGTGTTGTTGGCGCCAACCGGACGCGCAGCCAAGGTCTTCAGCCGATATGCCGGCTANCCGGCTTACACGATTCATNGACGCATTTATCGAAGTCNGGCGCCGGGGCAAGGTCAGGTCTCGGGATGGGGACAGCGAGCCGAGAATAAGTCGGTTGATACGCTGTTTGTTGTTGACGANGCGTCGATGATTGGAGGNAATGACGGTTTCNNNNGCAGCGTATTGGNAGATCTCGTGTCGTATGTCTATTCGGGTGCAGGATGCCGATTGATATTGCTNGGCGATACGGCTCAGTTACCTCCTGTCGGTACGACATCGAGTCCGGCTTTAGATCCGAAGGTCTTGATNGGCATGGGGTTGAANGTCACTCGTGTTGTCATGACCGAGACGGTTCGTCAGCATCGNCGTTCGGGTATATTGTATAATGCCACGGTNCTTCGTAAGATGATGAGGTTGGAGCCTTTGGTTCCNCCGATTTTGACNGTNACNCCGTTTGACGACGTGGTTGCGGTTGACCCGGTTGACTTGGATGAGATTATGGAGCGTTGCTATAATCGCGGCGGTCTTGAAAATACGTTGATGATAACAAGGTCAAACCGACGGGCTGTTGAGTTTAATCTTGCAATCAGATCGCGAATACTTGACCGNGAGGAGGAATTGTGTCGNGGCGATCTGTTGCTTGTGGCAAAAAATAATTATTTCTGGAGTGCCGGGGTAAAAGAACTCGACTTTATTGCTAATGGAGATATTGTAGAGGTAATCAAGATTTTTGGCACGGAAAGTCGNGGAGGGTTGCGCTTTGCTGATTTGCGGTTGAGATTTGTTGACCGGGATGTCGAGCTTGACTGTAAGATAGTGCTTGATTCGTTGACTTCNGACTCGCCGTCGCTTCAGCCCGACAAGCAAGACTTGTTGGCAAAGCTTGTTGTGGAAGATGAAGACAGGTTTGCTCCCGATGTCCCGTACGAATCACGATTGAGGTCGTTGAAAACCGATGCCTATTTTAATGCGCTGCAAGTGAAATTTGCTTATGCTGTTACNTGCCACAAAGCGCAGGGTGGACAATGGGAAAATGTGTTTGTCGATATGGGATATATACCNCCCGAGGCATATACCGAACCTGATCTTTANCGATGGCTCTACACGGCGACAACCCGAGCTACAGAATGCTTATATTATGTTAATCCATCGGTAGAAGTGAAATAAAATGAATAAATATAAGTGAAAATAGTCATTATTTAATATTCTTTTAGAAATGTATATATATTTTCACTTGTAAATCCAAAAATTGTTTATAACTTTGCAAGTGTAAAAGCAAGACAAAGTTAGCATAATAAAAAATTTAGTAAAGTTTAGGCAAAAAATTAAATTTTGAATTGATTGAACAGATTAATTCTGACAACGATTTGTTAGACATTAAAATATACTTGAATTTTGGTTATGAGGGAGGTGTGCTTCTGTGAAGAAGTACACTTTCATTTTTTATATACACTTTGATTTGTAAAATGAGATTGAATTTGTAATTTTGTAGNATAATCAAAATAGTAAAAAATACACGAAGATGGACGAAAAAAACTTTCCGATAAATATGGGTTTGATAGCGACCACAATCAAAGATTATCTTGACTCAAACGAATATAACTATCNTTATGATGAAGAAAATGAANNGTTTGAAATGGGATTTACGCTTGATAACGACCGTGTCAGACTGAAATTTTTCTATGATGAAGAGCATGAATGGTTCTCGATGGTTGTATTTCCGAGCCATGCTATTCCGGTTGGGCAGGTCGGTAAGATTTTGCCGACACTAAACAATATAAATAAAAAGNTGTTGTTTGGTAATTTCTTTGTAGATCCCGAGGANGGAGAGTTGGCATTCAGAATGTCGGCAAGTGTTGACAATCGTTCAATCAACGATACGATGGTTGCGGTGATGCTNTCAACCGGGATTAATACGGTTGATGATCACATTAATGATATTATGAAGGCTTTGTATGCCGAATGATATCNGTATATATGAAAAATGCAAAGAGCCTGTCAACACGACAGACTCTTTGTTAAACTTATAAACCAATCATTATCACATTTCTTGCAATAGGCTCTGTAAGACCAATTACGATATTATAACGTCGGAGAGATTAAAAAGGTTCAAATATTTTTTTATTTTTTTTGAAGGTTATGGATATTTTGCTGTATATCATATCAATTGTAGTGATTGTTGTCGGGCTCGTGGGATGTGTNTTNCCTGTTATCCCCGGNCCGATATTGGCNTTTGGCGGATACTTGCTNNTGTTGCTTACTCCGGCATCAGAGGCTATGAGTTGGTATGCGATTGCTATAGCCGGACTGGTGACGCTGTTGACTATAGTGTCTGANTTTGTTGTGCCGGTTCTCGGCGTCAAGTTGTTTAATGGNACGGCAAACGGTAAATGGGGCAGTTTTATAGGTGGAATTGCCGGGTTGTTTTTTATGCCGATAGGGATAATCGCCGGTCCGTTTTTGGGTGCACTGTTGGGTGAGCTNATCGGTGGTCAACAATTTGAATTTGCAATGAAGTCGGCGACCGGCTCGCTTATCGGATTTTTGTGTGGGACGTTGATAAAGATTGTCGCCGTTATCTATATNGGATTTCTTNCGATAATGGCTATCGGGGAAACAGTGCTTTAGATTAAGCACCGAAAATTTTCAGACAGTAGGTCGAAATACAAACGTAGATTATCAAACCGAGGATGTCGTTTGAAATTTGGATGAACGGTCCGGTTGCCAATGCGGGNTTAATTTTGAGTTTTTCGAGTGTCAACGGTACAACTGTGCCGAGCATTGTCGCAAACATAACCACNATAAACAGCGACAGCGCAACCGATAGTGTGACTGCAAATTCACCGGGCAACATAACNAGATTATANACAAAGATAACGCCCGAGATGATTGTCGCGTTGAGTAATCCGATGAGNACTTCTTTACCAAGCTGTCCGGCAAATTGTTTGATTTCGAGCGAACCGTTGGCGAGTGATTGAACGACGATTGCACTTGCCTGAACACCAACGTTACCGCCTGTTCCACCGATGATCGGTATAAAGAGGGCAAGAGTTGTTACGGCTGCAAGTTGGGCTTCGAAAGTTGACAGAATTACAGAAGCAAGAATACCCGAAGCTATNCCGATGAGCAACCAGGGTATGCGCGCTTTNACCTGAGCAAAGATNGAGTCGTCGGCATCGATGTCAGACGAGATACCCGAGGCGAGCTGATAGTCGCGTTCGCTTGATTCACGNACCTGATCCATGATGTCATCGACCGTGATACGTCCGACCAGTCGCCCGATTGAGTCGATGACCGGCATCGCAACAAGGTCATATTTTTCAAAGTCGAGGGCTACTTCGTCGATCGGAGTGTCGGTCTTGACCGATTTAGGNTCGGTTTCCATNACATGCTTGATTTTTGAAACCGAGGGGTGGGTGATTAACTCTTTCAGGGGNAGAATACCTTTCAGACGNTGCTCGTTGTCAACTACATATACATAATATATTTCGTCAACATCTTCAGCCTGCATTCTCATTTCTTTGATACACTCAGGCATCGACCAGTTTTCGTTGACGACAATCATTTCCTTGCCCATCAAACCGCCGGCGGTGTCTTCGTCATATTTCAAAAGGTCGATGATGTCGCCGGCCTGTTCTACGTCGTCGATGTGGGAGAGGATTTCGTCACGTTCTTCTTCGTCCATCTCCTGTATNAGGTCAACGGCTTCGTCGGTGTCGAGGTGGTCGATGATGTTGGTGGCGATATCCTCGGGCGACATATCGCTGAGGAGNCGCTTACGGTCATCTTCGTCAAGTTCCATAAGCACATCGGCAGCCGTATCGCCTTCAAGCATGTTGAACAGCGTCTCGCCTTGTTCTTCGTCAAGTTCCTGATAAAGTTCCGCAATCTCGGCGGGGTGCATGTCGGCGAGTTCTTGAGTGGCGGCGTCTTTNTCGCCGGTATCAATGATGTGACGGATGTCGTCTATCTGTTCGGGCTTTAGTTCCTTCATTTTAANTGCTGTTGCTTATGTGATTTGACAGAATGACCGGTTTNGGGGAGGTGGNGTGCTTATCGGCAGGATGAAATCAGTGTCGTAAGCTGAATGAATTGTTCGACCGANAATTGTTCGGGTCGCTGACTCCATATCGGGTTTTCAAGAATCTGAGGGCTGACTTCGGGTGGTAACATTCCACGCAGGGAGTTGCGGAGGGTTTTGCGTCGCTGACCAAACGAAGTTTTAACAACACTCTTGAAAAGACGCGGGTCGCAGCCGAGATCGTCAATGTCGTTGCGCACCATCTTGATGACACCCGATTTGACTTTTGGCGGCGGATTGAAAACTTTCTCATCGACGGTGAAAAGGTAATCGACGTTNTACCANGCNTGNAGCAAGACTGANAAAATTCCGCGNGCTTTTGTNCCGGCAGGGGCTGCCAGTCGTTCGGCTACCTCNCGTTGAAGCATTCCCGAGCAGCATATTACACGGTCTTTGTAGTCAAGGACATGGAAAAATATCTGGGATGAAATGTTGTAGGGATAGTTGCCAATTACACAGAATTTTCCGTCGCCGGGAACAACTTCGTTNAGGTCGAGTGTNAAGAAGTCGCGTTCGATTATGCGACCGTCGAGNTCGGGAAAGTTTTCTTTNANATACTGAATNCTCTCGGTNTCGATTTCAACAACCTTAACGTCGTGNCCGGCATCGAGNAAAAAGCGGGTTAGCACGCCGGTGCCGGGACCTACCTCAATAATTGGTAGTCCTTTGTACTCGTCGAGNGTGGCGGCAATTCGTGCTGCAATATTCATGTCGGTCAAAAAGTGTTGACCGAGTGCTTTCTTAGGCTTTACCTGCATAATTGTATATTTAAGTTACAAAAGTACAAAAATAGATTTAAAATAGAGATATATTCATTAAAATCAATACAAAAAACAACCTACTTTTGTTTTTAAATTGTTAAGTTTGCATTTGTTTGAACAAAAAATATTACTTTTGTGTATCCTCCTTAAATNAGCGATTGTTTTAATCAATAAAAAATGAGAATAGTAATCCAACGAGTTAAAAGAGCTGATGTGACTGTCGATTCAGAGACGGTCGGTCAAATCGGTTGCGGTTTGATGGTTTTGGTCGGAGTCGAAAACGGTGATGAAGTTGCCGATGCCGACTGGCTNGCGTCTAAAACGGCNGGATTNCGAATTTTTGATGATGAAAACGGNGTGATGAACAGGTCGGTNGTTGATGTTGACGGTCGTATTTTGGCAATCAGCCAGTTCACGTTGACCGCATCTACACGCAAAGGTAATCGNCCTTCATATATTCGTGCGGCCGGGCATGATTTGGCTGTNCCTCTGTATGAACGCTACTGTGCCGAGCTTGCCCGNTTGACCGGACATGAACCGGAACGCGGTATTTTTGGTGCCGATATGAAAGTGTCGCTTGTCAATGACGGTCCGGTTACAATTATAATAGATTCCCGATTAAAAGAATGAACGAAGCAGAAAATAAAAACGGGTCGTTATCGCTTGCCGAGGTTCAGCAGATAGTCGATAACTGGATAAAGACGGTCGGGGTGCGCTATTTCTCGCCGTTGACAAATATGGCTGTGCTTGCCGAGGAAACCGGTGANGTNGCACGCCAGATGGCTCGAATTTATGGTGACCAGTCGTTTAAACCGGGTGAGGAACCGGCGCTTGCTGATGAGCTTGCCGACTTGCTTTGGGTGACGGTTGCGATAGCAAATCAAACCGGGGTCGATTTGACCGATGCGTTCAGGCGCAACATTGAAAAGAAGACNCGGCGCGATGCTGACCGCCACAAAAANAATAAGAAATTAAACAATTAAAATTCAATATATTATGGCAGATAAATATACTGACGCAATTCAAAGTTTTAAAGTGACCGGCGATGATACAGCCGTTAAACTTGCCGTTGATAAAATTATTGATGAACATCTTGCCGAAAATAAAAACGGAGATGTATATAAGTTTTTGTTCAACTGCATTGACTTGACAACATTGAAATCGACCGATTCGCCTCAATCGGTTGCTGATTTTACCGAACGAGTGAATGCNTTTGATGAAGAACATCCCGAGTTGAACAACGTNGCTGCAATTTGTGTATATCCCAATTTTGCNCAGGTTGTGCGCACGGTGCTTGATGTTTCAAGCGTTAAAATTGCTTGTGTGTCAGGCGGTTTTCCTTCGTCTCAGACTTTCCCTGAAGTCAAAATTGCCGAAACTGCGCTTGCGATTGACGGTGGCGCCGATGAGATTGACATTGTGTTGAATCTCGGAAACTTCTTTGACGGAGANTATGANGANGTNGCAACTGAAATAGACGAAATTCATGCAGCCTGTCGTGATGCCCGTCTCAAAGTTATCCTTGAAACAGGAGCTTTGAAGTCGGCTGAAAATATCAAGAAAGCATCTATACTGGCAATGTATTCGGGNGCTGATTTTCTNAAAACTTCTACCGGNAAGGAATATCCCGGTGCATCGCTCGAAGCTGCATACGTCATGCTTCAGTGTATTAAGGAATATCACGAAAAAACCGGACGAATGGTCGGCTTTAAATGTTCGGGCGGGGTCGCTTCGACTGCTGAAGCTGTCGCATATTATACTCTCGTGAAGGAAATTCTTGGTGAAAAATGGTTGACCAGCCAGTTCTTCCGCATNGGAGCAAGCCGTTTGGCAAACAATCTTCTTTCTGATATTCTTGGCGAAGAAACCAAATTCTTTTGATGATGAAATATTGGCTGATACTTAATTACAAACAGGTCGGACCATTTACGTCAGAGCAGATGTCGCAAGTCGATTTTAATGCGATGACTCCGGTTTGGCATGAAGGCTTGCCCGACTGGATNCAGGCAGGCGACGTCGAAGAACTGNGNGCTATTATATCACAGCGTGAAATGGCTCGAATGAATCATTTCAATCAGGCGGCTCCGAGTGCCGAACCTGAAAATGTTGAACAGCCCGTAGAGCAAACAGTTGAAATATCGGTAGANCAATCAGAAGAGCCGGTTGAAAATCGTCCGGTCGAGCAGGTNGCATATAANACTGAGTCTCAATGGCAACAGCCGGCTCAGCCTCAGCGNCATGTTTCGTCGATTGCGACGACTGAAAGCCGCCCGTCTAACTATCTTGTTTGGGCGATANTGGTGACGATATTTTGTAACATTGTGATGGGNGTTATTGCCATCATTTTTGCAAGCAAGGTCAACACATCGTTTGATCGTGGAGATATTATCGGAGCGCGTCGCAATTCTGANCGNGCNCAATGGTTNATAATCTTTGCGATTGTGCTTGGTGTGATATGGTCGCCNTTTCAGGTAGCGNTGGCGATGTTATGATAAAGAAAAATTTNACCGCGGTTTCAGTGATTATGGCTGTAACCGCGGTTTTTGTTTTGCTCGCTTTGGTNGATCCGATGGAATCAAAATGGATGCCACGCTGTTTTTTTAAGNTTGTAACNGGATATGATTGTCCCGGGTGCGGGTCGCAAAGGGCGATTCATGCGCTGTTGCATGGCGATATAGGTGCCGCGATTGGCTATAATGGATTGTTGGTGGTGTCGTTGCCCCTGATTCTCTATTTGGTCGTTGTCACTCTTGGGCGAAAACGCTGGGAAGATTTATATCGCCGATCAACGTCAAATGTTGTGATTTATGCGACGCTTGCCGTTATAATCCTCTGGATGGTAGTGAGGAATATTGTGGGAGTGTGATAATCAGATGCGGTGTTTGAATTGGTCGGATGTCAGTTTGTAGATGTGTTCGGTGCGGATGTCGCCAAGTGGCGATTGAATGTTCTCTTTTGTGTGGTCAAATTGGAAGCCCGACTTCTCGATAACACGTTTTGACTTGCTGTTGCCATCGTAATGTCCGCACCATAAGGTTTTGATGTCGAGTTCATTAAAACACCGATTTAATAGTGCTTTAACCGCTTCGGGGATAAGTCCTAAACCCCAGTAGGGTTTGCCGATCCAGTATCCGATCTCGGCTTCTTGCTGTTGCATTTCGTTTGAATGCAGGCTTTCAACTGTCATTATTCCGCAACAGCCGATAGGCTTTCCTGTGCTTTTCAGAACAACAGCATAAGTTTCAGGGGCCGAAAAGACAGTCGAAATTATTTCTCGACTTTCCTCGACAGATTTGTGGGGATTCCAGCCGGCGATCGGTCCGACATCGGGATCGCTTGCATATTTGAAAAGGGTTTCAGCGTCAGACTCTTGCCAGTGTCTTAAAATAAGGCGTTCTGTTTCTATAATCATGGTTTTAAAATTTGTGGGAAAATAAAAAAGACTGTTTCGATAAAGAAGCAGTCTTTGAAGTGACTCCTACAGGATTCAAACCTGTAACCTTCTGATCCGTAGTCAGATGCTCTATTTAGTTGAGCTAAGGAGCCGATCCTTGTTTTAGTGACTCCTACAGGATTCAAACCTGTAACCTTCTGATCCGTAGTCAGATGCTCTATTC
>JAAVCC010000005.1 GCA_014802535.1 Bacteroides sp. | reverse complement strand
TATGACCCATGCAGCATTCATCAAAAAATGGAGCCCGAATACAACCCATAGGTTAAAGTTCCAAGCAGCATACATCCAACTGAAATATAATGCTCCTATAAATGTAACTCCAAAAGCAGCCAGGCTTGAAACTAAGTCATATCCTTGATATGTATGTGCGAGTCCGAATAAAACCGCAGGTAGAAGCGTAGCCCATAGGAATCCTACTTTTGCATATCTAAAGAATAAACCAAACATAAACGCCCTGCACAAAAATTCCTCAATGAATCCAGGAAACAAACTTTTTCTTATTATTAGTGACAGAGTAAGGTCAGGATTTATAGATCCNATTATAGGGAAAACTATATATAACGGTAAAACAGAAAGCAATGCTATAAGGAAGCCTTTGAAGAAGTTGGAATTAAGACCAAGGAAAGAACAAATTTCTTTTGGCTTAATAACAATATACGTTCCCAACAACACAGCAATCGCCATTACAATGTCTCTTGCAAATGAACTTAATATAGTACCACCCTTAATTTTAAGCCAGACATCCACATGCCATACATTCCCCCAGAGCGAATTTACCAAGAAGCAAGCAATTACAGCAAAAATAACTTTGGCTGTTTTGGATTTCAAAGTAACCATTTTGTTTTCATTTACAGATTCAAAATACAAAGTTACTAATTTTTTTCATGTTTTAGTAATTCTTTAGAAGAAACCAAATTTAAAATAAATTTGCTATAACAATATTACCCGAAGCGAGAGTAGCCCCAACGTCAATGATACGCTGGTTTGACGACCCTCTGAAAATGAGGTCGGTATCTTTTAATGATTCAATAAATTGACCGTCAACAACGACGTCGATATAGGGGAGTAGTGATGACATTTCGGGGGATGAGAGTATCTCTTCAAACAAAAAACCGGTATAACACCAAATTGTCTTACCCAAAGATTTAATTTGCCGGGCAAGCGGTAAGATATCAGAAGACTGATACATCGGATCACCACCTGAAAATGTCACGTCAAAGTCATTTTCGACAATGCGATCAATAATTTCTTGCCGGCTCATTTCTATTCCGGCATCAAAATTCCAGGTATGCGGATTATGACACCCCGGGCAATGGTGATTGCAGCCGGCAAAATAGATTGTCGTGCGCAATCCCGGACCATCGACCGATGTACCGTCAACAATATCGACAACTCTCATTTACTTGTGTATTACTCGGTCGTTAAGTTCGGCAAGTTTCGCACTGTTCCAACGATCGGTTGTTCCGACCAAATATCCGGTAATACGCTGAAGTTTATCAATGTTATGACTCTGACACTTGGGACATTTGTCGAGAGATTCAGATGCGTCTTCATAGCCGCAGTCCATACAGCGGTTACGATTATGGTTGACCGAACAGTAACCGATGTTGTGGGTATGCATCAAATCAACAATATCGCTGATTGCTTTGGGATTGTGAGTTGCATCACCATCAATTTCGACATAAAAAATGTGACCGCCACGAGTCAGATCGTGATATGGAGCCTCAATTTTAGCCTTATGACGTGGCGAGCAGTGGTAATAAACCGGAACATGGTTTGAATTGGTATAGTATGCTCGGTCGGTAATTCCCGGTAAAACACCGAAAGCCTTGCGGTCTTTCACTGTAAATTTGCCGGCAAGCCCCTCGGCAGGAGTCGCGAGGATTGAATAGTTGTGGTTATATTGCTCTGAAAATTCAACGGCACGGTCACGCATGTGTGAAATAATCTTCAAACCAAGTTTCTGTGATTCAGCGTCTTCACCATGATGTTTACCGGTCAGGGCTACAAGACATTCGGCAAGTCCGATAAATCCGATACCGAGAGTACCCTGATTTATAACAGGTTCGATTGTATCGTTAGCTCCAAGATTTTCGCCGCCATTCCACAATCGAGTCATCAATAGCGGGAATTGTTTGGCAAGTGCCGATTTCTGGAATTGGAAACGGTCGTTAAGCTGTCGGGCAGTCAATTCAAGTACATCGTCGAGTTTTGAGAAGAAATGCTCAATACGCTCATCTTTATCAAGATAGCTCATGCACTCGATTGCAAGACGAACAATATTTATTGTAGTAAAACTCAAATTGCCACGACCGATTGATGTTTTTTCGCCATAACGGTTTTCAAAAACACGGGTACGACAACCCATCGTCGCCACTTCATATTTATAACGTTCAGGGTCTTTTTCATCCCATTTTTCGTGAACATTAAATGACGCATCGAGGTTAACAAAGTTGGGGAAGAAACGACGAGCCGTAACTTTGCAAGCCTCTTTATACAAATCATAATTACGGTCTTCGGGATTGTAATTGACACCTTCTTTCACCTTCCAAATTTGAATAGGGAATATTGCAGTAGCTCCGTTACCGACGCCCGAATATGTTGTCTTTAAAAGTTCTCGAATGATACAACGACCTTCAGCCGATGTGTCTGTGCCATAATTGATTGATGAGAATACGACCTGATTACCACCGCGCGAATGAATTGAATTCATATTGTGGACAAACGCTTCCATCGCCTGATGAACACGGGCTACGGTCCGGTTCATGGCGTGTTGACGATAACGATCCTTGCCGCTCAGCCCTTCGACCGATGCGGTCAAGAAATCTTCAACAGGCTCATCATACAATGATTTAAGATCTTCCCCGGTCATTGCCTCGATATTTTTCAATTCCTCGATATAGGATGAACGAACATATGGAGCCAAATAAAAGTCGAAGGCAGGAATTGCCTGACCGCCATGCATTTCATTTTGAGCAGTTTCGAGTGATATACAACCGATAACACTGGCAGTCTCGATACGTTTGGCAGGACGCGACTCGCCATGACCGGCAATAAAGCCACCTTTGAGAATGCGATCAAGCGGATGCTGAACGCAGGTCAAACTCTTGGTAGGGTAGTAGTCTTTGTCATGAATATGGATATATGACGATTTAACTGCATCACGAGCTTCCTGTGAGATCAGATAATCATCAACAAACGGTTTTGTTGTCTCGCTCGCAAACTTCATCATCATTCCGGCAGGGGAGTCGGTATTCATATTTGCGTTTTCGCGAGTAACATCATTATTTTTAGCCTCAATGATTTCAAGAAAAACCTCGCGTGTTTTGGCACGACGGGCAATGCTACGCTGGTCGCGATAAGCTATATAACGTTTAGCCACCTCTTTACGGGGACTTTTCATCAATTCATATTCAACCCTGTCTTGAATTTCTTCAACAGTCATTTGTTCGCGACCGGTAACACCGATTCGATCTGTAATTTTACCGATTAGCGATTCATCCTCGCCCATTGATGTTTGGAGCATCGCCTTACGGATTGCCGCTTTGATTTTTTCTTCGTTGTATCCGACAATTCGTCCATCACGTTTTACGACTGTTTGTATCATAATAAAGCTAAAAGTAATATAAGTTGGTTTATTGAATAGAACAACAGGGCACAGACATGACCTGTTTTGATTGTAATTTACTCTGCAAAGTAAGTAAGAATTTTCTTATTTTGCAACAAATCGCAATCAAATTTTATCAATAAATTTTCGTTTTGGGAAACTTTTAACCTTATCGAAATTTTTATATNGCTGATATTCAGTATAATAAAATTTAAAATGGAAAACTTTTAGCAGGAGTTAAATTTTATTTTCTTCAATATCGAACTCCGAAAGATATTTTTTATCGACTTTCGGGAAGTGCATATCTTTATATGAATAGCATTCGTTTCGGTCACTCACATATTTAAATTTAAATGGAACAATATCGCTTGATGTGAGCGATTCATTCTCTTTTAACGACGGCATATCAAGCCCGGCAAGTGTACAAATTGTATGAAACAGAGCCACAGTCGATGAAACCGTTTTAGANGTATTGCCTTCGAGACCCTTTCTAAAGTCAGGATTAATTTCATCAAGTTCTTCTGACGTCCATACTATCATAGGGACATGCAATTGATAGCTTGTTGGGATTGGCGATGCGTGAAGAAATCTTTTTCGTTTATCGTCATATATATCTTCACCATGATCAGCAGCATAAACGAGAGCTGCCGAGCAATCGAGAGAATCAAGCGCATTGATGGCATCGGCAAGACACGAATCGACATATCTGATAGTGTTGTCAAATGCATTAATCAAGTTTTCACGACTCTTCAAATTGGCATTATCAAATCTATCCGGCGTAAAGTAAGCATAATTTTCGGGATAGCGGTCGAGATAGTTGAAGTGAGAGCCGTAGGTGTGAAGAACAAAGAATTTTTTCTTATTGATTGTGTCATTAACTACAATGTCATTCATCATCTTGACCAAATCATGGTCGTAGGTGAGTTCATTTGTAAAATCAGGTATATAATAAATCGAATCAGCCTCATTGCTGAAAAATTCGGTATATGATCTGTTACGTTTCTGATTTGACAAGAAATATGTTTTATATCCGGCTTCCTTGAATGCCGTAAGAACGCTTTTATGAGTATCAATATCATTAAAGCAAGTGGCATCAAGATCTGATATTATCATCGGCACACTCTTATGGGTTGTGTTTGACTGGGTAATAGTCTTGGGATAGAAAACCACACCTTTAGTTTCAGACAACCGGGGATTGGTAGGGCGATCATATCCCGCCAACTGCCAGTTATTGCCACGCGACGTTTCTCCGACAACCATCACATATACTTCAGGTAGAGTGTCGGGGCGAGTTGAAACGGCATTATAGGCAAAATTTCGCGAATTAGCCTCGTAGTTTTTTAAGTTGTCAACACGTTCAAATGCGAGTTCGAGATTTTTGAAAATATTTATCGGGAAAAGATAATTCTTTACCGTATAGTCTTTTACATAGATGCTGCAACAAATTGTCATAAAAACAGATAGACTCAGACCAACGGCAGCTACCTTACGATATTTTCTGATGAATTTTTGTGTCAGATTCATTCGACGGCTGACAGCCAAAAATGCATATACCAAAGGCGGCACATATAATATAAGTATAAAACCGATAGCCGTCAGCAAACTACCAAGCAATTCGCTCGCCTCACTGACGCTTGTTGTCGCTACATTCAAAAACATATCGACACCGATTATCGACCCTCCATACAAGAAGAGCAGTACAATCTGGAATGAAGCCAGACACATTATCGGCAAAGTCAGAAGTGTGGTAAGTCCGACACGACGCCATAGCGAAAACAAAAATGCATAAACCGACAGCGGTAAAATTATATTCACCGTGTTTGCAATCCATGTCATGTGCTCAGTTATATCCAATCCGATATTTGGAACAGTGAGCAAAATTGGCATTACTAATGCTAATATAACCGGAATTCTGATGTATTTTTTAGAATGCTTCATTGATATTAAAAACAAATCCCGACTGACCACGTCCAAATCCATAGTCAAGTCTTACATTAACTCTATTTTTAAATTCCCATCTATAACCGATGCCATAGTTGGGCAATATATGTTTAAATCTAATTGCTGAAAATTTAGGGAAAACCGTTCCGGCACCAACCCAGACAACAGCTCCGTTTCGATGATATATGTGTTGACGCAATTCCAAAGTCACGTCAATTTCGCTTTTATCGCGATAACGACCTTCATAATAACCTCTCATCGATTCACTTCCACCGAGTTCGGCAAGCATACTCCAAGGCGTATTCCCATAAGTTATTTCGCCATGAAGCTGAGCTGCCAAGACACCGCCTTTCCACACCTTATGATATGTATTAGCCGTTAATTCAGTTTTAGAAAAAGCATAGCTATTAAACAAGAAGCGAGGATAAAAGCGTTGTTCAAGAGAAACAAATTGACCGCGATAAGCATTTGAGATATTGTCACGCGTATCGTATGACACCTTAAATCCGACCCCGTATGACCTTGTCACCAAATCTTCGTTTTGCCAAAGTTCAAGGTGGTCTTTTATCTTCTTACCGTCAACAAACGCAAATTCGGCAGCCGGTCCAAGATAGAGCGCAGGAGCCAGTCGGAACATGAAATCGACTTCAAACTTTGTCTGGAGGCGATTATATTTCGTTTCGTTGGCTTTATTATAGCCGTTGTCATATCCGATTCCCCAAAATTTGCTTGGGAAAGAATAGAAATATACTTTGTAGTTAATGCGGTATTTATCAGCCGGAAAAATATGATAGCCTCTTACACCGACCATAACAAAACCGACCGTCGAAACATCGGCATAAATTGAAAGGTTGCTCGGCGGAATAAGCGAATCGGCAAGACTTGTGCGATATAACCCGGCAGCAACAAGCCCTAATCCAAATTTTGTATCAGACGAGTAGTGAGGTCCTCCGATGATACTGAAGTTGATTTTTTTGCCGATTTTATCTTCATTTGACTCTTTGAAGTAATTTACTACTTTGGTTATTATATTATTCTTACGTACAACCTTGGCTGTGTCGGTCGATAAATTCACATCGACCGAGTCAGCCGGCATGGCGTTTACCATAGCGGTTGAAAATAATAATATAGTTGAAATAAATACTTTAAAATACATCTTGGAATATACTGGTTATGAGAATATTAACTTACATTGCGTCAGAATCAGGACGCTTAGTTGTGCCATGACTCACAATATAATCTTTTACCTCTTGGAAAAGTCGGGTCGCAAACACAAAATCATTCAAAGCTTCATTTACCGAAGTGAATATCTTTTCTTTATCGCCAACCCACTCGCGATAACCTTTATTGATAAAAACAATATTTTCACCAATACCGAGAACCGAGTTCATATCGTGAGTATTTATAATAGTTGTAATGTTGTATTCGTGGGTAATATCGCTCAAGAGCTCATCAATCACAATCGATGTTTTGGGATCCAACCCTGAGTTTGGTTCGTCACAGAACAGATATTTTGGATTAAGAGCAATAGCGCGGGCAATGGCAACACGCTTTTGCATACCACCCGAAATTTCAGACGGATATTTATCTTCTGCGCCCTTCAGATTTACACGTTCAAGACAAAAACGAGCACGATCGAGCATTTTATCATAAGGATCATCGGTAAACATGACGAGGGGAAACATCACGTTGCCAAGCACGGTCTCAGAGTCAAACAAAGCCGAACCTTGAAACAACATACCGATTTCCTTTCTGATTTCTTTTGTCTGCTTCATATTCATCTTCATCATGTCTCTGCCATCATAGAGTATCTCACCCTCTTCAGGACGCACAAGACCGACAATTGATTTCATCAACACGGTTTTACCTGATCCGCTCTGACCGATAATCAAATTTGTTTTACCGGTATAGAAAGTAGCCGAGACATCATGAAGGATTGTCTTGCCGTCAAACGACTTGGTTATATTCTTGACTTCGATCATTGCAGCAAAAGTTTAGTGAGGATAACATCAAATAACAAAATGACAATCGAGCTGATCACCACAGCGTTTGTGCTTGCCTTACCAACTTCAAGCGCACCACCTTTGACATAATATCCAAAGAATGATGAAACCGATGCTATGATATAGGCAAAAACAAACGATTTAAGTATGCCATACCAAACATACCATTCGTTAAAGAATGATTGCAGACCATAAGTATATTTTGTCACACTGATCAAATCGGTGACCAACGCTACGGCCAAACCACCTAATAAAGATGTCGTTTGGCAAAAAACAACCAAAACAGGCATGAACAAAACAAATGCCACAATTTTAGGAAGCACAAGATAGGAACATGAATTGATACCCATAATATCAAGAGCATCAATCTGTTCAGTCACTCTCATTGTACCTATTTCAGATGCAATGTTTGAACCTACTTTTCCGGCAAGAATCAAACACAAAATAGAGTTTGAGAATTCAAGCAAGACAATGTCTCGGGTCGCCAAACCAACTGTATAAGCCGGCATTAGGGGAGACGTTGTGTTAATTTGCATCTGAATTGCACAAACCGCACCGATAAAAAGAGATATGATAATTACAAGCGGAATTGAATCGATTCCAAGTTTTGACACCTCAAGAAGTGTACGCTTAAAAAATACTTTCCATTTCTCAGGAGCTGAAAATACCCGCCGAGTGAAAAGACAATAGCGTCCGAAAGAAGCGATTGATATTACCATTTTTATTTATAATCTACTTAGACATAATGTGATTCATCAGGTTAGGACTAAACGTGAAAAGCCTACCTTATCTATATAACAAATTTTTCGGGTACAAAGTTAATGTATTTTTACCATTTTTAAACACAATATCAATTTTGTTTTACAAAAATACCAACTTTGATGACAAATAGACTAATCATGTCTTAGCACTCAACCTAAAAATCAGTCTGATATTTTGAAAAATAGCAATATTTGACTATCTTTGCAAAAAATTTGAGGGCAGCAAACAAAATTTCTGTCCTTTTTCAATTAACTTATTGTATTACATCTACTTAAAACCTTTTTATTTAAGTTTAATCAATTCAGACGTTTACCATGACTGACTTTAACGAGTTGATTCAAAATATTTTATCTCAGACAGGGGCTCTTGATATGGCACTCTCGGAGTTTAAACGAATGATTGCCGATGACCCCGATTTAAAAGCCGAATATAAAGAGTGGTGTGAAGAGATGGGTTATTCCGAACGAACCGGATTTACCGAATATGCCGAAGAACTGATTCGCTCTCAAGAAGAAAAGTGGGATTCACTCACCGACTACGACGCATAAAAATGTCAACACAAAAACTTTATTTTCCTGCTGAATGGGAGCCGTCAAGAGCAATTTTGATGGCTTGGCCCCATAAAGATACCGACTGGAACTATATGCTTGACGATGTTCAACAATGTTTTGTTGAAATTTCAAAAGCTATTGTTCAACATTCGTCAATGATTGTTGTCGCCCCCGACCTGTCTGAACCCACCGACAAACTAACAAGAGCACTCGGTAAAGACGTTGAAAAAATCAAGTTTGTTCAATTGCCGACTAACGACACATGGGCCCGCGATTTCGGACCCATTTCACTGATTGACAAGTCAGAACCGTTTGGACATCCGACATACCTCGATTTTAAATTTAACGGTTGGGGATTGAAATTTGCATCAGACAAAGACAATCTCGTGACCTCCCGGCTATTTGAAAACGAAATTTTGAAAGGCGATTATGTCAATCGTCTTGGATTTGTGCTTGAAGGCGGATCAATCGAAACCGACGGCAACGGTACGCTCCTGACAACATCACGTTGTTTGCTTTCGCCCAATCGAAACGGCGAAATGACACGCGCCGAAATTGAAAAATATCTAAAAGAGACTTTGAATATCAAGCATATTCTTTGGCTTGAGCATGGATATCTTGCCGGAGATGATACTGACAGTCACACAGATACGCTCGCGCGGCTTGCACCGGATAATACAATTGTCTATGTCGGTTGTGATAATCCCGACGATGAGCACTATACCGAATTAAAACTGATGGAAGATGAACTGAAAGAGATGCGTACTGCCGACGGCAAGCCATACAATCTTGTTGCTCTTCCGTTGCCCGACCCGATTTATGATGAAGAAGGGGAGCGGTTACCTGCTACATATGCCAACTATCTGGTTGTCAATAATGCAGTTTTAATGCCTGTTTACGGGCAAAAAGCCAAGGACCTGCTCGCTTCTCAAATCATCAAAATTGCGTTCCCCGAACATCAAATCATCACCATCGATTGCAATGCGCTCATTCGTCAGCATGGTTCGCTCCATTGCATGACAATGCAGATTCCATCTTGAAAAATCATTTATTTATAAAATAATAAGTGCCGAAACCAACAGTTCCGGCACTTATTATTTTGTTATGTAAATCTCTTTTAGATGAGATATTGAGACGAGATTGACTGATTTTCGTGAACGCGGCGAATTGTGTCAGCAATAAGGCGAGCCACCGAAAGAATTGTAGCTTTCTTGCAATTCTTTTTGAACGGAATTGAGTTTGTGAAAATCATTTCTGTGAGGCCACAATTGTCAACACGTTCTGATGCAGGGTCACTCATAATTGCATGTGATGCGAGGGCTCTAACGCTTTTTGCACCATTAGCCATCATCAAGTCGGCTGCTTTAGTGATTGTTCCGGCTGTATCAACCATGTCGTCGATGAGAATAACATTCTTATCTTTTACATCGCCGATAACAGTCATTGTTGCCACAACGTTTGCTTTTGCGCGCTGTTTATGACAAAGTACCAAAGGAACGTTGAAATATTTAGCGTATGTATTAGCACGTTTTGCACCACCGACATCGGGAGTTGCAATCACGAGATCGGGAAGATTGAGCGATTTGATGTAGGGGATGAATACCGATGAAGCATAGAGGTGATCAACCGGAACATTGAAGAAACCCTGAATTTGATCGGCATGCAAATCCATTGTTATGACACGGTTTACACCGGCTGTTGACAAAAGATCGGCAACGAGTTTTGCAGCAATAGAAACACGTGGTTTATCCTTGCGGTCTTGACGAGCCCAGCCAAAGTAGGGGATTACAGCAATAATTGATTGTGCTGAAGCACGTTTTGCTGCATCAATCATCAGGAGAAGCTCCATCAAATTGTCACTTGTCGGGAAAGTAGATTGGACAAGGAAAACTTCGCATCCGCGAATTGACTCTTCAAATGATACTTCAAACTCGCCATCGGCAAAACGTTGAATATTCATTTGACCCAGTTCTACCCCAAGGTCTTTACAAATCTCTTCTGCCATGTAACGTGAATTTGTACCGGCAAAAATCTTAAACGGTGGTAACATAAGAATGTGTAATGGTTGGTTTAAACCTGTTGTTTATTTTTTTACGGACAATATAAATCGTGCCGCTTAATTTTTTTTGCAAAGTTACACAATTTGTTTCGTCCGATTGTAATTTGAACCTTACTTTTTATTGTTGTCAGGTCGCTTTTTTTTAGAAATTTTCCAAATAACAGCACTGTGAGCCGGGATAAACGTATTAAACGGTTGCTCGGCACTGAAATATTTTTCAGCCTTTTTGCCCGACAAAAGTTCGACCGCCTCATATTTACCGACTTTAAAGTCTGACATATTTATAGCCAACTGAGGAATGTTTATCATCATATCACACGAATTTGTTCCAAAGTTGACAGCTATAACAAGCAGCGAGTCTTTGTCATATCTCATGTAGGCATATTGGCGATGGGGATCAAACGTTTTGTTTTGGTAGTTAACATACATCAAATCAAAGAAATCTCCATTACTCAATGCGTTTTCTTCATTACATAAGGTCAGGATTTTTGCATATTGTTCCCTAAGCCATTTTTCACGATCGGTCAATTTATCGGTTGACGGTTTACCTGAATTTAACCATCGTCTCAAAGTTGACAGACTCCAGTAGTCAAATATGGTTGTGCGGCCGTCTTTACCGCTGAAACCTTCCGAATCGTTTGCCGGCTCGCCAAGTTCTTGCCCGGCATAAATCATCACGGGACCGTTAGATATTGTGGCACTGACAACCAAAGAGGGGATTACCAGAGCCGGATCAGAGGCATAAAATTCAGATGCAAAACGTTGCTCATCATGATTTTCAAGGAAGTTCAACATTTTATCTTTCACCGAATCAATGCGTTGCCAACAATCTGTCAGTTGTGCAGCCGAAACATTGCTACATTCAATCAAACGCAGCGTATCATAAAGATTTACCTTGTCATACAGGTAATCAAAACCGGCATCAAGAAAATCTTTATAAATGTTCACATCATAAATTTCGCCAATGAAAATCAGGTCGGGATAGTCTTTTTTCACAGCAGGAATAGCCCAGGTCCAAAACTCAAGTGGCACCATAAAGACCATATCACATCTGAATCCGTCGATTCCTTTCGATGCCCAATAACGAAGAATATGCAACATCTTGAACCAAAGCGGCGGGATAGGGTCAAAATGGCGGGAATTATCTCCATAATCCACGCCATAATTCAGTTTAACAGTCTCATACCAATCATTTTTGCCCGGGAAAGCCGAAAAGCAGTCGTTTCCCGATGCTTTAGCCGGAAATTCGATATAGGCATCATCACCCTGACCAAGATCAATCGATGGCGAGAACTGTTGACGGGTTATATAGTAAAAGTCATTCAGAGGCGAGAAAAATTGAGAATTATCATCATTTGCCCCAAAATCACTAATCCCAACAGGTTTAGCATCAGAGCAATAGCGTCGTGCAACATGATTCGGAACAAAGTCAATTATAACTTTCATTCCGGCGGCATGGGTGCGCTCAACGAGAGCTTCAAACTCTTCAAGTCGCTTCGGAACATTAACCGCAATATCGGGGTCAATGTCATAATAATCGCTGATAGCGTAGGGCGAACCGGCTTTACCTTTAACGACATGTGGATTATCAGGAGTAATCCCATATCGTGAATAGTCGGTGGCATGGGCATGTTCAATTACGCCGGTAAACCAAACATGTGTTATACCGAGTTCTTTAATAGAGTTTAGAATACGAGGCGTAAAGCCGTTCATTTTTCCACACCCGTTTTGCTCAATCGATCCGTTGTTGATACAGGTTTCGTTATAATTGGTAAACCAACGTGGAAAAAGCTGATAAATAATTGGTTTCATATCAAATAAATTGCCAAAAACATTATTTGTTTTCAGCCTGTAATTCAGACAGCCAGTCAACCTCTTTCAAGGCTTTTTTCATTGTGGCATATCCGCTTATAAAGACTTTGTTTATTTCTTTTAGGTTAAACACTTTGTAATTAGCCAATTGTAGAGTTTCAACCGCAAGGTCACACATATCCATATCAAACGCCTGATTAGCTTTTGCCATGAGATTATAAGCTCTCATCGCGATTTCAAGCAACGAATCGTTTGACGTATCGGTTGACAAAAGAGGGCTACAATTTACACCAATCAGTCGTTGACACCGGCTTCGTATAATCCAAGACGGCATATTTCTCAGAACACCTCCGTCAACATATGACACTCCGTTAATGATCTGGGGTCTGAAACAAATTGGGATACTGCATGAAGCGGCAACCGCATCAGCGATATTGCCATTATGAAATTCAGTCGGGACTCCGTGATCAAAGTCGGTTACACCGACAAACGTAGGGATTGGCAAGTCTTCCAAATTAACGTAGGGCGCGACCATTTCAGCTATGAAATTTTTAAACTTGCTGAAATCAAACAATCCCTGATTGGCATTTATTCTTAAATTGACATTTGCAAAATCAGAGAATTTACGGTCGGTAAAAGCCGACATGATATCGTCAACCGATATTCCGGCTCCATAAAGCACCGCTATTACCGAACCGGCACTGACACCTGCCACAATATCGGGTTTCAGACCTACTTCTTCAATTGCTCTGATTGCGCCAAGGTGGGCAAAGCCGCGCGCGCCTCCGCCACTCAACGCCAAACCAAGTTTATAATCTTGTTGTATTATCGGGTTTATATTCTGTTCTTTCATTGATGCAAATGTAACAAAATTTTATATTAATTGCAATATTACAAACATTAATAGAATAAATTATTCAACAACGTTTCCTTCGACCGAAATATGATTAACATTAAAATAAATAGCTCTGATATCAATAATCGGGAGCAGTTCTTTAAGTTTTGGGATAAGTCCCATATTAATGGTTATCAGCCGATTGTTTCCACCAATCATATATGGCTCGGTTTGTTTTGCCTGAATTCTTTTTATAACAGTTTTACCAATAAGATTAATAAATCTGTTGCCCGTATATTCCAAGGTCAACAAAACGCCTTTTATCTCAACAATCTTGATTTTTATTTCAGGATTATAATTAAATAAAGACAGGTTGATTGAAGTTGTAATATTAACCGTAGAAGAATCCACACGATTAAATTTCAGAGATTTTCCCGTCTGATTTTCAATCAGTTTTGAAAGCTCTTCATATGTAAGTGTAAGTAACATATCTTTCTTTTAATGTGATGCAAAGTTAACAAATTTTTCAAACAATCAGCCTGCCTTGCTATGAAGTATCGACTCAATGTCTTTCAGGTTCAAAATTATATAGGGTAAATCATCTGTTCGGGTTGCATCAAGATCGATAACATAATGAGGTTCTGACAGCTGTTCAACCTTTTTAATTTTAACACCGCGATCAATCAGTAAATCATTGACAATCTGTTTAAAATCGTTTTTATTGTATGAAGACAAAGAAACGACACGATTATCTTTATCGGTGCTTGTTCCATTTATATAAATAAACGATTCATATATCGGAGCATCTTCTTCGACAGTACACTTAATATGTGTATTATATTGTTTCGTTTTCATCTTATACTATAATTATATATATAAGACAACATAAACAGCNATTTGGTTCATAAATTTAAAGACAAATATTTTATTAAGAAAATAGTTGTTCGTAACTTTGCACTGAAATANCATAATCACACTAATGAAACAATTATTTCAACTATTTTCAACATTCTTTAAAATAGGGGCATTCACCTTTGGCGGTGGCTGGGCTATGATTTCAATTATTGAAAAGGAAATCGTTGATAAACANCACTGGATNGANCGATCNGAATTNCTTGATTTGCTGGCTGTTGCCCAATCTCTCCCCGGNATTTTGGCTGTCAACATATCNGTGGCAGTCGGCGACCGTCTGAAAGGTATGAAAGGCAGCTTGTCGGCAGCTCTNGGAACNATTCTTCCGTCATTCTTGATAATCCTTGCCATTGCAATTTTTCTGACTCCAGATATAATCAAAAATAACGCTGTTATCAGTTCTATATTCATGGGAATTCGTCCGGCTGTGGTTGCATTGATTATTGCNCCGGTAATTACATCGGCTAAAGCGGCNAAANTNACCTGGAAAACTGTAATTATACCCATTGCTGTTGCAGTTTTGATCTGGTCTCGTATTCCGGTCATTTCCAACCCGATTCTATATATTGTTTTGGGTGGAATCGGCGGATATGTATGGTTTACCCGTAACGGGCTGAAAAGAAAGGAGGAAACAAAATGATTTACCTCAAACTGATATGGAGCTATCTTAAAATCGGTCTCTTCGGCTTTGGTGGCGGATATGCCATGCTGGCACTCATCGAGCGTGAGATTGTCGGACCGGGCTGGATTACCGAACAGATGTTTACCGACATTGTNGCCATATCTCAAATGACNCCNGGNCCAATCGGCATAAATTCAGCGACATATATCGGTTATGTTGCACCCGGACACGCCGGATTTGAAGGCATTATCTGGGGATTGCTCGGCTCGATTATCTGCACTCTGGTTGTCGTTTTACCATCGTTTTTCCTTGTTACCTATACAAGTCACTTTATCACACGCCACAAAGAGAGCGCATTAATCAAAGGTGTTTTTGCGGGATTACGTCCTGTTGTTGTCGGACTTATCGCCTCGGCAGCNCTATTNCTGATGAATACAGCCAACTTTGGCAGCGAGACTGACGATATTATAAAATCGGTAATCATCTGTATTATATCGTTTTGNATTGTCTTTTTNACTAAAATTCATCCTATATTAGTGATTATTTTAGCCGGAATTACGGGATTGATTATTTTCTGATTTATGACCTACGACGAAGCTGTAAAATTTCTATATGACGCCACTCCTCAATTTCAGCAGATTGGAGCNGCTGCCTATAAACCGGGGCTCGACTCAACTCATACGCTTGACCGGGCTTTTGGNNATCCCCANCATAAATTTCNNGCAATNCANGTTGCCGGAACTAACGGNAAAGGNTCNACAGCCCACACCATAGCGNCAATTCTNCAAAGTCAGGGCTATAAAACCGGACTTTACACNTCGCCCCATCTTGTCGATTTCAGAGAACGAATAAGAGTGAACGGTCAAAAGATTGAAAAACANGCGGTTGTTGATTTCATCANACGCTATCAGGNGATGAAAGACCTGCCGTATGTTTCNTTTTTTGAGCTGACAACGATAATGNCGTTTGACTATTTCGCCTCGCAAAANGTTGATTTTGCGGTNATTGAGGTCGGTCTTGGCGGACGACTTGACAGNACAAACATCATATCGCCNNTTNTNTCGGTNATAACAAACATATCAAAAGACCANGTNGCNCAACTTGGNGATTCNATNGCCGGAATTGCAGCNGAAAANGCAGGNATTATNAAACCCGGAATACCGGTTGTGATAGGCGAATCAAANGATATAACCCGNCCNGTNTTNCTNTCGGTTNCAGCCAAAAACGAATCTCCNATATNTTTTGCNCNNCCANTNTACGGCTATCACGTTGATAATAACGGCGATATGATTTATCCCGAAACNTCGGTAGGGGAGATCACATCTGTTTTATCGGGTGATTGTCAGCCTAAAAATGCNGCAACTANCTTAACCGCANTNAANTGCCTCCGCACTTTAGGNGTTAAAATCTCAAATGANGCGATAAAAAGCGGATTTCTAAAGGTTTGNGAGTTGACCGGATTAATGGGNCGNTGGATGAAACTGTCATCTAATCCTAATGTTATTTGTGATACCGGACACAATGTCGGTGGATGGGAATACCTGTCAAAACGACTCACGTCGTTTGGCGACAAACTAAAGATGGTAATCGGCTTTGTCAACGACAAGGATATCAGATCGATAATGCAGATGATGCCAACCGATGCCGAGTATTATTTCACACGTGCCTCAATTCCTCGTGCCCTCGACGAGAAAGAAGTCAAACGCATAGCCGAAGAATTTGGTTTGAAAGGGGAGTGCTACGGCTCTGTAAAAGAAGCTTATACAGCTGCAAAAGCCGCTGCCTCAAGCAATGACACAATATTTGTTGGCGGAAGCACCTTTGTAGTCGCCGACCTCCTATCGTTCAACTCATAACATATTTTGTTAACTCAAAAATAATTAGTAATTTTGTAATCGCATATCGATCACAGGAGCCCGATATGGGTTAGGTGGCGGGTATGCAGACATGAGAACAGCGGTTCTCAAAATTGGAAAGCGTTTACTCAACGCTCTTTCTTGGCTATCAGAAATCTGGTAAATTTCAAATCTCAGTCAAGGATGTAGCAATCGGTAGATGCCTTGTGGATATGTATATTCCATCGACTGTTACCGCGAGAGCGGTGCCGGTTGATGTGTTTTGCATATAATCTGCGTGAGGCTCCTCCGTTGCTCGTTCAACTGGGATGGGCTTTACCAGAGCCTCTGATAGCGGAACGAGCAACAAGTACGGCTCTCACGCTTTTTATTTTTAATCTAATGCCTAAGAGGTGAGCCCGGCGGCAATTTGAAATAATTGTATGGATAAATTAATAGATCCAAAAATAAAGCGTATTGAAAATTATTATTTAGGGAAAAAATATATTGTAAAAATATATAAAATTCCTTGCAATCCGAGTGTTTATGTTATCCTAATTAGCAATCAAGACAATCATAGTTATAACGTATTGATATGTGATGAAGATTTGGTTACACCAATTGAATCTGATAATCAAGACATATCAAGAAGGTTATTTTTAGCTTTTGGGGGAACATATACAGATAATGATTTGACACTTAGACGTCCACAAAGTATTGACAATGATGATTTTGAAAGATTGAAAAATGTAATCAAAGAATTTATCAAATCTAAATATCAATTAGAAAATTAAAGATCTAAAATGGCTAAAAATTACTCTCTCGACTCTCCAAAACTTAAGATTTTGATGTTTAATTTCCTCTGTTTTTATAATTCAATCGAAAATATAAGGACAGAGACGGAACTGGATGCTCAATATCCATTAATTAAACTGAAAGTCTTTTCTATATTAAAACAAAGTAATCTTAGTTTATTAAGAGTAGAACAAATAAAAGCATTTGATAAAGACCTTATTGGTTCGAATTCATTCATTTTCACAGGTAAATCAAAAATAGTAAGCTTATTAAGACATTTAAGAAATTCTATTGCTCATAATAACATTGCACTCAATCCCAATGATAATAAAACAATTATTGTCAAGGATTATAAAAAAGAGAAAGGAGTAATAGAGCCAACATGTTACGGACATATTACATTTGCGAAATTTAAAGAACTATTGAATATAACGAATTTGTAACTCATTTTATTAACCAATCTATTTATAATAATGAAATTATTACGTTTTTTGTTATTGGCTATAAGCCTTACAACAACACTGTTTGCTCGAGCCTACGACTTTGAAGCAAACGAACTGTACTTTGATCTCGTCTCGACCGGAGACTTGACATGCGCTCTCGCCGAAGGCCCGTCTCCCTATACCGGAGCACTTGTTATCCCCGACGTAGTTGAATACTCGGGAAAACAACTTAAAGTAATTAGGGTTAATTGTACACTGCCTCAAGTTTCTTCAGTGCAATTTGGGAAAAATATTACACAAATCAGTAACTCTTGTTTTTCCGATAATCAACAGATTACATCTATTACAATACCGAGTACGCTGAAAACAATAGGAGGCTCTGCCTTTTCCGACTGCACATCTTTGACTACTGTAAAATGGGAGGGTGATATGATTCTTACAGAATATATTTTCTCTGGATGTACTAATCTTAAAAATTTATCATATAAATCAATTTGTAAAGATATTCCTCCATATGCATTTGATAATTGTTCATCACTTATATTTGATTTGTCGGAGATTGAACAAATTGGTAAACGTGCTTTTAGAGGATGTAAATCATTAAATAAGATTGATTTATCATCAATTAAAAGTAGATTAGATTGGGATTGGAATGAGTCGAAAACCAGACGAACTGGAGGACAATTTGCTAATTGTGGTAATATATCACTCTTCATTCTTGGATCCAAAATAGATGAAATTTGCGAAGACCTTTGGGAAAATTGCAGCATTGACTCTCTCGTTCTTGCCTCAAGCAACAAAGGACTAGATATAATGTCTGAGTCTGCCGAACCATCAAGCAAAAGAGCATATCATTTTGATAATGTATCCCTAAAAGGATTATATTTAGGTAGAAACATTAATCAACCACCCAAATATTATGTCACTTCATGTATGAGGGATTTTAACGGTTCAAATGTAAAATATGTAACAGTAGGTTCATCAGTCTCTCATTTAGGGGATTTGAAAAACAATGGAATAAATTATGGTTATTTTTTCGCCAACTGCAAAAACCTTTGTAATATTACTTTCGAGGGAACATCTATTAAAATCGGGTATGGTTGTTTTAACCAAACTTCTATTAAAGAAATAAATTTCCCTGATGAAGCTGCATGCGGACTTTGGAGTCTTCCTGAAGATATTAATGTATTATCATTTGGGGAAATATCTATGGAAGACGATATGTCAAGATATACATCTTTAACGCATTTAATAAGTCGATCTTCTAATCCTAAATTCTGTAGTATTCCAAAAGGCTTTAGCAATCAACAATATGTTAGTATTAAGGTTTTTGTTCCTTATGGAGCCAAAGAAGCTTATCAAAATACTGAGCCTTGGAAAAATTTTTGGAATATTGAGGAAATGCCGGGAGTAGCAACGGAGAGAATTGAGATTACACCGACAAATACCAAATTACAAGTTGGTGACAGCCTACAGTTGACCGGTATCCGATATCCTGAGAACTCCGTTGATCCTATTCAATGGAAAAGTTCTAACATTAAGGTTGCAACTGTGTCAGATGCCGGTTTGGTTAAGGCCATCGCTCTCGGTAAAGTCACAATTACTGCAACCAGTGGTAAGGCCAGCGCGACTTGCGAGGTAACAGTATCACCTATTGCTGCACAAAAAATTATCCTGGACAAGGATAAAGTTTCAGTAAATGTCGCAGATTCAATAAAAATCACTGCTACCGTTCAGCCTGAAAACACAACGGACAAGACAATAACATGGTCAAGTTCCGATGAAAAAATCGCTACGGTATCAAAGGACGGTATTATCAAGTCTATAAAAGTTGGTACGGCGACAATTACGGCTGTATGTGGCGATGTTAAGGCTTCTTGCGAGGTAACGGTATTGCCAATCACGGTCGAGAAAATCGTGTTGGATTTGACTGAAGTTTCATTAAACCAATCGGACACAATAAAAATCACAGCAACTATCACGCCCGAAAACACCACCGACAAGACAATAACGTGGTCAAGTTCAGACAAAAAGATTGCAAATGTTTCAACTGACGGTATAATCAAGGCTATCAAAGTCGGAACGGCGACAATCACTGCTGCATGTGGAGAGGTTAAGGCTACCTGCGAGGTAACAGTATTGCCCATCACTGCCGAGAAAATCGTATTAGATTTGACCGAAGTTTCATTAAACCAATCGGATACAATAAAAATCACAGCAACTATTACGCCCGAAAATACTACCGACAAAACAATAACGTGGTCGAGCTCTGATGAAAAAGTCGCTACCGTTTCGACTGACGGCATTATCACAGCCGTCGGTGTGGGAAAGTCAACAATAATGGCTTCTTACGGAGAGATTTCAACGACATGCGAGGTAACGGTATTGGAGCCGAATATCGGAACTGACTTTGCCGACAACAAACTGACCGTTACGGTTGAAGGTTCCGGCAAACCGGTTGAAATATCTATCTATTCTGTCATGGGGCAATGTGTGTTCCACAAGACTGTCGAGGCTGCAGTGACAGTGAAGGACGAGATTGATTTGTCAAGCTTGTCAGCGGGAACCTACATCGTTCATATTATATCGGGCGAGATAAACACCTCAAAGAGAATCGTAAAATAACAGACCAATTAAAATCCAATAAACGATATGAAAAAGACAATAAAATTCTATCTCTGTTTAATAATGTGTCTCGGTTTTATTACCGTCACAAGCTGTAGCCATGACGACCCGATGAAAGAGGAACCGACCCCGGTAAAGCCTGACCCCGATCCGACTCCTACCCCCAACGAGACTACTCTCACGTCAAAGATTCTCGGGGCGTGGTCTCAGTCCGATAACAACTATGGAGGTCTGATGAATGTCAGCTCAACGAGTCGAGTAGAATTCGCGACGTCTGACAGCGTGAGTGTAAACTGGTATAATGTTGACAACAACAAAGCCCCATATACGGTCGCTAAAGGAGTCTATACCTTTAAGGGTGATTCGCTCAAACTTGTGTGGAAAAACGTTATGACAGACAGTATAGTAAACACCGCGTTCAATACTTTATATCTTGCTGGAGATTACAAAATCAAAGATGATCAGTTAAATTATAACTATTCGGTTTATGATATTGGTGGCGAAAAACTTAGTGGTCCACACAATATCAAACTCACTAAAAGCAAATAAAATATAGTTCATTTTAATAATAGCGGGGCAGTCCCTTTCGGGGATTGTTCCGCTATTCTTTTGTGGAGAAGTGGTTCATCGGTCTTCGGCGATGTACAGGGTGGTAGAGTGTTGGATTCCCCACCAACGAGCCGTTGGCTCGATAGTGGGGTTAAACATGGTTGTTTGTCTCCGACAAACCGTGGACGCAAAGACCTTGCGTCCATACAAGGTGCTGGTAATCAAGCTGATGCTTAACTATTGATCGAAGACCATATACTCTTTTTAACCCTGCCATCGAGCCGGTAGGCTCGTTGGTAGGGAGGATTAGCTACCTCTCATTCATACATCTTCGAAGATGATGAACCTACAGGCGCATGAGCCGGACCAACACAGCAAAGCCATATTCCTACAAATCAACGTATTATATTTTCTATTCCGAATTTACTGTAAATTTACAGTATTTTCGGAATAGAAATAAATTCACATCAATTAAATTATTGTTCATCAGTCTTCGACGATGGGTGGGGTGGTAGTGCGTTGAATTCCCCACCAACGAGCCATCAGCTCGATGGTGGGGTTAAACATGGTTGTTTGTCTCCGACAAACCGTGGACGCAAAGACCTTGCGTCCATACAAGGTGCTGGTAATC
>JAAVCC010000004.1 GCA_014802535.1 Bacteroides sp. | reverse complement strand
TTTAAAATCAATTATATTCCAATCAATTTATTAACTTGTTTATGAAAAAACGCCTATTGTTTTTATTGACTTGCCTCACTCTGTTAACCGGTGTGGCAATGGCAAAGACTGTCAAAGGTGTCGTCATCGATGCCTCAGACAAGGAGCCTGTAATCGGCGCTTCGGTTTTGGTTAAGGGTACCGCTATTGGTGCTTCAACCGATATCGATGGTAAGTTCTCAATCAGTAACGTTCCCGACAATGCAAAAACCCTCGTGGTAACTTATGTCGGAATGAACCCTGTTGAAGCCCCAATTACAGATGGTGAAATNAAAATCGAAATGACNTCAAGCACTCAANAGCTCTTGANGANGTNGTTGTNGTNGCTTATGGTGCACANAAAAAATCATCAATCACCGGAGCAATTTCTCAGGTATCTACTGAAGAAATTGAACGTCGCCCAGTATCTTCTGTTTCTCAAGCTCTTGAAGGTGCGACTTCGGGTATTACTGTAACCAGCAACTATGGTCAGCCGGGTAATGATCCTACCATTGTCATCCGCGGTGTAGGAACAATTAACGGTACAACCACTCCTCTTTATGTAATTGACGGTGTGCCTTTCGGTGGTAATATTTCTGACTTGAACCCCGATGATATCGCATCAATGTCAGTGTTGAAAGACGCAGCATCAGCTGCTCTTTATGGTAACCGTGCATCAAATGGTGTAATCCTTATCACAACAAAAAAAGCAAACAAAGAAAAAGTCTCTTTCAACTTCAAGACAAGCCAGGGTTGGTATGTTCGCGGTATTCCCGAATATGAACGCACCAATGCTGAGCAGTTTATGAAGATTGAGTATCAGAACCAAATGTATGAGACTCTTGCCAGCAAATATGATGCTAAATTTACACCTGAAAATATGGCAGCCGCTCATAGTGTAATCAATGAGTCTGTTCTTGCCGATCGTCTTTTCACAAACGTTTGGAACGCACCTGACAACCAGATGTATGCCGATGTCTATGGTAATCTTACATCAAATGTGATGAAAGGTTCTTATGCCGAAGACTTGGACTGGTGGAATCAATCAACCCGTGCAGGTTATCGTGCCGACTATAATTTCTCCGGTTCAGGTGCAACTGAGAAATCTGACTTCTATTTCTCATTAGGCTATCTTCAGGAAGATGGCTTCATGAATAAATCAGGATTTAATCGTTTCTCGGGCCGTGCTGTAGTAAACGTTAAACCTGTCAACTGGTTTAAAGCAGGTTTTAACCTTAANGCATCTCATCAATCTCTTCAAAATTCAAAGGGTAATGGTGATGATAATACATCTTATGTGAACCCTGTTTACTATGCGCGCTATATGTCACCAATTTATCCCATCCACCTACATGATGCGGCAACCGGTGAATATGTGCTTGATGGTGAAAATAATCTGATTTTTGATACCGGTTATCGTGAAGACGGTTCTGCAACTCGTAAACAAAATGCTGACCGTCATGCCATTTATGAAAACGAGCTCAACTCAGCTCGTGGCCTCCGTAATACTCTTAACGGAACCATATATGCTGATGTCTATCTTCCCTATGGCATCACAGCAACATTCAAAGGCAATCTTAACGTTCGCGATTCNAAGGAGGATAAATACAGCAGTGCTGTTATCGGTGATGGTCAGGCCGACCATGGTCGTTTCACCAGAACCCAATACTATTATAAAAACTGGAATATCCAGGAACAGATTCGATGGGACTATACTTTCAATGCAAAACATTTTGTAAGCGTTCTACTCGGTCACGAAAACTACCGCAATAATTATGACTACCAGTACAGCTTCAAAAAGAACGAATCTTTTGCCGGAGTACTTTCACTCTCAAATTTTGCAACAGTAAACTCTCTGACAGGCTATCAGAACAACTATGCCACCGAGTCNTATCTTGCTCGCGCTCAGTATAACTTTGATGACCGCTATAATCTCGAGGCTTCATTCCGTCGCGATGGAACATCTCGCTTTGCTAAAGAATCTCGTTGGGGTAACTTCGGCTCGGTAGGTGCAAACTGGGTGTTTACCAACGAAGAGTTTTTGAAAGATCAAACATGGCTCAACACCGGTAAACTTCGCGCCGACTGGGGTCACGTAGCAAATGANGGTGCGGCAGATTACTATGCCTANATGTCGCTTTATGACTCATCATCATCGGGAACAAATGCCGGTAATCCTGCATATTACTATTATCAGAATGGAAATCCCGAGCTACACTGGGAAACCGGAGAATCTTGGGGCGTTGCTCTCGAAGCACGAATGTTCAACCGTTGGAACTTCTCAATTGAATATTACAGCCGTGTGAACAAAGATCTTCTTTTTGACCTTTACAATCCTATTTCAGCCGGAGGTCAGTCGCCTCATTATGCCGAATCAACAATGACAGTCAACCTCGGTAGAATTAAAAACAGCGGTATTGAGATCAACACTGATGTTGATATCGTAAAAACCANAGACTGGACATTTAACTTTGGAATGAACCTTACCACTATCCGCAACCGAGTTCTTGAACTTCCCGAACAAAATAAAGATGGTATTGTGGAAGGATCNAAGCTCATTCTTGAAGGGCATAACCGTTATTCATGGTACACCTACCATTATGAAGGTGTTGACCAAATGAATGGTAAGTCAGTATATACTCCTAACTTGACTGAATACCATATTGTTGGACCTGACAAGGAGATTATTGGTGGTAAGTATGAAAATGACAAACTTACATCAACCGAAATTCCGTCAGGACAATATGTGAAAGTAGGTGACAAATATTATGTGTACAATACTACCTATGGNCAGAAATTCTTTTGCGGTAAATCATTACCGAGTATTTATGGAGCATTTAATCCAAGTGTAAGATATAAAAATATAAATCTTAGTGCTGTTGTAACTTGGTCGCTCGGTGGTAAAATTATGGATTCATCTTACAGTAGTCTTATGTCAGTTAGCTCATCGGCAAACAACTATCATGTTGATGCTCTTAACTCATGGTACGGTATTCCTGCCGGTATGACAGAAGATTCGCCTAACCGTATCACAAAAGACGTCAATCCAGTTGTATCTCAGAGCCTTAATTCATATAATAATGCAACCAGTGACCGTTGGTTGACAAGCCGTGATTATCTTGTGCTTAAAAACATCAACCTTGCNTACACNCTTCCTAAATCAATTGTAAACCGTCTGACACTTCAAAATGTTCAGCTTTCATTTGCTGCTGAAAACGTGTTTACTAAAACAGCTCGAAAAGGTCTTGATGCTCAACAAGCTCTTAATGGTAATCAATATAATTATATCCCAAGCTCACGCGTATTCACATTCGCACTTTCTGTAACAATGTAAAAAGACTCTGAAAATGAAAAAATCAATATATTTACTTGGCGCTCTAATGTTAGCNACAACCGGNTGTTCGAGCGACTATCTTGATCAGTCTTCAGTAGGAGCTAACACGGATGATAGCGTAATTTTTGATAATCTTGACAATGTCAAAATGGCTATTAACGGCATAGCTCTATTACAAACGTCTCAATATTTTAATAGTTCCTACTCTTCCGGGACACAAGGNTTAAACGGAGAAGGAACACTTAAAACATGGTATAATGAATATACCGGTCAAGACTATACAAAATGCTCGCTTACCGGATGGGCAAGTATTATGAATTTTAATAATCATAATTCGGCCACAAGCATGTATACCCTTTACCCATGGTTCTACTGTTATACGCAGNTTGTTAATGCCAATCTTATCCTTAACCGAATTGATGAGGTTCCCGGTGATGAGAACGTCAGAAATTTGTACAAGGCACAGACTNTGGTATATCGTGCATATGCNTATTCAAATCTGGTAAAATTTTATAGCCGCCGATGGAGTGACCGACAAGGCGAAAGCCGTGGAGTTGTTCTACGTCTTGAGCCGACAGCAGACCCAATGCAAGCTTCGTCATTGAAAACGGTATATGCTCAGATTTACGAGGACCTTGATCTTGCAATCAGTTTATTCACTACTGCTAAACAGAATGGTGTTGAACGAGCTGCATCAGATAAATGGTTGCCAAATATTGATGTTGCATACGCCGTTTACTCACGAGCTGCACTAAACCGTGAGGACTGGAATACGGCACTTGAAATGGCTAAAAACGTAATGGCAAACAATAGCTATAAAGTTATGGGAACCGCAGACTACACATCCGGTTTCAATACTGCTAATAAAGAATGGATCTGGGAAGCATATAATGATGCATCACAAACAATCCACTATTACGGCTTCTTTGCCTANAATGCTTCAAACTCATCAGCATCTGCTTGTAGAAATTATCCNATCGCAATCAGCCGAGAGCTTATCAATCAAATTCCGGCAGAAGATAGTCGCTTGGAGTTGTTTGGCATCCCGACAGAAGCTGAAATTGCTGAATTTACCGAAATTACAGGTAACGGTTTTAACTCCAACACAACCGCAGTTACCAAGGGCGAATATTATACACGAATCAAAGCTGATTATAAGTCTAAATTATATACTACAACACTTATATTCCCTTATATGTCGTTTAAATTCCAGGCAAATGCCGGATCGGCAGGTGACGGTGAACTCTGTCTCTTCCGTAAAGCCGAAATGCTTTACAATGCTGCAGAAGCTGCATATATGCTCAACAAGCAATCTGAAGCTGTTGAATACCTTGTAGAAGCTGTTGAACCATATCAAGAAGGCTATACTTGCTCTAAAACCGGTGAAGATTTGCTCAATGAAATCAAACTTTACCGTCGCTTTGACCTCTTTGGCGAAGGTTTCAGCTGGTATGACTGCAAACGTTGGGGTATTCCGATGGTTCGTCACACTTGGGATGAAGGTGGAAACTATGCAAGTCAAATGGCTGGTAGTGCAAGCGTTTCGACAAATGGTAACTATGGTCCATCTGATAAAAATAATTGGACATGGGTTTATCCAAAAGATGAAACTGACTTTAATAATCTTGTTACAACTTTCGAGCCTGAAAACTGGACTGAAGGTATGTAAGATAATTATTCTATACAAATTGAATAAGGGCTGTCTTGCGACAGCCCTTATTTTTTGCCATTAATATCTGATGGATCCCTGTTTCTAAGCTATCGGGGGATAACATAATGAAGTGAGGCTGATTTGGGGAGATAACNTAATGAAGTGGAGAGATNNCNTAATAAAGTGAGACCGAGGGGATGATAGAACAAGCTTTGGGATATGGNATTTATGCCATGANATAATCAATATCATGATTNACCTGTTATTANTAGCTTCTATGATAGGTAATGACGCAATGACAATGATAACGGCAATATTAATGGCAATAATAATGATAATGGTAACGGCAATAATAATGCAATAACTTCAANACCGNGATTAACATAATCCCCCNAACTAATCTTATTATCCTTCGCCACATTNAATNTGACATCAATAATACAAAAAAAAGTCTGCCACCACACGGTGACAGACNTTCATACTTTATGAGATTGTTGGGATTATTTCAAGTAGTTGAAATATTCTGCATCTGAAGAGCAATCATACCATACCGGAATACCCCAAATGAAGTTTTCGGTAGCGTTAGCGTTCATTGCAACGGCATTGACACGGTTGTAGTTCAACTCAAGACCGTTGGGAAGACGCCAGCGACGAATCCAATATTGAACATCATCGGGAGTTGTTCCACGGAAGTAAGCACTACCGGTGAAGAGTTTTGTACGACCATAGTTGGGATAAACAACACCGAAGCTACCTACGTTTCCTGCAGAGTAGTTGAAACGACGCATGTCAATCCAGTTTTCGATGCTCCAACCCATAGCGATATATTTCTGAAGCATGATATCGCTCATAGTGAGATCGCCAGCTGATTGAGCTACAGCACCACTTGCCATGTATGAATCGATAGCTGCCTGTTCCATAGGAGTCATGCTTGGGTTGCCATAACCTTCGCCATTCCATTGGGTGAGTTTGGTTTGCATGCGATCCATGTTAGCTTGGATACCTGCTTTATAAGCAGTAAGGGCACCGTTAGAATCACCTTTACGCATCAAAACTTCTGCTTTGATAAAGCACATTTCAGAATATGTAACTACATCGTAGTCAGACATAGGATAAATCTGGAATGAACCTGTACCTGAAACAGCACCTGCATTAGCTGCAGCCTGGTCATTTGAATGATAGAATACGTCTTTGAGAGGCATACCCCATGCACCGTTGTTAGTATTCTGCGAGCCTGAGTTAAGGTTTACATAAGCAGTGTCACCGGCCTGAACGTAGTTAGTTGAGTTAACAAACCATGCGCCTGTAGGATAGCATATTGCAACTGTATCTTCTACAACGGCATTGCCGTCTTTATCAGTTTTGTTTGTTGTCCACTGTTTATACTGACGACCTTCAATTTTTGCAACTTCTCCTGCAAAAGCAGTGTAACCATTAGATTCAAAACCGGCAATGAAGTCAGACATTTTATCTTTGTGAGTGCCGTTGAATGCATATTTAATGGTTTGGTTTTTAGTAGCAAACGATTGAACTGCAATTGAAGTAGCACCACCGGCAACAAGACGTTCAGCATCGCCAAACATATCGATACCTTCAGAACGACGCCATTCATAACTCAAAACGTTACCTGAAGCATCAAGAGTGATATTTGTCATTGAAGAAGGAATGATTTTGTCGGTACGAGGGTCTTCTACACCTGCGCCACGAAGGTTGGTGAGAAGGTCGAGATAGTATTTAGAAACCCACTGGTTTTTACCATATGCTGCAGTATCCCAGTTACCGTTAGTTTGGATGGGGTCACCAAGAAGGAAGTCGGTTTGGTCACCTTTAACGTCGAAACATGCCTGATAGATATCGTCTGCATTTGACAAAGGTGCCTTTTCAAGAGCAGCAAGGATATCATCAGGGTTATAGTAATCGGCGTTTTTAGTAACGCGGAGCAACCAACGTGCTTTCAAACCATAGCAAAGCTTAATCCATTTGTTAACGTCACCACCATTCCAGATATCACCTGCTGAAAGGGGAGTTGCTGATGATGGCTGAGACATGTTGAAGAGTTCGATAGCATGGTCAATTTTTGCGAGACAGCCTTCATAGATGGTTTTACCATTGTCATATTCAGGAGCAGGATTACCAACGAGAGCCTGTGTATATGGCATTTCACCATAAAGGTCAAGCATCAACATGAAGCCCATAGCGTGCATAACTTCTGATGCAGCCATGTAGTGATAAGCATTTTCAGCTTCAGCCTTTGAGTAAAGGTCGGGTACATTTGATGCACATGAAGCGAACCAAGCCTGATAGGGAGTGGTTGTCAAACCTGTAGGACCGTTCCAAGTAACAGAGATACCGTTCATGTTAGCGTTGTTTGAGTAGAAGCCACCACAAGTAGCAAATGTGCGGGTGTTGGCACATCCGGCTGCATAGGTGTATTGTTTCTGAATCCAAGGGAGACGGTTGTCAATCAGGATAGACTCGTTGTTTGGCTGATCAGGATTGATGTTAACATCCAACCAGTCATTGCAAGATGTAAGGGACAATGCCATTACACTTCCGAGAGCAATATATTTTGCAAATTTCATAATTAGTTATCTTTTAGAATGTGAGGTTTACACCAAAAGTAAAGCTTGAAGTAGCGGGAACCGAGCAGTAGTCGATACCGGTTGAACCTGAACCGCCTGTACCACCTGCGGTAGATACTTCAGGATCCATACCTTTGTAGTTGGTAACGGTGAAGAGGTTACTTGCTGTAGCATTTGCAACCAAACCTTTGATGACTTTCTTGCTCTTAAGGATGCGAGTAAAGTCATAAGAAAGGCTGATGTTACGGAGTTTCAACCAGTTTACGTCGGTAATGAAGTGGTGTGAGTTAGAAGCATAGTTGCTCCAGTATTTCTGAATCATAGCTTCACCTGAATAGGTTGTTCCACCGATAGTATAAGTTTTTCCGGCTTCATAAGTCTGTTCAAATGGTTTACCATTGTTGTCTTTATCATTAGCATCGTAGGTAATACCTGTAACAGTAACTGATTGACGATCGTTCATGAGAGTCTGAGGATGCATACCGTTAACAGTCATAGCATAAGCTGTACCATTGTAAACATCTCCACCGATGCGGAAGTCAAGAAGGAATGAAAGGTTGAAGCCTTTATAAGAGAATGAGTTGGTAAAGCCACCGATGAGTTTGGGCTCACGGTTACCAACAATGGGGTTGTTTGTATTGATACGATAGAGACCGGTTGATGCATCTACCTGATATTTACCGGTTTCAGCGTCAACATAATATTCGTTACCGGTCATACCAAGGAAGTAGTTCTTGTTGTATGCGGCATTATCTTTATCGTGTGTACGGGGGATTGATGCTGAACGGATTGTTCCGAATTGTGCATCAGTAGGATAGAAATATTCAACGCCCTCGAGGAAGTCACCGAGACGACCTTTGTTGAATGAGAAGTTAAGGGTCATATCCCAAATGAACTCTTTAGTTTGAACAGGAACGGCGTTGATTGCAAATTCCATACCGTCGTTGATTACAGAACCTGAGTTGATAGCGGTGAGGATAAATCCTGATGCGTTAGAAAGACGGGGTACTGCAATCTGGTTGCTAGTTTGTGTGTGGTAGTAACCATAGTCAAAACCAAGTCGGTTGTTGAAGAAGTGGAGTTCAGCACCAATTTCCCAAGAATCCTGAATTTCAGGTTTGAGGAACATGTTACCGCTGGTGTACTGGTTCGCGATAGCAATGAAACCGTTGTAGTTGTAAGGGTTGTTTACATAGGTAAGAGTTGCATAAGGGTTAGCATCTTTACCTACGCGAGCCCAAGATCCACGGATTTTACCAAAGGTAAATACGTCAGTTCCAAGAATACCGGCAGCCTGAAGAGGTTCTGTGAATACAACTGATCCGTTTACTGAAGGATAGAAGTATGAGCGGTTTTCTTTGGGGAGTGTAGAAGACCAGTCGTTACGTCCGGTTACACTCAAGAATACAGTGTTTTTCCAGTCACCGCGAACCTCGGCATAGAGACCAACGAGACGTTTTTTAGAAGTTCCGTCAGTGAAGAATTTAGTTTCAGTAGGAATGTTACCGAAGCTGATAGTACCGGGAGTGATGAAGTTATAACCGTAGTGAGTTTGGTTATATCGGTGGGTATATTCGGTAGTAAAACCGACAAGAGCACCGATGTTGTAGTCACCAAGATTTTTGTTGATGCTGGTCATCAAGTTAGTGCTGGTGTATGAATAACGATAGTCACTTTTGCTCAAACGACCATTCTGATATCTAGCACTTACAACAGAACCGGGGGCAATATAAGTGTAACCATCGGTTGTATAATCGTCATAACCGACACGAGCAACGATATTCCACCAATCAGTGATGTCGTATGCGAGCTGAAGTGAACCGGTAAAACGTTTTGTTTGGTCAGTAAGTTTGTCTTTATTGATAATCCAGTAGGGGTTTTCTTTATCGTCAGCGAGGTCCCAGATACCTTCGAAGAGACGATATTTCTGACCATCTTCAGTCAAATAGTGGCTCATGTCTTCAGTGCGAGGCCAGCTGTAAAGACCGGTCATTGCACCGCCACCACCACCATTGTAGAGACCGCCTGAAGTAAGGGTCTTGTCGGTTTTAGCGATAGAGTAAGCTACGTTAGCACCAAGAGTGAATCGCCAGATTTTCTGCTCACCGTTGAAACGGAAGGTTGATTTGTTATATCCGGTTTTGGGCACGATACCACCTTGGTCAAAGTTAGAAGCAGAGAGGAAGAATGTAGTATTCTTGCTACCACCTGAAACACTGACAGTGTTGTCAAAAACAGCGCCGGTTTCAAAGAAGTTACCAATGTTATCATAGATGGGTTCATTGGTGATTTCTTTACCCCAAGACTGATAGGTTTGATCATTGAATACACCGTTGTTTTCGTAGTAACCACGACCAAATTTAGTTTGAGCTTCGGGGAGCTTGTTAGCCCATGAAGCTGTAACTTTGCTTGATACGTTTACTTTAACAGTACCTTCAGCACCTTTCTTGGTAGTAATGATGATCACACCATCAGCAGCACGTGAACCATAAAGAGCTGATGCAGCTGCACCTTTGAGGACAGACATTGATTCGATATCCTCGGGATTGATATCCATTACACGGTTAGAATAGGTGGTGTTTGAACGGGTCATACCGTCAGTACCTGAGTTACCTACAACTTGAGTTGAGTTGTCATAGATGATACCGTCAACAACGAAAAGAGGTTCGTTTGAACGACCATCAGAGGTAGAGTTACCACCACGAAGAGTAATATTTGCACCTGCACCTGCTGCACCGCTATACTGGGTTACGGTTACACCGGCGATTTTACCGGCAAGTGCATTTACAACGTTCGGGCTCTTGTTTTCAAGAATTTCGTCAGATTTCATTTCTGAAACTGCATAACCAAGAGCTTTACGGTCTTTTTTGATACCGAGGGCAGTTACAACAACTTCATCGAGGTTGGCTGCATCGGGTTGGAGAGTGAGGTTGATTGGTTTGCCGTCAAATTTTACTTCGGCGGGTTTGTAGCCGATGTAGGCAAATTTGATAACGTCACCTTTGTTAGCTGCCAAAGAGAATTTACCGTCAAAGTCGGTTGAAACGCCTCCGGCTTTACCGGCTACGATAACAGACACACCGGGGAGAGGTTCTCCGGTTTCGTCAACGACTGTACCGGTAGCCCTTTGAGCTTGGGCAACAGCTGTAAAACCGCTTGTGAATAACCCGTCATAAACGACAGGACCTCCGCATGCGATTGAAAGAGCTGCTAAAAGAGCAAATTGCTTTTTCATAAAAAGAATGTGTAGGTTAATAATGTTATTAAGGTTATTAATTCGTATTTCAGTTATTTAAGTATCATGGAAACGTGATCACACATGGTATCTCTTGGTAAGAGAGAGTCATTTTCAGCGCAAAAGTAGTAATTATCTAATCAACAAGCAAATAATAAGCTATAATATTTGACATTTTTTTGTCAAAAAAGTGTTTACAGGGTCATTCATAATTCAAAGTGTCTGATAGATAGTTTTTTAAACACACGGGAATTTGTGCTTCCAAACCTAACACATGTATTAGTCTCAGGCTAACGCCAACGTGATTTTCAAGACCGCTGAATAAGAAAAAGAGTCAATAAAGCCGAAAATGTATAGTGTTTCCGGTTAATTTACCAACATGCCCGCAAGTCCTATAGTATATATAATATATATATGTGTATACTAAAGATTTTAATCAAATTGCAAACACCATTAAATAGTAAACGCTTGACATATAGTAAAATATATAAAATGACTCTCTCTTACCAAGAGAATAAGGTATTATATTATACCGTTGTGATATAAAATATTACCTTCTGTTTTAGCAATATTTAGTAAAATTATAATTTAAAAAAATTAAAATGCTCAAAAAAATGATATAAAATTATTACATTTTTGTTGCATGATTACAACATAATATTTACTTTTGCACTTGTTATGACTCTCTCTTACCAAGAGAGCAACAGTAAAATTAATATAAAATGAATATAAGACACTATATATAAACCATTTGTAATCTAAACGCCAGCTTAACTATATTTTTAACTTTAAACTAAAATCCAACCTTAATATTTTAATTATCAATCCTTGCTGTGTTTCCTGTTTGTAAACGGGAAGCCTATTGCAAACTAAAAAAATCCTTTATGAGAAAAGCTTTCTTATTGGCAATGACTCTCACTTGCGGTATGCCTGTGTGCGGTACTTTCTCCGCCATGGCTGCACCCGAGCCTCTTGCCGCCGGACAAGCCGTGACTACAATCACCGGTACTGTCCTCGATGAATCAGGCGAACCTCTTATCGGTGCTACTGTCGCTCAGAAATCAAATCCGAGCAATGGAGCTTCTACCGATATTGACGGTAAATTCAGCCTGCGTGTCGCTAAAGGCACAGCTATTGTTATTTCTTACATTGGTTATCGCACTGTTGAAGTTCCTGCAGAAGAAGGTATGCAGGTTACTCTTCAGGCTAATGACGCTGTACTCGACGAAGTCGTTGTAGTCGGTTATGGTACTCAGCGTCGTGCCAACCTTACCGGTGCTGTCAGCACAGTTGACGTAGCTAAAGTTATGGATAGCCGTCCTGCTACCGACGTTGCTAAAGCACTTCAGGGTGCCGTTCCCGGTCTTACCATCACTACTTCTGATGGTTCAATCAACGGCAACGCAAACCTCCGCATCCGTGGTGTCGGAACTCTTTCTAACTCTCAGGTTTCTAACCCCCTTATTGTTGTTGATGGTGTGCCTGTTGACGACCTTTCATTTGTAAATCCCGACGATATCGCCGAGATTTCGGTCCTCAAAGACGCTGCATCTTCTTCAATCTATGGTACTCGTGCTGCATTTGGTGTGATCCTCGTTACTACCAAAGCTCCTAAGGCAAAAGAACGTGTATCAGTAAAATATACCAACAACTTCTCATTCAGCCAGGCTACCAAGTTACCTGAATACTCATCGGTTCCCAACCAGCTCCGTGCCCTCATTCAGTCAAACAACCGTCAGGGTGTTGAAAATGAGCTCTTCGGTATGTATCTCGACAAGATGCTCCCCTATGCTGAAGCATGGGAAGCTCAGAACGGCGGTCCTCGCGGTTATGGCGAAATGCGTAAGTTTGAAAGCTGGGACAACGTAGGTGACTACTATGTTAACGAAGACGGTACCGGTGCAATGTACTATGCAAACTGGGATGTTGCCGACATTCTGTTCCACACTGCTCCCGCCAACAAACATGACGTTAGCCTTGAAGGTACAAGCGGTAAAACTCAATATCGTGTATCATTCGGATACAACCAGCGTGAAGGTCTTCTCCGCTATAATGCCCCGACAATGAAACGTTACAACGTAACATCTAACATCTCAACCGAGATTGCATCATGGTGGAAAGCCGGCGTTCGTTTCAACTTTGCTGACAAAGTTTATAACGGTCCCAACTATTGGCGTAACCCCTATACTTATGGATGGCGCTGGGGTTCTTACTTCGGACCTTACGGATATATGAAAGATGAAGAAGGCAACATCTATGACTGTAATAGTGCGGTTGCTTATTCAAAAGTAGGCGGTTCATTTGACGACGATGCTACCGACATTCGCATGCAGGCTTATTCTGATTTCCAGATTTTCAAAGACCTCACTCTTCATGCCGACTTCACCTACGACCTTCAGAACTACAACGCTCACACAGCTACTCTCCCTGTAACCGTATGGAATACATGGGGTGGTAACATCTCAGCTCCCTCTCTGCAGCGTGGTCAATCGGCTACAAGCGCTAAAGAAACCAACAGCTATGCTCACCTCTGGAACCTTAACGTTTATGGTACATACGCTAAATCTTTGATTGACAATAAATTCAACCTCAAAGTGATGTTGGGTGGTACTGCCGAGAAATATGACTATGCTGAATTCTCTGCTCAGCGTGATGTTCTCCAGGACAACAGCCTTCCCTTCCTCGGCCTTACTTCAGGTGACAACCGTACAACAACCAACTCTCGCAGCCGTCGTGCTACTGCCGGTTTCTTTGGTCGTATCAACCTCGACTGGGACAACATCTACCTTCTCGAATTCAACGGCCGTTATGACGGTTCAAGCCGTTTCCCCGCCGGTGACCAGTGGGCATTCTTCCCCTCTGTATCGGGAGGTTATCGTATCTCTGAAACCGGTTACTTTGAGCCTGCTAAAGAATATGTAAGCAATCTTAAAGTTCGTGCTTCTTACGGTCACATCGGTAACGAAGCTATCGGTTCAAACATGTTCCTTTCTACAATCGCTAACGGTAGCCTCAACTACCTCTACAACGGTCAGAAATTGGCTTATAACGGTATGCCGACCCTTGTATCAAGCACTCTCACATGGGAACGCATCATCACTACCGACGTAGGTTTTGACGTCGGTCTTCTCAACAATACCATCAACTTGACATTTGACTGGTTCCAGCGCGACACTAAAGACATGCTCGCTCCCTCACAGCCACTTCCCTCGGTTCTTGGTGCTTCTGCTCCTACCGGCAACAACGGTTCACTCCGCACCCGCGGTTGGGAACTCGGTATCGGTTGGAACCAGAATATCGGCGAAGCAAGCGTTTATGCTAACTTCAACATCTATGACGGTAAAACTGTCGTAACCAAATATCGTAACGACACCGGTATCCTCACCTCATTCTACGATGGTAAAAACTATGGTGAAATCTGGGGTTTTGAAACCGATCGCTACTTCACTGAAGCTGACTTCCAACGCGATGCTCAAGGCAACTTCTTGAAAGATGCTAAAGGTAACTTCATTCCCGTTGAAGGTGTAGCAAGCCAGGTTGACCTCCAGAGCAGCACATTCAAATATGGCCCCGGAGACGTTAAATTCAAAGACCTCAACGGCGACGGTGTAATCAATGGTGGTTACAGCAACGCTAAACTTCTCAATGGTAAACTCATCCTCCCCGGCGATCCCGATTACAACAACCCCGAAGCAACTTCTCAGGGTGCAGGTACTCTCGCTAACCGTGGTGACTTGAAGGTTATCGGTAACGCAACTCCCCGCTACGAATACTCATTCCGTCTCGGTGGTTCACTTCGCGGTTTCGACCTCGATATGTACTTCCAGGGTGTAGGTAAACGTCAGATGTGGCAAACTTCAGCATTCATCATGCCTCTTATGCGTGGTGCCGATGCAACCTATGCTAATCAGGAATCATATAACAAGATGATTTTTGACGAAAGCAATAATATCATCGGATATGAAATCGACCAGAACAACGACTTCCCCTGTATGTTCCCCGGTAGTGTTGGTTCAGGTACTGTTCCCAACCTCGGTCAAGGTCGCTACAACTTCTATCCCCAGTCTAAATATCTCTCTAACGCTGCTTACCTTCGTTTCAAAACACTCACCGTCGGATATACTCTCCCCGCTGAGTTGACTCGCAAGGCTTGGATTCAGAAAGCACGCGTTTACTTTACCGCTGAAAACCTTGCTCTCCTCTATGATGGTATGAAGAACTGCCCGATCGACCCCGAAATCGGTTCTTACTGGCGCACAACTACATCATACAGTGACGGTACATACGGACGTTCTGAGCCTATGTCACGCTCGTTCTCATTCGGTATTCAGGTAACACTCTAACAATTTAATTTGCACTATAAAATGAAAAATATAATAGCAAAAACCCTTATCGGTGTTGTCGGCCTGAGTTTCGCTGCATGTGACAACTTCCTCGATGATAACCGATATCCCGAAACATTGATTGTTGACAGTCCTTTGTACTGGAACAATCCCGATAACTGCGAGCTACAGTGCAACCGTTTCTACCAGTATTTCTATGGTTTTGGTAGCGGTACAGGTTATGGTAACTTCTATTTCAATACTTTGAGCGACGACCAGTGTGGTAACGGCTTTACTGATTGGAAGTTTACCAATATCCCGACTACAAGCTCAACCTACAACACAGCTTACATTGTTATTCGCGGTGCTAACATCATCATCGAAAAAGTTGGAGCATCAAGCCTTCCCGATGCTCAGAAAAACAACTACATAGCCCAGGCTCGTCTCGTGCGCGGATATGAATATTATCAGCTTGTTCGTCAATATGGCGACGTTATCCTTGCCGATCACGTTCTTGACATCGACTCTCCCGAGCTCTATGGCGAACGTACAAGCCGTAAGACTGTGATGGATTTCGCATTTGAAGATATGAAATTTGCAGCCGAAAATCTTACACTTGATAAAGGCAAACAAAAATTCTCAAAAGATTTGGCAAAAGCAATGCTTTCAGAACTTTGCCTCTTTGAAGGTACTTTCTGGAAATATTGCACCGAGGCTGACAACTACTATGCTCCCGATCAGACTCGTTCTAACACATATCTTAACTACTGCGTAACCTATAGCGAGGAACTTCTTGCAAAATATCCTATCTCTGACGACTACCGTGCCCTCTATCAGTCAATCTGGACTGCATCGGGTGGTCTCACCGGTCTTAGCTCTAACTCTGAGGTAATCTTTGCAACTCAGTATGAAAAAGATGTATTCATGCATTCAACTGTTGACTACACTTGTTCATCTACCTCTCAAAGCGGTATCTCTAAAGACGCTTTTGACGCCTACCTCTTTAAAGATGGTAAACCTCTTGCATTGACTTCTGAAGATACTTCAGATGCCGGTGAAGCTGTAGATAGCCTTAAAGGTGCCGACAACAACGGTCACGGTCTCAGCATCAAGAAACTTCTTGCTGTTCGTGACAACCGTCTTGCACTCACCATCGACTCTGTTGTTTACTACAAAGGTATGTCATGGTCACGTGCCGGTTCAATGCAGTCAACCTCTTCATCAGGTTATGGTATCAGCAAATATGATAACGTAGCAATCGCTGTTGACTATCGTTCAACTGCCGGTAAAAACTATACTTGCTCTCCTCTCTACTGGGGTGCTGTTATAGCTCTTAACTTTGCCGAAGCTAAAGCCGAACTTGGTACTCTCACCGATGCTGACCTTGCTAAATCACTCAACTTGCTCTACAAACGTGCTGAGTTGCCCGATCAGACCGTCGCTTCTCTCTCTGGCATGAACGACCCTGCTAACAACATGGGTGTTTCAAGCCTTATCTGGGAAGTTCGTCGTTGCCGTCGTTGCGAGCTCATCATGGATAACGACTTCCGTTATTGGGACCTTATCCGTTGGCACCAGCTCGAGCTTCTCGACAACACCAAACACCCCAATGTATTGCTTGGTGCTAACGTCAAGAATACTCTCGTTCCTGCAGAACAGGTTACCGGTGACTACATCAATGCTACATTTGGTAAAAACCGTGTATATGATGCTCGTCAATATCAGTATCCTCTCCCCTCTGACCAGTTGAACCTCAACCCCAACCTCAAACAAAATGCAAATTGGGTTAACTAATTAACTCGATTTCATAACATAAGAAAGTCTGTCACCATTCCGGTGGCAGACTTTTTTTTGTATTGAAAGACGACATATTACGGTGAGACAGTTTAACAAACTGTTATTATAGACATGAATTATGGAGCTGTCAAATATGTCATTTTGCCTATTTAACAAATTTTATAAGTGAAATTATTCGTTAGTTTGGTAAAATTATCGGCTATTTGTGTAAATTTGCGACATGATATTTTTCTAAAAACACTTTGGAAATCGTTCGGAAGATGATTGTCAAATTATTTTTAGATTATTATAAATGAGAAATAAATTCCTCTTTAGTGTTGCAATGGCTACCTGTCTGGGCTTTCATTGTAATTTGAACGCTGAAAATGTAATTACCTGGGAAACGCTCGGAAACGGATATACCACCGCAACCGGAAACAAATACATACAACGGTTCACAATCAACGCCGATCGCCCGTTTGAACGTTTTGCTTTCTGTGCTTTTAAGCGCGGACTNAAGCCTGTTAACCCTTCTGACTCGGTTATTGAAATACTCCCCGGTTATGTNGCTGTATCCTCCGACCGATTTAAAAACGCTTCTCCCGACTCTCCNATTGTAGTTGATCTCATATCAGACGGCTCTCTTCACAATATATCTTTNGCNCCCGACGGAATGCATCTTGTTGCCGACGGGAAGCCTGTCAGAGCAACAAACGTGCGTAAATCAATCGTTGATCGTCCNGCNCAATACTCGATCCCAACTCAAAACGGCGTTATCGACCCGATGATTTACGGAGACAAAATTTTTGCAATCAACGACTCGCTCCGCAGCTCTTATCGTCCGGCTCCCTACATGACAATTCCTACNCCTAAATCGGTTAAACTGACCGGTAAAAATGTAGCCCGNCCATCGGCCGACAATGTAAAGATTGTCAAAATCAAAAATCCTCACACCGANTATTACCGCGTCTCAATCAATGGGCCGCGCATGACGGTCTATACCAACAGCCAAAATCCCGAAGGAATTGTAGCCTCGGTTATGAAACGNATTGATGCATCGNTNCTTCCCGACGGTCGTGTTCCCGGAGCCATGATAGAAGACTGGGCCGACCTCCCCTATCGCGGATTGATGATTGATGTTGCCCGNAACTTTACCAACGCCGAAGACATGAAGAGCCTGATTGACCTGATGGCAGACTATGGGCTGAATGTTCTCCATTTCCATGTTGGCGANGACGAAGGCTGGCGCGTTGAAATTCCCGAATTGCCTGAACTGACTGAAATTGCATCACGTCGAGGTTACACTACAACCGACGATACAACCTTCCTCAAACAGATATACAGCGGCGACGGTAATCCCGATGCAACTGATACACCTGCCAACGGATTCTATACCGTCGATCAATATATCGATCTTCTCAAATATGCCAAAGCACGCGGAATTGATATTATTCCGGAATTTGACAGCCCCGGTCACAGCCGTGCAGCAATCATCGCCATGGAACAGCGTTANAAAAAAACAGGCGATAAATCGCTGAGACTCATTCACGACGGTGATACCTCAAAATATACAACCGCTCAAGATTTCCACGACAATCTGATGAATCCGGCNCTTGATGGTCCATATAAATTCTGGGATATCGTCATTAAATCACTCAAAGATACTTACAGCAAAGCCGGAGTACCTCTCCTCGCTGTCCATATTGGCGGCGATGAAGTTCCAAACCANGCATGGGACGGCAGTGAATATGCTCAAAAGCTCATGAAAGACAANGGNATGACTCACCAGCGCGAACTTCACGCCTACTTTGTTGAACGTGTCGGTGAAATTGCCGATAATCACGGCGTTAAAATTGCCGGATGGCAAGAGATCGCCCTCGACCACTCAGCCGACTATGACCGCGCGATGCTCCCGAGAGTNGGAGCGGTNAACTGCTGGACAAATGCCGGCGACTTTGGACAGAGAATTGCATCTCAGGGTTATCCATTGATTCTCAGCAATGTAGATTATCTTTATTTTGACCATGTTCACACCTCTCACCCCGAAGAACCGGGTATGACGTGGGGTGGTATTGTTGACGAGTTCCAACCGTTACACGCTACAATCGACCAACTCTGNCCCGCCTCNCCCGAAGTTCAGAAAAACGTAAAAGGTATTTCGGCTCATCTTTTTGCCGAGACAGTTAGATCTCGCGCCATGATCGAACGCTATATTTTACCACGAATACTCGGATTGGCTGAACGCGCCCACAACATCAATCCCACTCTCAGCGACAGCGAATATTTTGGCGCCCTNACCNCCGAGATGGACAATTGGGTTGACGATAACCGCAACTTCTTTGTGCGCCAGCCCGGAGTACGNNTCAATGACGGCAAGATAGAGATGAATAATGCATATGGTAACGGCGAAATTCGCTACACAATAGACGGGACTACCCCCACACGTCAAAGCGCTCTTTATACCGCTCCCGTTGACGCCTCGGGAATCGCTCAAGTAAAAGCCCGTCTGTTTTATGGCGACGCCGAAAGTGTTACAACAATTCTCAATATAGACTGATTATATTATGTGGAGATTGGTTCTGATACTGTTCATTTCACTTGGAATCGTTCAATCGGCTCAGTCGTCGGTGAGGTATATCAACGTCAGCGACGGATTGTCNAGCCGTCAGGTTTATGAAGTTGAAGAAGACCTTGACGGGTTCATGTGGATTTACACCAACTCGGGACTTGACCGATTTGACGGACATAACGTAAAACACTACACGCTTAATCCGGGCGAAGAACAAAACGATCATATCCAATCAGCCACATCGATGGAATTAGCTCCCGACGGCACTCTNTGGATTGCAGTGAAGTCGGGAGCAATCTACCGNTATAACCGACCTCTTGACCGGTTTGAAAAAGCATACAGCTTTGCCGACCCGAGCATTCTGCTCTATAACTTTACATTTAGCCCCGACGGNAATCTTGTTGTTTGCACGAATAACGGTCTATATATTTGTTCGGGCAACAACTTGATTGANCGAATGGCTCTTGACGGGAANCTTGTCCGTGCCGTTATCCCCGACGGCAACGACGGNTATTATGCCGGAACTGACCACGGTTTATATCATATCGTCAGAANCGGNAGCAGTTGGCGNGCCAANTTTGTNCNNGGCACTGAAGGNGTNCACATNCTNTCNNTCGCNNNATCNTCAGNCAAGCTNTATCTTGGCTCGTTNTCACGCGGTGTACTAACCATCGACAAAAATGGAGTTNTCGGCACTATGAATTTCAAAGTACCGCCATTGCCTGTCAATGCTCTCATAAAATATGGTGGTGACAGCCTGCTTGTCGGCGTTGACGGAGCCGGTGTTTATCTTGTTGATTCATCAATTGACTCCCTCATATATCACTTTCGCGATGGCGATGAAAGTGAATATGATTTATCGGGAAATACAATCACCGATATGCATGTAGGTAAAGACAACGGAATCTGGATTGCGACAAGTCACAACGGGTTGAACTACATCCCGGCATCGACTCAATCAATCAAAACTATCAAGTCAAAAAAAGGCAACGCCGCGTCGCCCGTATCTGATTATATCAACGTCGTGTATGAAGACTCTGACGNCGATATATGGTATGGNACCGATCATGGAGTCAGCCGTCACAGCCCGTCGCAAAACAANTGGTGGCATTATCTTCAACGCAACGACTATGTAGCCAGCGTTGTGCTGTCATTTGGCGAAGACAGCCGCGGACGTATTCTTATCGGGACATATGGCGACGGTCTCTATGTCGTTGACAAGAAAAGCGGGAAAGTCGATCGGCTGCCACGTCAAAAACCGGGAACAAACTCGGGTGTCGGTACCGACTATATTTTTGCAGGATATGGCACTCCCGACGGTAACGTCTGGATTGGAGGTATTAACGGACCCCTCACCCGCTACAACATCAATGACAACAGCTATCATTACTATGACGAAGACTGCATCGCCACTATAATCAACGACTGTGGGTCGCCATTGTTCGGCGGAAACAAAGGAGTCGGGAAATATCATCCCGAGAGCGATTCATTTGAGTGGACCCAACAATTTGACTCTATCACTATACGCTATCCTGTCAGAGTTTTACTAACCGACAGCATTGGTGATGAAATGTGGATAGGTACTCAGGGCGACGGATTGGTAAGATTTGACCGAAAGAAAGGTACAGCCCGTCTGTTCACTACAGCCGACGGACTCAGTTCAAATACGATCTACGCCATTGCCCGAGGCAATCACGGCGGAATTTGGATATGTACAGAAACCGATCTATATCGTTATGACCCGACCGACCGGCAGCTCAGACGTTTCACAAGCTTTCTCGGCACAAACCGAGGTGTCTTTAATCCGGGCAGCAGTACCAGCACACGCAACGGAAACATCATGATCGGAACTGCCGAGGGGTGTGTCATGTTCAATCCCGCTGAAGACTTCAAACATTCGACCGAGGGCAACATCCTTTTCTCCGATTTCAAAATTCATGGTCTGAGAGTCACACCCGGTGATCAACACTCGCCACTCATCGAGAATATAAATTTGTCTGACCGCATAAAGCTATCCCACAATCAAAACACTTTTGAGATTGACCTCGCGCTGATTAATTATAATTCACCACAGCGCATCGGTCTCGAATATATGCTTGAAGGATATGATGCGGAGCCACAACATTCAGGCGCAAACGCTTCATTGCGATACACCGATTTACCATCGGGCAAATATACTCTGATTGTCAAGGCAATAGACCTTTATAGCGGTGAGGCATTTGCAAATCGCAGCCTGATAATTGAAATCAAACCTTCTGTCTGGATGACTCCGTGGGCAATCACGCTGTACATCGTCATAGCCCTCGGATTGCTCGGCGCAGCACTGGCATATTGGAACAGAATAAGACGAGAACGACACATCGAATCGCAGTTGAGATCATATGCCGCTATAGCTCATGACATCCGCACTCCAATGTCGATGATCAAATCGCCCATTTTAAGCGTCGAACTTGAAAGCAACCTGACTGATCGCGCACGCACAAACCTTAGACAAGCACGCCTTGGCATAGACAAAACGATGAATATGCTTGACGAGATGCTCGGATTACGTCGTGAAACCAACGCTCCGCGCCTTCAGGTTCAACCGGTCGATATCATCAAATATCTTCAGATAAAAGTTGAGGAATATTCGACAATCGCAATGTTCAAGGGCATCGAACTTGAATATCACGTTGCGCCCGACCTGAAAACGGTTATAGTCGATCCTGTAAAATTTGACCACATCGTCGATAATCTGTTTTCAAACGCCATTAAATATACCAACAGCGGCAGCATCACCCTCGATGCCCGGTTGACCGGCAAACGTCATTGGAGTCTGGCTGTCATTGACACCGGAATTGGCATTAAAAAAGAAGATGCACGTTATGTTTTCAAACGACGTCACCGCTCAAACGAAGCTGCTGACTGTGATGCTCTCGGAACCGGTCTCGGACTTATCATCACACGTCGTCTCGTCACCGAACACAAAGGTAAGATCACCTTTGAAAGCAATCAGGGCGAAGGCTCAAAATTTATCGTAACGTTACCTTTGAATTTTGCCACCCGATACAATGCCGCCAAACCAATTGACAAACCCGAAAGCATTGACGATGAAGAATCTCAGACCGACCAAAGCCGGTCGTCTGAATCAACCAGAAGCACCCTTGTCATACTTGACGATGACCCTGACATGCTCTCCTACCTGAAATCTCAACTTCAGGACGACTATAACGTTATCGAGATTGAAGGAACCCCGGCAGCTCTCGATGAGATAAAGACGCTTAATCCCGACCTTGTCATATCTGATGTCATGATGCCCGGATTGCGTGGCGACGAACTGTGTCAGATGCTGAAAACCAATATTGACACCAGCCATATTCCGGTAATACTCCTTACCGGGCTTGCCGACCGACGGGATATTGTAGCCGGGCTTGAAGCGCGTGCCGACGATTACGTAATAAAACCATTTGACATCGTGGTGCTTAAAGCACGCATACGCAATATAATCAAAACCCGTCAGGAACTTGGCAAGCGCATACTTGCCGAAGACTGTCAACCCGACAAAGAAGAATATTCCAACGAGCTTGACCGACGTTTCATGACCCGGACAATGGAATTTATCAATAACAATATCTCCGATTCAGAATATTCGGTCAATGAACTGTGTGCCGATCTCGGCATGAGCCGAACATCAGTCTATAACAAGATTAAATCGATCAGCGGACAATCGCCCAACGAATTTATGCGCATTATACGCCTGAACCGTGCAAAAGAGCTGATTGAATCAAGATGTTACAACGTCAGCGAGGTTGCCTATATGGTTGGATTTTCTGATCCGAAGTATTTCAGCACATCGTTTAAGAAACAATTTGGGTTTAGTCCGAGCAAAGCGTAAAAAAACTGCGATTTAAACAATCTATCAACCCTTTTTGACAGAAATTAAACCGAATTTGAGTTTTCGGTCATTAATTTTGCGTCATAATATCACATTTTAATAACATGGAAACATATTTAGGACTGGACTTCGGTGGAACAAAATTGTTTATTGGCGAAGTAGATAATAACGGTAACATCCTTTCCGGTAAAAAATACAGCACAGGCTATGTCAACCAACATTCGGCGGTTGACATTATCAAATCGTCACTCAGCGACTACTTGCGCACGGTCGGATGTGGCGACCGTAAACCATCAGCCATCGGCATCGGACTAATCGGACGCGTTGACCCCGACACGGGACAATGGTTGCAGATTGACGGTGACCGCTCTCAAGCCATTGACCTTGCCTATGATATTACCGAAACTTTTGGACTGCCCTGCTTTTTGAGCAACGACGTTAAAAGCGCAACAACTGCCGAACAATGCTGGGGCTACGGACAAATAAGCCGCAACTTTGTCTATATCAATGTCGGCACCGGTATTGCAGCCGGAACAGTTATTGAAGGACGGCTCACCCGCGGAAGTCATTTCAATGCCGGAGAAGTCGGTCACACGCAAGTCGGAATACAAGTAGGTGTAAAATGTTGCTGCGGACGCTTTGACTGCGTCGAAACAATCGCATCGGGAAGCGGATTTGATCTCTGTGCCCGTATGTTGAAACCTCATTATCCCGACTCACCACTTGAAATTCCCAATTCGGGAGAACGTGTCGATGTGAGACGCATCTATGAATTGGCTCGAATGAACGACAGTCTATGTGAAATTCTTGTCGATAACGCTGCAACGGCAATTGCAAACCTCATCATGAACCTTGTCCGTGTCACCGATCCCGATACCGTCATTCTCGGCGGCGGAATCGTCTCTGACCCGATGATGTATAATAAAATTTTGAATCATCTTCACCAGCATACCATGCGATTTGTCACAAATGGCGTGGTGCTGACACGACTCGACCCGGCAAATATCGGACTCCTTGGCGCAGCCGCCGTTGCCATGTCGGGTTTCAACAAACAAAACAACAAATAATTATGAAAATCAGTATAGCCAACAGTCAGGAACAGTTTGACATAACTGCCGCCCGACGCATTGTCGATCAGATTTGTCATCGTCCCGACTCTGTCATAGGATTGTCAACCGGTCGCACAACCGGCAACATTCATCGCAAAGTTTGTGAAATTCATTCAGAACTGAATTTTGACGTGTCGCGTGTTACCTTTTTCGGACTTGACGAAGTCACCGGCGTTGACCGTGAATATTCAGGAGCCTGCTATAAAATGCTTCTCACTGAAATCATTGAGAGATTGGGCGTTGAAATGAAAAACTTCATTATGCTTCCGACCCGCTCCAACGACTTTGAAACCGCATGTCGCGAGTTTGTGTCAGAAATCGAAAATCGCGGTGGTATCGACCTTTTGATTCTCGGACTTGGCGAAAACGGACATCTCGGATTCAATCAACCCGGCTCTCAATTTAACGGCGGCGCCTGCACATCAACTATGGACAGCCGACTTGAAGAACGTATTCGTCGCGAAACTGCCACTCCCGACAATGTACCTCTCGGGGGTGTCACTCTCGGCATCCGCGACATCATGCATGCACGTCGCATAATTCTCGTTGCAAACGGCGACAACAAAGCCGACATAGTAAAGGAGATGCTCTGTGGCCCGATCACTACCGATGTGCCGGCATCAATTCTTCAGCTCCACCCCGACTGCGAATTTATTTTTGACAGCAAAGCTGCATCAAAAATCGACGTAAATAAACTCCGTAAATCATAAATATCATGTCTTCAAATTCATTTGCACGTTCCGAGGCAACCGCCAACTATGTAGCTGCGTTCCTCACAATGGTGATTTTATTTTTTGTAGTAGGTTTCCTGACAACAGTCAACACTCAGTTTCAGGCTCCGCTCAAAGAAGCTTTTCTTGATGGAATGGGATCACTGAAAAATACATTTGCAACACTCATCACATTCTCTTGGTTCCTTGCCTACCCGCTTTGCGGCGGTCTTGGCTCTAAATGGATCAACAATTATGGCTATCGTTCGACTCTCGTGCGCGGTCTTGTGATGATGAGCGGAGGTCTGCTTTTATTTTTCGCTTCATCTTGGATGGCAAGCAGTTATCCCGACGTAGTGATTATGTTTGGCGGACTTACTCTTCCCCCCGCATTCATTGTATTTCTGATAGGTTCATTTACTGTCGGCGGTAGTGCTACCGTTCTTCAGGTTGTCATAAACCCCTACCTCTCGGCTTGTGAAGTAAAAGGAACTCAGAGCGTTCAGCGTCTTGCAATCGGAGGCTCGGCAAATGCAATCGGCACGACTGTCGCTCCATATTTTGTATCAGGAATCGTCTTTGGCGGCGTAGCCGTTGACAATATCGAGGTCAGCTCGCTCATGTTGCCGTTCTTTATTCTTGCAGCCCTGATGATGATTATCGGAATGGGACTTCGCAAAGTATCATTACCCGACATCAGTGGAACTCGCGCCGATGATTCTCAAGAATTGACACGCAGTATATGGTCATTCCGCCATCTTACACTCGGCGTGGTCGCTATCTTCTTTTATGTCGGAGCAGAGGTTTGCATCGGTGCCAATATAACAATGTATGCCCACGACATCAATATGCCTTCACCGGCACTCATAGCCACGCTATATTGGGGCGGTATTCTTGTTGGACGTCTTGTTGGAAGTACACTCAGCACCGTNCCACCACGCGTTCAGCTGACAGTTACGACATCGCTTGCCACACTTCTTACAATTGCATCAATCGCTGTTGACAATCCCTGGATGCTTGCNGCAGTCGGCTTGTGCCACTCGATTATGTGGGGAGCGATATTCACTCTCGCAATCAAAGACCTCGGACGCTACACTACAGTTGCATCGGGCGTATTNATGATNGGTGTTGTCGGTGGTGCAATCTTGCCCCTTCTTCAAGGAGTTCTTGCCGACCTGTCAGGCTCATGGCGTCAAACATGGTGGCTCGTTGCANTTTCTGAACTGATAATGCTCGCCTACGCTCTTTGGGGCTCACGCGTTCGACCCGGAGATACCGACACTGAAAANNTNTAACNGTTAAATTAACATATCATGAANAAGATTTTNAGACTGGCTCTGACATTGGTTGCTCTCATTTCGAGCTTCGCTATCCATGCCACAGCGCCCGACAGCAAAGTNATNGTGGCATANGTCACTTCGTGGAGCCAAGTCATTCCCGACCCGACTACAGTAACTCATATCAACTATGCATTTGGAGGTGTAAAAGACACCTTTGACGGGGTAAACATCAGCAATCCCGAACGTCTCCGCACAATTGCAAACCTCAAAAAGAACAATCCCNATCTCAAGGTTCTTCTCTCGGTTGGAGGCTGGGGTGCCGGCAATTTCAGTGAAATGGCTGCCGATCCCAAATTGCGCCGCAAATTTGCCGACGACTGCCTTCGCATCGTAAAAGAATATAATCTCGACGGTATTGATATCGACTGGGAATATCCCGGTAGCAGCGCGGCAAAAATTTCATCAAGCCCCGACGATCGTGCAAATTTCACTCTTTTGATGCGTGACCTGCGCGAAACTCTTGGCAATAACCGTCTGCTCACGATTGCTACATCGGCAGGAGCTGAACATATAGCCTATACCGACGTGATTCCCTATCTCGATTTTGTCAATATCATGACATACGATATGGCAAACGCACCCAAACATCACGCTGCACTCTATCCCTCGGAAAACACTCCCGACTTGACNTGTGTTGAATCGGTTAGACGTCACGTTGCCGGCGGTGTCCCCGTAAACAAGCTCGTTCTCGGCGTTCCGTTCTACGGACGTGGNGGCAAAGAGATGAAAGGNCGTGATTTCAAAANCATTAAAGANGGNGACGGNTANAGTCTGATTTTTGACAATACNGCTAAAGTTCCCTTTATGGTNAATGCAGCCGGNGNACCNGTNTTAGGCTATGACGANGCNCATTCGCTCGGNTANAANTGTGATTANATCCTCGACAANGACCTTCTNGGNGTNATGTACTGGGACTATAACGGTGACGANNAGCAAGGAACACTTCGCAATACACTTGCTCAAAGACTNCTTGANAAACCTCACCGTCAGCGCATNCTTGTCCTTAGCGAAGGGGGAGGTCAGCACGGACCGTTTACNCAACGNGCAATGACGTGGCTCCACGGTTATGCCGACACCCACAACTATGCTATCACCGAAATCAGAAATGCCAACGGCATCACCGCTGATTTTCTAAAAGGATATGACCTGATAATTCAACTCGACTTTCCGCCATATACATGGCCCGAAGAGGCTCAGGCNGCATTCATTGATTACATCGANAACGGNCTCGGTGGTTGGATCGGCTTCCATCATGCAACATTGCTCGGCGATTTTGACGGNTANCCGATGTGGAACTGGTTCTCAGATTTTATGGGCGATATAGCATTCCAAAACTATATAGCACCCCTCGCCGATGGCAAAGTGACGGTTGAAAAAAGCAATCATCCCGTAATGAAAGATGTCAACCCATCATTTATTCTACCCGATGACGAATGGTACACCTACAATCGCTCACCCCGTGCAAACGTGACNGTTTTGGCATCNGTTGACGAGAACAGCTATACCCCNGCTTCAGACATAAAGATGGGAGACCATCCCGTTGTNTGGGTCAATCCCGATAAAAAAGCACGAAATATTTATATTCAACCCGGGCACAGTCCCCGTCTCTTTGAGTCGGAAGACTTCTGCCGATTNTTTTCAAANGCCATTGATTGGNCNATAAAAAATAACAGCAAAAATTAAAAAGATAGTGAAATGGTTGGAGAATTTTTGAGTGGAATATAAAACACCAAAATTCTTCTAAGGTTGGAGAATTTTTGAGTGAAATATAAGACACCAAAATTCTTCTAAGGTTAAAAGGTTGATTTGTGACAGGTTCGCGTTGGTCGCGAGCCTGTTATTTTATTAACTATTTGACTGTAAAATATATAAATATAGGTGTGTTTTTTATTTTTGATAGAAAACAAACTCAATTTGACTTTTTTTCAACCCTTGTTAGTTTGGGTATCTATAAATTTGCTACCAATTAAATGTCTTCCGAACCATTGAAAAAGTAACAAAATTAAATTAACTAAAAAACTAATCATCATGAAATTAAGATTCACATTTCTGCTGATTGCTCTGATTGGTCTGATGTCGGCAAGGGCTCAGAACATATCATTGAGTGGAACGGTTGTCGACCGCGAAGGTGAGCCTCTTATCGGTGTTAGTGTTTTGCCTGTCGATAATCCCGGCGCAGGTACATCTACCGATATTGACGGCAAATTCCAAATTCAGGTCGCTGTCGGTTCCAATGTAAAATTCTCATATGTAGGCTACAATACCAAAACGGTTAAAGTAGCCCCCGGCGAGAACAATATTAATGTAGTTCTTGAAGAGAACTCAACCGATCTTGACGAAGTAGTCGTGATCGGTTANGGTGTCCAGAAAAAGAAACTCGTTACCGGTGCAACGACACAGGTAAAGGGTGAGGACATCGCCTCTCGAAACACCGTATCGGCTATCGGCGCCCTCCAGGGTCAAACTCCGGGTGTCAACATCACAAGCCTCGGTGGTAAACCAAACTCAGGTTTTAAAGTAAACATCCGCGGTGTCGGAACAAACGGCGACTCAAATCCTATCGTTGTTGTTGACGGTCTCGTAGGTTCACTTTCAAATCTTGCCGAACTCAATCCTAACGACATCGAAAGTCTTGACGTACTCAAAGATGCCGCTTCAACGGCAATCTATGGTGCTCGTGCGGCAAACGGTGTAATTCTTGTAACCACCAAGCACGGAACCGAGGGTCGTTCAAACATCTCTTTTGATGCATATGTNGGNTGGCAAAACATTGCAAGCCGTCCTCAAATGCTCAATGCCAAAGAATATATGTATATATATGACGTGGCTCGCATGTATGAAGGAAACGCACCCAACAACTGGCAGGCAATTGTTCCTGAAAATGTTTGGGAAAGAATCGAAAACGGATGGGAAGGTACCGACTGGCTCAACCTTCTTCTCGGTAAAAACGCTCCGCAACAAAGCTACAACTTCGGGGTGTCGGGCGGNAGCAACATGGGATCATACTCAATCGGTCTCGGCTANACATCTCAAGAAGGTGTGATGTTGCGCGACTATATCGATTCAAAATTTGAACGTCTCAACGCTCGCATCAACAGCGACTGGAATTTGGTGAAAGTNGGCAAACGCAACCTTCTCAAATTTGGNGAGAACTTAATGCTTTCATACACCAATTCTGACGGTCTNAACGCNATCAGCACCGGCGGNGCATGGAGCAACACCGTGCGTACAGCTCTCAAAGCTTCACCCCTCATGCCTGCATTTGACGATGAAGGNAACTTCACTCCCGGTGCAAGCTGGTTGAACGACTCTCAGCAAAACCCCCTCCGTGCGGCAACCCGCGGNGGTGCCGATCAAAACAACTACAAAGGCTATTCAGCTCGCGGTAATTTCTACCTCCAGCTCGAACCTATCGATAACCTCGTTCTCAAGAGCACCCTNGGTTTCGGTTACTATGGCAGCACATCTCGCAGCTACAGCGAACCCTACAACGACGGTGTCTTCGGCTCGGCAACACTTGACCGAATCGATCAAAGCTCAAGCAACGATTATGCATGGTCTTGGGAAAACACAATCGCCTATACCTTTAAAGTAAACAAAAACAACATCTCAGCTCTTCTCGGTATGTCNGCTGAAAAATGGGGTCTTGGCGAAGGTGTTTCAGCAAGCCGTACTCAAAACACATTTGGCGACTGGCTTCACGCATATGTTGGCAACGGTACNCCAATTGCATCTCAGAGCGACTGGGGTAACGGCGGTTGGCCCAGCGGACGCGGAGCAATCAACTCATATTTCGGACGTATCACATATGACTATGACAGCCGCTACATGGCAACCGCTTCTTTACGTGCCGACGGCTCATCAAACTTTGCACGCGGTCACCGTTGGGGNTACTTCCCNTCATTCTCAGCCGGTTGGAATATCGATCAGGAAAACTTCATGGAATCAACCCGTGATTGGCTCAATCAGCTCAAACTTCGCGCAAGCTGGGGTCAGAACGGTAACTGTAATATCGCTAACTTCCAATATCTCGCAACAGTTTGGGTAGGCGGTGCCGACTATTTCTTCGGCAGCGACAAATGGGGTAAAGAAATCGGTTCTTATCCTGATAAAATCGCTAATCCCGANTTGACATGGGAACGCTCGGAACAGGTTAACATCGGTATCGACACCCGTTTCCTCAACACCCGTCTTTCTTTTGTATTTGACTGGTATCGCAAAGTCACCAAAGACTGGCTTGTAAGTGCTCCTATCCTCGCTTCATACGGTACAGGCGCACCGACAATCAACGGTGGTGACGTNCGCAACCAAGGTATCGAACTCGGTCTTAACTGGAACGACAAAGTAAGCGANTTCAGNTATTCAGCCGGATTCAATCTCGCATACAACANNAACAAGGTGACNCGTCTTGCCAATGACTCGGGTACAATCAACGGACCCGGCGATGCAGTTCTCCAGAACTCAGGCTATATTTCTCGTATCCAAGTTGGTGAACCTATCGGTTTCTTCTATGGCTACAAAACTCTCGGAGTTTTCCAGAACCAAGCCCAAATCGATGCATATGTTGACGCTGACGGTAANAAAATCATGCCNCAGGCTACTCCCGGTGACCTGATTTTCTTTGACCGCGACGGTGACGGACANATCTCTGACAACGATAAAATGAATATCGGTGATCCTCATCCCGATGTTACAATCGGTCTTAACCTCCAGTTCTTCTATAAAGGATTTGACCTCGGTGCAAACTTCTATGGCGCATTCGGTCAGCAAATCGCNAACTGCTACCGTGACCACAACACATCAGGTTTTGACAACTGGACTTATAACCTCGCAAGCAGCGTTTGGACCGGTGAAGGAACAAGCAACCGCTATCCCAAACCCACAACATCTTCAAGCATCAACTGGTCATATATTTCAGACGTGTTTGTTGATGACGCTGACTACTTCCGTCTCCAGAGTCTTACATTGGGTTATGACTTTAANGCTCTTTTCCCCCGCATGCCATTATCTCAATGCCGTCTCTACGTGAGCGCAAACAATCTATTTACAATCACCAAATACAAAGGATTTGATCCCGAAATCGGTACAGANGGTAACTGGGGCGGTTCTTCATGGGTACAAGGNGTTGACCAAGGTTTCTATCCTACAAGCCGTACCTTCCTTGTTGGTGTAAACCTCAAATTCTAAATTTCTATGAAACTTAAGAATATATTTTGTGGACTTCTTGCCACAGCAGCNCTGACCGGCTGTTCTGACAGCTTCCTTGACACTGANAACCTCACGTCAAAGGATTCAAGCAACTTCCCGGCAACTATAAGCGATGCCGAGGAAATTATTACCGGTATTTATCGTCCGGTTATGGGTGACTCTGACGCACCTCAAAACAACGTATTGTTTGTTGCCGAACTCATGAGCGACGAACGTCTTGGCGGTGGTGGTCGAGATGACGCTCAGCCTCAATCGGTTGCAAACTATATGAAAACAAGCGATAANCAGTATTCAGGTCTCTGGGGCCGTTGCTATCAGGGTATCTATCGCTGTAACTTCTTGCTCGCATCTGATGATCTCATCGACTGGGAAGACAACGAAGAAACTCGTTCACGCATCCTNGGNGAAGGTTATTTCATGCGCGCCTACTACTACTTTGATTTGCTTCGTCTCTTTGAGAACGTGCCGATGCCTCTGACTCCCGAGCCNGCAAACCTTCCCCAAACNCCGGTTGATGAAGCTTATGGAATCGTAGCNGCTGANCTTCTCAAAGCTATCGAACTCCTCCCCAATAAGCCTCATGCAGGTCTTAACGGAGTCGGCACTGACGGTCACGCAACCCGTTGGGCTGCTGAAGCTCTTCTCGCCCGNGTATATCTTTTCTATACAGGCGTATATAACAAAGANTCAATCACCCTCGCCAACGATGGCGGCACACTCAACAAAGCCACTGTNATTTCTCANCTCGAAGACTGTATCAACAACTCAGGTCACGGTTTGGCTTCAAAATTTGGTGATCTCTGGGCTTATTCTGCTGCCGGCGACTACTGGCTGAACNAAAAATATGGTTTCAACTGGCTCGGTGACTGTGATACATGGGCAGGCTGGGAAGGTCAGACCGAAGGTTATCGTGATAACCCCGAACCTATCTTCAGCATCAAACACGCTTATGGTTCACAATATTATGGACGTAACTTGACAGCCCTCTTCTTCAGCCCGCGTTATCAAGATGCCGATAACCCCAATTCAGACGGTGACGGCTGGGGTGGTGTATATCCCTTTGGAACAGGCTGGGGTGGTGGTACAATCACTCCCGACATCTGGAATACATGGCCTCAGGAAGACCCGCGTCGCAAAGCTTCGATCCTCAACGTTGACGATCCCGAAGAAATGCTTCCCGACGGACGTCACATGATTTATCACGACAACGGCGGCCACCAGGTTGAAGACACTCACATGTTCAATAAAAAATATATTGCAATCAACGTCCACACAACAAAAATGGAGACTAAAGATCCCCAGAACGGTCCCGGCGCTGTTGCTCTATACTGGTACTGCTATCCTGAAATCATGGCTACNGACAACGACTATATGTCATGTAACTTTATGGACGAAGTCGCTATCCGTTTTGCCGATGTTCTCTTGATGCACTCAGAACTCACCCAAACAGCCGACGGTATCAACCGCGTTCGCGCTCGTGTTGGTCTTGAAGATGTAGCTTACTCTGAAACAAATCTTCAAAACGAACGTCGTTGGGAGCTTGCGTTTGAAGGAGTCCGTTTCTTTGACATCAAACGCTGGGGTCAACTTTCACTCGTAGATGCTCACCGTTCAAATGTTGAGTGCTGGTGTGACGGAGCACTCCGTACAATTTCAGTCAAGATGCGTCCCGAAACCAACGGTTGGCTTCCNATCCCCGATGATGAAATCCAGAAGTCAGAAGGCGTTCTCAAACAGAATCCGGGCTGGAGTACATCAGAAGGTAACTTTAGATCACCTTATTAATCATACCAAGATTATTCAATATGAAACTCAAGAATATTTTAAGCATCGGTTTGATAACCATGCTNATGATGGGCACGACATCGTGTGAGACTCATGTCTCGGATAATCACGAAGCGTTTGCCAATATAGATGCCGACACCGAAGTCCTTGCCGGAAAACTGACTCCTCAATTTCATTCAGAAAACGGGTCAAATTTTTCTAACAAGGTGAGAGTTTATAATAACTCTGACTATGACTGTCGCCTTGACTATCTCGTTGGAACATTAATGCTCGGACATGGCACTGATAACTGTGCCGAAGTTGTCGTACCTTTCTCGGGCGACTTAACCTTTACAGCAACTGTATTATGTGAAGGAGCTTTTGTACCGGTTGAAATTCCTGTTCACGTTGAAGACCTNGATACNGACCTTGANCCGCTCTTTGTAGCNCTCTCGGGCGGTTCANCNGAGGGACGCACATGGCAATGGTGGGCTGACGAAAATCCCGACGGCTCATANTCATANATCGACGGNTCATGGGGATGTGTCGGTGGTGGCGGNTACGGTTGGTCAGCAACCGGNCCCAACTGGGTGTGCTATGGAATCGGACAAGCTGATGANTGGACAGGTCAAGTNGTATCAATGGACGAATGGGTTAAATTTGACCTTGACGGCGGTCCCAACATTACNGTTCATTACAGCGANGGTACNGAAGCTAAAGGTACATTTGCCTTCACAACCAGTACAACTCCTGAGAAAGCCGCTCTTGGCTGGATTGGTACAATGAAACTTACCGTACCTCTCCCCCACCANATTACCGANGGACAATACAGCTATTATCTTGACCTTCCCGCTGTATTTGATGTGGCAATGCTCGATGACGAACACCTCATCTTGATTGCTCCCGGTGGTGGCGGCGATCATATTATCTGTGACGATAGCTGGGGTATCTCTTCTACCCACTGGACTTTCAAGGTAAAAAAATAATGTAACTTTTCTCATGAAAAAAAATACGTGCCCGATATAGGGCGGGCACGTATTTTTTTTATATCTCCCTATATTTATCACATNTCAATTCTAATCCATGCTGTCAACACGAATATTTGCATTAGGTCTNATAGCTGCCGGTTTATCAGCCGGAGTCCTGACTGCAAAAGAACACGCCATCAATAATTCTCTTGAGGAGGCTCTNCAACATTCGGGGTATCTTCACTCCCCTCTTTATCATACTTCGGGCATTTCGCTTGAAGAGGAGGCTGACACCAAGAACGTACTCGACTCAATGATTCTTGACGGTGANTGGAATGTGACCGGTAGTCACGCCGAAAAAATTGCCGGCGACACAATGGCTATGAGTGTTAANTTTGACACCGGAAATATGCGTGCCAAAGGTTCACCCGACGACCCTGACTATGCGACATACGGCAATGCGGTCGCACGTCTAAATCTCGGNGGAATTTCACTCGACCGTTTTAACCGCTTGTGTCTCGTAATCGAACCTCAGTGCCCCGGAATACGTGTTGTCAACATCAATCTATCATTCAACAACCGCTATGAACCGACCAAAGGATATAATCGTCCGACNGGTTCTCATCTTATACAGCTTTGCAATGGTGCTGTGAACCGTTGCTATCTTGAAATAGCCGACTTNCGTCGCGATTGTGTCGATAATATCATATTGAGCGTAACCGTCAACGGCAGAGACCTGCCNATTGCCGGGAATGCACAGTTTAAAATTCATTCTCTCTCAGCCCAGAAAGTAGATAAAACTGAAAAGGTGAGCGGATGGACTCCCGACAAAGATCATATTATCTACTCACAAAGCGGATATTTCAACACCGATACTAAAACAGCAATTTGCCACGAATCGCTGTCAGGAAAACAATTCAGCATCGTTGACGCCAATAACAATAAACCCGTTTATACCGGTAAAATATCAAAAAACAAGACAACTGTCGGGTCATTCGGTGTTATTGATTTCACCAATATAACCCAACCTGGTAATTATTTAATTAAAGCGGGAGAGATTACAACCGCCCCATTTGCTATTTCAGGTAAAAGTCTGTGGACTCCCTCGTGTTGGAGAGTGCTTAATTTTATATTCTGTCAGCGTTGCGGATACGCAGTGCCCGGAGTCCACTCACTTTGTCACTCCGACCTGTTCAGCTTCCACAACGGACTCAAACGACCTTATTCGGGCGGATGGCATGATGCGGGAGACCTTTCTCAACAAACCCTTCAGTCGGCAGATGTAAGCTATGCGTTGCTTGAACTATATGAACGTCGTCGCGACTCTGACCCGGTGCTTGCCGCCCGTCTGCGCGAAGAAGCTCTGTGGGGACTTGACTTTGTACTGAGAAACCGTTTGGGTGATGGTTACCATGCAAGCAGCATGGGATTGCTCATCTGGCAAGACGGCATTGTAGATAGCCACGATGATATCCAAACCGTGCGTATTCAAAATTTACCATACGACAACTATCTTTATGCCGCATACGAAGCATACGCTGCTCGTGTGCTTGACGACGGAACCGATCCCGAAATGGTTCTATACCTTAAAAAAGCTGCCGCCCAAGACTATGACTATGCTTGCGACGGCTTTAAGTCAAAAGGATTTGGAGGTTGGATAAGCCCCTACGAACACACCTACTGCACGAGCGAGTGTCAATTCATGGCTACCGCATCGTGGGCAGCTTCCCAGCTTTATGCTTTGACCGGCGACTCAAGATATGCCGACGATGCACGTCGTCATGCCGATTATGTCATATCATGCCAAAGCGACGAGCCGGTTGGAAAAGATAAAATATCAGGCTTTTTCTATCGTAACCCCGACCATCGGTCAGTTATACATTTCATACACCAAAGCCGCGAACAAATATTGATGCAGTCTTTTGCCGAATTATGTCGCACCCAACCCGACCATTCCGACTGTCAACGTTGGCGTCATTCAATGGAGGCATACGGCAATTACATCAAATACCTGATGAAATATACCTTGCCTTACGGCATGATTCCGGCAGGTATTTATCGTGATGACGAACATCTCGATACAGATGCGTTCTTTGCAGTTCACCTGTTTCCGCCCCAAGATGCGCCTCAACAGTTTCATACTCAGGCTGCCAATGGAGTCGAGGTCGCACCCGGATATTTTGTGAAACGCTTCCCCGTATGGTTCAATATTTTTAACGGCAATCTTGCCATTCACACCTCTATGGGAAAAGCCGCAGCAATATGTGGCAACACACTCAACGACCCCGAATTGATTACAATTGCACGCGAACAGCTATATTGGATTGTGGGTAAAAACCCGTTCAATCAATCACTTATATATGGCGAGGGCGCACGCTACAGTTCGCTTAACAATTTTTCATCGGGCGAAATTGTCGGTGCAATGCCTGTCGGCATCCGCACTCTCGGCGACAGTGATGATCCATATTGGCCTCAGATTAACAATGCCTGCTATAAAGAGGTATGGCTGACTTCTGCCGGAAAATGGTTATCATTGGTGGCAGAAACCGACATTTGATTAATACTTTAAATCATCAATCTATATCCACGTTTATTATGAATAAAATTAAAACATTATTGGTTGCATTTGTCGCGTTGCTTTCACTTCAGGCATTTGCCCAAGACTCAGATTATCCTGCCAACTATGCGCGTGCCCCACGTTTCAAAGCACTGCTTTTCTACTCTGATAAAGCCGAAGAAGCTCACGTTCAGTTTGCCAATCAGGCGATCGATTTTTTCACACGCCTTACCTATGGCGACGGTTACATTCTTGAAACCACTACCAGTCTTGACGGCTATGACTATGAACGTTTGAGCCAATACAACATAATGATTGTAATCAATGCCGCACCCGAAGGTCCCGCACAGCGTGCCGCATTTGAAAAATATATGGAAAACGGCGGTGGCTGGCTTGGATTTCACGCCGCAGCCTATAATGACAACTCAACCAACTGGCCCTGGCTCAACAAATTTCTCGGTTGTGGAAAATTCTACTGCAACAACTGGCCNCCTCAATGCGTGTTGGTTGATGTAGAAAAGAAAAATGACCCCGTTATGCGCAACATCCCGGCATCGTTTGTTGCTCCCGAGAGCGAATGGTATCAGTGGAATCCGTCACCACGTCAAAATCCCGATGTTGAAATTCTCGCCTCTCTTTCTAACCTCAACTATCCGCTCGGAATCAAAGATGTTATCAGCAGTGGAGACTTCCCNATCGCATGGCGCAACCGNAACTATCGCATGGTTTATCTAAATTATGGNCATGGCGACCGCGAGTTTACCGATGCNACTCAAAATTTGCTCACACTCCAGGCGTTCCGNTATGTTTTGAGTCTCGATCCCAAAGGCGATCCATTCAAGAAATAAATATTAGGTACATTAGCAATTAGCAAAGAGGAGATGCCCTATTTGGGGCATCTCCTCTCGCTTTATAAACCTTTATGAAAACAGATCTTAGTTTTACCTTAGAGTCTAAATAGAAGAAATTTAGTGTGCTATCTGCATTCTNATGTCAGAAACTTTAATATTTGCTTTCTCAGGAGCACCACCATAGTCCATACAGATTTGCAAGTTCTTGGTNTCGATACCTTGTTTAGCTTTGAAATAGTAGAGGGTCGGCACTCCGGCTTCCACATTAACACGATTTACTCCAAATGCAACTTCATCGTCATCGGTATCATCGCCAAGCGAATCACCTTTTTGAGCTTTGACAGTAATGTTTTTAATATCCTTGTCAGACTCAATAGTAAGCATAAAGTCATACTTATTGTCAGCCGAAGTTTCAACGTTAGTCCATACATGCACTTGACCTTGCCACTGTTCTGGGCCGATTCCTTCAGGAACAACGAAGCTATAACCACCTTTGAAGAATTCAATTTCGGGTTGGGCAATAGCATCTGAACTCCAATTNCTGTCGACAAACCAAGTTGAGTATTTCACTACTTCGTAGTCGGCAAAAAGATTGTCATCATCGGGAATATTAGGAGCGAGAGCTGCTGCCGGGATAACAGTACCGTCATCATACTGGTGTTCTTTGAATACGATGTTGCTTACTGTAATATCACAATCTCCAAATCCACCGAAGTCGAATGCGATTTTAAGAGTACCGTCAAAGCCTTCCATGTCAGAGAACCAGACGATAGAACCGTTAGGCTCAACATCAACTTGGTTATTGGCAACATAATCAATAAATGTATCATCGTCGCCTTCCTTAACAAGTTTTACAGTAACAGTTCCGGCTTTAGGAACATTAACATTGCATGAGAAGTCATAAGTAGTTCCGGCATGAACCTCAATGTCGGTGCCAATATGTACCTGACCTTGCCACTGGTCACCACCCATATCGGCAGGAGCATGGANGCTGATGCCTTTTTTGTCAGTGATTGTAACATCAGGAGATNCAATCTCNNTCCAGNTATTATCAGCAAAATATGTTGAAGCAANAAATACATTTGCATTTTTCCAAAGGTTATGCTCAAAATCATACTGGAATCCGGTAGTTGTTACGTCAGCANCGGCCTTCGGAGCAATGATATATTGCCAAGAGATACCTTCAAGATCTTGAACCAATGTAATTTCATTTTTGCTAAAANTTGTGATTCGATATTTAGGAGCCGCAAAGGCAGCCTCAGAAGGTACATAAGGGAACGGAGTATTTTCAGGAAGAACAAGGTAGAGGTTAGCACCCTCGGGCGAGAGTGTGAACGATGATTCTACCACTCCTGANGCNACACGGAAGTCATTACCGTCATNGGGGTTGTTAACCTGATAGCCGGGGAGTGAATGGATACCGGTGTTGGCATAAAAAGTTCCGGCTGTTCCGGGATCAAATACATACATACCTGAAGTCTCAGAGTCGGTTTGACCAAAGATGAGAATGTTCTCATAAACACCCTCTTGCTCTTTAGCTCCGGGACCGCCATTCCACCATTCGGTAGGATTATTGGCTGTACCACAGCCCATATTGCCGTCTTTAGTGCCATCTACAGCCCATTCCTTAGTTGAACCATTGGTAAGAGCTTGAATATAGGGCGCAAAGTCAAATATTGTTTGAGAAACAACAATTGTGCTGTTTACCGAGCCTTCAGAAACACCATTTGCGTTACCTACTTTCATTTCAACGGGATATTCGCCCGCTATTGTGATGAGATCTCGATAAGTAAGCGAAGTTGATGGACGAGTGCTACCATTGACATACCAGATTGGATATACGCCCTTAGCGGGTTGACCTGCCTGATCAAGAATGTTGAGTTCAACATTGTTAAGATCATCAACAGTGATGCCAATCTTATAGTTAGATGCCTGGGGGAGTCCGGCAGCCGAGGGCTGGAAAATATCTTCCTGAGCACAGCCCGTCGTCATGGCGAGCATCAATACTGCGAGAGAGCCGCCGCCGAAAAATTTATTGAAAGTTTTCATTTTTGATTCGGTTTAAAGTCGGGTAATTACATAAAATACTCCGAATTCTGTTTGAGATGACCTTGACATTTGTCAATTTCACTCTGCGGGAAAGGTATGTATTTTTTATTATCGGTATAGTGACCTTTTCTGCCATCGGGAATTTCAGTATCTTCAACAAGATAGTCCTTAGCCAATCCTGTACGAATAAGGTCCCAATAACGTTTACCTTCACCGAGGAATTCCCATGCACGTTCACGAATGATATTGTCACGAGTAGCAGGAACTGAAGAAAGACCTGCACGTTGACGTACGCGATCAAGATACTGCTGAGCATTAGCTGAACCGAGTTCGGCTGCATAGAGTAGAGCTTCAGAGAAACGATAGAGGCGAAGGTTATTGTTATAGTTCAAGATAGCATCGGCCAATTGGCTTGAATTACCACCGATACGGCCGGCATACTTAGCAACGAAATAACCGGTATCTTGGAATCCGGCATTATAGTTGCCTTCGCCCGGTTCCCAGATTGAAACGTCGCGACGAGTATCGGCTGCATCATAAGAGTCATAGGTTGATTTACGAACTGTACAGAAGCCCCAGCCGGTATCGTCATGAATGTGGTCGGCTTTGTTATAACCGCGTGGGAGAATCATACACGGAACAACGGTTCCACCGGCAGTACCACCCCAGCTCCAGTTACGAGTTGCCTGATAGTCAGAGTAGTTGATTTCCCAGATAGACTCTTGACACCATTCACCACTAACTTCCCAAATATCAGCAAAGTTAGGCATCAAGTCATAAAGACCTGAGTTGATGATCTCTTCCATATAACGAAGCGCAGTCGGTTTGCGGTTTTCATCGTTCTGATACATTACGATTTCAGTGTAAAGCATATAAACGAAGTGTTTGGAAACACGACCTAAATCTGAGCCTGTACATTTTTCAGGAAGATTATTTGCGGCGATTACACTTTCGAGATCAGCGATCATTGCATCATATACTTCATCAGCAGTATATTGAGGAGCAATGAAATCACCTGTAAGTTCTTCGGTGTAATAGGCAATGTTGCCCCACCAGTGCCAAAGTTGATTGTAGAAGAATACACGGAGTGCCAAAACCTGCGATTTGTAATTTTCGCGATTGGCAAGTTCTTGTTCAGTAGCCGGTTCCCAGTATTCATACATATATTTGATAGCGTCGTTACAGCGTTTTACACCAGAGTAGGCATTGCTGTAATTGTCAATCATTACTTGGTTTGCAGTCGCTGAGAAGTTGAAAAGAACTTTCCATTGGTTCATGTCATTGACATCACCACCACCGGGAAAACATTGGTCAGCCAATACTTCGGGATAAATGTTTAGACCGGTATAGTTATTGGCATAGTCAAACCAATGCAAGGGGTCATAAGCAGCTACGACAGCTTGCTTAATGTTTTAGTTTTATAGTAGTCCTCAACGGGATCTTGAGTATTATTGTTGATATCGAGCCAATCGCTGGTGCAGGAAGATGAGCTAATGCCAAAACCTACGAGTGCGGTGGCGAGAATTAATTTATATGGTTTCATAATACTGTCTGTAATTATAATGTAATATTGAAGCCAACAGAGAATGTACGTGCTTCAGGATAGTTACCATAGTCAATACCGATGTTTACACCGTCGCCCACTTCAGGAGTGAAGCCGTGATAACCGGTTGCAGTAAATAGGTTTTCGCCCATAACAAAGGCTCTAATGTTCTGGAAACCAATTTTTCTTACGATATTGGTCGGGAGTGAATAAGCGAGAGTCAAGTTAGACATACGCAAGTAGGCTCCGCTGTGAACATAGATATCTGAACTCTGCCAGTTGCGACCATCACCGAGACGATAGATAGGAATTCGGTTTGAAGTATCTTCACCGGTCCAACGATTAAGCATCCAAGCCGGGAGGTTCTTAGCCGGGGTATCGCCACGAAGCGAAGCGTCATAGATTTGGTTACCCCAAACACCCTGGAAGTAGGCAGTGAGTTGGAATCCGCGCCAGCCGGCACCGATATTGAAACCATAAGTCCAGTCGGGAAGACCTTTACCGATTTTTGTACGGTCGTTGTCGTCAATCTTACCGTCGTTATTGGTGTCAACAAATACTACGTCACCCGGGGTAGCATACCAAGAACCTTGGCTGGGAGTGAGTTCATATTTAGCGTTATAAGCATCGGCCTGAGCCTGATTTTGGAAAATGCCGTCGGTTTTGTAACCATAGAAGAATGGGAATACTTCACCGTTCATAGAACGAGCGATATCACCTGCAGTACCATTGCTTACTTCTGAACGCCAACCTTCTGCGTTACCAAGATTTATAAGACGGTTTTTAACATAAGACAAGTTACCACCCAAGTTTACTTCAACTTCTCCAAAGTTATGAGCCCAACGGAGTTCCATTTCAACACCGGTGTTGTCCATTGTACCAACGTTACCGATTGGCGCAGTTTCGCCAATGTAGGTCGGAACCATCATAGTCATCAACATACCGGTTGTACGTTTCTTATACCAGTCAATAGTAAACTGAAGTGAGTTGCTTAAGAAACCAAAGTCAAGACCGACATCAGTCTGAGTTGATTCCTCCCATTTCAAGTCGGGGTTTGCAGTACCTGAAGCTTTAGAGCCGTATGTTTGGCTTGAACCTTCGGGACCGAAATAGTAGTTGTTGTTACCTTGGGTTAGCACAGTATATGCAAAATCACCGATTGCCTCATTACCATTCTTACCCCAAGACACGCGGAGTTTAGTGCTGTACCACCAAGTTGGACGAGATTCCAAGAAAGCTTCATTGGTAAGATTCCAACCTAAAGAGAATGAGGGGAAAGTCGCCCATTTGTGGTTGGCACCGAATCGTGAAGAACCGTCGCGACGTACAGTAACCTGAGCCATATAACGGCTATCATAGTCATAAGATGCACGACCAAAATATGAGAGAAGTTTTGGCCAAGCCGAGTTGGGACCGGCGTCACCTGTACGGTTACCACCATCCTCTTCGCCCGGTTTACCTTGACCGACGGTTACCCATGGTTTATCAAAGTTGTAGAGTTTATTAGCTGAAGCATTCATCCACCAGCCTGTGCTTTGTTTTGCTGATTCGCCAAGCACAACATTGAGGTGGTGCTTGCCAAAGTTCTTGTCATAGATCAAGAGGTTTTCCAACTGCCAAACCCATCCACGGTTATGTTCGGCATAAGCGCCTGCGTGGATTGCATCAGTGTTGTTAAGGTTGCTGTAATAACTTGGTTCAGTAAAGCTGTTGGTACCCCAGAAAGCGAGGTCACCACCAAAACTGATACGATATTTAAGACCGTCCCAAATCTGGAGCTCGCCGATAAAGTTAGCTACAATTTTGTGGCTCCAGTTTTTACCGGCAGCAAACGACCATCCATAGAACGGGTTTGTTAATTCCTGATAACCGCCACCAAAAGCTTCGGGGACTGTATAGAGGTTACCATCCTTGTCAAAGCGAGGAACGTAACTGCTATTATTAGCATAGAATGTTTGCTGGTGGATAAATTCAGGAGAACCGGGCACCAAAGTTGGAGTCAACATTGGAGACATACCCAATGCATTGGTAATTGCGCCACCGTAATATCCACCGCCACCACCGAAACCGCGAGAGTGGATACGAGCGTAAGAGATATTTGTAGTTAAAGTAAATTTATTGAGCCAGTTACGCTTCTTTGAGTCATCAAGGAGAGTGTAGATGTTATTGGCACGCAATGTGAGACGGTCATAGTTTGACTTATTATAGTTACCGCCGATGATACCCTCTTGATTGTAGTAACCAAAAGAGAGGAAATAATTGACTTTTTCGCTTGCTCCTGAGACTGAGAGCTGGTGATTCATTACCGGAGCGTTGTCGTTGAAGATTGCATTTTGCCAGTCATATCCTTTTCCATAGCTGTAGGGATCGCCATAGGGCGCGTTTTGACCTGTATTGAGATAAGCCTCGTTTTTCATCAAAGCATATTCGGTAGCGTTAAGCATCTTAACCGATTTGAGTTTTGACTGCCAGCCATAAGAAAAGTCATAGGTAATTTTGGCGCGTCCTTCAACACCGTTTTTGGTAGTTACAAGCACAACACCATTGGCGGCACGAGCACCATAAACAGCACCCGAAGCAGCGTCTTTCAAAACTTCGATACTTTTGATGTCGGAAGGGTTGAGGTAGTCAATACCACCTTCGATAGGCATACCGTCAACTATGTAGAGGGGATTAGAGTTATTGATTGTGCCGACACCACGCACACGAATCTGAGCACTTGAGCCNGGTTGACCGTTTGCAGTGGTTGCAGTCACACCCGAAGTAACACCCTTCAGTGCATTCTGAACGTTGGTTGGAGCTGTTTGAGCCAAAGTCTCTTCAGAAACTTGAGAGATGGCGGCTGTTACAACTCCTTTTTTCTGAGTNCCATAGCCGACTACGACTACATCATCAAGAATTTGAGAGTCAGTTATCAAGAGAATTTCCAGGTCTGACACAGCTCCTGTCACCTTGTACTCCTTGGGAGTAAAGCCGATGTATGAGAACCTAAGTGTAGCCCCGGGCTTGACACTGATTGAAAAATGACCGTCAATATCGGTAGAGGTACCATTGGATGTTCCCTTCTCCAGTATTGACACACCGATCAGTGGTTCATCGTCGAGCGATGATTTCACTGTTCCGGATATATTGACATTTTGAGCGAAAATACTCATATATGTCAATACCATGAAGAGCAATAAAAAAAGCTTTTTCATCTGGAATGTGATTAGGTTGATATTAGTATTTAATTATTATTTGTATTTCGTGGTAATGGGTGATTAGATGAAACGATGATTACTTCTTTTGAAAAATTCTAACATAGTCAATTTTCATGGTTACGGGAAGNGCTTTGTCATCAACCCCTTTATAGCCACCCCAGTCGCCACCCCATGCAAGATTGAGAATCGGGTAGAANGCATAATGGAAAGGCCATGAAGCGTGNTCTGAGCCCATAGATGCCCGAGTGGCACGAAGTTGTTCTTTGCCGTCAACATAAGTGATGATTTCGTCTTCGGTCCATTCACAAGCATAAATATGGAATGAACCTTCAGCACCGGCGAGATACATTTCGTGAGTCTTCTGGGTATTTTTTGTATGGTTATAATTTTCGGTNTGAAGTGAAGATGAAACATAGTTGGGATTAGCGCCAACCTCTTCCATAATATCTATTTCTCCACATCTGGGCCAGGGATTTGTTGACCAATCTACATTGCATGGCATCATCCAGAATGCAGGCCAGGTTCCTTTTCCCGAGGGCAAAAGAATACGAGCCTCAAAATAGCCGTAGAGCCATCCTTTGTTGGGCATTGCATTTACACGTCCTGAGTAGATTTTGCCATCCGAAGCTTTGAAACAGTTGATATTGAGAAAACCGTCTTTAACCTCGAGAGTTGATTTACCATCTACAGGGTTTGAAGTATAAATTTGAAGCTCATTGTTGACATATCCTGCAGGCCAATTTTCAGCCACCCAATCTTTTCCGAGAGTAGGACCTCCATTAAATTCGTCGCTCCATACCAAATTATAACCATCAGGTATAGTGATGGCGTCTGTTAGTTGAGTCACATTAATTTTTGTCTGTGTATCACCACAATTCAAAGTAATTGTTGCTACTCTTTCTGATGCTGTAGTGTTCTCAGAAGCCTTCACTGAAACTTCAACCTCNCCTTTATCACCCTTTTCAGGACTTAGCGTAAGCCAGTCAGCAGTGTTGTTAAGAGTCCATTCTCCGTTGGCGGTAACGACAAATGATGTAGTTGATTCAGCTCCACTTAAAGCAATAGACGATGTAGATGCAGTTGCTGAAAGCACATAACCTTGAACGAGTTTAACAGTCTTAACAACCTTTCCTCCCGACACTACTTCAATATCGGCTTGACGCTCATCAAAAGTGTCATTTACTTTTACAGATATACTAATTTGAGTGGGAATATCTTTTGCTCCACCTGAAGGGGTTAGTGAAATCCAATCGGCAGAGCAACGCACCGCCCAATCAGCATTAGCTTCTACTTTAAGAACTTGTTTTGATGCTTCGGGAGCAACATTAAAACTCTCGGGAGTAACAGTCACGGTTGTTTCATTCTGTACCGGCATATCCGGTTCAGAATTGTTGCCACTACAGCTCACACATAAATGTGAACAGGATAACAATAAAAATGCAAGAGTCGATAACGCTGACTTTCTCATAAATGATAATTGAAATTCGTAATTTTACGCCTCTTATTTGAGGTTATGATGCAAAGTTAACAATTCATATAACTTAAAATCAGAGAGGTAATGATAAAGTAAATTTTAAAAGTTTTACAACTCTGATTTATAATCACTTATCTATTTCACAATAGTAAATGAAAAGTGTTACTGAACAATGCTTAAAATCACGCTTTAAAAATCATTCNTCATCTTCGTCGCCACCTAAAGATGTATTGTTTCTATTGTTATAGACCGTACGGATTGAGACATTCAACATCTGCGCGATGTCGGCACTCTTTGATACACCCAATCGACGCAGGGCATGGATTCTCAACTTTGTATTCAANATCTTTGTCTGGGCAATGCGCGATGCCGACACTTTGTTTTCGTCACTGACTCCCATATTATATTCATCTACAAAATCGGGGAACAATGAGAGAACTGTCTTGTCAAAACTTTCATAGAAATCCTGGAATTGTTCCTTGGTCAATTCAGGGTCATTGAGCAATACGCCCAAATCGTCAATATGCCTTGTTTTATATTTTCTAAGCAATTTTTTTCGATAGTCGTCAAGCGCATTTATATATTGTGTGGTCAGCTTGAAGGCATAGGCAAGGATTCCGAGTTTCTGTTTGTTGGCTTCGATGAGNTCGGCATTGGTTTTTTCAAGGTTTTTTATCGCCTCATCGCGTTGTTCAATNGAGCCGTTCAGCTCNGTATTGGCTATTTTTAAAAGGTTACGGGTCTTTTTGAGACGGAAAAACTCCAATACAATNAAAACAAAGCTGATTATCAAGACAACCGTTAAGGCAGCCAATACGGTCACAAGAATCGACAATCGTTTATCGCGCTTTTCAATCTCGGCAAGATAGGCATTTCTAACCTGGGGAAGCGCATCTGACAGGGCTACCATCCTNTATCGATTATGATAAACATTAGCCTGTTCAACCGTGTATAAAAGGTAGTTATATGCACGATTGATATGCCCTTGTTCAAAAAGNAACGTAGCCAACTCTTGCAGAGCGGCAATTTCGCGATTGACAATCAAAACGTCATATATAGCTGCCAACGTCATATATCGGAGCATCAAATCGNTATCGCCCGTCTCTTCATAATATCGNGCAAGCCAATAGGCGTTAATTGCATTTTGTCGTGACGGAGTGGTATTGTTGTCAACAACNTGTTTAAGTCCCGTTATGTCGAGCNCCGTTATATCTTTATTCTCCTCGTCAATAGCCTCTGACACCGGAACCCAGAGCCATTGGTCATTGNTCGGAATATTTAAGTTTTGNAGAGANTCGCGATAACTGTTGGCAATGGCTATCTCCTTATTCCATTCGTCTTGATTGCCATTCAGATAGACGGCATGCATCGAGTAGGCGTAAGAAATGTTGCCAAAATATTTAGCCTTGATTTCGGGACTTAAACGAGACGTGTCNATACCTGAAAACAGTTTTAACGCATGGTCAAAACGACCTTGAACGGTATATATAAACGCTTGGTTCAAAACCCAGTCAACCNACTGATCATAGTTGTCGGGGGNTATTCTGTCTAAAAGTTTTTTGGTAATGTCGGCATAATATAACGCCGAATCTGAGTCATAGACAAGATATTCGTCATATAACTGTCGTGATGCNCCAAATTTTTCAACATCGCTTTTGGCGTTTCGATAAATGTTTCGCAGTCCGTCAAGCCTTATCTCTTTTTTATTGACAAGATTCTCATGAATCAACAGTGCTGANTCAAGACGCGACAACAAATTTTCAACATCGCGTGATATTTCACCGGTAGCCGCACACGCTATGGGGCTGATGAATATCAACAGAAGTAANGTGGATAAATAGCGATGACAAATTTTCAGCATAACGGTTGGACTATGGTATATATTTAAAGTAGTGCAAATATACTGTTTTTTTTATTATCAACAAAATNTGATAGATTTTAAACCATTGCCTTTTTACCTTTTTGCAAGCGTTTTTAATGCATAAAATATTAATATACACCATCTTACCATTCTCATCCCCGCTCAATTTTTACCTAAGAGGTTACTCATAAAAAAATAAATACCTATTTTTTGTAACTTTGCANATAGCCATAAATAATAGAACCAGCGCTAAAACAATTAATTACATAATAACATGAAAAAATTATTTTCAACATTTCTTGTGTCGGCACTTCTAACCGGATGCGGCCACAACTCCGGCAAAAGTGATATGTCGCCTGCAATTCCAAATGANAAAGATATTGAGGCGAAGGTCAAAGAAATTGTGTCGGGTATGTCGCTTGACGACAAAGTTGGACAAATGTGTGAAGTCGTAGTCGATTTGGTATGCGCCGACAGTCTTCAGGACAACAAAGTTGTTCTCGACCCNGCAAAAGTNGATACCATTTTCAACAAATATCGCGTGGGNTCCATACTCAATACAGCTCAAGGACATGCCCAAGATCGCGAAACATGGTATCGTCTTATCAGCGGTATTCAAGAAGCATCGATGAAATATATCGGTATNCCCGATGTATATGGCGTTGACCAAAATCACGGTACNACATACACCGTCGGCGGTACANTGTTCCCTCAGGAAATCAATATGGCGGCATCGTTCAACCGCGACCTTGTGCGTGAAGGTGCAGCGATTTGTGCCTACGAAACCCGNGCAAGTTCCATTCCNTGGGTATATAATCCCGTTATGGACCTTNGTCGNAACCCCATNTGGAGCCGTATATGGGAAAGCTTTGGCGAAGACCCGTATATCAACGGCGAGATGGCAGTCGCTATGGTNAANGGTTATCAGGGNGATGATCCAAATCATGTTGGTGTAAATAATGTGGGAGCNTGCCTCAAACATTACATGGCATACGGTAACCCCGTGACCGGTAAAGACCGCACACCCTCGTCAATCAACCCCGTTGATCTCCGTGAAAAATATTTCCATCCCTTTAAAGAAGCTATCCGNGCNGGAGCTTTATCAATTATGGTAAACTCGGGAATTAACAACGGGCTTTCGTTCCATGCCAATCACGAAATGTTGACCGTATGGCTCAAAGATGAACTGAATTGGGACGGTATGATTGTTACCGACTGGGCNGACATTCATAACCTTTGGCGCCGCGACCGACTTGCCGCCGACTACAAAGGAGCTATCAAACTCGCGATTAACGCCGGAGTGGATATGTCNATGACTCCNTACGANACNGAATTCTGCACNNTGCTNAAAGAACTCGTTCAAGAGGGAGAGGTTNNTCAATCGCGNATCGATGATGCCGTTAANCGTATCATACGTTTCAAACTGCGTCTCGGTCTCTTTGAAACTCCCGTTACCAATCCTGCCGACTATCCTCTCTTTGCAANNGAACAACACGCTCAAAAAGCACTTCAGCTCGCTGTTCAAAGTGAGATTCTTCTTAAAAATGAGAATAATNTATTGCCTATCGCCNCCGGCAAACGTATTCTNGTAACCGGACCCAANGCCAACTCTATGCGCTCGTTAAACGGCGGTTGGTCTTATACTTGGCAAGGAACTGACGAACCTCAATATCACGAAGGTTACAANACAATCTANAAAGCTCTTTGCAATGAATATGGCANAAATAATGTTATTCTTGAACAAGGTATGGATTATGTGCCNGATTANGGCAGATGGGAAGAGGAACAGAACGTACGTATTGAACGTGCNGTAGCCGCAGCCCGTAATGTTGACGTTATCGTTGCTTGCATCGGTGAAAATTCATATTGCGAAACTCCCGGCAACACCAACGACCTTCATCTGTCAGCCAATCAGACAGCCTTGGTTAAGGCACTCGCCAAAACCGGCAAACCGATTGTTCTTGTACTCAACGAGGGACGTCCGCGCATCATCCGCGACATCGAACCCCTTGNATCGGGNATTATCGACATAATGCTTCCNGGNAATTATGGCGGAGACGCTCTCGCCCTTCTCATCTCGGGCAAAGAAAACTTCAGNGCAAAACTTCCCTTGACCTATCCCCGCTGGATTAACTCGTTGGCAACATACGANCACAAACCTTGTGAAACAGTTGAAACAATGAGCGGAGCATACAACTATTCAGCCGACATTGACGTGCAGTGGCCATTTGGATATGGCTTGAGCTATACAACCTTTAAATATTCTGANATTACAGTTGATAAAACANCNTTTACTCCCTCTGACAATCTCACTATAACCGTAAATGTAACCAATACAGGGTCACGAGAAGGCATGGAAGCTGTNATCCTTTACAGCAGTGATCTCGTTGCTTCAATTTCTCCCGATGTTAGACGTGTTCGCGAGTTCAAGAAAATCAATCTCAAACCGGGAGAGACNCAAAAAGTTGAATTCATCATTCCGGCATCAGCCCTCGCATTTGTAGGCTATGACGGACATTGGACAATTGAAGCCGGAGANTTTGAATTTACAATTGCCGACCAAAAAGTAAAAGCAACCTGCACTGAAACCAAAGTCTGGNAAACCGCTAATATCTAACCTGTCAATTATCAATTATGAAATTTCGATTTATACATATTACTCTTCTTATGGTCAANCTGTTTGTCATTACTTCGTGTAGTGACAAACAGTCGGTTGGCNATAATTCTCAAAACTTCCTGAGAGTTCAGGGTCACGACATTGTTGACACAAACGGTGAAAAATTTTATATCAAAGGGACTAATGTCGGCAACTGGCTTAATCCCGAAGGCTATATGTTTGGTTTTGGTCGCGTCAATTCTCCACGAATGATTAACGAAGCATTGTGTGAACTTGTCGGTCCGACCGAAGCNCGNCGTTTTTGGCAACANTTCAAAGATAATTANATCACCGAACCCGACTTTGAGTTCATCGCATCAACAGGCGCNAATACCGTTCGCGTTCCTTTCCATTACAAACTCTTCACCAACGAAGACTATATGGGAATGAACAATGACAATGAAGGTTTTTGCCGTCTTGACAGCTGCGTGAAATGGGCGCGCAAAAATAATTTGCGTCTCATTCTCGATATGCACGACTGCCCGGGAGGACAAACCGGCGACAACATTGACGACAGCTATGGATACCCCTGGCTTATGACCGATAGCCTGTCGCAAGTCGAATTTATCGATATCTGGAAACGCATCGCTTCCCATTATGCCAACGAAGATGTAATCCTCGGATATGAACTCGCCAATGAACCGGTTGCGACATACTGGGAGGGCGAATCACGCGACTCGCTCAACGCTGCTCTCGAACCTCTTTATCGCCGTGCGGTCAGCGTAATCCGCGAGGTTGATAAGAATCATATCATCTTGCTCGGCGGTCCGCAATGGAACAGCTACTTTGGCAATTTCACCGACTGGACGTTTGACGACAATATCATGTACACCTGTCACCGATATGGAGGTGAACCGACAGCCGAAGCTATCAAAGAATATATTGATTTCAGAGATAAAACAGGTTTACCGATGTATATGGGTGAAATCGGACATAATACCGACGAATGGATGAGCAACTTTGTCGATGTTATGCGCGCAAACAATATCGGCTATACATTCTGGCCTTACAAAAAAATCGGGAACAGCTCAATGACGGGCGTTGACTATCCTGAAGGATGGAACGAACTCGTTGCTTTTGTTGAAGCTCCACGTGGCTCATACGGCGAAATTCGCGAAGCCCGCAAATTGTGTTCACAAGAACGCGGACGTAAACTCCTTGAAGCATATATCAATAATGCTCATCCCGATCGTATGCTCGTTCACAAAGACTATATAAACGCTATCAAACTCGATAAATAACAATTATATGTCAATCAAAAAGACTTTTGCAATCACTCTAATGGCTGTTACGCTGTCGGCAGCCGCTCAAACTCCGATATATCTCGACCATACAAAACCGATTGACGAGCGTGTCAATGATGCTCTCTCGCGAATGACTATCGCAGAAAAAATCGCAATCATACACGCCCAGAGCAAGTTCAGTTCGCCCGGCGTACAACGACTCGGAATCCCCGGAATTTGGTGTACTGACGGACCTCACGGAATTCGCCCCGACGTGCTTTGGGACGAATGGGATCAGGCAGGAGCAACCAACGACTCGTGTGTAGCGTTCCCCGCTCTCACCTGTCTTGCCGCTACATGGGACCCCGAAATGTCGGCTCTCTATGGAAAATCAATCGGCGAAGAGGCCAGATATCGCAACAAAAACGTTCTGCTCGGTCCCGGTGTCAACATCAACCGCACTCCGCTTAACGGTCGTAACTTTGAATACATGGGTGAGGACCCGCTGTTGTCGGCAACGATGGTTGTGCCTTATATCAAAGGTGTTCAGGACAATGGTGTGGCTGCGTGTGTCAAGCACTATGCTCTAAACAACCAAGAGGTCGATCGCGACCACGTTGACGTTTATGTTGACGACCGCACTCTTCACGAAATCTACCTTCCGGCATTCAAAGCTGCCATCATTGACGGCGGAGCATGGGCAATCATGCCCGGTTATAATAAATATCAGGGCGACCACGCTTGTGAAAACACCCGCTTGTTGCTTGATATTCTTAAAGGAGACTGGGCATTTGACGGTGTAGCAATCAGTGACTGGGGCGCAGTTCACAACACCGAAAAAGTTGCTTCAAACGGTCTTGACATGGAATTTGGCTCATGGACAAATGGTCTTAACTTCGGCGCAAGCAACGCTTACGACGATTATTATCTTGCCAAACCCTACGAGAAGCTGATTCTTGAAGGTAAAGCCGACACGGCTATGCTTAACGACAAAGCCGCCCGTGTTCTTCGTTTGATTATGCGCACCGAGATGAACCGTAACCGTCCTTATGGTTCGATGAACAGCCCCGAACACTATGCCGCAGCCCGTAAAATTGGTGGCGAGGGTATTGTTCTTCTCAAAAATAACAACAACCTCCTGCCGATTTCACCTGATGTGAAAAAAATTCTTATTGTGGGTGAAAATGCCATCAAAATGATGACAGTCGGTGGCGGGTCGTCATCACTTAAAGTACAGCGAGAAACACTCCCTCTCGACGGAATCCGAGCTAAAGCATCGTCAAAAGGTATCGAAGTGAATTACGAACGTGGTTATGTCGGAGATGTAACCGGCGAATACAACGGAGTTACCACCGGTCAAAATCTTAACGATGAACGCTCTGCCGAACAGCTTATCGCCGATGCAGTAAGAGCTGCTCGTGAAGCCGACATGGTTATCTTTATCGGTGGTTTGAATAAATCAGACCATCAGGATGCCGAGGGTGCCGACCGACTTTCTTTTGATCTTCCTTACAATCAGAACCAAGTTATCGAGGCGCTAGTCAATGCCAATCCCAACACAGTTGTTGTCAACTTGACAGGTAACCCCTACGCCATGCCGTGGAAAGACCGTGTTCCCGCCATCGTTCAAGGATGGTATATCGGCTCGGAAGCCGGCAATGCGATTGCCGACGTTCTGTTTGGCGACACAAACCCTTCGGGTAAACTTCCGTTCACAATGGCAGTTGCACTCACCGACTATGCCGCTCATGCCGATGGAGATGCTTCGGTTTATCCCGGTGTCGATGGCAAAGTAACATATAAAGAAGGGCTTGATGTCGGTTATCGTCACACCGATAAATTGCCCGCCAAACGTGTTAACTACCCCTTTGGTTATGGTCAAAGCTACACAACATTTGCCCTTGGCAAACCTCAAGTGTCAAGCAACCAATTGAAGGGCAACGACAAACTGACCGTTACAGTTCCGGTGACAAATACAGGTTCACGTCAGGGTGCCGAAGTCGTTCAGTTGTATGTTCACGAGGTAAAGAGCAAAATCGACCGTCCTACCAAAGAGCTTAAAGCCTTTGATAAAGTCAGTGTTAAACCGGGCGAAACCGCCAACGCCGAGATGACAATCGATCGCAAAGCATTTGCCTACTATAATCCTGAAACCTCGCTCTGGACTGTCAATCCCGGACGCTATGAATTGCTCATCGGTAATTCGTCCGACTCACTTCCCAACAAATTGACAATCACGATTCCCGAACAAATCTCATGGCGCGATTCTGAATAAATAAAATTCATCATAAATCATCGACGATGCCGGTCTTTCTACATGGAAGATCGGCATCTTTATAATATACTATCTTCTTTTTTCACAGGGCAAAGCCAAAAAATTTGGTCGATTCAAAAATAATGTCTAAATTTGCACCGCATTATAAAAAAGAGCAATGACTTCGTAGCTCAGTTGGTAGAGCAACTGACTCTTAATCAGTGGGTCGAGGGTTCGAGCCCCTCCGAGGTCACAGAAAGCAAAGCAAAAAGACGCTGAGAACATTGTTCCTCTGCGTCTTTTTTCATTTTATATTGCTGTAAATGTGAAAATAGCAGAAACAGTATATCATAACGAGATGGAAAATCCCGGCTTCCTTTTACCATACAAGTGGCATTCATAGGATATAGGAAAAGCCATGAATTTGAATCCCTCAAATTTGCTAATGAGAATAAGCTATTTTAATTTTTGTAATTCATGTGTTTAGATTATCTTTGCAGGTGAAATACTAAAACACATTTATTATGAAGAAGCTCATTGTTTCATTGGCGATTACGATGATAATCGGCATTTCTGCAACTGCCCAGAATTCAATTTTTTACAACCCCGACAACAAAGCCTATTTTGGTATTCGTGTCAGTCCCGAAGTGACCTGTCCCGGTAAAATTTCAGAATCTGCCGGAAATTACAATGTAAAATTAGATGCTTTCAAAAATGGAGGCGGAGTTGAGTTTGGCGGTATTTACAACATCCCGGTTGTAGCTAATTTTTATATTGAACCGGGATTAAAACTCTATTACAACACATATTCTCTTAAAGATGATTTTGTTAAATATATCGAAGACGATATAATCTTTAACAGTTTATCGGTAAAGAAATTTGGTATGCGCATACCGGTTATGGCAGGTTATCACTTTGACTTTACCGACGATATTAAAGTATCAGTATTTACAGGCCCCGAATTAGAAATCGGCTTTTCAGCAAAGGAGTATGTCAAAGGTCATAATATCGAAATGTCGGGAAGCGTATATGGCGATGACGGAGGCTATAACCGCGTAGATCTTCTTTGGGGAATAGGTGCCGGAATATCATATCAGCATTTCTATTTCGGTATATCAGGAGGCATCGGAATGTTGAATATGCTAAGCGATTCAGATGCTAAATTTCACGAAAATCGAGCAACCTTCAGCTTTGGATATAATTTTTAATCACCAATAAAACACCACCTTGGCTTAACAACCAAGGTGGTGTTTTCTAAAATTATCTATGATTAACAAGTAATTTTGCTACTTAGAAAAGTATGTTTAAATTTTAAAAGCATTTATAACTTTCTCATATGCATCATTGCCAAGAATATTCTTTGTAAAACGTTGTCCTAAATAATCTTTGGACTCAATAAATCTTTCCTTATACTCACCCCACAAAGAGCCAAGAAAATTACTCCACATACTTTTATTTCGCGCAACAATGAATACTGCATTAGGATTATTCTTGAGTATGTATTCTATTAACTGACGAGTAAATTCTTGCGATGGCAATTTGATTCCCTTTTTTAGAGTCGCATATTTTTCTGACGAATAGCCGATATATTGAATTACAGCAAATTTCTTGTTTACATCTTCAAATTTAGGACCAGTCTCTTCATTTACAAAAGCTTTAATTAGTCTATCTTCCCAATACCAACTTTGATGAAGATTTGCCAAATCTCGGTACGTCATATTATCTGCACCTAACTTTGGAGGAAGGAACTCTTCACAATCTAATGTTAGTATTTTTCGCAAATGCTCAGTATATCCTTTTGTGTATTCTTCGGGAATATATTGAATAACTTTCGCAATAACTGATTCTTTTTCAACATATCCCGGATTAAGTGATAAAACTATAACATTAGCTTTCAATGGATTGCCATACCATGGATATGCAGGTATGTTAAGTTTATACTTATTTTCATCCTTCGCACTTTTATTGAAATCCTCTATAATTCTCTTATCCGAATCACAAACAAACTCTTTTGATTTAGAATACAAGAATTCACTTCCTTCATATTGTTTTGCTACATCAATCCATGGATTATTACATTTTAATTCTTTTTCAGTCATATTTTAGATATTTTAAAGTTAATAGCTACAAATTTAGCAATTTATTTAAAGAATATACTTAATGATTTAAAATTTTACATAGGAGTTCCTATAGATTAATTATCCCAAATCGAGCATATCATTTTTTTAGTCAACTATCAAGTATTTATAAATCAGTTATGATTAACAAGTAATTTTGCTACTTAGAAAAATTCTAACTAAATTTGCCGATAAGACAAAATCCTTCTCGTAAAAAATAAATTTATGGAAACAAAAATATCAATAACAGATTTTAAGAAGATAATTGATAAGTATGTCGATGATAATAAATTATTTTCTGAATTAAATAAAAATAAAACAATAGTTGAAAAAGATATATATAATGCTTGTAAATTTGATTTAACAAAATTTGGGAAGCATTTCCCTTCGGGTGCTTACTATTATATGAATATATTATCTTAATATGATTTTCACGTTAGCACAAATAAATGAATCACTAAATATCAATTTTTTTTATAACCTCATAAATCAAACAGAGAATGAGGTGGTTGAGTTTAAGAGGGCGGAGAATAGCTTCGACTTCGATGACTTGGGCAAGTATTTCTCGGCGTTGAGCAATGAGGCGAATTTGCGCGGACTGGAGTTTGCGTGGCTGATTTTCGGCTATGACGAGAAGAAGCATGCGGTTGTCGGCACTTCGTTTAAGGATGGCGATGGTGCGCTCAATAAGCTTAAACACGATTTTTCTCAGCATACTACCGACGGGCAGACTTTCCGCGAGATTGTGCCGATAGAGATTGAGGGTAAGCGCGTCCTTATGTTCAAGATTCCGGCTTCGCCGCGCAATATTGTGATGAAGTGGAAAGGGATTGCATACGGTCGTGACGGCGAGAGTCTGAAGCCGCTGAATCAGTCAAAGCAGGATGAAATTCGGCATCAGACACCCGAAGCAGATTGGTCGGCGGAGATTGTGCCAAACGCTACGATTGATGACCTTGACGAAGTGGCTATCGCCAAAGCGAAGATGATGTTCAAGAAGGTGCACAATCGTATTCCGGCGGAAGAGGTCAATAAATGGTCAACGGAAGAATTTCTGAGCAAGTGCGAGCTTATAGTTGACGGAAAGTTGCGCCGTGCTGCAATCATCTTGCTCGGCAAGATGTTTTCTGACAGCAAACTGCGTCCAGCCGTTGCGGAAGTGACTTGGACTTTGCGCGATGAGAAGAAAGACGTGGTCGATTACGAGCATTTCTCCGTACCATTCATCCTGACCGTCGATGAGGTTCTTGCAAAAATCCATAATCTGACTTTGCGCGAGATGCCGGGTGGAACGCTGTTCCCCGACACGATGAAGCAATACGATGACTACACAATACGTGAGGCATTGCATAACTGCATAGCCCATCAGGATTACACCCTTCAGCAGCGAATAAACTTGGTGGAAAACCCCGGCTTCCTATACTATGCAAACGGCGGTTCATTCATTCCCGGCACGTTGGAGAATGCGTTGGAAACGCAGGGACCTCAGCGTTTCTTCCGCAACACTTGTCTATGTCGCGCTATGGTGCATTTCAATATGATTGACACTGTGAGCCGTGGTATCAAGAAAATGTTTACCAATCAGATGGAACGACGATTCCCAATGCCCGATTATGAAATTGACAACGAGAAGAAGGAAGTGGCAGTGCGTATTTATGGTAACACCATCAACGAACGCTATACAAATCTTCTCAAGGAAAACTCTAACCTCACCCTCCACGATTGCATCTCTCTCGATGCTATACAAAAAGGACATCGCATAGATGAGGAAATTGCGCAAGACCTGCTGAAACGCGGACTGATTGAAGGCGAAGCACCCAACTACACTATCTCTCTCGGTGTAGCGAAAGCATCCAAACAACTCACAGGCTACACGAAAGTCAAAGGGCTTGAACGCGACAAAATCAAGCAGATGATTCTGCAATATATCCAGAATGCCGGAACCGACGGTGCCAAACGCGATGCCATCATGGAATACCTTGAAGGCACGCTCCCCAGCCGCAACACCAAGGAGCAGAATACCCAATTAGTAAGCAACATTCTTAAAGATATGAATAGTAGCAATCTTATATCTTCAGATGGAAAACTATGGCGAGCACCAAAATAAGTAGTAAAATAAGTACTACCTAAAAAATAAGTAGTAAAATGAGTAGTAAGATTACTTCTACTCATTTTGTTTATAATACAACTATGATATCCTTTAGCACTATTATGAGTATCAAATAACTCAAGATATAAAACTACTACTATATCAGTTTAGATACCAATATCATGTAGTTTATACGTAGTACTCAAATTTTTTATGTAGTAGTACAGTACGTTTTTCTGTACATTTTCTGTATATTATCAAATAATCAGTCACAAAATCGAGGTTTATCGCTTCGGAAGTAGTCGTAATTACGACTTTAAAATGTACAGTAGTCGAAAATCCGACCGAAAAATTGATTAAATTAACCGAAAACAGTCGGATGAAAGAAATACGATTTGATACGACTGACCCGTTTTCATTTAATTTCACTATATTAAGGCCACTTGATGTCAAAATATTAATTTTTCAATGAAATTTCAATTATTTTCTTGAAACGTTTGGCTGTATAACAATTTTTTGTTAAATTTGCGGTATAAATTTAACATTTAGAGATGGTTAGAATAGGTTTTATCCTTGCTTTTGCATTATTGATGTCGGCTTGCTCGACTTCGCGATCATCTCTTACTTATTTTGAGGATATCGACAGCCGAATCGCTCAATTTGAGACTGATACAGCCGATTTGGTTATCGCTCCCCATGACGAACTAATGATTTCGGTAACATCGTTTGTTCCCGAGGCAACAGCTCAATATAATCTACCTCCTACAAATTTATCGACGTCTGAAAATACTCAGATTTCGACGACATACGCCATATCAACCTATATTGTTAACACCCAGGGTTATATCGACATTCCTTCGATCGGACCTCTTAAAGTCGAGGGGCTGACAACAAGCCAACTGACCGACTCGCTTATCTCGATAATTTCACGCACGGTTGTCGATCCAAATGTCAGAGTTCAATTGGTCAATTTCGCGGTCAATGTGATTGGCGAAGTTAAAAACCCCGGACGTTTCAAGGTAAACAATCAGCGCATTTCTATTCTTGATGCTATTGCTATGGCAGGCGACCTCACTGAATATGGTAAACGCGACGGCATACTGCTCATTCGCGAATCAGATGGCAAACGAACTGTTCACAAACTAAATCTTAACAGTGCAGATATTCTCGACTCACCCTATTTCTATCTCAGGCAAAACGATGTAGTCTATATCGAGCCAAATAAAATCAGAAAAGACAACTCTAAATATAATCAGAACAACGCTTATAAGCTCTCGGTGACATCGACAGTCGTTAGTGCAGTGTCGGTCATTGCGTCTCTCGTAATCGCTCTAACCGTAAAATAAAATGACTAATAACAACACTGCTCAAAGCGACCTCATCCAACTTCGACCCATTCTATCGAAATGGTGGGACGCCCGATGGTGGTTCATGTTATCGGTTGCCGTTTGTTTGATTGCGGGGTATCTGTTCTGTAAAGTCAGAACTGAAAAATATGAAATACACGCAAGTTTGCTGATTGAGGAAGAGGATAAATCAAACCTCAATCAAATTTCAATCAGTGACTTATTGGGTAATAAAGGGAATGTGAATGACGAACGTTTTATCATAGCATCTCACGCCCTGATGCGTGAAACGGTAAAACAGCTCGGACTTGAACGCACTCACCTCGTTGCACGTGACTGGACCGGTAAACGACATCTATATCACGACTACCCTATTGATATTCAAATAGCCCCCGAGGTTGCCGATACACTCCGGCAGTCATTAGTATTCAAAATCAAGGTAGCGAAAACCGGAGCAGTGAAGGTAAAATCATATCTTAATGGTGACAAAATATCAAGCATAACAGCCGATTCGTTGCCGATTGCCGTCGAAACTCCTTGTGGCGACTTTAACATCATCGCCACATCTGACTATCAAAGAGGCAAAACAGTGTCATCGACAATCATTGTTGAAGGATATGATGCCGTTGCCGAAGATTTAATGGAAGAAATTTCAATCGAACCGGCAGCAAAGAAAACCAATGTCATAAAAATTTCGATGCCCACCCATGACATTGACTATGCCCGAGACATCATTAACACTCTGGTCAACAAATATAATATACGCTCAATTTGTCGACGCAATGATGAGGGTAACCGGACAATCGAATTTATAGACTCGCGACTTGAACTGTTGACCGGAGATCTTGCAGAAACTGAGGCCGAAGTTGAAACATTCAAAAAATCACGAAATATTGCAGATATTACCGGAGAGGCCGAATATCAGTCATTGAAAAAGGGAAAAACCGAACAGGCTTTGATAGAAGCAAATACCGAGGCTGAAATTCTAAAGATGGCTCTCGATTTTCTTTCGCAGCCTCAAAATGCATATCAGCTATTGCCAGCCTCGTTTGAAAACAAATCCCTACAAGAAGCTATTGACCAGTATAACAAGCTGATTTTAAAACATATCAATCTTGAAAAGACCGCACGTCCCGGTAACCGTCAGCTTGAGATGTTGTCAGAACAGATTGATGCTTTGAGGGCAAATATCACCTCATCGGTGTCACGTGCCTATCAAAGTAGTATGGTGGTTGTGAATCAGTTGAAATCACAATATGGGTCAGCACAGTCTAAACTAAACGATATTCCGACACAGGAACGTAGTTTTAGAGATATTTCACGCCGTCAGGCTGTCAAAGAAAAGCTATATCTTTTCCTACTGCAAAACCGCGAACAAACCGCTATGATGCTTGCAAACGCCACACCCAAAGGAGTGGTGATTGACGAAGCATTTGCGTTGAAAGAACCGTTGACGATGAAGAAAAGATATATCTATCTCATCGCCTTCGTGATCGGACTGATGATTCCTCCGGTTGTAATTACTATCAGAACACTTTTCAGGAACAAATTCTCAAAACTTGAAGAGCTGTTATCGCTGACATCATTGCCTGTGCTTGGCGAAATATCTTTAGCACGTTCAACCTCGCCAATCGTTGTTTATGATGGGGCGCAATCATCGACAGCCGAATTATTCCGGCAAATCAGAAGTCATTTGCAATTTATCATTCCGCCCAAACAAGGAAACACAATTTTGATAACATCCACATCGTCGGGCGAAGGCAAATCGTTTATTTCAGTGAACTTGGCTGCAACACTCGCTCTTAGCGGTAAAAAAGTGATTGTAGTCGGAGCCGACGTGCGCAAACCACGTCTTGCATCATACATATCAATCTCTGACCGCCGACATGGACTGACAACCTACCTTGCAAACAAGCAAATTTTGCCTGCCGAATTGATTATACCTGCCGACAATCAACGATTGTTTGATGTAATACTTTCCGGACCAATTCCACCAAACCCTGCCGAACTCTTGTTGAGCAACCGGGTAGAGACATTGTTTGAATATCTTGCCGGTATCTATGACTATATTTTGATTGACTCGGCTCCGGTCGGAATGGTCAGCGATACGTTTACGCTCGACCGCGTAGCCCAAGCCACAATTTATGTTGTCAGAGCCAACATGACTACGTTTGATGACATCAACTTTGTCAATAGCCTTGCCAATGAAAAACGACTTACAAAAATAGCTCTTGTTCTGAACGGAACTGTTTCAAAAAGGGGGTATGGATACGGCTACTCAGAAAACTGAATTTCAAGCTTCATTTAAAGATTATATTGCACCGACGGTTTATTTGGTATCACTGTCGTTGTATGGTCTCCAGTTCTATCCTGCTATTATAGTGACTCTGTTAATGCTCATTCAGAGTTGGAAAAGTGACCGCATAGAATTTGTCGTTCGTTTTACTCTGTTGGTCGGATGCTACGGATTTACCGACCCTGACCGTAACTTTGGTTTCAAGCCGTCAGATGTCGCTATTATCTTGTCATTCATAGCCTTTCTGTTATATAGAAAACGAGGCGTTGTCGGGCAAATAGCTTTTATAATAGTGGCATATATAGCTGTTATGATAATTTTTGCACTGCTATCGGCAGAGTCTATGTCAATTCAACTGCTTCAAATCAGAAATTACAGCGCAATTATCTATTTGTTTTTTGTGCTATATGTGTGGGCTGATTCGAGGTTTGAAATCACCAAATTATGGCATACTATCATACTATATTCACTGATAATCTGTTGCTTCTATATTATCGATGGTTTTATTTTGAATGGCTATGTGATGATACCCAACACCGTCATGTTCAGCAACAACACATCATATTTTTATGACATCAATTGGGCACCGTTCTCACTTCATTTTACCCGAAAATATCCTCCAGGCCTTTATCTACTTTCGTTAGCGGTATATCCTGTGGCGAGATATTATAAACTCTCTATTTCTCAATGGATTATTATTGGATTGGCATTGATTGCTTGCAGAACAATGACATTTATCGTTGCGCTTGCTATCGGGTATATAGTTTCAGCCGGATTCACTCGTAGATTTTTAAAATACTCGTTTGCAGTTTTGGGATGCTTTGTCGCTCTGTTTTTCGTAGATAAAATCACGGGCAATCACTTGAGAATAGCATCAACCGTTGACCAATTCACCAATTTTGTGATGCCTGAGGAACAGATTGACGGTGAACAGATTGAAGGCCTCGTCACTTTCGGATCGGGGCGACTCGAACAAGTCATTCCAAAGCTGTATCATCAAGCCGAAACGCATTGCCTACTAACCGGATTTGGCTTTCTGCATCCACAGAAAACAACAGCACAACAATTCATCATTGACAATCCGTTATATTCTGACATCTCCTCGTCAGAAGAAGTCGTTACAGGTGTCGAAGTAACTCAAATTCAAACCGTTCTTGATATGGGAATCCTCGGGTTCGTAATTCAAACCGTAGTATTCATACTTCTATATTTTATTGTTAGAAAAAGTTCTGCAAGTCTTTATTTAGGCTCAATGCTCGTGATATACTTTATTGCCGGTCTTGGCGGTTTTTCAGGTTGGATTAACTATCCCTCGCTATTTTTAATCGCACTATCGCTGGCTGCAACCATCTGTCAAATGAAATCAACAACCGAGCCATGAATATCGTGCATCTCGTTTTCAACATTCGTCCCGGAGGAATGGAGCATTTCCTAATTGACTTGGTTGAGGCTCAAAGTCGGCAGGATAATATGACGGTGGTTATTGTAAATCGCAATAATGACAATTTGATGATGCAACGTCTTGATCAACACTGTCGTGTAGTAGAAATAGGACGCCCCGAGGGAAGCTATAATCCTTATTATGTCATCAAACTAAACCGCGTTTTGAAACAACTCTCGCCTGATGTTGTCAATTTTCATGACCGCCGACTTGGCGCAATGATACTCAAGCACCGAGATGTTAGCTATATTTTCACATGTCACGATATGCTTCAACCGCCCGGATTTGCTCGACGTGCCGACAAAATAATAGCAGTGAGCGGTGCGGTTGCCAATTGGCTGAAAACGAATTATAATCTCGACTCTACTGTTATACCGAATGGAATTGTAGTTGACCGAATCAGACAGCGTCCGGAGAGTGAATTAATCACACCGATTAAACTTGTATCGGTCGCCCGACTTGACCACACAGTAAAAGGTCAACACATCTTGCTTGAGGCACTTGCCCAACTACAAAATATTGATTGGACAATCGATCTAATAGGTGACGGACAATCCCGTAACTATCTCAAAACCCTTGTCACTAAGTTGGGTTTGGAAAACCGTGTCAATTTCAGATCAAATATTGAGCGGAACGAAATTTACAACTCACTTTCTCAATATGACATTTTTATTTTGCCATCTCTGAACGAAGCCTTTTCTATCGCACTTGCCGAAGCAATGGCAGCATCGCTTCCTGCGATTATATCCGATCTTGACGGACCGAAAACGGTAACCGATAATGGTAAATTTGCCTCACTGTTTACGCCAGGCGATACTGACGACCTTGCGCGAAAAATAAAAGATGTCATTGACGATTATTCAAACGCATATTCGCGAGCCCTTGCTGCCCGGAATTTTGTCAAAGACTCGTTTAATATAAACAATACAGCAGCCCGATACAGAGAATTCTATAATAAAAAATGAGCCGTATCGGTTGATACAGCCCATTTTCTATTATTTGTCTCTTATCGACAAGCTTATGCTTTGTCTTTAGAACCGAGAACGTATTCGATTTTGTGTTTGTAGAGTTTTTCCATTTCGTCACGAGCCGGACCGAGGTATTTACGGGGGTCGAATTCACCGGGTTTTTCAGCAAACACTTTGCGAACAGCAGCAGTCATAGCAAGACGGCTGTCTGAGTCGATGTTGATTTTGCAAACTGCGCTCTTAGCGGCTTTGCGGAGCTGTTCTTCGGGGATACCGATTGCATCGGGAAGTTTGCCACCGTTAGCGTTGATGATGTCAACATATTCCTGGGGAACTGAAGAAGAACCGTGGAGAACGATGGGGAATCCGGGAAGTTTTTCCATAACTGCATCGAGAACGTCGAATGCCAATGGGGGAGGAACGAGGTGACCGTTAGCGTCACGAGTACACTGTTCGGGGGTAAATTTGTATGCGCCGTGGCTTGTACCGATTGAGATAGCGAGTGAGTCGCAACCTGTACGATTAGCGAAGTCGATTACTTCTTCGGGGTTGGTATAAGTGTGGTGATCAGAAGAAACTTCATCTTCAACACCTGCGAGTACACCAAGTTCACCTTCAACGGTTACATCATATTTGTGAGCGTAGTCAACTACTTTTTTAGTAAGAGCAACGTTTTCTTCATAGGGAAGGTGTGAACCATCGATCATAACTGAAGAGAAACCGCTGTCGATACAAGATTTGCAAAGTTCAAATGAATCACCGTGGTCGAGGTGGAGACAGATTTGGGGATGTTCCCAACCAAGTTCTTTAGCGTATGCAACAGCACCCTGAGCCATGTAACGGAGAAGAGTTTCGTTAGCATAGTTACGAGCACCTTTAGAAACTTGGAGAATAACAGGTGAACGGTCTTCAGCAGCTGCTTTGATGATAGCCTGAAGCTGTTCCATGTTGTTGAAGTTGAAAGCGGGGATTGCATATCCGCCTTTGATGGCTTTAGCAAACATCTCGCGAGTGTTTACCAAACCTAATTCTTTATAACTTACCATTTTAAAAATTGTTTATTATATTGGATTAATATATTTATTTTCAAGCTGTTTTAGCTGTGCATTGTGCTATAGTTGGGAGCCTCAGATGTAATGGCAACATCGTGGGGGTGGCTTTCGGCAACACCGGCATTGGTGATGCGGGTGAATTTAGCTTCGTGGAGCGCTTCTATGTTGGGCGCACCGCAATAACCCATACCTGCGCGGAGTCCGCCAAGCATTTGATAAACCACTTCATAAAGCGATCCTTTGTAGGGCACACGAGCAGCGATACCTTCGGGAACCAATTTCTTGGTGTCGGTTTCGTTTGCCTGGAAATAGCGGTCTTTTGAGCCCTTTTCCATTGCTTCGAGCGAACCCATACCGCGATATGCTTTATATTTACGTCCGTTATAGATGATTGTGTCGCCGGGAGATTCTTCAACACCTGCCAACATTCCACCGAGCATAACCGAATATGCGCCGGCTGCAAGTGCTTTCACAATATCGCCCGAATAACGGATACCACCATCAGCAATCAAAGGAACGCCTGTACCTTTCAATGCTTTGGCTACATCATAGACAGCCGATAGCTGAGGAACACCGACACCGGCAATCACACGAGTTGTGCAGATTGAACCCGGACCGATGCCGACTTTCACGCCGTCAGCACCGTTCTCTACAAGATAACGAGCTGCATCGCCTGTGGCAATATTACCAACCACAACGTCAATTTGGGGATATTTTTCTTTAACCTGACGCAACACGTTGACAACTCCTTTGGTATGACCATGAGCAGTGTCAATAACAATTGCATCGACACCTGCGGCTACAAGCGCATCAACACGCTGCATTGAGTCGGCAGTAACACCAACACCTGCAGCTACACGCAAACGACCGAGCGCATCTTTGCAAGCGTTAGGTTTATCTTTTGCTTTTGTAATATCTTTATATGTAACAAGCCCAACGAGGTGACCGGCATTGTCAACCACGGGAAGCTTTTCAATTTTATGTTCCTGAAGAATTTTTGCAGCTTCGTCAAGATTTGTCGAATCGGTAGTAGTAACAATGTTTTCAGAAGTCATAACCTCATCGATCAGACGGGCGGGATTCTGTTCAAAACGAAGGTCGCGATTGGTTACAATACCAACAAGAAAACGATCGTCATCAACTACAGGTATTCCACCGATATGATATTCCTCCATCATTTTCAAAGCATCGGCAACGGTTGAACCGCGTTTGATTGTAACGGGGTCATAAATCATACCGTTTTCGGCTCGTTTAACAGCGTGAACCTGGCGAGCTTGTTCCTCGATCGGCATATTTTTATGGATAACACCGATACCACCCTCACGAGCGATTGCAATTGCAAGCTGCTGCTCGGTTACAGTATCCATAGCCGCAGAAATCAGGGGAACGTTTAACGTAATGTTTCGAGAAAATTTTGTGCCTAAGTTCACTTGATAAGGCAATACCTCAGAATAGGCAGGAATAAGCAGGACGTCATCAAAAGTGAGACCGTCCATTTTAACTCTATCTGCAATAAACGACATATATTTTACTTTTAATTTTATTGCATGCAAAGATATTAATATTTTGTGAGATGACAAAATTTTACTCCGGAATAATAAAGCACGCGCCAACCAAAGCCCGTTTGACAATGAAATTTAACAGTCTATGCTTCTTTCCAGATGTAGAGGCGGTCGCTGGGGCGTATTTTTTGGTCGGTTTTGATTGAGAAGCGGTCACCCTTTTTGGCTTTTTCTACCGGCTTGAGGTCGACGCGGATTTCTTCGACTTTCATGATGATGGCACCGGTGGTCGGTCCGGTGATCACAATTTCGTCGCCTACGTTGAGTTCGCCCGATTCCATTTGAAATTCAGCGACACCGAGGTTTGAGAAGTAGCGGATTCCCTTGGCGGCGTACACTTTGGTGCGGGTTGCCGATGAGCCATATTTTGACGACCATTCGCCAAGTCGCTGTCCAAGATAATATCCGTTCCAAAAACCGCGGTTGAATACTTTAGCGAGACTTTCATCCCATTTTGCGATGCGTTCTTCAGTGAATTCTCCGTCACAAATCGCCTGCAATGCCTCGGAATATGCACGGACTGTCGTACCAACATACTCGGGTCCGCGAGCGCGTCCTTCGATCTTGAACACCGACACTCCGGCATCAATCATTTTATTTAGAAAATGAATGGTCTTGAGATCTTTGGGCGACATGATATATTTGTTTTCAACCGCAAGTTCATCGCCTGTCTCACGGTCGGTTACGGTGTATCCACGGCGGCAGATCTGGGTACAGGCACCTCGATTGGCACTCGAATTCATTTCGTGGAGCGAGAGATAGCATTTGCCAGATACTGCCATGCACAATGCGCCGTGACAGAACATTTCGATCTTGACTTTTCGTCCTGCCGGACCGCAAATATTCTCCTCGTCAATAGCTTTTGAGATAGCGGCAACCTTGTCGAGCGACAATTCACGGGCAAGAACAACGACGTCGGCAAACTGTGAGTAAAATTTCACGGCATCAGTATTTGAAATATTGCATTGGGTTGAGATATGCACCTCAACGCCTTTGCTTCGAGCATAAAGGATTGCAGCAATGTCAGATGCGATAATTGCCGATATACCCGAATTGGCAACCGCATCAATCACGCTATGAAGTTTCTCAGTCTCGTCATCATAAACGATTGTGTTAACCGTCAAATATGACTTCACACCGGCTTTGGTGCAAATATCGGCAATGTTATGAAGGTCGTCGAGCGTGAAGTTAACACTCGATTTCGATCGCATATTCAACCCTTCAACGCCAAAATAAACAGCATCGGCACCCGCATTAATTGCAGCCGCCAGCGATTCATAGCTGCCCACAGGCGCCATTACTTCAAAGTCAGATCGTTTCATTATATCACTTATCGTTTATAAGTTTTGCATTTCGACAAGGCGGCTGTAGTAGCCGTTGAGGGCGAGGAGTTGGTCGTGGGTACCGCGTTCGACGATGCGGCCTTCGTGGAGCACGCATATCATGTCGGCATTGCGGATTGTTGACAAACGGTGGGCGATGACAAGTGTTGTACGGTTCTTCATCAGTCGGTCAAGGGCTTGTTGAACGAGTTGTTCGCTCTCTGAATCGAGTGCCGATGTGGCTTCGTCAAGAATCAACAGCGGTGGATTTTTCAATATCGCACGAGCTATCGACAAACGCTGGCGCTGACCACCCGAAAGGCGGCATCCACGGTCGCCAATCATAGTTTGGTAGCCATCTTCCGACTCCATGATAAAGTCATGGGCGTTGGCGATGCGCGCAGCTTCTTCAACCTGCTCCATAGTTGCGTTTTTAACGCCGAATGTTATGTTGTTGTAGAATGTATCGTTAAACAAGATTGCTTCTTGGTTGACATTGCCCATAAACGAACGGAGGTCGTGGACACACAGGTCTCTCACATCGACTCCGTCAACCTTAACCGAGCCTTTGTCAACATCATAGAAACGGGGCAACAGGTCGGCAAGCGTTGATTTACCCGAACCTGATTGTCCGACAAGCGCAACTGTCGAACCGGCAGGAATATGCAGGTCAATGTCAGACAAAACGGGCTGTGATGAGGTATCGTAGCTGAATGTCACACCCGAATATTCAACATCGCCTTTAAATTCTTTAATTTCGATGGGTTTCTCGGGGTCTTTAATCGGATTTTCTGCACCAAGAATCTTATCGACACGCTCCATTGATGCCAAGCCTTTCTGAATGGCATACATCGCTTTTGAAAGTTCTTTTGCGGGATTGATGATGCTGTAGAAAATCACCATATAATAGATAAACGACGCCGCATTCATCGACGAGTATCCGCCAAGAATCAGCGAACCTCCAAACCATAGCACAATGGCTATTGCACACGTTCCCAAGAACTCACTCATTGGGTGAGCCAACGACTGGCGACGTGCAATTTTATTGGAGAGGTTATAGAACACCTGATTTTCGCGATGGAAACGATCTTCAATCTTCTGCTCGGCATTGAATGCTTTGATAACTCGCAATCCACCAAGACATTCCTCGATATTTGACATCAAAACGCCCCACTGGTTTTGACCTTCAAGTGATTTTCGTTTCAGCTTTTTGCCTACCTTACCCATAACATAGCCGGCTAATGGCAAGAGTATCAGCACAAAAACGGTAAGTTGCCACGATATGAAAATCATTGTACCCAAGAAGATTATAATCATAATCGGGTTTTTGAAGAACATATCGAGCGATGCCATAATAGAGTTTTCGATTTCGGCAACGTCACCGCTCATACGAGCCATCACGTCACCTTTTCGTTCAGAGGTGAAGAACGAAATAGGGAGTGCAACAATCTTGTCAAAGACGTAGTTACGGATGTCGCGCACGATTCCCGACCTCATCGGTATAACGAAATATGAACTTAGATAAGTCGTTCCGGTCTTCAACGCAGTCATCACAACAAGCGCGACAGCAAGCAATGCAAGAGTAGTCGATTGTCCGTAGAGTTTGATTGCTTCTTGAGTATAATAATAGAAGTTGTTTAAAATTACATCTTTAAGCGATCCCGAGCCGAGGGGCATGTAGGCATAAACAGCCTCCTTGACCTTGAAAAGCATTTCAAGAATCGGAATGATGACTGCAAAAGAAAACAACGTCAAAATTGCCGCCAATATATTAAATAAAATATTGAGCAGCAGATACTTTTTATATGGCGGTACAAACCGACGTAAAATCGAGAATAATTCTTTCATTGACCGGAATTGTGGACGATAATGAATTGTAGATTGTTTAGTTAGTCAAGAGGCTTTTTTGCCGAATATATCGAGCATGTGCCAAAGGTGAGAGTTTTGAAGCGAGCATCGTCAAAGCCCGCCTGTTTGATTAGCGCGAGCATATTATCGCCTTGTGGAACGGCAGCAATGCTTTCGGGAAGGTAGGAGTATGCACGAACATCTTTTGACACCAACTTGCCTGCCAAGGGTATGATATGCTTGGTATATAGTCGATAAAACGGTTTTACAACCTGATTGGTCGGAGTCGATAGCTCTATCACGACAAGCATTCCGCCGGGTTTCATCACCCTGAACATTTCGCCATATCCCTGGTCGAGATGTTCAAAGTTTCTGACACCGTAGGCAACCGTGATGCAGTCAAAAGTGTTATCGTCAAACGGGAGGTGCAGGCAGTCGGCAGTCATCAGCTCGATTCTATCTGAAAGATAACGTTGGGCAACCTTTTGGCGACCTATCTCAATCATGTTTGCCGATAGATCGACACCGGTAACCCGGGCAGCAGGCATTTTGTCGGCAAGCTTTATGGCTAAGTCGGCGGTTCCGGTTGCAATATCGAGTATTGTAGCCGGATTTGACTTGCAGATCATGTTAACCGCCACCGATCGCCACCATTTATCTACCCCGAATGTCATCGCACGATTCATAAAATCGTAGGCAGGTGCGATCGAATCAAACATATCGCGCACCTGCTCGGTTTTAGGACGTGAATCGCCGTGATAGGGATTTATTTTTTCAGCACCAACCTCCATTAGCGGGCGAGTTGGTCAAGGCATGAAAGCACGTTTGACTCGATGCGGCCAACAAGGTTTTGTTCATTTGCTTTTTCAAACTTACGACCTGTAACGTGTTCATACAGTTCGATATAGCGGTCGCTAACCTCGTTGCAGAATTGCTCGGTCATTTCGGGAACAGTCTGACCAGCCTTACCCATAAATCCGTTGTCGATAAGCCACTGACGAACAAACTCTTTTGAAAGCTGACGCTGGGGAAGTCCTTTTTCAAAACGCTCCATATAGCCGTCGGCATAGAAATAGCGAGATGAGTCGGGAGTGTGGATTTCGTCGATGAGAATCACTTTACCGTCGCGTTTGCCAAATTCATATTTTGTATCGACAAGGATAAGACCTTTGTCAGCAGCCATTTCGGTTCCGCGTTTGAAGAGTGCACGAGTGTAACGTTCCATTGTCTCGTAATCTTCTTTTGAGACAAGACCTTGAGCGATAATCTCTTCGCGCGAGATGTTTTCGTCGTGACCGGCATCAGCTTTGGTGGTCGGGGTGATGATAGGTTCGGGGAAACGTTCGTTTTCTTTCATTCCGTCGGGAAGTTTCACGCCACAAAGTGTACGGGCACCGGCTTGATATTCGCGCCATGCGCTACCTGTCAAATAACCGCGGATAATCATTTCAACTCTGAAGCCTTCACATTTATAACCGACAGTTACCATCGGGTCGGGCTGAGCAAGTTTCCAGTTGGGAACAATATCGGCTGTAGCATCAAGAAAATAACCGGCAATTTGATTCAAAACTTGACCTTTGAAGGGAATTCCTTTGGGGAGGATTACGTCAAATGCCGAGATACGGTCAGTAGCAATCATCACCATAAGGTCGTCGTTGATTGTATAAACGTCACGAACTTTACCATGATATACTGCAGTCTGTCCGGGAAAATTAAAATCGGTTTTTACAAGAGTTGTTGCCATGATTAATGGGTTTATTAGGTTTTATATGTTTATGTTATTCTTCTTTTTTAGAGGTCGGCTCGTCGGTTTTGGGGTCATTCTCATGTTCTTTGTCAAATTTCTCATATGCTTCAACGATGCGCTGAACAAGAGCATGACGCACAATATCTTTCTTTGAAAACTCAACATGACCGATGCCTGGAACGTTTCTCAGCACACGGAGCGCATGAATGAGACCCGACTGAGTTGTGCGCGGAAGGTCGATCTGAGTAATATCGCCTGTGATAATCATCTTGGCGTTCATTCCCAATCGGGTAAGGAACATTTTGATTTGGTGGGTAGTGGTGTTCTGAGCCTCGTCGAGCACGATAACCGCATCGTTGAGTGTGCGGCCACGCATGAAGGCGAGCGGCGCAATCTGAATCACCTTTGTCTCCATATATTCCTTTAGTTTCACCGCCGGAATCATATCTTCGAGCGCATCATATAGGGGCTGAAGATATGGGTCGATCTTGTCTTTCATGTCACCGGGCAAAAAGCCGAGTTTCTCACCCGCTTCGACTGCCGGGCGCGACAAGATGATTTTTCGTACTTCACGATTTTTAAGAGCCCTGACCGCCAACGCAATAGCGATGTAGGTCTTACCAGTTCCGGCAGGACCGAGCGCAAAAGTCAAATCATTTTTTGTAAACGTCTCAACCAGTAGTTGCTGATTGGGAGTGCGACCGGTGATAGGTTTGCCGTTTACACCATATATAATAACATCATCTTTTTTCAGCTCTTTAAACTCGTTTCCTTTGATAATGTCAATGATGACTTCCTCGGGGAGCGAGTTATGACGCACACAATATGCCTCAAGCTCTTTTATTTTTTTTTCAAACAACGCTGTCTCTTCGTTTTCACCAATAACTTTTATTATCGAGCCACGCGCCGCCATGCGCAACTTTGGAAAAAGGTTGCGGATAAGCTGAAAGTTTGAATTATTCACGCCATAGAAGCTGACCGGGTCAACAGAGTCGATAATAACGATACGTTCAATCATAGATGAAGAGTCGGGGTTGGTTGAATTGATATAAAAATGATGCTTTATAGTTTAACTGATTTTTTTGGGATAATGTTTAAAAATTATAAACGACTCAAGGGAGCGCCACGTCCAGTAACGGCTTGCCGTCGGTCCGGGGAACTCCCTCATAAAAGATTGGGAATATTCTTTTAAAATCGTATGATGCGCTATTATTGAGCGGGAGCCTCTTCGGCAGCAGGAGCAGAAGCCTCGTCAGTAGCAGCGGGTTGCTCTACCGGAAGAACGGGTGCCTGAGTGTTATATTCAGTACCGGTTACAACAGGGGCAGCCGCAGCTTTAACACGAGGACCTGAATTGCCAACACTGTTGGGCATTACAAAAGTCGAAATGATTGCGAGCAACGCGATAATTCCGGCGAGTGTCCAGGTTGCTTTCTCGATAAAATCATTTGTGCGACGAACTCCCATAATTTGGTTTGATCCTGAGAAGTTTGAAGCAAGACCGCCTCCTTTAGACTTCTGAACAAGCACAACGGCTATGAGAAGGATAGCGACAAGAACTGTCAAAATGATAATAACTGTGTACATTTTTATCTTTTAATTTGTAGTTTTTTGTTGTTGGGAAATAATCAATTTCTTGAGAAATCGTAATTGGTCTGCAAAGTAACAACTTTTTTCCGGATAATTCAAACTTAATTGACTTATTATTTCATAAGCTTTGTCATATCGACGCTGTTTTACGTATATTTTTGCCAAACTTTGACTCAAAAGTGTATCAGCCGCCGGTTGAGTTGATGCTTTTTTCTCGCGACGTTGCGGAGTAATGCGCGAGGTGTCGGGATGCGCCTCGATATATGACCCGATACGCTCAAGAGTTTCATCTGACTGAACGGGCTTTTCAGTTTCGACAGTCTCGGGTTCGGCTTTTTTATGCTCTTTATTCTCTTCTATCTCAAGACGAGTTGACCAATCGCCAACAGGATTAAATATCAAGCGTTCCAACAGAGCCGACTCGCCCGGGTCTTCCTCGCCATATGTATTGAGAAATTCGTCGATCGCATCTCCGGTCGTCATTGATTCTTTTTCTTCCTTTGGATAAAAATTTTCAAATACCGAAGCATCGGGAGTTTGCATCTTGAAGAACACTTCAGGATCAGAACTTTTTGCAGCAACAGTTTTCAAAGCTTCATTTCGCAAAGCATCGTCATCTTCAAACAAACCGGGATAATTTTTGAGCAATAACGCTAACGGCAATTCAAAAAAAGGATAGCGAGCCATTAACGATCTTACCCCCTCGCGTGCTTCTGAAGAAGGGATCGACTCGTTTTCAAGCCCGGTGAGAAAATCTTTAATCTCTGATGCTGTCTGCCATGTCCTAATATCCATGATTGCTCGATTTAATTATTACCAGTTGCCAAGTGTAGCGTTAAATATGAGTTCAACAAGCTCCTTACTGATTTGAGTACAAAGCTCTTCTTCGACGTCGTTAAGCATTTGAGAACTGTCAAAATCACGATATGCCGAGAAAGTTTGGTCGATATTATTCTTTTCATTCTTCTCATCGGTATATTTGACTCTGACAGTGATAGTCAAGCGTGTTTGCGAGGCATATGCGTCTTGCGTAACAGCCTGGGGAGAAAGCGCATATCCCGTGATTTCGCCTTCAAGATTGAGATCGGCACCCGGAGAGTCGGTCATTTGAAGGCGCGTATTTCGTGTTATATAATCTTGTAAATTAAGCTCAAATGTTTGCTGTAAAGGCGCATAAACAAGAGCCGCACGGATTGGGAACTGCCCGATATATATTGTTTTATATACCGTATAATCTATAGCCGACCCGTTCAGTTTATAACTGATGCGACACGACTGACCCGCCACCGCCAACAGTAGCATAACCGCAATCATTCGCAGCGTTACAGACGTTTTTAAAATCTTATTCAAGATCATATTCTTTAATTTTACGGTATAATGTTCGTTCAGAGATATTGAGCTCTTTGGCTGCCGCCTTGCGACGTCCTTCGTTGCGTTCGAGAGCCATTTTTATCAATTCACGTTCGGTTTGTTCAAGAGTTGGAGTTACGCCTGCCGATGCGCCTACAAATGGTTGAGGTCCGGCAGCTACCTCTGATATTGTCGGCTGATATTTTACGATTGCCTTTGTCACGTCACGATCATTATCATCAGCAGTATGTGGCAAAACCGACGCACCCAATACCTCGCCTCCGCCTCTCTTGTCAACAAGCGAACGAAGCTCATCGATTTCATGCTGCATTCTGAATATCAAATTAAACAACAACTCTCGTTCACGAGAATAGGAATGGTCGGCAGATTGACTCTCGGAATGAAGTATAGGTGTATAAACCGTTGAATTTTCGGGAAGTAAACCCAAAAGCGTTTCACGATTTATAATCTCTCCCGCATTAAACACGGTCAACTGGTCAACAACATTTTTTAATTGGCGCACGTTGCCGGGCCAACGATATTCAAGCAATGTACGGCGAGCCTCATCATCAAACGATATGGCAGGCAAACGATAACGTTCTGAGTTATCTGATGCAAATTTGCGAGTAAGCAACAAAATATCATTGCCTCGATCACGCAACGGTGGAACCGGAATTTGAACTCCCGACAAACGATAATACAAATCTTCGCGAAATTTACCCTCACGGATAGCTTTTTGCATATCGACATTTGTTGCAGCAACAACTCGGATATTGGTTTTCTGCACCACCGATGAGCCAACTTTTATAAACTCGCCCGATTCAAGCACACGAAGCAATCGGGCTTGAGTTGTCAACGGCAATTCGGCAACCTCATCCAAAAAGATCGTACCGCCGTCAGCCTCTTCAAAATATCCCTTTCGAGCCGAAACAGCACTCGTAAATGCGCCCTTTTCATGTCCGAAAAGCTCTGAATCTATCGTACCCTCGGGAATTGCACCACAGTTAACCGCTATATATTTTGAATGTTTACGCGGGCTGAAATTATGAATGATTTTAGGGAAAAATTCCTTACCGGTACCGCTTTCTCCAACAACAAGTACCGACAAATCAATCGGTGCGACTTTGATAGCACGCAATATCGCAGCGTTCAAAGCCGGAGCATTTCCAACAATACCAAGACGCAATTTGGCTTGTTGAACTTCAGCAGGTTGTTCATTTTGGAGAATATCGATGGGCATCTTTCTTTTGTCTATAATTTGGGAAATCAACTACAAATTTACAAAAAAAAGCCGACCAACATAAAAAATCGTCCAAAAAGTTTGCAAAGCAAAGCTCAAAGAAGCCAAAATCGAGATAATGACATATTAAATGTAACTATCACTATCTTTGCAATATGACAAAAATATCTTTGAGCTATTTAAATCTTTTTTTATGAAAAAATTAGAATGTCTCCTATGAAATTTTATACTATTATTGACAATTCCTATTAATTAACTCTCTTTGGGTTGCAATGGGCCATAGAAGAACGATGCAGTAGCTCCGCCGTCTATTAGGAAATCTGTGCCGGTGATGAAAGCTCCTTGCGGACGCATAAGTAACTCAGCCACATTTGCAACCTCATCTGCCGTACCGGGTCGTCCGGCGGGACACTTAGCAAACATATTTTTATAGAAATCGCCTCGCGGTCCGTTGAATTCGTCAAGAGCGAGTGGGGTCACAATAATGCCCGGAGAGATGGAGTTGATGCGCGCACCTCGTTCACCCCATTTGACAGCCTCAGCCATCACGCGCTTTACGTTGCAACGCTTCGCCATCTGATAGGCATGGAGTGTATTTTCGATATTTTCAGGCTGAAGCATGGGTAGTGAGAGTAGTTCCTCGGTTGGAGTCGTGGCCAAGAGACGATCATCATCGGGTGAAAGAGCGGGCATTCTGTGTCCCGACTGGCTGGAAATAGTCACGCCTGTGCCACCTTTGGCAATCACCTTACCAACTTCTTCAAGCAGTACGGCTGTTCCGTAGAGATCAACCTTGAGTATCGACTCTATCGGTGCTTGTGAGGGAGAAACACCTGCCGCATTGACAAGCATAGTAATGTCTCCATATTTCTGAGCTTCGGAGATTATACTCTTAATAGACTCACGGCTTGAAAGATCCATTTCTAAAGCTTCACAGTCAAAACCGGCTTTATTCATTATATCGGCTATCGTCTCGGCATTTTGGAGATTTTTATCTCCTATTACAATCTTCATTCCATAACCCATGCGTCGGGCTATAGCCATACCTATCTGACCGGCACCTGCCAGTATCATTACGTTTTTCTTCATAATATAATTGGGATTAAATACGAATGTTAATTGACCATACACCAAAAACAAATCATAACGCAAGAAAGATTGTCGGATGGGTGAATATGTTAATTAAAATGTACTTGCGCGAATTTCGGTTATCTTCCATTTACAATCATCTTCTTTCCTCCAGTCTATATCCAGTCGCAGCGGCCATGAGTGTTTCGTTTATTATTATAACACAAAGTTACAATGTTTTGCTTTTTGAAAAGTTTCACAAAAAACATCGAAATTTGCACATATCCACTGAAAGTGTTACTTTTGCAATATGGCTAAGCATCTTCACGAATCAATAGTTTACTCTAATGAGTTCACTCTTGTAAACTCACCTGCATTCTATGATTGTATAGTGCATCTTATATGCACTGATGGAACCGGCAGTTTTTTATATAATGACCACCCTTTCACTATGTCTAAAAATGACATTGCAGTTATTTCCCGACCGCAGTTAGTGTCTAAAATAGAGAAAGATGAAAATTTCAGATGTGAATATATCGCTGCTCCTGATAAATTTCTTCACAATCTTCTGCCGGCCAATAATTACGCTATCCGTGGATGCGTGAGCTTGTTTGACAACCCTATAATTAAGGTTGATGAGTTAGATGCCTCGCACTTCAAAATCGACATTAGCAATATTAAAAATCGTATTGACAACATAGACCATCAATTTTATCAGGAACTGATGGGAAGTTTGTTACAAACAATGGTATATGACCTGTTTGACTTCCATTCCAAAACCAATAACGATATTTTAACGACTGACCGTGTTGGCTATATTACAACGCAGTTTTATACTTTATTAGAAGGTGGTAGAGCAAAGACGCAAAGAGAAGTCTCGCACTATGCAGAACAGCTTCACGTAACTCCTAAATATCTGTCAGATACGATAAAGCGCGTGACAGGAACAAGCGTATCCACTCATATCAATAACGCCGCAACGGCCATTGCTTTGGAATATCTTAAAAACAGCAATATGTCTGTTTCTCAAATCGCCGATGAAATGAATTTTTCATCAATAAGCTATTTCAGTCGTTTTTGCGTGAAAAACATCGGAATGTCTCCTATGAAATTCCGCACTGTTAGCACTAAAAAATTACAAGAGTAAACTATCTCCAGCCCATGAACATCTTGGTCACTTCGGGATCGTGATGGTCAAAGAAGAGGCTCTTGCCTGTGTCGAGTTTGGCAATCTCTGCCATATCCTCATCGCTGAGTGTGAAGTCAAAAATGTTGAGGTTCTGCTCCATGCGCTCGATATGAACCGACTTCGGAATGATGATAACACCGCGCTGCGTGAGCCAACGAAGTGCTACCTGAGCTACACTTTTGCCGTATTTCTTACCGATTGCTTCAAGCACGGGATTTGTGAAGAAATTGTTGCGGCCTTCAGCAAGCGGTCCCCACGACATTATTTGGCATCCATATTCCTGCATGATTTTCTGAGCCTCAATCTGTTGGTCAAATACGTGGGTTTCTACCTGATTGACCATTGGCGGAATCTCAACATTGCTTGCCAGATCGATGAAATGGTCGGGATAGAAGTTGCTCACACCGATTGCACGGAGTTTACCTTCCTTATATGCCTCCTCAAGAGCACGGTATGCACAATAGCGGTCGCAGAAAGGCTGGTGGAGAAGCATCAGGTCGATATAGTCAGTACCGAGTTTGCGCAGGCTTTCGTCGATAGAAACTTTTGCTTTTTCATAACCATAGTTAGAAATCCAGATCTTCGACACGATGAAAAGTTCCTCGCGCGGGATACCGCTCTTAGCGATGGCGGCGCCTACACCCTCTTCATTGTGATATGCCTGAGCTGTATCTATCATGCGATAGCCAACTTTGAGAGCATCGCTTACATATCTTTCACATTCGGCAGGATCTACCTGATAGACTCCGTAGCCGATCATCGGCATCTTAACGCCGTTGCTGAGTTCTATATTTTTCATATTAGTCTTTTTTATTTATCATATTGAGCCCTGTCAACCAACGCTCTACATTTTTCTTTGCCATTTCTTGATTTTCCTGAGCCACTTTACCCTGGACGGCGAGTCCTTTGCCGGTCAGAGTGTTTGCTCCCTGGCAGGCTGCTGCTATCTTACGGTCGGTTCCACCCATACCACTACCTTCATGCGTGATGAAAGGTATGACGGTTTTGCCGTTCCAATCATGCTTTTCGATGAACGTATAGACACACATCGGAGGATTACCCCACCAGTTAGGATAACCGATGAAGACAACATCATAATCTTCAATCTTAACATCGCCTTTGATAGCCGGGCGTTTGTTTTGATGAAGTTCTTGTTTGGCTACCTCGATACATTCGTTGTAATTGTCAGGATAATCCTTTTCAGGAACAATTTCAAAAAGATCTGCGCCGGTCGCATCGGCAATCATATCGGCGATGATATGGGTATTGCCTTTTTCTATGTATCCTACGTTATAGTTTTCACCGATATGAGAGAAAAATACAACTAATTTCTTTAAATCATTATTTAAAGCGGTTTTAGATGGATTAACTGATGTATTCATTTCTATATCTGTATTTTTTTTAGTTTCTTCATTTCTATTTGTTGATGCTGAACACGAATTCAAGCCCATTAAAGAACATAATCCGATTAATAACGATTTTCCAATATGTTTCATATTTTATTATGTTTGTTTGATTATATAACGCAAAAGTAGATTATATTTCTCACAAATTATTTTCACAAATAACGTCAATATTTTCACAATTTTACGAAATCATAAATTAAGCGTCCCAAATCTACGATTACGAACATTGTATCACCCGCAAAAATTATGATTATAGATCCATTTCATCCGTTTTGAGCTGTTTCTATACCATTTATCTAAAACTTAGTTATCTTTGCAAAAAAAATTAAATATTAGCGATTATGTCTAATGACAATGAAATTTTAAAACGGATAATGGCAAAAGTTGGACTGGAGAACAGGAGAACGTTTTATTTTCAGCAGACATGTAGGGACGCAAGGTCTTTGCGTTCAAATAAAAAATGCTGTATATCATTGATATACAGCATTTTACAGTGCGCATGAAGGGACTCGAACCCCCACGTCCTGAGACATTAGATCCTAAGTCTAACGCGGCTACCATTACGCCACATGCGCAGGTCGGGAATGATTTTGTGGTGCAAAGGTAGTAATAAATTTAATACAATACCGTTTACAACACTGTTTTTAACATTCTTTTATTGCTTTGTATGCTAAATTATTGAAAAATTTTTGAGTGATAATCTATTTGTTAATTTATTTTTTTAATTTTGTGGAATATCTTATAATCTCATATCTTGTCGTAAATGAAGAAAAAACAACTCTCTCTGCTCAAAAATGACCCGTGGCTCCAGCCGTTTGCCGATGCTATCAACGGTCGTCACCAAGATGCTATTGACAAAGAACGTGAACTGACTTCTGAAGCCGGTTCGCTTGTCGATTTTGCCAATGCCTATAAATATTTTGGGCTGCATTGCAATCCCGACAAATCATGGACGTTCAGAGAATGGGCTCCCAATGCCTCTGAAATATATCTGATCGGCGATTTCTCTGACTGGCAAGAAATTGAACGTTTCAAGCTTCATCGTCGTGAAAATGGTGTTTGGGAACTCAATGTCAACCCCGAAGCTATCAAAGACGGGCAACTATATAAAATGATGGTGCACTGGGGCGACGGCGAGAGGGGTGAACGCATCCCAGCCTATGCCACCCGTGTGGTTCAAGACAATAACACTCATGTTTTCTCGGCTCAGGTATGGAATCCCGAAAAGCCTTACAGGTGGGAAGACAAGGATTTCACGCCCGACGTTAGTCCGCTGTTGATTTATGAATGTCATATCGGTATGGCTCAGGAGCGCGAGGGTGTTGGAACATACGTCGAATTCCGCGACAAGATTTTGCCACGCATTGCTGCCGACGGTTATAATGCCATTCAGATTATGGCTATACAAGAGCACCCCTATTACGGGTCGTTTGGTTATCACGTCTCAAACTTTTATGCCGCATCGAGCCGATTCGGAACTCCCGAAGAGTTAAAATCACTCATCGACCGTGCCCACTCGCTCGGCATTGCCGTTATCATGGATATTGTTCACAGTCACGCAGTTAAAAATGAAGTTGAAGGTTTGGGTCGTCTCGACGGCAGCTATGACCTCTATTTTTATGGCGACTCGCGACGCGAACATCCGGCGTGGGATTCGCTCTGCTTTGACTATGGCAAAAACGAAGTGTTGCATTTCCTTTTGTCAAACTGCAAATATTGGCTCGACGAATACCATTTTGACGGTTTCAGATTTGACGGCGTGACATCGATGCTTTACTATAATCATGGACTCGGTCAGGCTTTCGGGTCATACGACGACTATTATAACGGCGGTCAAGACACCAATGCCATAACATATCTCACACTTGCCAACAAGCTTATCCACGAGATTAACCATAATGCAATCACGATTGCCGAGGAAATGAGCGGTATGCCCGGCTTGGCAATTCCTTTTAAAGATGGCGGAATCGGCTTTGACTACCGTATGGCTATGGGAATTCCCGACTATTGGATCAAGACTCTCAAAGAGAAAAAAGATGAGGACTGGCATCCTACATCAATTTTCTGGGAACTTACCAACCGCCGAAGCGATGAAAAGACTATATCATATGTTGAAAGTCACGACCAGGCTCTCGTGGGCGACAAAACCGTAATTTTCCGACTGATTGACAAGGAGATGTATTGGCACATGATGGTAGGCGACGACAACATGACCGTTGCCCGCGGAATGGCATTGCACAAAATGATTCGTCTTGTAACGCTTTCGACCATCAATGGCGGCTACCTCAACTTCATGGGTAACGAATTCGGACACCCCGAATGGATCGATTTTCCGCGCGAAGGCAATGGCTGGAGCTATAAATATGCACGTCGCCAGTGGGATCTTGTCGATCGCGAAGATTTGCAATATAAATTTCTCAACCGCTTTGACAATGCGATGATCGAGTTGGTTTCGCACGTTCATAACTTCCAGGCTCTGCCGATTGAAAAGCTTTGGGAAAAAGATGATGACCAGGTGCTGGCATTTAAACGCGGAAACCTTATATTTGTATTCAATTTCAACCCGACCGACTCGTTCACCGACTACGGCATTCTTGCTCCGGCGGGAAAATACAAAGTTGTTTTGTCGAGCGATCAAGCCTGCTTTGGCGGATTTGACAACGTGGATATGAACGTTGAACATCTCACAATTTCAGATGACCTTTACACTCCGCTCTGCAAGGAATGGCTCAAGCTCTATCTCCCTGCACGTTCGGCTCAGGTTCTCAAGGTTGTGAAAGGTAACGGAAGACGTAAAACTAAGTAACACAGATTTTTAAACATCACAAAAAATAAATGTCACAGAAAAAAATACTCATTGTTGGCGCCGGCGGTTTTATTGGCGGTTTTATAGCCAAAACATCGCTCAGTCGCGGATATGAAACATGGGTGGCAGTGCGCGAGTCAACATCTCGCCGCTATCTCGATGACCCTGCTCTCAAATTTATTGTCCTCGACTATGAAAATAGCGAAGAAATACAAAATGTTTTGACCCAATCGATGCCCGATGGCGAAAAGTGGGACTACATTATATATAATCTCGGCGCAACAAAATGTGTAAATTTTCTTGACTTCAAACGCATCAACTTCACATATCTGCGCAACTTTGTTGAGGCACTCAAAGCTACCGACAAAGTACCTGAAAAGTTTCTGTATATGAGCAGCTTGTCGGCTCTCGGAGCATGGGACGAAAAGAATTATACTCCGGCAACAACCGATATTACACCGGAACCAAATACAGCATACGGTCTGTCAAAGATTATGTCGGAAAACTACCTTGAAAATATGGCAGGTATTTCTTATATAATTTTCAGACCGACAGGTGTTTATGGTCCTCACGAAAAGGACTATCTGATGATGATAAAATCTATCGACTCCCACTTTGATTTTGGAGTTGGTTATCGTCGCCAGATGTTGACATTTATATATGTCGAAGACCTTGTCAACGCAATGTTTGATGCTCTCGAATCGCCCAACACATTAAATAAAAAATATAACATTTCAGAAGACCGCTCATATACACAGGATGAGTTCCGCAAAATTGTTGCAGACCAACTCGGCGGAAAGTTTGTTGTCCCTGTCAAACTTCCTTTATGGGCTGTTTATGTAGTGAGTTATATTGCCGGGAAATGGGGTAAGCTGCGTCTAAAACCAACCACCTTGAATCCTGACAAATATAAAATAATGAAGCAGCGCAACTGGAACTGTGACATCGAGGACGCCCGTCGCGACTTTGGTTTCGACCCTAAATTCTCATTGACCGATGGTATAAAAGCTACGGTTGCAGCATATCTTAAATCAAAAAAGAAATGAGCGATAACCACTTTAAAAGTCAGAAGGTTCCGGTTTATGTGATAGTGCTGATAATCATAGCAGCACTCCCGGCTGTTTTAACCCCGGTACTTCTTTCTCTATCAGCAAATCCCCTCCCCGAGCTCCAAAAAATATTTGTATGGCTTTTGCCATTCTACCTCATCGTTGCCGCCTTCCTCGCCTGGCAATGCTACAAATACGAGCGCACAGTAATGTCATGGATCCTCATCGTCATAATGTACCTCACCGACCTCTCAATAATTTACCTTTTGACAATATAATTCAGTAAATAAAAGAAATTCACTTAGTCAGCACGTCTATAGATAAAATATTTAAATAATTTTGTAACTTTGCACAGGGACTGGTGTATGCTACGTCCAAGATATACTGAAAAATATGAAGCGTATATGATAATGAAGATATAAATTTCTGAGGATGGCTAAGAAACAAGAAGATAGATTCATTACTCTTGATAATGGAGAAGTGGCTAAAGCCACTTTCCCTATTGTCGTATCCGCAAGCAGAAGCACAGATATTCCGGCGTTCTATGCTGATTGGTTCTTTCATAGGTTGAAGAAAGGCTATTCCGCATGGACCAATCCTTTCAATGGCGTTAAAAGTTATGTCGGGTATGACGACACCAAGTTCATCGTATTTTGGTCAAAAAATCCTCGACCAATCCTTGATCATCTTGAATATTTGAAGTCGCGTGGTATCGGTTGCTATGTCCAATACACACTCAACGATTATGAACAAGAAGGATTGGAACGAGGGGTCAGACCGCTCGTTGAACGTATTGAGACATTCAAACTTCTTGTGGAGAACCTTGGTAAAGGTGCTGTAGTTTGGAGATTTGATCCACTTATTCTTACCGATAAGATTGATATGGATAAACTATTATCCAAAATAGAGAATATCGGCGACCAATTAGTAGGCTACACTGAAAAACTCGTTTTCAGTTTCGCTGACATCATTTCTTATCGAAAAGTTAAGTCAAACCTTGAACGAAGCAATATCAATTACATTGATTGGACACCCGAACAAATGCTTGAATTTGCAAGTCGCCTTGTTGAACTCAACAAACGAAAAGGCTGGAACTTCATACTTGCCACTTGCGGTGAAGCCGCAAATCTTCCCGAAGTGGAACACAACCATTGCGTCGATGACAGACTAATGGTACGTTTCTGCTCTCACTCCCCAGAATTGTTGAAATTCTTGGGAGTCGAGATAAAAGATCCTAATTTCTCAGATAGTCTTTTTGCAGAATTAGAGCCTACTGAGATTCCAGAAGATGCTATAGCATTAGCGGATGGAAGATATGCGATTATCTGCCAAAATAATATGGATAAGGGACAGCGAACAGCTTGCGGCTGCATGAAGAGTAAGGATATAGGTGAGTACAATACGTGTCCTCATCTTTGTGAGTACTGTTACGCCAATAGTAGTAAAGAAGCGGCTGTACGTAATTGGAATCAACACAAACTGAATCCTTGGAGTGAAACAATAACTGGAAGATGAAAGAATCTAAAACTACATTTGCATACATTGTAGAGCATATGGATGAGCCTTCATTTGAGAAGGTTCGTAATATTTCTTGTGACTTCATTCAAAAACTCCCATCTGATTTAATTGACGAATTGTTTGATCAATTGAATCGTGGTGTAGAATTACTTGATAATGAACCATTATTGCAGATGTATTTCTATTCTTATGGGCAAATGCATGCAGAGAAATTGATGTATGCCTTCAAACAATTAAGTCCATACATAAAATCAGCAGAGAAGATCGATATTGTTGATTATGGATGTGGTCAGGGTTTAGCCACAATGTGCTACCATGACTTTATAAAAAATTACAATATACAACAACAAGTTCGATCCATCACTTTAATAGAGCCTTCTGCATTGGCATTAGCAAGAGCAGAGCTACTTTGTTATTGTTTCTTCCCTGAAGCAACAATAACAGCAATTCAAAAAGGCTTTGATGAACTATTAGAAGATGACATTCGAATAGACCAAGATTGTCCGACCCTTCATCTTTTTTCCAATATTTTAGATGTAGAATCATACGCTATCGCCCCATTCGCTGATAAGATTAAGAGAGCATGCCAAGGTGACAATGATTTTATAATAGTTTCCCCAATACAGAATGTTAGGCGAATGGAACGCCTTAGGGATTTTGTGGAATTATTAGGGGTAAATTGTTATTTCACAAAGTATTTGGATAAGCAACAGTTGAGGGAAGATAGGGACTGGACATGCTGCGCTATGTTATGTAGTACGCGAAATAATGAATTGGCAGCAATCAATATTAAAGAGATTCACCAAAAAGTAAAAGAATTCTTCCAAGATGTCACACTCTGGTGTAATAAAGAATATTCTAAAACAATTTTTGATGAAGTGAGAATTTGTGCTGAGCATGGAGATGCTGAATGCGTGAATTCTATGGGAATATTTTATGCAAAAGGTATTTATGTAGAGAAAAGCCTTAAGGATGCATTTGCATGGTTTAAATTAGCATCAGAATCTGGATTCTCACGAGCGATTAGGAATCTGGCATTAATGTATGCGAATGGTGATGAAGTTGAGAAAAATATGTTTTTGGCTATAGAAATTGCAAATAAGATAAAAGAGTATGATTCACCCCTTTATTATCTATGCCTTGGTGAAATAGAACAAAAAGCAGGCCACCATCAAGTAGCTTTCCAAAACTTCAAAATCGCAGCGGAACTTGGAAATACTAGAGCAAAATGGCTTTATGGAACTTATCTTTTAAAAGGCAAATATTGTGACAAGAATATTATTTTAGGTGCTAAGAACATCCGATCTGCAGCGAAAGATGGTATCACACCAGCTTGCCTGCGTATGGCTCGGTACTATGAAAAAGGCTTCAAGGAAGGAGGGATAAATCAATCTAATACATTGGCAGTAAAAAACTATACTTCAGCTGCAAAGAATGGTAGCCTCGAAGCTCAGAAAAGACTTGCAGAAATATATAAAAACGGAATTCTGGGTGTATCTAAAAATCAAAAAGAATCTTTTAAATGGTATTTGTTAGCTGCAGAAAGAGGTGATTATGATGCTGCTTTTTATGTAGCATTGGCGTATGCCAACGGAAATGGCATAGCGAAAAACTATGTTGACGCAGTAAAGTGGTACAGGATTGCTGCTGACAATGGTTCTACCTCAGCTATGAATAATCTTGCTGTTTGTTTCGAAAACGGTCAAGGTATTGAAAAGGATGAAGAAAAGGCCTTTTCTCTTTATTTGAAGGCCGCAGAAGCGGGAGGTTTTGTAGCTGCAAATAATGTTTCGGTGTGTTTTCAAAAAGGAATAGGAACTGAGCCAAATCCACAAAAAGCATTATTTTGGAAGGAGAAGGCTGCTGAAGGAGGAAATACTATAGCGCAGGGTAAGTTGGCAGAATGGTACTTCAAAGGATATGGGACATCAAGAAATTATGAAAAGGCTCTCTTTTGGTTTGTTAAATCTAAACTTGAGAAGGAAGAAAACATTGTTGTTGGTATAGGGAGTCTCTTTAATACCATTAAGCAGAAAGCAAATGATGGAAATGCGTTGTATCAGTATTTATTGGCAAAATGTTATGCTTATGGGGTATTTGTTTCTAAAGATGTGTCGTTATCTATGGTGTGGTACGAAAAATCAGCTGCTAATGGTTTCGTAGAAGCACTTATTAAATTACGGCGTATAGATTCAATATCAACAAAAGCAACAGATGAAGAAAAGGCAGCTGGAGAAAAGGATGAGTATGGAGTTCTGTATTCTCAGGATGGGAAGAAGGTCCTAACATGCAGTTTCGTTCATCGTAAATCTTATAATATACGTAAGGGGACCCGTATTATTTGCGATGGAGCTTTCGGAAATCAATCTATTGAACAACTAATAATTCCGCCTTCAGTTGTTGTAATAGGAGATAATCCATTCGCTAGCGACCCATACTACCACGATACAAAAATTGCAATAAAGAATCGATCTCCATTCTTTATGGTCAAAGAGGATGCTTTATATTCAAAAGATGGCAATACGATTATTGCATATTGGGGAAAACAAAAACGATTCACTATACCTAATAATGTTAAATCCATTGCTAATGGATGTTTTTCAAATTCAAGAAATCTTGAGGAAATTTACATGCCGGAAGGAATTGAATCTATTGGACGTAGGGCATTTGAAGATTGTTATTCACTTAAATCATTGGATTTGCCAAAGAGTGTGAAATTTATTGGGGAGTCTGCTTTCTGGGGATGTGAAGAACTTGAGGAAATATGGTCTTTAGGTTCCATTAGAACTATTGAACCTAACACCTTTGAAGGGTGTAATTTAAAGTATGTTCATCTGCCATCATGCTTGGTTTCAATAAAGGATAATGCATTTAACTCAAATAGAGAGTTAAGAAATATAGATTTACCAGACACACTAGAAATAATAGGTAATTATGCCTTTGCATATTGTCGCAATCTGGAACGTGTCAACTTAGGGAACTCTGTTAAGTTAATTGGAGACTTATGCTTTTATGGTTGTGCTATTCAAGAGGTTCGAATCCCTTCATCTTTAACAAATTTGGGAATTAGACCATTTGGTAAAGTAACAAATATCATCACCGGATATGATGGTCGCTTTAAATCTGAAAGAGGAATGCTAATAAACCAGATAACCCAAAACTTGGAATGCTATTTCGGCGATAAGTCTTTTATCTCTTTAGAAGGTGTTAGTTCAATGTCCCCGTTGGCATTTTACGAATCAGGCGTGGTTGAAGTTGTTATTCCAAAGGGTATTATTTCTTTGTCAGATTATGCATTCTATAATTCTAAAAATCTAACAAATATAAAACTGTCTGAAGGTTTAGAATTTATTGGAATAGGCTCTTTATGGGGATGCAGAAATTTGAGAGGTATATCCATCCCAAAATCAGTACATGAAATCAAAAGTGCTGCATTTGGCAGATGCGTTTCCTTAGAAAGGATAGAATTTAAAGGCCTGTCTACAAATGCGTCAGAATCAATCTTTGAATATCAAGATTCTGCCCTTTTCCCTTCTGCATACCATTCGCATTGTACGACAATGGGAAGTTTTATAGATGAACTAGATTTATTAAACTATACGCCTGATGTAGAATCGTTCAAGTGCATTACGATAGTTGTCCCTAAATCTACAAAGAACAAATATACTTTTAAACCCATCCATCATTGTCAATGGAATCAACGTGAAATGGATAGGAGATTTAATATTATAGAAAACGATGAGGATTGCTAATATTATGGGAGTTGACCGTTTGCGAATGGGTACAGATGGTCACGGTATAACCACACTTGTTGCTTTCTATAACTGTTCACTGAACTGCAAGTTTTGTTTAAACAAAAAATGTCATATTATTGAGTCAAACTCAACAGTTTCTTCCATTGAACTATACAACACCATCAAAATAGATCAGTTGTATTTTGCCGCCACCGGTGGGGGATTAACCTTCGGTGGTGGAGAGCCATTGCTTCAAGCCTCCTTTATCCAAGATGTTTTGGAACTCGGTGCAAAGGATTGGCGTACAACAATGGAAACATCTTTAAACGTACCTTATGAAGAATGGTATAGCTTGATAGAGTACGTTGACGAATGGATTGTTGACATTAAGGACATGAATCCGTCCATTTATAAACGCTATACAAGTAAAGATAACGCAGTCGTAATCCACAATCTGAAAAAGATTGCGGATTTGGGGCTAGCGGAAAGAGTTCTTATACGTTTACCATTTATTAAAGGGTTTAATTCAGAATCAGATATTCGCCGTAGCTATCACAATCTTGAGCAAATAGGATATTCTCGTTTTGATAAATTTTCTTACAAGGTAATATAATGGATGGTAGGAGCAAATGCAAAATATTAAGGGGTATTCGGCAACGAATAGCGGATATAAATGAAATCATTTATGAACCTTATCCCTGTTCAAATAATAATGATTGTAAAGGTACTTGTCCTCAATGTGACAAAGAGTTAAATTGGTTATGTATGCGGCTAAAGCAGAAAAAATCTCAAGGTTATAGAATTTTCATAACTCCAGAAGATTTAGAAGAGTACGAATCCTCAAGAATATAAGTAATAAAATAAATGCTTTGTGGAATATGGCCGACATAAAAGATTTATATGATAATATCTCCCAATTCATAGAGATTCAGGGTTTTAAGAAGTATCTAGAACGGGCGGAGACTCTCTATTATGATGAATCAGGTAATGACAAGCATCTTATAATCAAGAGAGATGTATTGAATACTAATTATGATGCCGTATTTGTATTAGGTGGTGTTCAATCAGAAAATTCATTATCAATAAATGAATTAAAAGATTCTCTTGGAATAGAGAGAACAAAAGAGTTGAAAGCAAAGAATGATTTAAAGGGTTCATTCTTTGATATTTTAAAAAAAACAAAAGTTACTAATGTATTGAACCTAATTGAGAAAAATGGATGGCACATACATTTTAATGCTGTCCAAGTTCTGTATTATGGTTTTGTTGATATTGTTGATTCTATAGAAGGACTAAATTTAGATCCATACGAGTTTAAAGCTATATTATATGAAATACTAAAAACTGATCCACAAGCTACCATTAGCCATTTCAAAAAATATAAATATCCCAATATAAAGGTCACGGAAATTAAGGATTTCATAGACGGACTTTTGTGTTTCGTGGATCAATCAATAAATGCTGATGCTGAAAATCTTATGGTATATCCACATAAACTATTTCTAAAACACTGTCTTGAAAAAGCGTGTACCCAGAAGAGTTTACCATTCATTCAGGATGAGACTACCCATGAATGGGTTAAAGACTATTGCCAGTTCTATCGTCAAGAAATAATTACATTTAGACATAAGACATTATTATTTGATGATGAAAAACAAGTAAAGGCTCAATTATCTTCAGAAAACCTAAACTACAAAGGAAATGCATTATGTCATTATTCTTTTTGCGATTCGTCTACTAATGCAATGATACAACTAAGTGATTACATAGTTGGAATATTAAGAAAATATTTTATGTTCCTTGATCGCCTTCAACCTGAGGTAGATGCAGATATATACTCTTTTGACAAAGCACAGATGGAAAATTTCAAACTTCTTAATAAGATTTTGAAAAAATATCTTCTATACAATCCATTATTTATAAACACAATAATGAGCATACATTGTAGAAAAAAAATGGAACTCTATATAGACATATATGGAAAGACTTGAATTCAAATATTTATGTTGAAATAGATATCTATAGACCCTGAATCCAAATGTTTAAAAGTCTATAATAAGATTTGGAGGCTTAGTTCAAAAGTATGAGGATCTTAGATGAATAAAGCCGTCGAAAGGGTTGTGGCTCTCGGCGGCTTTGAAGTTTAGTGGAGTCTTGACCCACTTCTGCTTTGCTTGGCTTCCTAATGGTGACATGCTTTGTCAATGCTGAAACTTTTATAATCTATCAATCACATTTTGAAATCTAAGTTTTTCAAAGCCACAGAATATATTATATTTATCCTTGAAGTAAATTTGAGTTAGTGAAATATATTCATATTACTAAAATAGCAATTTTTAAATTATAATACATAAAATCCGCCAAATCTATGTTTTTTACTTTTGGGAGATTATAACTTAATAGAACTCACCAATTTAGAAGTTCAGGTTTAAGGAGAAAGTCTATCAGTCCTACAGTGACATTTTCCTGACGTTCTTTTGCGTCAGTAGGCATCATAAACGCTGATTGAATATAATAACGTTGGCAATCCTGGCTAGTTACAAAATCTCACTCCAAAAAAAAGTCAAATGGACATATTTTTGGAGTCACATAAATTTAAATATATATATTTTTATATATATAACATCAAAAAGTACCTGATACTAATTGAAATAACCTTTGATCAAGTATGAATATGAAGGACATATTTTAATATAATGAGACCATCTATATTTCTCACTAAATTATTAAAATATATTAAAATTGAGTTTTTATAAAGCAAAACAAATAGTTGAAATGTTATAATTGTAACTTTATTGTAATTATTTTGTAAAACTATTTATTTTGGGTGTGATTATGAAAACTCTATTTTCATCACTATTAGCTATTTTGACGGCTATATTACCGGCAATCGCATCTGACTATCAATTTCAGACCGTTGAAATTGAACCTGTTCTTGTTGATAATAATGAAATGATTGTCAATATTAACATGCAAGATGCAACAAATTCAGTTCATAATACATTTAAACCTATCGGGTTTCCAAAACCTGATATATATTCTCTTCCCTATTCTTTAACAACTCACGAAGAAAAATGGGGACGTCTGGCAGCCAACACCGGTGTTCTATTTGCCGGAGGTTTGACGGCTCTTGCTATTCTACAAATGCTTCCTGAAGATGCAACCGCTTGGAATAAAGAAGCTATCACAAGTGTGCCTCTATTTAAACGTTGGGTCAATCACGTTAAAGAAGGTCCGGTTATTGATAAAGATAATCCTATTTTTAACTACTGTCTTCACCCATACGCCGGCGCAGCATATTTTATGAGCGCACGAAGCCAGGGATTTAACTTTCTCGGTTCTTTTCTCTACAGCGCATTCATCTCTACAGTTTTCTGGGAATATGGTGTAGAAGCCTTCATGGAAATACCATCTATTCAAGACCTCATCATTACCCCCTGTTGTGGTGCAATTATAGGCGAAGGCTTTTATCGTTGCAAAAGATGGATTGTCGATAACGGTTATGAAATTCTCGGATCGAGAGCTCTTGGATATATACTTGCATTTATTGTTGATCCGGTAAACGAATGTCTTGGTTATTTCCGTGGTAACCCCGCCCATCAAGTAGCCAAAGACTATCATAAATCAGATGTGGCATATTATCCTTGGGTACAAAACACTATCTTTGGAAACGAATATGGCATCACGCTTAATTTTACATTCTGAACATTTTTATAGACTTGTTCATAACGTTTTAACTATAATATAATCAAATATTTATATATTCTATAAACATAATTATAGACATAATTACAATAATCACACCTATATTTGTAAACAGTCGTTCAAATCTATTGAAAGGCTGTTTATTTTATAAACCATCTATGATAAATTTTCTTTAGTAAATTACTGTGAACAAGCCTTTTCAAACCATGTCAATAACTATGTTTAAAACTGTCTATAACCTGTCATAAAGTTTTACATAAATTCACCCCTCAAAAATTTGGATTTTTCAGCAATTAAACGATATGCAAAACATCTGCAATTAATAATAAACAGACTATATAAACTTATAAAACCACTTATCAAACTATTTTCTACTTTTATAGACCCCATTAATCGGCTAAATTTATTAACTTTGCAAATTATTAACAACAAGTTGATAACTTACTAAAATATTGAAAGTCAACATCAAGAGATTTTATAACATGTTTACAACATCTTTTAAAAGTTTTATAACTTCAAAAACAAGAAAATTGTAATAAAGTTATAACATCAATCGACAGTCATTATTATTCTTATTCTAAAATTTTTTTTCTTAAAAACTTAATTTTTTAAATAAAATGGATGTCCAAAAAGGATATATCGACGTTCCGGTCGAAAAAAATCTGAACATAAAAGAAGAGATACTGAAACTCAAAAAAGAGAAAAATGCAGTGATTCTCGCCCACTTTTATCAGCGCGATGAAATTCAAGAAGTAGCCGATTTCATTGGCGACTCTTTGGCTTTGGCTCAGATTGCAACTACCCTTCAACAGCCCGTTGTGGTTATGTGTGGTGTTCATTTTATGGGAGAGACTGTCAAAATTCTTTGTCCCGAGAAAAAGGTTATTGTACCTGACCTCAATGCCGGATGTTCGCTTGCCGACAGTTGTGATGCAAAAGATTTTGAAAAATTTATTAAAGAAAATCCCGGTCACACCGTGATTAGCTATGTTAATACATCGGCAGGTGTTAAAGCTCTAACCGATATTGTTGTTACATCATCAAATGCAAGAAAAATTGTAGAGCAACTTCCCGAAGATGAAAAAATTATATTTGGACCTGACCGTAATCTCGGATCATATATAAATAGTGTGACAGGTCGTGATATGAAACTTTGGAATGGTGCTTGCCATGTTCATGAACGTTTTTCAGCTGAAAAAATTGTTGAGTTGAAGAAACAATATCCCGATGCTAAGGTTCTTGTTCATCCCGAGTGTCAAAAACCGGTAGTTATACTTGCCGATAAAGTTGGATCAACAGCTGCTTTGCTTGAATTTGCAAAAAATGACAGTGCCAAACGTTTTATTGTTGCAACCGAGAGCGGTATATTATTTAAAATGAAGCAGGCATGCCCTGAAAAAGAATTCATTCCGGCTCCGCCAAATGATTCTACCTGTGCATGTAACGATTGTTCTTTCATGAAACTTATCACACTTGAAAAACTTTACAATTCACTAAAATATGAGCTGCCGGTTATAGAGGTTGACCCTGAAATAGCTTCAAAAGCTGTTCGTCCAATTAACCGTATGCTCGAAATGTCAGAGAAATAATAAATAGAAAATAAATAAAACATCATATATAACAATGGAATATAAACATAGAGAAATTGAACAACGTTGGCAAGAATATTGGAAAGAAAACCATACCAACGAAGCACACATTGACCGATCACGTCCTAAATTTTATGTACTCGACATGTTCCCCTATCCTTCGGGTGCAGGTCTTCATGTTGGTCATCCTCTTGGTTATATAGCATCTGATATTTTTTCAAGATATAAAAGACTTAAAGGATTTAATGTACTTCATCCGATGGGATATGATGCGTATGGATTGCCTGCCGAACAATATGCTATCCAAACAGGTCAACATCCCGAGGTAACAACCCGCAACAATATTGCACGCTACCGTTCACAGCTCGATAAAATAGGATTTTGTTATGATTGGTCACGTGAAATAAAGACTTGTGATCCTGAATATTACAAATGGACCCAATGGGCGTTCATTGAAATGTTCAATCACTACTATGACACAAAGGCCGATAAAGCATTACCTATTGCCGACCTCGTTAGCCATTTTGAAAAACATGGTTCTGAAGGAATCCATGCCGTTCAAGGTAAAGAATTAAATTTCACTGCCGACGAATGGAATAAAATGAGCGATAAAGAAAAGAGCGACACTTTGATGAACTATCGTATCGCTTATCTTGGATATACAATGGTTAACTGGTGCCCGAAACTTGGTACGGTATTGGCTAATGATGAGGTTAGCGAAGGTCTTTCTATTCGTGGAGGATACCCTGTAGAACAGAAAATGATGTATCAATGGTGTCTTCGTGTTTCGGCTTATGCTCAGAGACTCCTCGACGGACTCGAAACAATCGACTGGACCGATTCACTGAAAGAAACTCAACGCAACTGGATTGGACGCAGTGAGGGTGCTGAAATAAAATTTAAAATAGCTGACAGTGATATAGTATTCGATATCTTCACTACTCGTGCCGATACGCTTTTTGGAGTTACATTTATGGTACTTGCTCCCGAAAGCAAATATGTAGATATGGTAACCACTCCCGAACACCGCGCCGAAGTTGATGCTTATATTAATGAAGTTAAGCATAAAACCGAGCGCGAGCGTATGATTGATAAAAAAGTTACAGGTGTATTCACCGGTGCTTATGCTATCAATCCTATCAATGGTAAAAAAATACCTGTTTGGGTAAGTGATTATGTACTTGCAGGCTATGGAACAGGAGCCATTATGGCTGTTCCTGCTCATGATAGCCGTGACTATGCTTTTGCTCGCAAGTTTGATCTTCCTATCATTCCTTTGATAGAAGGTGCCGATGTAAGCGAACAATCATTTGATGCTAAAGAAGGAACAATCATAAACTCTGCTTCTGAAATTCTTGACATCAACGGCATGCAGGTTAAAGATGCTATTGCTCGTGTTAAGAAATTTATTGAAGAGGCAGGTATTGGTAAGGTTAAAGTAAACTATCGTCTTCGCGATGCAATATTCAGCCGTCAAAGATATTGGGGAGAACCTTTCCCTGTATATTATAAAGATGGTATTCCTGTGATGATGTCTATGGATAAACTTCCGTTGTTGTTACCCGAAGTTGACAAATATCTGCCAACCGAGACAGGAGAACCACCATTGGGACGTGCTAAAAATTGGAAAACCGAAGAAGGTTATCAAATTGAACTTAACACAATGCCCGGTTTTGCAGGATCAAGTGCTTATTATCTGCGTTATATGGATCCTCGCAACAATAACGAACTTGTTTCAAAAGAGGCTGATGAATACTGGCGCAATGTTGACCTCTACATCGGAGGTACAGAACATGCTACAGGTCACCTTATCTACAGCCGTTTCTGGAATAAATTCCTTTATGACCTTGGTAAAGTTTGCGAACCCGAACCTTTCAAAAAACTTATCAATCAAGGTATGATTCAGGGTCGTACAAACTTTGTATATCGCATTAAAGATACAAACACCTTTGTATCTTTAGGATTGAAAGACCAATATGATGTTACTCCCATCCGTGTTGATGTAAATATTGTTTCAAACGATATTCTTGATACCGAGGCATTCAAGAAATGGCGTCCTGAATTTGCTGATGCCGAGTTCATTTTGGAAGATGGTAAATATCTTTGTGGATATGCTGTCGAAAAAATGTCTAAATCTATGTTCAATGTTGTCAATCCCGATGATATTGTTGACAAATATGGTGCTGACACTCTTCGTCTTTATGAAATGTTCCTTGGTCCTCTTGAACAGAGCAAACCATGGGATACTAACGGTATTGACGGTGTTAACCGATTCTTGAAAAAACTTTGGGGTGCTTTCTATAAAGGTGATGAACTTGTTATCAATGACGAACAGCCCTCAAAAGAGTCTCTCAAGTCTATCCATAAACTCATTAAAAAAGTGGGTAACGACATCGAAAACTTCAGTTATAACACATCGGTCAGCGCATTCATGATTGCTCTTAACGAACTTACCCAGCAAAAATGTACTTCACGCTCGGTTTGGGAAAGTTTCTTGATTGTACTCGCTCCCTTTGCTCCTCATATTACTGAAGAACTTTGGCATGTATTAGGCAACAAAGGTTCAATTTTTGATGCTGCATGGCCTCAATATAATGAAGAATACCTCAAAGAATCTATAGTTAAAATGGCTGTATCTTTTAATGGTAAAGCTCGTTTTACAATTGAGGTTCCTGCTGACATGAGCAAAGAAGATGTAGAGAAAGCAGCTTTGGCTGATGATTCTGCCGCTAAATGGATTGACGGCAAAACAGTTAAAAAAGTAATTGTTGTGCCGGGTAAAATTGTCAATGTTGTTGTAGGATAATTCTTTCTATGAAACAAATTGTTTTTGCAACTAACAATAAGCATAAACTTCAAGAAATAAGAGAGATAGTCGGTGATAAACTGACTATCTCCTCTTTGCTTGATATAGGTTGTACTGAAGATATTCCTGAAAACGAACCTACTCTCGAAGGAAATGCTTTGGCAAAAGCCCGATATGTAAAAGAGCATTATGGCTATGACTGTTTTGCCGATGATACCGGTCTTGAAGTCGAAGCTTTGAATGGTCAGCCCGGAGTAAGATCAGCCCGTTATGCTCCCGGAGAAGGACACGACTCTAAAGCTAATATGAAACTCCTTCTTGAAAATATGAAGGATAAACAAAACCGTAGTGCCCGTTTCAGAACTGTCATAGCTCTCATTGTCGATGGAAAAGAACAACTTGTTGAGGGTATAGTTAACGGTTATATAACCGAACAACCCTCAGGTTCTGAAGGATTTGGTTATGATCCGGTTTTCGTTCCCGAGGGTTTTGAAAAAACGTTTGCTATGATGACTTCTGAAGAAAAAAACAATATCAGTCATCGTGGACGTGCCACACGCAAACTGCTTGACATTTTAAAGAATCTTTAATGTCTTTTAAGCGAGGTATCATAATCTTTATTTATGTGTTTGTCATGTTGCTTTTCAATATGACAGCAGCTCATTTTGATTGGAATTATATTTCATCCTTTAAAACTGCCGATATTTTAAGATTAGATTCTGATTACAATCTTTTGGGTGCTACATTGACTCCCTATTCACGTTTCAATCTCATAGACGATAAAAAAGCATCGACCCCGATAGCCTTTTTAAACGGTAATATTGAGTTTGACAGCATAGATAATGTTTCTGATTTGGCAATTCAACCGGGTGATAATCAATATATTTTCGTTGGAAGTTTTACCGACGGAATTGTCAGATTGAAAAATGGCAAAAAAGACTTTGTCTATGACAATACAAATTCTCCTTTGAAAAGAGACTGGGGTTGTTCGGGTCAAGGTTTATGTTTTGACAAAGATGGAAATTTGTGGGTTGCAACAGGTTATAATACTCAACCGGTATTGATGATGTTACCTGCCAATAAAGTGCTTGGAAATTCGGTTACGTCTGATTGGCTTATTCCTGATTTACCTGCCTTTAATTTTCAAGTTGATGGCAAAGTAAACACCTTCGGCGATATTGTGATTGTCACATCGAGCGACTATCGTTGCGGAATACTCCTCTACAATCGTTTGACAGGTAAAAGTCTTCACTTGCCATCGTTTATCGACAGCGACCTGCTCTCTTTTGAACCTGATTATTTATATAAGACATTTACCGACAGTCATGGTCGTTTATGGTGCTTGACATCATCGGGAATATTTTATATAAATGATATATCAAACTTCATGGTATCGCCTAATTCAGTGGTTATACGTCCAAAAATAAATAGAGATGACGCAACAATGCTTGCCGATCACGCTTTGAAGGGTGTAGATGTAGTTGATATGACTGAAGATGCGTTTGGTCGGCTTTATTTTGCAACACGCGATGAAGGTATCTATATATTGAATAATGATTGTTCTAAAATAATCAACCATTTTACAACTGCCAATTCGTCGTTGATAACCGACAATATCCGATCAATTTTGGCTGATAATTTTAACAAGACAGTTTATGTCGGAACAGCATCGGGACTGTTTGGAATTGATGTAGAAGCTCCAAATTCATCGCTTAATGTTTCGGAAATAAAGATATATCCCAATCCTGTTAAACCGGGTTATAAAGGCTTGGTGACGGTTGATAACATCATCGATAATTCAATAGTTAAAATACTCGATACAGCCGGTAATAATATTTTGTCGGCAACCTCAACCGGGAGTAAGGTAACACTCAATCCCGCTCAACTATCAGCCGGAATATATAATGTGTTGATAACAACATCCGACGGACATTCAAAAATAATAGGTAAATTAATGATTATAAGATAAATATAAGATTTATGGAATCAAATTTAAAATATATTGATGAAACCGATCGTTGTTATGGTCTGGCAGGGTCGGCTATAGGGCTCTATATTTATGATGGAGAGCCGTTTATTCAAATGATTGATATTGATGGCGACGAGAAATTAAAACTCTCTAACGAATATTATTTTGTCACTAATCCGAGATTTTCTACTCGTATGATGTGGAATCGTCTGATCAAACAATTTGAAATGACAATGGCGATGACTCTGTCTGATTATCTTTGTAGATGTCTTGTTAATCGCAGATCTGCTCCGAATCGTGACGATCGCGAAACTCTTCGCGTGACAGTCACTGCCGAAGGTATCGAATCTTGTTCGCTCGAACAGGAAGAAGCTGATGCAATATTTGAGAAAACTTATAATTATATGAACCGTGTATTCAGCCATTCGGCAGTTCAGTCTATTGCTCGTGATTTTGCTTCACAATTAGCATCACGTCGTTCTCTCGACCATACTGATGTTGTTGAATTACTCCAATCTCTAAGAATGCTTTAACCTTAAAATAAATAATCGTAATGAAAAGATTAGTTTGTTTATCGTGTTTAATTATCAGCCTATGCTGTTTTGCTGCTCGCGTAACCGATATTATAGACCTTCGCCTGGCTCCTGCAAAGGGCGATTGGGTTACAACTACCGGTAATNATGTNGAGTTTAATGTAATGTTGACCAAAAGTAATATCGGCATTAGTGGTGCTCAAGTTAAATATGAAATTAGTCAGGATTTGATGTCGCCTCGNAAAATAGGTACTGTAAAAACTGATAAAGGCATAGCAACTATTAANGCCGGAACTATGAAACAACCCGGTTTTCTTCGTTGTAAAGTAACCTATACCGATAAAGGAAAAACTTACACTGCTTTAGGCACTATCGGTTTCTCTCCTGAACAAATTAAACCGGTCACAAAATATCCTTCTGATTTTATCGAATTTTGGAACGCTAATATAGAACAGGCTCGTAAACCTGATTTGAATCCCGAGATGACTCTGTTGCCTGAAAAATGTACGAAAACAGTNGATGTTTATCAGGTAAGTTATNNNGTTTCNAATTCNCGTAAACGTTTTTANGGTATGCTTGCCATGCCTAAAGCTCCGGGAAAATATCCGGCTATGGTTCAATATCCCGGTGCGGGTGTTTATGCTATAGATGCTCCTNTTTCGTTTGCCGAACAAGGAATTATTGCAATGGCTGTCGGTATTCATGCAATGCCAAACAATCTTGATGCATCTATTTATAAAGACCTTGACGGAGGTGTTTTGAGTGGATATCCNACTATAAATATGGAACGTCTCAACGATTATTATTATCAACAGGTTATCAGAGGTGCGGTTCGTGCCATTGATTTTATAGAGACTCTTCCCGAGTTTAACGGATGTGTCGCTACCTATGGAGGCAGCCAGGGCGGATATCTTTCAATTGCTGTAGCCGCACTTCATCAGTCGGTAAAGTATGTTGTTGCAAATTTCCCCGCAATGAGTGACCTTGCCGGATATACTGAAGGTCGTGCCGGCGGTTGGCCTCATATTTTTAAAAACAGTGAAAATCAAACACCGCTGTTGCTTAAAAATTTGAGTTATTATGATACAGTAAACTTTGCACGTCACATCAACGTTCCCGGATTTTATGCGTTTGGTTTCAATGACCTTACGTGTGCACCGACAACAACATATTCGGTTTATAACACTGTTACTGCTCCTAAATCACTTTATACAACTCCCCTTTCAGGACACTTTCTTCTTACCGAGCAAGCCGATGCCGAGCGCAAGGCTCTCATCGATTTTCTAAAAGAGTGTAATTAATCTTCATATTACAACTAAACAACTCTTTGTTTTGTTATTATTATCAATGATTTAAATAACTGATTATATCATGGAAGTTATAAAAAATAAAGAATTTGGAGGCGAACGCCCTCTCTTTGAATCTCATAATCTCAGACTTGAAAATGTTGTTATTCGTGCCGGCGAGTCTGCTATAAAAGAATGTAGCGACATTGAAGCTTATGACTGCAAATTTGAAGGTAACTATCCCTTCTGGCACGTTCATCGATTTGTAATTGACAACTGCTATTTTGCTGTCGGAGGAAGATCTGCTTTATGGTATAGCGATCATTTGAAAATGAAAGATACTGTTATCGATGCTCCCAAAATGTTCCGTGAAATGCACGATATTGACATCGAAAATGTGGTGATAAATGATGCTGACGAAACATTCTGGCGTTGTCAAAATATAAAGATAAAGAATCTAAAACTTCACGACGGTACATATCCGTTTATGTTCAGTGAGAATATCGAGGTTGACGGACTCGAATCAGACAGCAAATATGTATTCCAATATGTAAAAAACGTAGTTGTGCGCAATGCAAAAATCACAACTAAAGATGCATTTTGGGAAGTTGAAAATGTGACAATTTATGACTCGGAACTCAACGGTGAATATCTTGGATGGCACTCTAAAAATCTTCGTCTTGTAAACTGTCATATTTCAGGCGAACAGCCTCTGTGTTATGCTCATGATCTTATTCTTGAGAACTGTACTTTTGATGCTGACTGTGATCGTGCCTTTGAATATTCAACTCTTAACGCTTCAATCAAGGGTAAAATTACCAATATTAAAAACCCGACTTCAGGACATATTGTCGCTGACCAAATCGGTAGTGTGACAATTGATAAGAATGTCAAAGCTCCTGCCGATTGCAAAATTGAATTGAGAGACGGTGGTAAAGTTAACTTTGATTGACAATGAAATACGATTTTGACACCATTACTCCGCGTCGCGGTACTCTTTCTTATAAATGGGACAGTGCAGCTGAAGGTGTTCTGCCGATGTGGGTAGCCGATATGGATTTCAAGACCGCTCCGGCTATCATTGAAGCTCTTCACAAGCGTGTTGATAATGGGATTTTTGGCTACACACTGGTTCCTGATGAATACTACGATGCTGTAACATCGTGGTTCAGCCGAAAGCATGGCTGGGTTATCGACCGCAACATGATGATATATACTTCAGGAGTCGTTCCGGCTATTTCAGCAATCATTAAGGCATTGTCATCGCCCGGCGACAAGGTTGTTGTACAAACTCCGGTCTATAACTGCTTCTTTTCGTCGATTCGCAACAACGGTTGTGAGATTGTCAATAATTCCTTGATAAAAAGAGGTGACTCGTACGACATTGATTTTGACGATCTCGATCGTAAACTATCCGACAATAAAGTTCCGTTAATGCTTCTCTGCAATCCTCACAATCCTGCCGGTCGAGTTTGGAGCAGAGAAGAACTTAAACGCATAGCCGAGATTTGCCGACGTCACGATGTAACAGTTATATCAGACGAAATTCACTGTGAATTTGTATTTGACGGCTATAAATACACTCCGTTTGCAAATGTAGCAAAAGAGGCGGGTTGCAAATGTGTAGTGTGTGTTTCGCCAAGCAAAGCGTTCAATATTGCAGGATTACAGATAGCCAATATTGTTGCTCCCGATGAAGCAACTCGCCAAAAAATCGACAAGGCGATTAACATCAACGAGGTGTGCGACGTCAATCCGTTCGGTGTCATTGCCACTATTGCAGCCTATAACGATGGCGAAGAATGGCTTGCTCAACTGTTAGATTACATTCGGGGTAACTATGAGTATATGAAAGATTTTTGCAGTAAACATCTTCCCAATTTCCCGATTGCCAAACTCGAAGCAACCTATCTTGTTTGGATGGACTGCACCGTTCTCGGCTTAAAATCAGATGAACTTGAAGAAAAACTCGTTGAAGATGTCAACCTTTGGCTCAACGCCGGCACAATGTATGGCACCGAAGACGGNGAGGGTTACATGCGCTGGAACATAGCTTGCCCTCGCAGCGTTCTCGACGATGGTTTACACCGCTTCTTGAGTTTTGTAAAACAAAGTTTAATTTAGTTTGTAGGTACAATTCTGATAGACTTGGTCGATAGACGAGCCTCAAGATATTTTGTGAATTTCTCGGTTTGAGTATAGTTCATCGGGCGAGAATAATGCACGAGCGCCACGTTGAGCGTGTCGAGCTGACCGGTCTCTACATTGCTTGTAATTGCACGAGTGATTGCTATGTCGGCTACTTCGGGGAATAACACCTTGAGTTCGGGCGATATTGTTGCGCCCATTGTGTCGTTACGGCAAATTGTTTCATTAATCATGCGCAGCGAGTCGATGGTTTCGCGCTGGCTGTTGATGGTGTTTTGAGTAACCTGATACATGTCTCGTAGCATTGTTGAGGTTGCCTGAGTTGCGTTAAACATGCCGTCAGAGCTTTCTCCCTGAATGATTTTAAGACGTGTTCCGCCAAGATGATAGTCGGGAAGTCGATCGGTCAATGCAAGCACAAGTGAATCTTGTGGAAGTGCTCTACCTATCAGACTGACCGTGAGTGTTTTGTTATTCCCTTTCATCACTGCCGACGAATGAAGCACCTGTGTACCATCAAAGTTGAACTGTTGTTCAACAAAGCGACTACAGTTGGTTTGGAAAGTCGATTGCTGAAACATGCGATATGTGAGATAACCGGCAGGAATCATTGTCAGAATTGCAATTGTATATACGATATTTCTGACACGTCTTGCACGCTCGGGATTTGAGAAATCCTTGACGTGATAGTTCATTATTTTCACACCGATTGTGGTTGCGCATGCAATGAAAACCGAGTTGATGAAGAACAGGAAGAGTGCGCCAAAAAAGTAGGTCATCTGGAATGTTGCCAGACCATAGCCAACGGTACAGAGAGGTGGCATAAGAGCGGTTGCTATAGCTACACCCGGGATAACGTTACCTTTTACCTTACTGCTGATTGCAATGATTCCCGCGGCGCCACCAAAAAAGGCAATGAATACGTCATATATTGTGGGTGATGTGCGTGCCAAAAGCTCGCTATGACCTTCATTGACAGGCGAAATCATGAAGTAGATACACGATGTTATGATACTGAAAAATGCCGCAGCCATAAGGTTGCGGAATGATCTCTTCATAAGGTCGAAATCATGAATACCAACCGCAAGCCCTATTCCGATAATCGGTCCCATAAGCGGTGAGATGAGCATGGCGCCGATTATGACAGCCGTCGAGTTTGTATTGAGTCCGAGAGAGGCAATAAATATTGCGATTATCAGAATAATTATGTTTGTACCACGGAAAGATACTCCTTCACGAATTACAGTTTCGGCATCTTCCTGAGGTAGCAGGTCAGAAGACAAATCAAAATAGGCGGCAAGTTTATTTTTCCACTCATTTATGTCGGGTACGTTCATAGTTATTTATCAGGTTTATTATTTATTGATAGAAGACCCCCAGGATGCACGGTCAAGATTTCGATATGAAACGGCTTCATGCATGTGGGCGGTTGTGATTTCGGGTGAATTGTCAAGGTCGGCTATTGTTCGGGCAACTTTCATGATGCGATCATATGCACGTGCCGACATTTGATAACGGTTCAAAGCTTTTTTCAATAGGTCGCTTACTTCGGGTGAAGTTGGTGCATATTTTTTTAACAGTCGGGAATTCATCTGCGCATTGCAGTGGACTCCGGGCTCGTTGGCAAATCGTCGTTCTTGAATTTTACGGGCATTTACAACTCGTTGACGTATAGTGGCACTTGATTCGGCTTCGGCAGTTGAGGTAAGTTCGTCAAAACCGACCGGAAGTATTTCGACCTGTATGTCAATTCGGTCGAGAAGCGGTCCGCTGATTCGGCTCAGATAGCGTTGCACCATTGCCGGCGCGCACGAACATGGTCGAGTAGGATGTGTATAATATCCACATGGGCATGGATTCATTGATGCTACCAGCATGAATCCTGCAGGGTAGTCAATTGAATAGCGTGCGCGACTGATTGATATTTTTCTATCTTCAAGCGGTTGTCGCATCACCTCAAGCACTGTGCGAGAAAATTCGGGAAATTCATCCATGAATAACACTCCGTTATGGGCAAGAGATATTTCGCCCGGCATCGGATTGCTCCCTCCGCCGACAAGTGCTACAGGTGACACGGTGTGATGAGGTGACCTGAATGGTCTGACGGTCATCAACATCGAGTCTTTACCGAGTTTGCCGGCTACCGAATGTATTTTTGTGGTTTCAAGTGCTTCACCGAGCGTGAGAGGTGGTAAAATTGAAGGCAAACGTTTAGCCATCATTGATTTACCTGCTCCCGGGGGGCCGACAAGTAAAATATTATGACCGCCGGCACAGGCTACTTCCAATGCCCTTTTGACATTTTCCTGACCTTTGACCTCACTGAAATCAAAGTCAAAACTTTCACCTGCTTTTTCAAATTCCTCTCTTGTGTTGACAATTGTCGGTGCAAGACTGACGGTGTGATTTATCAGTCCGACAACTTCGCTAAGATGTTTCACACCATAAACATCAAGATTATTTACAACTGCAGCTTCGGTTGCGTTGGCTTGTGGCACTATCATGCGTTTGAATCCTTGCTCTCGAGCCATGATTGCCATAGGCAAAGCTCCTTTTACCGGGAGTACCGAACCGTCAAGGGCAAGTTCACCCATAATAAGGGTGCTGTTAAGATCGGCAGCATTAATCACTCCTTGTATAGAAGCCAAACCGATCGCTATTGGCAGGTCATATGCCGAACCCTCTTTTCTGATATCGGCAGGCGACATGTTGATGATGACACGTTGACGAGGTGCTTCACACTCTATCATTTTCAGAGCCGAGCGCACGCGGTCGTAACTTTCTCGAACTGCTGTGTCGGGTAATCCTACGATAGCATATCCGATACCGATATCAGTAGCTACCTCAATAGTGACGAGAATCGCATCTATACCGTGAACAGCGGCTCCAAAAGTCTTTACAAGCATGGCAATAAATCTTATTTAAGTTTCTCGACCGCCTCTGTTAGCGATAATCCATTATAAACAATTGTCGAAGTCGAATCGACAACTACAAATGTCGGAAGCCTGTGAAGTCTGAACTGGCTTAGGCGAGGCGAAGATATTGCGCCGGTGGTCCATGTGTTCAAGCCNGGAGGTAATGATCGTCGCAGGTTATTTTTCCACTGTGTAGTGTCGGTGTCAAGATATACGTTGACAATCTTTATTTTCTTGTTTTTATCAATTTCTTTCAGCTCTTTTTTGATTGAGTCGTCCATTGCCCTTATGCCCGTGATAAAACTAAAGAATGTTTTCACGTTTTTGCGAGGGTCTATGGTAGTNAGTGAATCTTTTTCACAGTAGAGAGTCACCGGGTCAAGAACGACTGTTGAATCGCTGACATCGGTGCGAGTCAAGAGGTCGCGATATCCGGCTACAAAATGACTCGGGCGTGCTTTTGGGTCTATGATTGACATAAGTGAGTCGGCTTTATCCGGCGATATGTTAAGATCATAATATGTTAGCATCGCCAATGTTGCTGACTGTCGGGTGGGATATCGGCTGACATAATTGGCTATGACATCGTTTATTTTTTTAGGATTTCCCTCGGCGAGTGTCTCGGCGTTGACAGTGATGAACTCGGCAAATTGTTCGGTGGTCTTATTCCCTTTTGCTTTCATTTTATAGGGATCTGTCGCTGATAGAGTCAAAGTTATATCATCTCCGTTTTTAGCAACAAGAGTGGCAAGAACGCTGCGTTGTCCGGTTGCTATCGTAACGACAGTCGGAACTTTTGAGTGCCCTTCAAATCTAAATTTGCTGTCGATTGCCGAAGCCAATCCGACTTTTATCGCATTGCCGTCATTGTAATAAAATCTAAGGTTGCGTGTACCGAGTCCCTCAATCTCCCCTGAGATTGTGAAACTATCTGAATTTCCACATGCCGAAGTGATTATTGCGGCAATAATCACGGCAAGTAATGATATTTTATGGTGGGTAAATAAATGAAGAAACATGATAAATTGTGTTTAGTGCAAATTTAGTGACATTTTTTTGAATTCACAAATTTTTTAAAAATCNGNATGGAAATGNGTAAAAGTCACGTATTTCCGACTGTTTAGACTATTGTCTATTATGATTTGTTAACAAATTTAAAACTAAATTATAGTACAATGTAACAGAATTATCACTACTTTTGTAACAAAATTGAAATAAGGATGTAATAATTCTTANACCATCATTATTTTAGTATAAAACTTATATCGCATAATGAGTACAATAATTTTAGGAATAGAGTCATCTTGTGATGATACAGGGGCTGCCGTTATCAAGGATGGACTGCTTCTCAGCAATGTGCTTGCCGGGCAAAAAGTCCATGAAGAATATGGCGGTGTTGTACCTGAACTTGCTTCGCGAGCTCACCAGCAAAATATTGTACCTGTGGTTGATACTGCGATACGTCGCGCCGGTATATCGAAAAGTGATATTTCGGCAATCGCTTTTACTCGTGGTCCCGGCCTGCTCGGTTCATTGCTTGTCGGCACATCGTTTGCAAAAGGAATGTCGCTTGGATTGCGCATNCCGATTATTGATGTTAATCACCTCCACGGTCATGTTCTTTCTCATTTCGTTAAGGAAACTGAGACTGATGAGGTNCCTCAATTTCCGTTCCTCTGTCTTTTGATTTCTGGCGGAAACTCTCAGCTTATTTTGGTTAAGAGTCCGTTTGATATGGAAATTTTGGGACAGACTATCGACGATGCTGCCGGNGAGGCTTTTGATAAGTGTGCAAAAGTTATGGGACTNCCTTATCCCGGNGGTCCTCATATNGATCGCCTTGCTGCCGAGGGTGATTCTTCGCGGTTTAAATTTGCCAAACCTCGCATCGACGGACTTGATTATAGCTTCAGCGGATTGAAAACATCATTCCTTTATACTCTNCGCGATAACGTTAAAANAAATCCCGATTTTGTAAAAGAGAATATGGCTGATTTGGCAGCATCGCTTCAGNGCACAATTATCGATATTCTTATTGATAAACTTGATAAGGCTGTCAAGCAAACAGGTGTTAAGACCGTGGCTATCGGTGGTGGTGTTTCGGCAAATTCGGGTGTGCGAAACGCTGTGGCTGATTATTGCGACCGTCATGGTCTCAAGGCTTTTATCCCCAAACGAATGTTCACAACCGATAATGCTGCTATGGTAGCTATTGCCGGGTATTTTAAATATCAAAAACAAGATTTTTGTCATTACGACGCCGCCCCTTATGCGCGAGTGACGCTGTAACGTTTTAATTTAAACTCTCCCCAAAACGTTTTAATATGAAAGTTTCAATTGTTGTTATAGGTGATGAGATCCTCATTGGACAGGTAAACGATATAAATTCAAATTATATCGCCGGTGTGATTAGACCTGAGGGATGGAGCGTTGATTCAGTTGCGATAGTAGGTGATGAACCNTCGGCTATTACTTCTGCTATTAAGAACGCTTTAAAACATACCGATATTGTTTTGACTACCGGCGGACTTGGTCCGACAAAAGATGATATTACCAAAGTTGTATTGACTAAAATTTTTGGCGGTCGTCTTCAGCTTGATCCTTCAGTTGCTGAGAACGTCAGCAAAATTTGTCATGAACGCCGCATCAAACTTAATGATTTGACAGCTCGTCAGGCGATGGTACCGACATCTTGTCAAGTCATTCAAAACAATTTTGGAACTGCCCCACTGATGTGGTTTGAGCGTCCTGATGGNAAAGTGCTTGTGGCTATGCCCGGCGTTCCGTTTGAGATGCAATCAATGTTTAAGTCAAAAGTATTTCCCCGTCTTTTGAAACATTTCGGCTCAAAAGAATATATCGGACATCGCACNGCCTTAATCAATGGCTTGATTGAGTCGGAAATTGCTCACCGAATGAGCTCATTTGAAGATCAGCTCCCCGAAAAGTTCCATCTGGCATACTTACCCACGCCCGGACTCGTTCGCTTGCGTCTCGATGGCGAAGGTCCCGATCGCGCCACTNTTGAAAAAGAGCTTGATAATCAGTTTGCAAAGCTCGTAGCTGTGTTTGGNAAAAACGTGTTGTGGGAAAAAGACAATNCACTCCCTGAAATNGCTCTTGAACTTCTCAAAAAACGAGGTTTTACAATATCAACGGCAGAAAGTTGTACCGGTGGTGCAATCGCCGCTGCGCTNACCTCAATCCCGGGTTCATCCGAATCAATGATGGGGGGTGTAATAGCATATAGNAACGAAGTTAAGCAAAACATNTTAGGTGTTAAAGAAAGTAGNATCGACGAATATGGAGCGGTAAGCCTCCCTGTTGTAGAACAGATGGCAGAGAGTGTTTGTAAACGTATTGTTCATTCTGATTGTGCTATTGCGACAAGCGGCATTGCCGGTCCCGGCGGAGCTACTCCATCAAAACCGGTCGGAACAGTATGTATAGCTGTTATAACTCCCGGTGGAATAGCCGTAGATCACTANCGTTTCAGTGGAAATCGTGCNCAAATTATAGAGCGCACCGTCAATATGGCACTCATAAAACTAATNACCGAACTGAAAAAATTGAANCAATAATTGATATTGGTGATATTTACAGAAGGATACACTTTAAATGTGCAAGATAAAAAAATCCTATAAAACTTTTATAGGATTTTTCTTTTATCATTTTATTTACGATGTATGTTTTAGAGGAATTAACTATATGGCTAATATAAGAAACGAAGATATAGTTGTATAATCATTTTATCTCTGGATGCGATTCTAAATAAGCATCTCGCAAAGATAAGGAAATAACNAATAGGACATCCTCTAATGTAATTTCAACTTTTTTGATTTCAGAATCAGAGATTGATAGTTCTAACATAGGACTATGATAAACCTTGTCTTTTAAACCATTAAATCTTTCGTCTGCAGAGGCAACTCTTAAAGCNGCCAAGCTAAATGTTTCAACATCTAATGCTGTTTTAGGATTAAATTTGGCAACTTCGTTAATAAGCCACTCTCGGTTTGTTTCAAAAAAAGCGTCACATTCAAATGTAGATGAAACTTTATGNCCATTGGAATTTAATGCTTTGGGGCTATTTTTTTGAGCCAAAGAAGGCGAATCATCACTTAACAGAGATTGAGCTTTTAATGATGCTGTTTGAGGAATTAAAAGAAGTAGAGTATCGATTCTGCCCTCAATTCGGCTTAGAGTAGCAGTCATTACATCAATTTTATCATTATGATTGCAAATGGCAGACTCGTGATCAACACATGGTAAATTTCTAAATTTATACCACATTTTTGATGCCCACCAAACTAATACAATAAGAGCTACAACACATATTACTATGATAATAACAGATGTTGCAAGATTTTCAGAAATAAGTTTCGTAATCAATTCGCCCATAATATCGGTTGTTTAATTGTATACAAAAATAACTACACACATAACGAAGTAACAAAAATTTAACATCGTAAATGATTAATTTAACTCAAAATTAACGAAATTAAAAGTTTTTTACGACGAGGGTAATAACTACTATAAATTTACAGTGTTCAAATTTTAATATTATATTTAGGATTGTATAGAATTACGGTGTACGTAAGAACATTAAGATTTATATTAATCTTCAAAGTAGTCTAAATCTATTTTCTTAATTTCGTATATATTCTTTATTGTAACTCCAATATTGTATTGAATCATAAGTTCTGCTAATTTCGTACCATTTATTTTTACAAGATTAACATGGGTAGATGTGTGTTTGTAGGCTTCTTTTGTAAAGTCAGAAGTTGTAATGAAAACACCTTTATTCCCACGTTGTCTATCTATGGCTCCAACAAAGCTTTCAATATCGGAACGTCCAACATTACTTCCTTTTTGCCAACGTTTGGCTTGGATATATATTTTATCCAAACCTAACTTGTCCTCGTCAATAATTCCATCAATTCCTCCATCATGACTTCTTTGGGTTACTTTTCCATCGCCATATCCCATCTTAACTAGCAAATCCATAACAAGTTTTTCAAAGAAATCAGAGTCTTTTTGCAAGACTATATCCAGTATTTCATCTACAAGATTATTGATAATGTATTTATAATTTTCATCTATTGCTTCTTCTGGGGTTTTTGATGAAATGTCTTTATTTTGTGTACTGGATGTTAATGACATTTTTGCTTCCTGATTATTCAAAATAAAATCTTTGAATGCAGGAAACTTCATTAAATCTTCTGTTGTCAGATTATGAGGATTTGTTTTTAATAGGTTTTCACCACTTTCTGTTAATGAGTAAATACCTCGTGAAATGACTTTAACGAGACCGGCCTTATTCAAATAGAATTTTGCCCATCCTACTCGATTCTTCATTATTGTTTGTTTTTTAGAAGGGAGTAGCTCATTTCTTTCTTGTGGTGATAATTTGAATTCTTCAGATAGAATATTAGTACATTCAGAAAGAGATGCTGTGCCTTTTGTTTGCAATAGTTTTAGAAAGGGAAGCATACATTCTTGATAATTGGGAATCATGGCGTATATGTTAGAAGTCTGAATTGANATATTATAAAAGGGGAGCAGATTGCTCTACTCCCCTTTTCNGTACCCTGAGCCGGGGTCGAACCGGCACGGATTGCTCCACTGGTGTTTGAGACCAGCGCGTCTACCGATTCCGCCATCAGGGCTTTTGTGGGTGCAAAGTTAATAAAATATTTTTAATGTAGCGTCATTACGATGAGATATTTTTATAGAATAACTCTTCGGGCACCTTTATAGCGACTGTTATAGTAGGGTGCCGAGGTTTTGTCAATGCGTATTCCTCCGCCTGAAGCCGAGTGGATGAACGTTATCACGCCTTTTTCGTCGGGTTCGGAAATTGCGATACCGACATGACCGATTCGCGATCCTATGTCGCGACCGTTGAAAAATAAAAGGTCACCGGGACGTATATCACGATTGTTAATTTGTTTTCCATCGCTGAATTGTGCACTTGACGAGGCTCCGAGTTTATATCCAAATTGATTGAAGATAAAAGATGTAAACCCTGAGCAGTCAAATCCGGCGGGCGTTTTGCCACCGCTTTGATATCGCGTTCCAATATATTTTTTTGCAGTGGCTATCAGATCGTTGACGATAGTGTTTATCTCTTTGTTATTTTTATTATCAGCATCATCGGCAAAGAGCAATTCCATCCCGGCGGCTATAACTATTTGATCAGATTGAATATCGTAAAAACGATTGTCGGCGATCAAATCTGAATTTTCTTTTTTCCCAATTTGGGTTGACGGGTTATTCTCGACCGGTTGAGCTGCCGAGGCAGTAATGCTCCAACCTGCCAAAAAGAGTGATACAACTATGCTTTTGATAGGTTTCATAGAAATTAAATCACTGAGGTTTTTAGGGGTGAAAAAATAGACTCTTAATTGTAGAAAAATGGTTTCTGATTTAACAACATAAAATGGTTCAAAAAAGTTCAACAACAGTTAAAAATTTTTTCAAAAAAATCAACAATCACCTAATACATTTAACAAGGTACTCGCGAGCGATGTCCCAAGGTATTATTGTTGGCTGTCCCGGAACGAGATTTACCGGGTGTTCGTTTAAAAGTGTAGCAACATAATATTTCCCCGATTTTTTGGCTTGGAACAATATCATCTGAAGGTTTGCAGCCATTGGCACAACATAGAAGTCTTGCCAGTTTTGAGCAACTGATTCAAAATTGTCAGTATAGTAGTTGCATCCCGGCACTTTCATCAACGAGAGCAATGGCATCAGCGTTTCGGCGTGTCCGAAGCGTAGCTGAACAGTGGTTGTTCTCTCTGCCGGTTTTATGATGAAAAGGTCGGTTGAGACAATTAAATCCTGAAGGAGTGGCGATGCGATATCTGCAGGGATTGTTGAAACCGAGGTGGAGGTGCGCTGGAGATATTGACGCAGGTTGAAACATGACCAGAGGGCTGTGTATTCTTTATCGGTAAAGAATCGCGGACCATCAGCCGGCATAGACATTGCACTCAGTCCGGCAAGTACATAATATTCAAGAAGAGCCGCATCACGTGCTTCATCGTCCGACTCAAATTTATAACGTTTGCCAACAACACGATAAATAGGGTCGAGAGGTATTGTTTGTTTTATATATTCTTTGTAGGGCTTTTCCCAAGTTTTATCCTTGATAAATGTAATATAGCTTTGATTGACGTCAAAAAAGCGCATGAGCGGTGACGTGCTTCTTCCGGTAAGCGTAGAAATTTCTGATGAGTTGTTAAGATCATCAATTTCATGCACAAATGAGAACATACTCATCATCGCGCGAGGTGAATAAGACGAAATCGCATTTATGTTTTTACCTTTGAAAAGCGACGGGAATGTTTTAACCATGCGAGATGCAATTCCACGGTGCTCTGCCATTCCGAGCGAGTCGAGAGCCCCCCATCGTCCGGTCGATTGTTTGATTACTTCGGCAGTAATTGCTTTCAGTTGGCGACCAAGAGGTGTGATTGTTTTGAGTGAGTCGGCTCGGTTGAGCAGTTTCATCAATCCGAGAGCATGAGCCGATCCTGCCGGATAGCGAGCCCCATGACGACCAACGTGGTTGATAAAAACCGGAGTCAGAGAGTCGGGATATGTATTTAATGTTTCAGGAGCCGGATAAGGTTTAAGGCTGCCCTGGCAGTTGTAGGGTGAAACGGTTGGTAGTGTTGCCGATAGAGAAATCGGAATCAATAGAGCCATCGCCGATACCGTGGCGACAAAAAGATGTCGTAATTTTTGCATGGTTCCTGCTTTTATATTATTTTTGAAATTGATTCACAAAGATAATAATAAATGGACAAATTTAACGAAATAGAATCACTTTTATCAAAAAATCGTCTTGATGAGGCCCTCAGTCTTGTTGACGAGAATATCAAGAGCAGTGGCAGTAATCTCGATATGCTTTATTTTTATCGGGGAAAAATCAATTGGCGCAAAGGTCTTAACTCTCAAGCTATAACTGATTTTGAACATTCGGTAGCTCTCAATCCCGAAAGCAAAGCTCGTCATGCTTTGGAAATGGCGCGTGATATAACTGATTTTTTCAATCCCGATTTATTAAACCCGTAATGGATTATTCGGCAGGTTTTTCTGAAGATTCCTCACTCGTTTTTTCAATTTGTTTAGTCTCTTTGTCAGCAGAATGCTCGTGATTTTCGCTGTCATTAATGTTGCGTTTGGCGGCTGAAGCTGTAGCCATTGCAAAGAATGAATTAAGACCAAAGGCAATCATGCCGATACCGGTTATCGTAATCATGAGAGAAACGTTTACAAGAAGCGAGTTGCTGCACATCATGACGATGCCCCCTACAATCAACACAACCGGAATGATATAAAGACCTCCCGACAAACGGGCATCCTTATACCCCCATACCATAACGCAAATCTGGAATATACCGCCGAGAACAAGTATCAATCCGAATAGGTAGACAAGAACTGCAGCAAAAAACGGAGGGTTGAAAAACATTGCGAGTCCAATCAAACCACCACCGATTCCTGACACCCACCCCGACAAACGGGTAAACGGACTCCCCTTATGCTTGCTGCCTTGATGAATCATTATGAACACATTAATAACCCCGGCGATGAAAAATGCCGATCCGATTATTTTTACAATAGTGTGATCAATATGAGGGTGATTGTTGATACATATCATAATAACACCCAATACAATAAGGATGAAGTTTGTCAATATTGACGCTGAATTTTTCATTTTTTTATTATAAAATGTTTCATTTTGTTATACATATTATATAAACAATAACCAAGCTGATAATGTTGTAGAATTATGGTAAAAAACCGCACACCAAACAATTAACTAAATTTAACCCTAATAATATTGAAATAATTTTTACATTTGCAGACCTATTTAAAATTAACCTTACAAAATACCCTTAAATTTGAAAAATATGGCAGAAAAATTTCGCACCGAGAGCGACCTTATTGGCGCTCGCGAAGTCCCCGAATCAGCTCTTTATGGTGTTCAAACCCTTCGCGGTATCGAGAACTTTGAAATCTCAAAGTTTCATTTGAACGAATACCCGGCATTTATCAAAGGTCTTGCTATCACCAAGATGGCAGCTGCAAATGCAAACTATGAGCTTGGTCTTCTCACTAAAGAACTCCATGACGCTATCGTTCAAGCGTGTCAGGAGATTATCGATGGCAAACACCACGAACAGTTCCCTATCGATATGATTCAGGGTGGCGCCGGCACAACGACCAACATGAATGCAAACGAGGTTATCGCTAACCGTGCCCTCGAAATCATGGGTCACAAACGCGGCGAATACCAATATTGCTCTCCCAACGACCATGTCAATTGCGCTCAATCGACCAACGACGCTTATCCAACCGCAATTCACATCGGTATGTACTTCTCTCACCTTCGTTTTGTTGAACACTTCAAAGTGTTGATCGATGCATTCCGTAAAAAAGGTGAAGAATTCAAGAACATCATCAAGATGGGTCGTACTCAGCTCGAGGACGCTGTGCCGATGACTCTCGGTCAAACATTCAACGGTTTTGCAAGCATCCTTAACGATGAAATCAAACACCTCAACGAAGCTGCTGAAGATTTCTTGACCGTAAACATGGGTGCTACCGCTATTGGTACAGGTATCTGCGCTGAGCCCGGATATGCTGAAAAATGTGTTGCAGCGCTCGGTAAAATCACCGGCTGGAACATCAAACTTTCAAGCGACCTCGTTGGTGCTACATCTGATACATCATGCCTCGTCGGCTATGCTTCAGCTCTCAAACGTGTGGCTGTCAAGATGAACAAAATCTGTAATGACCTTCGTCTTCTTGCCAGCGGTCCTCGTTGCGGTCTCGGCGAGTTCAACCTCCCCGCAATGCAGCCCGGTTCATCAATCATGCCCGGTAAGGTCAACCCCGTTATTCCCGAGGTAATGAACCAGATCTGCTACAAAGTTATCGGTAATGAACTTTGTGTAACCATGTCGGGTGAAGCTGCTCAGATGGAGTTGAACGCTATGGAACCGGTAATGGCTCAGTGCGACTTTGAATCGGTTGACCTTATGATCAATGGTTTTGAAACCCTCCGCACCCGCTGTGTAGAAGGTATCGTAGCCAACGAAGACCGTTGTCGTGCTCATGTTCACAATTCAATCGGTGTTGTAACCGCTCTCAATCCCGTTATCGGTTACAAAAACTCAACCAAGATTGCCAAAGAAGCACTCGAAACAGGCAAACCGGTTTATGATCTCGTTCTCGAACACGGAATTTTGACCAAGAAAGACCTTGACACAATTCTTGCTCCTGAAAACATGATCAAACCTGTAAAACTTGATATCAAGCCCCTCAAATAAAAACTTTTGAGTCATAAAACATTATCCCGGCTGTCAAAAAGACAGTCGGGATATTTTTTTGTGAACATTTTTCTATAAAAATTTGTAGTATTATTACATTATGCTTATATTTGCATCGAAATTTTAGCAAAATGCTTGTAATTAAACTGAATTTTTAACAAAAATCACTATTCTATGGCACTCATCATTCCAAAAAGCTATAAGCTTAAACTTTTACCCGAGACAACCGAGGTTGCAATCAAGCTTGTAAAAGATGATTTTCAAAAACGTTTATCCGAAAGTCTTAATCTCCGTCGTGTTACGGCTCCGTTATTTGTGATGGCGGGTACAGGTCTTAATGATGATTTGAATGGTGTTGAACGCCCGGTTTCATTCCCGATTAAACATCTCGGCGACAGAAAAGCTGAGGTCGTTCATTCGCTTGCCAAATGGAAAAGAACCAAGCTCGGTGTTTACGGAATTGCTCCCGGATATGGGCTTTATACCGACATGAACGCTATTCGTGCCGATGAAGAACTCGACAACCTTCACTCACTATATGTTGACCAATGGGATTGGGAAAAAACCATTCGTGAAGAAGACCGCACACTCGACTATCTTAAAGCTACAGTCGAGAAAATTTATGAAGCAATACGCCAAACCGAACACGATGTCTATCTTCGTTTCCCTCATATCACCCCGCGCCTACCCGAAAAAATCACTTTTATCCATACCGAAGAACTTGCCCGAATGTATCCCGGGCTGACTGCTCAACAGCGTGAAACCGAGGCTGCAAAAAAATATGGTGCAATCTTTTTGATTGGTATAGGAGCAAAACTCGAAGCCACCGGCGAACCTCATGACGGACGTGCTCCTGACTATGACGACTGGATTACTGAAAACTCAGATGGCTATAAAGGTCTTAACGGTGACATTGTCGTTTATGACTCGGTGCTTGATCGTGCGTTTGAGTTGTCGTCAATGGGTATCCGTGTCAGTCCCGAGTCGTTGGTAAAACAACTTGAAGAACGCGGATGTACCGACCGTCTGAAACTTCAGTTCCATAAAGACTTGGTTGACGGCAAGCTTCCCTACTCGATTGGAGGGGGAATCGGACAGAGCCGTTTGTGTATGTTCCTTCTTCAAAAAGCACATATCGGAGAGGTACAGGCAAGTATCTGGCCCGATGATCAGATTGCCGAATGTAGAGCTGCCGGAATCGAATTAATTTGATAATTAGGCATTTTGACTAATAAAAAAGAAATTTGTGCTAAATTATTTAATTTAAAAGTATTAATTTTGCACAAATTTCAACTATTAGTTTATGTCTGCCTCATTTAATCGTTTCCTTTTCATACTATTATCGGTATTCGGTTCGCTTACTGTCTCTGTTTCAGGACAGATTGTAGATAATAAGAGAGCTGAAAAAGTAGATGTTGACAGTTTGCGTCGTGAGTATGACAAAGGTCCTTATTTTGGATTATATAAAGACAACTATTTCATTTTTGGCCCTTCTATCGGTCCAAAACCGACAAGAGAAAACACAAACGTAAAATTCCAGATCTCCATTCAGCAGAAACTTACTCGCTCAACTCTTCCGTGGGGAACATATCTCTACCTTTATTATACCCAGAAGGTGTTTTGGAACATACTTCAGGAATCTCTTCCGATGACCGATTTGAACTTCAACCCGGGTGTCGGATTGGCTAAGCCGCTATTCTCAAACGGTAAATATTTGGGAAAACTGAGTTTGCAGCTTGAGCATGAGAGTAACGGCCGAGATTCTATCCAGTCACGCTCATGGAACAGATTGACCCTCGGCGCAAGTATTTTGGTCGATGAGATTCTGATGATTCATGGAAAAGTTTGGGTTCCGTTTATTGATAGCGGCAACAACAAAGACCTGTTGAAATATGCCGGTATCTTTCAGTTTGGCAGTCAGTTTATGACCTATGACCGTAAATGGAAGTTTGGTTTGATGTTTATAAAGCGCCAAGGTTGGAACTTAAATTTCAATACGGTAGCTGAGGTTAGTTTTCGATTTTCAAGAGATGCCGACTGGTCGCTCTACCTGCAATATTATAACGGATATGGCGAAGGTCTCCTTGACTACAAACAGTTCCATTCCCAGTTAAGAGCCGGCATCGTAATCCGCCCNNTACTNTTCAGCGATTATTAAAAATCAAATTCTTCGAGGGTCATTGTTGAAAGTTCCTGGATGCGNGGAACGAGACGTTTGAAATGTTCCGATTCCATGTGTGCTTTCAAAGATGCTTTATCTTGCCATGTNTCATAAATGAGCATGCGGTCGTTGTTGATTAATGAACCGTANAGGTCATAATCGATGCANCCTTTTTCGTGCATNGTNAGTTCAAGNANTTCAANNACAGCCTCNGTNAGNGNTTTGCGGTTCTCNTCTTTTTCAACGATAAGTGAAATATTAAGTCNTACCATNTTATTTACCATATTATTAATGTGTTTNNTTTTANCACTAAAACANCTTTGCCATAAAATCAGTTCAAATAGATTATTTNGGAATNNGGCTNGNTTTTACTAAATTTGCACTATTATTTCAATCATAACCCGAGTGCTTGCTACCTCGTTAAAAACAAGATTTATGAAAAAACTGACATTTTCNCTNCCCTATNTGGTGTTGACNACNCTNTTTTGNGTTTGNCTNATNATNGCCAATCTCATTGAAATTAAAACTGTTGACCTTGGTTGGTTTACGATTACTGCCGGGGTGATTGTTTTCCCGATTTCCTANATTATTAATGATTGCGTCGTTGAGGTCTATGGACTGAAGCGCGCTAAAGTCATGATTTGGCTCGGNTTNGGNGCCGGATTGTTTGTGTCGCTGATGCTTCAGTTGGCTTTGGTGCTNCCCGGTGGAGCNGAATGGACCCGTCANCANTCGATGGTTGATATTTATGGCACGGTTCCNCGNATNATGTTTGCCAGTTATGCNGCATTTTTGGCAGGNTCAATGGTCAATGCGCTGGTGATGAGCCGNATGCGACTCAAAGATGGTGACCGTCGCTTTTCNCTTCGTGCAATCGTTTCATCACTGCTGGGTGAAGGAATTGACTCGGTGATNTTTTTCCCGATAGCCTTTGGCGGAATCTTTTCGGTNGATACTATCATTTCATGTATAATTACACAAACTCTGTTGAAAACCGTTTATGAGATATTTATTTTGCCGGTTACAATCAGGGTTGTGAAAAAAGTTAAACAAATTGATCCGCCTGCCGACCGGGACGNCTGTCAACGTGATATGTCGGCTTCATCAGTGCTATGATTTCTGAAAATAATACTCTCGACTTCNCGCGTATTAAATATGTGTGGGTCGATCTTGACGATACGATTTGGGATTTTGCAAATAATTCCCATCTCTCACTTGCAACCCTGTTTGAGNGTCATCAACTCGATCGTTATTTTAAGGATGTTGATNCTTTTCGTGAAATTTANTATCGTCACAANCATGCGNTGTGGGATCTATATAATCAGGGCAAAATTAACCGCGGATTTTTACAGCGCGAACGNTTNTTGNGNCCNTTGCTTGAAGTTGGTGTCCCGGCTGATGAGGCAGATGATTTATGGCAAAAACTTCACGNTGACTATCTCGANATTTTAGGCGGTCATTCAACATTGGTTGACGGAGCCCGNGAGTTGCTCGATTTGTTACGTTCTTTCGGATATAAAATAGGTGTAATCAGCAATGGCTTTAAAGGCATTCAATATAACAAGCTGAAGTCGGCAGGTTTGGANGGCTGGTTTGATCACGTNGTGTTGAGCGATGAGATAGAAGTCAANAAACCCGANCGTCGCCTGTTTGATTATGCNCTTCAAAAAGCCGGCACGACAGCCCGCGAGTCGGTAATCATCGGTGATAACCGTTCAACNGACATTNATGGCGGNGCCNNNGCNGGNTGGCAAACAATCTATTTCAATCGCGACGGAAAGNGTCAGGATTCTGACGANGCAAACCTNACAATCACCGATTTACACGATTTAATTGGGTTATTTAATCAAAACAAACGTTAAAATATTCAAAACANNGGTATAAAATTACCCTAAAATATGCCTTAAATATAAAAAAGCTCGTTGGCAAACGTTGCATTTGAAAGATAATTCGTATATTTGCAAGCTGAAAAATAGCCGAATTAAATTAAAAACTAATCATACATTTATTAACTTAACATGCAAAACAAAGGGACTTTAGGAAGTGTAATCGCCGGTGTTATCGCGATTTTCCTTATTATTGTCTGTGTTTTCTATCTGTCGTTCTCGTTTGCGAGCCGTCATTTTGAAGGAAAAGCAGAGCAGTATGCAGTGAAAGTTGCCGGTGAAGCCGGAGTAAATTCCGACCAGTACAACAAAGCTTACAAAAATTACGTCGATTCGCTCGGCAAGCAGCCTTTCTATCTTGGCTACAACTACAATGAAGTTCAGAAATGGGGCGTCGGTCTCGGTCTTGACCTCAAGGGTGGTATGAACGTTATCCTTCAGGTTTCTATCCCCGACCTTCTTCGTTCAATGAAGAACGCTGACCCCGACAAGGCTTTTGCTGAGGCTATTGTAGCGACCGACTCTGTATATAATGCCGGTAAAACCGACGACTATGTTCAGGAGTTTGTAAAACGTTATCGCGCTCTTAACCCCAACGCCGANATGTCGGTTGTCTTTAATGGTATCGTTAAACGTGGTGACTCTGACAATGCTGTTATTTCAACCCTCAAAAGCGAGGTGAAAGACCGTGTTGACAACTCTGCAACTAACGTGCTCCGCAGCCGTATCGACGCTTACGGTGTCGTTTCTCCTAACATTCAGGTGCTTCAAGGCAAAGACGGTCAGATTCTTCTCGAACTTCCCGGTGTGAAAGAACACCAGCGTGTTCGTGATCTTCTTCTCCGTTCTGCCAACCTCGAATTCTATGAAACCTATAAGGCTTCAGAGGTNGCAGCTGCGCTCCAGAATCTTGATGCCGANCTNCGTCGTTCAAATCCCAACGGTCTCTTCAACTANTTTGTAAATCTTGAAAATGCCGATTCTCCGATTATCGGTTATGCTTTTGCTCAGAANCGCGAGAAAATCGACACTCTCCTCAACTCGTCTGAAGCCCGTCGTTACCTCCCCAGCAACCTCAAACTTCGNTGGGAAGTTAAACCTCAGATTGTTCAGTTCAACGACACTGTTTCGGGTAACTCTAAGAAAGACGCCGAGCTCTATCGCTTGATCGCGCTCAAAACAAATAACGGTAAGCCCGCTCTTGATGGTTCTTGCGTTATCGCAGCTTCGGCTGACTTTGACAACCTTCAGGGTAACGTTGTTTCAATGACAATGAACAACGAAGGTGCTAAACAGTGGGCTCGTATCACCGGTAACAACATCGGTAAATCAATCGCCATCCTTCTCGACAACTATGTTTACTCGTTCCCCAACGTAAACACAGCTATCGAAGGTGGTCGTTCACAAATTACAGGTAACTTCACCGTTGAAGAAGCTCAAGACTTGGCTAACGTGCTCAAGAGTGGTAAGATGACCGCTAAAATCGATATTATTTCTGATATGGTTATCGGTCCGTCACTCGGTCAGCAGGCAATCAAAGCCGGATTCCTTTCATTTGCTATCGCACTCATTCTTCTTATGATTGTGATGGGATTCATCTACGGAATCATCCCCGGATTGATCGCCGACCTTGGTCTTGTATTCAACCTCTTCTTCACTTTCGGTATCCTTGCATCGTTCCAGGCAGTGTTGACCCTCTCGGGTATTGCCGGTATCGTGCTTGCTCTTGGTATGGCGGTTGACGCAAACGTACTTATCTTCGAGCGTACCAAAGAAGAACTTCGTGCAGGCAAGAACATCAAAACTGCTATTGCCGACGGTTACAGCAACGCATTCTCAGCAATCTTTGACTCGAACCTCACCTCTATCATTACAGGTCTTATCCTTCTCTTCTATGGTACAGGTCCTATCAAAGGTTTTGCTACAACCCTTATCATCGGTATCGTAATTTCATTCTTTACCGCTGTATTCTTGACTCGCATTGTCTTTATCGTTGGTGGTAAAACAAAAGCGTTCCAGTCGCTCACTTTCGATACCAAACTTTCTCGCAACTTCCTTCAGAATACACATATCGACTTCATTGGCAAACGCAAAGCTGTCGGTATCATCTGTGGCTTGTTTATAGTTGCAGTTGTTATCTCGCTCTTTGCCCGCGGACTCAATCAGGGTATCGACTTCTCGGGTGGTCGCAACTATGTTGTTACATTTGAGCAGCCGGTCAACACTGTTGAACTTCAGCAGGCTCTTCAGCCCGAATTTGACGGTTCTTCAGTTTCGGTAATCACTATCGAAAGCTCTAACCAAGTTCGTGTATCTACCAACTATAAGATTAATGAAGAAGGTCCTGAAACCGAACAAGAAATTGTTGGTAAACTTTTCAATGCTTTGAAACCCTACCTTCGTGACGGTATGACTATTGAGCAGTTCTCAACTACCGACAACACTCAGGGTATTGTTTCTTCTCAGAAAGTTGGACCGACCGTGGCTAACGATATGCGTAACGATGCATATATCGCAGTTTGTCTTGCGCTCATCGCCATGTTCCTCTACATTCTTATCCGATTCCACAATGTGGCATTCTCGCTTGGTGCACTCGCAGCCGTTGCGTTTACTGCTTTCTCTATCATCGGTCTTTACAGCTTCTTCTATGGAGTGTTCCCGTTTGCTATGGAGATTGACCAGAACTTTATTGCTGCAATCTTGACTGTGATCGGTTATCAGATCAATGATACCGTGGTTGTGTTTGACCGCGTTCGTGAAAATATCGCTCTCTATCCCAAGAAGCCTTTTGGCGAACAAATCAACACTTCTATCAACTCAACCCTCTCTCGTACAGTGACTACGTCGGGCACAACACTCCTCGTGCTTCTCTGTATCTTTGTACTTGGTGGTGATTCACTCCGCAGCTTCGTCTTTGCGATGATCTTCGGTGTTGTTGTTGGTACTCTTGCCACAATGTTCATTGCATCACCGGTTGCATATCTCGTTGAGAACGGTCGCAAAACTAAAAAAGCATAACTTAGCTTAAATTAGATAATTAGCGGCGGGTCGTTCTCTAATCGAGAGCGACCCGCTCTCATTAATCAAGTCATATCTTCGTTTATATTGAAAATTTGATTATCTTTGCACAAATATAATTGACTTATGGATTTATTCGATAAAATTTCAGCCGATATAATGGCTGCTATGAAAGCCAAAGATCGCGTTAGGCTTGAAGCCCTTCGCGGTGTAAAAAAGGAATTCATTGAGGCTAAAACCGCCGAAGGTGCCGGTGGCGTACTTACAGATGAAAACGCTATCCGTATCATGACCAAAATGGTTAAACAGCGCAACGAAAGTGCTCGCATCTATCGCGAAAACAATCGTCCCGAACTTGCCGAGCCCGAGCTTGCTGAGGCTGCGGTGATTGAAGAGTATCTTCCCAAGCAGTTGACCGAGGCTGAACTTGAGGTAGAACTCAAAAAAATCATTGCTGAAACCGGAGCTACTTCGCCCAAAGAAATGGGTAAAGTTATGGGTGTTGCCACCAAAGCACTTGCCGGTCGTGCCGATGGTCGCATGATTTCGACCCTCGTAAAACAGCTTCTTTCTTGATGTCATTCTGATAAAACATTTAATATAATATTGTCCAATGCTTACGTTACAGCAAATTAAGGCAAATCCCGACGACATTGTACGCCGTTTGGCAATCAANGGCTTTGACGGTAAAAAAGCCATATATGATGTTATTGAACTCGACAACCAGCGTCGTGCGCTTCAATTAAAAAATGATAATCTTGCTGCCGAACTTAACAAATCGGCTGCTATGATTGGTCGTTTGATGAAAGAAGGGAAAAAGGATGAGGCTGATCAGGCTAAAGCTGAAGTCGCATCAATTAAAGAAGCACAAAAAGAAATCGCAGTTCAGCTCGACAGCACCGAACAACAGATTCGTGAAATTCTTCTTTCGGTTCCCAATGTTCCTTGCGACATGGTTCCNGAAGGTCGTTCGGCTGCCGATAATGTTGTTGATAAAGAAGGTGGTAAAATGCCNGATCTTCCCGAGGATGCTCTTCCCCACTGGGAACTNGCNAAAAAATATAACATTATCGATTTTGACCTNGGTGTGAAGATCACCGGTGCNGGATTCCCCGTTTATATNGGTAAAGGTGCCCGCCTTCAGCGNNCTCTAATCCAGTTCTTCCTTGATCGTGGTAATGAAGCNGGATANACNGAAATTCAGCCNCCNTATGTTGTGAACGAAGCATCGGGNTATGGCACNGGTCAGCTTCCCGACAAAGAGGGTCAGATGTACTACATCAATGAAGACAATCTCTANCTNATCCCTACNGCCGAGGTTCCGGTNACCAANATCTATCGTGACGAAATTCTTCCCGGCGATTCGCTTCCGCGCAANAANTGNGCATANTCNGCNTGTTTCCGTCGTGAGGCAGGNAGCTATGGTAAAGACGTTCGCGGTTTGAACCGTTTGCATCAGTTTGACAANGTTGANATCGTTCGCATNGAGAAACCNGANAANTCATACGCTGCGCTTGAAGAGATGAAAGACCANGTTCAGGGNTTGCTCGACAGCCTTGGTTTGCCNTGGCANATNCTTCGTCTTTGTGGTGGTGATATGAGCTTTACATCGGCTATTACNTTTGACTTTGAAGTNTTCTCAGCNGCTCANAAACGTTGGCTNGAAGTTTCTTCAGTGTCAAACTTTGAAACATATCAGGCAAACCGTTTGAAACTGCGTTATCGCACCCCCGACAAGAAAACTGCGCTNTGCCACACCCTCAACGGTTCGGCATTGGCATTGCCTCGTATCATGGCTGCGCTTCTCGAAAACAATCAAACCCCCAATGGTATCGTTGTTCCNGAGTGCTTGCGCCGTTANACCGGCTTTGATATTATCGACTGATATTAATCATATCAANATTCTTGAAGTCGCGCCAANTCGGTGCGACTTCTTTTGTATAATAGGCTGTTTTTTATCGTAATTTTACACAAAATAGACTCTGTTTTTGTTATATACAAAAAAAAGTCATAACTTTGCGTAATTAAACTTGTCGGATTTTATCCAATAAAGAAGTATCATGAGAGTAAGACTACATCACGAAGGAAGAAATATCTTGGTTGTCAGCTTTATGTCTTTGCTGGCTATCAATATTTTCGTGTGGCTGTTTTTAAGAGTCGCTCCTGCGGTTCCTATTACAGTTACTGTATTGTCGGCTATCATATTTCTTTTCTTTGTTAATTTCTTCCGTTCGCCAAAACGTAACTTCATCGGTGACCGTAAAAATGTTGTTGTNGCNTCNGCNGACGGTACGGTTGTTGCCCTTGAAGAAGTTTATGAAGATGAATATCTCCATCAAAATGTGATTCAGTTGTCTATTTTCATGACGATTTTGAATGTTCATGCCAACTGGTTTCCGGTTGATGGTGAAGTAATTTATACCGCCCACCACAATGGTCGTTTCCTTTCGGCATATCTTCCGAAGTCAAGCACTGAAAACGAACGTTCGACTGTAGTTATTCGTGCCAATAACGGTCAGGAAGTTTTGATGAGNCAAGTTGCGGGCGCTATTGCGCGACGCATCGTTACATATGCTCAACCCGGTGTTGAGGCTTCTATTGAAGATCACATGGGGTTCATTAAATTTGGCTCACGTATTGACCTGTATCTCCCGTTAGGAACTGAGATTTTGGTTAAGATCGGTGACAAAACAACAGGTGGTGTCACTCCGGTGGCTCGACTCCAATCTACCGACGACAAATGCTAAACAAAATTATCAAGTCTATCCCAAATACAATCACCTCGTGTAATCTTCTATCGGGTGTTGTTGCAATATTTTTTGCTTTTCATTTAACAAAAGAAATTGGTCCGCTTTTAGGTTATCAATGGTCNATGATTGCTATTTTTGCTGCTGCGATCTTTGATTTCTGTGACGGCGCATCAGCACGTCTGTTAAAGGCATACTCAAATATTGGTGCCGAACTCGANTCGCTTTCTGATCTCGTCAGCTTTGGCGTTGCTCCGGCNATGTTGCTGTTAAATACATTATTGCTGATAACAGGCGGTCATTGGGTTAGCTTTGTTGCNTTCATAATCCCTNTGTTCGGGGCTCTTCGACTTGCTAAGTTCAATGTCGATACAACTCAGACTACGTCTTTTGCCGGACTTCCCATTCCCGCCAATGCAATTTTTTGGATNGGATTTGTAGCATGGGTGATGTCTCATGGCAGATGTCCCGGTGTGCTTTGGCTGATTGTTATTATCTGCTTTATTTCGGGATTGATGGTCTCAAACATGAGAATGTTTTCACTCAAATTCAAGAATTTCAAACTAAAGGAAAATTTCAGCCGATATGTGATTATCCTTTCTGCAATTGTTTCGGTTGCGCTTTATAGTGTTGCCGGGCTGATGTGGACTATAATCCTTTATATCTTTATTTCGGCGGTAACCAAAAAGTATATTGCCTGATTCTGTGTTNTTCAGGTAAATAATACATCTTTTTCTCTCAACCAATATGAGTATATTTTTGTTTCTATTTTTGGCATTCCTATTCTACTTTATTATCCTTCCGATAATAAAGGGTGTGATGTTTGTGTCAAAGGTNAGAAATCAAACGCGCGACATGTTNAATCAAGCCACCGGTCGTGGCAAGAAACAAAATAACAGTCAGCCTCAGCCTAAACAAAAGAAAATTGACCCTAACGTTGGCGAATATGTTGAATTTGAAGAAATTCAGGTATCCGAGACCAAAACGCAAACTTCGACCTATAGCTCTGCGACATATAAAAACGAAAGTCAGATCGACGATGTAGAGTGGGAAGAAATCGGTTAATTGTTTTNATTTATTATTTTACAAGATGAAAAATAAGAATAAACAAATATTTGATTTTCTTGGTCGTCTTGCCNCCAACAACAACCGTGANTGGTTCAAAGAGCATAAGAGCGAATTTGACGACCTGCGTCAAAACTGGATGGAACAACTCGACGCTCTCCGTACAAAGATGAGCCNATGGGATCCTGATTTGTTGCGTCAGCCGCTCGCCGACCTTCCTTANCGTATATATCGCGANACACGNTTNAGTCCCGATAAAACGCCCTACAAAACATATTTTGCAGCCGTNCTGTCNCCATGGGGACGTAAATCCTTTCGTCCATGCTACTANCTGCAAATGGGTGCAAGCTCATGGTCAAAATCNGGCTTGTTTGGCGGTATGTATTGCCCTCCTGCCGATGTTCTTAAGAAGGTCAGGGCTGCTATCGTTGACAATATNGACGAATTTGAAGAAATAATCAACCGGCCCGAGTTAAAAAAACTCTTTCCCGGTTGGTTTGGAGATGCTTTAAAAACTGTCCCCAAGGGGTATGACCGCAATCACCCNCAGGCTGAAATACTAAAACAAAAAGACTTTGGCAAGGCTCACATCGTTGATGACAAATTCTTTCTTGACGACAACTGGATTGACCGTACGTCTGAAATTTTTAGTGTACTGAAACCGCTGAANGACTTTTTCAACTACTCTATTGANGANGAAGAACAGCGNACCGACTTTTAACAACCACAATTCATNTATTTATAAAATAAATATAACACAACAATAATATGGCAGAAATCAAATCAATTGGTATTCTCACGTCGGGAGGTGATGCTCCCGGTATGAACGCTGCGATCCGTGCGGTCACCCGTTCGGCTATTTACAGCGGTTTCAAAGTGTATGGTATCTATCGCGGTTATCGTGGCTTGATTTCAGACGAAATCGTAGAGTTCCACACCCAGAATGTTTCAAATATCATCCAAATGGGNGGAACGATTCTTAAAACAGCCCGCTGTAAAGAATTTGANACTCCCGAAGGGAGACAACTCGCATATGATATTTTGCGTCGTCATGAGATTGATGCACTTGTTGTTATCGGTGGTGACGGTTCGCTCACCGGTGCGCGTATTTTTGCCAACGAATTTAACTTCCCTATAATCGGATTGCCCGGTACAATCGACAATGACCTCTATGGTACCGATACAACAATCGGCTATGACACAGCCCTCAATACAATCATGGAGTGTGTCGATAAAATCCGTGATACCGCAACCAGCCACGAACGCCTGTTCTTTATCGAGGTAATGGGACGTGACGCCGGCTTCCTTGCTCTTAACGGTGCAATTGCATCAGGAGCCGAGGCTGCTATCATCCCTGAAATCTCAACCGAGGTTGACCAGCTTGCCGAACTCATTCAGAACGGATTCCGTAAGAGCAAAAACTCATCGATCGTTCTCGTTGCCGAAAGCCCCGTAACCGGTGGTGCGATGGGACTTGCCGAACGTGTTAAAAATGAATATCCGACCTACGATGTGCGAGTGTCTATTCTCGGACACCTTCAGCGAGGCGGTTCGCCGACAGCCCACGACCGTATCCTTGCCTCACGAATGGGTGCTGCTGCAATCGATGCGCTTCTCGACGACCAGCGTAACGTTATGATCGGTATTAAAAACGACGAAATCGTTTATGTACCGTTCACAAAGGCAATCAAAAACGACAAACCCATCAATCGTTCGCTCCTCGACACNCTTCGCCGCCTCTCAATCTAATTGACAAATCTCAGATAATATATACGGGAGACTATATCGTTTTCGCAAGATATAGCCTCCCGTTTTTACCCAATTTCTACAAATCATACATTAATTCTTCTACATTTCATACATTGAAACTTCTACAAATCATACATTAATTTCTCTACAAATCATACATTCTTTCTGCAATATTTTGTAAATCAGATAATTATTTATAACTTTGCATGGTCAATATTTAACGTATAAAATGTATGGTAAAGCCCGAATATAAATCACGTATTGTCGATTCGATTCTTTCAAAAAAATTGAAAGGAATGGGTGCTGTTCTCATTGTTGGACCTAAATGGTGTGGTAAAACAACTTCAGCTGAGCAACAGGCAAACAGTATTATCTATATGGATAATCCTCAGCTGCGTGATAGTAATATTGAAGCTGTAAGTATTGATCCCAATTTGATATTAGATGGTGCTGTACCGCGACTTATTGATGAGTGGCAGATTGCACCGAAACTGTGGGATGCTGTACGTTTCACTGTTGACCATCGAAACGAGGACGGTCAATTTATTTTGACCGGATCGGCAGTACCTCTTCTTAATAAGGATGAATTGCTGAAGACTCATACCGGAACCGGACGAATTGGTCGAATTAAGATGAGAACAATGAGTCTTTGGGAGTCGGGCGATTCAAGTGGAAAAATCAGTTTGGAAGCTTTATTTGCCGGCGAAAAACAGTCGGCAACTTGTGATACAAATCTTGAAAAAATAGCTTATCTGACTTGTCGCGGTGGATGGCCCCGTGCTATTTTCCAAGATGAAGAAATATCTTTAGAACGTGCGACCGACTATGTTGAAGCGATAATTCATTCAGACGTTAACCGTGTAGATAATTCAATAAAAAATCCCGAACGTATTGCCCGTCTTTTAAGGTCGTTTGCTCGACATATTGGTACGCAGGCTGCCAACTCGGTTATCAGTACCGATTTATCTTCTAATGAAGGCAGTTCGTTTGATGTTAGAACGGTTCAATCTTATATCAATGTTCTAAAGCAAATTTTTGTTGTTGAAGATATGCCGGCTTGGAATCCAAATTTGAGGAGTAAGGCGGCTATACGTACAAGCGACACTCATTATTTTGTAGATCCATCTATTGCTGTAGCGGCTCTGGGCATAGGACCTAATGATTTGATTTTAGATCTAAAGACCTTTGGTTTTATTTTTGAAAATTTATGTGTTCGTGATCTTCGTGTGTATGCCGAATCGTTAGGCGGTGATGTTTATCATTACCGTGATAATCTCGGATTGGAGTGTGACACTGTTGTTCATTTGCGTAATGGTAAATATGGTTTAATTGAAATTAAACTCGGNGGTGACAAACTNATTGACGAGGGTGTTTCAAACCTCTTAAAGCTTCGCGACAAAATTGATACTGATAAAATGAACTCTCCTGCTTTTATGATGGTTTTAACGGCTACAGGCAACATTGCTTATCAACGTAAAGATGGCGTCTATGTCGTACCAATTACCTGTTTAAAAAACTAACAGGAGAGAGTTATAANATATACGGGAGACTATATCTTGTGAAAACGATATAGTCTCCCGTTTTTTTTCGAATAAGTTTTACTTTCTATCAAAATCGGCGGGGATTTCACCCCAATTTTCGGTGTCCCATTTNAGGATGGGGTTGATGAGTTGGTGGGTGCGGAGCCATGCGTCGGCACGGGTGAGCATCTCCATGATTTTACCATTGCGAGGAGTGCTTGCCAATTTTGACCTGTGACCGCGATTAGAGACCCATGAGAGCGCCGTACGGCTGTCGGTGTATATCGGGGTGGTATAATCCTTTTTTTGGTCAAGAAGAGCCAATACATGNACNANNGCNAGGTATTCNGCNACATTATTGGTGCCGTCGGGGAGCGGACCGACATGAAATATCTCCTCGCCGCTACCTACTCTCACTCCGCGATATTCCATCAAACCGGGATTACCGCTACACGCACCGTCAACCGAGATCGCATCGAGTCGTATCTCGGGAATGGCTTCATAGTTTACTTTGACACTGCGATGATTGGCGATTGCCTTGATGAGTTCAGCCTGTTCTTCATAAGTTCCTCTAAAAGCTGTTGTTGCGGCTTCTTGAGAGTCAAAGGCCTTATATTTTGCTCCGGGATAGCCATCGACCTGAATTTTGCACTCTTCCCACGAGTCATAAATTCCGGGGGCATATCCCTCCCATACTACATAGAATTTACGTTGATTTGACGCCATAAGTGATTGGTTTAAGATAGCTGTATAAACAGCGAGATATCGACGTGATGCATTCCGACCTCGCGCGCAACCTGTCCGTTGACAAGTTTACCCATAAAGGTGATTGATGCTGCTTGGAGTCCCGGTGAAAGTTTGAGCGCATTGGTGACTCCTTCAAGGGTCATGATGTCGTCGAGCATTGTAATGAATGTATTGCTTAGTGCCATTGCGGCTGTACGAGGGACAGCGCTACCGGCATGGGTATAGCACACTCGTCCGTCACCGCGGTTATCGTCGGGACGGGCCGATGTAAGGTTGACCGTCGGTAAAGACGGGAACGCCCCACCCTCGCGGCAAGTCAAGTCAAAAGTCAGCACCCCTTTTTTCATTGTATGAACTACCTCAGAGCCGAAAATAACATCTTTGGTCGTTGGACCGACAAGAACGATATCGGCTGACGCGAGTGCCTTGTTCAAAACGTTTGGATGAAGTGCCGATCCTATGACTGCCGGTCCGAGTTCACGGATTGCGGTGCGAAGTGAGTAAACGTCGTTGTCAAACAGGTGGACGATTGCACCCAATCCGGTTGCTGAACGAGCAGCGGCTATTGCTCCGATTCCCGAGCCGATTATTACTACTTCACAAGGGATGATTCCGGCAATACCACCGAGTAAAATACCTTTGCCATGAGCCGAGTCGGCAAGCAGTGCCGATGCCATTGCTATTGATGCACGCCCGTCGATTTCTTCAAGAATATCGGCAAACGGGCGGTTCCCGTTTTCGTCAGTGATGAGGTCTATGGCAATTGTGATAATGCCATGTTCAAGCAATGCCTTGATTATTTCAGGCTTCTGTTCGTGGATATGAAGCAGTGTCAGCAACATTGCGCCACGACGTAATTTCTTTATTTCAGATACTTTAAGGGGGGCGAGATGAATGACTATATCACACAACAGTGTTTCCTGACGATCGACAATCGAGGCACCCTGACGAATGTATGCCGCGTCGGCATAATGGATTGATGCAGCCGCATCAGCTTCCATTTTAACCGTAAATCCGCGTTCAACAAGCATGTTCACACCCTCGGGTGTAAGCGGAAAGCGTTTTTCGGTTTCGCTGTCACATCGTGGCAGACCGATTGAAAAGGTGCGACGTCGCCGGGCTGTTTCAATAAGCTGAGGTTCGGTTATGTCGGCAAAATCGGGGTGTGAAGTCATGATAAAGTGGTTTATAAAAATTTTTCAATAAAAGAGGTCGAGGTTTGTTCGACCTGTTCTTCATTTTCAAGCTGTGAGGCGTCAAAAATGTGTAAGGCTTTGCGATAGAACACTTCTCGCTCGACAATTTTATCGCTTATAAAGCGACGTAACATGTCATCGTCGAGTTGAGCGATTAGCGGACGTTTTGAGCGTGCAATTACGAGACGTGAAAAAAGTCTTTCTTCAGGAACAAATAAATAAACCGTTTCGCCGAGTCGGTTCATCAGTTCCATATTGTTATTGAAGCATGGCGTTCCGCCGCCACAAGCGATGATATCATATCCTTCTGATGCCGCCTTTTTGAGCGATTCCGATTCAAGACGTCTAAACGAGTCTTCGCCATGAAGTGAAAAATATTCTTTGATTGACATTCCCGCCTCGTTTTCGATATAGTCGTCAAGATCAACAGCTCTGAGGTTTGTTCTGGCGGTCAGAGCATTGCAAAGAGTGGTTTTNCCCGAACCCATGAAGCCGATCAAAAAGATCGGCTTCACTGTTTGGGATATGTTTGATGCGGTATCAGTCATTGGTACCGTTTATTTTTCGTCTTGTTTTTTGAGTAAATCGCGAATTTCGGTGAGAAGTTTTTCTTCATTTGAAGGTTCGGCAGGTGCTGCGGGAGCTTCTTCTACTTTCTTTTTAAAGCTCATCATAAAGCGTATTGCCATGAAAATAGAGAATGCGATAATAAGAAAATCAACTATGTTTTGGATAAACATGCCATAGTTGAATGTAACAGCCTCATGTAACACCTGACCTGCCTGATCGACATCGGCTGCTCGAAGTGTGTATTTAAGATTTGTAAAGTTAACACTGCCGGTACAAAGGCTGATTACAGGCATGATAATGTCATTAACCAATGATGAAACAATTTTGCCGAATGCACCGCCGATGATTACACCGACTGCCATATCGACAACATTTCCTTTCATTGCAAAATCTTTGAAGTCTTGAAGTAATTTACCCATAGTTGAATTTTGTGAGAATTTGTGATTACAAAAATAATATAATTAGTATATATAAACAACAATATTAGGATATTTATTGTTTAACAGGCTGTACTAAAGATTACGCGGATGGTGTTGGAGAATCTCCCGACGCAGGTTTGACGTGTCAAGATGGAGATATATTTCGGTAGTTGCGATTGACTCGTGACCGAGCATTTGCTGTATCGCTCTCAGATTGGCACCCCCTTCAAGCAAGTGGGTTGCAAAAGAATGTCTGAGTGTGTGGGGCGATATTTCTTTTTTTATGCCGGCTTGACGGGCGAGACGTTTTATTATTGTAAAAATCATCTGACGTGTCAGTCGATGTCCGCGTCGGTTCAAGAACAAAACGTTTTCTTCGCCTGCAACCACATCGAGTTGGGCTCGCTCGGTCATATACTCGTTTACAAGCTCAATAGCGACATCTGAGATCGGCACGATACGTTCTTTACTCCCTTTGCCGGTCACGACAATATATCCGTCGTCAAAATATAGCTTGTTTATTTCAAGGTTGACAAGTTCGCTAACGCGGAGTCCGCATCCATACATTACTTCGATTATAGCATTGTTTCGACGACCTTCGGGGGTTGATTTATCAATTTCGTCAATCAGCATATCGATTTGTTCGACCGTTAGAACTTCGGGTAGATGTCGCCCTGTTTGTGGAGATTCGAGATTGAGNGTCGGGTCTTCGTCAATATAATTCTCGGCTTTCAGATATTTGAAAAATGATTTTAGTCCCGAAATGATTCGTGCTTGAGATCGCGGTGCTATGCCCAGGTCGTGAAGATCGGCTACAAAAGCCTGAAGCGATTGGTCGGTTACACTTCTGAGCATTTGATTTTCTCGTTTTAGAAAATCAAGAAATTTGGCGATGTCAAAAAGGTAACTTTCGCGAGTGTTGTCCGAGAGTCCGCGTTCCAATTGAAGATATGCTCCGAATCCGCGCAGCAGTCGGTCAATATCATCGATACGTCTTTTTGAGTTGTTGTCTTCAGTCAAAGCCATAGTCGGTAACATTGTCGGGGCAGTTTGGTGTTACCGACAATCACGCCACGACGGTCGTTGGTAAATGTCATTCCGTGGGTTTCAAGGCGGTCGTTTATCTCTTCCCAAAGTGCTTTGGTAATATCGTCGTGTTGTATATCGGTAAACAGCGCAACTCCGTCACGGTTCAATATTGAGAGTATGAAATCGCAGTCGGTATCGTTGTTTTGGGCACGATTAACAACGACTAATGACGTCGAGTCGATTGTCAAATTTTTATATTGTTCCACACCCGTCTTGAAGTTTGGAACAATCGTGATACGCTCTTTTGCCCGTTCAGTAATGGTGTTAAACAGTTCTGAAGGCTGACGGTTGTCATAGCTCATCAATTGGCAGCTTGATGAGTAGTCAAGCACCGCCATGGCTTCGAGTCCGGTAGAATGTCCTATTTCAAAAACTACATTTGGATGAAATCGGTTGCATATTCTGAATATGAGATGCTGCAAAGATTTTGTCGGCAGATTTTGAGAATAATTGCGTGCGGCTAATGTTCGTTTGTTTTGTGTGGAGTAGCTGTAGAAGCTGTCACGTTGTTTCAACACGTTTATTATGAACGAAAAGGCAAACGGCGAGTGCACCCCGAATCCACGGGATGTACGAAATCTTAAAGGAGCGGTTATCAATCGTTTTATTCGTCCCATTTATCCTCTTCGGTAGCGGGTCGGTAATTTTTTATCAGTAAGAAAATTGCAAAGCCGAGCATCAGGTAGATGATGATGACCGAGCAAGTGGCTATTGATACTGTCGTATGTATTGAAGTTGGGTCAAACCACATTTCAACCGTGTGTTTGCCTGCCGGAATGTTCATGGCTCTCAAAAGATAGTTGACACGACCGATGTTGACTGATTTACCATCGATTGTAGCGTGCCATCCGTATGGGAAATAAACCTCTGAGAAGACTGCAAGGCGGTCGCCGTTGCTTTCGCTGTGATAGGTCAGACGGTTGGGTGCATATTTAGTAAGGAAAATTGTGTCGCCCTCTTCTCTGGGTGATGCACCTTTGATTACATCTTTGAATTTTTCATCGGCGACAGCCTCGCTTGCCGGGTCGAGAGTGTCGAGAGCGTCCATTTCGGCATCAGCACCTTTTACAAATTCGAGTTCATCAACAAACCATGCATTGCCGAGTGCATCGGGATTGAGCATTGCCTGTTGAGGAGAAGTCACAATATATTTTGCATTAAGCATATTGAGTACATTCATATCAGCTTCGCTCGGACGCCCGGTTGTAATGTTGCCGAGATGGCAATCGATGAGGTCTTGATAACGTGTTAATTTGGCTGCATGGTATCCGCCGATAGCTTTGTGGCGATATGACGGTCCCGGTTGCCAGAAGCGTTGAATGTCCATTACGCGATAGCTTGTTGTCGTGTCTGCCAAAATCTGTTGGTCGGCAGGAGTCATCGGGAAAGGCTCGGTCATAGCCATTGATTCGCCGACAAAGCTTTCATGACTAAGATAGCGTTTGTTCACCGAGTAGAGGTCTGCCAAAATCAATGCGCCGATAAATACAGTAACATAGATGGCTTTTATTTTTCCTCGATATAAAACAACAAGTGCGATAAACGACAGCGCAAGGTAAATAATGCTGCGAAGTGCATCGCTTTGAATCATTGAGCGTCGCAGAGTCCTTATTGCATGATAGATAGTCGGATTTTCAAGACTGAATGATCTGACAGTCTCACGGTCATATCCTTGTGCGGTGAGCTGTTGGGTTATCATTGCCGACGTGTTTTCGTCATTTGGTGTTATGACTGATCCATATACGCCGGGAGCTAAAATTCCGAGAAGACAGAAGAATGCTACAGCTCCAAACGACCAGCAAACCGCTTCTTTGTATTTCTTAGGGTCGGTAATGATTTTCTGAAGTGCAAGGATGGCGAGTACAGGTATCGTAAATTCGGCAATGACAAGAATACTTTCAACCGTGCGGAATTTACTGTACATCGGTATGTAGTCAATGAAAAAGTCGGTGAACCACATGCAGTTACGACCTAATGCAAGTAGTATCGAGATGATAGTCATAACTAATAATGCCCATTTTACGGGACCTTTGACAATGACGCAGCCTGCAATGAACAGTGCGAATATTATCACACCGACATAAATCGGTCCATTCGTGCTTTCCGGTTCGCCGAAATATTGCGAGATATATTGTAGAAATTGAGATGAGGTTGAATCGAGAGTACCTGATTTAACCATATCTTCTGCTTCCTCGAGGTCGCCGAGCGACATTGCCTGCATCTGACCGTTAACAGGTTTTGCTGATGCCCCACCCTTAACATTAGGGATGAAAAGAGTGAATGTCTCGGCACGTCCATAACTGTATTGAGTGATATAATTTTTGTCAACACTTGTCGATTTGCCNGAGCTGTTCTGGTCTTCGTATGTCAGTTCGGTGCTTTTNCCTCGGATAGTTTCCTTTGAATATTCATATGTGTTGTAGAGATTAGGCAGATTGGCACAGACGGCAAGAATTGCTGCCAAGGCGAGCATTCCGGTTGCTTTACCCCAGGCGGCTATCTGATGTTTGCGATANGCGATGATAAAGAATGCAATCACCAATGCCANAATCACAAACAAGAAATAATATGACATCTGAATATGGTTTGATGAAATCTGCATCATGGCAAAAAGCGCTGCCAATGCCGAACCCATAAGCATACGACCGCGGTAAGCCATTATAATTCCGGCTATTGTTGGCGGGATATAGCTGAGGGTGACAAATTTCCATATATGACCGGCTCCGATAATGATTATGAAATAGGTCGAGAATCCCCAGNCGATAGCTCCGATGAGTCCATATTGCCACTTGACATTCATGGCCATCATCAAGATCATGAATCCGAACATCATCATGAAAAGTAGATTTGCCGGTGAGGGTAATCCAAGTCCATATATCGTTGAAATCCAGTTGAAAAGTGAATTTGACGAGTAGGTCGGCGAAATTTGGAATGTCGGCATACCTCCAAACAGCGAGTTTGTCCACCACGATTTTTCGCCCGTTTGTTCTAAGAAATTGTGAGTTTCCTCTCCAATTGCTTGACCCTGAAGCATATCATATTGTCTTAGCGTGTTGCCTTCGATTGCATCGGGATGGAAAAATGAAAGAGAGATAATCGCCATGACGACTACTGCAATCAACATTTGAACTAATTTGGGATTGCGTANAGCCGTTTTAATTTTTTCAACAAATTTGATTGGATTATTATCTTGTGTCATATCAAATATGAGTTTGATTATTTATTGCTTTTGTAGTTTGTTTATAGCAAATTGCAGCATTGTGTCAATTCCGTTTGCTTCATCTGTAGGNTTCATGTCAACCTCACATCCGGNCGACGGGTTTACTCCAAATTCGGTCCAGTTGCCATCTTTATCGGTGATTGAGCAAGCCGAGAACCTGATTCCCCAGCCATTNGGNAGTTCTGATGAAAATGGCATGCCCGAGCCTCCNCCCGTACGACTTCCGACAATTATNGCGTGATCGATATTTTTCATAACTGATACAAAATTGTTGGCAGCACTGAATGTCGATCGGTTTACAAGTACAGCCACCGGTTTTCCCCACATCATTCTCCCTTTTTCGGCAGGTTCAACATAGTAGGGGTATGGTTCTGAAAAGTCTTTATGACCCGGTCCGGTTTTGTGAGAAATATATCCCAATAAAGTTTTTTCAGTTACAAAACGTGCGGCAAATGGTCTGACGTTTTCAAGGCTGCCACCTCCGTTGTCTCTCACGTCAATAATTATTCCGGCGCATGATGCAAAATAGGTCAGCACGGCGTCAAGATTTCCCTCACCGACGGCATATGAAAACGAATCATAGCGTATATATCCGATATTTTGGGGTAACATACCATATACCAAACCACCCGACTGATGATAGTTGAAATTGAAATAGTATTGTTCGATGATTCGTGCATTGTAGTTTTGGGGATAGTCGGTCCACCAGTTACGATAATACGACACGTCAAAAAATGACGACAGGTTGGTGTGACCGTCCTTTAACTCTGCGAGCATATCGGCACATACATCAAATAATTCACGCGATGTTATACCGGCTTTTACTTTTGGNCGATATTCCTTATATACAGCATCCCAGTCAACATCTTTTTCTTCAAAGAAGCAATAGTGTTGATCAACGATATTCCAGAGTGCATCAAAATTGCCTGCCGGGTCGTTCTCAAATTGCTCAACTTTNTGACATGCAGCAGTTGGCAGCAATAAGATTAGGGTCAATATGTAGATTTGAATCTTTTTCATTTCAATATATCGCTGAAATTATTCGAGTCGGGGTTGATAACCCGCGACGGCTGTCAAAACCCAACCATTCGCCCGAAACACCAAGTACAAAACTGTGAGTGGTCATCCGTGTGACAATATGATTGACCGATGTTGAAAGTATTGTGTTGTGATATCCTATGCGCAGGCTTGTAGCCCCGAATCTAAGGTCGGCTGTTGCAAGATTGTCAAGCGAGAAGTAGTTGCCAAACCAAGCTCCGTGAGCAAGATTTTTATGATTGCCGAGATATATCTCATAATATAATTCACCATATCCTTGTGAAAAGAATATTCCGGTTAAAGGCAACGTTGGACGATAACAGAGAGTGATTGGCAGTCGTCCAATGCGAGTTGTCCATGTAGCCATACCTGTCAGATTGACAGTCCAAGACGCTTTGGCTGCCACGGGGTTATTGCCGTTNCGGGTTGTGTATAGCGCACCGATATTGATGCCTGTTGACCCGCCGATTGCAAAGTTTACGGGNCATTGGGTAACCGGTAATTTATACATCATCGCCCATCGTGCGGCAATTCCCGCGCCCCAGATTGTTGCATTTTTAGCCGGGTTTTGGGTATGGTCAAGTCCNAGTTCGATTCTTAACCCCATCACCCATCGCTCGGGATTGAATTTCATTGCTTGCATCCGGTCATAGCCAAATGCTACGGTTTGCCCTCGATATTTCAATGGCGACAGGTAGGTGTCGGTCAGGTGACTNGTACCCGCTTCAAGGGTATATGAGTTCATGACCGGACGCAAAACNTCCTGNCCCGATAAACCGTTTGATGATAAAGCGATTATCAGTCCGGTTATTATCAATGAAATCAATCGTTTCATGGGTTAAAATATTCGTTTTTGACCGTTTATTTCGTCCCTTAGTTCGTCATCTGATAGTTCTTCTGAATCGTCATTCACTAACTCATGAGAAGATTCAATCATGCCGGTATCGGGGTCAACGATGATTGAGGGGTCTTGATTGTCGCCGTCTTGNTCGGCTGAGTTTTCCANTTCNTCTTCTGTATCATCGGGCAAACTTTCAAGCTCGGTAATCTTATCTACTTCGAACATAGTCAGACGTTTACCTTTAGCTCGGAATGATTTTACGGCAATAAAGTCGCGGGCAATAATNTCAAGAGGCGGTCGTTGAGANTCCTCGCCGCCAAACGTAATTTCAAATCGTGCTCCCTGTGCATCTGAAAGGTCTATCAAACGTGATTCGGGGTTGTCTCCGATGAAACTTTGCCGGCGTGAAGCGTCTTCAAACGTAAAGCGTTTGAGATAGTAGAATCCTTGGTCGGCATCAAATAAAATTGCGGTCCACGGGTGATTAGGCCTTAATTTTTCAAGTTGGAGAATATCTTCATCAAAGTGGGTCGAATTGTCAAAGCCGGTAACACAATAGTCGCCGTTTTTGTANATAACCAGAATACGGTCATTGGGTCCGAATTCTCCGATATANCGACCTCGGGCATCNTTATTCAGACGTTGNACGTCGGGNTCAAACCAAACTTTGAGTCCGCCGAGNGTTGATACNCCCTCTTTTTTNAGTCTGAATCGATGNACTTCNTTGCGNGTNACGATATTACCCTGAGATTGTTTTCCTTTGATAGCAAGCTCTGAGAAATCAATGTCAATCTGTAGTGATTTCAGGCGTGGTTTAGGCTTGAGTATTATAGTAACAGTTTCAGCTTCACCGTTTGAATTGGCTGAGAACCANCATATTTTTGAACCGGCAGTTCCTCGTGTAACATTATACTCCTTGTCGCGCGTCACTCCGGTCACGGCAAATCGTTTCATGTAGTATGTGCCACCTTTNCCNTCTTGATAGATAACGTTGTAGATTGTNCGGAGGTCATTGCGTTTGAACACATTGACATATAAAACGTTTTTCTCGACAGCGATTTTCTCGGCAACTTTCATCACCTTGTANCGACCATCTTTATAGAAGATGATAATATCGTCAAGATTTGAACAGTTACAGATGTATTCATCTTTTTTGAGTGATGTTCCGATAAATCCTTCCTGACGGTTGATATAGAGTTTCTCGTTAGCTTCGGCNACGGCGGCAGCCTCGATGTTTGAGAAGTTTCTGATAACTGTATGTCGTGGATATTTTGCGCCATATTTGTCTTTGAGAGCCTGNAACCATTCGATGGTGTATTCGGTCAGTCGTTCAAGTTCAGANCGCAAATTTTTCATTTTTTCAATACATGAAGTAATGAATCGGTCGGCATCATCAGCGTTGAATTTGAGAATTCGCTTCATTCTGATTTCCATCAGTCTGAGAATCTCATCATCACTTATCTCGGTGGTGAGCTGTTTTACAAACGGGAGCAGGCGACCTCTTACGTGTTGGATTGCCTCTTCGATTGTTTCGCTTTGTTCAAAGGCTTTATCCTTNTANATTCNTTTNTCGATAAATATTTTTTCGAGCGAGGCAAAGCGATATTGTGCNGCAACCTCATCAAGTTGTATCTGCAACTCTTTGCCGAGGAGCGTGCGGGTTGAGTGAACGTTGTGATTTAATACCTCGGTTACACCCATAAAGCGTGGCTTCTCGTCGTCGATTACACAGCAGTTGGGCGATATCGAAATTTCACAATCGGTGAAGGCATATAAAGCATCAATNGTTTTGTCACTTGATGTACCGGGTAGCAGCGTGACAACGATACGTGCAGTTTCGGCAGTTTGGTCTTCAACTTTCTTTGCTTTGATTTTACCTTTTTCAATTGCCTTTACGATTGATTCGCTAAGCGATTTGGATGTACGTCCAAATGGTAATTCTGTGATAGCGAGTGTTTTGCTGTCAATCTTTTCGATTTTGGCACGAACACGCACTGCCCCGCCTCGTTTACCATCGTTGTAACGGCTGACGTCCATATATCCGCCTGTCACGAAATCGGGATAGAGAACATATTCCTCGCCGCGAAGACAAGCTATTGCCGCATCGATAATTTCGTTGAAGTTGTGGGGTAAAATCTTTGATGAGAGACCTACAGCAATACCTTCGACTCCTTGAAAAAGCAATAACGGGAATTTAACAGGCAGAGTTACCGGNTCGCGGTTTCGCCCNTCGTATGACAATGTCCAGTCGGTGATTTTTGGATTGTAGATTGTCTCAAGAGCAAAGGTCGAAAGTCGAGCCTCTATATAACGGTCGGCTGCCGCAGGGTCGCCGGTGAGTATGTTTCCCCAGTTTCCCTGNGTCTCGACTAAAAGTGCCTTTTGTCCTATNTGTATTAATGCTTCATAGATTGACGCATTACCGTGGGGGTGGAACTGCATGGTGTTACCAACGATGTTTGCAACCTTGTTGAATCGTCCGTCATCAAGGTTTTTCATCGAGTGGAGAATGCGTCGNTGCACGGGCTTCAGTCCGTCGGCAAGATGGGGAACGGCTCGTTCGAGAATAACGTATGACGCATATTCAAGAAACCAGTTGCGATACATTCCCTTCAATCGTCGCGGATTGTCAGATGTGTCATCGGGCAATGCTATATGATGATCTGATGNCTCGGGCTCATCGCCGGCTGCCGACCCGAAGTCNTCGGGATTGAGGTCGCCTGAGCCGAGGTCATCTTCCAAAAATTCGTCGTNGGGTGTCAGTATGTCGTCACTCATTTGTGTTAATGAAGTTTTTAGGGTTTTAAAATCAGCGGTTGAGAACGCTTACGGTAGATTTTTCACCAAGGTATTCCATTGACGCTCTCACCTGTTTTGCATTTCCGGGAGCTATCGGGGNAGTATAGACCGGTGATTTGTCGGTTGGGTCTGTGCCGTCAAGTGTATATCTGATTACCGCACCATTGTAGGGAGTGTTCATGTGAAGTTTNCCGTTAATCTCCTTTATGCCGGGNGCTCTCAGGTGGAATGCCACGCCTTCTTTATGTAGATTGGGTAGTTCTCGCTCACTCACTACGCGGTTAAATTCGGCGTTTGAATATGTTTTTTTAGAGTTCCATCCGCGTTCGGCAAGTCCTAACATTTTAGGGAACAGATATTGCTGAAGNTGTGGATAGCTTCTGATTGTTTCTGAGAATATTTGACCTTGAACNCCAAGAACNTGNCCGGCGATTTCGGGCGATGGGGGACAAAGNACGTCGCCTTCTCCTGCCAGTGTTCTGAACTCGTCAACAATNCCNCCCCAAAGAAGTCCGTTTTCTTCNCTGTGGGGTGCATAAATCTGGTCAAGATAGAAATAGTCAACGTTGCTGAGGATGATCGGATAACCGCCGCGAACAATCTTGTGAGCAAGGTTTTCTCCTTTGGTATAGGCTGAGTGCCAAACGTTCAAGCCGCCAACTCGNGGNGCAACTTCGCNGTTGAAGTCTGCGTCATATCCGCTTCCGATTTCTTCCCAGCCATAAACTGTGATACCTTTGTCAGCCATCATTTTGGTGATACGCTTGACATATTCGCCCTGAAGNCCGTGACGACCTGAAACACCTTTGTCGGCTGCCATTTTCATCGCNGATGCCGANCCGTCCCANGCACCCTCGGGAACTTCGTCTCCACCGATATGAATGCCNGGGAGCTCAACTCCGGCTTCTTTATACATTGCCACTACATCGTCAAGAACGTGGTTCATGAANTTGTATGTTCCTTCAAGAGCCGGATTCATGAGATTGTCNTGGAATGACTGTGCCGAGGTATAGACCGANGTGTCGCCATCTTCAATCAGGCGATATGATGCATCNCCNGTTTTACGATAGCGATTTTCCATNGCNACAATGGCNGCNCGNGCGTGTCCGGGNGATTCNATTTCAGGNATAACNTTGATGCCGAGNGANTCACAATGACGCAACAGGTTGATGAAATCGGCACGTTTGAAATAGCCGTTGGCTGTTCCTTTNCGTGANTTGGCATTACCGTCGCCTGCAAATATCTGAGCAAGGTAATCGTGTTCGTCAAGGGTGAATCCNCGACGTGAACCAACCTCGGTAAGTTCGGGAAGACCTGCAATTTCAAGACGCCACGCTTCATCGTCGGTACAATGGAAGTGAAGACGGTTGAGGCGATAATCGGCAAGTAGTTCCACGAGATTGTTCATGTCTTCGGGTGTCTGATAGTTACGGGCAATATCAATCATCACTCCGCGATATTGGAAATCGGGCCAGTCTTCAATAATAGCCGAGGGCAATTTGCCGTTGTTGACCGCTAAGAGTCGGCGTTCAAGCACACGGCGNGCCATTTTAAGACCCTGNTTGTTGACCGCTTCTATCACTGCCTTTTGTGGAGTGATTGTGATTTTATAATATTCGGGATTNTCGTTTTTGACNATTTTTTCCTCGATAGGTTTACCGGNNGTGTAATAGCCTTTNCCTGTCAGTGTTACCTTTTTGAATGAGGGTAAAATATCGTATGGATTGAGTTGACGGGCGTTTGCAAGAGTTTCGTTAAAATCATAGATNGAATCGGCATAAACCATACGGTCAGCGTCGTTGTAAAAGTTCAAAGGCATCATNACGGTTTCGCCTACACGTTTGCTTTCAACGCCGGCAACNGCACCATCTTTCATGACAACATGAAATCCGTCAGGTTTGTATGCAGTTGTATATCCGCGTCCGATAACTTCAATGTCAACNGTTACCGGCTCGTTGGTTTTCCCGAATCGCTCACTTNTGATATAGTAGTANCCGGGGACGATTTCAACAACAGTGTCGCCCTGAGTCAGNGTGTTCATGCGGCGCGCAAACTGATTGAAACAGAGCATATCCACGTTTTGCGGATTGTTAAGCGTGATTGANAGTTTGTGGCGTACGGAGTTCCCGACTTTATAGTTGCCTGAACGTTCAAATTGAACGGTTGGATTCTGGGCAGACATGGTCATGGCAGTCAGAAAAAGGAGTGATGCGATTTTGAGTGATTTCATTGATTTATGTTGTTTGTTGTAATGTCGTTATATANATTATGGCATGCGTCTTGCAGCAAGTCGAGAACCAGTTCAAATCCTTCGGCTCCCTCATAATATGGGTCNGGAACATAGTCATAGCGCGANGTGTCGGNAAAAAATTGACTCATTGCCACAACCTTTTTCTCGTCATCGGGAGTTGGAGCAAGTCGGNGAAGGTTTGATAAGTTAGACTCATCCATGCCTATGATAATATCAAACTTTTGAAAGTCTGATTCTTTAACCTGGCGGCAGTGATGGTCGAGAATGAGTCCGCGTTGACGGGCATGAACGCGCATACGACTGTCAGGTAAATCTCCTATGTGGTAGTTGCCGGTGCCCGCCGAGTCAATAACCCAGTTTGCTTCATCGNTGTGTTGAGCCACAATATCTTTCAGCACTCCCTCAGCAGCGGGACTGCGACAAATATTGCCGAGACATACAAATAATACTTTAACNGGATGACACTCGTGGAGCTTGCCAAGAAGTTCTATCGTGGATTGATTCATTGCAATGATTTGTGATTNAACTGCAAATATACAAAAAAATCCCGATTTATCGAGATTGACCNGGATTAATCATAAAATAAAAGGAGCCATGTCTCGCGACATTGCTCCCTCTGACATGTTGTAAAGTGTATACAGGGATGTGATTAAACTTCAAATTGTATCTATATATTCATGAAAACATTATCTTTTCTTCGAGTGCAAAGGTAATTTGAAAAAATATAAGCACCAAATTTTTTAACGTTTTTTTGACAAAATATTATTGNAAATTGTTGTTAGTTGCTGATTGCTAATTTGTTAGCNCGNGANACCGANGTNGCCCCGTTTATATCTTTGATAGTAAATCGATAAATATATATTCCGCGTNTTACACGCCTGTTTGAACGGTCAATCAGGTTCCANCTNAATGNTTCCGAATTGAATGTTTCTCNTCGTCCCTGACGTGTCGATTCCCAAATCATGTTTCCTCTGATGTCAAAAACATGGAGCGTAANATTNATAATTTCNTTTGGCCGATTATGTTCAATNTAAAATATGGCTTTGTCAANTGCAGGTTGTGTGGTTGTATAGATTTTTAATATCTCGGGGTTCAGATTGGTCTGTGTTACAAACTCTATTGTTTGTTCGANCNTATTACCCGCAATATCGCTTACTTCAAATGTCAGTGTATGGAGTCCGTCGTCTAATGANTGGAGCGGATATACAATTCTGCCGCCGGCGTTGGTTGAAACAATCGGNGAGTAATATAGTGAAAGATCGGGCAGCGGAGTGTTGTCAAGTTTGAGNAGCATACGGTTGGCTATACTTGTTGTCGATATGTCAATAGAGCTGTCGTCTGTGACAGTGATATATATTGTCGGCGAGCTGTTGACTATNTCTCCTGATTTGAACGACGGTCGGTTNAGGTAGANACTCTCNATTACCGGTTTGATTGTATCGGTNACNCCATCNCCCTTACCATAAATATAGAATCGTGATTCTTTTCCCGANGCTTCNTCACCGCTCCGGGAGTCAANGGCATACAATCGTAGAGTCGCATTGCGATAGTTATCNGATATTTCTGCCGGTATAATCGCCGTGGTTTTAAATATGCCGTTAATAACGGTATCTGTTCCGGCATAAAGCAGTTGTCCTTCGGTGTCATATACAGACTTTACANCGTCCCCACTGTTACCATTGGTGGTTATCGATGTTTCGGCGTCGTATATTTGCATCGTGATATTGCCGTTGAAGTTTGACTCGGTCGTTCCGTCTTTATCTGATATATAACCATCAACAGTCATTCGAGACATNGCTCCGACGGTTGGTTGATTTAGGTCTGAAAGNTCGATGTCGTTGATTGATTTTACAATAATTTTTTTGTTGATAGCCGCAATTTTTAGAGCCGGGTCACCAAGTAGAATATATCGAAGTTCGGTGCCGTTTTGATTNTGTGAGCGATATTGNTTTTTGGCGCGTCGATATATCTCGCCNACNGTCAGTTCTTTGTNGCAAATTAAAGATCCGAAAGCCGAAGCAAGGTCTCCGTTTTGATGCATATTGACCGGNCGNGTTGCACTGACCGCTGCAATTACNCCTCCGTGGCGATTGTTCAAGAGTAGTTCACCTCCCGAGATATCATGGTTGTCACATCTTAAAAAGTCNCATGTAAAAGCCAACATGGCGGNTGGTATTGTAAGATTCAAATTTANGATGTCGTTGTAGGTCAACAATTTGTCGGCGGTCAGAGATGTTTGTCCGGCATGACCGATAAAAGTCCACCACCCTACTCCGTTGTTTAGTTCGGTTTCAAGTCTTCGNCTTGCTTCGGGATATGAGCCATTNGTTTTTTTGAACGAATCAAGATATANTTTTGAGAACATAATATCTTGACCGCCTGACTGTTTCATTTTATCGATCATATTCTCGGCATATTGGAGATGACACCCCGAGTCACCGTCATCAGCAAGCATAAGTGCCTTGTTTTTCCATTGTCCGGGTGNTGGATTATTGATATAATTGCTTATTTTNTCAACAACTCTTTCAGCTTCGTCAGTCGATGTTATGCAAAGTCGCCCTACCGCAATTGAGAGNGTGTCTTTNAGTGCTTCATCGCCAAGTATTGCAAAATAATCATCGGTCATAAACGATGATATGTCATTAAGAGACTCTTCTGATTGCCANGTTGGAAGCACCGGATAATCAATTCTTTTACACTGGGTGGTAAGTTGCCGATTGTCATATACTCCACGTCCGAAAAGCAGGGCATATTTGAGAGGTTGNCCTGAATTTATACCTCGGTCATAATACATTTTCAGGCACTTTTTGATACCGGACGGGTCAAATCGTCCTGACGAAAACTCATTATAGATTTGTTCTGCTGATAAAACAATTGTAGGGATATCTTCATTGGAATGGAGTTTGGCGAGTCGGGTTGCCTGACTCTTCCATTTGTCGGGTGTTATGATTATCATTTGTGGCAGCGAGAAGTCGGNNTGNATNTCTNGNTTNTTCANNNCNGACTCATAAACNGGCACCGGTAATTTTTTGACATCATTAATGATCTGATAACACCGNGGNNNNGTNGATTGACNNAGCTCNNCNGATGTTATTCTGANGTATTNTNTNAGNGTCGGTAATGTCAAAAATGAGATNNTTTTGANTTGNNTATTNNNCCTCCTTTNGAAAAGAAAATTTGGTTATCACCTGAAAGGTCACATGGATATGCAACTGCTATATAGTCAAGATTNGCNGCTCTAAGTTGCCCCGATGATGTGATTGATAGATTGATGGTTGCAATGTTATTGTTAATAATGGTTTTGACGGTGGGCGATATCATGTTGCCGAAATCATATCTGATATCGTTGATTTGTGGTATTGAAAAGNTGTTTGAGTTGATTTTCAATGTCGATATACCGCCAACCGATTTTGCCACGAAACGNGTTAAAACAATAGCTTCACATTCGTGAACGGCCCCCGGTGTCGCTATGCTGAAAGNTTGATNTGACTGTCGGGAGAAGTCTTCCCCAACTAAAAGTTGCCCTGTTGCCCCCGGCGAAAACAGTTCTGACTGATGCCATGCCACGGCGTATGTTTCGGCTTTTTCTTTTGAAGACAAGGATGGTTGTTCAACTCCAAAATCTTTTGATTGACTGTTATCTGCGGTCAAAAAATAATAGCCTTTGGNTGTGTAGGGATGNGTTACGATTGTGGGCGTTAAATCACTNTCTAAATATGACTTGACCGGACCTGACGCATAAAACAATATCCCTCCGTCAACCACCATTGTTTCAATTTGAGGAAAGTCNTCTGCCGACTCACATCCATATCCGAATATTCTGACTTCTTCGGGCGACACAAACCCCCATTTTGTTAGTAAAGCTCCTGAAATATAATGAAATCCTGTTTCAGTTACTCCGATTTTTGTCCATTCTGCGGNAGCCGTTTGTATAGCCACGCAATACAATATCAGTGANATTATATGTCTGACGAAATGTTTCACTATAGATCAAGGGTATATGTGTCAAGACAAACTCCTCGTGAACCGAATCCCTCTTTTTGAAATAAAAGTTGAGGATTGATTTTATTCGGAGCATCTTCTGATGACCCGAAATCGACATATCGTTTACACTCTATGCGGGCGTCCTCGATAATTGTTGTTAGCAACAGGTCAACTGCTCCAAGATTCCGCCCCTCGGCTGTTGATGCGATATACTGTGTTTTGAAAACAGTCCGGCTTGTGTACACAACTGCTCCGGCGATTGCTTTATTACTGTCAAAAGTCATGTAAAGCCTTATATTATCGGGGAAAAGATTTGACAGCATTTCGATTTCTTGAAATGTATGAATCGGCGTGGCGGCATATCGTGTAGCAAGATTTTCGGCGAGTATTGTGTAAAATGTCGTGAAGTCTTTTGATTTGTCAACTTTCAGCCCGTTGTTGTTTGCTTTTTTGACACCACGCTTGCGCAGTGTCGAATATTCGGATTGGTTTGTTAAATCGACGACACTAAGCAGTCGGCGACGTGTTAGTGAGGCTCCCGATGTGGTCAGCAGATAAGATATATCATCGGCAGGGTGCGACTGATAGATGTATGGTGGCTGAGTCAAGGAGATGTGTTCAATTTTATNTTCTTTCAGGAACGATTTGGCAAGGTTGATAATTGTTGCTATATCGCTGTGACGGCACTTTTTGCCTATCAGAATTCCGCCGAACGTCAGTCCGGGATGACTTAAAACTGTCACACCGTTCTTTATTGCCGGCACTACGGCGATAATTCTGTCGTTGACAGTGAAGACGAGCGAAAAGTCATAGAACTTTTCACCATGATAGCCGATATATTTCCGTGAGTGTATAAATGAGGCGTTGACCGCTTCGTCAGATATGAAACGATCCCAGTCCCGCGAGTGTTTGGCAGGGTCAAATATGGCTATTTTTATTGATGAAGTCAAGCTACATTGACTCAATAAGAACCGAAGCCTGAGCAGCGATACCCTCACCACGTCCGGTAAAGCCGAGATGTTCGGTTGTTGTTGCTTTTACCGATACGCAATCAAGATCAAGACCAAGATCATCGGCAACGTTGAGTCTCATGCGGTCGATAAATGGCGACATTTTGGGTGTCTGTGCGATTATTGTAATGTCAACATTGACCGGACGATAATTCTTTTCCATAATCAGATCGACTACATGACGCAGCAATCGACGCGAGTCGGCTCCTTTCCATCGTTTGTCGGTATCGGGGAAGTGGTATCCGATATCGCGCAATGCTGCAGCGCCGAGAAGTGCATCAGCGAGTGCGTGCAGAGCAACGTCGGCGTCGCTATGTCCGAGCAATCCCTTCTCTGAAGGTATGGCTACTCCGCATATTATACATGGACGTCCCTCGACAAGTGCATGGACGTCAAAGCCGTTTCCGATTCTAATCATAATACCTGTATTTGATTTTATTGTCGCCCGAATAGTCGGGTAATTGTTTCGATATTGAATGTTAATGTAAATCTTAGCGTTTGGTCGAGTGGCGAAAGTCGTCCGGTTGCAACCATGTATGATACATCAAGTGTCAATATGTTGTTGAACGAAAATCCGGCACCGAACCCGAAGTAATTGTTGTTACCCTTGTATTTGCTTTGATGATGGTAACCGGTTCTTAAATAGAACAGGTTGTTATAGTCATATTCAGCACCAATCGCATATTCGATTTCACGAATCTCTTCTTTGAAACCTCCGGGTGCGTCGCTGAATGATTTGAAAATTGCCGATATCGATGACATATCTTCCCATTTTTGCAATGCTTCGGCAAATCGGGTCTCCCCTTCAAGTGTCGAAGTGTCATAATCTGACTCTCTTGGCTTGATTGGTACAAGCAGTTTGTTGAAATCTACCGACAGTGCCAGATTGTGACGGTCGGCTACGGGATATTTGAATGTTGTGCCGAGTCTTAGGTTTGTTGGCAAAAATGCTTGATCGGCTCCGTGGTTATAGTTTACCTTTGTACCGATGTTTGATATGTTCCACCCCCATGACCATTGACACTCGTTGCGTCCTATTATCGGATAGGTTGCGAAATATCCTGAAATATCTCCTGCAAACGCCGAGGCTCCGGTTGACATATCTCCGGCATATGTGTCGGCAAACCCGAGGTCGCTGTAAATATATCTCAGAACAATAGCCATTGAATATTTTCGGGATAATTTAAGCGAATAGCCGGCGTCAACCGACATCTCGTATGGGTGAATTGTCATATCGGGCGCACCGGTGAAGTTGTTGAGCGTCAAATTACCAAGTGAAAAATATCGTAACGACATCGAAACCGCCTGATTGTCATAACGTCCCGGTTTGTAGTAGCCGGTGAGATTGGTAAGAAAAATGTCGTTTACAAGACTACGCATCCACGGTGTATAGCTTAATGATACTTCCCCGCGGTTGAAAGCAAATGCGTATTTTGACGGATTCCAATATTGGGAATTTGCATCGGGTTCGGTTGCTGCTCCTATGTCTCCCATCGAAGCGCCTCGTGCATCGGTAGCTATCATAAGCGAATTAACCCCGGTGTTAACGGGGTTAAATTGTGAATCTTTGATATTGTCATCTGCCATTGCTATCATTGGTATGATAGTTATGGCTATCATCAAAATCAGTTTTCTTAAATCAACCATTTCAACCGATTTTTCGGGTGTAGTTTACAAATTTGTATTTTAGACCCGAACGCTCATCGGTTTCAACCGGGCTTGATTCAGTGACGTTCCATATATTGCTGTCGATTGTGGGGAAAAATGTGTCGGCATTGTCGGCTTCATCATCTATATGAGTGATGAACAGATTATCGGCAATTGCCATTGATTGTCGATATATTTCGCCCCCACCGATTATAAATATATCATTGTCGGCTTGTTGCGCAAGTTCAATTGCCTTGTCGAGCGAGCTGACAGTTTCAATATTTGGTGCTGTATAAGCCTCGTCGCGAGTAATCACAATATTACGTCGTCCGGGCAACGCTCCTTTTGGGAGTGATTCAAACGTCTTTCGTCCCATCACCACCGGGCAACCCATAGTCAGTGACTTGAATCGCTTCAGGTCGGCAGATATATGGTATGGCATATCGCCTTGTCGGCCGATCGCATTGTTACGATCGACCGAGACGATGATGTTGATTTTATTCTTCATAAAGGAGATAGGGGCGACGCTGATTTTTGAATTTTTCAACGTCATCGGCCCATGTTGCTTTGATTTCTTCAGCCGATTTTCCGTCTTTGATCATCTGACGAATGTCACCGTTGCCGGCGAGCAGTTCAAAGAAGCGGGTGAAAAATTCATCGCCGAGATTGGTGTTGTTATAAGCATCGATAACGTATGAGAAGTCAACACCTTTGGCGATTATTTCTTCATCGCTCAGGTTGCGCAGGTCGCGACCGTGGCAAAGATTGTTGAGTTGAGGCGGATTTTTTGCTCCGTCAACACTGCGTGGAGTGAAGTCAAATGTTCCGTTTTTGAAGTCGGGATGTCCGTAGATTTCAAATGGAGCATCTGTACCGCGACCAAGACTCACGGGTGTACCTTCAAAATAGCAGGTTGAGGGATAGAGATATATTGCATGATTGTTTTTCAAGTTGGGTGATGGAGCAATCGGGAGCTCATAGCGTGTTTGGTGAGTGTAGTTTTGGCATGGGATAACTGTCAAAGGTATTTTAGCACCATCTTTGAGCCAGCCTTCACCGTTAGCCATACGGGCGATTTCGCCGAGAGTCATTCCATGAACGGTAGTGATAGGCAATCGACCTACCCCCGATTGATATTTCATGTCGAGAATCGGACCGTCAACATACATTCCGTTGGGGTTGGGACGGTCGAGAACCATAAACTCTTTGTTGTCACGAGCCGCTGCATTCATGAGGTCAATCATGGTGCAGTAATAAGTATAGAAACGAAGACCAACATCCTGAATGTCGGTAACGATAATATCAAACTGATCCATCACTTCTTTTGCCGGATAGCGAGATTTGCCGTCATAGAGCGATGCGATTTTGATTCCGGTAACGGGGTCAACCGAACTGCTGACATGTTCGCCGGCATCAGCTTTACCGCGGAAACCATGCTCGGGTGAGAAAATTGTTGTTACGTTCAATCCTTCTTCGAGCATTAAGTCAAGGACATGTTTGTCACCAACCATACCGGTATGGTTTGAGAGAAGGGCAATGCGTTTACCTTTAAGACGAGGAAAGTAATCGGCAGTACGGGCTGCTCCAACGATAACCTCCGAGTTATCAGCCGCCTGAGCCGGTCTGCAAGCTACCAGTGTTGTGACAGCGATTAGAAGGAGTGAAAACAATTTTCTCATTGTTGATAATGATTTTTTAAGGTTTAATAGTTGATATATATGCCCAAAGTTACGCCCTTTTGAGCAATATACCAAAAAATTTTACAAAAAACCACAACGCGCGTCTCCTTTGTCGGGGGACGCGCGTCGTAATCTTCCAATTAGAGTTCAGTTTTTGAATTTTGGTAAGAGTGTAAGGAAGATACTTGAATTATACTGTTTGGTTATGATTTCTTATAATGGTTATGAAGTGAGGTGTCTTAGCGGATATCGTAATCTTTGAGCATTTCCTGAAGACGCTGNCGGGCAAAGAAGATGCGGCTTTTTACTGTGCCGAGGGGAAGATCCATCTTTTCTGCAATTTCGTTGTATTTGTAACCCTGTACGTGCATTGTGAAAGGAATGCGATAGTCATCAGAGAATGAGTTGATGGCTGCGTTGATTTCTTTTGCTGCGTATGANCCTTCGGGAGTTTCAAAGCCTGATTCCTGGGGAAGGTTGAGGTGGTAGAGGTCTTCGGTCTGATCGATGACTGTTGCTGAGCGCGCAACTTTNCGATAGTTGTTGATAAAGATGTTGCGCATGATTGTGAATACCCATCCCTTGAAGTTGGTGTTTTCGACATATTTTTCTTCGTTGTCGAGAACTTTCAAAGTTGTGTCTTGAAGAAGATCGTAAGCATCGTCACGATTTGAAGTCAACATGTAGGCAAAGTTAAGGAGGTTACTTTGGATGTCGAGAAGCTTGGTCTGGATGTTTGATGAACTCATAATTGTAAATTTTAAATGGTTGAAATTTTATAGTTGAAAATTAAGTAACGTTTGTGTTACATTTTGATTACGTTGCAAAGTTACAAATTAAATTTGTGTTACAAAACAATTTCACAACTTTTTTTCAAAAAAAATGCACTTTTTTTCGAGAAAATTTGTAATANNTTGAAAATCAGCCATAAAAATTTNCAAGTTTTTTTGATATTTTTTTGTGNCAAATGTTACAAAACTGATATTTTGTTGTAATCTTTGTGTCTTTGNTGTAATATTACNCTGTTTTTGTAACAATGATTTGACAAAAAAATCCCGTAAACCGGGGTAAGGTTTACGGGATTTATATATAATAATGTTATTTTAAACGATCAGATGCTNCGACCGAGTCTTATTGCACTCTTGGTAGCTTCGTCACGTACGTCCTCGCTGAAGTTGGTATCGTTGGCAATCTCAACCATGCGGTTTGCAATCTCGGGCGCACGATATGAATTGTTAAACCATCCGAGAGCTTCAATGAGCGAAACGAGCAGCTCTTCATTGTCACATTTATTAATATAAGAGAGAAGAGTGTCAACCGACGGATGCAACGGATTGTTGCGAAGCTGACGAATAAACAAACGAGCCTCTCTCACATCAGGTTTTTCTGATGAGATATTGGCTATATCGTCGGCATATTTCTTGTTAGAGCAACGTGATTCGATATCTTTCTTTGCTTTATCCATCATCTCTTTCTCGTTGTAGGCATATTGGTAGGGGCGCTGCTTTTCAAGTTCANTGATAAGTGAGTCANAGTCATAAAGCGCCATAGTCATTTGGGTCTGGAAGTTTACACGTTCGCCTTTGAGCGTGTTGGCATATGACTTGATGATAGCCGGAATCAGATCGGGATTNCCGTTTTTGCCTGCAAAGATTGTTGCAAATCGGCGTACAATCTCGTTGTTGTCGTTAAGACCGAGTTCGATAACCTTGGTAAATTCAGCTCCCGGTGTTTTTGAAAGNAGCATGAGTGCTGAGAATCGCTCGATAGGNCTGGTTGAATTCNTGAAAAACTCAACGACCTGAGCAGGTTTATATGCACCGGCATTATATAGCTTTTCAAGTGCCATTGCTTTTACCGACGGGCTGGGTGAAGTTGTAATCTGTTTTTTCCAGAACGAGANTGGTGCTTCGGCAAGTGCATCATTCAGGTCAAACCCNAGATTTGATTTAGGTGCAAAAGCAAATGTCGGGTCGCCTATAACGTGCATTTCGAGAATCGGATTATATTTTGTGATGTTACCTACGCGCATTCCTTCACCAAGGAGCCCGATGTTTTTGTCAGACCATTTATCTTGAAGCGAGTTAACCGAGTTGGCGATTGTTACNACACAGTCTCCATTGCTGAAAATGTACGCTCCGGCTATATACTCATCGTTGTTGAAAGCTCCGTTAAAGCANGCGTCAAGCATGACGATNCGTGCATTCGGATTATAGTTGGCAAAGTCGTCNATATACAAGTCGAGAGTTGAGTCATATATTGAATCGGCATCAACCGACTCTTTGTCGAGAACTGTTGTAAACCAATGGGCAGGTACGTCATACATCTTGGCATAGCGGCTGATTGCTGAGTCAAGAGGTGTGCCGGATGCAACCGAACTTCGTATTTTTGAACGGAAAAATCTTTTTGCCTCGTCAAGCTGACTGTTAACGCTTCGCGGATCAACGTAACGGTTGATATATTCTTTCTCGGTCGAACCGTGATGATGAAGCAACGCCAACGACATTTCGGGACGTTGAAGTGTTGACATAATCACGTATTTACCCGGATTTGATTGACGGTGGTCAAGGAAATTGAATGAATTAGNCTGTTGACTCATCCACGGGAAGTGCTGANAGGCATTTGCCACCTCATCGATTCGTGCGGTCATTGACTCAGAGTTATAACCCTGACCCGAGAAAAGGAACATCTGTTGCATCTGCTCATTACGGTTTTTGACATTGACAACCTTTTTGAGATAGTCGCGAAGGTTTTCATATTTGTCTTTGCCGTTGAGTGCCATTGGTTTTATACGACCTGAATAGAGTTCGGGAACAATNTCGGCGGGCGAATCTGAACGCAGGCTATAATAATATAGGAGTGGTTTCTTGGGGTCTTGAGCGATGAAATCAAATTTCAAGTCAAGATCGTCATAGAAACGGTCAGAGGGAACAGATGAACGCTCAAGGCGTTTGGGATTTTGTACAATCTTGAATGCCGAAGCAAAATGCTGGGCATCAAGAAGCATCGGGATGGGTATATCTCCAACAAATACCATACCCTCGATTGGCGATTTTTTGCGGGTAGCCATCGAGCGGATGATTGAGCGGATTGAGTCGGGAGTAACGTTAGAATTGATAACAACAATTTCAGNGTTCAANCCCTGNCGGCTCACCGCTTGGGCATATTGAGTCAATTCGTTTGCAACTTTTGATTGGCTGATGCTATCTACAAANATTGCNAAACTGCGAGTTGCTGCGTTTGCCTGAAGCGATATCGCGACAGCGATTACCGCAGTCAGTAGTTTAAAGAGTTTTCTATTCACTTTATNTTATTTAATGTGTATTCTTGGTTTAAAAAGAGAGATTCAAGCCACATTTAAAGTTATTCATTGACTTGTCTTTGAACATCTCTTTGGCGTCGGCACAANGGGTTGTACCCCCCGAGACATATGCTCCGAGAATAACTTTTCCAACCGGAAGCTTTCCTTCGATTCGACCGTTTACGTTGTATGCGCCTGATGTAAGGAAGTAATACATCGGTAACGAATATTCATTTTCAAGATCAACGCCGTTGAGGTCACAGCTTGACGAAAGGTTCATATCGTAACCGCCATCAATACCGATGCCCAAACGCACCTTTTTGATATTGAAATATTTGGTGACATTGGCTTTGATACCGAGGTTTGAATATTTTCTGTAATANACGTCGGGATAGTTCTTTGTGTNAGANTTTGTNTAACCCAAACCAATTCCNGCNGTCAACGACGATACGCCGTTNTTGTCAATGATGTCAAAACGATAGGCGGCATGAGCTGTCATAAGACTCTCCTTATGTTTGATTGAGGAACTCATAATTTCCCACACTGTTGTACCGTTTTGAGTTGTAGCCCGTTGTTCATACCATTTTCCTTTAACATCGTTTGTCTCAAATCCAATTTCGANATTGTGGGCAAATCGGTTTCCGGTTATTGAGAAACGGTCGGTTATACCGATAACGGCATTGCTGAAATCTCCGCCCATAAAACGATATGAACTTCCGCCGTCAACCGCACTCTCTGACTCGTTGCTGTATGTTGCCGTCAGATAGTTTGACAGGTTGTCAGAGATTTGATATTTACCGTCAATTGACACAAACCATGATGTTCCTTTGGTGTCGCGCGAGTAGGCGTTGTTGCTGTAAGGATAGTTTGTGCCGAGTCCGCTCATCAAATAAAATTTATAGTTTACGGCAGTCTGGAGGCAGGTATAACGTTGAGATTCGCTGAACAGATTGATTCCGCCGGTTGCTCCAACTTTAAANTTGTCGGTAACGTCAAAATCAACGCCCGGGTTAAGAATAAATCTCATTCCTTTAGTCTCGACACGCGGGTCTGATTCGTCTGACATTACTCCGACATTATAGTCGGCATTTACTCCGAAACGTACACGCGACGAAAGTTTGTAGGCAAAACGTCCGTTGATGACAAAACGGTCGGTTTTATAGTCGCTCNGTTTATCGTCGGCAAGTATAAACGGATTCAATTTGTTTTGGAACAGTGTAGAGTTCCAAACTTTGTCACNTTCTTTATAGTTGAAATAGCCAACCTCTCCTTCAAAACTTATTTTGTTAAGACGTGCTATACCATAAATATCGACGTCAAATCCGTTAACNTGACCCGATTGGTCGATATTGTGATATTTCCCGTCGTTCCAATAATATCCTGCGCGTATGACTGTAATATCGCCAAGTGGTATATCACTGATTGAAACCGGGTTTAATGCCCCGTTTTCAATATTGTGGATATAGTTGTAATCGGCATATTGAATCTGTTGTTCAACAATAGAGTTATTCCCCTCCTCGTCGGCAAAGGCGAGGAAAGGGAATAAAATAGAGTTGCACAGCAGAGTTGCTATTAACTTGCGCATAAAGTTTTAATTAATCTACAATGCTGGGAATAACACCGGGAGTNGGAACCACNTTGGGGATGAAGTCCTCGGTTGAGTTGTTGGTGTCGCTCATGATAGCGCGACCGTCGCTTGTTACTTCAACTACTTTACGACGAATTGCNAGACCGCAATATGATGCTTCATTGTAGATTTTACCTGCGTCAACTTCGGGACGGAGACGGATAACCTGCTGGTTGATTTTGTCAGCNTTGTTCACAATGTTGATACCGTCAAGNACATATTCNTGAGGAATCATNAGGTATGGNCCAACTGTCGGATATTTGGGNTTATACATGTAGTTGTCCTCGTTCTCGGCAAACTTGTAGGGATCTTCGGGAAGTTTGGCAAGGATAATAGGTTGTCCNGTATAAGGAAGTGTGAAATAATTTTGTGTACCGTAATGAGCGATGATATCCATATTGGGTACATTTGGATTATCAAGTGCCTGATCGGGTTTATAGTCGGTCAAACAAACTTCATAGTCGGCATTTTCAAGATTAACCGGAGAAATTTTTGCTGCCGGGTTTTCAGGGTCAAACATATCGGTTGTGATCTGGATATGGTTTTGAGCNTGACTTGCAATTACAATTGCTTGACCGGGATTAACCGGATATTTTTTACCGTCACCGACAAAGGCAACTGTNTAATATGTGANAGGATATTTCTTCATCAACTCNCCGTTTTCGTCAACCCATACCGAGGGAACTGTTCCCTGGNTTCCTTCAAGAATACCTACGATACAGTTGTCGAGATAGAGAACCTCATCAGAGTTGTTGTAGATTTCAATGAACTGGTCACGCATATAGGGAGATTTACCATTCGGTTTAACCATGTTGTAGTAAACCTCGCTGAAGATGAGACCACCTGCAGTGCTTTCATTAAGGTCGATATTGACATTTGTGTCTTCAAATGCTTCTACACCAAGTTGAGCACCATTATATGCAAGAATCTCGGTTCCTTTGTTTGAACGTAATGACACGTTGATGTCATAGATACCGCCGGGAACAGAAAATTCATAGCTTGTTTTTATTTCGTTTTGTTTGTATTCTCGACCGGTTGAGGTATTGGTCGCGATTACAGAACCTTCAGTGATAGCGTCGATGGTGACTCCTTCAGGAAGATTCAATGTTACGTTGAGAGCATAGTTTTTAGTCACATCATCATCGTTTGAGCAAGATGTAACGCAAACCATTACGACTGCTACAAGAGCATAGAAAAGTTTTTTCATAATGTTTGTTATTGTTTGTTGGTTTAAAATTTCACTTTTACTTCTGCACCAAAGTACATTGGGCTATATAGTTCTTTATATCCGCCAATCATCTCCTGGCGGTAGATTTTACTGAATTTTAAGAAGTTGTTTGCAATAAATGACAGTTCAAGGAACTGTTTGATTTCTTTTGTCAGTTTGAAATTGAGTGAGCATGTAATCGGGTAATTCTGCTCATTAAAATATGTGTCAAGATAGTTTGAACACAGTTTATCGGGACGTTCAACCAATGCCGGATCCCAGTCATGGTAAACCATATTGAGGTCGTAGAATCCTATAGGGTCAACCTGCAGTGTCTCAACTCCGTTTGACGATACTACTTTTTTGTAGAGAGGCTCGCCTTTAGAGTTTTCATAGATATTACGGTAGCTCTCTTGCCATACAACTTGAACGGTTGTCGAGAATAGTAGTTTGATTACCGGGATATGGGTTACAAATCTGAAGTTGGTATTGAATCGTGACTGAATGCTTCCGCTTCCTGCCGGCATTACTGAAAAGTATTGATTGAACTTTTGAACTCCGTTTGCATCGTTGCCGATTGCGATACGGTCAGAATTATAAGATACTCCCATATTCTGACGTTTGATCCAGAACCATGCACCGTCAACAATCAGTTCGGTTGCTATCGGTTTGATGCGTCCAAAGTTGATTGAGTATTCAATACCGTGTTTGTTGGTGCGGATGTCGTTTGACGGAATGTAGTATGACGCCATTTCGGTAACTTTACTTGTCAAGGCTTTCTTCTCCGTCCCGTCGGGCATAGAGTAATAGAGAGCTCCGTCTTTATAAACAGCGGTGGTGTTTGAGTTGAGGTCGGCTTGAGGTATCACATAACGATTGTAGTCGAGATTGAAGATTTGGCTGACGAATCCAAACTCATTGTTTACTTTCTCTTTGAAGAATGTCACCGAACCGCTTATGCCTTTTACACGAGCTTGCAATCCGATTTCAAACTTGTTGGCACGAGCCGGTTTGAGGTTGGGATTTGTTGTGCTTGGAATTACAACGGTTGTCATCACTGCAAGATTTCGCGGATTGTCTATTCCTTGGAAGCTGTTATAGTTGACATAGTCAAAATATGCCGGAGTTGGGTAAAGACTTGCCATTGTCGGCATTTTTGAAGCGATACCATAGCCACCGTTGATTGTCAACATATCAAATATAGAGTTGTTTTGAGACGACAAAATTTGATAATAGGCATTGATACGTGGGTCAACCACTGAGATGTCTCCTCGTTTTGCCTCGTTTTCGTTGATGAAAAGGTGGCTGAATCTGACACCCGGTTGAATGGCGAGCATCGTTGTTCCGANGTTGAACTCGGTTCGGTCTTCAAGAAACGCCGATACCGACGGCATTCCGGGTATGTCTTTATATGAGCGGGGACGAACGCTTTGACCCGAGCCTTGGATCGGGGGAAGTGCTGCATCATAAATCATACCGCCGCCATGGTTTACGTTGTAATTAAATTCAACACCGAGCTTGATATTTGACATGCCGCTTGAATAGTTAAACAGTCGGTTGCCTTTGAGTTGAACAAACACGTTCATCGGCTTACCGTCAATCAGGTAGTGACACATATATGAAGANGGGAGGAAGGGTACGACCATCTCACCGGGTGTGTATGAGTGAGAGTAGGGAACAGGTCCCGAACCGACGTTGGCATTGAATATATCCTGNTGATGAGTATATTGAAGCGAAGCCGAGTAGTTAAGACTTGAGATTGCTCCGCGGTTAAGTCGCCAAGATCCGTTGATGGCGAGNCGGAATGCGTCTTCAGTGTTTTTGAAATATTCTCCTTTGAGCATCGCTTCGTCGCTTTTTGTGTCGCTGATATTGCTTGAATATGCGGCTTTGACGTTGAATGTCAGNGGAGTGGTTGACTGCATGAANGTCTTTGAATATCCAANGTTAGCCGAGATGCGGTCATAACCGAGATATGATTTGCGGCGGTCGGCGTTTGAGTTTGTATAGTCAACGTTGAAGTTTAACGAGCCNCCATTGTTGCGTAGTCTCAACCCCTTNCCGGCTGAGAAAAGGCGTGAGTTGGGGTCAACTTTTGCAGTGATTGACCACGGGGTTGCNCCGGCTTTGGTGTTGATGATTACGGCTCCCGAAGTCAAGTTGCCATATTCTACTGATGGAATACCNCGGATAACTTCGATCGACTCGATATTGTCNGGCGAAACCTGGCGGAGGTCAACACCGCGNCCCGAGGTCGATTGGTCGTTCATCGTGTTTTGAAGAACCGACGAGTTGTTACCGGCACGTGCGGTCGAGAAAACNTGAAGGTTGGCATCGTTTGACATTGGTGCGCCATCAAGAACGACTGCTGTTCCGAGTGCGTTATTGGCATTTTTGCCGGCGTCGATTTCGCGAATTGTTGCTTGACCGGCAGTTGAGAGGTCGGGATTTTTGGTGAGAGCACCCGGCAGAAGTTGCAGCATGTCTTCAACACTCTTTGCCTGAAGATGTTGGATGGCTTGCTGACCGATATTCGAGGCAGCTCCCATTTTGCTTTCTTGGGCAGTGACGACAACCTCATTGAGAGCAAGGCTTAACGGTTTCATCACAACTTTTAGCTTTATGTTTTCGCCTTTTTTCACGACAAATTCACCTTTGGCTGTTTCATAGCCAAGGTATGAGATTTCATACTGATATTTNCCGGNTTCGAGTTTGGGAAATGAGAACTCACCGTTGTCGTTGGTAAGAGCCCAGTCAAGGGTGTTGAGTCTTACAAGAGCTTGTTCGATTGGTAAGCCGTCGCCGGCATCTGTAACTACTCCTGAAACTGANCTTGTTGCTGCTTGAGCCTGAATTGTTGCCATCAAGGCAATAAATAGGCATAAGAAATGGCGAATTGATTTCATTATCAATTAGAAACAATTTAATGATGGCAAATGGGGAGTGTAGATATGTTACTATCTACTATTTTATGCTTATTTTCTATCATAATAGTTCGTAATCTCTTAATAAGAGATATTCGCTATATATAAATTCTTAATAAATAGTAAACTTATACATAAATTATAAAAAATCTTATCAAAAAATGCCAAGTTTCATCCTTTTTAGAATTTTTTCTT
>JAAVCC010000003.1:475592-630137 GCA_014802535.1 Bacteroides sp. | reverse complement strand
TGTGGGGGACCTTCCTCTCAGAACCCCTACGCATCGTCGCCTTGGTGGGCCGTTACCCCGCCAACTAGCTAATGCGCCGCATGCTCATCCATAACCGCCGGAGCTTTAATCCCCGGAGGATGTCCTCCAGGGATATTATGCGGTATTAGACGGAATTTCTTCCGCTTATCCCCCTGTTATGGGCAGATTGCATACGTGTTACTCACCCGTGCGCCGGTCGCCAGCGGGAAGGACAAGTCCTTCCCCTGCTGCCCCTCGACTTGCATGTGTTAAGCCTGTCGCTAGCGTTCATCCTGAGCCAGGATCAAACTCTTCGTTGTTGTTTATCTTTTTTCTTATTTTTCAATAAAATGCAAAAGACAAATAATTGAAATTTGTTTTGCTTTCACAAAACCATCTTCGTTTAATCCGGCTGACGCCTGACTTATNTGTTTNAGAATTGACTCGAGTTTTTAATGACTCTTGTACTACTCTTGTCTATTGTAAATCTTTCAATGTTCTCGGGTCGCTTTCGTTTTTNGTCGAAAACTTTGCAAAGTTACAAACTATTTTTGACATGGCAAAATTTTAGTCCGTTTTTCTTTTTGANTTTCTCNTACTTTNCCGTTATCCGGACCTCTATCCGAAAAGCGAGTGCAAAGTTACNNACTTTATTTGTATCTGCCAAATTTTTATACATTTATTTTTATNACAAAATANCATCCNAAGCGTAANCGTTTATCATATAGTAAAATAAAAATCACAANAACTTTTNAAAAAAGGAACTNACCTTTGCAATATGAGATATACAGATACTCAGAAGAGGCATGTTTAACAAATTTTTACCGACTTAGAATACATTCCCTNATTATTTTATATAACTTTGCAACGTATTATATATAATAATGTAGATTATGACATATAAGTATGATTATCTTGTAATCGGATCCGGAATTGCCGGAATGAGCTTTGCGCTTAAAGTTGCCCACGCCGGTAAAGTTGCATTGATATGCAAAAGCTCACTTGAAGAGGCAAACACCGCGCTTGCCCAAGGAGGTGTTGCGTCGGTTACAAANCTTGAAGTTGACGATTTTGATAAACATATTAAAGACACAATGATNGCCGGCGATTGGCTGAGCGACCCCNTAGCTGTAGAAAAAGTCGTAAAAAATGCACCTGCACAAATTCAAGAACTCATCAAATGGGGTGTTGACTTTGACAAAAAAGANGATGGCAACTTTGACNTACATCGCGAAGGCGGNCACTCGGAATTCCGCATATTACACCANGCNGANAACACCGGTTTTGAAATTCAGGAAAGNCTTATAAAAGCTGTAAAGGCNAACAAAAACATAGATATTTTTGAAAANAATTTTGCCATCGAGATTATCACACAACATCATCTTGGCAAAATTGTGACACGACGCACACCCGACATAACCTGTTATGGAGCNTACGTTCTGGATCAGAAGACCGGAGCAGTCAATAAATTCTTATCAAAAATAACATTGATAGCGACCGGCGGCGTTGGAGCGGTATATCAAACAACGACCAATCCACTTGTAGCCACCGGCGACGGTATCGCAATGGTCTACCGTGCCAAGGGCGAAGTGAAAGATATGGAATTCATTCAATTTCATCCCACTGCCCTATTCCATCCCGGCGACCGTCCCTCATTCCTTATCACAGAGGCAATGAGAGGTTATGGTGCGGTACTCCGCAACCTCAAGGGCGAGGAATTTATGCACAAGTATGACCCGCGTCTGTCGTTGGCACCACGAGACATTGTTGCCCGCGCCATTGACAGTGAGATGAAACAAAACGGCGATGACCATGTATATCTTGACGTTACACATAAAGATCCCGAAGAGACGCGCAAACATTTTCCCAACATATACCAACACTGTCTCTCGCTCGGAATCGACATAACAAAAGATTATATTCCCGTAGCCCCGGCAGCGCACTATCTTTGTGGTGGTATCAAAGTTGATACGAACGGAGAATCAACGATAAAGCATTTGTATGCAGTCGGAGAATGTTCATGCACGGGACTGCACGGAGGTAACCGTCTGGCGTCAAACTCACTTATTGAAGCTGTTGTTTATGCAGACGCAGCAGCCAAACATGCTCTTGAAAACATTTCAAACTATACGTTCCGCGACGATGTACCCGACTGGAATGACGATGGCACCCGTCACCCCGAAGAAATGGTACTCATCACCCAAAGTATCAAAGAAGTCAACCAGATAATGGGAACATACGTCGGCATCGTTCGCAGCAATCTCAGACTCGACCGAGCATGGAATCGACTTGACATTCTATATGAGGAGACCGAGAAACTCTTTAAATGTTCAAAAGCATCTCGTGAAATTTGCGAACTTCGAAACATGATAAATGTAGGTTATCTCATCATGAGACAAGCTAAAGAGCGTCATGAATCAAGAGGACTACACTATACACTTGATTATCCGCGAAAGACAGAACATAGCGAGGAGTGTAATTGTTAATATATAACAAATCTACCTCCATGCCCTCTGTCAGAATCCTCATATTGATAGCTATATTAAATCTGCTCGGTCCCATAAAAATGAAAGGGGCCGTAGCCGACAAGGATGACACTGCCACAGGGCAAGCACTCAAGCCTGCTGAAATAAAGCCCAAAGCCTACCGTGGGAAATATCATAAAGTCACGGAAGATGGCGACACCGTTCTTGTTTTGGTAATGAACGACATCTATGTTTATCCCAAACTAAAATTCAAGAACAAAAAAGAAGAGGAATTTTACTGGCGCACTGTTCGTGACGTTAAACTGACACTCCCCTACGCCAAACTGATTTGCGAAACGCTGACAGAGACTTACGAATATATTGAAACTTTTGCAACACAAGCCGAACGCGAAAAATATTTAAAGGAGATGGAAACCGAGGTTTTCAACCAATACAAACCGGCTCTAAGACGCTTTTCAAAAAATCAGGCAAAATTACTTATAAAGCTCATACAACGCGAGACCAACCAGTCGAGCTACAACATATTAAAAGCCTTTCTCGGCTCATTCCGTGCAGGTTTTTGGCAGACATTCGGTCGATTTTTTGGTGTAAACCTCAAAAGCGAGTATAAACCTGACCGCGACCGACAAGATGCAATAATCGAACGAGTTTGCCGAGCAGTCGAACAAGGGCAACTCTAAAGAACATTATACCAATCATATATCATCTAAAACAACCAATGAAGACAATCAAGCAGATGCTCTTGCTGTCCCTAATCACGACTTCAACAGNATATAGTTCGGTTCCTGAATGGAAAACCACCGAACATTTCAATGACGGTCAACTCACACCACACTCATTTGTGGTGCCTTACAAAACNAATGACCACCGATCAATCAGAGAGTTTAAATATCAAGATTCGCCCTACTATCTTGATTTAAACGGNAANTGGAAATTCTGTTGGGTCAAAGGAGTCAATAATCGTCCATCAGGATTTGAGCACCCCGATTATGACACGTCAAACTGGGATTATATNAANGTGCCCGGCAACTGGGAACTTCANGGTTACGGCACTCCGATATACACNAANCANACATANGAATTTGANTCGGAATGGGCTCACTTCAAAAAAGATTGGCCCAACGTTCCCGATTCNACAAACGAAGTCGGNTCNTANCGNNGANAATTTAAAATTCCGGCTGACTGGAANGGACGTCGAGTAGTATTGTGTGTTGAAGGCGCAATTTCATTCTATTACGCATATATCAACGGAACAAAACTTGGNTGTAACATGGATTCAAAAACCGCTGCCGAATGGGATATNACNCCATATCTNNNNGANGGCGAAAANGTTGTNGCACTCGANGTTTACCGCTGGTCGGCAGGAGCNTACTATGANTGTCAAGACTTTTGGCGACTCAGTGGCATCGANCGNGATGTCTATCTTTATTCCACACCNAACNTTTATATATCAGACTTCACCGTTAAATCGCCNCTCGACGCTGAGAAATATCGCGANGGTCAACTNAACGTTAANGCTGAAATCTCGGGGGCTATCACTCCGACAGGCTATCAGCTCGGNTANAANTTATTCANNCCNGANGGNCNNATCGNAGCAGAAGGCATTAAAGCGGCCTCAAANACTGTCTCATTTNACCAAATCATAACTGACGCACTNCCATGGACCGCCGAAACACCCAACTTATACACTCTTGAACTGTCACTAATTCACAATGGAACGNCTATCGAGACCGTAGGATGTAATGTNGGNTTTAAAACATCAGAAGTAAANGACGGTCAATTGAAAATCAACGGACGTCCGATTCTTGTAAAAGGAGTCAATCGACACGCACATACAATTGACAACGGANGAACGGTTGACCNNGCAACAGCGATTNAAGATATACGACTGATGAAAGCCAACAATATCAATACCGTTCGCAACAGTCATTATCCTCAAGACCGTTTATGGTATCATCTGTGCGACATTTATGGAATATATCTTATTGACGAGGTAAACGCCGAGGCTCACGGATACGGNTATAGAGATAAATCACTCGCCAAACGTGAAGAATGGATAGCACCCGTAACCAACCGCACCGAGCGAATGTATGCAAAATCAAAAAACAACCCGTCNGTCACAGTCTATTCACTTGGAAACGAAGCAGGCAACGGCATAGTTTTTGAATCGACATATAAATGGCTTAAAGATAGAGAACATAATCGTCCGGTTCAGTATGAACGAGCCGGAGAGTCAGACAATACCGACATTGTTTGCTGGATGTANACCTCGCCCANCCGCGTTGAAAAATATGCGGCAGACTCAACAAAACANCGCCCGATAATTTTATGTGANTATGCCCACGCTATGGGCAACAGCGTCGGCGGACTTCAAGACTATTNGTCTGTTTTTGAGAAATACCCCNAAGCTCAAGGCGGTTGTATTTGGGACTGGGTAGATCAAGCTTTGATCAAGACCGATGAAAACGGCAATCGCTACTGGNCTTACGGTGGAGATTTCGGTCCGGCAAATGTTCCGTCAGACAATTCATTTAACTGCAACGGACTTGTACGCGCCGACCGTGTGCCACATCCTGCACTCGCCGAAGTCAAGAAACTATATCAAAATATTAAAACCTCACTGATTAATCCTAAAAATCTCACTATCAAAGTCACAAACTATAACGACTTTACCAATCTTAACAAGTTCACACTCAACTGGAATCTTATTGACTGCAACAACAACATTCTTGTAAGCGGTAATAAAACCATAGAGTGCAATCCCGGTGAATCGACCGAGGTTTCATTAGGGCAACTTCCGGCAATCAATATGCCTGAAGCCTACCTCGACATCAGTTGGAAAGCTAATAATCCTCATAAACTATTAGACGATAACCACGAAGTAGCCTATGACCGTTTTGTGATTAAAGGCAAAGGAGCTTTTAGCNCCAACACTTTACCTGCCAAATTAGAGTNNGCANACAATACTTACAAAGCCGCAGACGTTGAATTTACACTCAACGGTAAGACAGGTATGATAAATTCGCTCCATATTAAAGNAACATCGATGATNACATCACCTATCGAACTATCGTTATATCGTCCTCAAACTGAAAACGACAAAGGATATGCCGGCAACGGAAAATNNTGGATTAANGCNGGNCTCGATTCAATATCNTTNAANTGCACNNCNATTAAAAAGTCNGGAACAACAGTTTCAGCAACTTGTGATATTATGGGACGCTCAGGTCAGAACATCGGAACAGTGGTCATGACATATTCAATAAACCGCAACAGCAGCCTCAATATTTCAGGAATATTTACTCCCGATACAGCTACGATCAAAGATTTACCCCGTGTAGGTCTTGAATTTAAAACAACCGATATGGCTGCAAAAACCGTTAAATTTATCGGTCGAAGCGGCGAAACATACGTTGACCGTAACAGCGCAGNACGAATCGGNGTAAANGAATTTATNCCNCGNAGCGAGTTCCATCTTTATAACGTTCCTCAAACAGCCGGCAACCATACCGATGTNAGAACGATGACNCTNACCGGNANCGGANTGACNATCACNGCCGCAAACAANCCNTTTCAAATGAGNGTATATCCCTATAGCGATGACAATCTTGAAAAGGCACGACACATAAACGAACTGAAATTGCTCAACGAGATGACNGTACACATNGATGCNGCACAAACCGGAGTCGGAACTGCAACATGNGGTCCGGGTGTACTTCCCCACTATCTGATACCGATCGAACCACTTGAGTTTAATTTCGTCTTCAGTAAAAAATAGAAACAATAGATAAATTAAACAGCGCATNTTCTTGNTCAAGAATATGCGCTGTTTATATTTATAAACCTATAAGTTTAGATTCGTCTTTTCAATATTACATATAAAATTACCGGCACCCCGATTATAGGAGTAACACCATTTAACGGCAAATATACACTATCGGGCACAGTNCAAAGAAGATTACANGCNAATGCAACTATCGAACCGATAATTATTGAAGCCGGCATCAAAANNCGATGGTCATCNGTTTGATAAATCATNCGGGCGATGTGAGGTACGGCAAGCCCNATAAAAGCGATCGGTCCACAATAGGCAGTTACACCCGCCGACAAAATTCCNGTAGCGAGTAACAGTAAATTTCTGAGTCGATTTATATTAACGCCTAAATTTCGAGCATAATTATCGCCTAACAGAAATAAATTCAAAGGCTTTACAAGCAAAACNGATAAGACCAAGCCGACAACAACGACCATAACAAATATCGGGAGCCGTTCGTTGGTCACACTATTAAAGTTTCCCATTCCCCAAAGTACATATGTTTGCAAACCCTCAGCNGAAGCNGTATAGTTCAGCAACATTATGACCGACGAAGCGAGATAGCCGACCATCATACCCGATATTAAAACCGTCAACGAGTTTTTCAACCATGCAGAGAACAGNAGTAGAAGTCCCATTATCAGACCACTNCCAATCATAGCACCCGCAATCACCGCCATACTGCCTGAAATACTTGTCAAACCGACACTGACAGTACCGCCGGCAAGNAACATTACAAAAGCCACGCCCAAACTTGCCCCTGAATTAATTCCGAGTATTGAAGGTCCNGCGAGCGGATTTCTGAATGTAGTCTGAAGCAACAGTCCNGATGCAGCTAAAGCGGCGCCACTGAGTAACGCCGTAATCGACATAGGCAATCTGCTTTCCAGCACAATAAAGCGATATGAGTCTGCGATACCNNTTCCACCGCCAAAAAGCAAAGATGAAANATCATGAGGTTTAATTGAGATTGACCCAAAATATATGTTTGCAAAGAANAGTGCTACTGTCAACAATNCCAGCACACCAAACCATACAAAATATTTTGAGTGATTTTTCATCTGATTTTTGTATAGAAATTTTGAGTAGAAACCGAATCGCTTAATTCGGGATGTATAATATTGATTAAATCAGAAAGNACACGCTCGGGATGGAATGACGAGTCTTCAAACAACAGTATCTCTGAAGTATTGCAGCCATAGACATTCCCCGATTTATAGGCGTCAAATTTTGAATAAATTTTGTTTTCAGCACTTAAACCTTGAAGAGTCATCGGCTGAGGCGACAGATATCTGATAATCCAGATCGGAGCATCGCCGGCATCAACCAAGACTTGTTCGGCTGATAGAGGCACACTTCCCGATAAACCCGTATTATCAAACGGATTTGTTCCACCTGCATCATGAATAAGCGTTGACATTGTTGACCCGGCAACCGGAACAAACCATTGACGACCATACAACCGGTCAAGCAAAACCTTTGGGCGAGAATCAACACTCGCCGTTTTTTCTTTCATTGCATTATATGAACTCTTAACCGCCTCATAAATTGAGTCAGCTTGAACCTTCCTGCCATATAAGCGTCCGAAGAATTTGATCCATTCAGCACGTGCAAGCGGTGATATCTCCATATAATCGGCACATTCAACTATAGCAATTGGCAANGTNGTCAACTTCCCGTATGCTCCCGAATCTTGATATGGAGACAAAAGTATTGCATCAGGATTTAAATGAACAACCTTCTCGATATCGGGCGATGTATTAACACCACAATCGGTTATCTCACCTGATTTCAAACCTGCCTTAATCTCGGGGACAATAATATATTGAGCATCGCAGACCCCCTTAATTGCCTCCCGGGCACCCAGTTCATCAATCAATCGACAATGAATCGACGAATGAACGATTGAACGTTTCAATGGAGTACGTATAACCGTTCCGTCGGGCAAATCATCGGGTAACGGTAACGAATCAGGCACGAGCAGATAGTTGTGAAGCGTTTTTGTCGTATCCCAAGGATTTTGAATAGACACAAATGTGTACTCAGGATAATCAACGATTGTCAAACGCCTGGCATAATCCATAGCAAGAGTATCGCCACCGTCTATAACGACTGAGGCACTGCCCGCTCCCCCACAAGAGGGGAGCAACGACAGTGCCACCAGACACGATACAGAATATGAAAGAAAAAACTTTTTAGTCATTATTTTTTAGGCAGAACGAGAATATCAAATGGATCGATACCGGTTTCACCACTAACAAGTTTTTTACCTTCTTTAGAATAAACGTTGACGTAACCGTTTGAAGTATTAGAAACATCACCATCTTTAACGATTGCCGAACCAATGATGATATTTCCGGTTTCATTGTCAATCGCAAGTGATGTAGGATACTCAACACCATCTTCAGGGTCAATCATATCGGTCACATCATTAGGATCTACAACCGAATAACGCTTATAAGTAATCGGAGAAACACCGTTTTTAGGATTGTTGATTACATATAGATATTTATCATCTACTTTCATCATTGAGCCTTCAACGAAGAATTTTCCAACGTAGTTGTCAGTTATTTTCCAAATTTGAGAGCGTGTCTTTACTCCGTCGCCTTCACAAAGCACAAATATTTCAGTACCATTTGTTACAACATCTGTCGGATTCAAGCCTACGGTTATCGGTTCACGCTGATCTTCAGGTGCGCTCAACCAATCGGTTCTCTTATCAAGACGAATGACGGTAGTGCCATCTTCAAAACCATCTTCAATCGCCAAATTTTTATTATATGCGATATACAAAAAGTTACCTACAACTACAATACCGTCGGGCTTATTGCAATATTTGCCAACAGGAAGGTATTGGAGCATTTCAAGTGTCTTACAATCATATTGAACAACATAACCACCAGACACTGACACTTCAGAACCATCATCATACATTGAGATATAAGCCTTATCTTCATCAATCCAGATTTGACGAGGATGCTGGAATTTCTGATCTTCAAATGTAATTTGGTTAACTTTTTGCTTTGTGTCCATATCGATAATATCTATTCGGTTTGCCTCATTGATGCAAACAAACAGTTTATTATCATATACAGCCATTGCATTAGGATTGACTCCGAGAGAACTGTCATCTTTATCTTCAAAAGCAGTCAACGTCGTATTCAAAAGGTTACCATCATAGGTAAAATAAGACAAAGACCCGTTAATTTTATTATCCTTTGATCCCCTGTTTAAAACCACGAAGTTGTTGATTGTTGTCTCAGTTGGCGAATCAGGATCGGGATTGGGATTTGGATTGGGTTCCGGTTCGTCATTATTGCTGCTACAAGAAATAAAAGAAACCGATGCAACGGCTACAAGTAAAGAATAAAAAATCTTTTTCATTTTTACGAATTAGAATTGATAGTTGGTTTTGTGTGAATTTATAGCGAATTTTTTTTATCTTTCTTTGAAAATCATGTCCCGACATTATTCTCGCCCGAGACGCCGGGACATGATTTGAGATTTATCGATGAAAAACTAATTATTCAGCTTTAGGGAGAAATGTAACAATATATGGGTCAATACCGGTTTCACCTTCCATGAGCTTCTTGCCGTCAGTGCCTGAATACATTTTATAGTATCCGTTGATTGCCCATGAGGGATATTGTCCGTCCATTGTTGCAGAGCCGATAACAATATTACCGCTAACAGGATCGATACCGAGTGCGCTCGGGTAGTCAACACCTTCGCCTTCTTCAATGAAGCTATAGCTGTCGGCGCTGTTATCTGTCCAATAACAAGTATATGTAATAGGATCTTCACTATCCCACGGAGCATTAATAACATAAAGCTGGCGGTCTTTGATAGCTGCTAAACTACCTGCCCAACGAGCTGTTGCAATATTTCCCATAATCTGGTAAACCATAGGTTTTACACCATTGGGAGCATAGTCACCCATACAAACGACAAAAACATCTGTACCATTTGTAACAATATCAGTAGGATTCAGACCCACCTCAATTGTTTCAACAATCTGCAAGGGTGATCTACTGAGGCGAACAACCTTATTATCATAGGGTAAGCCTTGTTCATAGTTCAAACCGCCTGATAATGCAACATAGATATCTTCACCCGCAACAGCTACACCATCGGGGTTGTTTCCTTCTTTGCCAAGGTAAATAAATCCATCCATCTGTTGTGTTTCGCAATCAAACTGCAAAAGGAAACCGTCATAAGTTGTGATATATGCCTTGCCATTATTGATAGCTATATGACGAGGCTGGCTTTTAGTCGGTTCACCATTGATTTCACCAATATTAAAATCAATGTGATTAACCTTTTTCATGGTTTTAACATTCATAATCTCCATGCTTGCCGATTCATAGACAAGAATGAATAGATTATCACCATATAAAGCCATATCGTTGGGACTTGCTCCAAGAGAGCGGTCGTTTGAATCTTTATAAATTGTCAAAGACTCTTTTAAAATGTCGAAATCTTCGACCGAATAGTTGTAGTATGATAACGTACCATCTATACNACTGNAAGAAGAGCCACGATTAAGAATAAAGAAACTNTTTGATTCAACATCAGCGATNGAATCGGTNGGTTCNCCTNCTCCAATGGGTTCCGGTTCATCATTGTTACTGCTGCATGAATAGAACGAAATTGAAACAGCAGCCAAAAGTAGATAATAAAAAAACTTTTTCATCTTAGAAATTTGATTGTTGGTTTTTGTGTGAATTTATAGCGTGAATTTTATANTTGCTTGCCATGCACGTCCCGGCATNGGATAACGTGCTATTATTTCATATTGTTTGTTAAACATATTCATCAAATCGAAGCGTAACTCCAAGTGATGTCTTCGAGTGGGNATNGTNCGATAAACNGCGGCACCNACTTCAACATATCCGCCGATAGATGTTCCATCGGCATGGTTATTTGTTGAAAAGCGTTCACTTGCTCCGGTAAGGTGGANGNCAATATTGACAAATGGATTTTCACAGGCAACAGATGCACTACCAAGATTAACAGGTGTATATGCGATCTGTTTTCCATAGTCCGACATTTTTTTATCAGTACGCGACACCGAATTCTGGTAACTGTAGTTACCNTCGGTAATGAGTTTCCAATCATGAGACAAATTGAAAACAGAACCTATAGTCAAGTCAAGTCCGGCTGTTCTGACTTTTCCCAAATTTAGCATNCGCCACATATGGAGATTCAACGGAATTGCAACAATTTTATCTCTTACATTATTATAATAGCCATCGGCAGTTATAGAAAATGAAGAAATAATACGGTTGCCGGGCATCATATATGTAACCCCCACATTAAACTGCTCGGTAGATTCGGGGTTGAGAGTCACACTGCCAACATGATCAAAATACAGNTCATTGAAAGTTGGCATTCTGAATATGTTCTTATAAGATGCTCTGACAGTGAGCGAATTATTGTCAAGAATCGAATATGATGCGCTAACCGACGGNGACANTTTTGATTCATCAGCAGAACTTTCGCCCGATTTTGCNCCATTTTTATATATCGAAAGTAATCCTCGGGCAGTTACAGTCAAACGAGATGTTCTGTATCGTGCNGCCACAGTNTGCAAAACGCTGTTACGGAATGGACGACTGTCGGTCGATAAATTACTGTTCAGATTATTATATATATAGTCGGCACCATACACGAGCGACACCGATGTAACAGGCAACCAGAGAACGGTACCGGAGAGATAACACTCTCTNTGGAAATAATTCTGACGAAGTATTCCATTTATATATTTACCGCTACGATCAGAATAACGNGACTCAGCCCAATTAAATTTTGCATTTGCAAGCACTGAAACAGTTGATGACACAGCCGATCTCAAATTGGCATGTCCAAAAAAGTTTCGGTCATGAATACGTTCGTGATTATATTCATTATACAAAATTACNGGNCCGGGCAGATGACGATTATTGTCNTAATAATACAATTTTCCGTTAAGAGTTGTGCGGGCACCAACTTTGACCGAAGCATTTGNTTCAACATGACCCGAATTCATCTGACTGTTGTTGCGTCGGTGGTGAGTTATTTCTTTACCGTTGACAATCGTAAACGGATAATTGTTTTTACCATANAGATATTCACCTGAAACATCAAAGCTATTGCCGTTGCTGTATGAACGTCCNACTTTCAAATATGGGCTCAATGTTGTAAATGATCCATATCTGAATCCGGTAGTCAAAATAACAGAATCGGTGTTTTGTGTAAGCGGNCTNGTAAACAATGATAAAGTAGCCGACAACGATGCCGAACGCGCCGGNATAAAGATGTCATCATTGTCACCTATAGTCAAATTGATAGAAGAAATGTTGTCAAGTGAATAGCGCGAGAGATCAACTTCCCCGTTTTGGCAATCAGATAAAGCNACTCCGTCATAAAGAACATTTGTNTGAGTTGCGCCAAAGCCACGAACCGANACGGTTTTCAAGCCACCGGCACCNCCATAATCTTTAAGGGTAACACCGGGCAATCGGTTGAGCGCATCGGCAACGCCGGTGACACCCATCGACTCAAATTTTGTGTCATCAACCGTATATGTAGGGGCGGTTGACTTCAATTTGCGAATACCCTTTCCGTTGACAGAGACCTCGCGGAGACTGTGCGCAAGAGTGTCGCCGTTAATAACAGTTACACCAAATGCCGGCACATTCATAGACAATATTGCAAGAAAAACAATATAAAATAGTCTAAATCTATAAAACATAAAATGCTTTCTCATCCTCGCAAGAATCATTTTTTGAGTAAAATGTTAAGCATTTGGCAGGTCTTCGGACTTGTTTCGGGAGTTTCCGACACCTTCCCATGGCAATTAACAAGCCACAGTGGCTAAACTCGTCGGTTCCCNTTAATGAAACTTACCGCAGCGGGACTGTCCAGGCTTTTCACCTGATTCCCTTTTGAACGCATAAAGCGTACCAAATTTTGATGCAAAAGTAGATATAAAATTTTATCCTACAAAATTTTTTTTGACTTATTTTACTTTACCCGGATTTCGGGCTATAAACTCCTTCCATGACTTGCACGGAGCGACCGTTGAAGTAGGACGTGACGACTCATAAAAATGGCATAAAGCAGCTCCGAGTGCATCTGTNGCATCGAGTTCGGGTAAAATAGATTCGGCGGGGATTGACAATATTCGTTTCAGCATCTCACATACCTGTTCTTTTGACGCACCACCATTACCGGTTATCGCCATTTTTATTTTACGAGGTTCATANTCATGAATAGGCACATCACGTGACAAAGCAGCTGCTATCGCCACNCCCTGAGCTCTACCGAGCTTGAGCATCGACTGTACATTCTTTCCAAAAAAAGGAGCCTCAATCGCCATNTCATCAGGAAGATACTGCTCAACAAGCCCCTGCACACGGTCATATATACGACGCAAGCGCATATAATGATCCTCCATTTTTGACAATCTGATCACCCCCATCGCAATCATCATCGGTTTCTTGCCTTTAACGCCNAGTATTCCATACCCCATCACATTTGTTCCGGGATCAATACCGATGATTATACGGTCCCATTCTTTGAGCGGAGTTTCGTTCATTCAACAACCTCCATAAATGTTGAGAAAAAAACAATACGTTGTCCAAACCGGCGACTCAATATCGCTTTGAGTTCAGACGCCTCTAAATCATGCCAATTTGATGCNGCCTCAAGATTGTCAGTTTCGAGATGAACGGCATAGCCGGCAACTCCCGGTTCTGTTTCGGTGAGAATTCGAGCTACTACCGGATTNGTGAAATAGGGACATGNCAATGCCGCCTTTATATAATCATTCCTTACCCAATCAAGAAACGACTCTGTTATAGCCGCTTCCATGTGGAATGATGTATTCAATATATATCGTTTCATATTTATTGTTTCATCTTACAAACAGCATTATCCATGAGATAACGCCACTAATTAACGTTGCCACGAACCAATTACGCGCATTNACCGATGCCCGACGCGCGTCATCAAAACAACGTTCATCATAGAGTTTATTTACCTTTGCNCCATATATAATAGANATAATACCGAGCGGATTACAACACAGCACTGTCACCACAATAGCCTCGGCAAGATAGTTGTTNGGACGCAATGGTTGATAACGCCCGTCTGCGCCATATTCATTGGGATTGATTCGCGCCTCATAAACNNGAGTATCGACNTTTGGNCGATTNAATTTTGCAGCNACAAACGGNGGNGGAGTCACATTTTCACTCACAACAGCCATCACTTCNGGGAAACAACGAGCCGCTTTCCAGTNGGCATTTCCGGGGACCCATATCAACGTGTCGGGTCCAATTGAATATCGACGAAGTTCATCGAGTTGGAGCGGTCCGACCGGTTTATTATCTCGTGCTATATAATATTTCATTGTTTGAGTTCTTTTTGATACTTCAAGAAACGTTTAACAAACCTGAAATGACGTTTAAGTGTCGGTAAAAAGCCATAATAATAGCTCATTATTTTAAAACGCTCAATCAACGACCGACGACGATTGGCTGTCGATATTCCCTCTGAAAGATAATCTATCAGCGTCGTTCCGGTATATGCTATACGGCGGGCATGTTGCAGACATTGAATACACCAGTCAAAATCTGCCGAATATCGATAGCTGACATTAAACAGCGGAGCTATACGACGAAGAGCGACAAAAGCCTGATGACAAACCACCATCCCCTCTTGAAAAGATTCGAGAGTCAAATTTTCGGGTGCAATCAAATGGCGGTCAGCGATCTTTTTGCGAGATGTATCAACTATATCGGTTTGTCCATAGATGATACCGGGTATATCTTCTTTATCGGCAGCATCATGGATTTCTTTCAACGAATTTTCCGAATGAAATGAATCGCCGGCATTCAAAAACATAACATACTGACCATTAGCCTCGCCAAGTCCCTTATTCATTGCATAATACAATCCTTTATCAGGACTGCTGAAGATACGAGCACCGTTTATGCCGGCATTTTTGACTATATCGAGAGTATTGTCGGTCGATGCTCCGTCCATAAGTATAAACTCATAGTCGGTAAACGTTTGCTTTTTAATGCTTTCGAGAGTTGGTTCAACGGTTGCAGCCGCGTTATAAGTCACGGTGATGATTGAGATAAATGGGGTNCTCATTATCGGGCTTGTAATGGGTTTTGCTATGTTATTTTTACACTTGCAAAGTTAAGATAAAAAGTCGGAATAAAAAAACATCAAATAAAAAATGCTGCACCNGTNAATTTGGCACAGCATCAAGCATTCAAAGTAGCGAATTCGGGATTCGAACCCGAGTTTCCGCCGTGAGAGGGCGGCGTGCTAGGCCTCTACACTAAATCGCCAAGCGTCGTTACTTTTATTTTGCTCGGCAAAGTTACATGTTTTTTTTCAATCATACAATAGAAGCNCCCAAATTTTCAAACTAAAATTGAACGGTTGTACATATTTATAATAATTATGAGTCAATTTATCGAAATTCTTGCTACCTTTGCACTCTAAAAGGTATAACAACGTCAAATCAATCTGATAGTAATGTTAAAAGCTATTTCTAAAATATTAATGACCTGCGGAATTGCAATGACAACGTTCATGCAGGTTAACGCACTTGATCTTCCGGTCAAGCATATCAATGGTAGAGCCTTCTATTATTATAGAGTTGACAAAAAAGATCGCCCCTACAGTCTTGCTGAAAAACTTGGAATTAAGACTTCTGACATTGCAAAATATAATCCTCAGGCTGCCGATGGATTTCAATCGGGAATGATGTTGACTTTNCCCGTATCTATAGANGCTCAAATCATNAACGGATATTATACCACGACCTATTCTCCCGCAAAAAANGAAACCATATACGGNATAGCCAAACGTTTTGATGTNCCGGTAGAACGTATAATCGCNTTTAATCCTCATGCGGCTCAGTCNATTCACGACACAACNCTTANAATNCCACTGCAACCCACAGCCGACCTGGCTGTTGAGCCACAGCCGACAAAATCTTCACAACCAACTCAAGTTGTCATCGAAGAGGAAGACATTGATAANATTCCGGCNCAGGAACCCGACGAGTCGCTCACTCAAATTCGNACATATACCATTTCTAAGGGNGAGACTCTTTCAAAAATCGCACGCGAAAACGGCATTTCAGTTCAGGATATTTTGGCAATGAACCCCAAACTCAACCCCCACAAATATCAAGCAGGTCAACGCATTTTGCTACCACCCGTAATCTCTCTTGACGAGCCCGAAATTGCCGAAACCACTCCTCAGCCTGTTCAACAGCAACCGGCCGNACAGCCTGTTCAGCAACAACCGGTNACACAGCCTTCTGCCCCCGTTCAAAAACCATTNCCGGCTGTTACAAATAACACTNCGCTTACTANAGTCAAAGAAAAAATTGCTGAAAGTAGCGATGAAGTAACCCGTCCGGTTTCAATCGGNATNATGTTCCCATTCATGCTCAACGAAGAAGAGGAATCAAAAAGTGCNAAACTGTTTACTGAATTCTACCGCGGATTCCTTCTCGCAGCCGAAGAACTCAGCCACTCGGGACAACCGGTTAAAATTTATGCNTACGACACAAGCGCATCAATCGANTCAGTAACACGAATACTCAACCACATCTCCCGNGACTCTATCAACATCTTTGTCGGACCGGACGATCAGGCAACATTGACCCGNCTCGGACGATATGCATCAGCCTACAANGCATATGTNTTGAATATGTTTGCAGTCAAAGACGATTCATATAAATACATTTCGTCAATGATTCAGGCAAACATTCCTCACGACTATATGTATTCCAAAGCGATCACCGGCTTTATTGAAAAATATGAAGATAAAACTCCGGTTTTCCTCTCACGAGCCGAAGGNAATGACGACAAAAAAGAATTTGTCAACAAACTCAAAGCCGAACTAAAGAAAAAAGGAATCAATTACATAGATTTATTGTTTGAAAACTCATTAACAAGCGAAGAGCTGGCAGAACTCAGTGTTGACGGGTCATACGTTTTTGTTCCCGTAAGCGGAAATGCGAGCGAATTCACCAAGTTTGCACCGGCATTGAATTCTTTTAGAAAAACAATGACCAATACCGCCAACTTTGCCCTNTTCGGCTATCCCGAATGGGTGATGTTCCGTAATGAACGNCTCGACTATCTCCACGNACTTAACACAACTATCTATAGNCGATTCTTCACCTCAACCGACTCTCCTCTTGCCGACAAAATCGCAAACGAATACAGCAACCAATTCGGCACAGAAATGATCGAAGCNGTGCCCTCTCAAGGTTTATTAGGTTATGACACTGCCATATTCCTTATTAAATCACTCCGAAATAACGAAGGGAACTTCAGCGACAGTTCTATGGCTTACGACGGTGTTCAGAGCGGATTTGACCTCAACCGTCCTGCCGGTGTAAAAGGATTGGTTAACCTCAATCTCTATTTTATAACATTCGGTCCGCGAAGAATAACGACCAAAGTTCAGCTCTGACATGAAACATTTTGTCGCTATATTAATAACAGTCATAGCGTTTTTCACGCCATACAAAACATTGGCACAAAACCACTATATATCCCATGTTCATGTCGGATTGCATGGAGGTGTGGCAATGTCGCGCACAACATTCTCGCCAATGGTCAAACAAAAGATGCTCAACGACTTTACTTTTGGAGTCGCTGCGCGATATGCCGAAGAGCGTCATGTAGGATTGATGGCAGAAGTTAACGTAACACGTCGCGGATGGTGTGAGAATTTTGAAGGAACCCCGCTCAAATATTCGCGAGCACTCACCTATCTCGAACTCCCNATCATGACCCACATATTTTTCGGGCCCCGCAACTTTCAGTTTTTCTTCAATCTGGGACCTCANATATGTTACATGATATCAAGTTCAATCAACAGCAACTTTGATTATAAAAATCCGTTAAAAGTTGAGGGATTTCCATCGAGCCGACGCATGACCGAACAGATGTCAATGGAAATTAAAAATAAATTTGACTACGGTATTTGNGCTTCATTCGGACTTGAACCCCGAATCGGACGACGTAACTCTATCACGCTTGAAGCTCGCTATTATTTTGGGCTGGGCAACATTTATGGCGCAGCAAAAAAAGATGTATTCAGTGCTTCTCGCGGAATGGCTATTACTGTCACACTCGGCTATTATTTCAGACTAAAATAAACATTAAACCCCATGAAAAATATCTTCATCTGCGGAATACTNACCATTATAGCATGCTTTTCAGGCAACNTTTCAGCACAGACTGTTAAAGTGATGACCTACAATGTTCATANCGGAATAGGTCTTGATAAAAAACGNGACCATGACCGCATCGCCGATTTAATTGCTCGCGAAAAGCCCGATTTTGTCGGTATTCAGGAGGTTGATAGCATGACCAACCGTAGCGGTAATATTTTTGTACTCGGNGACATTGCCCAAAAAGCTGATATGATACCGACTTTTGCTCCGGCAATTCCCTGGGATGGNGGNATCTATGGCATTGGTATATTGTCGCTGACAAACCCCGGCAACATAAACCGAATACCATTGCCCGGTAGAGAAGAAAATNGAGTTTTGCTTATTACTGAATTTGACAATNTCATAATCATCAACACTCACCTTTCGCTNACCCCCGACGATGCGCTTGAGTCNGTCAAAATCATTCACGATATTCTACCTTCACTCGGCNCCAAACCGGTTATATTGACGGGTGATTTAAATTCGCTCCCCGATTCTCAGGTTATCAAAGCCCTTGAAAAAGATTTTACGATTGTCAGTCCCGAAAACGCGCCAACATTCCCGGCAAACAATCCAACCGAGCGCATCGATTATATAATGATTTCAAAAGGTCANAAATTTACGGTTAAACGAGCNGAAGTCATTGACGATAAAATAGCATCAGACCATCGCCCGGTTATCGTTGAAATNAATATCAACGACTGATTTACATNTCATTCCAAANAACAAACGCGGAGCCGATAGCACATAAAACAATAAATAGCANCCCCCATCGTTCACCCGTGGTCAACAGCTGTATGTTTTCTTCNCGGTGGTCGCGCCATGNCTGATAATAAAAGATGAAACCGGCAAGGTAAAACAACGANGTTTTCATAAACAGGTCAAGACCGCCGGCATAAATCATCCAAGCACAAAATATGGTGCATAAAACCGCTGTCACACGACACTTTAATATATTTTGTTTGTCATTTGTACAAAGACCTCCGGGGCGTAACGAAATTTTCAAAAGAAACATACCGCTCACAAGGTAAGCNGGCAAAATCATCATACCGGTTATGCTGATTGCCGCAAGATAAACATTGTCGTCCATTGTGACTATCAACAGAAACAATTGCATGATAATGCTCGATATAAAGAGTCCGTAAGCAGGCATTTCGCGGCTATTCAGGCGCATAAACTTCTTGGGGAATATACCGACTTTAGCCGCTGTATAAGGCACCTCGCCACAAACAAGACTCCAAGCGACCCAACCGCCGAGCAAACAAATTATAATAGAAGCCATCACAATGTAATATGCCCAATCGCCACATACATATCGCAGAACGTATGCTACCGAAGGGTCTTCAAGAGCTGCNANCTCAGGCTGAGTCATCACACCAAAGCTAAAGATTGAAACCATGACATAGAGAAGCCATGANACAAGAAANCCGGTAACTCCTGCNCGTCCGATATCTGTATTTCGACGAGCACGTCCCGACATCATTACAGCTCCCTCTATACCNATAAAGCACCATAANGTNACGAGCATCGTACTTTTAACCTGACCGGCAAAACCGCCAAGATCAGTCAGTCGTCCCCAAAAATCATAGCTGAACATACCAATCTTTGAGTTTGCTACAAGCAAAACAATAATAAGNAATATAGCAAGAATCTTTATCAGGGAAAGTGCAATTGTGAGGGCGCGTGCCGTCCTCATCCCTCGAATTACAACAAAATAAATTGCCCATATAAGAACCGANCCAAATATCACGGTNGGAAATCCGTGATCAAGCAATNTCGGGAAGAAAGTTCCAAACGTATCGTTTAGCATCACAGCGTATGCTATGTTTGCAAAACAAGTACAAAGCCAATANCCCAATGCGACATTGAATCCGGAGTAACGTCCGTAACCATCNCGGGCATACTGATAAATACCNGCATCATATTCGGGATGACGATCGGCAAGTATTTTAAAAGTGGCAACTAATAATAAAATNCCGACAGCCGTAATCAGCCATGAAACNAGGACTGCACCAAGCCCGGCTTCGTGAGCCATATTTTGCGGAATATTGAAAATGCCGGCACCAACGACCATTCCNAATACAAGGGCCGTAAGACCAATAAAGCCCAGTTTTACAGGGACTTGTTCTGCAATTTTATTTTCTTTCATTAATGCGATAAAACAACCCCGGCTTATCTCAAGCCCGCGGTTTTATTGTTGATTGATTTATACGATTAGATTTTTACTCTAAATCGGGNACAAAGGTAATAATTTTCAACAAATAAATCTCAAAACAATGTGATTTATTACATTTGAACACTATTTCCAAACGGGAAAAGCGCAAGTTTCATCAGTTTAAAATGTTGAAGTCCGAACGGAATACCGATNATTGTTATACAAAACAACAATCCAAAACCAAGATGAGTCAAGGCAATNGGAATTCCTCCGACAAACCACCATATTATATTCATCAAACCGGCAAGACATCCCGATGGCCATCCATCATCCGCGACAGTAGTTCCAAACGGCCATAACGCAAGCATAGCCAGCTTTAAAGTTTGAAGTCCAAACGGTATTCCGATTATCGTTATCATCATAGCNACACTCGACAAAGCATATTCAATNGCAATCAAAACACCGCCGAAAACAAACCATATTATATTTAAAAATGTATTCATACTCAAAATGATTGATAAAACAAACAAAGACGCCAAACTGANAACCAGTCAGGCATCTTTGCGCAAAGGTATGAANTTTTTTTAGATATTATCAATAATTGTGGGCTTCAATTTCAAAGTAGGCCTGCGGATGTTTACATACGGGGCAAATTGCAGGTGCTTTTTTACCAATNACGATATGTCCACATTCCATACACTGCCAAATGCGGTCGTCATCACGTGAGAACACAATACCTTCTTCAATGTTACCGATCAATTTACGATAGCGTTCTTCGTGAGTCTTTTCAATTGCACCTACTTTATCAAACAAAGCGGCAATATCATTGAGACCNTCTTCACGAGCAACTTTTGCAAATTCTTCATACATATCGGTCCATTCATAGTTTTCACCGGCGGCTGCATCAGCAAGATTTGTCAACGTATCGGGAACATCTCCGTCATGAAGCAGTTTAAACCAAATCTTGGCATGAGTATGTTCATTGTGTGCAGTCTCGTCAAAGATATCACCAATCTGCTGATAGCCGTCTTTACGNGCTTTCTTTGCATAGAATTGATANTTTGAATATGCCTGTGATTCTCCGGCAAATGCTATACGAAGGTTTTCTTCTGTTTTTGTTCCTTTAAGTCTTTGATCCATATTAATTGTATTTTTAAAATTAAACGTGAAATGTTTTTCTAATACAACAACACAAAAAACGACTTTGTTCAAATAAACTTTCTTTTCTTTTTTNATGTTATATNATAAAACAANACGTAAAACTAAAATTCATTGTATTATGACAAAAATTCGTCGCGCTGTCAAATGGTATTTCAACATCTGCGCTTTAGCCTATAACAACAAATAATTTTCACCCCACATATAATCATATANTATTTCCTCTTAATTATGTTCATTAATTNTTAATTATGTTCAATNATNTAAAACAGGACTCTCTGAAAGAAGATGCCCTCAACTATCATAGATATCCGCGTCCCGGAAAGATTGAAGTAGTACCTACCAAACCCTATGATACACCCGTNGATCTCGCNCTCGCCTACTCGCCCGGAGTGGCATACCCTTGTCTTGAAATCAAAGACGACCCNGCAAAAGCGTTTGCCTACACCAATCGCGGAAATCTCGTAGCAGTNATTTCAAATGGNACAGCCGTTCTCGGACTCGGCAACATCGGCGCAATTGCCGGCAAACCNGTTATGGAAGGAAAAGCCTTATTGTTTAAAATATTTGCCGGACTCGACGCATTNGACATCGAAGTTGACGAAAGCGATCCTCAGGAATTTATCAAGACGGTTGCTCGACTTGCACCCACATTTGGCGGTATAAATCTTGAAGACATCAAGGCTCCNGAATGTTTTGAAATTGAAGATGGATTACGCGAGAAACTTGACATTCCGGTAATGCACGACGATCAACATGGCACTGCTATTATTTCAGCCGCAGCACTACTCAACGCTCTCGAACTTCAAAAAAAATCTATTTCTGACATCAAACTCGTTGTTAATGGTGCCGGTGCAGCAGCCATTGCTTGCACAAAACTCTATTGTGAGTTAGGCGTTAAACACGAAAACATCGTAATGTGCGACAGTAAAGGTGTAATCAGAAAAGATAATCCAAAACTTTCGCCATCAAAAGCCCTTTTTGCNACCGATCGCNANATTCACACGCTCGCCGAAGCTATGGTTGATGCCGACGTTTTTCTTGGGCTTTCAGTTGCCGATGTTCTCACGCCTGAAATGATAAAATCAATGGCACCTCGTCCAATCGTGTTTGCTCTTGCAAATCCGGCACCCGAAATTGCATACGAGCTTGCCATAACGACTCGTCCCGATATGATNTTTGCTACCGGACGCAGCGACTATCCCAACCAAATCAACAACGTGCTTGGATTCCCNTACATTTTCCGNGGNGCTCTTGACTGTGGCGCAACCCAAATCAATGAGACTATGAAAGTTGCTGCTGCTCGTGCGATAGCCTCACTCGCCCANGANGATGTNCCCGAGTCAATATCAAAAGCCTACGATGCACCCGACCTGAAATTTGGTCCCGATTATATTTTACCCAAGCCNTTTGACCCNCGACTTTTAACTGTCGTTGCTCCGGCTGTTATNCAAGCTGCCAAACAATCGGGTGTTGCCACTCGCAATATTGATGACATNGNNAAATATAAAGACTTCCTAAACGAAATCATCTGCACAAACAAAGCNCTGATCGANTACCTCATCAAATCGCGTACAACCTGCGCACGCCCTGTCAAAAAATAATCACCTCATTTATACCTNATAAAGCAAAAGTCCTTAATACTCATCGTATTAAGGACTTTATTTTGTACACCCGAGGGGAATCGAACCCCTATCAAGAGAACCGGAATCACTCATTCTATCCATTGAACTACGGGTGCAAGTCACGAGTTAATAAAAAATGTTATATACTCGCTTTCGATGTGCAAAATTAAGTTTTTTTTTGTAGTTTTGCAAGAATCATTTGAATATTATACAATGCACGTCAAGATTGAACAATCGTGGAATTCCCTACTTAAAGACCAATGGGATTTACCATATTTTACAAAACTTGTGGATTTTGTGAAACATGAGTACGCCACTAAAACGATTTTCCCACCTGCCTCTAAAATTTTTGCAGCCTTTGACTCTTGTCCCGCCGACAAAGTTAAGGTTGTCATCATCGGGCAAGATCCGTATCATGGACCGGGACAAGCCAACGGTCTTTGCTTTTCAGTTGCACCCGGCATTCAGATACCGCCATCACTTGTAAACATTTTCAAAGAAATAAGCGATGACACCGGTCGCCCTATACCTCAGTCGGGCGATTTATCACGATGGGCCGAGCAAGGAGTTCTTCTTCTCAACGCAACATTGACCGTCGAAGCACATCGCGCAGCGTCTCACCAGGGTCAAGGGTGGGAAACTTTTACCGACTGTGTGATTTCTCGCCTGTCATCCAACTATCAAGGCATCGTTTTTTTGCTTTGGGGTAACTATGCAATCTCAAAAAAGAGACTGATCGACGAGTCTAAACATCTTGTACTGACCTCAGTCCATCCCTCTCCCCTCTCTGCCTATCGCGGATTTCTCGGCAATCGCCATTTCTCTAAAGCCAATCAATATCTTCAGTCAATAGGTAAGACTCCTATCGACTGGTAGAAAGCTAAGCCAAATGTTTAATAAACTGATAATAACTCTTACATTTTTTCTCTCGGTTGCTCATTTTGCAGTAGCCCAACCGGTCATACCCCACACAGTTATTACATCAGTTAACGGCAATCAGGTTACACCCGTCGTGCTACACACTAACAGCAATGATTCATTGACCGTCAGTTTTGATTTGCTTGAGCCCGACCTGCGCTACCTGAGAGTATCGGTCACGCCACTCACCACCGATTACAAACCATCGCGCATGACCGATATTGAATTTCTCCCGTCATTCAACCGCGCAGACGTCAATGAGATTGAAAACTCTCAATCGACCGTAACTTCATATACCCATTATCGATTCACATTGTCACGCGAGAACCTACTCCCGACTTTGAGCGGCACATTCCGCCTTGACTTTATCGACGACGATCAACCGTCCGACACAATTTTAAGTCTGCCGTTTTACGTTTCAGAGTCAAACGCAATGTTCATGCCCTCTTTAACATCGGCAACCGATATAAGTTTCAACCGGGGACAGCGACAGCTCTCACTTCAATGTAATATCGACAATTCAATTACAAATCTAAATTCAGACAATCTCACACTCTCTGTATTTATTGACGGATATCCCGTAGCTTCAGACATTAAACCGACTCGTCTTGATGGCAATCGCGCGATATTTGAACACAATCCCAAACTCATATTTAATAATGGTAATGTTTGGCGACGATTTGACATCACCGATTCATATTACCCGGGACATAACATTTCAGCCATACAGCAAACACCCGACGGCAACCACCGCTTCTTGATCAATAATGACAGTCCGCGCGCTGATACTCAATACCAAACCGACGGAACTCTTTACGGAGGCTTTATTATTGATTCACACATCGGTATTCCTGAAACCAATGCCGACTACTGTGAGGTCGTGTTCTCACTTGACAGACCCTTCATGGCAACCAGACCCGTAGCCATTCAGGGTAATTTCACGCACCATCTTTCAAATGGCATACTTCCAATGACATTTGACTCAATATCAAGTCAATACAAAGCAACCGTCAAGCTCAAACAGGGCGCCTATAATTACCGTTATTTATCAGGCAACCCGCTCAAACCCGACACAATCGAAGGCAACTTCAACGAAACACCGTTGCGATATGACCTTCTGCTTTACTATATATCTCCGACCATGCGTTATCCCCGTATAATCGGCTACTACTCATTTAAAAATAATGGAAACTGAATCAACTGAAGAAATCATGCTTGAAATAAAAGATACCCTTGTCTCGCTCGATCTTGCCGAACGCTTTTTTTGTTGTGACCTTGAAAAATGCCTTGGTCAATGTTGCATCGAAGGCGATGCCGGTGCTCCTATTACCACCGATGAACAAGCCAAGATTGAAAAAATTCTGCCACAAATTTGGGAAGATCTTTTACCTGCTGCAAAACGCGAGATTGAAGAAAATGGAGTCGCCTATATCGACGAAGAAGGCGACCTTGTAACATCTATTATTGAGGGGAAAAATTGTGTATTTACCACCTATGGAGAGGGAGGGATGTGTCTATGCGCAATCGAAAAAGCCTACCGTGAAGGTCGTGTCGATTTCAAAAAACCGGCATCATGCAGCCTGTATCCGGTTAGATTGACGACCTACCCGTCATTCACTGCAGTCAACTATCATCGTTGGAAAATTTGTCGTTGCGCCGAGGTTCTTGGCCGTGCCAACAATATCAGACTTTACCGTTTTCTCGAAGGTCCGCTTACCGATTATTTTGGCAAGGAATGGTATGATGAGCTCGCTATGGCTTGCGATGCCTATCTCGAACAATACGGTTCTGACGATCAAAATCAATAACAATAATCAGCCCGCGATTATGAAATTTATATTATCACTCCTTACGCTCATAACTGCGCTGACAGTCAAAGCCGACATTGCAAACGAAGGTATTTATCTTCGCATTGTTGACGATGCCGATGCCGCAGTCAAAGCCGGTGATTTTGCACAAGCCGAGAAACTATATATCGAAGCGATGGATCTTCAACCCGATAATCCGGGTAATATTCTTTTAATGTCAAATCTCGGAATGGTTCGCTTCTACATGGGGCAAGACTCTCTGGCTCTCGCGACACTTGACCGAGCCAATTCAATCGCACCACGTTCGACCACAATTCTCAACAACCGGGCTCGAGTGCGATTGGTAAACGGAATGGCAGCTGAAGCTCTAAACGACTATAATCTTGTCATCGAAATTGACCCCAAACAACCCGATCCATATTTTTATCGCGGAATGATTGAATTGTCAAGCGGTATGATCAATCAAGCCGAAGACGATTTCACGACACTTGAAATGCTTGACCCAGAGGGCGAGAACACCGCACTTGCAAAAGCTCGACTACTTGTAATACAGCACAAATACAGCCAAGCATTACAATATCTTAACCGTTTGATTTCTAAAGAAAAATCATCTGATTATCTTGCATCACGAGCTCTTTGCCACCTTATGACCGGAAATCTTGGAGAAGCCGCCGAAGATATTGCCGACGGACTCGAACTTGCACCCGACGACGGCATGCTATATCTCTATAGAGCCATGCTCAACAAACAACGATATCAGACAAAACAGGCCAAATTAGACGGACAGCGAGCTATCGAGTTAGGTGTAAATCCCAAAACAGTAGAGTCATTTCTCAAATAACTTATCTACATTTTACAAAAATGTAAATAACTTTTAACAGGAGCTTTATTTCTGTTTCAAACTTTTTTTCTAAATTTGAAATCGAAAATTAAAACTTGAAAAGACCACTTACACATGATTCCCTTTGTCCATCTACACGTACACACCCAATACTCTCTTCTCGACGGCCAGGCATCAATCGAAGCATTGGTTAACAAAGCTGTAGCCGACGGAATGCCCGGTATTGCCGTGACCGATCACGGTAATATGTTTGGTATAAAAGAATTTTTCAATTATGTTGAAAAAATAAACGGCAAGACAAAGGGACAAATAAAAGATCTGAAGAAAGAACTTGAAGCACTTCCCGACCAGGAATCACCCGAGGCTCTCGAGCTCAAAGAAAAAATTGCTCAAACCGAAAACAAATTCTTCAAGCCAATCTTCGGCTGTGAAATGTATATATCAGAGTCGAGCCATTTAGAGAAAAACGACAAAGGACGACATCTGATTGTTCTTGCCAAAAACAAAACAGGCTACAAAAACCTTATCAAACTGGTTTCAAAAGCATGGGTTGACGGATATTACTATCATCCGCGAACCGACCATGCCGAACTTGAGGCGCATGCCGAAGGGCTTATCATCTGTTCGGCGTGTCTTGGCGGTGAACTGCCCAAGCTTATTCTTGCCGGCAACATTGAAGAGGCCGACCGTCGCATCAAATGGTATAAAAATATATTTGGCGAGGACTACTATATCGAACTCCAACGCCATAAAGCTTCAACCCCACAAGCCAATCATGAAGTTTATCCGCTTCAATGTGAGGTTAACGAAAAACTCATTGAACTCGCACGTGCCAACGATGTCAAACTGATGTGCTCCAACGACGTCCATTTTGTAAATGAAGAAGACGCCGAAGCCCATGACCGACTGATTTGTCTATCTACCGGCAGAACAATTTCCGATCCCGAGCGAATGTTATATACAAAACAGGAATGGATGAAAACAACCGAAGAAATGAACAATCTCTTTGGCGACATTCCCGAAGCGTTGGCAAACACGATTGAAATTCTTGACAAAGTTGAGCCTTACTCGATTGACCACGGTCCGATTATGCCTAACTTTGCAATCCCCGAAGAATTTGGCAACGAAGAAGAATATCGCAGCCGACTGACCGAAAAAGATCTTTTTGACGAATTCACCCGCGACGAAAACGGAAATGTGGTGATGTCACAAGAAGATGCCGAAGCAAAAATCAAAAAACTCGGCGGCTACGAAAAACTTTATAGAATTAAATTTGAGGCTGATTACCTTCGCAAACTCGCATATGACGGAGCCGCAAAACGTTACGGCACTCCCCTCCCGAAAGAGATTGACGAGCGTATCAACTTTGAACTTCACATCATGAAGACTATGGGTTTCCCGGGATACTTCCTGATTGTGCAAGACTTCATTACCGTTGCTCGTCAAGAGCTTGGTGTCAGCGTCGGTCCGGGTCGTGGGTCGGCTGCCGGCTCATGCGTTGCCTATTGTCTTGGAATCACCCAGATTGACCCTGTCAAATATGACCTTCTTTTTGAACGTTTCCTAAACCCCGACCGTATTTCTCTACCCGATATCGATATCGACTTTGATGATGACGGTCGTGCTGATGTGCTCCGCTACGTTACCCAAAAATATGGCGAAGAAAACGTCGCTCATATCATAACCTACGGTACAATGGCTGCAAAATCGGCAATCAAAGATGTGGCTCGTGTTGAAAATCTGCCTCTTCCCGAGAGTGACCGACTTGCCAAACTCATTCCCGCCCACATGCCTACGCTTCCCAACGGCAAGGAAGCGAAACCCACGCTTGCCAACTGCTATGAACTTCTCAACGAATTTAAGACCGAGCTTCACAGCACCAATCCTCTCATTGTTGAAACGCTCAAATATGCCCGACAGCTTGAAGGAAACGTCCGCAATACAGGCGTTCATGCCTGCGGTGTAATCATTTGCCGTGACCCGATTACCGATTGGGTGCCGGTTTCAACAGTTGTTGACAAAACTATTCCCGGACCCGAAGGAAGACAACTTGTGACCCAATATGAAGGACGAGTTATTGAAGAGACCGGTCTTATCAAAATGGACTTCCTCGGTCTCAAAACGCTCTCAATCATAAAAGAAGCGGTCAAGAATATAAAAGATACCCGCGGCTTTGACCTCGATATCGACAATATACCAATTGACGACCCCAAAACCTACCAGCTCTACTGCGAAGGTAAAACAACCGGTACATTCCAGTTTGAATCTGCCGGTATGCAAAAATATCTGAGAGAGCTTCAACCCTCAACATTTGAAGACCTCATCGCCATGAATGCTCTCTATCGTCCGGGCCCAATGGACTATATCCCTGACTTTATCGCCCGTAAACATGGACGTTCACCGATTGTCTATGATATTCCGGTTATGGAGAAATATCTCAAAGACACCTATGGCGTCACTGTTTATCAGGAACAGGTCATGCTCCTTTCTCGACTTCTTGCCAACTTTACCCGTGGCGAGAGCGATACCCTTCGTAAAGCGATGGGTAAAAAACTCATTGACAAGATGAACCACCTGAAAGGAAAATTCCTTGAAGGCGGACAAGCCAACGGTCACAAGCCTGAAGTGCTTGAAAAGATATGGGCCGACTGGGAAAAATTTGCATCATACGCTTTCAACAAGAGTCATGCAACCTGCTACAGCTGGGTTGCATTCCAAACCGCCTATCTTAAAGCCAACTATCCGGCTGAATATATGGCAGCCGTTCTTAGCCGAAACCGCTCTGACATCACTAAGATCACAGGCTTCATGAACGAATGTAAATCTATGGGCATCACTGTTAAATGTCCCGACGTTAACGAGTCGGTAAGCAACTTTGGTGTTAACAAAGAAGGAGACATCCGTTTTGGTCTTTCGGCAATCAAAGGAGTCGGAGACAATGTCGTACAACAAATTATCGAGACCCGAAAAAAAGGCGGTCCGTTTGAATCAATATATGATTTCATTGAGCGTGTCCCATACGGTGCGGTCAATCGCAAAACATTTGAAGCACTTGCCTATTCAGGGGCTTTTGACTGTTTCAAAGACTTCAAACGCGAAGACTATTTCTCAAAAAACAATCGTGACGAAACGTTTGCCGAACTACTTCTTCGCTACGGACAATTATTCCAGCAAGAAGCCAACAACAACGAGGCATCGTTGTTTGGCGACGATGATCCCGCAATAAACACCGCCGGTCGTCCGCAATGCAAACCGGCTATCGAGTGGAATAATGCATATAAACTTGAACGTGAGCGCGAATTGGTCGGACTCTATTTGTCGGCTCACCCGCTTGATCCGTTTTATATGGAACTCAACTTTGGATGCATGACAATAGCCGACTTTGAGAAAGTGGAAAAGAAACCCGGTATGAGGTGTGCCATCGGTGGACTCGTCGTTGATTTCCAAAAACGCGATACTCGTCGCGGAGGCAAAATGGGTATCTTGAAAATCGAAGATTATACAGGCACCTATGACGTTAAATTCTTTGACGACGATTACTATAAATATATGAATTTCGGAGAACCCGGCACTCCCGTATTCGTTGAGATGTCATTCTCTGAAAATCGATACAGAGAAGGTGAAGTCAGAATGTCAATCAACACCATCGACCTGCTGTCAAAGCTAAAAGGCAAACTTCTCAAAGGTATAACCATCGACCTTGATACAGGCTCATTGTCAAGTGCAATTATTGATCTTTTGGTTGACAAAGCAAACAATCCGAGTGACAACGTCGGCAGTTTGACTTTCAACCTGTATGACGGCACTCTAAATCGTACAATAAAGCTCGATTCATCATTGCGAATTCCGCTTACACGCGATTTAACCGATATGCTTGACGACCTCAACCTGAAATATCATTTTGAAAACAATTAATTTATATACTTTTTAATCTAAATCATTATGGCATTTACGTTTACCGACGAAAACGTCGAAAAAGAAATTGCAACAGGCAAACCTATTATTGTAGACTTCTGGGCAACTTGGTGTGGTCCCTGCAAGGCTATTGCTCCAATCATTGACGAACTTGCTGCCGAATATGAAGGTCAGGTTCTTATTGGCAAATACAACTGTGATGAAGAAAACGACTTCGCCTCAGCTAACCGTATCATGTCAATTCCAGCACTCCTTTTCTATAAAAACGGTAAGAAAACCGACATCCGCTTGGTAGGAGCTCAGTCAAAAGCTGCAATCGAAGAGAAAATTAAAGAACTTATAGCTCTTTAATACATTCATTTTCATGTTGTTTAGGAGTTGGTGTGTCAAATTATTGGCACACCATCTTATCGTATATATCATATCAAATCTACCTCCATCAACCCGACAATGAACAGCAAAATCAAAGGGTCAATATATGGACTTTTATCGGAGGCATTCTACGGAATGAATCCGCTGTTTACACTTCCGCTATATGCGGCAGGTATGGCTACCAACTCGGTTTTGTTCTGGCGTTATCTTATGGCATTACCGATTCTCGCTCTGATGGTCAGGTTACGCGGTCAAAGTCTTAAAATAAATCGTCGTCTTATCTTCCCTCTAATGGCACTCGGGCTACTGATGGGATATTCGTCGCTGGCTCTATTTTTGAGCTACCGATACATGGATGCCGGTATCGCATCCTCGCTGCTGTTTGTCTATCCGTTAATGGTTGCACTGATAATGACGTTCTTCTTTCATGAACGTTTGACACTACAGACAATTCTCTGCCTCATTATGGCTGGAGGCGGCATATATATGCTTTATAGCGGTGGTGCTTCAGGGTCCACACTCTCTGCCGCAGGCACTTTGCTTGTCATGTCATCATCACTCTCATACGCCATCTATATTGTTTGCGTAAACTTTCCTGTAATACGACAGATACCGACGATTGTTCTGACTTTTTATGTCATAGCATTCGGATGGATAATTTTTGGTGCATCGGCATTAATTGAGGGCAATCTCGATATACCGACAACACCGACTCTTTGGCTGATAACAATTGCATTGGCACTCCTCCCGACCGTTGTTTCACTGATACTCACAACAATGTCCATTCAATCGATCGGTTCAACAGCAACCGCTATTCTCGGTGTATTTGAACCTGTCACCGCTCTCTTTTTTGGGGTACTTGTTTTTGGCGAACATCTGTCACTATCCGACATCGTTGGACTAATCTTGATTTTGGTAGCAGTATGCACCGTTATAGGTGGCGAAAACGTTTCACGCCATCTGTTGCGCATCAAAAAACTTTTCCCTAAACGCAATCGTTAATCGGTACACATGGGCAATAGCTGTTAAACCTTTTGCACTCTTAAATTGTCATATTAGTATGAAAACAAAAATTATATTGTCACTTATGCTCACAATGCTGTTTTTAACAGCTAATGCCCAAGCGCCACGAAATGAATCGTTGGCATATGACATCATGTTTAAATGGGGACTTATAAATAAAAATGCCGGACACGTCACTCTTGATACAACGATGGGCAATGACGGTACATTTTCATCAATACTTGTAGGGCGATCGGCAAAATGGGCTGACAAATTCTATACACTTCGCGATACGCTACTCGGTCGCGTCGAGATTGACGGACTAAAGCCGGTTTATTATGAAAAAATAGCCCATGAAGGTGGCGAATTTAAACGCGACATCATAAAATATCAACGTTCAGGCAATACCGTTTCAGCTACCTGCGACCGATATAAACAAAAAAAAGCGGGACAACCGATTGTTTACAGTCAAAAACTGATATCGGCTGAAGGCTACACCGTTGACATGCTGTCATCGTTCTACTATATGCGTTACATTGACTACAGCGCAATGAAACCCGGAGAGAGCGTGACAATGAACATATTTTCAGGAAGTCGAAAAGAAATTTTAAAAATAACTTATAAAGGACAGGAGTCGGTATCGATTGATAAAGCTGACCACAACAGCTATGCCATAACATTCTCTTTTACATCAGAAAAAAACGGTAAAGTCAAAACAAGCGACGACCTCTATGCATGGATTTCAACCGACTCAAATCGAATTCCTCTAAAAATGGAGGGAAAATTGCCGGTTGGCACAGTCAAAGCCTTCCTTACAAACTACTCGGAAAAATAATTTTACGCTTATTAGCAACCTGTATCGAAAAAGTATCAGCTTTTATTTGTATCTTTGCAATTAAAACACAAAATACAATATTTTTGATATAATCGTTACATGAGTTCATATAATCCCAACGAATACGACCCTTCAATAATAGATTCTGACGACATTTATACCCATCCCGAACGCATGGGGGGAAATCGAGAACGCACTGTCGAACCCGTTCAAGACATCGATTCTTATCTTAGTAACGATCAAGCCCGTGCGCCAAGATCCAATAATGCACCTCGTCAAGAAACGCGTCGCACTACATCTTCGCCCAAATCAAGAAAACCTAAAGTTGAGGATGAAGGGCCCGGATTCTTTAAAAGCATCGCAAACTTTGTTACCGACCGTCGCACTCACGGAGCAATAGGCATCGGTTTGATTTTATTTTCGGCATACGTGCTGATTGCATCTCTATCTTATTTTGTAACAGGACGTCATGATCAAAGTGCAATCACCGCCCAAACAATCGAACAACTGGCAAGCTCGGGAGCTACAGAAAACATCGGAGGTCCGACCGGTGCAGTTCTCAGTCAGGTCATCCTGACAAATTCGCTTGGTTTTGGAGCCGGAGTAGTCATTTTCTATCTGACAATTATCGGTCTTGCACTTCTTCGTGTCAAAAAAATTAATTTCTGGTCACTGACATTCAAGTGCCTGCTCATCGCCATTACAATTTCTCTTGTAGCCGGACTTTTGACCTATCCGCTTGAAAACTCATTCCTCTATGGCGGTCAACATGGTCGATGGATCAATACACTGCTCATTCAGCGAACAGGATGGATCGGTGCCGTATTTGTCAGCGTATTTCTTGTTGGATGTATCGTGTTTATATATTTGAATGAACTGATTACTCTATACATGGCATATCGCCGCCGAGTGGCTGAACATAAGGCTAAAATGGAAGCCGAACGCCAAGCCCGCGCCGAAGCTGACGCTAAAGTTCGAGCAAACACTACCAACGATATCCTTGACCACGATATCGAAGACGTGGTTATCGTTTCGCATCCGACTCAACCAGTCGGTTTTGATGAAAATGAAGAAGATCACACCGATATTCATCGCGACCCATACGAGACTGAAAAGCCTGAAATTATTGATACCGACCCTACTGTAACTCAGCCTATCCGCCCCTATGCTGGTGGTAGAACTATAAACGATGTTTATGCCGAAACCGACGTTGTTTCATCTTCTCAACCGGTGGTGCAAGAAACGCCAAAGTCCGAGGAACAGCCTTCTTACCAACCGGTTATCAATAAAGAAGAATTACCCGAAGTCCCTGTCAATGATACAATTGAGCAACCGGTTTCTCAAACCGAAGTTCAATCTGCAGTTGATACAGAAGAAATAACCCAACCCGACGAACCTGTATTTGTTGAAAATGTAACCCAAGAAATTGAAACTGCCGATTCAATAAATCGAAAACCATTTGACCCGACTTCTGAACTGCCCGAATTCAAGCTTCCCCCGATCGACATTCTTCGCGAATATGAAGATAATCGCGATAACCTTGAAGTTGATCAAGAAAGCAACGAGCAAAAAGACGAAATTATTCACGCTCTCGACACTTACGGAATCAAAATTTCTAAAGTCGAAGCTACTGTCGGTGCTACTATCACCCTCTTTGAGATTACCCCGGTCGAAGGTACACGCGTCCAAACCATAAAACGTCTGGGCGATGACCTGATGATGACTTTGGCTGCAAAAGGGATCCGTATCATTGCACCTATACCCGGTAAAAGCTCTATCGGTATTGAAGTGCCTAACAAAAATCCCCAGACAGTTTCTATCCGTTCGATTTTATCGTCTAAAGACTTCCAGGAATCTAAATATGAGTTGCCGATTGCGATGGGTACAACCATCAGCAACAAGGTTTACATAGCCGACCTTGCTAAAATGCCCCACCTCCTTGTTGCCGGTGCCACAGGTCAAGGTAAATCGGTCGGTCTTAACACTATCATCGCGTCGCTCCTCTACAAAAAACATCCTGCCACTCTCAAGTTTGTACTCGTTGACCCCAAAATGGTTGAGTTCAGCCTTTACAACTGCCTTGAACGTCACTATCTTGCCAAACTCCCCGACGAAGAGTCACCCGTTATCACTGAAAGCGACAAAGTTGTCAACACCCTCAACTCGCTTTGTGTTGAAATGGACAACCGCTATCGCTTGCTGATGTCAGCCGGATGCCGTAACATCGTTGAGTACAATAACAAATTCATAAACCGCGAGATTGACGAAGCTGACGGTCACCGCTTCCTCCCCTATATCGTCATTATTGTAGATGAGTATGGCGACTTGCTCATGACAGCCGGAAAAGATATCGAAACCCCGATTGCACGTATCGGACAAAAAGCGCGTGCCGTTGGTATGCATATGATTCTTGCAACCCAACGCCCGTCAACAAAGATTGTTAACGGTACAATCAAAGCAAACTTCCCTGGACGTATCGCCTTTAAAGTAGCGTCGGGCGTTGACAGCCAGACAATTCTCGACCGTCCGGGTGCAAATCAGCTCATCGGTCGTGGTGATATGCTCATCTGGGCAAACGGTTCAATCGAGCGTGTTCAGTGTGCATTCATCGACACTCCTGAAGTTGAATCGGTATGTCGTTTCATTTCCCGTCAACCAAGCTTCTTGAATGCCTATCCTCTGCCCGAATATGTTCCTGAAGGAGCCGGAGGCAATGGAGGTAATGCCGGAGTTCTCACTGACCGCGATCCGTTGTTTGATGAAATTGCCCGATACATTTCAATGAGTAATCAGGCCTCTACAACATCACTTCAACGTCGCTACTCGATCGGATTTGCCCGCGCCGGAAAAATCATGGATCAATTGGAGGCAGCCGGCATTGTCGGACCTGCAGTTGGAGGTAAACCGCGCAATGTTTTGATGAGCTCAATTGAAGTGGAACAGTTTCTTGAACAATAATAGCAATATTAAAAATGGCATTTAAGTCAACATATAAACTATTTATCACTATTCTACTGACTGTCATTGGAATATTTGCCTTTGAAAGCCAAGCTCAAGATGCTGCGTCAATTCTCAAAGCCACATCACAGCGACTCAAATCAGCCCCTTCAATATCGGCAACGCTCTCCATCTTGGCAGACGGACGCACTAATACCGGACACCTCACTTTGTCGGGAAACCGATTTGCTCTGACAACGCCTATCGGCTCAACATGGTATGACGGAAAAACATTGTGGAGCCATTCTATATCAACTCGCGAAGTCAACATATCAGAGCCCGATCAAAGCGAACTTGCCGAAATCAATCCACTCGTCATGATTGATCAATCGCTGTCGGCTTATAAGACACAATTGATTACATCAAAACCTGACAAGGTTATCGAAATGACACCTGTTAAACAGCGTGGTGCCGATATCCAAAAAGCTGTTATAACAATTTCGTCGGCAACCGGTTATCCTTCTCAAATCATTTTGACAGTAAACAATCGAATTATAAAAGTTGTTTTTACAAAGGTTGTTGCAGGCAAAAAACTTGCCGACAAAGACTTTATGTTTGATTCAAAACAATTTCCAAACGCAACAATCAACGATCTAAGATAATTCTTTCACTAAATATTTCACACTAATTACCTAACTATCATGGCTCAACACAAAACCAAATGTCTTATTATCGGCTCAGGACCTGCCGGATACACCGCGGCAATCTATGCTTCGCGTGCCAACCTCTCCCCCATCCTGTATCAAGGTATGCAACCCGGCGGACAGCTAACTACCACTACCGAAGTTGAAAACTTTCCCGGCTATCCCAAAGGCATAACCGGTCCCGAACTAATGGAAGAACTGCGTGAACAGGCACTGAGGTTTAACGCCGATATTCGTTCAGGAATGGTCGTTAAAGTAAACTTTGAAAAGCGTCCGTTTATTGCCGAACTTGAAAACGGTGATACTGTTGAAGCCGAGACTGTAATCATCGCCACGGGAGCGACTGCAAAATATCTGGGACTCCCCGACGAAGACAAATATAAAGGCATGGGAGTTTCGGCATGCGCCACCTGTGACGGATTCTTCTACCGCAAACGCACAGTTGCCGTTGTGGGCGGTGGCGATACCGCTTGTGAAGAAGCTCTATATCTAAGCGGAATTGCAAATAAAGTTTATCTCATTGTCCGCAAACCGACTCTTCGTGCATCTAAAATAATGCAGAAACGTGTTCTTGAAAAAGAAAACATCACCGTTCTCTTCAACTGTAACACTATCGGACTTTTTGGTGAAGACGCTGTTGAAGGTGCAAAAATCATCGAGAACAAAGGTACTGAAAACGAGCAGATATTTGACATCGCAATCGATGGATTCTTCCTTGCAATCGGTCACACTCCCAACACCGAAGTGTTCAAGCCCTATATTGAACTTGACGAAGCCGGCTTCATCGTCACTCACAATAACACAACCGCAACCAACATCCCCGGTATCTTTGCAGCCGGTGACGTTGCCGACCCACGCTATCGCCAAGGCATCTCAGCAGCCGGTGCAGGTTGTCGTGCCGCCATCGACGCCGAACGTTTCTTGATTGAAAACGAAGAATAAACTTCAATTACATATATATGACAAGAGGTGGACTTTTCAGCCCAACTCTTGTCATATATAAATAACTACATTAGTTTTTTGAATAGAGTGAAAATTCACATCCAAATTCATCAACGAGGTAATTATCAAGTTCGTCAGCCGTATGAGCAAGACCTACAATGTTGTTCAGAATACGTTCAGATGATTCATCAGTTAAATCAGCCAAATGAATACGGTAGCAAAGATATATCTGACGGCCATCAATGCCCATTTTATAGGGATAGAAGTCGGTGTCTAGCATAAAATCAAGCACCTTCTCTACATTTTTCTTTGGCAAAAGGTTGATCGGAGACACGGCAAAGAGGTAATTTCGGTTGTAAACAAAGAGTCTGATCTCAGAGCTACCGCGATGAAATACCCATGACTCGAAACCACAGCGAGCCAGCACCGGATTGATACCCATACGAGCTATGGCACTCTCACAGAATTGTCCGAGAGGTGAAATTTCATGAGTGGCAAGTACACTTTCGTCTATGTGAGCACCACATGACGGGCAGTATTCCTCATCACCGGCAATAAGTTCATCGCAACTTGCACATTGCACATGAAATTGAGTGCGATCAAGATCTTTAACAACCTCAAGCAGTTGACGCAACGATTCATTGCGAACTCCAAACCCCATATTGTCGGCTGACGATGATGCAAATTTGCTGACTGTAACACCGATAACCTCACCCTTGTCATTCAAAATCGGACCACCCGAGTTACCCGGGTTAATCGGAGCATCAACCTGTATAAAATATTTGCCATCAATTAACTGACGCGGTGATGAAAGTGAGCCCTCGGTAATAGTGAACGGCATTCCAAAGGGGTAACCGGCTACGTGGACTTTTGAACCAATGGCAGGCTCTGTTTCTTCGGCGATTGTGAGATTGGGAAGGTGGCTAAAGTCATTATCAACAGCCAAAAGAGCAAGGTCGAGTTCAGGATTAACGACAACAACACGAGCTTCAAACGGGTTTCGATCAACATCTTGAACAGCCACTGTGCGATAGCCTGCAACAACATGATAGTTGGTAACAAAAATATTATAGGGTTTCAGATAGAAACAGCTTCCTGAGCCGTCGGCATGGGTTACTTTATATATTAGTTTATTGAGTTCTGAATTCATATCGAAAGTAAAATTGTGAAATGAGATTAAAAATTTGAAAAAACGTCATGAGCAAAAAAATTATGAGCCCATATTCTTAATCACAATCATTTGTAGCTCGGTGGCAAGACGCATATATTCAGTCACATTGCCGGCTTTGAGTGCTTCATCCATTTTCTTTTGGAGTTCTACAATTTCTTGTCCACTCATCGCGTCAGCCATTTTCTGATGCGCAGCCACAACATTGTCGTGAATCTCGGTCAAATCTTCTTCATCTTCCTCATCTTCGGTGTCTGCCGGTTCAGATTCATCTTCGTCATCGGTGGGCTCAATATCTCCTTCCATTAATTTTGAGAGAGCCGTATGAAGAACTTCAGCTGCCTCTTTGAGAGGGAGATTTGCGCTGTTTTGGAGTGCTCTAACAATATGGAATTCAAGCAGTAGCGGAATATTGTTATCAACCAACAAACGATAAAAAATATGATAGATGCGAACAAACACCTGGGCGTAGTCGCGTTTCTGCATTGCCTCGGTAGTGTCGTCATGCGTACCTTCAAAATCTTCTTGAACGCTCTGCAACGAAGCAAAAGACTTCACCGACACCATCATTTCGACAGTGTAAAGGTCTTTGGCAAGCTCTTCTTTTGACATTGCCATGAGCTTCTTAAGAAAACTTACACCGCGTGATACAAGTTCTTCAAGCGGACGCTCGTCATTCATTGACTCAATCGCTTTGTCAATTTCATTAATCAGCTGACCTTGAGGATTAGCAAAGAACGAGAACTGATATATTGCACCGCTCACAATTGTCCACGCATAAATAAAGCCTCGTTGTGAGCAAAATTCAGATGCCGCCTCGAGAGCAAGAGACCCGATAGTGTGAAGTCCAACGTAAACGGCATCAACCTGTGCAGGAGTAAATGGTGTAATCTTAGGGGTGTAGCAGCGAGATGCATTAAAGCGTGAGCATAATTCATCATCATATTTGTCACCGACGGCACAGATATTATGTATTACCGAGTGAATTTTATGAGGATGGGTATCGGTAATTGGGCACGAATACTCCATTTTCAATATGTCACCATTTTTAACAAAACGGGCAAGCATCAAATTTTCAGTATTCATTTCACAAATTTGGCGCAGCATCGCAACACGTCCATTTTCGGGCAATTTAAGAAAATCAGCCGAGATATGGAGTGTGGTGGGTTCAATATTGATATTTACGACGATTGAGCCGTGGGGAATTGTAAAAGATGTTCCGGCTTTATTTCCATAACGTTCACGAAAATCGCCATCGAGAGCATCGATCAGCAACTGAATCGATTTGACGTAATCGTGCTGATCAAAAGCGGCAACGGCTTCTTCCATAATTTCACCATCGGTGTAGACAAGTTGCGATTCTGAAGCCGGAGGAAAGTAGGGAAACGAATTTTTCATTTATTGAGATAGTTTGTTGAATTGTCATTTATTGCTCGGTCAAACGTCGGTTTGAACCATAGAAATCAAGGATGCGAGTGCGCAGAATGTACTCGTAGTGAGATTGGATTCTATTGATTGATGCCTGTTGATATTGGGTTTTGGCTTGCTCAAACTCGGTAGGATTTGAACGTCCCATTTCATATTTACCTTTTATCGCATCTAATGCTTCGCGCGCTATTGACTCAGTCTCGATGCCGGTCAAATATTTTTGGCGCGCACCTGTTGCCCGATAATAGGCCTGCTGAATTTCCTGATAGAGAGCCGTTGTGCGGTTTTCAAGCTGGAGAGCAGCCGAAAGTTCACGAACACGAGCTTTGCGAACACTGTTTCGTGTTGAGAATGCATCAAAGATGGGTACTGACAACGAGAAGCCCAATGTTGTCGTAAAGTTTTCCCGCATCTGACGCGAAAATGATGGATTTTCAACTCCCGAAATATTATAATAAGAACTTCCGATTCCTGCATTAAATGACAATCGGGGAAGGTAACCGCTCTTAGCCAACTCCACGCCCGCCTGAGCCGCTTCGATATCATTTTTTGCGCTTTTGATTGCATTATTTGTCGTCATCGCGCTCAAATAAACATCGTCAGGCGACATAATTATCGGTTCGGTTGTATCAAGCGGTTCTATGTCAAAGTTTTCGGGTGAAGGCAAATTAAGCATTTGAGCGAGGTCAAGACGAGCGATTGCCAAATTGTTTTCGGTATCGGTAAGATTCTGACGATCATTGGCAAGCTGACTGCGAGCCTGCAAAACATCGACTTCGGCTATCTTTCCTGCCTCGGCAAGAGCCTCCTGCCGTTTCAGTTCATAATCACTAAGTTCAACCTGCTCCTCGGCATTTTTAAGCATTTCGCTATAGGCAAGCACCTGAAGATATTGTGAAATGACATTAAGAGTAATATCATCTTTTGCGCTCTCGATCTGAAGCAACAAAGAGCGATAGTTGATTCGGGCATATTTGAGCTGACGAGTTGCCGAAAGACCTTGAAACAATGGCAAGCTCATATTAACGCCCCACTGAAAATTATTTGTATTGCGATTGGCATACGTATTTTCAGACGTTAGTCCACGTCCAAAGTTAAACGATTCGCCGGCAGAAGCATTCAAACTCGGGAGAAACCGGTCTTGTGCCTCAGTAATATCATATTCACCCGATATACGGTCTATTTCACGTGCCTTAACTGTCAGATTATGTTCAATCGCATAATTGATACAGCTGTCAAGACTCCACTTCGTTTGTCCGGCAAGCGACATTGCCATAACACCCGTCAGTGATATTATCAATATTTTTTTCATCTACTTTTCTTTTTAGCAGGAATGATTATTTTTGTTCACTTCCGCGCAATTTTGATTCGGCAGTTATATCACCGCTGACTACTTGAGCATTAACACCATCGCTTAAACCGGTCTTAATTGCCACACGGTCAAACTTTTGTTTGGGATGATCTGATTTCAAGACATAGACAAAAGTCGAATCACCCGAAAATTCGATGACACGTTCGGGTATATTCAATGCATTGGCGGCACGTGCAAGAACCACACGGGCATTCGCACTATATCCGGCTCTCAAATTCATTGTCGAATCAACGGCAATAGCAGCTTTAATCTCAAACGTGTTTGTTCCGTTATCTTCGGTTGCGATGGGAGCGATTTTTTCAATTACAGCATTAAGGTTTGACTCTGAAATTGCACCGATTGATATATACATCGGCATACCCTCGGTCAACATATCGACTTCAGTCTCGTCAATTTTTCCTTTGAAAATCAAATCATTCATATCGGCAACCTTGGCAATGGTTGTTCCATCGTTGAATGTATTTGACTGAATAACCGAGCTTCCGACTTTCACAGGCACTTCAAGAACAAGTCCGGTGATAGTAGCACGAACAAGCGTATTGCTCGACTGAGCATTTTCAGGTGAAACACCTTCGCGTATGATTGCCAGAGCATCAAGAGCGGCTTTTTCCTCTTCTTGAGCCTTATTGTATGTGTTCAAATCTTGCTCATAACGCTCGCGGCTCTCATATTTACATTCATAAAGTTCTTTTGTACGCTCATATTCAAGTTTCTTTTCGGCAAGGTCGAGTTGAGCGACTCTCACGCGGTTACGAGCCGAGGCGAGTTGAGATTCATCGGGGATGATCTTAATTTTTGCTATTACATCACCAACCTTTACCAAGTCTCCGGGTTCAACATTGATTTCAGAGATAATACCCGACACCTGAGGTTTGATTTCAATTTCATCTCGCGGTTCAATTTTGCCATTGAGCACGGTTGTGCGCTCAATATCGCTCTTGACCGGCGAAACAAGCTCATAGACTGTTTCTTTTTTTGACGAATTTAAAAACAGATAGACAAACGTGCCGACAAAAATTACGGCAACAAGAATCCATAGAAAGATTTTAAAGAACTTTTTCATCGCTGATATTGTGATATTTTATTATTTTCAAAATTGATTTTTACTTATCGTTCATCGCCTCAATTGGCTTGATGCGCATTGCTTTGATTGACGGAATCAGTCCGGCGAGTGTTCCAAGCACAATAAATGTTATCATAATTGACATTGCACTGCTGAAACTTAACTGAAAACGCGGAACTGAGACCGGGTCGGTCGTTAAAACCTGAGCGACCGCCAACACTATCGTTGCAAAACATATTCCGGCGATACCGGCAATGACTGTCAGCATAACGCCTTCACTAAGTACCTGAGTGATAATGTCTGACGGTTTTGCGCCGATTGCACGTCTGATGCCAATCTCCTGGGTACGTTCTTTAACAATTACCCACATGATATTACCAACTCCGATAATTCCGGCAAGCAGTGTTCCGGCTCCGACAAACATCGCCAGGAGTGAGATACCTGTAAAAAGGTTATCAACCATCTTAAACCTAGACGATACGTCGAAAAAGAACAACGCATTATGATCATCGGGGTGTATAGGATGATGAGAGCCCAGAATACGGTCGATTCGGGGGCGGAGCGACTCGGGTGCAACTCCGTCACGAGCAACAAACATCACACCCCCCATCGTATTACCCATGTTGAACGCACGTCTCATCGTTGTCAACGGCAAAAGAACCGACTCGTCAATCTTGGCTCCAATGGTGATTTCAGAAGTTTGTCCGGCAACGCCGACTATCTGATAATAGATTCCGCCAAGAGCTATATTCTTGCCAATTGGCGATTCGTTTCCAAACAGTTCATCAGCTACTTTTTTACCGATTACACACGTTTTTCTGCCGTTTTCGGTATCAGCGGCATTGATAAATCGACCTTCATAAATTATAGGCAAAAACACCTTTGGAAAATATTCGTCAACACCTGTAGCTGTAGTTGTTGTGCTTAATTTTTCAAAACTGGCATTTACCGAACGGTTTACAACTCCGGTGATAGCCTCGATTTCAGGAATATTTCGTTTGATATATTCAACATCATCGGTTGTCAATTCCCAAGCCGTACCTTTATTAAAGCCTTTGTAAGCCATCGTTGTACGACCGCCAAACATAAGGGCACTGTTGGTTGCAAATCCGGCAAAATTTCGGCTTATTATATCTTCAAGACCTTTTGCTCCACCCATAAGCATGGCAAGCATGGCAGTTCCCCAGAATATACCAAATGCTGTTAGAAACGTGCGAGTCTTGTTTCGAGCAAGAGTCGCTCCGATTTCCTTCCAGTTATCTATGTCAAAAACAGTTACTTTCATATATCATTCTTTGATTTATTCGTCGCGCAAAGCTTCGACCGGCTTTACCTTCAAGGCTTTGAGCGCAGGAAACAATCCTGCAAGGCATCCTGCCACGACCAACACAAACGTAACCTTGATTGCGATTGAAATATCTACCGTCGGGTCTTTGATAAAATCTGTATCTTTAAACGCAAAGGCAAGTCCCTGCGTAACAAGTATTCCAAGAAATACTCCGATATAGCCAAACAACGTTGTTATGGCTATACTCTCGGTCAAAATCTGAACAAGAATATTTCGAGGCTTTGCACCGATAGCTCGGCGAATACCAATTTCATGAGTGCGTTCTTTAACCGACACAAACATGATGTTGCTCACACCGATTATACCCGAAAGCATTGTAAAAATACCGATTAACCAAACAACAATATCCAAAATGGATAAAGCGCGATCCATTGTCATGTGCTGGGTAAAACGGTTCCAAATCCAAACCGCCTTTTTATCATCCGGACTAAAATTATGGATTTCGCTCAACGTGTTTCTAACGCCCTGCTCCATCTGTTCGCCTTCCTCCATTGTTGAGATGTCCCCAACTTCAATCTTCAGCTCATCGACAGTATCAGAGTTACTCGCCAACATTCGAGCCGTTGAGAACGGAATATAGGTTGCCTGACCGAATTCAGGGTTAATCAATCCGATAACGACAAACGACAAATCATTGAGCGAAACACGTTTACCAATCACATCCTCAGGTTTGGTATTTGGGAATAGGATTGCTGCATTTTTTTCAGTAAGAATAACGACTTTACGAGATTGGTTGATATCGGCATCATTAATATTACGTCCGACCGTAATTTTATCACCGCGCGACGGCAGTTCTGACGGAAAAACTCCATTATATCCTGTTGTGATATAATCATGAGGTGTAGTGATATTGGCGCTACCTGATAAATTACCGATAACATTAGCTACATCACTGCGGTTCTTCGACTTTATGACACCCATATCGTCTTGTTTCAAACCGATGTAACGACCGTCCTTATAACCATTGTAAGGCATAGATGTCAATCCGCCCCAAACGCTAATAGAGTTAGAGCCCTGACTCATACGGCTGTCATTAAACGAATTGACAACACCGCGCGACATTCCAAGCAACACGATAAGCATAAAAATGCCCCAAGCCACTGCAAAACCGGTCAATGCCGTTCGCAACTTATTATTACTCAGAGTCTGCCCTATTTCTGAAATCAAGTCAAACATAATCGATCAATTGACAATCAAACCGTCACTAATGCGGATTATTCTATTGGTCTGTTCCCCGACTTTCGGGTCGTGAGTTACAATAACAATCGTCATTCCGGCATCAACATTGAGCTGTCTGAAAATCTCCATTACGTCGGCAGATGTACGACTGTCAAGCGCACCGGTTGGCTCATCAGCAAGAATTACCGACGGATTGGTAATCAGCGAACGAGCTATCGCAACACGTTGTTTCTGACCTCCTGACAATTCGCCGGGCAAGTGATGAGCACGGTCAGCAAGTCCCATTCGATCAAGCTGTTCCATCGCCAATAGATTACGTTTTTTTCGGGACACGCCTTGATAAAACAACGGGAGTGCAACATTCTCAATCGCATTTTTATAACTTATCAAGTTAAACGACTGAAAAACAAAACCTATCAATCGATTACGAAGTTCGGCAGCACGATTCTCACTCAGATTTCTTATGAGCTGTCCGTTCAGTATATATTCACCGGTATCATAGTTATCAAGAATACCAAGTATATTTAGTAGAGTAGATTTACCCGAACCCGATGCGCCCATAATAGACACAAGTTCTCCTTTGGCAATATCAAGATTGATACCCTTCAGAACGTGTAATGGTACAGCTCCGGGATAGGTCTTGTTTATGTCACGAAGTTTTATCATTTCCATAAATCACCTGAATATTTAATGTGATGATGTTTAAATTTCTATTGGTCAAACAACTATTGGCTACAAAGTTACACAGATAACCTTATTCAAGCTATAACATTATAGTTAAATTGTTTTATCTCTTAGACGCTGAACGATTAAAAAAAGTTACATTAATCATCATTTTTTTTGCAGAACGATTGAAAATATTTGCACATACAAACTATTTGTCTTAAATTTGCGTTATATAATCAAAGGCAAGAGAGCCTGCTTGATTGAAAAAACACCACATCAAAGTTGATTGGGAAACTCTTCAAATTATTATGAAATACCGAGACAATCCTGTTGTCTAATGGCGGGCCTCGACTCTCTTATGAGAGTGGCATCCTCCTTCACGGAGGGGTAAACCCGGACGGATTACAAAGGGCTTCAGGAACTCAAATCCTGTCTATTCGGAGTTTCATCGCGTCCTTTGATGTGGCCCCTATAAAAGAGCTGTTTCGATTCTTAACAAGTCGCAACAGCTCTTTATTTTTTTCTATATCATAATAATTAGTTAACTTTGCATACGTTTAACCCTTAAAAATAAAAAGCTTATGATGATTCAACGCATACAATCGATTTATCTGTTGGTTGCTACAGTCCTTGCCGGATTTTTCTGCGTGTCAAGTTACAATGCTGTCAAAATTGAAGAAGAAATCCTCAATATCTACCCCAAAGACAATCCCGTAATTCTCATTGTCAGCATTCTTGTTGCACTTCTTCTTTTTATTTCAATCTTCCTTTTTAAAGACCTGAAACGTCAAAAAACAGTCATTCTAATTTCGATGTTTCTTATCGTCGCACTCGGCGTTTCGATTTTCATACTGATGATGACCAATTCAGCCGGCTTGGTTTCATGGAGTTACGGAGCTCTACTTCTTGTGGGCGCCCTAATCTTTGCCCTATTAGCCTATCGCGCTATCAGTAGCGATCAAAAAATTCTTCGCGACAGCGATCGCATCCGCTAAAATGCATAATTATAAATTCATAATGCAAAAGGGGCGCAAGATGCGCCCCTTTTCATTATTCATTATAATATAAAATTATGAATTACACATTAAAGAATTCAGTAAACGCGGCGATAGTGTAATCAACATCGGCAACAGATGCACACTCGCGGGCCGAATGCATTGCCCATTGCGCGGCACCCATATCCACACCACGAATCTCAATTTGGGAAGTCAATTTATTACCAAGAGTCGATCCGCCTGCTACATCACTATGATTAACGAAGAACTGACATGGCACACCTGCTCGCTCACAAATTGTTTTAAATATTGCCGATGATTCAGCATCAGTCATATACTTACAGTTAGCGTTAATTTTAACAACAGGTCCGCCACCAAGCACGGGATGATTGGTCGGGTCTTGCTTCTCAACATAGTTGGGATGAACACCGTGAGCATTATCGGCTGAAATCATAAACGATGATGCAACAGCGCGAAGATAGGTTTCACCGGTTCCACCTACACAATCATTGATGCGTCGCAAAATATTTGTAAACACGGGGGAACATGCGCCCTGTTTTGTACCGCTGCCGGTCTCTTCATTGTCAAAGATTGCAGCAATACGTGTCATCTCTCCCTGCTTTGATTCGATGAGCGATGTAACAGCCGCATGAGCCATTTCAAGGTCATCAATACGACCAGATGTCAAGAACTCGTTATCGGCGCCAACGGTGCAAGCTTTCGTCGTATCAAAAAGCGATAAATCAAAATCGATAATCTCTTTTGGATCTACACCAAGTTCTTTGGCAACAAGGTTTAGAACAAAGTTATCTTTTTCGGCAATATCATTTAGTTTGGCAATGACAGGCAACATGTCTTTTTGCTTTGACAACGGATTACCCTCATTTACTGCACGATTAAAGTGAATGGCAAGGTGAGGTATTGTCAAGATCGGACGATCAATTTTAACGAGTCGTGTCTTTGGGTTGAGTGGATCATCTGACTTCAAGATTACACGTCCGGCAATCGACAACGGGCGATCAAACCAAGTATAAAGAATCGGACCACCATAAACCTCAGTATTCAACTTGAGGATATTGCCATCAGATATCATTTCGGCATTAGGTTTGATACGGAATCCGGGTGAATCGCTATGAGCTGCGATAATTTTGAATCCTTTTTCAACCGGACCTTCTCCAACGACAAATGCAAAAATAGAAGAATCGTTCTGGGTGGTATAATATTTTCCACCTTTAACAAGATTCCATGCATCGCGACGGTCAAGGCGTGTAAACCCGGCATTATCGAGACGCTCGCTTATTGATTTGACAGCATAAAAATTACAAGGGCTGTCATCAAGAAACGACATAAGGTCGTTTAAGTGCTTACTGTTCATGGTTATATGGTTTATTTGGTTAATTATATTTTACTTTATTTCTTTTCTTTAGACTTAGACTCTTCTGACTCTTTCGACTTTTTAGAGTCTTTAGGATCTTCTTTAAAGTCTTTTGTTTCTTCTTTTTTAGATTCTACAGAAACGTTAAAATCTTTCGAGCCTTCTTCCTTAACGTCTTTAAAGTCTTTAAGGTCTTTAACGTCCTTAATGTCGTTAATATCATTAACATCTTCTTTAGAGTCATTAACAACTGTATTTTCTGAAGCAGCCATTTCTTCAGTCTCTCCGGTCGGTGCCTCAACTGCAGCAGGTCGCTTGGTTGTCGACAGCATTTCGCGCAAGTTGCGTTTTTTTGACTCAACCGGCTCAGCCATCAACGCAATCATCGCCTCGGGAATGTCAAATACATCCTCCGGCGAGGTAGGGCGCATATCGGTGTACCATTTAAATTGGGATAAATACAGCTGAGAACGTTTGGCAAGATAAAGTGGGGTGATAACACTTGTTGTCGATGGCCACGCTTTCATACGTTCAAGCATATTACCTTTAAACCACGCAGTCAGGAATGAACTTTCGAGTGTAGCAAATTTATTGTAAGTCGAATCAGCCTCCTGAGGTAGCGACAATGCTTCTACATTACCGCTCACTTCAAGTCGGGCAAGATGACCATCTTCAAAAAATGCAGTCATCTCACTTCCGGTGAGCTGTTGAAAGAATCCCTCCTCGATCTCCTCAGCCATAAATCCGAAATCGGGCAGCCTGGCATAATCGATAGTCGAATCGTTTAGATGAACCTCTATAGCCGTTCCAAAAATCTGACGGTTATCGCTCCAAACCACCGGATGAATGTCAAGATATAACATCGAGTCGGTTTGCACAAAGGTCATCGAGTCACACAAGCCCTGCATATCTGAGCGATAGAAACGAGCTTTATGTGCCGCCACAAGCAAATGGGTAGTGTCAGCAGGCATCATCACCGAATCAACTTCGTACTCAGGCATAATCACAGCATACGTACGTATTGTGTCGGCATGAAGGTAAAGTGTATCACCCTGAGAATATTCTTTTGCCAATGCTCGACCTGTAACAAATGCACTGTCGGTCAATTCGTTATAAAACCCGTAATCACCACACAATATCATAGAATGAGCCGAATCGGTCATTATCACATTTCCAAAAGCCTCGCCAAATCCGGCATTTTTATCATACTTCAATGAGTCGCCCGTCAAAGTTGTGTTTTGCGAAGAAATAACAATCGAACGTTTGAACAAATCGGCATAAGAAGTTTCAGTGTTATATGTCGCGCTATCGGTTAATATACGTCCGTCTCGATTGATTATTATAGATGGAACATCCATCTCAGCCAAATGATTTTTCGTGTTGTAATACAGTTCCTCAGTCAAGATTGTCAACGTATCGCCCTCGTTACGAGATTGAAGCGACACTTTTTCACGAAACAAAGCTTCAGCAGTTCCGGGAGCATACTCTCCATAACGAGAATACAGCCTATTTTTCTCATCAGTTAACGTTCCATAGTTATCATAATATCCGAGATCGATACCGAGATCATAGTAGAATGGATTGGTCTGAAGTTCAACATCGCGATTAATGAGTCGAACAAGGCGTCCATTATTACCATACAACACAGCCAGTTCGGTCGAATCGGTATAAATGAGTTCATCGGCATAGACAAACAAGGTGTCACCCTGCTCCATTCTGACATTACCGAAAGCCTCTATCGAATTGGTCTTTTCATAGAGGTGGGCACTGTCACAATACATCAGCATATCGCCCTTTCTAAACATTACATCACCGGTCAATATCTGAAATTCGACATCAGGGCGGGCAATCAAGCTATTGGCTCGTTCAAGAAAGACTTTGTCACGCTGATGTCGGTCGGCAGTCGCAACCGTCGGAACAATAGGAGTCGTATCGCGCTGCCTTATCTGAGCCTTAGTCGGTGCAAAAATCATCAACAGCAGCACAACGAGAGTCAGCGTCGGAAGAATAGCTTTTTTTAATCTCCCGATACTACAAAAAGCGCGCCACTGCTGTTTACACGACATATTCTAAACTATATCAGCGAATCCAACCTTCGTTTTCAAACTGGCAATCGGCCCAACCATCTTCAATTTTGACGTAGGTCGTTTTAATCTTGCTTTTAAGCCAGTCTTTAATTATTTTTTCTTGAGCACTCGCTTCATACATATCTTTAATTGTGATGAAGTCGTCTGAAAGATTGGCCTTATGAGCTTCAATTCGGCTTGTCAACTTAACGATAGCAACCATTTCGCGATTACGTTTTGGGTCCATCATAGTGAACGCTCCTGAGACCTCTCCGGGCTGCATTTGTGAAACAACACGTGCAATTTCAGGAGGCAACTGTGACATTTCAAATTTGGTAGTACCATTCTCTTGATTAGTCATTTGTCCACGGCTGAAACGAGTGTCTTTGTCCTGTGAAATAAAACGGGTTGCGTCTTCAAATGTAAATTTGCCGTTCTTGATATCGCTTGATACAGAATCAAGACGAGCCGAAGCAACCTTTAAATCTTCTTGAGAAACTCTCGGACGAAGAAGAATATGACGTGTATTGATTCGGTCTCCACGTTTCTCAATCAGCTGAATAATGTGGTAACCATATTGAGTTTCAACGATTTTAGACACTTTCTTGGGGTCATTCAAATTGAATGCGACAGCCGCATATTCAGGTTCGAGATGACCACGTCCCAAAAATCCGATTTCGCCACCACGAACACTCGATGCCTGATCTTCAGAATATAACGCAGCAAGAGTTGAGAACTCGCTCTGACCGCTATTGACACGTTCGGTATAGTCACGCAAACGACCTTTGACATCCTCAATCTCCTGACGGGGAATCGTCGGGTTAATCGAAATGAGCTGAACTTCAACCTGCAACGGAATCATAGGAATACTGTCGGCAGGCAGTGTCTCAAAATATTTGCGAACATCACTCGGTGTTGCTTTCACATTTTTCACCATCGAGTGTTTAACCTGATCTATACGAGACTGGTTAGTCACCATTTCGGTACGCCACTCGCGAAGTTCGGGAATAGACTTGCGAAAATATTCTTCAACTTTTTCCTTTGTTCCAAGATTGGTTATGAGATAGTTAATCCAGCTGTCAACCTGTTGGGCAACCATTGCAGCCTGAACTTCAACCGTGTCAATATCTGCTTGATTTAAAAACAGTTTATCAATCGCAAGACGTTCAGGCACGTAGCAATAAGGGTCACCCTTAATTGTCATGTGATCATAAAGCATCTGTTGATAAGCCTCTTCTATCTCTGACTTATAGATTGGCTGATCGCCGATTGTCCATGCAACCTCTTCGGCAACATTATTCTGAGCCGAAACTCCGGTATAGGCTACCGCAGCCAAAATCAGTGTTATTATTCTTCTAAGTTTCACAATAATCGAAATGTTGGTTTTATCGTTATATTAAATCAATCTACAAATTTACGTTTTTCTTTTTAAATATCAAGAATCTAAGTCACAGAATATTTCAACCTTTCCTTTTTGACTTGCTTCAAGCAGGAGCTCTCGTCTCATTTGACGATCAAGTTCGGTTTGACGGCGGAATATGAGTTCTTGCATAATTTGCTCAGTAGCAGCCTCAAACGGCATTACATTACCGGTCGGAACATAATCACTTACATGAAACAGATAAACAAAGCCGTCAGCTTCACTTTCAAAGTCTTTGTTCTTTCTGAGTATTGCATCGGGATTTTCACTTAAATCAATCGGTATGCGAGTTTCAACCTGTTCAAGTTCAACCCAACGATCCTCAAAATAATCATAAATTATAGAGGCATCAAAACACTCTTTTTCAAGCCGGTCAATATCTTGAATTCGATTTGATTTATAGAGCTTTTTAATAGTTTGAAGATTTGGCGCATCACTTGGAATTTTAATATAAATTCCACGCACAAGTGGCTGTCGGGCAAGAAACAACTTTGAATTTTCGTCATAAAACGGTTTTAGCGAATCAAACGAGAACGACTTTGAAGCCTCAGCCATAATAATTTTCCGACGATATTCCTGCGCTATCAACTGATTGCGATATTGCTCGGTCAAGCGGTCAATTTCAGTCATGTCACCTATTGATTCTGCTGCAAAATCAGCCATCAATCGTGTATCAATCCACGACCGGATATATGCACGGGCTATACGAGTGCTATCAGTTCCAGTCACGCCTTCCGGAATATTTTTTTTCAGCTCGCCGACTGTTAACGCGTCTTCGCCTATCTTTACAAGAATTCCCGCCTCTACTCGCGACTGTTGATTTGTGCAAGCTGTGAAAAAGGCAGCGAGAAGAAGCGGGAATATATACTTTATTTTTAAACGCATAATGAAACTTTTGTGTTTCACGAAATCGCCGCTCGACATACGAGCTGTCAAGCGGCGATTTAATCTCGTTTTTTCAATTCAAACTTATAGAGTCAATTTTTCTTTGATACTTTCAGTAATATCTTCTACATCAATTCCGAAGAAAAGGGGCGTTCCAAGCGGGAAAATAAACGAAAATCCACCTTCAATACCGGCATCTTTGATTGCTGCATCTACCTTTTCATTGATAGGGCGCAACATATCTTCACGACGGGTTTTCAAGTCGTCTTCAGCCGAGATAAGAAATTGTTGGGCTCGTTTTTGCATCTCCTGAATTTCCTGAACACGACGTTCACGTATTGTTTGTGGAGGGTTGGTAGTCGTGTTAAGAGATTGATAGTCCTCAAACTTTTTGTCAATATCGGCACTCATACGATCATACTCGGCATGATATTTCTGAGAGAGATCAAACAGAGTGCGTTCGGCAGTTAAATATTCGTCTAACGATTCAAGAACCGCCTGACGGTCAACGACAGCAAATCGCTGAGCACAAGCCACTATTGGCAAAAATAGCAATATTGAGATTATAAAACGTCGCATGTCTTGGAAATGAAAGTTTGTTTGAATTTTCAAACACAAAAGCCGCCGGAGTGTGAAGTCGGGCGACCTTTGTGAATATGTTTTACTTGTCGATATTATTTAATGCCAAGTTTAGCTTTAACGAGAGGATTAACGTCAACAACGTCGCCACTCATATAGATTGCGGCTTCGGTAGGAACAATGATAGTAAAACCGTTTTCCTGACCAACAGTCTGAGCTGCTTTCTGAATTTTTTCATAGATAGGAGCCATGAGCTGCTGCTGTTGCTGCTGAAGATCCTGATCGTAGGTTTGAGCGTGCTGCTGAATGCGCTGTTGCATTTCAGTAAGAGAGTCTTCGTGACGTTTGATAACAGTTTGAGGAGTTTGGGGATCCTCTTTGAGTTTGTTATATTCATCAAAAGCCTTTTGAGCTTCTTCCTGTAGTTTCTGAATGTCAGCAGAATATTTTGACTGTGCATCCTGAAGCTGTTTTTGAGCCGCTTCGGTAGCAGGATCTTCTCTTACGATTGACATAACATCGATAACACCAATCTTAATATTCTGGGCTACCACTGAGAGAGGCAATGCAACGAGCACTGCAATTAAAATTTTCTTAAACATGAGTTAGATATTTGTTTAGATAGTTTTTATTTATTTTCTATATTGTTGAATTAACTACGCAAAGTTAATTAAAATATTTCAAAAATCCTAATTAAGTATCTTTGCCAAAACTTGATCTGATATATCAATGCGTGGGGTGGCATAGATTATATTTGCCGATGTGGCACGATCAAATATTGCCTGAAATCCGTTCAGCTCGGCTATTTCTTTAATAGCATCATAAACCTGGGTTTGGATCGGCTCGATCATTGCCTGACGTTTTTTATAGATTTCGCCTTCCGGTCCAAAATATTTATAACGTAATTCTGAGACTTCTTTTTCTTTAGCTGTAATAGCCTCTTCATATCGTTTTTGGTCGGCAGCTGTCAGATAAGGACGTTCAGCCTGATATTGTTTATATATTGCCTCAGCCTGTTTTTGAACTGTCTCGACCTCCTTCTGGCGTGCTTGTGACAGTTGCTCCAACTGATTTTGTGCGACTTCATATGTTCCCAAATTTTTCATGATATATTCCATATCAACCAGCGCAAATTTCTGACCGTATGAAGCCACTATACATCCTGCAAACATCAGCAGGGATATTAATACCTTTTTCATAATTCTATATCTTTTAAATTTTGGTGTATATTATATAGACATCGTTTAAACCAAAAAGTTTAATATCGCATGATTATAATCGTTACACCATAATTTTATCATTAGAATTCCTGACCGAGAATAAAGTGGAAGTGGCTACCGCCTTTTTCACCATAGACACGGTCAAATCCGTATGCCCAGTCAATACCCATCATACCGACCATCGGTAGATAGATGCGGACACCTGCACCGGCACTACGTTTAAGGTTAAACGGTGCAAATTCTTTAACCGATGTCCATGCATTACCGGCTTCAACAAAAGCCAATCCATAGATTGTTGTTGTTGGCTGGAGCATGAACGGGAAGTGAAGTTCCAATCCGACACGGCTATAAGCATAACCCTCGCGGCCCCATGGAGTAAACTGACCGTTGTCATAACCACGCAAAGCAATAGTTTCTGTTGCATAGGTATAGCTACCGGTCATACCGTCACCACCGACATAGAAGGTTTCAAACGGAGAACGCAACCACTTGTTATAACTGCCGAGCAAACCAAAATCAGCACGGGTCATGAGCACGAGTGTCCATTTGCCGTCAACATCGGTAAGCGGAGTATATGTACGCGATTTAAATCTTAACTTCCAATATTCAACCCATCGATAAAGCTCTTGTTTAGCTGCATTTGTCTGCGTTTTTGAAAGCTGTTCCCAATTGCGTCCGGGCGAGAATAGCGACGACGGAGGAGTTAATGACAGGTTAACCGAGAACTGAGAACCGCTACGAGTGTAAAGCGGGTTGTCGATTGAGTTGCGGGCAAGAGTCAAACCAAGTACCAATGCATTTGACTGTCCGTTATTCATATCAAACAGATATTCCCAGTTTTTAAGGTAATACCAGTTATATGACAGCTCGGCTGTGAATGTAAAATAGTCATCGGGCCAGCTGAGACGTTTACCAAATCCGACAGTCACACCTGCCATCTGGATAAATTTGCCCGGGTCGTATGAATTTTCGTAAGAACTCTGATAATAGTCGCTGTAATTCGACCCATAACCATATCCATATCCGTATCCATATCCGCTATACATATATGGATTAGACCATTGTGAATTATAGAACGAGTTATTCACACCGGTTTGACGGCTATAGTAAGCCGATACCTGAAGCGAGTTGGGTCGTCGACCGCCAAACCACGGATCAAGGAATGAAACCTGATAAGCCTGATAGTAGCGGGCATTGGTCTGGGCAGAAATTGTGAATGTCTGACCCTCACCCTGAGGTATCACGCCCTTATAGGTTGACGGATAAAGCATATTTTTGATTGAGAAGTTGGTAAATTTGAGTGAGAGCTTACCTATAATACCGGTTTGTCCCCATCCCAACGAGAATTCAATCTGGTCGTTTGCTTTTGATGCCAAGTTAAACAAGATATCAACCGTTCCGTTCTCCTCGTTTGGCTGAGGTTGAATATCCATATTCTCGGGGTCGAAGTGACCGGTCTGGGCAATTTCACGTGCCGAACGGATAAGGTCACGTTTTGAGAACAACTCACCGGGACGCACACGCAACTCACGACGGATAACCTTCTCATACAAGCGGTCGTTACCGTTGATAATAACACGATTGATTTTTGCCTGAGGACCTTCAAACATCTTCATTTCAAGATCAATTGAATCACCTCTTACATTCTTTTCCACCGGCACAAGTTGATAGAACAAGTAACCGTTGTCCATATAGAGATTGGCAACCGCATCATCATCTTCGGTTGTACGTTTATTCAAAAGTTTCTGGTTGTAAACCTCTCCGGGTTTTATTCCGAGCACATCATTAAGGAACTCAGTAGTGTAAACCGTATTACCAACCCAATCAATGTCGCTGATATAATACTTTTTACCCTCTTCAACATTGAGGAAAATATCTACAGTTTTGCCATCGTAATTGGCAACCGAATCGCTCAGGATTTTTGCATCACGATAACCTTTTTCGTTATATTTTTCTATAATATTATTAAGGTCATTTTCATAATCAGCCTCAACAAACTTTTTCTGTTTGAACAAATTAAGAAGATTTCCGTTTTCGTTGGTCTTCTTCATTGCACTCTTAATAGCTTTGTCGGTCAAGACCTCATTACCTTCGATATAAATCTTATGAACTTTGACTTTATCATGTTTATTAACCGAAATATTAACGATAACCTCATTTTTATTTGCGGGGTCATCTTTCAAATTAATATCAACCTCGGCATTACCAAAACCTTTTGACGAATAATATTTTTCAATAATTACTTTTGCTCTATCCATCACGTTTCGCGTAATCTGATTGCCCTTCATCAATTGGAGTCGTTCCTGAATATCGTCTCGCTCGCTCTTCTTCATTCCGATATAATTAATTTCAGAGATGCGAGGATTGGTACGCAATTCAAGTTCGAGCCACGCACGGTCACCAAAAGTTTTCAAAACTTTGACACGAGCCTGAGCAAACAGACCTTGACGCATAAGACGTTTAACAGCCGTAGTGATATCCTGTCCCGGTATTTCGATGCGTTGACCGGGTTTCAAACCCGAATAACCGAGAATGACAACATCGTCATAATTGGGAGCACCCGTCACTTTGATATCGGCTATCTCGTAGGTTCGAGGCAGACCGGTAAAATGCACATTGGGTGTATAGATTGTGTCAAGACGTTCTTGTGCTGAAGCAGCAAAGAAGAGAGAGGCTATCAACGTGATTAATGTAAGCTTATATCGCATTTTGATTTGCTTAGGGTGGATTGAAGTCATTTATTTAAGTTGATCGCTCGTAAGCCCGAATCGACGCTCGCGAGTCATGTATTGGTTTATTGCGCCTTCAAATTCTTTTGCAGAAAAATCGGGCCAGTAAGTTTCGGTAACATATATTTCGGAGTATGCAGCTTGCCAAAGTAAAAAATTACTTAGTCGCAAGTCACCTCCAGTGCGGATAATCAGCTCCGGGTCAGGCATTCCTGCCGTTGCCAAATTGTCTGATATATCCTTATCTGAAATTGAGGCAGCATCTATTTGTCCGGCCGCTGCCATTGCAGCCAAACATCGTGCCGCACAAGTAATTTCCCAATGCGACGAATAACTGATTGCAAGGCACAATGTCAAGCCCGTGCAATGGGCCGTGTCAGCCATACACTGCTCAAGACGTTCGAGCGAATAAGCCGGAATAGTTTCCTTGTCGCCGATCATCGTCAGTTTGACATTGTTACGAATAAGGTCAGGCGTTTCGCGCTCGATTGCCGTAACAATCAAGTGCATCAACATATTGACCTCTTCGGTCGGACGGTTCCAGTTTTCAGTTGAGAATGTATATAATGTAAGATATTTTACTCCGAGACGCGATGCCTCTTCAGTAATAATTCTTACAGTATCGACCCCTTTAACATGACCCTCGGAGCGGTCAAGATTCTTTGCTCTTGCCCAACGTCCGTTTCCGTCCATGATTATTGCTACATGGGCGGGCATCGGGTTTGTCTTTATGTTGGTCGTTATATTATTCATTTTTTAATCAATATGGTGACAGGTTTCACATCGGGCGCCAATCTCATATGACAGAGCAATAGTCAAACCAGACATCCAATCAGTATTCTTTGCAAACGCGCTGTCAATGGTCATCGGATCGTCTAGATCTACATTATCCAAACGGTCGGTAAATGTTTTGGCAATTACAAATTCAGCCGATAAATTCAATCGTTCGGCAACACGATATTTCACACCAACACCTATCGGTATTGTCGGTGAAACAGAAGTAGCCGACGCCGAATGAGACGCTATCACACCTACTCCGACTGTAAGATAAGGAGTCCAGTTAGACAGTTTTCGATATGCGACATCCGATTTCCCGTATGACATGAAGTTGAAATTAAATCTGCCGTCAACACCAAACACCGTCGATTTAAATTGCCGAGGTGCTGTTTGTGGCATATAATCTCCACCTGCCAATTTCCCGGATAAAGTTGAAACCGTCACATTTGCGCTGACTGAATATCGTGAGTTAAACAGATAGTCTCCTTTTACCCCGATACTCAAACCCGGATGTTGAAAGAAGTTTGAACACAAATCACCCGAATATCCCGACATACCACATTTCGCACCAAGGTCAAAACGATAGCTATCGCTTTGTCCCCGAGCCGTCAGAGCCGAAAATGAGGTCATTGTCATTATCATTATACAGGTCAGATGATTGGTTGTCATTAAATCTTCAACGTTATTGTATCGGCTTGAACATCAATGTTGTAATAGTCGAACTCCAAATCGAGTTAATAATAACACCATTGTTGTCATATCCGCCAAAGACAAATATGAATGGTACGTCCCAGCTTGTAATTGGAGCAACAGCGCGCGAGTTTACTGCCGCCAACGGGTCAACCCACCAACGGGGAATTGTTCGCTGAGGTAACGAAGTCCATTCCATTGATGAACGCGAAGCTGTCTCTGTATCGCCATATGTCACGTCTTCAACGAATGCCTGAGCAGCATTAAAAGGCGTAATAAAATCAGGCAACTGCATAAGTTCGTCAGCCTCATGCCAATTAAATCCGAGGTCTCGCGAAACATAAACGGTATTGTTATTTTTTCCGTTTGACATTTGACCGCCCATAGCAAGCAGAACCGACTCTTTAGTCACTTTCCAATTTGTCGATGACGTCTTACAAGTATAGAACGGCAACAAAATCATACCGTCAGCAGCAATCGGATGAGTGATGGTCAAGTTCACCCAACGATTACCGTCGTATGCCCACGTGTCATATAATTTATTACCCGAAGCATCTTGTCCACCAATCATAATTGCCTGAGGTTGGGTTGTCCAATCTGAGGTATAGATAACAAACTGGCTGTTTCCTTTTACGGGGAAACGATTGGCAATTTGAGTTGAGGTTGTTTCGGGATATGTCACATTATTATATATAGCACCGTCGGTTGCTACACCGAGAAGTGTCTCTTCATACGCACCGAGTATATGATGCCAAACAGTTGAACAATCTGTCCAAGTCATACCATAGTCTGTTGACTCATAAAGATTGCCGACATCAGACAATATATAGATGTTTTCACCCATAGCAGCCAACTCGTCAACATCAGGATTAAACGACAAGCTAACCTCTTGCATTGACCATTCGCCGTAAGGCGCTTCGGCTGTTGCCACGACAATTTTGCCATCCTGCGATGTCATGCAAACAAATTTTGATGTTGTCTTAACCGTCTTTTGAACCTGTGGTGCTTCCAATGTAGTCGGCAAATCCCGACGAGAATTCGGCTGCCACATCAAAGAGTCTGAAACAACAGTGTGAACATTGACTTGAATTGAATAATCACGTTTGTCAAGTCCGTTCATCGCTACAAGGCGCAAAATAACCGGACCATTGGCAAAATTTATTGTGTCGTTATTTGATTCAGAGTCATAATCAATCACTGTATCATTATTATGAACAGTCTTATACAACAACTGAGTTTTTGAAACATATCCGACAGAAATATTCACGCCCAAATGAGAAATATCAGTTCCTTTAGGAAGCGAGTCGGCATTATAAATACGGGCATTGTTCAAGTCAATCGAAAAGTAAACCGAGTCGAGCGATGTCAATATCGAATCGTTCGCTTTCAACGAAAATGCGGTTACAAGAACTTCTGACGACGCTTCAGGTATCGTTATTGTACTTGACTCGTGATTACACGACATCATTCCTGCCATGACAATACCTGAAATTAAAAATATAGCGACTTTTTTAAGCATAAAGTTTTTATTATCAAAATGCAAAGTTACTACAATATTAGCAATTCATCGCATTTAAAATGCTAAAATTATAGACTTCTTTTATAAATATCACGCAAAGTTACGTTATACTTTCAGATTTGACAACTTGTTATAGATTATTTACCCCTTTACACCCTCTTTTTTTATGTTTTTAACGATTTAAACGATATATTTCTTATAGATATTAACAAATCGTCCCGTCCAACAGCAAAAAAACTATTGAACGGGACGGTTTATCTTAATAAGATAAGAACTATCGCTCGACCGCCTCTATCACAAAAGGCAGTAATGCGATATCGGCTCCTCCATGTTCAAGTATATCAGTCTCATTTTCAATGCGTCGAGTCACTTCAGCCGGTTTCACATCCTCACCCGCAGTCAACGCCAGACGATAATTTTTTATAGCCTCGGTCACATCGCCTTTCATATATGCGATATGTCCCATACGAACATAATCGGTTGGCGTAGCCGTAAACTCGGTGACAAGACGTTTATAATTTGTTGTCGCACTCTTATAATCGCCTGTTGCCAACTGAACCCATGCCAACATTCTCAACGCCTTTACATCATCGGGCTCAAAATAGAGCAACTTATGCAATAACGGCAGTGCTTTGTCATACTCTCGAATCTCTATATAACAGTTTACCAGATTCAATATCACGTTTTTACTATCAGGCTGAAGCGACTCAATACGTTCAAAACACTCTGCCGCCTCTCTAAACTGACCGAGAATCATGAGACATCCGCCAATCCGTTTTAGAGTCCACACACTACGCGAATCTATCAATTCTGACCGACGATAATACTCAAGAGCCGCCTCGATCTCTCCACCTTTCTGCAAACAAAAGCCGATTTTTTGATACAACTCGGCCGACGGCGGCATCGTTTTTTCAATCGAACGGAACATCTCAAGTGCCTCGCCGTAATATTTATGCTTAAAATAAAATTCAGCTATCATCTGAGCATTATCCATCGTCTCAATCCAGCCTTTCAAAGGTTCAACTTTGAATATATTGAATCTCATCTTGAAAGGATTATCAAACTCTTTATGACGACTATACAGATTAAAAAATCGATAGAGATCCTGAACATATTTATTCACCGCATTTCGACGGTCAACAGCCATATCGTTCAGGGCTGCCGAACGTAGCTCTTCCAAATTAACATTATATGACTTGAACTGAGAAAGCATGAACGAACGCTGACTCTCAGGTACTTGCATCAACGAAAAGAAAAACGAGAATTTATCGCTGTTGCATAGAAACGGAGAAATCACCAACATNTCGGCAATCGGTTCTGCAACATCTTTTTTCTCGTTCATAACGGCTGAATATTCCGATGTGAANGGCAAGAACCAATTAGAAATTTCATTGAAAAACGTNTAATTTTTCAAGTGGGCAAACGTACTCATAAAAACATCNCCACCCTCTTCTTGAATCTCNGTCATCTCTTTCAACCGGTCGGCAATGCCCGACTTTTCAAGAATGTCCATCCACTCGGGATTCTCTTCAAGTTCCGAAATATCAGCCATCTGAGAGGCATCAAGATGTCGTTTTGCAATATCAGGTCTGATTTTAAGCAAACCCGGAATCACATCATCAGTCATCTTGCGGTTTATACGTTCAGTATCNCGAGTTCTGACAATCTCAGCATAACTGTTTCTCAGGTCTCCAATCCATGTTGATTGTTCCGACGCCTGCTCAAGTCTGAGCATTAACGCATCTGACATCGGACGCTCGGGATACTGAAACATTATCAGCATTATAGCTGTAAGAGCGATCGGACCGAGTGCCGACTTGCCGTCAGCCGCATATCGGTTATATACATCAAACAGCAATGCCAGCTTATTCTCATCATAAAACTTGAAAAGNGACAACAGTAAAGCCGACACGACAAGATGNTTTATCTGATAGCCCGCCTCATCTGACGACAAAAGCCGACTGACAGCCTCATAGTTATCCGCANCCAATGGAAACGTAACCCACAACCGGTTGAACAGCCGGCGTTCCAGAGCCTCACGTTGTTTCATCCGTTCGCNATATGAAGCTTGCTCAGTCAGTTCANCCGAGGTCAAAAAATTAAANATCGACATATCGTCAGACAACTTCAAATATCGCTCGACCAAAGCCGCNACCGTATCATCGGGGCGTGTTGCCTCAAACCGATAGACATTATAAAATTGTGACGAATCATCGACCATCTCGATACGACGGGTCACCACATCAAGNAGTTTTAGCGTTCGGTTGACAAACGACTCATAACTCTTCACTCGTCCGGGATCANCCCCGCCGGTTTCAAAATGATCAAGCAANCGATTNTAATCTTCAAGTATCGCCGACGCCTGCTGTACATAGTCTTTTGACGGGAATTTTCCCCCAAGCTGACCGACAATNTCAATCGNCGGCTTCAGACGATGATTTCTCACNTGTTCAATTGCTTGATTTCTAAGAGTTTTATATGTTNTTTCCATTGGTTAGAATTATCGTTTTCATAAAATAGCGGCATANCTCTCCGCTTTATACACACTTTACAGCAAAAATCTTGCCAAACACTCGTTTAATTGAGTTTCGACATCAAAAACTTTTTTAAAACAACNGCATTGTTATGTTTTTCATCTTTCGAGCTATANAACAATGTCACCGTNTCATGTCCGATTATCTGGTTGACAAGCGAAGTTGCATCGCTCGACCGTTCAAGTTCATCTAAATATCTCTGTTCAAACTCATTCCATCGTTCATCGGGATTTTCATGAAACCAATGCCTCAGATCATCAGACGGTGCAATATTTTTAGCCCACAGATCGTAATGAAACTTNGCCTTGGATTCACCTCGCGGCCAAAGACGATCAACAAAAATTCTGAATCCGTCTTCGGGCTCNCCGACCGAATCAACATACACTCTCTTAATGTTTATTTTTACCATTTCTACGCAATGTTTTTTTCAAATTAATGTTTGTCTATTAAACAATTTTNTTGCGTTTTAGTTGCATCAAATCCCAANTCNCAANATTTTTCTTATTTAAAATGATTCTAAATTAGAAAAAATTTACGAACTTTGCATCCGATTATTTTCCTNTATTATCACNATATTGATAAGACCATTGTAACAACGTTAATATCAAACNAATGACTCTCAACGAACTCAAGCCGGGTGAAACCGCNGTCATACTGAAAATCCATGGTCATGGAGCNTTCCGCAAACGTGTAATTGAAATGGGATTTACACGTGGGCGACGCATCACAACCGTTCTTAACGCGCCACTCCACGACCCGGTCAAATATACCCTCATGGGCTACGAAGTTTCACTCCGACGTGCCGAAGCAAAGCTCATTGAGATACTTCCCATCGACAGCGCATACAAATTTGANGACATATCCCACATCAATACAACCGAAGAAAATGTCAATGTTGTTAACGCATTCGAAGGTCAAAGACNCACTATCAACATTGCACTTATAGGAAACCCTAACTGCGGGAANACATCGCTGTTCAACATTGCAAGCGGCGCAACTGANCANGTAGGCAATTACAGCGGTGTTACGGTCGATTCAAAAACCGGTCATTTCGACCACAATGGGTATCGATTCAACATCGTCGATCTGCCCGGTACATATTCCCTGTCAGCCTACTCTCCCGANGAACTATACGTCCGTCGATATTTAAAAGATNAGCGACCCGACGTTATTGTCAACGTTGTCGATGCTTCAAATCTTGAGCGCAACCTTTATCTNACNACCGAACTTATCGATATGAACCGACCGATGGTTATTGCACTCAACATGTATGACGAACTTCAAAAAAACGGCACAACCATCGACTACGAAACCCTCGGCAGCATGATTGGCGTACCGATCATTCCGACCATATCAAAAAACGGATTTGGTATTGACAAGCTCTTTGACACAATCATCGACATATATGANAACCGTAATGAACAAGTGCGTCACGTCCATGTAAATCTCGGANTCGATATCGAAGATGCCTTGCGCGGACTNCGNGANATAATNAAAAATGAGCCNTCNATCGAGNGNCATTTNGCNCCACGATATGTNGCCATCAAATTNATGGAACANGACAGCGAATGNGAGGANCTCATCAAATCAACNCCNGTCTATGACAAACTCATCGCNCTTCGCGANAAAGANGAAGAGAAACTCAAACTCATCCACNACGANGATGTATCNTCANTGATTGCCAACGAAAAATATGGGTTTATCGCCGGCGCACTCGCCGAAACGATGACACGTTCCGAGAAATCGACCGTCAGTTCAACCCATATTATCGACACATTTGTAACAAGTCCNCTCTTTGGATTTCCCATCTTCCTGATAACGATGTTTTTCATTTTCTGGGCGACATTCACAATCGGGAATTACCCNATGGAATGGATTGAAAGCCTCGTTGAATTACTCGCCGATTTTGTCAACAACACNCTACCGGCAGGTCCGCTTAAAGATTTGCTTGCCGACGGCGTAATCGGAGGTGTTGGCGGAGTCATCGTATTTCTCCCCAACATTCTCATTCTCTTCTTTTTCATTTCGTTCATGGAAGACTCCGGCTACATGGCACGCGCCGCCTTCATCATGGATCGACTGATGCATAAAATCGGGCTACATGGNAAATCGTTNATTCCTCTCGTCATGGGATTTGGGTGTAACGTACCTGCCATAATGGCTTCGCGTGCAATCGAAAGCAAAAGCAGTCGAATAATCACTATTTTGATAAATCCGTTCATGTCATGTTCGGCTCGTCTGCCGGTTTATGTCCTCTTCACCGGCACATTCTTTGGAGCACGGGCTACCCTTGTNCTGATGTCGATGTACTTGCTCGGAGTTTTTGCCGCTGTCATAACAGCCCGTCTATTACGTCGCTTCTACTTCAAGACCGACGAGACTCCTTTTGTCATGGAACTGCCGCCCTACCGTCTCCCGACCTTCAAGTCCTCAATGCGACACATGTGGAGCAAAGGCAAACAATATCTACAGAAAATGGGTGGTATAATCCTGTTTGCAAGCATCATTGTTTGGGCTCTTAATTACTTTCCATTACACAACGAAAGGTCATCAGTCCCCGAAAGCGAATTAACAACCGTCCAATCAAATGAAAATGATATCGACACATCCCGAGATTCATACCTTGAAATGATAGGCAAAACAATCTGCCCGGTAATGTCACCGCTTGGTCTCTCATGGCGTCCGACTGTTGCCCTTATTGCCGGAGTCCCGGCAAAAGAGATTGTAGTTTCGACTCTCGGCGTACTCTACACCGGAGATGAAGAAATTAACGACAAATCTCTCTCTGCCCGATTGACCACACCATCTCCGATTACCGGCAAGCCCGACTTCACAACGGCATCAGCTCTCGCCTTCATGGTGTTTGTTCTGCTCTACTGTCCGTGTATTGCAAGCCTCACAGCAATCGTAAAAGAAACCGGGCATTGGGGCTATGGCGTTTTTTCAGCTCTCTACAACACCGCATTTGCATGGGTCACAGCATTCATTGTCTATCAGATTGCACTATTGTTTTAATATATGAAACCAATGAGAAAAGCCTCACGGCAACAATCAGCCGAATGGGCTCTTGATGTTTTTGACAAGGCACCATACGTCACCGTCAGCATGATACGACCCGACGGCACGCCTTACGGACTTCCACTGTCGGTCGTTCGCAAAGATTCAACGACATTCTACTTTCATTGCGCCGATCAAGGCGAGAAAATAGACTCCCTTTTAGCCAATCCTACAGTCAGTCTTTCTGCTGTCAGCAAATGCTCTCCACGATACGAAAAAGACAAAAATAACTTTACTGAATATTACAATTCTGCCATTGCAATCGGCACTGCATCGATAGTCACCGACGATTCTGAAAAAATTGAAGCCTTACGCCTTATATGCAATCGCTTTCTTCCATCCTACATGGAATATTTTGAAGCAGCAATTGAGCGCAGCCTTAACCGAACAACGGTAATACGCATCATCCTTTCCGAGCCACCCGTAGGCAAATCAAAACACTAACAATCAATCAATTACCGTCAACCCCAACGATTATTCCTCAAAATTTGCTGATTTCACTATTTTTTTGTAATTTTGTACCCTGAAAAACCGACATAATCACATTAAAACGACGATAACAAAAATATAATATGGCAGAAAACAAAGAGGAATATAGCGCAAGTAATATTCAAGTACTTGAAGGTCTTGAAGCGGTGCGCAAACGTCCCGCAATGTATATCGGCGACATCAGCGCCAAAGGTCTCCACCACCTTGTTTATGAAGTAGTTGACAACTCTATTGACGAAGCGCTCGCCGGCTTTGCAACCCATATCGACGTAACCATCAACCCCGACAACTCAATCACCGTCATTGACAATGGTCGCGGTATCCCCGTTGATATGCACGAAAAAGAACACAAAAGCGCCCTTGAAGTAGTGCTCACAGTCCTCCACGCAGGTGGTAAATTTGACAAAGGATCATATAAAGTTTCCGGTGGTCTCCATGGTGTCGGCGTCTCTTGTGTAAACGCCCTTTCAAACTATCTTCGCGCTGAGGTTCACCGCAACGGCAAAGCATACGTTCAGGAATATGCCAAAGGTAAGCCTATTACCGAACTTAAAATTGTCGGCGACAGCTCTCATACCGGAACATCTATCACATTCCTTCCCGACGATACAATCTTCACAACAACAATATACGACTACTCTACTCTTGCAAACCGTCTTCGCGACCTCGCATTCCTTAATGCCGGTATCACATTGACCCTTACCGATAAGCGCGACGTTGACGCTGATGGTAATCCCCGTCATGAAGTATTTTACAGCAAAGATGGTCTTGAAGATTTTGTACGTTATATCGACTCAAACAAAGAACCACTCATCAACGACATCATTCACCTCTCAACCGAGCGTGGCGGTGTTCCCGTTGAAGTAGCTTTGACATATAATAATACTTACAACGAAAACGTTTATTCGTTTGTAAACAATATCAACACCATTGAAGGTGGTACTCACCTCACAGGCTTCCGTCGCGGTTTGACAATGACCTTGAAAAAATATGCCGATGACAATAAAATGACCGAAAAAGCCAAAGTCGAAATCTCAAGCGACGACTTCCGCGAAGGTTTGACTGCCGTTGTTTCGGTTAAGGTTATGGAACCTCAGTTTGAAGGTCAGACAAAAACAAAACTCGGCAACAGCGAAGTGAGTGGTGTTGTACAAACCGCTGTCAGCGATGCCCTCCGCACCTACCTTGAAGAGCATCCCAACGAAGCTAAGACTATCATCCAAAAAGTCATTCAAGCTGCCGTTGCTCGTCAAGCCGCATATAAAGCACGTATGGAAGTACGTCGCAAATCGCCCCTCACCGGCGGTGGTCTTCCCGGTAAACTCGCCGACTGCTCATCACGTACAGCCGAAGACTGCGAAATCTTTATTGTCGAGGGAGACTCGGCAGGTGGTACTGCTAAGCAAGGTCGTGACCGTAAATTCCAGGCCATCCTTCCTCTTCGTGGTAAAATCCTCAACGTTGAGAAAGCTATGGATCACAAGATTTTTGACAACGAAGAAATTCGCAATATGTTCCAGGCTCTCCGCGTGACCGTCGGAACTGAGGATGACCCCAAAGAACCCAACCTTTCACGTCTGGCATATCACAAGATTATCATCATGACCGATGCCGATGTCGACGGCAGCCACATCGCAACCCTGTTGATGACATTCTTCTTCCGTCGCATGCGTCCTATCATCGAAAACGGATATCTCTACCTTGCTACTCCCCCGTTGTATAAATGCAAACGAGGCAAAAACGAGGAATATTGCTGGACCGACCAACAAGTTCAGGCATTCGTTGACAAATATGGTACAAACACAACCGTTCAACGATATAAAGGTCTTGGTGAGATGAGCGCCGAAGAACTTCGATTCACAACAATGTCGCCCGAACATCGCATGCTGAAACAAGTAAACATCAGCGATGCAGCCGAAGCCGACCGCATTTTCTCAATGCTTATGGGCGAAGACGTTGCTCCTCGTCGTGACTTCATCGAGTCAAACGCAAACTACGCAAATATCGACGCCTAAACCGTCTGATTTCAAACTATAAAGGGGAATGGTTAGACCTTGCGGATTCTCTTTCCGTATGGACTCCATTCCCCTCTTTTTAACACCTTTCTTTATATAATTATATCCATTTCTGTTAACATTTTGAGCAGTTTCGACGTTAATATAAATAGGTAAATTACATTGTAAATAAAATCACTACATAATTATATGGCACGTTCAACTTCATCAAGCAAGTCAACGGCTCGACTGAAATCTCAAGTCGAGGTCTATGCTTCTCAACAACAGAACAACACGTTCAATTATAAACAGGTTTCTCATGCTATCGGTGCGGCAACACCGGCGGCACAACGTAGCGTTGCCATGATTCTTGCCGAAATGGCATTTGACGGAAACCTTATCGAAGTTGCTCCCGGCAAATATAAATATCCTCAACGAGGAACAATTGCCGAAGGCGTTTTCACCCGTCGAAGTAATGGCAAAAACAGCGTTACAATCGATCCCGACGGTGAGGTTCTCATGGTTGCCGAACGCAACTCAATGCACGCACTCAACGGCGATCGTGTTCTTGTAAACATTGCGGCTCGTCGTCGAGGCGTTGAAGCCGAAGCCGAGGTTATTGACATATTGGAGAAAAAAGAACAATCGTTCATCGGAACCTTGAAAGTTGAACGAGGATTCGGACTATTGCAAACCGATTCTAAATTTCTCGCCACTGACATCATCATTCCCAAGAGCCGCCTGAAAGGTGGTAAAACCGGGGACAAAGCAATCGTAAAAATCACCGATTGGCCCGCCGACAGCAAAAATCCCAAAGGAACTGTCGTCGATATTCTTGGTAAAACAGGCGAAAACAATGCTGAGATACATGCAATTCTCGCCGAATTTGGCTTGCCATACCACTACCCCGAAAACGTCGAAGAAGAAGCCTCAAAAATTGATGCCGGAATTACCGATGAAGTTGTAGCCTCACGCATCGATATGCGAGGTGTTCCTACATTTACAATCGACCCTAAAGACGCAAAAGACTTTGACGATGCGCTCTCATTCCGTCGTTTGAAAAACGGCAACTATGAAATTGGCGTTCATATCGCCGATGTGACCCACTACGTCCGCCCCGGCTCGATTCTTGATAAAGAAGCCCAGTCGCGTGCAACCTCGGTATATCTTGTTGACCGAGTTGTTCCGATGTTACCCGAGCATCTCAGTAACGGCATTTGTTCACTCCGTCCCGACGAAGACAAACTGACCTTCAGTTGCATCTTTGAAATGACACCTGCCGGAAAAATTGTCAACAGCAAAATTGCCCGTACTGTCATTCGTAGCAATCGACGCTTCACATACGAAGAAGCTCAAGACGTTATTGAAACCGGCAAAGGCGACTATGCCGACGAAATTCTTGAACTTGATCGCCTTGCTAAAATTTTGCGTAAAGCCCGATATGAAAACGGTTCTGTTGAATTTGACCGTGTTGAAGTGCGTTTTGACATTGATGAAAACGGACATCCCACAGGCGTATTCTTTAAAGAGTCAAAGGATGCCAACAAACTCATCGAGGAATTCATGTTGCTTGCCAACAAAACTGTCGCCCGAACAATCGGACAAACCCATAACAACAAAAAACCAAAAGCATTTGTATATCGAGTTCACGACCAGCCCGACCCCGGCAAACTCGCCGATCTCGCCCAACTTTCACGCACATTCGGCTACAAAATCAAGACCGATGGAAAAGCGTCTGACATCAACCGCTCAATCAACAAAATGCTTGCCGACGTAAAAGGCAAAGGCGAAGAAAACTTCTTGTCAACCCTCGCCATACGTTCTATGGCAAAAGCAATATATACCACAACCAACATCGGACACTACGGTCTTGGTTTTGACTACTACACCCACTTCACATCTCCGATTCGTCGTTACCCCGACATGATGGTTCATCGTTTGCTCGAACGTTATCTCGATGGCGGTCGAAGCGTCAACGTTGATAAACTTGAAGAACAATGCAAACACTCAAGCGACATGGAGCAACTCGCTGCCAACGCCGAGAGAGCATCTATCAAGTTCAAACAAGTTGAATACATGAAAGACCACATGGGCGAAGTCTATGACGGTATCATAACCGGAGTAACCGAATGGGGATTATATGTTGAACTTAACGACAATAAATGTGAGGGGCTCATACCCGTCCGCGACCTGACCGACGACTACTATGACTTTGACGAAAAGAACTACTGCCTGATCGGACGACGTAAAAACAACCGTTTCCGCCTCGGCGACGAAATTAAAGTCAGAGTCGCCCGTGCCGATGTTGATAAAAAGCAACTCGACTTTGCCCTTGTTGACCCTTCAATGATGAGAAACGGACAAGACCTGATGGGATTTGTTTATCCCGAACAGAAAAAGAGCAAAAACAGCTTCAAAAAAAGCAAGAATAACAAATCTGGCAAAAAGACTTCTCAAAAAAACAAAAGCCACAAATAAAAATCAAAACATTGATCGATTATGAGCATTATCACATATAACGATGTAGAAATTCTGCGAAACGAAGTTGTTGTGTTACGACATGTCAACCTCGAAATCAAATCGGGTGAATTTGTCTATCTCATCGGTAAAGTAGGTAGCGGTAAAAGCAGCCTTATGAAATCAATGTATGCCGAGGTTCCCGTTGCCGGTGGCACTGCCGATGTTCTCGGTTATAACCTCAACGAAATCAAACGTAAAGAAATTCCATATCTCCGTCGCAAAATCGGCATCGTTTTTCAAGATTTTCAACTGCTTACCGATCGCTCGGTTTTTGACAACCTAAAATTTGTGCTTGAAGCAACCGGTTGGAAAAATAAAGACGACATGGAACAGCGCATCGACGAAGTTCTCAAAGAAGTTGGCATGGCTACAAAAGCCTACAAAATGCCCCATGAGCTATCGGGGGGTGAGCAACAACGCATCGTTATCGCACGTGCCCTGCTCAACAAACCCGAACTCATTCTTGCCGATGAACCAACCGGCAACCTCGACCCGACAACAAGCGAACAAATCGTTGAAAGCCTTCACGAAATTTCAAAACGTGGCACAACTGTCGTTATGGCAACCCATAACCTTCAAATTGTCCAACGTTATGCCGGTCGAGTAATTACCTGCGACGACAAACAGGTAATCGAACAAACCGACGACACCGAACTCGATATTGAACAGAGCTTATATTTCCAAGCTCAATAAATACATTTTGGCTGACTCAGAAATTATCGCTAACTTTGCGATATGAAATTTGAACTTCAAGCTACAGCATCTAATAGCGCTGCCCGTGCCGGTATGATTACAACCGATCACGGGCTTGTTCCTACCCCTATCTTTATGCCGGTCGGCACATTGGGGTCGGTCAAGGGCGTACACATGCACGAACTACGCGACGACATCGACGCCAAAATAATTCTTGGCAACACATATCATCTTTATCTGCGACCCGGAATTGAAATTCTTCGACAGGCAGGCGGACTTCACAAATTTAACGGTTGGGAACGTCCTATACTGACCGATAGTGGCGGATTTCAGGTTTTTTCTCTTTCCCACAATCGAAAACTAAAAGAAGACGGCGCTCACTTCCGTAGCCATATCGACGGCTCAAAACACATTTTCACGCCCGAAAAAACTGTTGATATCCAACGCGCTATCGGAGCCGACATTATGATGGCTCTGGACGAATGTACTCCCGGAACAGCCGATTTTGACTATGCCCGCAAATCTCTTGATTTAACTCACCGTTGGCTCGACCGAGGCTGGGAACATTTCAACTCGACCGAACCATTATATGGCTACTCCCAATCATTTTTCCCTATTGTTCAAGGTTGTACCTACCCCGAACTTCGCCGCGAATCTGCACGCAAAGTTGCTTCACTCGGTGCCGATGGTAACGCTATCGGTGGACTCGCGGTTGGTGAACCTGCCGAAGTCATGTATGAGATGATTGAAGTTGTCAACGACATTCTGCCCGCCGACCGTCCACGCTACCTCATGGGCGTTGGAACTCCCGCCAACATTCTTGAAGCTATCGATCGAGGTGTTGACATGATGGACTGCGTAATGCCTACCCGCAACGGACGTAACGGAATGTTATTCACCTCAAACGGCATAATGAATATGCGCAACAAAAAATGGGCAAACGACTTTTCACCCATCCAGGAAGACGGTCCGTCATACGTTGACCGCGTATATTCAAAAGCCTACCTGCGTCACCTGTTCATCTCTCAAGAACTCCTTGCAATGCAAATTGCATCGATTCATAACCTTGCCTTCTACCTGTGGCTTGTCAAAGAAGCCCGTCAACACATCCTTGACGGCGACTTCAAGTCATGGAAAGAAGAAATGGTTCAACGTGTAACCACTCGCCTTTAAAACGAATCCTGCAATGAATCGTCCGGTCAAGCTCATCGATTTATATATCATAAAGAAGTTCCTCGGAACATATCTTTTTGCTATCGCACTCATTCTCGCCATCACTATAATGTTTGACGTCAATGAAAAGCTCGACTCATTCCTAAAAGCTCCGCTAAAGGCTACAATCTTTGACTATTTTGTCAACTTCCTTCCCTACTTTGCAAATCAATTCTCACCGCTTTTCACCTTTATTGCCGTCATTTTTTTCACATCAAAGATGGCTGACAACAGTGAAATCATTGCAATATTATCATCAGGCATAAGCTACCGCCGGTTTATGAGACCATATCTCATTTCGGCTTTTATAATTGCGCTTGCATCATACGTTCTGTCGGCATATATCATTCCCCCGGCAAACGTCAAGCGCATCAATTATACAAACACTTATGTCAAAAACAAACGTGTCGATTACGGCTCAAACATTATGCTTCAGGTTGCACCCGGGCAAATCGCCTACATCAACCGATATGAAAATTCTTCACGCACCGGCTATCGCTTTTCGCTTGAATCATTTAAAGACAAAAAACTTGTTTCTCGATTGACCGCGCAATCAATAAAATATGACACGCTTCACCTTTGGCAAGTGCGCGATTATATGATTCGTGACCTCACCGGTGACCGCGAAATAATCACCCGTGGTAGCAAACTCGATACAATCATCCCAATCGAGCCACGCGATTTTCTAATCTCGGCAACCGACCACGAAACAATGACCACGCCTCAACTGAATGACTATATCGACCGACAGCAAAAAAGAGGTGTCGCCAATATCAAATCTTTCGAAATAGAGGTCAACAGGCGTTATGCGATGTGTGCCGCCGCCTTTATCCTGACGGTTATTGGCATGTCGCTTTCTTCACGAAAAGTCAAAGGCGGCATGGGTATCAACATCGGAATAGGACTCGTTCTCAGTTTCAGTTATATACTTTTCATGACCGTTACATCAACATTTGCAATCTCGGGTTATACATCGCCGATGGTTGCAATGTGGATTCCGAATATCATCTATCTCATAATCGCAATCATACTCTATCGAAAAGCCTCGATATAATTCATTAATTTCTTTATATTTCCGTCAACAATTTAAGGCTTTTTTACGTTATCACTTTATAACAAGTTCATCATATTATACTCATTCCCGTGAGCAAAATCGACAAAAAGCTGATAACAAAATTTGCCAAATGGTTTTTATTAGGCCTCTTAGGTTTAATAGCCCTTTTGGTCGTCTTGCTTTATATCCCTTTTGTTCAAGATTTTGCCATTAAAAAAGTTCTTAACCAAATCAACAGCAAAGGCGATATGACAATGACAGTCAGCCGCCTGCGTCTTAAATTTCCGCTTATTCTCGAAGTCAACGATTTTGTGATGGCTCAAAAAGCCGACACGATGATTGTTGTTGGCAATGCCCGGGCAAGTGTCAATCCGTTACCACTGATCAAAGGCAAAATCGACGTGCCTACTCTGTCGGTTCGCAACATTGTATATGCTATGGGGAATGTCGACTCAGCGCTACAACTTAATGCCTCTATCGACAACGTTTATGCATGGGACACTTCAGTTCGACTCTCCGACATGGATATCAACCTCTATAAAGGCGAAGTTAATGGAGCTTATGTCAAGATGGCAATTAGAAATGATTCGACAGCAACCCAACCCGACTCTGTCGCTCAACTTTCTCCGTTAACTGTCAATGCCGGTAATCTCGTGATAAGCGATCTCGATTTTGAGATGTCAATTGAAGGCTCGATCGATTCACTCGGCACTCACGTCGGGAAAGCATCCTTGACAAAAGGTCGTTTTGACATGCTGAAATCTGACATTCATGCCAACACATTTACTATCGACTCAATTTCAGCCGCCTATATCTATCCGGCCGTTACAACTACCGATACGACACCGACTCCGACAGACACAACCGCTTCAACATCAACTCCATGGACTGTCAACGTTGATAAAATTTCAATCAACGGACAATCAGCCCTCTATGCACTTGCCGGAGCAGTTCCCGCACCGGGATTTGACATGAATTACATCAGCGTTTCTGACATCAGAATAGACATTGATTCGCTATACAATCGCGGTACGGCAATTCGTGTACCCATTCAAAAAATTGAAGCGACCGAACGATGCGGACTTCCCCTCTTTGCTCACGGACTTTTTGAAATGGATTCAACCGAGATGAGAGTTGACAGCTTTACCGTTGCAACATCTTTCTCCTCGATAGTTTTAGACGGTGTTATGGGTGTCGGTGACCTCGCGTCAAATCCCGATTTACCTCTAAAATTGAATGCACAAGCATATATAGCCCCGATTGATGTCAAACGAGCTCTCCCGGCTATGTCTCAATTTGTCAGTGCCCTCCCCCCATATTCCGACCTTGAAGCGCAAGCCGTTATAAACGGAACATCTTCAAGCCTGTCAATTCAAGAAATTTCAGTCGCACTCCCAGGCATCTTGTCATTAGAAGCTGACGGATTTGTTGAACATCCGTTTAACATGGATATTGCATCGGGTAATATCAATCTTAACGGACGCATTATCAGTGGCAAAACCGTTCAGCGAATGGTTATGGATCCCAAAACCGAAAAATCATCAGGCATCACGATTCCAAGACTGAATCTCAACGGAAACATAGCTCTCCATTCCGGCACAATCGACACTCGACTTCGCGCCCGAACCGACACAGGAACGATTGCTCTCGATGCCCGATGGAATGGTAAACATGAACTCTATAATGCCAACATTGCCGCCAAAAATTTCCCAATCGAAGCTATTATGCCCGGACTCGGTATGAGAGATTTGTCGGCAACCCTTAAAGTGGACGGTAACGGTTATGACCCGTTCAATCCGACTACAAAAATTGACGCATCTGTCGATCTAACAAACCTGATTTATAATCGTGCAGTTCTGCAAAACATACAGGCTGATGCCACTCTCTCAAACGGTCAGGGAGATATTACTCTCAAGTCAAACAATCGTGTTGCATCATTCCAAATTGATGCATCAGGCAATCTGTCACCCAGCCCATACGATTGGACAATCAAAGGCGACATTCCGTCAATCGATCTCTATGCTCTTGGATTTACAACCAATCCCGCAACCGTCACTCTCAACTTTGACGGATATGCCGGTGTTGATGTCAACAATCACGCTATTGACGCACAGCTTCGATTCAACAATATTCTTGCCAATATGGGCGAGAATGCGACATATTCAACCCGTGGATTAATCGTTGACTTCTCATCCGCCGACTCGTTGACCCACGCCAAAATCACCGACCACTCGCTCATACTTGATTTCATCAGTCCGACCTCGGTAGATAGCATTGCTACACGATTTGGTCAAGCAGCCGACACAATTATCGAATGTCTTCACCGCCAGCGCACCGACATTCCTCTCATTCAGTCGCTACTTCCCCCATTTAAATTGACATTAAAGTCGGGTAACTCAGGTAACATCCTGACAAATGCATTGCAAAAATCAAATATGTCGATTCAAAATCTTGATGTACGTCTGACCAACGACTCACTCATCAACATGAACGCCAAATTACTGAAACTTCATTCAGGATCAGTAAAACTCGATACTATCGATTTGCAAATTAATCAGATTGGCAAATACCTCACTCTCAATACAAATGTTAACAACGCACGAGGAACATGGGACGAAATGGCTCATATCAATCTTACAGGATACCTCGTGGATGCAAAAGCCGGACTATTCTTCAAACAGTCAAACATATCTGACAAAACCGGTTACAGCATCGGTTTGGTTTCTCAAACAGCCGATTCTATCGTCACTATTAACCTTGTGCCCTACAACCCGGTTATCGGCTATAAAGACTGGACTATCAACTCTGACAACTTCATAACCTACAATACCGTCCACCGTCACATCGACGCTAACTTACACATGAAGAGCAACGAAAGTTCAATTGCTCTTTTCACCGAACACTCCGACTCTGTTCGCGGACAAGAAGATATCAATCTGCAAATTAAAGATATACATATCGCCGACTGGTTGTCTATCAATCCGTTTGCTCCGCCAATGAAAGGCGACCTGTCTGCCAACCTGAAAGTCGGACAACGCGGGCATCAGGTTTTCGTCGGGAATGGCTTAATTTCACTCGACAACTTCTACTACGGCCGTGAACGCGTAGGTTCATTCCAGATTGATGCCGACATATCTACCAATAAAAAAGGAACTTTGAACGCCGACCTTGCATTAATGGTTGACAGTATCAAAACCATCACTGTTCGCGGAGCACTAAACGATTCTACTCAAACCTCACCGTTCCTTCTCGATTTCCGCATGATTCATTTCCCGCTGAAAGTTGTAAATCCGTTCCTGCCCCAGGGTACCGCGACACTTTCAGGAATGTTAAACGGAAATATGGAAATCTCAGGCTCAGCTTCCGACCCTAAGTTTAACGGCTCGATTCAGTTTGACACAACAGCTATAAAGGTGACAATGCTCGGCTCATCTTTCAAATTTTCTAACGAAAAAATCCCGGTTGACAGCAATGTTGTCTATTTCAATAACTATACAATTTCAGGTGTAAATCAAAACCCGCTTTCTATCAACGGTGAAGTCGATTTGCGTCATTTTCTCACACCGATGATCGACCTTGTTTTGAAAGCCGACAACATGCAAATTGTCAATTCGACTAAAGCCGCCAAAGGTGCCGAAGTCTATGGTAAAGCCTTTGTTAATATTGATGCAACAGTTCAAGGTGCAATGTCAAATCTTGATATTGATGCCGCACTAACAGTTTTAAGCAATACAAATGTGACTTATGTTATGACCGATGCTCAGTCTGCTCTTAAATCACATGACACCGGTGACATGGTTCGCTTTGTCAACTTTGCCGATTCAACGACGCTCGTTCCCGACACCGTTCCCGAGACCTCATCTTCAATGAACTTGAACGCATTGCTGACCATTCTCCCCGGCTCTACATTAAACGTTGACCTCTCTACCGATGGCAAAAACCGCGTGACTCTGCAATCAAGCGGTACGCTTGACTATTCGGTTAACACGATGAACGACTCTCGTTTCACCGGACGATTGAACATAAACAGCGGTTTTGTCCGTTACACACCACCTCTGATGTCAGAGAAACTGTTCAATTTCCAAGAAGGAAGTTACGTTGCTTTCAACGGCGATATGATGAATCCCATTCTAAACATTCATGCCGTTGACAATCTAAAGGCCAACGTAACTCAAACCGGACAAAATTCTCGCTTGATAACATTTAATATCTTGCTCGGCATCACCGGTACACTTGATCAGATGAATGTCAAATTTGACCTTGAAACCAACGACGATATTACTATACAAAACGAGTTGCAGTCAATGAGTGCCGATCAGCGTGCAAATCAGGCTATGAACCTGTTGCTTTACAACGTTTATACCGGACCCGGCACACACGCCGACTCAAATATCGGTGGTAACGCACTCTACTCGTTCCTCGAATCGCAACTCAACTCATGGGCGGCAAACAATATCAAAGGCGTTGACCTCTCGTTTGGCATAAACCAATATGATCAAACAACAAACGGTGCGACATCGACAACTACAAGCTATAGCTACCGTGTTTCCAAATCGCTCTTCAACGACCGATTCAAGATCGTGGTCGGTGGCAACTATACCGACAATAACGACCCCGACCAAAATCTCGCCGAAGACCTCATCAACGACATCTCGTTTGAATATCTTCTCAACCAAAACGGCACGATGTTAATACGCATTTTCCGTCATACCGGATTTGAAAGCATTCTCGAAGGCGAAATCACTCAAACCGGAGTCGGCTTTGTTTACAAGCGCAAAATACAGAATATCGGTGAAATGTTCAAACCTTTCAGACGACATCGCCAAAGCTCAACTCAATTACCCCAACAAGGACAAGTTTTAAATCAACCCTCTTCGACATCAACCGACAATGAAATCAAGAAATAACAACATATTGACCGCTCTCACCCGTCTGTCGGTGCTATCCATCCTGATTTTGATGGTTACCTCGTCATGTTCCACCACACGACGCATTCCCTCTGACGAAATTCTTTATACCGGACTGAAGAGTGTTGAATTTAACCCTGAGAATAAAGAACAGAAAGTGCCGTCGGCGGTCAAAGGCGACATTAAAGATGCTGTAAACGTCAAAGCAAACAAATACACATTTACTCCAAGCATCCGCATTCCAGTCGGACTTTGGGTATATAACAACTGGAATCCCGATTCTAAAGGAATCAAGAAATGGCTGTATAACAAACTCGTTGAAGACCCTATTTTGATATCAGACGTACGTCCCGAAGTACGCACCAAAATGATTGATGAAATTCTCGACAACAACGGCTTTTTTCAAGGAACATCATCCTATCAACTCAATCAGGGTAAAAACAAAAAGAAAGCATCACTGACCTATATTGTCAAAACAGGTCCGGCTTATATGGTTGACACAATCGAGATGCTTCCCGATACCACAAAACTGTTCGGCTTGCTAAACTCTGCAGCCCGTCGTGATACATATTTAGGTCGGCAAAACATGAGATATTCAACCGATTCTCTCTCGGTTGCACGCACACGACTCGCCAACATTGTCCGCAACCGTGGCTACTATTACTTCCGCCCCGAATATATCGAATATCTTGCCGACTCTATTCAAAATCCCGGACATATCACCCTGAGAATGACCGTTGCATCCAACGTACCCAAACAAGGCATAACCTACTATAAAACAGGCAAAATAACAGTCTATGCGTTCCGTACTCGCGGTGGCGGTACACCCGACACGACCATCTATAAACAGGCTACTCTCATTCAGATGATGCCATCCCGGCTACGTCGTGACATAATCCCTGAATGTATCTCATTCAGAGAAGGTCGTCAGTTCTCGGTTCGCGCTATGAATCAAACCCAAAACCGACTCGCTCGACTCGGTATATTCAACTCCATTTCAATCGACGTGTCGCCCGACTCTCTCGCATCTGAACCTACTCTCGATGCCGCCATTTCATGCACATTTGACACCCCGCTTGAAGCGAGCATTGAAGTCAACGCATCTTCAAAATCAAACAGTTACATTGGTCCCGGTATAACTCTCGGCGTCACAAACAAAAACATTTTTGGTGGTGGCGAACAATTCAGTGTATCATTAACAGGTACATATGAATGGCAAACAGGGGGTAAAAACCGTAACCACTCATCAGTATTTAATTCATACGAGATAGGATTGACAACATCATTGGCATTCCCGCGTATGCTTGCTCCGCGTTTTATTCCGCGCCGTCATCGCCAACTCAACTGGACTCGTATCTCTCTAAATGCCGACCTGCTCAACCGCCCCCATTATTTCAAGATGGCTCAATTCAATGCCTCTTTCAATTATGATTGGCAGTCAAGTCGCAACTCAACATCAACATTGACGCCGTTTAAAATCACATATACAAATCTGATTCACACAACCGAGCTGTTCGACTCAATCACCGCCGCCAACCCGGCAATCGCACTCAGCTTCCGCAGCCAGTACATCCCGCAAATGGCTTATACATATAACTATATGAAGATGCTTGACCGCGACAACTCTCTCAACTGGACTTTTACCGTTCAGGAAGCCGGTAACATTTTCTGGTCTATATATGAACTTTGTGGCGTCCACGGTGAGAAAAGACTTTTTGGAACTCCATTCTCTCAATTTGTCAAAGGTCAGACGCAGATTGTTTACGGCAGACGTCTTTCCGGTGAAAACTGGCTATATTTTCGTGCGGCTTGCGGTGCCGCTCATGCTTACGGCAACGCATCTCAAGTTCCATACGCCGAACAATTCTATGTCGGTGGCGCCAACTCGGTCAGAGCATTTACAGTACGTTCTCTCGGACCCGGTAGCTATCGCCCCGACGCAAATGCAATCGACGGTTACTTTGACCAGACCGGTACTTTCAAATTTGAATTTAACGCCGAGTATCGCTTCCCGATTTTTGGTCCGCTCCACGGCGCACTATTCCTCGATACAGGTAACATATGGCTTCTCAAAGAAGACCCGCAACGTCCCGGCGGTCTTTTGAAAGCATCGTCATTCTTTAAAGATTTGGCAGTCGGAACAGGTGCCGGACTTCGCTTTGACATCGGTATGCTTGTAGTGCGCGGCGACCTTGGAATCGGAATTCACGCTCCTTACGATACAGGCAAACGCGGATACTACAACATGAAATCATTTGGCAATTCTCTCGCCTTCCACCTTGCCATCGGCTACCCGTTCTGATTGTTAATGTCTCAATCTCAATTCTTTTTCAAGATCAGAGATACCGACCCCCATCTGCTCACACAAAACAAGCAAATGGTAAATCAAATCAGATGCCTCATAGACAAATCGTGACTTATTACCGTCAACAGCCTCGATTATTGTTTCTGACGTTTCCTCTCCTACCTTTTTGGCGATAGCTTTTACACCCTTGATAAACAAGCGGGTTGTATAAGAGCCTTCGGGCATTTCTTGATGACGTTTGCCGATTACTTCTCCGAGCCGACGTATAAAGCCCTCATCTTCGGGTGTATCAAAACAAGATGTCGTTCCACGGTGACAAGTCGGACCAATCGGATTTGCCTTTATCAACAAAGCATCGTTATCACAGTCGTTATACATCTCTACGACATTCAAAAAATGTCCCGAGGTCTCCCCCTTTGTCCACAACTGACCGCGCGTACGCGAGAAAAAAGTCACCTTTCCGGTTTCGACAGTCTTTTCATATGCCTCGCGATTCATATATCCGAGCATCAGCACCTTTAATGTTACAGCATCCTGCACAATTACAGGCAACAGCCCGTCGGTCAATTTTGAAAAATTAAAATCTGAATATTGCATTGTATTATTTTTTTTCAATTTAAAGTCTGACTGTTATTCCTTTCTCTGAAAGTTGTTTTTTCAAATCACCGATTGAAATTTCTCCATAGTGAAATATTGACGCTGCCAATGCTGCATCAGCACATCCTTCAGTTAGAACTTTTGCTATATCATCTACACTCCCGGCGCCTCCCGAGGCTATTATCGGGATTGACACTTCACGACTAAGTCGAGCAAACGCCTCGCATGGATAACCTTGACGAGTTCCGTCATGATTCATCGACGTGAATAATATCTCTCCGGCACCTCGTTGTTCGGCTTCACGAGCCCACGAATACAATTCTTTATCAGTAAATCGTCTGCCGCCATGCGTGGTCACGTGCCACAATCCGTCATCTTCCGACATTTTGGCATCAATCGCTACAACAACAAACTGATTACCATATTTTCGGGCAATCTCATCAATCAATCCGGGATTATAAACACCGGCTGTATTTAGCGTGATTTTATCGGCTCCCGCATCAAGAAGTCGCGATGCATCATCTATCGACGATATTCCGCCACCAACCGTGAACGGAATATTTATACCCAATGCTATCTCCTCGACCAACGACGTAAAGGTTGACCGTTCCTCATCCGATGCACTGATATCAAGATAGACCAACTCGTCGGCACCTTCCCGGGCATAAAACTTTCCAAGCTCAACAGCCGACCCGACATCCTGCAGATGCTCAAAATTTATACCCTTGACTGTGCGGCCGTTCTTCACATCAAGACACGGTATTATTCGTTTCGCAACCATTCTTTTATAAATTTTAATGAGATTCGGTTTTCATAAATTGCTTTACCGACAATCACACTTTTCAATCCCGCCTCGTCAAGTTTAATTATATCATCTGTCGATGATACACCGCCCGAAACGGTAAAGTTTATGTCGGGGAAACGATTTTGAAGAGCTATATATAATTCTGTAGCCGGTCCTTGCAACATTCCGTCACGCGATATTTCGGTTACAATACAGCGTTCAAGTCCGTATGGCAAAAAACGCTCGGTCAAATCTTCAATCCCGATTTCGTCAGTTTCAAGCCATCCGTTAACAGCGATTTTGCCATTAGAAACATCCGCACCCAAAACCATACGGTTTCCGCCATATTGTTCAAGCCACGACTGAAACAGGTCGGGTTGACGCGATGCCACACTTCCGACAACCGCATACGACGCTCCGGCATTAAATATATCTTTCAATGCTTCATCCGACTTAATTCCACCGCCCCATTCTATCTCAAGTCCGGCGACTTTCGAGACATCTTCAAGCACCTTCAAGTTCATCGGTTTTGAGGCTTTCGCTCCGTCAAGATCAACAACATGTAATCGTTTGACACCGCAATCGGCATACCGTTTTGCCATATCCAACGGCGACGCATCATAAACCTTCTTTCGGTCATAATCGCCTTGCGACAATCTGACACAGCGACCGTCAATCAAGTCTATTGCCGGTATAATCTCTATCTTGCTCATAGTTTCAAGAAATTTTTCAATATACGTTCGCCTGTATCTCCACTTTTTTCGGGGTGGAACTGAACACCATAAAAGTTTTCATATTTCAGAGCGGCACTGTAAAGAATACCTTGACGAGTTGTTGCAATTGTATCGGGACACAATCCGGCATAATAGGAATGAACATAATAAACAAACTCACCCGATTTTATATCTTTGAAAAGTTTGCTTTCAAGATTGCCTATTGTATTCCAGCCCGTATGAGGCACTTTTAATTCTTCTGTCGGCTCAAATTTCTTTACAAACGTATCAAAAATACCAAGGCAGTCAACATCTCCTTCATCAGAATGACGACACATTATCTGCATACCGACACATATTCCCAAAACCGGTTTTCTCAAATTCAAGATTGACGGTATCAAACCGGTCTCTCTTAAATTAGACATCGCCTCGGCTGCATTTCCGACTCCCGGCAAAATAACACGATCGGCTTTTCTAAGGTCGTTCTCATTGGCGGTCAGAACAAATTCGGCGCCAAGTCGGGTCAATGCGTTCATCACCGACCTTAAATTTCCGGTNTTATAATCTATAATCGCAATCATAATATNCCNTTGCTTGNTGGTAANACATTTGAAAACACNTCTCGTNTGACNGCCATTTTCAANGCNCGNGCAAANGCCTTGAAAACNCCNTCNATCAAATGATGATTATTTTCNCCGTGAGCCGTNATNTGAAGATTACAACGCATCTCCGAGCTCATTGTCTTGAAAAAGTGTTTATACATTTCGGTTGGAGTATCTCCGACATATTCTCTTGTGAAATTGACNTTCCANACAAANTCCGAACGTCCGCCAAAATCAAGAAGNACCGTTGCGTCACACTCATCCATCGGCAACGCAAATCCATAACGTTCTATACCNGCCTTATTGCCAAGNGCCTTGAAAATCANCTGACCAAGCACTATCGCNACATCTTCCATCGTNTGATGNTCATCAACCTGAAGGTCNCCTTTCGCTTCAATTTTCAATGAACATCCGCTATGATGCGGTATCTGNTCAAGCATGTGGTCAAAGAAATGAAGTCCGGTCGAGATTGANGTNGTTCCGCGTCCGTCAAGNTCNATNTCTCCGATAATTGANGTNTCNCGGGTNATNCGNTCNATTTTGCAACTTCGTGAAGTCGAACGTAAAAACTCACATATTTTCATCCATGAGTCGGTAATCAGCTCGCATCCCTCAGCCCGAGTTCCTTCAGGNTGCAGCAATATAGCCTTAGCCCCGAGATTTTTNGCAAGNTCAACATCGGTGAGACGATCNCCNATAACAAAACTTGAGCCAAGATCATATTCGGGATTACCGATATANTTTGNAAACATNCCNGTGCGGGGTTTGCGGTTGGGCGAATTTTCTTCGGGCATCGACGGGTCAACAAGAATATCACTGAACTTCACNCCCTCGCCCTCAAGTGTNTTAATCATAAGGTTTTGAGGAGGTAAAAAATCTTCAGTAGGGAACGACGACGTTCCAAGTCCATCTTGATTTGATGCCATCACAAGCTCAAACTCACCCATCGACATGATTTTTGACAATGCNGTGATTACACCCGGTACAAACTCAAATTTTTCAAGCGAATCNATCTGATAATCNACCGGNGGTTCAACCAATATNGTNCCGTCTCNNTCAACAATCAAAAGCTTTTTCATAAAANTTACTATTTATAGTTTTCAAGAGCTTCAATCACTCGTCGGTTTTCGTCGGGCGTACCGATTGTCAGTCTCAGACAGTTTTCNCACAANGCNACNCGGCTACGGTTTCTNACTATNATTTCTCTNTCAATCAAATAGTTATACAATTNGTCNCCATCATCAGCCTTAAACAATATAAAATTGGCATCTGACNGATANACAGCNTTNACAAAATCAAACTTTTTCAGGCGNTGAGCCATCTGTTCACGCTCCTGTTTGATTGTCTTCACNTGTTCCCCGACCGGCTCTTCAAGCAACTTNATAACATTCTCAATAGTCGATAAATTGATGTTATATGGATATTTNACCATATTCATATAATCNATTATCTCTTTTGATGCATANGCAAGTCCNCATCTCAATCCCGCCATACCCCATGCCTTTGACATNGTTTGCAAAACAACCANATTGGGATGTGATGACAGNTNTTTNGTAAGACTNNCTTTNTCNGANAAGTCGATATANGCCTCATCAACAACNACTANGCCGGNAAANNNNTCTACCANCGACAANATNTCATCNATTTCAAACGAATTNCCNGTCGGATTATTNGGCGAACATATAAACATCAANTTTGAATNNGCATCNGCNGCCTTNAACAANGNCTCGACNGGCAACGAATAATCGCTGTTNAGCAACACCTTTCTNATCTCGANNTCATTGATTGCCGCCGAAACCTCATACATTCCATAACTTGGTGCAATCGCTATCGCATTGTCTTTTCCGGGTACACAAAATATCCTGAACATCANGTCNATAGCCTCATCACTTCCGTTACCGAGAAAAATATTTTCAACAGCTATCCCCTTGATTTTTCCCAACTTTGTTTTCAAAACCNNCTGTCGNGGATCGGGATAACGGTTATATCCGTTTTCAAACGGACTCTCGTTGGCATCAAGAAATATNCCNATNTTNCCNTTNTANTCATCNCGGGCTGTCGAATAGGGCGACAATGCCAATATGTTGGGGCGTATCAACGCNTTNATATCACTTTTCATNTTCAAGTCTGATTATGACAGCATTNGCGTGAGCGGNAAGNCCCTCNGCCTCAGCCATACTGATTATTGTNTCTGACANNCCTTTGAGTCCGTTTGGTGATATACTTTGTATAGTCATTTTTCTCATAAAGCTGTCNGTNTTGACTCCGCTATAACTGTGAGCCCACCCCGANGTNGGGAGNGTNTGATTNGTTCCCGANGCATAATCTCCTGCACTTTCNGGTGAATAATTACCGACAAAGACACTTCCGGCTGCCGTTATATCATCAACAGCTTTCATTCCGTCGGCNATCGACAATATCAAGTGCTCGGCTCCATAGCAATTGGCAAANTCAATCATCGACTCACGTGTATCAAGNACAATGATTCGGCTGTTTTCAAGCGACTTCAAAACATACTCATCACGNGGCANTTTNGNNGCCTGAANAGCCGTTGCTTCCGCAATTTTATCGGCAAGNTCTTCGCTGTTACACACCACTATTCCTTGTGAATCNGCTCCGTGTTCACACTGCGACAACAAATCGGCAGCTACAAANTCGGGNCGGCNNGTCTCATCGGCTACAATCATAACCTCCGANGGGCCGGCAGGCATATCAATCGCCACCGTTGTCGAACCTACAANCTGTTTTGCCATAGTCACATAACGATTGCCCGGACCAAATATTTTATTGACTTGAGGAATACTTTCAGTGCCAAACGCCATNGCNCCGATAGCCTGTGCNCCNCCNATNTTGAANACCCNGTCAACACCACATCGACGGGCGGCATACAAAACCGCNTCGGCAACTTTGCCTTCACGGTCNGACGGCGTACACATTATCACCTCTTTACATCCTGCNATTTTTGCAGGNAACGCAAGCATGAGAACTGTCGAAAACAATGGTGCCGTACCTCCCGGAATATAGATNCCTATTTTTTGAATGGCAACCGGACGCTGCACACAAACAACATCTTTCGATGTCTCGACNGTGATTTCTTTGGGCAACTGGGCGCGATGAAACGCCGAAATGTTATCAATCGCTGTTTCAATCGCNCTTTTGAGAGATTCCGACAGTCGGTTACCCGCATCTTCAAACTCTTTTTCGGTCACTTCAAAGCCACCNTCAACCTCTCGCTTGTCAATTTCGCGCGATAGTTCGANCAATGCCTTATCACCGTCACGTGCNACCCTATCAAGTATTTTCTGAACGGTTTCCTCAACCTGTTTACTCTCTGATTGTCGCGCACGCTGACACAGCTCTTTCCACTGCTTTCGTTCAGGATTTATAAATATTTTCATAAAATGATTTTGTCAACCGATAAAACAAGTATTCCCTCAGCTCCGATAGCCTTTAGCTGACGCACCTTTTCCCATAGCTCCGATGCATTTACAACCGAGTGTATCGAACTCCACCCCTCGGCTGCCAACGGCAAAATTGTCGGCGAACGCATCGACGGCAAAATTTCGATAGCTTTTTCTATTGATTTATCAGGGATATTCATCAATATATATTTTTTGTTGCGGCTGATACTGTCGCTCTCNATNCGGAATTCTATNTCTTCGAGCAACTTCAAATCGTCTTCGGTCAACGATTTACCACCAATCAAAACGGCTTCTGATTTCATAACGACTTCAACCTCTTTCAATCCGTTTGAAATCAAAGTGCCTCCCGACGAAACAATATCAAATATTGCATCTGCCATACCGGCTGCCGGTGTAATCTCTACCGACCCGGCAATAACGACCGGATGAATTTCGATTCCTTTATCTTTAAAGAACCTCGTCAATATATTGGGATATGATGTAGCAATTCGTTTGCCGGCAAAATATTCAAGTCCGGTATATTCATCATTTTTGGGAATTGCAAGCGACAATCGGCACTGTCCGAAACCAAGATTTTTCAAAACTTTGACATCAAAGCCCTTCTCTTCAACTTCATTCAGTCCGACGATGCCGAGCTGGGCGATATCGTTTGCNACNACACCCGGNATNTCGTCATCTCTAAGATTTAACATCTCAATCGGAAAATTTGACGCCTTCGATAAATACTGTCTTTTGGTAGTATCTACCTCTATTCCTATACGGCTGAGCAAACCNATTGATTCCTCGCCGAGCCTACCCTTGTTTTGAATTGCAATTTTCAACATCTTTATTACTATTAAAAAATAAGAAACCGCAGAACGTGGTATAAACCCCAATCTGCGGCGTAACTTCTTTTATTATCAAACCTAAAATTACAACGACCTCGCCGCCCGATCAAACTGGTGGAAATGATGATGGTGGTGACGATGGTTNAAATTATTATTCATTGTCGTTGTTTTTTTCTGCCACAAAGTTATAACTTAAAATTCAAACAACCAAATAAATTCTTATTTTTTTATTTCAGCACGCTTATATTTACGTTTTATCACATTTCATATAATACTACGTTTTAATTTTAGNACACATTTCATATATTTTTTCACACGAAAATAGAACAAAATTTAGGTATAATAGAATAATTTTACTACTTTTGCACCCACAAACCGACGATAGGATTACAATATATCGTCAATAAAATATAAATATGAGAAAATTTTTAGCATCAATCCTCGCCGTCGCTTCTATTTTTACAGCATCGGCTGAAGGATACCAAGTCAATACACTCAGCGCCCGTCAAATCGGTATGGGTCACACCGGCACAGCCCTGAAACTCAATTCAGAAAGCATGATTTTCAACCCTGCCGGTATGGCATTCATGGATAAAACAATCGATTTCACAGGCTCGTTCACAGCCATTTTCGCAACCGCCGACGCAACTGTCAACGGCTCAAAATACACAACCGACAACACCCCGTCAACCCCGATNAGCGTTAACCTCGGTTTCTCAATCTACGACAACTTGAAAGCCGGTATCTCGTTCTACACTCCCTATGGCAGCAACATAAACTGGACCGAAAATTGGCCCGGTGCCACTCTCAACCAGTCATGCAAACTCCAGGCATTCACCCTTCAACCGACTGTCGCNTGGAAAATCACCGACAAACTCTCTATCGGTGCCGGTTTGATGATGACATGGGGTAACGTTGATCTCAATAAAGGACTTGTTGACGGAGCAACAATCGACCAACTAATCGCCGCTATGATGCCTAACGCCGGAATCGGGTTCGGATCTACAACACCGGCGTCAATCAACCTCAACGGGTCGGCTTCTGTCGCATTCGGAGTCAACGCCGGAGCCATGTATCAGATTAACGACAAATGGACCGTCGGAGCATCATATCGCTCAAAAATGAACATGAAAGTCAAAGCCGGCACGGCAAGCGTCACCTTTGTAAACGAACTCGCCAAACAGCTCCTCGAAAACCAGCTCAACATCCTTGACCAAGCCAACTTCAAAGCCCAGATGCCTTGCGTTGCGATTCTTAACATCGGCGGTTCTTACAAACCGATCGACCGACTCACTATCGCCGCCGACATTCAGCTCTCATTTTGGAATGCCTACAAGCAACTCGACATCGAATTTTTGAGCNAACAACTAACCCCCTACAATCAGAATCTTGTCAAGAACTACAAGAACTCCTTGACCTACCATCTNGGTNCCCAATTTGCACTCACCCAACGCTTTGACATCCGTGCCGGAATCATGGTTGATACCCCGCCGATGCGCCGGGACATCTACAACCCCGAAACACCCGGTATGACAAAAATCGAACCCTCATGTGGTGTGTCATTCCGCCCGATAAAAAATCTTTCAATAGATTTTTCATTCCTATACGTTGCCGGACTCGGTCGCGACAATGCGTCTTGCGATTATAAAAATCTCGTAACAGGGCAAAACCGGCAGTTCACTGCCGATTACAACGCCCATGCCGTTATACNCTCCCTCGGAATAGGATTCAATTTTTAAAATTACCGTCTAACAAATCATATTTTTTCAGAGCTATCCCCGACCTGTATGTTTTGAATATCGGTCGGGATTTATGCATATTTTTTAATTTAATTGAATAAAATTTCTAATTTGCTAATAAAAAGTAATAAAATTCAATCAAATAGCTACATTTTTAAAATTTATTTATTACTTTTGCATCATGAAACAAAAGATTGCTCGTCTGCCTCTCATTTCCGAGGTGCTGAATTCTGAAATCATTGACAGCCAAGAAACACTGCTCAAGATTCTGAAAGGTCGGGGTGTAAATGTCACCCAGGCTACTTTGTCGCGCGATCTTAGAAAACTTAACGCCACTAAAGTGGCNCTCCCAACCGGAGGTTTTCGCTATAAAGTGTTTCCATCTCAAACCGAGATCTCTCGCCCCGAGGTTGCAAAATATGTCACAAGCCGCATCGCCAATCCCGATCTTGCCAATCAAGACATTCTCTCTTTTGCAATTTCAAACAACCTTGTCGTCATCAAAACACGCAACGGTTGTGCCGGTGCTCTCGCCTATGACATCGACATGCTCTGCTTTCCCGAAATTATCGGCACCATTCCCGGTACCGATACACTTTTGGTGGTCATTGACGAGAACCTCTCTCGCGAGCAAATTATTCGCCTTTTGATGGAACTCATTCCCGATGCGATTACAACCGAAGCTACTATTAAACAATCTCAAAACCGACGACGCCGATGACGCTCTGGCGTCAATATATTTTTGCTCTGCTTGGCTTGAATAAGCGGGATGCTTTTTTTCATGCCCCTTTTTAATTTTGAATATCTTTCTTTAATAACAAAACTACGACATACATAATTAAATATAATGCAAGATAATAACGAAATCGATGTTTTGGTTGCAGGTCCCGAGCATGTTAAATATGTCGACGAGATTCTTGAAACTATCAACCGCGCTGCTAAAGTCCGTGGAACCGGTATTGCCAAACGTTCTCCCGAATACGTAACAAAAAAAATGCACGAAAACAAAGCTGTCATCGCTTTGACTAAAGATGGTCGCTTTGCCGGTTTCAGTTACATCGAATCTTGGAGTAANAAAAAATTCGTTGCCAACTCTGGCTTNATCGTCTCTGACGAATTCCGTCGCATGGGTCTCGCCAAACGTATCAAAAAACGCATTTTTGAACTCTCTCGCGAACGTTTTCCCGAGGCTAAAATTTTCTCCCTCACCACCGGCGCTGCTGTCCTCAAGCTCAATTTCGAGCTCGGATATCGTCCTGTCACCTTTGACGAACTCACCGATGACGAGGCTTTTTGGCGCGGATGTGAAAGTTGCGTAAACTACGACATCCTTCAGCGCAACGGCGGTCACAAATGTCTCTGCACCGGTCTGCTTTACGACCCNGCCGAACCATACCACCACCATCACGACAACGACGAGAACAAATAAACTTCTCGCCGCGATTTCATTTATCAGCAACCCTATTCCCGAAACAAAAAAATCAATTATAAAATGGAAAGAAAAAAAGTAGTTCTCGCTTTCAGCGGAGGTCTCGATACCTCTTTTGCAGTCAAATATCTTACCGAAGACTGCGGTTATGACGTTTATACCGCCATCGCCAACACCGGCGGTTTCTCAACCGACGAACTCGCTGCAATCGAGCGACGCGCAATNGAGCTTGGTGCCGTTAGCCATGCAACTCTCGATGTTACTCACCAATATTATGAAAAGAGCATCCGCTACATGATTTTCGGTAACATCCTCCGCAACGGAACATACCCCATCTCTGTTAGCTCTGAGCGCATCTTCCAGGCTATCGCCATAATTGAATACGCTAAAAAAATCGGTGCTCACGCTGTTGCTCACGGTTCAACATCAGCCGGTAACGACCANGTGCGCTTCGACCTCACTTTTGAGATTCTCGCTCCCGAAATCGAAATCATCACCCCGACCCGCGACATGAATCTCACTCGCGAGTATGAAATCGACTACCTCAAGAAACANGGTTTCGTAGCCGANNTNAAAAAAATGGAATACTCTATCAANAAAGGTCTTTGGGGCACAAGCGTCGGCGGTAAAGAAACTCTNCACTCCGACCANACTCTNCCCGAACACGCATANCCCACCCANATGACNGCNACCGCCGATNCTCAAATGACTATCGACTTTGANAAAGGCGAAATCTCNGCNGTTAACGGTCAGCCATTCAGCGACAAAGTTGCTGCAATCCGCAAGATTGAAGAACTCGTTGCTCCATATGCAGTTGGTCGNGATATGCACGTCGGCGACACCATCATCGGTATCAAAGGCCGTGTAGGTTTTGAAGCCGGTGCCACAATGGTTATCCTCAGCGCCCACAANATGCTCGAAAAACATACCCTCACCAAATGGCAGCAATACTGGAAAGAACAGCTCGCCAACTGGTATGGAATGTTCCTCCACGAAGCTCAGTATCTCGATCCCGTTATGCGCGAAATCGAAAGCTATCTCGAAACTTCTCAGCGCAACGTAACCGGTCGCGTGATCATCGACCTCAAGCCCTACCGTTTCATCACCGTTGGCGTTCAGAGTCCTTTCGACTTGATGAAGAGCCAGTTTGGCGAATACGGCGAGCTTAGCCGTGGCTGGACTGCCGACGACATCAAAGGCTTCACCCACATCCTTGGCAACCAGATGAAGATTTACTATCATATCCAGCAAGCCAACGGCAAATCTGACATGGAACTTGTCTGATATTTATTCATTACCCAACTCATTATAATGATTAAAGCAGGAATTATTGGAGGCGCAGGTTACACTGCCGGCGAACTTCTTCGCCTTTTATTCAATCACCCCGACGTTGAAGTTGTCAGCGTGATGTCAACAAGCCTTGCCGGCTCGCGTCTTGACGAAGTCCACAAAGGGCTCGTCGGCGAAACCGATATGAAATTTGACAGCGAACTCGACCTTAACGCTATCGATGTTCTCTTTTGCTGCACCCCCCACGGCGCTTCAAAAACTTACATCGAGGCTCACCCCGAGATTTCGCCCGAACTTCGCATCATTGACCTTGCTGCCGACTATCGCCTTGACGACGGAACCCACGACTTTGTCTATGGTCTCCCCGAGCTAAACCGCAAAGCCACAGTCCGTGGCGCAAAACACATTGCCAACCCCGGATGCTTTGCCACTGCAATTCAGCTTGCTCTACTCCCTCTCGCCAAGCACCAGCTCCTGCCCGACAACGTTAATGTCAACGCCATTACAGGTAGCACCGGCGCCGGAGTCAAACCCGGAGCAACCACCCACTACTCATGGCGCAACGACAACGTGTCGGTTTACAAACCCTTTACCCATCAGCACCTTGCCGAGATTAGCCAGACACTCAAACGTCTTCAGCCCTCTTTCTCGGGCGACATCGATTTCATCCCGATGAGAGGTCCGTTCTCTCGCGGTATCTTTGCCAGCATCACCCTCAAATGTGATGCTCCTATCGAAGAACTCCTTCGCATCTACCGCGACACCTATGACGACCACAGCTTCACCTTCGTTTCTGAGTCGCCAATCGACCTCAAAGACGTTGTCAACACCAACAAATGTCTCATCCACCTCGATCGCCACGGCAAAGACAAACTCCTTGTCACCGTTGCCATCGACAACCTCCTCAAAGGTGCCACAGGTACAGCCGTTCACAACATGAACCTCTTGTTCGGACTCTCTGAGAAAACCGGACTCAACCTGAAAGCATCAGCTTTCTAAACAACTTAACGAACTCAAAAATTACATCTATAAACAGTTTTCCTTTATGGCAAAATTAAACTTTGGCGGTGTTGAAGAAACCGTCGTTACCCGCGGAGAATTCCCGGTAGAAAAAGCTCGTGAAATACTCAAAGACGAGACAATCGCAGTTATTGGCTATGGCGTTCAAGGTCCCGGTCAGGGTCTCAACCTTCGTGACAACGGCTTCAACGTAATCGTTGGTCAGCGTCAAGGCAAAACCTTTGAAAAAGCTATTGCCGACGGTTGGAAACCCGGCGAAACTCTTTTCTCAATCGAAGAAGCTTGCGCTAAAGCAACAATCATACTCTGCCTTCTTTCTGACGCAGCTGTTATCAGCGTTTGGCCCACTATCAAACCCCACCTCACCCAAGGCAAAGCCCTCTACTTCTCTCACGGTTTCGCAATCAACTGGAACGACCGTACAGGCGTTGTTCCTCCCAAAGATATCGACGTAATCATGGTGGCTCCCAAAGGATCAGGTGCAACAGTTCGTTCACTCTTCCTCGAAGGCCGTGGCATCAATTCATCATTTGCCGTTTACCAAGACTACACCGGTCGTGCTCTCGAACGTACAATCGCACTCGGCATCGGTATCGGTTCAGGCTACCTCTTTGAAACAACCTTTGAACGCGAAGCTGTCAGCGACCTCACCGGCGAACGTGGCTCTCTCATGGGCGCAATCCAGGGACTCCTTCTCGCTCAGTACGAAGTACTCCGCGAAAACGGCCACACCCCCTCTGAAGCATTCAACGAAACCGTTGAAGAGCTCACCCAGTCACTCATGCCCCTTTTCGCTGCAAAAGGTATGGACTGGATGTATGCCAACTGTTCAACCACCGCTCAGCGTGGCGCCCTCGACTGGATGGGTCCGTTCCACGACGCAATCAAACCCGTTGTTCAAAAACTCTATGCCAGCGTAAAATCAGGCGAAGAAGCACAGCGTTCAATCGACTCTAACTCAGCACCCGACTACCGCGACCGCCTCAACGAAGAGCTCCGTCAGCTCCGCGAAAGCGAACTCTGGCGCACCGCCGTAACCGTTCGTCAACTCCGTCCCGAGAACAACAAATAAAACAAGATTAAACAATCTGTTAAATATCCACGCGGGGTTATGTCATTCCGACATAACCCCGCGTTTTCTATTTTCTTCCAACCATCCCCTGTAGGGCTGCTCCCCGGAGCAGCCGCTCGACCACCAACGGTTTGTAGGGTACGCACGGCTCGTGCGTCCACCCCTTGTGAGATGTTGTCTCGTACTTGATTTTGACAGGAGAACAGGAGAACGTTTTTGTAGGGCTGCTCCCCGGAGCAGCCGCCCGACCCTCAACTGTTTGTAGGGCACACACGGCTCGTGCGTCCACCCCTCGTGAGATGTTGTCTCGTACTTGATTTTGACAGGAGAACAGGAGAACGTTTTTGTAGGGCTGCTCCCCGGAGCAGCCGCCCGACCACCAACGGTTTGTAGGGCACGCACGGCTCGTGCGTCCACCCCTCGTGAGATGTTGTCTCGTACTTGATTTTGACAGGAGAACAGGAGAACGTTTTTGTAGGGCTACTCCCCGGAGCAGCCGCCCCGCTACAACCGCGGTTGGTCGGAGACCAACAACCATGTTTAACCCCACCATCGAGCCATGCTCGTTGGTGGGGGAAACACGACGCCCCACCAATACACCATCGTCGGAGACCGATGAACATCCACAAAAAAGAGGAGTCAACGCAGTTGACGATGTATAGTTAACCCGGTACGACGGGAGCTTAGCGACCGAGTGCCGGGATAGATCATAACAAATGTGAGAGAGTTGGGGTTTATCCCCAACGATGTATTAAATCATACCTCTTGCTGAACCGTAATACATCGTTGTGCCTCGCACAACTCCGACTTGGAGTTGTCCTACCCCCTACGGTTCCATCGTCTTTCAGACTCAGTCACCGTGGGTTAACTATAAATCGTCGGTTTCACCGACTCCCTCGTGCTCCTGTTCTCCTGTCCAAAAAATTTTGCATTATGTTATCGCCCTTGGCGCTTTGCTTTGCAAAGAATTAAGCATTAAGCATTATGAATTAATTGAATTTTTTTGTAACTTTGCACTCAGACTTCCACGCTGTGGGTGCTAAATTCTTTTGATTTAGCTACGGCAAGCGGGAAATCTAAGACATATATATAAAAGCGTATATTGACGCTTTGTCTTTGGCTCTTTCAGAACTTTCCACAATTTGAAACCCATGCCACATGACAATGCAGCAATAGACGCCACGGGTATGTATATACCTAACCGGCTCATTTCAGGCACCTGTTTGATATGAATTTGGGGTATTTGCATATACAGCGTGGAGTCTGTTGCTTGTCCTTGGCATGATGAGCACGTGGAAAGGCTTTGAAAGAGCGGGACGAGCAACAAATATGGCTCTCACGCTTTTTTTTATTTTATAGACCAATCTAATGCTAACGAAGTGAGCCCGGAAGCAAAATGACTTTATGAATACTCTTCCCGGAATAAGTTTTTACGACGCTCTCTCGCGACTGTCAATAGGGCTACTAATTTTCTTTCCATTAATAAAAATTTCTTACTGGCCCAAATTCTCAGATGATTCTACCATAAATTTAGCTTTATTCATCCTTACATGCTATCTTGCTGGCTTTATCATTTCATTTCTCTTCAATCTAATTTCATCGTGCAAGAATAATTGTGTAAAATTTTATTTTTATAAGAATGATCTTACACGCATTAATAAATTGATAAGTGAGTATGATATTGATACTAAACCTATACAGGTAGAAGGAAAAGATGACGTTATAACATATTGGAATATATATTATTGTGTTCAGAAGAATGGATTACTCGGCAACGTCCCATATTTAGAAGCTCTATCAGCATTTTTTCTTAATTTTGGAATTGTTGGGATTATCCCAATTTGCACTTTAATTAAAAGAACTAATTATTTCCAAAATTGCTTGTTTATTTTTTGTTTTATTCTTGCAATAATATTTATTATTTTTTGTTGGTACGCAAGATATTGTATAGAAAACACAATTTATACATTGGTTATTAGCGCTTATAAATTCCTTACAATCGAAAAAAATAAAGAAGAACATAAAAACACAAATAAACCAAATTAACAATGAATAAATTTATACTTTCCATTTGTGCGATTGTCATAATCACACTATCATCGTGCAGTAAAAAAGACAAAGAACTTGAATTTCTGAGTGTTACAAGTGGATTGACATACACCGTTGAAGCTGCCGGCGGAACGGTTAATGTCAATGTCGAAACAAATACCGATTATTTTGTTTCAATCCCCGATGACGCTAAAGATTGGATTAGCGTTGGTGAATCACGTGCATCACGTCATGAAACTATCTCGTTATCAATAAGTGAAAATGGCATCGAGGCTCGTTATGCTATCGTTTATCTAAATAATAAAAATGGAGAACAATTAGCTAAAATCCAAATTTCACAAAAGGGTGAAGATCCATGTTTCAATGTAAAAAATGGCTCAACAGTTGAAGTCGAAAGTAAAGGCGGTACTATAGATCTTAAATTTGAAACAAATATTGAATACTCGGTCTCAATTCCCGAAGATGCTAAAAGCTGGATTAGCGTGGTTGAATCACGAGCTATCCGTCAGGAAACTGTTACGTTATCAATAAGCGAAAATGGGATTGATGCCCGTTCTGCTTTTATTTATCTAATTGATAAAAAAGGAGAACAATTAGCTAAAATACAAATTTCGCAAAAAGGAGAAGACCCTTGTTTCAATGTAAAAAATGGCTCAACGGTTGAAGTCGAAAGCAAAGGCGGCACTGTCGATCTTAAATTTGAAACAAATATTGAATATTCGGTCTCAATTCCCGAAGATGCTAAAAGCTGGATTAGCATTGTTGAATCACGTGCTATCCGTCAAGAAACCGTTACGTTGTCAATAAGCGAAAATAATGGCGCTTCTCGTTCAGCAACCATCCAATTTGTTGATAAAAATGAGAAAATTCTTGCTTCTATAGAGATAAAACAAGTAGAAGGTTTAATTTCTATTGAAATTCCTTCTGATATGACAATAGCTTTTCCCGATGAAAACTTCCGTAATTATCTCTTAAAAAATTTTGATAACGATAATGACGGGGTTATTTCTGATGTCGAAGCTTTCAGGATAAGAGAAATTAATGTTTCAGTCGCATATTATGATCCTATAAAAATTGCGTCTCTTGAAGGAATCCAGTATTTCCCAAATTTGGAGTTTTTAAATTGTAGTTGCAATCAATTAACAACCATAGATGTATCAAAGAATACGTCACTAATAACATTGATCTGCGATCGAAATAAATTGACTGCACTTGATGTAATAAAAAACACGGCTCTTACACATTTGAATTGCCAAGAAAATCGGCTAACAATGCTTAATGTTTCAAATAATACAGTTCTTGAATATTTACATTGCGAGGAAAATCAGTTAACTAAACTTGATGTTTCAAAAAATACGGCTCTTACATATTTGGGGTGCGATAGTAATCAACTAACGACACTTGACGTATCAAAGAATACGGCTCTTACATATTTGAGTTGCGATAGAAATCAACTAACGACACTTGACGTATCAAAGAATACAGCCCTTTCAGGTTTGAGTTGCAATTATAATCAACTAACAACTCTTGACATATCAAAGAATACGGCTCTTACACATTTGAATTGCCAACATAATCAACTAACGATGCTTGATGTTTCATATAATACAGTTCTTGAATATTTATATTGCAATGCAAATCAGTTAACTACACTTGACGTTTCAAAAAATACGGCTCTTACACTGTTGCATTGCGATAATAATCAACTAACGATACTTGATGTTTCAAAGAGTCCGGCTCTTACGCAGTTGTATTGTTGGAATAATGAACTAACCAATCTTGATGTATCTAACAACACGGCTCTTACGCACTTGTTGTGCTGGTATAATAAACTTACCATACTTGATGTATCAAAAACAAATTTAGGGAATAGTTTGGAAAAAACACCCTTGCAATGTATTATGCCTTCACTTAAAACTTTGTATCTAAAAACCGGATGGGAAATAGAAGGAGTCAATATCAATGATGAATATGGAAACTATAGAGGTGTAGATATTATATATGTCGATTAATCAATAGTAATGTAAGTAAGTTGAGCATTGCACAACTTCAATATTGAGGGGCTCACGAAAGTGGGCTCCTTTTTTTATTTGAAAAGAATTGCAATGCGGTGTTAGTTGAGCGGTTGCACCGGGGTGCAACCATACAAGACGCGCGCAAGTTCTTCATCTCCGATGAAGTATAGAGGGTATGGTCTGCTTATCCCAGCCAAGGCTCTGACGAGCCACCACGAGATAGAGTCTGGCTTGTCCCGACGATGTATTAACTTAATTCTGCATTAAGCATTATGTTATCGCCCTTGGCGCTTTGCTTTGCAAAGAATTATAAATCGTTCTCCCGTTCTCCTGTCTATTCCCTATCTCATGTTAAAAAATATCAATAAAACCCTCAAACACGCCACTGTTATGTTAAATATTCTTTATCCTACCGCTCTATCGCCCTCATAATCACCTTTACGGGTTGGAATAACCATAAATAATGACTATCTTTGCATTGCAAACTTGGAGGAGGCTGTGGCTTCCTCCATTTTGTTGTAGTACATCGGGGTCGTTCCCCACCCAAAAACTATCACACAATGATTGATAAAGAAAAACTCCGCCAGACAATTGACAAAGCAATCGAAGGCACTGACATATTTCTCGTTGACATCAAGGTGTCGCCCGACAACAACATCGTTGTCGAAATCGACTCTAAAAACGGTCTTGACATCGACACTTGCGCCGACCTGACCCGCAAAATCGAAGCCGAATTTGACCGCGACGCCGAAGACTACGAACTCGAAGTCGGCTCAGCCGGACTCACCTCACCCTTCAAAGTCAAAGCCCAATATGAAAAAAACATTGGCAACGACGTTGAGGTTGTCACCCGCGACGGACGCAAATTTGACGGCAAACTTGTCAACGTAACCGACAACGACTTCACAGTCGAAGTCCTCAAGAAAATCAAAGAACCCGGTCAAAAACGCCCCGTGATGACTCCAGTTCCCGAAACCCTCACATTTGACCAGGCTAAAACCGTCAAATATCTCATTAAATTTAAATAATCACAGAATATAAAAATATAATCCCTAAAATAAAAATGGCTAAAAAAGAGGAAGCTCCTAACATGGTAGAACGCTTTGCCGAGTTCAAAGAACTAAAAAACATCGACAAAGCAACAATGATCAGCGTGCTTGAAGAATCATTCCGCAACGTACTTGCTAAAATGTTTGGCACCGATCAAAACTTCGACGTAATCATGAACCCCGACAAAGGTGACGTTCAGATTTTCCAGAACCTCACCGTTGTTCCCGACGGTCAGGTCGAAGACCCCAACCAGCAGATAAGCCTTACCGACGCTCGTGCCGACAACGATCCCGACGTCGAGATTGGCGAAGACCACACCAAAGAAATCATCTTTGCAAACTTTGGTCGTCGTGCTATCCTCAACCTTCGTCAAACTCTCCAGTCAAAAATTCTTGACCTTCAAAAAGAAGCTATCTACGCCAAATTCAAAGAACTCGAAGGCGAACTTGTTTCAGGCGAAGTTTACCAGACATGGTCAAAAGAGACCCTCCTTCTTGACGACGAGAAAAACGAACTTCTCCTCCCCAAAAGCGAATCAATCCCCGGCGACTTCTTCCGCAAAGGCGAAACTGTCCGCGCTGTCATCGCCAACGTTGACAATAAAAATAACAACCCCAAAATCACCGTTTCGCGCACAAACGAAGCATTCCTTCGCCGTTTGTTTGAACTCGAAGTTCCCGAAATCCACGACGGGCTCATCAACATCCGCGCCGTTGCCCGCATCCCGGGCGAACGCGCCAAAATCGCCGTTGAAAGTTATGACGACCGCATCGACCCCGTTGGTGCATGTGTCGGCGTCAAAGGCTCTCGTATCCACGGAATCGTTCGCGAGCTTCACAACGAAAACATCGACGTTATCAACTACACAGCCAATCCTTCGCTCTTCATTCAGCGCGCACTCTCGCCCGCTAAAATTTCTTCAATCCGCATCGATGAAGAAAACAAAAAAGCCGAGGTATTCCTTCGTCCCGAAGAAGTATCTCTCGCTATCGGTAAAGGTGGCTTGAACATCAAACTCGCTTCAATGTTGACCGGCTACGTCATCGACGTTTACCGCGATGCCGAAGACCAGTTTGAAGAAGACGACATCTATCTCGATGAGTTCAAAGACGAAATCGAAGAATGGGTTATCTCAGCCCTCAAAGAAGCCGGTTTCGTTACCGCTAAAGAAGTCCTTGCTGCTTCTCGCGAACAGCTCATCGAAAAAGCCGACCTCGAAGAAGAAACCGTTGATTCTGTACTCTCTATCCTCAAAGCCGAATTTGAAGACTAATCCTCCCGGCTTACTACCCCTCTTTTTTACGACAAACAACAGACTTTACGCAACACAGATACATGACGAAAACTAAAATTAGCAAAGTAGCAAAAGAACTTAACGTGTCTATCTCGACCGTTATCGACTTCTTGCATACACAAAATATATCTGTCGATGACAACCCCAATGCTCGCATTGAGGAAGACGTCGTTGATATCCTCAGAAAAAAATTCAAGACCGACCAAGCGATTAAAGAAAATGCGGCTCAGGTTGCTTCTGAACGTAAGACCCAAAAAAATGAGTCCAAGCCTCAGCCGGTGACCGAGCCCGTCGAAATCAAACCCGCTGTTGAACCTATATCTACGCCAAAAGTTGTCGGTCACATCGAGCTTGACAAAAAAGGTAATCCTGTTGCCAAAAAGACTGAACCCAAACCCGAACCTAAACCCGAGCCTAAAGCCGAGGCTAAACCTCAGCCCCAACCAAAGCCCGAGCCGGCTCCTGCCAAAAAGCCCGAGCCTAAACCCGAGCCCAAACCTGTTGAGAAAAAAGCTGAGCCCAAACCTCTGCCCAAGCCCGAACCCAAACCGGTCGAGAAAAAGCCCGAACCCAAGCCTCAGCCTGTCGTTGAAAACAAGCCCGAAGCTAAACCCGAGCAGCCTAAAGAGGGTGAAGAAATCTTCAAACTCAAATCCGACACCCAGGCAGGTCCCAGCTTGAACATCGTCGGCAAAATCGACTTGTCGTCTCTCAATCAATCGACTCGTCCCAAAAAGAAATCTAAAGAAGAGCGCCGCAACGAACGCAACGCCAAAGCCGCTGCAGCAGCCGGTCAAAGCAATGCCGACCGCAAAAAACGCAAGCGCATCGGTGGTAAAGAAAAAATCGATATCGAAAAAACCGCCGCTCAAAACGACGGTAACCACGGTCGCAACCAAAACAACGGTGGCGGTGCTCAAAACAACAATAATAACGGTGGTGGCAAACGTCGCGACGAACGTCGTTCTGAAAAATCAGAAAAACGTCCGGCAAAACGTCCCGTCCACACCGAAGTCAGCGAAGAAGACGTTCAGCGTCAGGTTAAAGAAACTCTCGCTCGCCTGACCTCTAAAGACAAAGGTCTCAAAAAAGGCGCAAAATGGCGTAAAGAAAAACGCGAAATGAACGCCAACCGCGAGCGCGAAGTCGCCGAACAAGAAGCAGCTGAAAGCAAAATCCTCAAACTCACCGAGTTTGTAACCGCCAACGACCTCGCTTCAATGATGGATGTTCCCATCAACCAGGTCATCGCAACATGTATGAACATCGGTGTCATGGTTTCTATCAATCAGCGACTTGACGCCGAAACAATCAATATCGTAGCCGAAGAATTCGGCTTTGAAACCGAATACGTTTCAGCCGAAGTAAGCGAAGCAATCCAAAGCGAAGAAGACTCTGAAGAAGATCTCGTTCCACGCCCGCCGATCGTAACCGTCATGGGTCACGTTGACCACGGTAAAACATCGCTCCTCGACTATATCCGTAATGCAAACGTAATCGCCGGTGAAGCCGGTGGTATCACCCAGCACATCGGTGCCTACCACGTTACCCTTGCCGACGGTCGTAACATTACGTTCCTCGACACTCCCGGTCACGAAGCTTTCACCGCCATGCGTGCCCGTGGTGCCAAAGTAACCGACTTGTGTATCATCATCGTTGCAGCCGACGACAACGTCATGCCACAGACCGTCGAAGCTATCAACCATGCTTCGGCAGCAGGCGTCCCCATCGTCTTTGCCATCAACAAAATTGATAAACCCCACGCCAACCCCGACAAAATCAAGGAAGAACTCTCGGCAATGAACTATCTTGTTGAAGAATGGGGTGGTAAATACCAGTCTCAAGACATCTCTGCAAAAAAAGGTATCGGTGTAGACGAACTCATGGAAAAAGTTCTCCTTGAGGCTGAAATGCTTGATCTGAAAGCAAATCCCAACCGCAATGCTACCGGTTCAATCATCGAGTCGAGTCTTGACAAAGGTCGCGGATACGTTGCCACCGTCCTTGTCCAGAACGGTACACTCAAAGTTGGCGACACAATCCTTGCCGGAACTCACTTCGGAAAGATTCGTGCGATGTTCAACGAACGTAACCAGCGCATCAAACAAGCCGGTCCGTCCGAACCTGCATTGATTCTTGGTTTGAACGGAGCTCCGACCGCCGGTGACACATTCAACGTTATGGACACCGAACAAGAAGCACGCGAAATCGCAACAAAACGCGAACAACTTCAGCGCGAACTCGGTCTCCGTACCAAGAAAATGCTCACCCTCGAAGACATCGGTCGCCGTCGTGCAATCGGCAACTTCAAAGAGCTCAACATCATCGTCAAAGGTGACGTTGACGGTTCAATCGAAGCATTGTCTGACTCGCTCATCAAACTTTCGACCGAAGAAATCCAGGTCAACGTACTCCACAAAGCTGTCGGCGAAATCTCGGAAAGCGACGTCACCCTCGCTGCCGCATCCGATGCAATCATCATCGGCTTCCAGGTGCGCCCCTCTCAGGCAGCACGTCGCGAAGCCGAACGCGAAGGCGTCGAAATCCGACTCTACTCAGTCATCTATCAGGCGATTGAAGAAGTCAAAGACGCTATGTCGGGTATGCTTGCCCCCGAAATCAAAGAAGAAGTTATCGGTTCTGCCGAAGTTCTCGAGACATACCACATCTCAAAAGTCGGTACAATTGCAGGTGCTATCGTTCGCGAAGGCAAAATCAAACGCGGCTGTAAAGTGCGCTTGATTCGTGAAGGTATCGTCCGCTACACTGGCGACCTCGGCTCGCTCAAACGCTTCAAAGACGACGTCAAAGAAGTCCTCTCGGGCTATGACTGCGGTCTCTCGATTGCCGGATACAACGACCTCAAAGTCGGCGACATCATCGAAGGCTTTGAAGAAGTCGAAGTCAACCGTCAGCTTTAACATCATGACACTATAGCCTTGATTGCTCACATCAACATAGGCTCAAACATTGGCGACCGCCTCGGGGCTATTTCCCGGGCGGTCGCCCGTGTTCTCAGCCTGTCCGACCTCAAAGCCGGACGTTTTTCCCCACCGGTCCACAGTCATCCACAAGGCTTCAGCTCGCCAAACGACTTTATAAACGTCGGCGTTGAAATCGCAACATCCCTTTCTCCCGGCGAATTGCTCCACACCCTCCAAAAAATTGAGAAACAAATATCTCCGGCGCCCCATCGCGACAACAACGGCAACTACATCGACCGCACAATTGACATCGACATAATCTATATCGACGACCTTGTCATCGACACCCCCGAACTGAAAATTCCACATCCGCGCATGTCACTCCGCGAGTTTGTACTGCGACCCGTCAACTACCTGTCGCCCGACTGGCTTCACCCCATCTACAACCTGACAGCCGCTCAAATGCTCCAAAATCTAAAAATATAATCTATCATGGATAATTTCACCTATTGCACCCCGACCAGATATCTATTTGGCAAAGACACCGAAAACCAAGCCGGAAAAATGACCGCCGAAATGGGCTGTAAAAACATCATGCTCGTCTATGGTCACGGCTCGGTTGTCCGCTCCGGGCTTCTCGACCGCGTAAAAAAATCGCTCGACCAAGCCAACATCACCTATACCGAACTTAGCGGAATCGATCCCAATCCCACCGACGACCGCGTTTATGAGGGAATCGAAATCGTGCGTCAAAAAAATATTGACGGATTTTTAGCCGTTGGTGGTGGATCGGTAATTGACACAGCCAAAGCAATTGCTCTCGGCGTGCCATACGATGGCGACTTCTGGGATTTCTATTCAGGCAAAGCAAATGCCAACACCGCAACCGCCCTCCCCGTCGGAGTCGTCTTGACAATCCCCGCCGCCGGTAGCGAAGGCTCGGGCAACTCGGTCATCACCCGCAAAGAAGGTCTTCACAAAATCAGCCTACGCACCGACTTTACCCTTCGCCCTAAATTCGCAATTCTCAATCCCGAACTGACATTCACACTTCCCCAAAGCCAAACCGTTGCCGGTATTGCCGATATGATGGCTCATATAATGGAACGTTACTTCACCCCGACAACCGACGTTGAAGTAACCGACCGCATTTCTGAAGGAATTCTCAAAGCCATAATTGAGGAAGCACCCAAAGTCATAGCTCGTCCCGACGACTATCAAGCCCGCGCCAACATAATGTGGGCAGGCACTATGGCTCATAACGGAATCTGTGGATGCGGTCGCGTTGAAGACTGGGTTTCTCACGCTATGGAACACGAAATCAGTGCCGTCTATGGCGTCACTCACGGAGCCGGACTCGCCGTCGTTTTCCCCGCTTGGCTAACATTCATGGCAAACCATGCCTCCGCCAAACCCGCCCAATTTGCACGTCGAGTGTTCGGCGTTAACAACCACGATGACAAATCGGCAGCCCTCGAAGGCATTACAGCCCTACGAGGATTCTTCCTCTCCCTCGGCCTGCCCGTCACCTTCGGTATGCTCGGAATCGAAACGCCCGACATCGACCTCCTCGTCAAAAAACTCCACGAAAACAAAGGCGAGATCATCGGCGGCTACTACCGCCTGACCCAAGCCGATACCTACGAAATCTACAAAATGATGCTCAACGGCGACATTTAATTATCGTCTGTGAGGCGGAATATAGCCGGGACGTCCGACCGAAGGAAAACTTCTGTTTGACACTCCCGGCCTTATTATATCTGAATCGGGACCAAGCGCATGAGAAAGGAAGTTTCCGATTATCGAACCTAAATCGACACTAAATTTTTGATTTCCCAAACTCCAGTATGGTGCAATAACAGGTCTCAGCTCCCAACGTCCGCGAATCGGCACATAATCTCTTCTGACGCCTGCCATAATACCTACATTTCCAACCTCTATATCAATCACTCCGCCATAGCCGCTTGACGGCATAAATCCCATCATTGCCGGATCAATACCATGACCCTTGGCCTGGGAATATACGCTACCGAAAACTATCACGCTGACATTGTCAGATACACGATAGCCAACCGATGCGCCACCGCCATATTGATTTGACACACCATGAAAATAGCCATATCGAATCACGTCAGCATGAGCCCCGAACATAAACCGTCCGACATTCTGATAAACATTAAAGCCGGCAAACTCCTCACCCATCATTCCGGGATAATCAACCGACTCACGGTCAACAGTTGCCATTCCGCCTTGCCATTTCAGTACCGGTCCAATACCCTGACTCAAATTGAGATCAAAGTCATCATTCCATTTCTTAGAACCGAAATTATTATACATTAATGAGTAACGCCCCTGACCGATATTTAAGTCATAGTCCATTTTCTCGACCCGACTTCTGACAAGATTTTCATAGCCCGAAGTTGACAGTCTCATTTCTGACAATCGGTCATCACCGGTCTTATTTATAAGCGTATCTATTTCCTGAGCCCGACAATCAAATCGACCCACGACCGCTGCACACCACACAATAATTATTACAACAAGTCGATACATAAGCTCTAAATCATTGATTATAAATGTTTCCAAAGATAACAACTCTATTTTAATTATGCCTCATTTTTTATATTATTTAACCATTAAACTTTCTTAAAATCAGCTCTTCTAAAATTTTAGATTAAATTTTTATTAAAAAATATTTTTGTTTAAAAGATTAATTGTAACTTTGTCGCGTTAATATTTAAATCTTATCTCTAATTACATTTTTTTCAATGGACATTAACAATATCATGAGCACCCTGGAAGCTAAGCATCCGGGCGAAAAAGAGTACCTCCAGGCAGTTCGCGAGGTGCTTCTCTCTGTACAAGACATCTACAACCAGCATCCCGAGTTCGAGAAAAATAAAATCATCGAACGTATGGTTGAACCCGATCGCATCTACACTTTCCGTGTAACTTGGATCGACGATAAGGGCGAAATCCAGAACAACCTCGGCTACCGCGTTCAATTCAACAACGCCATCGGCCCGTACAAAGGCGGTATCCGTTTCCACGCTTCTGTTAACCCCTCTATCCTCAAATTCCTCGGATTTGAACAAACTTTCAAAAACGCCCTCACCACTCTTCCCATGGGTGGCGGTAAAGGTGGTTCTGACTTCTCACCCCGTGGCAAAAGCGATCGTGAAATCATGCGTTTCTGCCAGGCATTCATCCTTTGCCTTTGGAAATACCTCGGTCCCGACACTGACGTTCCTGCCGGTGATATCGGCGTAGGTGGTCGTGAAGTTGGTTATATGTACGGTATGTACAAAAAACTCACCAACGAATGTACCGGTACATTCACCGGTAAAGGTCTTGACTTCGGCGGTTCTCGCATCCGTCCCGAAGCTACCGGTTTCGGTGCCCTCTACTTCGTTGAAAACGTTCTCGCTCGTAAAAACGACACTCTCAAAGGTAAAACTATCGCTATCTCAGGTTTTGGTAACGTTGCTTGGGGTGCTGCCCTCAAAGCTACCGAACTCGGCGGTAAAGTTGTTACTATCTCTGGTCCCGACGGTTACATCTACGATCCCGACGGCATCAGCGGCGACAAAATCGACTATATGCTCGAACTCCGCGCTTCTGGTAACGACATCGTTGCTCCTTACGCTGAAAAATATCCTAACGCTAAATTCTTCCCCGGCCGCAAACCCTGGGAACAGAAAGTTGACATCGCTCTTCCCTGTGCTACTCAGAACGAGCTCAACGGCGACGACGCTAAAGCTCTCGTAGCTAACGGCGTTCAACTCGTAGCCGAAGTTTCAAACATGGGTTGTACCCCCGAAGCTATCGACACTATCATCGCTGCTCACATCACTTACGCTCCCGGTAAAGCTGTTAACGCCGGTGGTGTTGCTACCTCTGGTCTTGAAATGACCCAGAACGCTGAACACCTCCAGTGGAGTGCTGAAGAGGTTGACCGCATGCTCCACCAGATCATGAAGGACATCCACACCCAGTGTGTTAAATATGGCGAAGAACCCGATGGCTATGTAAACTACATGAAAGGCGCAAACATCGCCGGCTTCATGAAAGTTGCCAACGCCATGATGGAACAAGGCGTCATCTAATCAAGAAACTCCAATCTCCAATATCCCGAGGGGAGAGCCATCCGGCTCTCCCCTCATTTTTTCAAATAGTTAGACCTACGGTTTGTCGGAGACAAACAACCATGTTTAACCCTGCCATCGAGCCGATTAGGTTCGTTGGTAGGGATCCCGAAAGCCCAACCCTCATCTATACTTCGTCGGAGATGAAGAACCACCCAAAAATATCGTGATAAATCTCGATTAAGGCTCCTTAAAGACCCTAAAAACCCTTAATTATGCATTATGCATTATGCATTATGAATTAAATTTCCTACCTTTGCGTTGTAATTTGTTAATCAGACAATAGACGATAATGAAAGTATTGAAATTTGGCGGCACATCTGTGGGCTCGGCTCAACGAATCAAGAATGTTGCCGCTTTAATAACCGAGCGAGGACGCAATGTGGTCGTGCTTTCTGCAATGTCAGGAACCACTAACACCCTTGTCGAGATTGCCGACTACCTTACACGAGGAAACAGCGACGGTGCCAAAGAAACCCTGAACAATCTCGAAAAAAAATATGCTCGCGAAATTGACGAACTCTTCTCTGCCGACTCACCGTTTAAAAAAGCGGCTATCGACGGAGTTGCCGAATCTATTTCGATAATTCGCTCATTCACCAACACTTCATTTACAACCGCCGAGAAAACAATTCTCGCCCAGGGCGAACGTATGTCAACCATGATGATGTACCAATACCTGCTTAGCCAAGGTGTTAACGTACAACTTCTTGACGCACTCGAATTCATGCGCATCGACATTGATAATTCACCCGAAATTCAATATCTCCACGACCGCATCATGCCGATGATTGAGCGGCACCCCGACACTCAAATATTCCTTACCCAAGGATATATATGCCGAAACTCAAAAGGAGGAATCGATAACCTTCAGCGTGGCGGCAGCGACCTCACAGCATCTCTCATCGGTGCGGCTATAACTGCCGAAGAAATCGAAATCTGGACCGACATCGACGGCATGCACAACAACGACCCGCGATATGTCGAGAACACCCGTCCGGTCAACCACCTCAACTTTGAAGAAGCTGCCGAGCTCGCCTATTTCGGTGCCAAAATTCTTCACCCGATGTGTGTTGTGCCTGCAAAACTTAACAACATTCCGGTGCGACTCCTCAACACAATGGAGCCCGACGCCCCCGGCACACTCATTGACAACCGACTCGACACACCGACAACCGGTATCAAAGCGATAGCCGCAAAAGACGACATCGTTGCAATCCGCATCAAGAGCGGACGCATGCTCCTTGCCTACGGATTCCTTAGCCGTGTCTTTGAAGTCTTTGCCAACCACAAAACACCAATCGACATGGTTGCCACATCTGAAGTGGGAGTCTCTGTCACCGTCGAATCTCGACACAATATTACCGAGATTGTCAACGAGCTGAAAAAATTCTCAACCGTCACCGTTGACAAAGACATGGTTATCATCTGCGTGGTCGGCGACCTCGAATGGCACAATTCCGGACTCGAAGCNAAGGCTATCGATGCCATGCACAATATCCCCGTCCGCATGATTTCTTATGGAGGTAGCGACTACAACATTTCATTCCTCGTCAGCAAAGACGACAAAATCAGAGCCTTAAACGCTCTTAGTCAGCACCTTTTCAACTAACTAATTCCTCACGTTTTCACTTAGATGAAAAATAAAGACATTCTAAAGTTAGACATTTCCACTCCATGTTATTTCTACGACATGGATCTTCTCAATAAAACCCTCAACACTCTCCATGAGGCTGCTAAAAAGCACGATTACCTCGTTCATTANGCCCTCAAAGCCAACTATGAAGAGCCTATCGTCAAGNAGATTGCTTCACGCGGACTCGGTGCCGACTGTGTAAGCGGCGGTGAAGTCGAATTTGCAATAAAAATGGGCTTTGCGCCCTCAAAAATCGTCTATGCCGGCGTTGGTAAAACTCCTCNCGAAATCGAGCGGGCGCTCCAACTCNACATTGCCTGCTTTAACGTTGAGTCGATNGAAGAACTCGATATGATTCAGCAGATTGCCNAGCGCATGAACAAGACNGCAACCGTTGCGTTGCGCATCAATCCCGACATCGACGCCCACACNCANCACTACATCACAACCGGNCTNGCCGAAACCAAATTTGGCATCTCGCTCCCGATGTTCGACCTCGCNGTCAAAAAGGCTCTCNAATTGCCCAACATCAACCTTGCCGGACTCCATTTTCACATCGGTAGCCAGATTACCCTTGCCGACCCCTACCGACTCCTTGCCGTCAAAGCTTCTGAGCTTGTTGCCGAGCTGAAAANCAAATANAATTTCACTCCCCAATACATNAANCTCGGNGGCGGACTCGGCATCGACTACGANAATCCCGATAACGCTCNGATNGCCGACTTCTCAATGCTCTTTGACACTGTCAGTCAACATCTTNACATCGANCCGTCAATCAAAGTTCACTTTGAGCTTGGTCGTTCGATNGTTGCCCAATGCGGGTCNCTGCTTGCCTCGGTTATCTATGTCAAAAACGGTGTTGATAAACGCTTTATAATCGTTGATGCCGGCATGAATGACCTCATCCGTCCGGCTCTCTACGAGGCTCACCACAAAATTGAGAANCTCACNGCCGANNTCGACCCGTCCCGNTTCNCCNACCNNNACNTACGANGTTGTCGGTCCGATTTGNGANTCATCNGACTGCTTNGACCNTGACCTGACNCTCCCNGTCACNCANTCNGGCGANCTGATTGCAATTCGTTCNGCNGGTGCNTANGGNAGCGCNATGTCATCNGCTTACAACATGCGNNAACCCGCNTCNCGCTNCTTCTTTTCTTTGAAACAAATTTGAATCAAAAAACAANTAAAAATATATCGATATGAAAACAAGAGAACAACTTATCGACGACCTCATCGATCTCGCTTTTGCCGAAGATATCGGTGATGGCGACCACACCACTCTAAGCACCATTCCCGCATCGGCAAAAGGCCGTCAGCATCTCCTCATCAAAGAGCCCGGAATCCTTGCCGGTGTNGAAATTGCNCGTCGCGTTTTCCAAAAATTTGACCCNGANNTGAAAATGACCGTCTTCATCAACGACGGCGAAAAAGTAAAACCNGGCGACATCGCTTTTGTTGTTGAAGGTTCGGTTCGTTCACTGCTCCAGACCGAACGCACTATGCTCAACATCATGCAACGTATGAGTGGCATAGCCACAACTACCGACCGCTATCAAAGCAAACTCGACGGACTCAAAGCAAAAGTTCTTGANACCCGCAAAACCACNCCCGGNATGCGCCTTCTCGAAAAAGAAGCCGTTAAAATCGGTGGCGGCGAAAACCACCGCATCGGACTTTTCGACATGATTCTCATCAAAGACAATCACGTTGACTTTGCCGGTGGAATCACCAATGCCGTCAATGCNGCTAAAGAATATTGCAAAGCATCGGGNCGNGACCTNAAAATCGAAGTNGAAGTCCGCAATAACGACGAACTNCGCGAGGCTCTTGACAACAACGTTGACCGCATCATGCTCGACAACTATACACCCGAAGCTACAAAAGAAGCAGTCAAAATCGTAAACGGCAAAACCGAAATCGAATCATCGGGCGGTATCACCCTCGACACTCTCCGCGCTTANGGTGAAGCCGGGGTTGACTTCATTTCAGTCGGTGCCCTCACCCACTCGGTCAAAGGCCTCGACATGAGTTTCAAAGCTTGCTAAGCTCCATATTTCTTAAAATTATAAAAAACAAAGGTCGGGTTCTTGTAGAATCCGACCTTTTTATGTAACTTTGTATTATATTGATAATTAAATCTAATAGTGACATTAATTTCCTCAATCTGAAATTCAGTATATATTACAATGAATATAAACCGAAAAAACGTTCTTAACTTGTTGGCAGAAGATGTGCTCTTGCACATCTTCTGCAAAAGAAATGCCCGAACCAATCACAAAACCCGACATCGCAAACCTCCCCGATTATAACGGCACTGATCTCGGCGTAACCGTTCTAACAGATGCAACTCAATTTAAACTTTGGTCGCCTCAAGCCCGGGAAGCCACCGTAAATATCTATGACAACAACGAGACAAAAAATCCCTCTAAAGTCCTTGAAATGAAACAAGATGACTCGGGAACATGGAGTGTCACAACCCCGGGGCAACTTTATGGAAAATTCTATACGGTTAAAATCAAATATGCCGATAAATGGCTCGATGAAACACCCGGAATTTGGGCAAAAGCAGTTGGCACAAACGGTAATCGAGCCGCCATAATTGACTTCTCGGCAACCGACCCCGAGGGTTGGGAAAACGACCGACGTCCAAAACTTGAAAATATTACCGATGCCATCATCTATGAGATGCACCATCGCGACTTTTCAATGCACCCCTCATCAGGAATTGAAAACAAAGGTAAATTCCTTGCTTTAACCGAACAGAACGCCGTCTCAACCCTTGGCGACAAAACAGGCATTGACCACCTTAAAGAGCTTGGAATCACCCATGTTCATATATTACCCTCATTCGATTTCAACTCAATCGACGAGTCCAACCTTCAGTCTAACAAATACAACTGGGGATATGACCCGCTGAACTACAACGTGCCCGAGGGTTCATACTCTACCAATCCGGCCGACCCGGTGGTTCGCATCCGTGAAATGAAACAGATGATTCAGGCACTCCACAGTGCCGGTATCGGTGTAATCATGGACGTTGTGTATAATCATACTGCCAAAAACGACGATTCAAACTTCTCACTGACCGCTCCCCTCTATTATTACCGATACAACAGCGACGGATCATACAGCAACGCCTCGGGATGTGGCAACGAAACCGCCTCTGACCGCAAACAAATGCAAAACTTCATCGTTAATTCGGTAAAATATTGGGCTGAAGAATACCACATTGACGGCTTTCGCTTTGACCTGATGGCTATCCACGACACCGAGACAATGAACCGTGTTGCCCGCGAGCTGAAACAAATCGACCCCTCTATCATAATCTATGGCGAGGGGTGGACAGCCGGCGACTCGCCTCTGCCTGTCGAACGTCGGGCATTGAAAGAAAATGTCGCTAAAATGGATGGTATTGCAGTGTTCAGCGATGATATCCGTGATGCCGTCAAAGGTCACTATTCCAATGCCGCCGACCGTGGGTTCGCAACCGGAAAACCCGGAAACGAAGAAACCGTCAAAATCGGCATTGTCGCCGCGACAGATCATCCTATGGTCGATTATTCAAAAGGTAACAACTCTAAGGTTCCTTATGCCTCATCACCTTGCCAAATCATAAACTATGTTTCATGCCACGACGACCTCTGCTTGACCGACAAACTCGCTAAATCTCTGCCCGACAAGTCAGAAGCCGACCGTCAACGTGCCGCCAAACTTGCCCAAACAATAATATTCACCTCTCAAGGAACACCATTCATGTTTGCCGGTGAAGAAATTTTCCGCGACAAAAAAGGCGTTCACAACACCTACAACTCACCCGACGACGTTAACGCTATCGACTGGCAACTCAAAGCTAAAAACAATGACCTCTTCAACTACTACCGAGGTCTCATCGCCCTGCGCAAAGCCCATCCGGCATTCCGCATGACAACAGCCGACGACATTGCCCGAAACATCGTTTTTGATGATATCACCACCCCCAACGTCATCTCCTATTCAATCAAAAACAACGCAAATGGTGACTCATGGAATGAGATAAAACTCATTTTCAACGGCTCTGAAAACGAAGTACCGGTCAACATCGACCAAGCCGACTGGCTCGTCATCGCCCGCGACGGACAAATCAACCCCGACGGACTCGCCACCACCTCCGGAGGCACCCTTACCATATCCCCAACCTCAGCCCTCATCCTCGCCAAAACCAAATAATTTCACCCTCCAATCGGGATAAATCTCGATAATTCCCAGCTAATCTCGCTGAATCCGCCAAATTCCCATTCTCGATAAATCTCGATAACTCCCGATTATTCCTGATAAATCCCCTCCTTCCAATAAAAATTAACTTAAATTTTTCTTTTGCTATTTTTTTATTTAACAAAATACCACTAACTTTGTAAACATCAAAATTAATTAAAAAGACAACTTAAATTTTAATCATTAAAACTATGGCAAAAAAATTTATCTGTACCGTTTGTGGATACGTTCACGAAGGTAACGAAGCACCCGAAAAATGTCCCCAGTGTGGCGTTGGCCGCGATAAATTCAAAGAAGTTGACGACAACGAAGTCATCAAATTTGTAACCGAACACGAAATCGGCGTTGCCAAAGGCACCGACGAACAAATGATCAAAGACCTCAACGCTCACTTCATGGGTGAATGTACCGAAGTTGGTATGTACCTCGCTATGTCTCGTCAGGCCGATCGCGAAGGCTATCCCGAAATCGCCGACGCTTTCAAACGCTACGCTTTCGAAGAAGCCGAACACGCTTCTAAATTTGCCGAACTCCTCGGCGACTGCGTTTGGGACACCAAGACCAACCTCGAAAAACGCATGATGGCTGAAGCCGGTGCAAACGAAGACAAAATGCGCATCGCCAAACGTGCCAAAGAACTCAACCTCGACGCCATCCACGACACAGTTCACGAAATGGCTAAAGACGAAGCACGTCACGGCCGTGGCTTCCTCGGTCTTTACAACCGCTTCTTCAAAAAATAAGAAACAATCCCAATCCCAAACAAAAAGGAGTTATGCCCACCGGCATAACTCCTTTTTCAATTCACCAAATTCCCGTTTAATCTCGATAAATCCGGATTAATCCTGATAAATCCTCTCTTAAGGTCCTTAACACTGTTAAAGTTATCGACAAATTGATGGTTTGATGGCTATTTTTTGAGATTTATTTTGTAACTTTGGGGGAAATTACGATAAATAGCAATATATAGTAATACGGGCATCGATTATGAACGAAGACAGTCTGAGTCGTTTATATCTTAAAGATACTGCTTTTCAAGACCTTATGCAGCAACGCATATTCAATGTGTTGCTCATTGCTTCGCCCTACGATGCCTTTATGATGGAAGAAGACGGTCGTGTTGACGAACAGCTCTACTTTGAATATGTCTCGTTAAACCTCAGCTCTCCACCACGCGTTACCCGTGTCGCTCATATCAACGAGGCATTCCAAGCCCTTGCCCGCACTCGATTTGACCTCATCATTGCCATGCCGGGCAGCGACATCTCCGAGACTTTTACTGTCTCTAAAGACATCAAACGAGCCTATCCCACAATTCCGATCGTTGTTTTGACACCCTTCTCAAAAGAAGTGTCACGCCGACTCGCCTCTGAAGACTTCAGCGGCATCGACTATGTGTTCTCGTGGCTCGGCAACGTTGACCTGCTGCTTGCTATCATCAAACTGATTGAAGACAAAATGAACGCCGAAAACGACATCAGTCGTGTTGGCGTTCAAATGATTATGATGGTTGAAGACTCCGTAAGATTTTACTCATCGGTGCTTCCTCACGTCTATAAATTCTTGCTCAAACAATCACTCCTGTTTTCAACCGAAGCTTTGAACGAGCATGAACAGATGCTCCGTATGCGTGGTCGCCCAAAAGTAATGCTTGCCCGCGACTATGAAGAAGCATGCGCTCTATACGAGAAATATGGCGACAATATGCTTGGAGTCATCAGCGATGTTTCGTTCATGCGCAACGGTGTTAAAGACTCTGAAGCTGGTCTCCGACTCGCTAAATGGCTGCGTGAGCGTGACGCCTATCTTCCGATAATCATTGAATCGACCGAAGTGCGTAACCGCGAATTTGTCGGCGAATTCAACGGCGTCTTTATCGACAAAAACTCAAAAAAATTATCGGTCGATCTCGACCGCGAAATATCTCATAACTTCGGCTTTGGCGATTTTGTTATCCGTGATCCCGAAACCGGAGCCGAAATCATGCGCCTGCGCAACCTCAAAGATCTCCAGAAAAAAATCTTTGATATACCCGCCGAGTCGCTCTTCTACCACGCCCGACGAAACGACATTTCACGATGGCTCTACTCACGTGCAATGTTCCCCATTGCCGACGTTATCAAAAGCCACCGTTTCACATCAATCGACGAAACCCCGGCAGTACGCCAGCTCTTTTTTGACTTGATTGTCAAATATCGCCGAATGAAAAACCGTGGTGTCGTCGCCATCTTTGAAAAAGACCGATTTGACTACTACTCAAACTTTGCCCGCATCGGTCAAGGATCGCTTGGCGGCAAGGGACGCGGTCTGGCATTTGTCGATTCTATCATCAAGAAACATCCCGAATGTGACAACTTTGACGGAATCTCAATCTCGATTCCGCGAACCGTTGTGCTGTGTACCGACATCTTTGACGAGTTCATGGCAACAAACGATTTATACCCGCTGGCACTCAGCGATGCCCCCGATGACGAGATTCTCAATGCATTTCTCAAAGCCAGCCTTCCGGCTCGACTTGCCGATGACTTTCTGGCACTCTTTGACGTTGTAAATACACCACTCGCAGTCCGCAGTTCGAGTCTTCTTGAAGACTCTCACTACCAGCCATTTGCCGGAATCTACACAACCTATATGATTCCCAAAGTAGATGACAAACAGGCTATGCTCCGACTACTCGAAAATGCAATCAAAGGAGTATATGCCTCGGTTTTCTATGCCGACTCAAAAGCATATATGACAGCCACTTCAAACGTCATCGACCAAGAAAAAATGGCTGTCATCATCCAAGAAGTTGTCGGGTCGGCTCACGGTGACTATTACTTCCCGTCGTTCAGCGGAGTAGGTCGATCTCTCAACTACTACCCGATCAATGACGAACATACCGAAGACGGCATCGCTCAAGTTGCGGTCGGACTCGGCAAATATATTGTTGACGGCGGAAACGGACTCAGGTTTTCGCCCCGACATCCCGGCAAGGTGCTTCAGACATCGACTCTTGACCTCGCATTGAGAGACACCCAGAAAAATTTCTTTGCTCTCGATCTCAAGAGTGCCGACGAACACTTTGAAGTCAATGACAGCTTCAATATTGCCAACCTTAACATTCAAGATTTTGCACGTGACGGAAGCCTCCGCTACCTCGTATCGACCTATGATGCCCGTGACGGATATATCCGTGATACCGATCAAGGTCCCGGACGCAAATTGGTAACGTTTGCCAACATATTGCAACACGGCGTGTTCCCGTTGGCTCCCGCCGTCGAGTTTATGCTTTCAAACGGACAGCAGGCAATGCAACGCCCTGTCGAAATCGAATTTGCCGGCAACATCGACTATTCGGGCAAAACCAAAGGTCACCTCTATTGGCTTCAGATACGCCCGATTATCGACCCCAAGGCATACGTTGATGACACAATCGCCTCTATTCCCGACGACAAACTCATCATCAAGAGCAACACAGCTCTCGGACATGGCAAGGTCGAGAATATCGACACCATCGTCTATGTTCGTCCCGAGAACTTCAACTCGCTCAACAATCCGGCAATAGCTCTCGAGCTTTCTGAAATAAACGCCGGTTTTGCCGCACGAAATGAATTTTATGTGCTCATTGGTCCGGGACGCTGGGGCTCAAGCGACAACGCCCTCGGCATTCCCGTCAAATGGCCCGACATCTGCAATGCACGTTTGATTTGCGAATCATCGCTCAAAAACTATCGCATAGAGCCGAGTCAGGGCACACACTTTTTCCAGAACTTAACATCGTTTGGTGTGGGTTATTTCACAATCAACCCATTCTCAAACGACGGTATATATGACATCGAATATCTCAACTCAATGCCTGCCGTATATGAAACCGAGACAGTGCGCATCGTCAAGTTTGACCACCCGCTCTCAATCGGCATAAACGGTCGCAAAGGCGTTGGCGTTGTGATAAAACCCGATGCCGAAAATGTAGAATTTAAATAACTTCGATATAAAATGTCCTTTTTCAGTTCATTAGGTAATTTTTTTGGATTTGGCAACGACGACGCCGACTATAACGACTTGGTAAGTGAAGAAAACCAACCGACTATCATACGCCCCGTCATTACAGTCGATACCCCCGAAAGTCAAACTGCCGATAACGACGGTCACGAAGAAGAACCCGAATTTGTTAAATCAGAAGAAATTCCGGTCGAGAAGATTTTTGAAAAAGTTGTTGACATCTTTAATCGCGCACTCCCCGATTTCATTGCCCAAAGCATTGATAAAGAGAAACAACAGCGTCAAATTTATGAAGCACTTGACAGCTCTTTAAAACAATATATCAAAGCCCTCTCTCAAAACGCCGATCGCGATGCCAATTTGCGTTGGCAAAACGAACGCAAGCGTCTGTTGGCTGAGATTGACCAACATAGAGAAGCTTCTAAACGACAGTCCGAGACAGAAGAAGGACTTGTCAACCAACGTCTCAGCGCCGAGCGTCAAAAGCGTGCATTATCAGAACGTGTCAACGATCTTGAAAGCCAAATTGCAACTCTCGAAGCCGAGCGCGAACAATTTGAACTTGAGAAAAAAAGCCTTGTCAACAAACTGCGTGCAACCACAGTTCAAGAAGGAGAAGGAGACCCGGCGGTCATTTCTGAAGCCACTCAGCTTCTCTATGATCGCATCAGCGACCTCGAAACAAAAGTGTCAGATCTCGAGGGCGAACGCGAACAGTTGGTAATCGAGAACAAAAGCCTTAACAACAAACTCCGTGTCGCCGCCATTCAAGGCGGAAATCCCGACCCGACAATTATTCCTGATTCTGACAAATCGTCCGACACAATCGACATCGCCGAGCATCAGCAAAAAATCGATGAACTCAACGGCGAACTCGAACAGATCAAAACCAAACTTGAGCTTGCCGAGAGTATGACACGCGAATCTCAATCAATTGCTTCATCTACCAAGAAAGAATTGAAAGATCGCGAGACATTGATCGAAAACCTTAACAAAGAAATATCATCACTCAAATCTTCAGCTAAAATATCTGACGACAAAGTAACCGTCAACACCTCTACCATCAGCGAGCTTGAAGAGAAAAACAAAGAACTTACTCAGCAAATCGAAACTCTTAATGAAGAGCTGAACGCTGCTAATGAAAATTTGCAGACACTTGAACTCATCGAAGAACAGATTGAAAAATTTGAAGAGATCAAGCAAAAAAAGGATGCAAAAATAAAAGAGCTTAACGAGAGTCAACAATCGCTTCTTGATAAAATCAAGTGGCTTGAAGAAGAACGTATCGGACTTAAACGTACGGTCGAAACAAGCATCAACGATCAATCTAAATCAGAAATTAGTCTGCGCGATGAAATAGATCGACTCAAACAAGAGAACGAGAGACTGAAAGAAGCCCACGCATCAATAGCCGCCGATGACGTTCCGGTTTATTCTACACCAGAACCGATAACCGAAATCCCGGTATTAGAACCGCTTGACGCAACCGAAATTGCAGAGAAAACGACTATCATCTCGGCAATCGATGAATCACTCGACAACACCGATTGGCTTGTAGCGACTCCGCCCGAAGGCACATCAATGCGCTCGCTTGCTAAAAACGATGACCAGTCAGATTTTGGTTACCAAGCTCCGGCTCCACGCAAACCGATGCCCGACAGCGACGCCCAAATGTCGCTTTGGGACGATATGTAATTAACTCCAATCAGAAAAAAATAAAGACATAAAATATGAAACTGAAATCAATCATTACATTTCTGACACTCTTTGTTTCAGTCGCCTCGTATGGCGCAAAAGGAGTGAATCCGTTCATCGAAAAACTCAATCACTATCTCTATCCCGAGAATGCCGTTTCAACACCGTCGCGTCCATATTACACTCCCGACGGCGACTCATATCTGCAACTGTCATCTGACCATCGTCGTGTGATCAAATACAGCACTGCCACAGGCAAACAAATTGAAGTCGTTTTTGACTGTGCCAAAACCCGCGAAACCACTATCGAATCGGTTCAAGGATTCTCGCTCAGCCCCGACGGCTCACGTCTGTTGCTCTATCGCAATTACCGTTCGATTTACCGTCGCTCATTCACAGCCGAATACTATGTGTTTGACATATACCGCAATATTCTCAAACCATTGTCAACCGACCACCCGCGTCAACAAGTTCCCGTATTCTCAAACGACGGACTGATGGTTGCTTTTGTCGCCGACAACAACATCTACCTTAAAAAACTGATTTACAACACTGAATTACCCGTCACAACCGATGGCGAATATAATAAAATCATCAACGGACTCCCCGACTGGGTTTATGAAGAAGAATTCAAATCGACAGGTTCGATTGTGTGGTCGCCCGACAATACGACACTCTGCTATCTGAAATATAACGAGACTCAGGTGCCGCTCTACTCGCTTCCGCTCTTTGACAGCTACTGTTCACCCGACAAAAAATATGCGCTCTACCCCGGCGAATTTACCTATAAATATCCGGTTGCCGGCGAAAAAAATTCGATTGTAACCCTCCACAGCTACGACATCGAGACCCGCAAAACCAAGAATATCAACTTTGAAGATTCACGCATCGAATATATTCCGCGCATAGAGTATATTCCCGGCGGTCAAAACCTGCTTGTCTCGACATTAAACCGCGAACAAAACCGACTTGAGGTTTACTCGGTAAACCCCAAATCGACCGTAATCAAATCAATCTTGGTTGAAGAATCAAAAACATGGGTTTTGCCAGAGACATATGAAAACATGATTTTAACGCCCAACAATTTTGTGATACTTTCAAACCGTTCGGGCTATAATCATCTGTATCAATACAGCTATTCAGGCGCACTTCAACGCCAGATCACATCGGGCGACTATGACGTTACCGACTATTATGGCACCGACAAACTCGGCAACATCTACATTCAGTCAACAACCACCGGACCTCTCAATCGCGTGGTTAGTAAAATTGAAGCCAAAACCAACCGTATCGTAAACCTCAGCCCCGAAAAAGGAACAGCGTCGGCAACATTCACTCCTTCGCTCAACTACTACACTCTCCGTTATACCTCATCGACAGTTCCGCCCGTATTCAAGCTCATTCAAACTTCAAACAACAAAGAAATCAGATTGCTTGAAGACAACGCTAAAGTGTTAGCCAAATATCGCGACCTGCCCAAAAAAGAATTCATCACCGTCAATTCAGACGGTATCGCTCTTAATGCCTATATCATCAAACCCAAAGACTTTGACCCGTCACGCCGTTATCCGGTAATCATGACCCAATACAGCGGACCCGGCTCACAACAAGTTACCGACAGCTGGAGTGTTGACTGGCAATTCTGTGCCGCTGAATCGGGCTACATAGTTGTATGTGCCGACGGTCGCGGTACAGGTGGTCGAGGCAGAGACTTCCTCACCATCACCTACAAAAATCTCGGTCATTATGAAACAATCGACCAGGTTAACGTAGCCCGTGAAATTGCCAAACTGCCATATGTTGATCCCGCTCGTATCGGTATGACCGGCTGGAGCTTTGGCGGATATGAGACATTGATGTGCCTGTCGGCTGACGAATGTCCGTTTGCAGCCGGAGTCGCAATCGCTCCCGTAACCGACTGGCGCCTGTATGACTCAATCTATACCGAGCGTTATATGTCAACCCCTCAGATGAACGATGAAGGTTACAACCAATCGGCACCGCTCAATCTCACCGATAAAATGAACGCCGAGTTACTTCTTGTTTACGGAACAGCCGACGACAACGTTCACCCCGCCAACTCGATTGAATATGTATCATCACTTCAGGCACAGAACCGTTTATGCTCAATGTTGCTTTTCCCCAACATGAACCACTCTATCAACGGCTGCAACTCACGCGCACAGGTTTATGCAGCCATGATGGAATTTTTCAACACCAAACTCTAAATTGATTTAATGAACGATAACGAAAAACGCCACCAAGGATTAACCGCAGGTATTCGCAGTCTATGGGTAAACTGGGCACTATCGCTCGGCGGATTTATCGTTTGTATATTTGCCCCATTGATATTGAGCAAGACGCTTGTTCCGTTCTTCATGCTCGGATTAGCTCTTTTTATACTTGTATTGGTAAGAAACAACCGAACCAGTAAATCGCCATTCTGTTATAAGCTTCCATATATGACCGCCACCGTCATTTTATGGACAACAGTAACACTCGTCATAATTCTTCTGACATCAGGACATTCGGTTACGATTGATTTAAACGGACAGCCTTACAATCATAAAATGCCTTTTTTTATGATATTGCTTCTGGCTCCTTTTGCAACAATCATCACCGCATTCTATATGTTTAGAGGACGAAAATGTGCATTTTGTGCCGACTGCGAGGCTCGTTTGGGGAACACGGTTGAGCGAGGATTTCTCAGCAAATTATTCACTCAAGAAGCCGATTACCAAACAAAAGTGCTATTCTTCTCATCACTTGCATTGACAATCATCGAGTGGGTATATTATTTCTACGGATATATCAATACAAACATAAGCCGCCGCGACATAATTTTTTACTTCGTCATACCGGTATCGATGTATATCCTGACATTGTTATTGATGGCGATAAAATATTATGCGACATGGGCATACTATTGTGTCAACAGCAATGAAGAAAATGTCCATCGCGGATTTTCACGTATTCGCTTTCTCGTGATATGTGAAGATCGTCTGTGGTTAAACATTCCCGAACTCAGCACGTTTGATATCAATTCTGAAAATCTGACAATCGACACTCCCGCCCGCGGTGAAATATCGTTTACGGCAAAATTCAACAAATTTCAAGCCCACGATTATTTTAGACATACCACAGGAATCACAAACGCCCGAATAAAAGAATTGTATGTCAGCAGCGATGCACGATCGGCTACAAACATTTTCCATTTTGCAGCATTCGTGAGCTCGTTTGACGACGTAAAAAACTGTATATTGACCGGCGAATGGTTTACGCTTGCCGACGTTCAACGCTTATACGCAGAACACGCATTGTCGCCGCTACTATCAGCCGAACTTAACAGAATACATCGGTCGGTAATGGCATGGAAAACCTATACCCGCGATGGCAAACGCCTTTACAAAATCAAGCACTATCAGCCAACGTTCCGACTCGCCGACATGGAAAGCTGGGACATCGATTTCAACGACCCTCATTGGCTTTATGTGTCGCTAAACAACGAAGACCGACCGTTTTTTAAAATTCGTCGTCTGTGGCGTAAATATGTAACAGGTTTCGGAGAATGAAAAAGCCCTCTGTTCTGATTGTAACCGGACCCACCGCATCGGGTAAAACACGACGTGCCGTCGAGATCGCCAAATTGCTTGACGGAGAAATCGTCAGTGCCGACTCACGCCAAGTTTATCGAGGAATGGATCTCGGGACCGGTAAAGATATCGAAGAATATGGCAACATACCCTATCACCTTATTGACATTGCCCCTGCCGGGTCAAAATATAATCTGTTCAGATTTCTTGACGACGCCCGATCGGCAGTCGAGCAAATACAGCAACGCGGAAAACTGCCGATAATATGTGGCGGTACGGGGCTCTATGTCGAGTCTTATCTAAAAGGGCTCAAGCTCCCCGAAGTACCTGAAAACCCCGAATTGAGAGAATCGTTAAAAGGAAAGTCGCTTGATGAGCTGACCGAAATTCTCGCATCAATGAAAACGCTCCACAACTCGACTGATGTTGACTCGGCAAAGCGTGCAATCAGAGCGATTGAAATTCAAACCTATTATGCCGAGCATCCCGACGCGGCAGCCGGTGCCGTCCCGTCGCCGGTCAAAGATGCGCTTGTAATCGGAATAGCAATCGATCGCGAAGCACGCCGGCAACGAATAACCCAACGCCTTAAAGCACGCCTTGACAGCGGTATGCTTGACGAAATCAGAAAGTTGCTTGACTCGGGAATCGCTCCTGACGATTTGATTTATTATGGGCTCGAATATAAATATCTCACGCTCCACGTCATTGGTCAACTAACATTTGACGAAATGTTTGAGAAACTTGAAATGGAGATTCATCGTTTTGCAAAACGTCAAATGACATGGTTTCGCGGAATGGAACGCCGCGGATTCAAAATCAACTGGCTCGATTATAATCTTACGGATGAAGAATTTGAACAGTCGGTCACTCAACTTCTAAACGAGTTTGAAAAATGAGACAACATTTGTCACGCATATTGATTTCAGTTGTCATTATGCTGAATGCTATCATATCAACAGCCGGCAACATAATCGCTATTAACGACACGTCTTTGACATCAGGTCAAACAATAACGTTCGCCAAATCAGTGCCGTTTAACTTGTCGGTAAAGATAAAATTCATGCCCAACGAATCGTCATTTGGCAGTCCCGAACAATTATTTGACATCATTGCCGGTAACGATACCTTTTCAATCGGTCAGGGAATCGAGTCTATCGGGTCGTTTGAACCGTCTCCGTTTATCAAAATCTCACATTTCAGCCAATCGGTTCAGGTCAGCCAAGCCGACCGACTTATCAAATCGGGACAAACCGTGACGATAAGACTCACCGGAACAATGACCTCGGGGTTGAGATTATTTGTAAACGGAAACGCTGTTGACATCGGCACAACCGATGATTGTCAACATATTTCAAATGTCAGCATTAAAGCAAACCGTAACATAACATTCCCGACAATTAAATTTGAGTCGAACGAGACGACCGACAATCAGCCGTTGTTAACACTCGACCAAATTATTGCCCGACTACAATCAACGCCAGGCTCTCCGGCAGGACTATACACATCGCTTGATCGCGAAAATGACCCACAAAGAGCTATTCCGGGCGGATTTTACAAACTCGCCGTACTCCCCGACTCTGTAACCGGAGGATATGATATTATATATCTCGAAGGCGCAACCGTCAATAAAGATTCTTGGAAAACCGGAATGATAAAGGGAAAATTAATTCCGACAATTTTCTACAACCACTATGATTTGGTGTGGTATGATTCAAACCACAAGGTTATTGACAGTGAAATTTTTTGCAACATCATCGACGGCACAATAATGCAACTAAACTTTCCGCTCTACTCAACAAAGATGAGATTCAGCCGATTGAATGGTTCAGCCTCGACATTAATTCAGTCCCGCTGATCGGAACTGTAATTGCGCCCGAATCGATATCATAGATCACGGAACTATTGAGCAGTTCCACAATATATTCATGAGAGTTGCGATCAACACTGTAAACATTTGACAAGCTTTCGGTTTCCTGAAGATACTCATAAAGAGCCGGTGGCAGCTCATCAAACAAAAATACCTGAGGAACAAGTCCGCCCAAACCGTTAACTTCTTCCCAATTGAGCGACTTGTCAAACGTGATTACCTCACCCCCGCTCATTTTTACAGAAAAGGTGGTTGAATCGTTCCAACCTTCGCTCGACACATCTTCATTGGGATAGTAGTGGGTTATAAACTCCGAAACCTTGTCGGGCAAATTGCTCCACTGCGAATCGCTGCAACCCGACATTGTCAGAACAAGGAGAATAAAAGCTGCGATATAACCTGTCAACACTTAATTCNTAATTCATAATGCNTAATTCATAATGCATAATGCACAATTCATAATTTTATCTATTATTATAACATCAAGTGTTAACGTAATGTTGAGCGATTTCTGCGAATAACAAGTGTTAATTAACAGTATNTAATCAGGCGATTAAAACATAGGGCATGAAGTCGGGGAGGGCGTGGCGGAAGAGTCCGACAAACGATGTTAGTTTTGAAATTTCATTGAGCCGATTGTGTTCGATTGCCCAATCACGGAATTGTCTCATAACCGACATCGCATCATAGTTGTGGGGCAAATCAAGACGNTCATTGACATCACGAGTCATTGCAAGATATTTCATGAAACCGTCAAACATGTAGAGTGCCGGATATTTTTGATATTCACGCAAGTTTAGCGGATTTTCGGGCTGAACAACNGGTTCGTCATCTTTGATGGGAACACGCTTCATGGCAATTTTAAGTTTTTCACGNCGTTCACGTGCTTTTTCACGGCTTTTGGCAGCTCTTTCAAGGTCTTTTTCAACCATANCNANCAACNCNTGGCAGTCAGANTCAATGTCAGTGGGTTTGTTACCATTCATAACAAAGTCATAGACGCAGACAATAGCCATTGTGCGCTTTTCNGGTGCCATTTCAGAGATAAACTCATTCCATTTTTTGCGGAAAGTAAATGATTTCATATTATTATTTGATTAAGAGGTTTATTGTTTCGCTTGCAAAGATACAACCNCNTTTGGNGACTTGTCAAGTTTTACCAAGTTAAAGTTGGTTAATGCATAATTCACAATGCATAATTCACAATGCATAATGCATAATGCATAATTATTTATCGAAGACNAGGTAACTTATCCATAACAAAAGATGACCCACAAGATTTATGAGGATGCNATTTNTCCATTNCNACTTCAACTGTCTAATTTTTAGACACTATGTCAAAAATTTAGACAAAATGGAGGATGAATTTGCATGTTGTTGATTTTTATACTGACTATCGGAAATATGGGGCGTAATTTTGTGGTATAAAANTTAAAAAACACGAAAATTACGACAGATATGAAATCGATCCTCACAATTGCTTTAACGCTCTCCGTTTCAGGTTTGGCAGCCGCTCAGACAAATTATACCGANACAATTCAAGCGCATGAATTACAAGAANTTGTTATTGCCGCACCCAAAGTAATTCACAAAGCCGATATGGATGTTTATAATCCGTCAAAATCGGCTGTTGAAAATTCTAAAAACGGAGTTCAACTGCTTGCCAATCTTATGATTCCGTCACTCTCGGTCAGTGATGCACTCGGAACAATCACNTCATCGGGTCAAGAGGTTCAAGTACGCATCAACGGACGTACGNCATCGGTTGANGATGTCAAAAAACTGTTACCATCAACAATCAAACGAGTTGAATGGATNGAAAATCCGGGGTTGAGATATAACGGAGCCAATACTGTTTTAAACTTCATCGTTGAAAATCCGACCATAGGCGGTTCGATTATGCTCAGCGCAACTCANGCGTTAAACATGGCATGGGGTAATTACATACCGAGTGTGAAATTTAACTTCGGNAAATCTCAGGTTGAAATTGGAGGATATTACAAACTGACCGAAAACCTGAAAGCTCACAGAGATTATAAAGAGACATTTACGTTTCCCGACGAAACATCGCTGACACGCCACGAAACATCACTTGGAGGCGAACTCGATGCATCGGTCGGAAAAGTGAGCGCGACATACAGTTATGTAAAACCCGACACGACCATATTTGTGNTTGAAGCATTGAGCAANCTTCAGCCGACAAACCATAATATATATAACGGATTGATGTCATCGACCAACGGNNCNCGTGACATATTGCTCACAGATATAACAGGTAACAACGGCGCCCGCCCGTCAATCTCGGCTTATTTAGANCAACATTTTGCTCATCGCCAGCTGCTTGTTGTCGATTTCAAAAGCCAATACTANGTTGGACGTTCATTTTCTGACTACATCGAACAAGAGCCCGAGACAAACTATTATCTAACTGATATACACACCAATATCAAAGACCGAAATCAGTTATATGCAATCGAAGCNGACTATATCAAAAACTGGAAAAAATCTCGATTGACTGCCGGTGTATCATACCGAGCCAACCGCAACCGTTCAACATATGAAAATCTCGGAGGCGAAGTATTTCACCAGCGTCAAGACCGTGCTTATTTCTTTGCCGAATATTTTCAACGTATAAANAAAGTGTCATTGACCGCCGGACTCGGAATCCAATATACCGACTTCATGTTCAAAGAAACCAATCTCGGAAGCCATTCATGGAACATCAGACCTCAGGCGTCAATAGTTTACCGCATAGTGTCGGGACATCAGCTGAGACTTAATTTTGATTCATGGCAAACCAACCCGTCNCTGACCGAAACAAACCCTACACCCCAACAGATTGACGGTTTGCAGTGGCGCATCGGTAATCCGGGATTAAAAACCTCAAACAGCTATCGACTCACCCTTCGATATGACTTCAGACTTCCACGAGTATATGGACAATTTGGCGTCAAAGGAATCACNTCACCNAATTACATCNCCCCGTTTTTACAATGGGAGGGAGATAAACTCGTCACAACATATGAGAACAGCAAAGGTTTAGAAAATCTGACCCTATTCCTTTCGTCCCAAATCGAAGTTATTCCCGATTGGTTGATGGTGAGCGGATATCTGCAATGGCGCACATCGCGCATGAGCGGAACAGGATATAGACTGACCAACAGTTCGTGGAGCGGAAACGCATCATTAATGGTCACTCACTGGGGATTCACACTGTCAGCCCAATATGTCAGAGCATCGCGTAATCTATCGGGACAAAAGGTTTCTTGGGGCGAAGATTTGAATATAATTAATTTAACATATAATTGGAAACAATGGGGATTTTCAGCCGGATGCATATTGCCTTTCGGGAAATATGATACAGGCTCAAAACTCCTGAGCCATTGGAACAATAACGAGCAACATTTGCGTCTCAACTTCCGCATTCCTTACATCAGCATAAGCTATAATTTGCAATGGGGAAGGCAAAAAAGAAATGACAAAAAGCTTGTCAACCTCGACGGCGAAGCCGATCAATCAAAAGCAGGCGGTAAATAACACATAACGTTCACGTTGTAAATTTACGGGAAGGTTTCGGCAATTAAGCCGAAACCTTCTTTTGTTTGAAAAATTTTTACTATCTTTGTAACAGTAAAGAAAATAAAACCAATCTATATTATTGATAAATGACCACGAAAAAACTGATCATTACAGCAACAATTCTTGCCGGAGCGATTTCTAATGCTCTGGCTTGCACAAGTTTAATTGCAGGAAAAAATGCTACCACCGACGGTAGCGTCATGATAACATACGCCGCTGACAGCCACGTTCGTTTCGGCTTTCTCGAAAACCAACCGGCTGCCGATCATAAGCCCGGCGAAATGCGTCAGATCATCGAATGGACCTCTAACAAGCCTCTCGGACAAATCCCTGAAGTCGCTCATACATACGGCACTATCGGTAATATAAACGAGCATGGTGTCGCCATCTCGGAAAGTACCTGGGGCGGACGTCCCGAATTGAAAGAGCCTAACGGAATTCTTGACTACGGTTCGTTGATTTTCATTGCTCTTCAACGTGCAAAAACAGCTCGCGAAGCAATAAAGATAATGACCGACCTTGTCAATGAATATGGCTATTACTCGACCGGCGAATCATTTTCTATCGCTGACGAAAACGAGGCATGGATTATGGAGATGATTGGCAAAGGTAAAGATGAAAAAGGAGCCGTCTGGGTTGCAATGCGAGTTCCCGATGACTGCATTTCGGGACACGCCAATCATTCACGCATCCATCAATTCCCGCTCAACGACCCTGAAAACTGTATCTACTCACCCGACGTCATCTCGTTTGCACGCAAAAAAGGATGGTATAAAGGTAAAGACAAAGATTTCAGTTTTTCGCTTGCCTACGCTCAATATAAATATAGCAGCCTGAGAGGTTGTGACGGACGCGTTTGGGCATTCTATAACAAATTTGCCGACGGCATGGATCAATACATTCCCTGGATAACCGAGGGCGACGGTCAACCACTCCCCCTTTGGGTAAAGCCTAACCGCAAACTGACTTCGACCGATCTCAAATGGATGATGCGTGACCATTTTGAAGGCACTCCGTTTGATATGACCGAAGATATCGGTGCCGGTCCGTTCAAAGTGCCCTATCGCTGGCGTCCTTCAACATTTGAAGTTGATGGCAAAACCTATTATCAAGAACGTGCAATCGCCACTCAGCAAACAGGTTACTCGTTTATCGCCGAGATAAACGGCAATCGTCCCGATGCGATCAAAGGCTTGATGTGGTTTGGAACTGACGATGCCAATACATGTGTATATCTACCGATTTTCTGTACAGTTCAACGTCCACCGTTTGAAGTAGCCAAAGACAATGGCGATCTCTATAATATTTCATGGGATTCAAACTTCTGGGTCAACAACTATGTTGCCAATCAGGCATATAACCGTTATAGCCAGATGATTCCCGATATACGCCGCGTGCAGTCGTCGCTTGAAGACTCAATCGCGGTTGACGTGCGCATCGCTATCGAGCAGTTGCCCGAATTTGAAGATGCTGATCAACGTCTGTTGGTTCAAGACCTTGCCGATATTTGGGCAAACAAGGCAACTACCCGATATAAAGAGTTGGGCGACTATCTTTTAGTGAAATATCTCGACGGAAACATCAAAATCGAAGATGAAAACGGCTTCGTTACAACCGAAGACAAAAAGCCGGTTCCGCCAAAATATAGCGGCTATGACGAAAAATATTACCGTTCAATTGTCGATGACTCGGGCGACCGATTAAGAGTCCATGAGCTAAAAGTTAAACAACGCCCGTGATTGTCAGCAACTTAACAAACCAAATTTAATCAAGCAAACGATGAAAAAGATTTTATCTACCACCATATTTTCAATCTTAGCGACAGCAAGCTCATTTGCCTGCACAAGCCTCATCGCCACTAAAGGCGCAACCGCCGACGGCAGCAACATCATCAGCTATGCCGCTGATAGCCATGTGCTTTACGGCGAGCTATATGAGAGACCGGCTGCCGATCATAAGAAAGGAGCGATGCGCGACGTAATCGATTGGGATACAAATAAATATCTTGGCAAAATTCCCGAACCGGCACACACCTACGGCCGCATCGGAAACATCAACGAACATGGCGTAGCGATTGGCGAGAGTACATGGGGCGGACGTCCCGAACTGGGCGAACCAAACGGCATTATCGACTATGGATCGCTCATCTATATCGCACTCGAACGTTCAAAAACAGCCCGCGAAGCCATCAAAGTGATGACCGATCTTGTCAATGAATATGGCTATGCAAGTTCGGGCGAATCATTTTCAATCGCCGATCCCAACGAAGTTTGGGTAATGGAACTTATAGGCAAAGGGAAAGATGAAAAAGGAGCCGTCTGGGTTGCCCGCCGTGTTCCCGACGGATTTATTTCGGGCCATGCCAACCACTCACGCATACACAAATTTCCGCTTAACGACCCCGAAACACTCTACTCGCCCGATGTGATTTCATTCGCTCGCAAAAAGGGTCTGTTTCAAGGTAAAGATGAAGATTTTGACTTTTCAAAAGCATATGCCGAGCTCGATTTTGGCGCACTTCGCGGATGTGATGCCCGCGTGTGGTCATACTTCAACAAATATACCGACAATGCCGAAGAATATCTCCCGTGGATAATGGAAGCCGCCGGTGAACCGATGCCACTCTGGGTTAAACCAAACCGTAAACTGACAACCGAAGATATAAAATGGATGATGCGTGACCATTATGAGGACACCCCGTTTGACATGACAAAAGATGCCGGAGCCGGTCCGTTCAACGTTCCTTACCGCTATCGTCCGATGGCATTCAAAGTTGATGGTAAAGAATATACTCACGAGCGCGCAATCGCCACTCAACAGACCGGATTTTCGTGGGTTGCGCAGCTCCGCAACAACGTTCCCGATGCAATGAAAGGTATTCTTTGGTTTGGTACCGACGATGCCAACACCTCGGTCTATATGCCGATTTTATGCTGGACACGTACCGCACCCAAGCAGCTTGGCAATGGCGATCTTAACACTCTTGATTGGGACTCAAACTTCTGGGTCAACAACTATGTAGCCAATCAGGCATATTCACGTTACAGCCGCATGATCCCGGACATACGCCGAGTTCAGTCTGAGCTTGAAAATTCAATGGTTAACGTGGTTAAATTACTTGAGATTGACCCGAATATGAAAAAACGCGACTATGCTGTTGCAAAATCACAGGAACTTGCCGACTATTGGGCTGAAAAATGCACATCAGACTACAAAGCGTTAGGCGACTACCTCTTTGTGAAACACCTTGACGGCAACATCAAAGACGAGGATGAAAATCACAACTTCCTCTATACCCCCGAGGGTTTTGTAAAAGCCCCGAAATTTGGCGGATATGACAATCCCGAATACTTCCGCCAGATTGTAAAATCATCGGGCAATCGACTTGAAGTTAAAGAGATTAAGTGAATGAATTAAGATTTATCGAGATTAATCTCGTTTAATCATGATTAATCCCGTTTGAATTTTTGGAGATAAAAAACAGCCAATGATTGGCTGTTTTTTTTGTCAAGTGGCGATTTATCAGTAAATTTGCAGTCAGAAATAAAGAGAATCAACCAACTGATGATATCGATAAACAACCTTTCGGTTGAATTCAGCGCAAAATCGCTGTTTGACAACATCAATTACGTCATAAACAAAAAAGACAAAATCGCTCTTGTAGGCAAGAACGGAGCCGGGAAATCGACTATGCTAAAAATAATAGCCGGGCTCCAACAACCGACCTCGGGAAATGTTGCCGTTCCTCGCGACATCACGATCGGATATCTACCTCAGCAAATGACACTCAACAATACAATGTCGGTTATTGAAGAGGTTCGTTCGGCTTTTGCTCATATCGACAAACTAAAAGAGCGTCTTGACAAATATAACGAGGAACTTGCCACCCGCACCGACTATGAAAGCGACTCATATCAAGAACTTATCGAAAATATGACATCGCTTACAGAACGACTCGCGATGGAAGAAAGCGAAAATGCCGAAGCCGAGATTGAAAAAACGCTTATCGGTTTAGGATTTACCCGCAACGACTTCAACCGCCCTACTTCAGAATTCAGCGGAGGTTGGCGCATGCGTATCGAACTTGCCAAACTGCTTTTGCGATGTCCCGATGTGCTGCTTCTCGACGAGCCTACCAACCACCTTGACATCGAGTCAATCCAATGGCTCGAATCATTCCTGACAACCAAAGCCGATGCAGTTGTATTGGTGAGCCACGACCGTGCATTTATCGACAACGTAACCAATCGCACTATTGAAATTTCGATGGGCAAAATATATGATTATTCGGTCAACTACACAAAGTTTGTCGAGCTTCGCAAAGAGCGCATCGAGCAACAGATGAGAGCCTACCAAAATCAGCAGAAGCAAATTCAAGATACCGAAGACTTCATCGAACGTTTCAGATATAAGGCGACAAAATCGGTCCAGGTTCAGAGCCGTATTAAACAGCTTGCAAAAATCGAGCGTATCGAAGTTGACGAAGTCGATACGTCTCACCTAAATTTGAAATTTCCGCCGGCTCCACGTTCGGGCGACTATCCCGTGATAGCCGATAATGTCGGTAAAGCATACGGCGACCACCAAGTATTTGATAATGCAACGTTTACAATCAAACGCGGCGAAAAAGTTGCCTTTGTCGGGAAAAACGGCGAAGGAAAATCGACGCTCGTCAAATGTATCATGGGGGAAATTCCGTTCACGGGTAATCTCAAGATAGGGCATAACGTAAAAATCGGATATTTTGCTCAGAACCAGGCACAACTTCTTGATGGTGAAATTTCGGTTTTTGACACTATCGACCGTGTTGCCGTAGGCGACATCCGCACCAAAATACGCGATATTCTCGGAGCATTCATGTTTGGCGGTGAAGCTTCTGACAAGAAAGTGAAAGTATTGTCGGGAGGAGAAAAAACACGTCTGGCAATGATCAGACTATTGCTTGAACCGGTCAATCTGCTCATTCTCGATGAGCCTACCAACCACCTCGACATGAAGACCAAAGATATTCTCAAACAAGCAATCAAAGATTTTGACGGCACGGTTATCGTTGTTAGCCACGACCGTGAATTTTTAGACGGACTGGTTGAGAAAGTCTATGAATTTGGCGGTGGTCAAGTTAAGGAATGTCTCGGTGGCATCTATGACTTTCTTGAAAAGAAAAAACTCGCATCGCTCCAAGAACTTGAAATTTCAAAAAGCCGCCCGTCTCGTCCCGACAAAACAGTCGAGCCGAAACCACAGCCCCAATCAAAACAGGAACCTCAACTGGTAGCGCAACAAACCGAGCAACCTCGACGCCAATCATATGCCGAACAACGCGAACACGAAAAAATGGCACGCCGAGCCCGCAAAAAAGTTGAAGAAGCCGAAGCCGAAATCGCTCGCATAGAGGGACTCATCAAAGAAACCGAAGCTGAAATCGCCGGCGGACGTACAGATACAGAAATTTTTGATAAACACTCATCGCTCAACAAGCAACTTGAAAATGCAATGAGCATTTGGGAGCTTGCATCAATGGACCTTGACAATTTTAAATAAAATATGACTGACAAGAAAAAGAAAAATCCGCTGACAGCGGTTTATGTTATTTCGCTTTGTGTGGCAATCATTGTCATTATCGCAATAATGATATACAACTTTTTGACTGCGACCTATAATGGCGACCCTTACCGACTCAAAATTCCGCAAGGCTCCACTATCGAACAGGTCGAGGACTCGCTTGCCAATCTCGATTTATTCGGAAAAAATGTTTATACCGTCTGGAAAATATACGGCGGTAAGCCCTCGGCTGCCCGCGGATCATATCTCATCGAGCCGGGAGAGAAAGTGATAGATGTTGCAAAGCGCATCAAACAAGGGCGACAAACCCCTGTGAAACTTTCGTTTAACAACGTCAGAACAATCGATCAGCTTGCATCGCGCATCGCCGACAAAATGGAATTTACACCCGAAGAGTTTATAGAGGCACTCGACTCGGTTTTACCCCAGGCAGGGTTTACAAAACCTCAATATCCGGCTGCATTCATCCCCGATTCATACGAATTTTATTGGACTGCATCACCCCAAAAAGTGATAGCTACTCTACTTGATTATCGCAATCGCTTTTGGACCATTCCACGACGTGATGCAGCTTCGGCACTCGGTTTGACTCCGGTCGGAGTTGCCACAATCGCATCAATTGTCGAGGAAGAATCGGCAAAAAGCGATGAACGTCCGACAATCGCCCGACTCTATATCAACCGACTTGACCGCAAGATGCCGCTGCAAGCCGATCCGACCGTGAAATTTGCCGTAGGCGATTTTGGGCTTAGACGCATAACCGGCAAGCATCTCGCCATAAACTCGCCCTATAACACTTATAAAATCAACGGATTGCCCCCGGGTCCGATACGCATTGTCGATAAAAAAACACTCGAACAGGTATTGACTGCCCCACGAAACGAATACCTCTATATGTGTGCCCGCGAAGACTTTTCAGGCTACCACAACTTTGCCAAAAATCTTGCCGAGCACAACAACAATGCCGCACGTTATCGAGCCGAGTTGAACCGTCGCGGAATAAAATAGCGAAAAAACTTCTTGACTATCTCTTAAAGTCCAAGATTATTGAGTATCTTTGCAATATATAATATATCCAACAGAATAAATGGAAAAACAAAAGTTTGAAATGGTAGCCAAGACCTTTGCCGGTCTTGAAGAAGTTTTGGCTGAAGAATTGCGCAATCTGGGTGCTGAAAAAGTAGAACCCGGACGCCGTATGGTATCATTTGAAGGCGACCTTGCCATGCTGTACAAAGCCAACCTGTGCTGCCGTACCGCTCTCCGAATACTCAAACCCTTCTATAAATTTACAGCTTCTGACCCCGACACTCTCTATGAACTGGTAAAGGAATTTGACTGGGGCTCGCTGTTATCGATCGACAAGACGTTCTCAATCGACGCCGTAGTCAACAGTGACGATTTTACTCACTCGCGTTTTGTAACCTACCGAGTTAAAGATGCAATCGCCGATTGGTTTACCGACCGATATGGAGCCGGTAAACGTCCCGGTGTCCGTCTTGAGAATGCCGATGCAATCATCAACGTCCATATCACTGACAACCGAGTGACTCTTTCACTCGATTCATCGGGCGAATCGCTCCACAAACGCGGTTGGCGCATGGCTCAAACCGAAGCTCCGATCAACGAAGTTCTCGCCGCCGGAATCATACTCTTGTCGGGATGGCGTGGCGATGCCCCGTTTGTTGACCCTATGTGCGGTTCAGGCACATTCCTTGTCGAGGCAGCCATGATTGCAGCCAACATCAACCCGGGTGTATATCGCAAGAATTTCGCATTTGAACAATGGTCAGATTTTGACAGCGAACTGTTTGAGGAATTGTATAACGATGACTCACAGGAACGCACTGTCAACTTCCCGATTATCGGTGCAGATATGTCGCCGGCAGCCATCGAAATTGCCACAAAAAACATCAAGAGTGCCGGACTTTCTGAAATGATTGATGTTGAAGTCAAGCCATTGAGCCACTGGACTGAAGCGCCCCAAGACGGTGTGCTTGTCACCAATCCGCCATACGGCGAACGCATCAAGACCGACGATATGGAAGGGCTTTACAAGCTCATCGGCAGCAAACTCAAAAACGTGTTCAAAGGTTATCATGCGTGGGTAATCGGATATAACCGCGACTACTTTGACGCAATCGGGCTTGCCGCATCTCAAAAAATTCCGCTCTACAACGGTCAGCTTGAATGTGAGCTGCGCGAATATATCATCTTTGAGGGCGACATGAAATCGTTCAAAAAAGAGGGTGGCAAACTCAAAGAAGAGAATGACACCGACCATCGTCACGACCGCAAAGCCGCCAAAAAGAAATTTAAGAGTGACCGTCAATGGGCTGAAGAAGCACGCCGAGACGGATTTGGCGGACGACGTGGAGACGATGAAAAAAGAAAAACGTTCAAAAAAGATCGCCGACACTTTGACGATGATGATTTTGACGGAAAACGCAATCGGCCATCGTTTGGCAAAAAACAAGGACACCGCAAGGACGATTTTGAGCGTCGTTCAGACCGTCGAAATGACAAACCGACACGCTTCAAACGCGACCGTGAGGAAAAATTTGATCGCGAAGAACGTTTCAGTGATGACAATCCGTTGGCATCACGTCGCAGCGAGTTTGCTCTCAAATCAATCTCATTCAAAAAACCGTCACTCCCCCCGGCTCAGGGTCCGGTGATGCGTAGTCGCGGATGGAAAAAGAAAAATGACTGATAAAAAAATCATTATAACATTCTAACTTCAAGCATATAACAATGGATAAACTCAACATATTACTGCTCGGATCGGGCGGACGTGAATCGGCTCTTGCATGGAAAATCGCTCAAAGCCCGCGATTGAAAAAACTTTATATCGCCCCAGGTAACGGCGGAACAGATCAATATGGCGAAAATGTAGCAATTTCACCACTTGATTTTGAAGCAATCCACAAATTTGTCGATGAAAAATCAATCGATATGATTGTTGTCGGCAACGAAGATCCGCTCGTAGCCGGTATCTATGATCAGTTTGCAAACAAACCGGGATTGCTTGTTGTCGGTCCGTCAAAAGCCGGAGCTGCACTGGAAGGCAGTAAAGATTTTGCCAAGCAGTTTATGGTCGAGAACAATATCCCTACAGCCCGCTATCAAAGTTTCACTGCCGAAACCGTCGAAGAAGGTAAAAAATTCCTTGCGACTCTCAAAGCTCCATATGTACTTAAAGCTGATGGACTTGCAGCCGGCAAAGGCGTTCTTATCATTGACAATCTCGATGAAGCATGCCGTTCGCTCGAAGAAATGCTCGGCGGAATGTTCGGCAAATCATCGGCGACAGTCGTTATCGAAGAATTTTTGAGCGGAATCGAATGTTCGGTCTTTGTTTTGACCGATGGTAACGGTGGTTACCGCATACTTCCGGTTGCAAAAGATTACAAACGCATCGGCGAGGGCGATACAGGACCCAATACCGGCGGTATGGGTGCGGTTTCACCTGTTATCTTTGCCAACGACGAGTTCATGAAAAAAGTTGAGGAACGCATCATCAAACCAACAATAAAAGGACTCTCTGACCGAGGCATCATCTATCGCGGATTTATTTTCCTCGGACTCATAAACGTTGAAGGCGAGCCGATGGTTATTGAATATAACGTCAGAATGGGAGACCCCGAAACCGAAGTAGTTATGCTTCGTATAGCATCAGATCTTGTTGATCTTATGGAAGCAGCAGCCAAAGGAAATCTCGGCGACAAAAAACTTGAAATCAATCCCAAAACAGCAGTAACCGTCATGGCCGTCAGCAAAGGATATCCGGGTAGCTATGAAAAGGGCAAAGCCATCAGCGGAATTGACCAAGTGACCGAGTCAACCGTATTTCATGCCGGCACCAAAAAAGACGGACAGCTTATTTCGACCTCGGGCGGACGCGTTCTGGCAGTAAGCTCACTCGGCAACTCAATCGACGACGCACTCCAAAAGAGCTATCGTTCGCTTGAAAAAATCGAATTTGAAGGAATCAACTACCGCCGTGACATTGGTCGTGACCTTGAGAAACTCGAAAAATAAACTTGTAGCCAATGGCTAAAATTTCAGTTACCCGCATTATCCACTCGCGCACAGCCGTGTTTGTCATGTTTATCGTGGCAGCAATGGCTACGTGGGGTGCGATTGAACAAAACCAGGCACCGGCAATTACAGGCGACACGGCTATTGCAACATCGTCGCCCGAATTGTGGATTTCAAACGATATGATATCGTTTGGAGTCAATATGTTGCTTATAGGAATCATCGCTATAATGTCGGTTATTCTCAGCAAAGAATACAACCCGATGAAGTCACTTTCATCGTTGTTTGCCTCATTCTTTCTACTTTTTCAAGCGGCTACCCCGAGTGTACTCGCCCACTTTTATGGCGGAACACTGACGGTCGTCGTCATGATTGCGATAACGATTTTATTGCTGTCAAACTATAAGTGTCCGTGGAACACGCAGCGTGTATTTCTTGCGTTTTTCTTATTGATGCTAAGTAGTTTGGCTCAATATTCGCTTTTGCTATACCTCCCGATATTGCTTCTCGGAATGTGGCAAATGAAAATATTTGACCTTCGCAATGTTATCGCCGCTATTCTCGGACTCATCACTCCGATATGGATATTAGTCGGTTTCGACCTGATTGATTTCACCGACTTTGAGTTGCCCCAGTTTGAAAGCATATTCATGCTCTATGAAGGTGGAGATATCGTCAGTCTGCTTTTCACTGCGGGGCTGACAATTATCGGCGGTATATTGTTTCTATGTCTTAACTTCATCAGAGTGTTGACCTATAACTCCCAAATCAAGGCAGCCAACGCATTGTTGACATTGGAGATGATCTACACAATGATATTGACATGTGTTGACTACAATAATATATATAACTATCTTCCATTCCTGAACTGGCTTGTTGCCTATCAGGCAGGACACTTCTACGCCACACAGTCAGTAAGACATTCATTCCGCTCGTTTATCGGAGTGTTGATTGTAATACTTGTATATCTGATGATTTACGCATGGAATCTGGGGTATTAAAAAAAATTGTCATTGAAAATCATGTACCTTATATAAAAGGAGTCTTTGAGCCTTTTTGTGAAGTACAATACCTTCCTGCCGACCAAATCACCCCTCAATCGGTTGCCGATGCCGATGCATTGATTGTGAGAACCCGCAACAAATGTAACAACACTCTTCTCGACGGGTCCACCGTAAAACTGATTGCAACCGCCACAATCGGAACCGATCATATCGATCTTGATTATTGCGCCAAAAAAAATATTGAGGTCACCAACGTTGCCGGATGCAATGCACCCGCAGTTGCCCAATATGTTTTGAGTTCTATTCTGTCGCTTAAAAACGGGGACGTTGCCGGGCTTACTCTTGGTATTGTTGGGGTCGGACATGTCGGTCAGATATTGGCACGATGGGCAAAAGGACTTGGCATGAACGTTTTGTTAAACGACCCACCTCGAGCTAAAGCCGAAGGTAATTCCGGTTTTGTCGATCTTGACACAATTGCCCGACAAGCCGACATTATATCGTTTCACACACCGATGACCCGTTCAGGCGAATATCCGACATATCACATTGCCAACCGTGATTTTTTTGAGTCACTGCAAAAATGTCCCATAATAATCAACTCGGCACGTGGACCAATAACCGATACCGACGCATTGGTCGAGGCACTTGACAATCACAAAATCTCGGCAGCGGTCATTGATTGTTGGGAAAACGAACCTGCTATCGACCACCGTCTTCTCGAGCGTGCAGCAATTGCCACTCCCCATATCGCCGGATATTCAGATGCCGGGAAACGACGCGCAACACTTGGGGTGATTAATGCCGTTGCAAAACAATTTGGTATCAATCCTCAATTACCCGACTCGCTGAAAACGATTCAGGCAGTCCCCGCGACCGTAACCGCAGCAATGATTACCGACAGCTACAATCCTGCCGACGACACCTCAGCGCTCAAATCAGAACCTGAAAAGTTTGAGCAGATGCGTGACAACTATAACCTGCGTCGCGAACCGGTTGCACCTCAACCTTCTATGAAGAAAAAAATTAACCGAATAAGCATATTTGACTGCGACAACTATATCGGTCGCTTTGTCGCCCACCATCTTAAAAGCTGTGTTGACGACCCCGAAAATTTTGTTGAGATTATTGACCTTGATGTCCAACCTATCAAACAGGGGGGATTGTTGGTTTGGAGCAGCGACTCTCCCACTGCCGACAAAGCCAATCATTTTTTAAAAGTGATTGAAGTTATCAGGCCCGACTCAATTGTCATGTTGTCAAATGCAAACATCTATGATGTCGAGAGTGGCGAAAACATCAATGAACTTGCGCCAATCAAGACTGACAGCCAAACAGCACAAGCCGAACGCATCGTAACTGACGGCGTTCAGCAAATTCCACTGACAATATTACGCTTACCCCGATTAACCGTCGGCACGGGAATGACCGGCGTTTTACGCGATATGGCAAACGCAATCAGCCGCGGTACATACACTTCAATCAAAGACAATGACACTCGAGTTTCGGTGATTCATGCGTCAGATATCGGAGGGGCTATCGTTGCTTCAGCCGGTACTCCCGGAATATTCAACATCAACGACCGCACAAATCCGACAGTCTCACAACTTGCCGATGCTATCAGCTATCGAATCGGGAAACGGGTGATGACAACCTCTGATAAAACAGCACATCGCGTTGCTCGCATATTATCGTTCTTAGGTTTTAGACACGCGGCTGAAATGTATCAATTCAAAACAACCACGCTTACCTATTCAGCCGAACAATTCTCATCAAAATTTGAATTTAATCCGGTCGATACAGTCAACTATTTGAAAACCCACGTCTATGATGAAACGTCACTCTGATTCAACCGTCACTCCGCTTCAACATGTATCCGACACGTTAACCGCTTTAATAAAAGTGGCTATTCAGTCGCGCCCGGCGGGAAGGATTAAATCTAAAAAACAAGAGAAACCGTTAATCATCATGGGTAACGGTCCGTCGTTCCGTGACACTATCGACAACCATCTCGACATTCTTTGTCAAAACGATACGTTGGCAGTTAATTTCGCAGCAAATTCTCCCGAATTTTTCCAAATCAAGCCACGATATTATACCCTTGCCGACCCTTTGTTTTTTGAGGATTCTGATGCAGAAAACATGATTGCGCTCTATGACAATCTCAACAAGGTTGACTGGCAAATGACACTTATTATTCCTGTCAAAGCTCCGGTTAAAGTCAAAAATCCAAATATAACTGTTGAACGATTCAATATGGTCGGGGTTGACGGAGCCCGTTGGCTCAAACACATTTTGTTTGACAGCCGAATGGCAATGCCACGTCCGCGCAACGTACTTATCCCATCGATTATGGCCGCTATATGGCTTGGTTACAAAGAAATATATCTTGTCGGAGCTGACCATTCATGGATGAAATCGATCAGCGTTGACAATTATAACCATGTTGTATCGATCCAAACCCATTTCTATAAAGACTCAAACAAAGAGCTTGGACGAAAACGCGACCTGTTTGCCAACGTCAAGCTTCATGAGGTTGCCCACAGCTATTACACGGCATTCAAGGCCTATCATACCATTCTTGACTATATCACACCCAAAGGTGTCAAAATATATAACGCCACACCCGAAAGCTTTATCGACGCTTTTGAACGTCGCGACCTAAGCTATCTAAGAACCTCAAACAACGACTGATTATGGCAGATGTAATAACTTTCAGCTCGCTCACAAAACAGATAAAAGAGAAACGCGACCTTGCCGATGTCTATTTGCTTCACGGTGAGGAGGGTTATTATATCGACCGGCTTGTCGAAATGTTTGAAAACATCTTGCCTGAAGAAGACCGCGATTTCAACCTGACGGTGCTATACGGGCCCGAAACCGACCCCGACACGGTGATTGATGCCTGTCGGCGATACCCGATGATGGTTGACCGCCAGATTGTCATACTGAAAGAAGCCCAATCGGGAGGTGCAACATTTTTAAATGCTCTTTCAAAATATATAGCCGAGCCAAGCGAAACCACAATTTTTGTCATAGCCCATCGTGGAGCCGAAGCCAAAGGCAAAGACCTGACTACAGCTCTCAAAAAAAGTAAATCAGTAGTCTTCGAATCAAAACGTCTGACCGACAAAACAGTCGGACCGGTCATTTTGGAAATGCTCAAAGAAAACAATCTGTCAATTGAGCCGAAAGCACTTGAAATGTTCCGTGACTATGTCGGTACCGACCTGTCGCGCCTTTATAACGAAATTGAGAAACTGACCATTGCCCTCCCCTCGGGTGCGGTTGTCACACCCGAAGCAATCGAGCAAAACATTGGAATCAGTAAAGACTATAATAACTTTGAATTGATAAATGCCATCGCCAACCGCAACTATGCCAAGGCGATGACTATTGCCAAATATTACAGAAGTAACCCTAAAAACTCTTCGCCATTTCAAGCACTGCCTCTGATTTTCACCCTATTTTCAAATTTGCTTGCCGCATTTTATGCACAGGATAAATCAGACCGATCGCTGATGGCTATGTTTGGCTATCGAAGTCCTTATCAACTGATTGATATCAAGAATGCCATGCGCAACTACTCGGCATGGCAAACTATCGAAGTCATATCGGAGCTGCGACGATTTGATACCAACTCAAAAGGTATCGGCAGCCGTATGGATACATACGACCTGTTTGACAATCTTATTTTTAAGATAATGACAGCTCCGGGTAAAATTGAATTGAAAGCATGAGCGATAAAGAGATAAACGAGTCGGTATCAACCCAAGTGATGCAAATTGACCTTGACAAAGTTCTACAATCAAAAGCCGGCAAAGCGAGCCGCTACATTCCGCGCTTTTTTGTGTCATGGCTCAAACGGGTTATTTGTCAGGATGATCTCAACGAGTTGTTGCTTGAAAATGCCGACAAGACAGGTGGCGACTTTTGCCGCGGAGTCATTGATTCTCTTGACGTAAAACCGATTTTTCACAACGAAGAAAATTTACCGTCAACACCCAGAGTAACGTTTGTATCGAACCACCCTCTCGGCGGACTCGACGGCATGATTTTGATTGACTATGTCTGTCGCCGTTACCCCGGGAGTAAACCTCGTTTTGTTGTCAACGACCTGCTGACTGCTATCGAACCACTCAACAACGTATTTTTACCGGTGAACAAACACGGAGCCCAATCGCGCAAAGGCAGTCGAGAAATAGATCAGGCATTTGCCGGCGATTCACCGATGCTCGTATTTCCCGCCGGATTATGTTCGCGACGTGGCGATAACGGGCTGATTGCCGATTTAAAATGGCATAAAATGTTTGTAAAAAAATCGATTGAACACAATAGAATTGTCATTCCTGTCTATTTTAAGGGTGAAAATTCATCTTTTTTTTATAACTTTGCACGACTGCGCGCTCTTTCGGGTTTAAAGTTTAACGCTGAGATGGTATTATTGCCGTCTGAAGTATTCAAAAGCCGAGGCAAAACATTTGACATATACTTTGGTCAGCCACTGTCGATCGACGTGCTCAAAAAAGGGAGTGCCGATGAAGTGGCTACCGAGATACGCAAACTTGTCTATGGCCTGAGCCCCGACAAACACCCCGATATGAATCGCTGACATTCGATTTATTGTTAACCGAACTATTCAGACCGCAAATGAATCAACCAATAATATCCCCGATAGATACCGACTTGATAAAGGCGGAATTATCTGCCGATAAATTTTTAAGGAGGACCAACCGAGGACGCAATGAAATATACATTGTAGATGCATTTTCAGCACCAAACACCATGCGCGAAATCGGACGACTTCGTGAGGAAGCATTCCGCGCGAGTGGTGGCGGCACCGGTAAAGATTGTGACATTGATGAGTTTGACACAATGACTCCGCCATGTCGCCAGCTGATTGTCTGGGACCCTGAAAATGACATGATTCTTGGGGGCTACCGTTTTATATTGGGCAAAGACATCAAAATTGAGAACGGAATACCACGTATTGCCACGTCTCATATGTTTAACTTCTCTGACAAATTTATCAAAGAATATCTACCCTATACAATCGAACTTGGACGATCGTTTGTCAGAGTCGGGTTTCAATCATCGCGCGAGGGGGCAAAAGCCATATTTGCACTTGATAACCTTTGGGACGGCTTGGGAGCCTTGACTGTTGACAATCCCGAAATTAAATATCTGTTTGGCAAGGTTACAATGTATCCCGAATACAACACCGACTGTCGCGACATGATTCTCTATTTCATCTCAAAGTATTTCCCCGACAATGAGAAACTTGTCACTCCGATCACGCCCCTCCAAACCCAAACCGATTTCAAAAAAATGGAAGAGGTATTCAATGGAACAACCTATGCCGAGGATTATAAAACATTAAATTCACGCATCCGCGAATATGGATTTACAATTCCTCCACTGGTCAATGCCTACATGAGTTTGTCTCCGACAATGAAGATGTTCGGTACAGCTATAAATGACCTTTTCGGAGATGTTGAAGAGAGTGGCATCCTCATCAAAATATCTGATATTTTTGAGGAGAAAAAACAGCGTCACATCGGCTCATATCATCCCGGTGATGAATTTCAAACAATAGCTCAATGAAACTGAATCATTTAGTTAGATTTATGTTGGCGGCTATCGGACTGATGACCGCCGGCAACAGCATGGCTCAATATAAAATTGACGGAGAAGCCGAATTAATCTTTAATGCCGGCAGTGGCAGTTTTGCACCTTACTACATGACGGCACTCAATCATGGCGTTTTATCTCAAAGCAAAGGCGCCCTATTAAAAGCCGGGTTGTTCAGACAAATGAAAACCGACCACCGATTTTCATACAGTTTTGGCGCTCAATTTGTTACCGGAATTACATCAAAAGCCGATTATACACGATATGATGCCGACAAAGGTATTGTCGAAAATCCTCAAAGACCACCCGCTATCTGGTTGCAACAACTTTATGGCGAGGTCAAATACCGAAGCATATTTCTATCTGTAGGAATGAAGGAACGCGGTTCGGTCATTCTTGACAATTCATTAACAAGCGGTGATGTCATGCATAGCGGAAACGCCCGACCGATTCCTCAGGTTCGTGCCGGATTTCTCGACTTTCAAAATATTCCATTCACCAACGGATGGGTTCAAATAGCCGGCGAAATTGCATATGGTAAGTTTTTTCAAAACAACTACTTGAAAAATCACGCAAACTACAACGGCTCGACCTTTAATCTCGGAACATTCTACCATTATAAATATGGCTATATACGCACCAAACCGACCAAACCGTTTTGGGCTACAATCGGCGTACAGTTTGCCTGTTTATTTGGTGGTGATACCTATTGGTATTATCGAGGAAAACAATCAGGTTTTACAAAAAACCGCGAAAACCTCAAGTCATTTTGGCAGGCGTTTTTCCCGCGAGCCAATGGTATTGAAGGATGGTATGAAGGACAATCGCTCGGCAGTTGGGATTTCAAATTCAGCTATCGCATAAGATCAGGAGCCGTATTCAGTGCCTATTATCAAAATCTATGGGAAGATGGGTCGAGTATGGCAAAACTTAACGGATTTGACGGTTTGTGGGGCATCGAATATCAGGCACCGACCAAAGGTATTGTATCAGGCGCGGTTATCGAATATATCGACTTTACAAACCAAAGCGGTCCGTGCAACTATAACGACAACGGTTATGACTACCCCGGGACAGATATAACCGGATACAACGTCACCGGTCGTGACAACTACTACAACAACGGATTTTATAACTCGTATGCCAACTTTGGTTTTTCGCTTGGAACACCGTTTAGCAAGGAGCCTATCTACAATCTTGACGGGTCGCTGAATTTCAACAACAACCGTGTCAGAGGTTTTCATGCGGCGGTAAAAGGAACAATCACCGACGAGATAGACTATCGTGTGATGGGCGGTTACCGAATATCATACGGCACATACGCATCTCCGGCACTGACTCCCCGTAACGATACATCGTTTATGATCGAGGCGACATACTCACCCGCTAAGGTCAAAGGTCTTAAAGTCAAAGGTCAGTTTGCTCTTGATCATGGCAGATTGTATGGAAATTTAACCGGCGCATGTGTGACGGTTGCATATAGTGGAAATTTCTCTTTAAACTTCAAAAAATAAATTGATGATGAGAACGATATTTCAGGTTTGTATAGTGTTATTGCTACTGTTTGGATTAGCTTCATGCACTCAGAACGGCGGTAACATCGGTAAGCGATTCGGTATGTGGAAAGTAACCGAAATTTTTATCGATGGTTCGCGCGATACAGACTATGACGAAACTATGTTTTGGAGCTTTCAATCTGATATTATCGACATGACATCTTCTGCCGGTCAATCGTTTGGAATTTGCAAGGAAGAGAATGGCACGCTCGTACTCGACTACCAACACACCGACACAGCTCATCCTCAACCGGGCTCATCCCTTTATTCACCACTCCCCCAGTCAAAGTTACCCGCCAACTCGGTGATTGTGCTTGAGATATTGAAACTTGAATCTCATAAAATGCAATTATCCTACACGTCGCCCGACGGTGACACAACAATTATCTACAACTTGAAAAAGTGGGGATAAACTGCTGTTGAACATTAGCGACATCGAGGACGTTAGAATTATGTAGTGAAACCAAAATTCTAAAGCTATATAAAAAAATGAAATCAGTAATCGAAACTCTAATGCAACGTCGCTCGATACGTCGCTATGAACGAGAACCGCTCACTCCCGAACAAGTCGAGCTTATTCACGATGCAATCCATAATACACCGACGAGCTATAACGGTCAGCAGTTTTCAGTAATTGAAATCACCGACCAGACTCTCAAGGAAAAACTCTATGAACTGACAAACCAGAAGCAGATAAAAACTTGTAACCGTTTCTATCTATTCTGTATCGACTTCAATAAAATCAGACTCATCGCCGAGGCAAAAGGTGTCGAAATGCCACGTGTTGAAGACACTGCCGACGGTTTGTTTCTCGGAATCATTGATGCTTCAATGGCAATGACCAACGCAATCACAGCAGCCGAAGCTTGCGGACTCGGAACTTGCCCTATCGGTTATGCCCGCACGGCTGCTCCCGGCGAATTTGCAAAAATTCTCAACCTGCCTAAAGGTGTGTTTATCGTGTGTGGTCTCGCTGTTGGTGTTCCTCGCGAAATCCCCGATATGAAGCCCAAACAGCCCATCAAAAGTCAGATTTTCCAAAACACATATCCGACCGACAGCAAAAATTTGCTTGAAACATTGCGTCAATATGACAACACGGTCAGCCACTACAATCGTACTCGTTCAGGCTCAACCAGCGAAAACGACTGGGCAGCTCACATCGTCAGCTATTATGCCGAAGCCGAGCACTTTAACATCCTTGAAGATCTCAAAAAACAAGGGTTCGACATAAAGAAATAATAATAAGACAAAAGACAATGAGCCATGTCAATGATTGACATGGCTCATTGTCTTATCATATTGATTGCTTAAAATGAGAATGAGGCTGAAATAAACGCACCCTGTCGGAATGACTTTTTTCGGTAGAAACTTTGAAAAGACACTCCGTTATAAGACATGTGGCGGTACATGCTGAAAGGATCAAGATTTGACATTAGATAGCCGAGGGTTATTCCAAAAGAACTAAAATCGGCAGAAATTCCGGCACGCAGTTCGAGAGCTAACCACTGCCCCTTGTTCGTGCTGATACGTTCATATTCACAATGTGGAAATTGATCAGTTAATTCAACGTAGGCCATATGGTATGGAACATTCAACATTATACCCGGCTCGGCATATAACGAGAAAATACTGAGCTGAGGACTTTTCAGTATAACCGACGGTTTTATATAAACATTAGATGGGTCATTATAGTCATCATCAACCCACCAACCTTTGCCCGAAGCACGACCTCCGGATGAGAAAACCTTCCAAAATCCGAAAGTACCACCCACACCGACATAGTTTGAAAACATATAATGATAGCCCATCTCAAGCAAATAGGTGTCGCTCGTCGTTGCAGCGCTAAAGATAATTCGGTTATGCTCCATGTCATCTTCGATTTTCTTTTGGGCATTAATATCTTCGCACAAAAACAGTACGGAAATAAATATAATATAGCAAATTCTACGTTTCACTTCATGATAAAGACTATGTTGAACAAACATTTAATTATTGCAAAGATAATGTTAATATCCGATTTCCGGATAAATAAAACTAAAAATCGACCTGAATGTAGAGAAATTTTTAGGCAAAAGGTTGAAAATTACATTTGTTTGAGCTAACTTTGTGACCTGTAATGACCGATCAGAAACAAAAAAATAGTTCTCGCGAGGCTTTTACTCAGTTTCTAATTGAACGAGGGCTTCGTAAAACGCCCGAACGCTTTGCTATCGCTGACAAAGTTTTGGGCATGAAAGACCATTTTTATGTTGAATCGTTACGCGAATCAATGGAACGTGACGGCTATCGAGTGAGTCGTGCAACGCTTTACAACACTATCCAGCTGTTGATTGAAGCAGGCTTTGTCAGACGCCACCAGTTTGACGGACAACCGGCTCAATATGAAAGGGTTTCGCCCAAGGAGGTAACTAATCACCACCATTTGGTTTGTCGTAAATGTGGGAAGGTCAAGGAGGTTAAAGATGCCGAGCTGATCAAGGCACTATCGCTAAAACGCTATCGCACATTTCAGCCCGAATTTTTCACGCTCTATGTTTATGGCACATGTTCGACATGCCAACGCAAATTGAAAAAATCAAACGGCTAACCAAAGGTTATGCCATTTTAAAAATATAAACGGAAAATAAACAAACATTATGAAGGTAGACGTTCTTTTAGGCCTGCAATGGGGCGATGAAGGAAAAGGTAAAGTAGTAGATGTTCTCACTCCGCGCTATGACGTGGTGGCTCGCTTCCAAGGCGGACCCAACGCCGGTCACACTCTCGAATTTGAGGGAAAGAAATACGTACTTCGTTCAATTCCATCAGGAATTTTTCAGGAAGGTCAAACCAATATTATCGGTAACGGCGTAGTGCTTGACCCGGTTCTTTTCAAAGAAGAAGCCGAAGCTCTCGAAAAAAGCGGTGTTGACCTGCACAAAAATCTCAAAATAAGCAAAAAAGCCCACCTCATTCTTCCCACTCACCGACTTCTCGACGCAGCCAACGAACGCGCCAAAGGTGACGCTAAAATCGGTACGACCGGTAAAGGTATCGGTCCGACTTATACCGACAAAATCAGCCGTAACGGATTGAGAGTAGGCGACATTTTCACCGACTTTGAAAAGAAATATGCCAAGGCTCGTGACCTTCACGTTGCTCGTTTGAAACAGATGGGTGAAAATCCCGAGTTCAGCGAACTCGAAGCAAAATGGCTCGACTCGCTCAACTACCTCCGTCAATTTGACATCATCGACAGCGAGTATGAAATCAACAATTATCTGAACAACAATAAATCAGTTCTTTGCGAAGGCGCTCAGGGCACAATGCTCGATGTTGACTTTGGTTCATATCCGTTTGTAACTTCAAGCAATACAATATGTGCCGGAGCTTGCTCTGGTCTCGGCGTTGCGCCCAACCGCATCGGTGAAGTGTTCGGAATTTTCAAAGCCTATTGTACCCGTGTAGGTTCAGGTCCGTTCCCTACCGAACTTTTTGACGAAACCGGTAAAAAAATCCGTGATATCGGTCATGAATATGGCGCTGTAACCGGTCGTGAACGCCGTTGCGGATGGATCGACCTCGTTGCCCTCAAATATGCAATCATGCTCAACGGTGTCACACAACTCATCATGATGAAGAGTGACGTGCTCGACTCGTTTGACGAAATCAAAGCATGCGTGGCATACGAAATCGACGGTAAAGTTACCGACCGTTTCCCGTTTGACGTTGACGATATCGAAATCAAACCTGTATATAAAACAATGCCGGGCTGGAAAACCGACATGACTAAGATCAAGTCGGAAAGCGAATTTCCCGAAGCATTTGTCAACTATATCAAATTCCTTGAAAAAGAACTTAACACTCCGATTACAATCGTGTCGGTCGGACCTGACCGCGCTCAAACAATCGTGAGAAAATAACCTTAACCTAAATCACTAATAACCATTATTACCATGGCAAAAGTTAAACCTTTTCGCGGAGTTCGTCCTCCCAAAGAATTAGTAACCGAAGTTGCTTCACGTCCCTATGATGTTTTAAACTCAGAGGAGGCTCGCAAAGAAGCCGAAGGCAACCCCAAGTCGCTCTATCACATCATTAAACCCGAAATCGATTTTGAACCGGGAACTGATGAGCACGACCCCAAAGTCTATGACAAAGCAGTTGAAAATTTCAACGCATTCCAACAAAAAGGATGGCTTGTTCAAGACGACAAAGAACATTATTATATCTATGCCCAGACAATGGACGGACGCACTCAGTATGGCATCGTCATTGCTGCCAATGTTGATGACTATATGAACGAGCGCATCAAAAAACATGAGCTCACCCGTCGCGACAAAGAAGAAGACCGAATGAAACACGTGCGCTGCAACAACGCCAACATCGAGCCCGTATTCTTTGCATTCCCCGACAATGATGTTCTCGAAAACATCATCAAGACCGTTACGAAAAATAAACCTGAATATGACTTCACTGCCGAAGACGGTTTTGGTCATCACTTCTGGGTTATCGATGATGCAGAAATGATTAAAACAGTTACCGAAGAATTTGCCAAGATTCCGTATCTCTACATTGCCGACGGACACCACCGCACCGCCGCAGCAGCTCTTGTCGGTAACGAAAAAGCCAAAGCAAATCCCAATCATACCGGCAAAGAAGAATATAACTATTTCCTCGCAGTCGCATTCCCGGCTTCACACCTCAAAATCATTGACTACAACCGCGTTGTCAAAGATTTGAACGGTTTGACACCCGCCGAGTTCCTGAAAAAATTAGAAGAGAATTTCATTGTTGAAGCAAAAGGCAAAGAAATTTACTCACCTGCCAAACTCCACAACGTCTCGCTCTATCTTGACGGACAATGGTACTCGCTGACTGCTCGCGAAGGTCGCTATAATGATGCTGATCCGATTGGCGTGCTTGACGTTACAATTTCGTCAGACCTTATTTTGCGTGACATTCTCGGCATAACCGACCTGCGTTCTGACAAACGTATTGATTTTGTTGGCGGTATCCGCGGACTCGGCGAACTGAAACGTCGTGTTGATAACGGTGAAATGAAGATGGCACTTGCCCTCTATCCCGTGTCGATGGATCAGCTTATCAACATTGCCGACACCGGCAATATCATGCCTCCCAAAACCACATGGTTTGAGCCCAAACTCCGTTCAGGTCTCGTAATCCATAAACTTGAAGATTAATTTTATAACAAATAAAACAGCTATGTATCAACGTCAAGTAGATTTTGGTGAAGCAATCAAACGTGCTCTCACCGTTAACTATTGCAACTTTAGCGGACGTTCATCACGTTCAGAATATTGGTGGTTCATGCTATTTGAATTTATCATCGGAGTTGCTATCGGTATAATTTTTGGTGATGATACAACTTCAAAGGTTGTATCAGGAATCATCAATCTTGCATTCCTCCTTCCCGGACTTGGACTTTGCGTTAGACGTCTCCATGATATCGGTAAAAGCGGATGGTGGTTACTTCTTGCGTTAATTCCTCTTGTCGGAGCAATCATTTTGATTGTATGGTACACCAAACCGAGCACGCCATATCCCAACGAATATGGTCCCGTGCCCTTCCTCAACGAAGGAGACATGGATCAAAACCCATACCAAAAGCAATAATAGAAATATCTTAAATAGTCCTGCACAAGTTTAGAAAATTTTTCGTAACTTTGCAGCCGGAATTCAGCAAAATGAATTCCGAAAGGATGGTCCGGTAGCTCAGCTGGATAGAGCAACAGCCTTCTAAGCTGTGGGTCTTGGGTTCGAATCCCAACCGGATCACTAACAAGGGCTATCAAATCGATAGCCCTTGTTATTTTATATCAGGTAATTACAATGACAAAGGAAGAACTTGTAGCAAGATTACGCGACATCGAATGGGACGATTTTGAGGTCAAGGCCGCGAAGTCAGATCTACCGAAGAATATTTGGGAAACCGTTAGTGCTTTTTCAAATTGCTCCGGAGGTTGGATTGTGCTTGGAGTGAAACAGTCCGGACGTACGTTTGAGGTTACAGGAGTAGATAATATCGAAAAACTTGAACAGGACTTTTTCGGAACTCTACGCTCCAAAAAATTCAATGTTCCACTCTTTGCCACACCCCATCGCTATGAGATAGATGGAAACAATATTCTTGCATTCTATCTTCCATCTTCTGAAGTTAAGCCTGTATATTTCGGTGCACTTGAAAACACGTTTATCCGAATGGGTAGCGGAGATCAGCGTGCCACGCATCAAGAAATAATGTCGATGGTTCGTGACCAATCATTCGGTATACAGTCTCAGAAATCCATTCCCGATACTAACATTGACATGCTCAACCGTGATGCACTTACCGACTTTCGTGGTGAGGTCCGTTATTGGGGATTGGTATCCCATCTTGACAGCGTCAGTGATGATGAGTTTTGTAAAGGCGTCGGAATTACTGATCAATCAGGACAACTAACTTATGGTGGACTTATAATGCTTGGCAAGAGTCCATATATATTCAATTTTGTACCAACATTTTGTGCTGATTATGTAGAAATTCCGGGTACAGGATTAGAGGCAATCACAAACAACTATACATATCGTATTCCCGAGCAGCAGAATCTTTGGGAAGCTAGTCGCATTATTCTCCGTCGCTTACGTACACTTGTCAACACGCCAATGGTTGGAATAAATGAACGAGGACAATCTGTAGAAGATTTCTCCGAATACGATATTCTGCGCGAAGCAATGGCAAACCAAATGGCACATGCTGACCATTTTAGCCCCCGCCGAAGCTGCATACATGTTTTTGACGACCGTATCGAGTTCCTTAATCCGGGAGGAATGCCTATGTCATTAGATTTAATGGAAAATTCTTTTGAATCACAACCTCGCAATCCTGTAATCGCAAAGCTGTTCCGATTGGCGCATATATCTGAAAATCTTGGCTATGGACTTCGCAAGCTCAAACGTTGGCAAGAAGTGACAGGACGTCCAATGCGCATCGAAACAAGCATAAACTCGGTTAAAGTGATCTTTGACCTCAAGACACGAGAGACAAATGTCGCTAAAAATGTCGCTAAAAATGTCGCTAAAAATGTCGCTAAAAACTTAACTGAAAGACAGCAACAAATCTTAGACCTTATCAGAGAAAAGCCCCATATAACCAGAGCTGAAATGGCGNCAACAATCGGNGTTGCNACTAAAACAGTCGAACGAGAACTCTCCGCTCTCAATGATTTTGTTCACTATGTTGGCTCCAAGAAAGGCGGTTATTGGGAAATTATTAGAGACTGAACCCTGTAAGTTTACTAATTATAAAGCGCTATGATTTTTACGGCTTGGATTGACGGAGATTAGCTNATTNTATTTATACANCCGTGGGGACAANTTTTGACACATTTGAAACAGCCGATGCAGGCAGGGGCANTGCTGATTTTCACATGGCGATGTCCGAGGAAGTCGATTTTTCCCAAAACGTTCTTGGGACATGATTCAACACACTCCCAACAAGCTACGCAGTTGCGGGGATTGATACTGATAAATTTTGTTTGGCGTCGAGCGCGGAGTTTTGTAAATATTCCCATTGTTTCTTTTTTTGCAAAATTACTATTTATCGTCAAAATAAAATTTCAATATCTGTCATTTATAGTTTATTATCGTTAAAATAATAAATTCTCATTATCTTTGTGATTGTAATCTTATTTATGGCATCAAAATCAATCATAGGTCATCTTATATATTAAGAATAACNAGTATGAAAATCGAGCATATCGCACTGTGGTGCAATGACATTGAACTGCTAAAACANTTCTATNTCAANNATTTTGGNGCTGTTGCGGGCGATAAATATCANAACCCNNCCAAGCAATTCACATCTTATTTTCTGACATTTCCCGACGGCGGTGCAAGGCTTGAATTAATGTCCACACCTAACATTGTCGGTCGTGACAAATCGCAGATAGTAACCGGATTTTGTCACCTTTCAATTTCGGTAGGAAGCAAAAAGGCGGTCGATGAACTGACCGAACGGTTACGCGCTGCCGGAATAACAATCACGGGCAATCCGCGAACAACCGGTGACGGATATTATGAGAGCGTAGTCAGCGACCCCGAAGGAAATTTGATTGAAATAACGATATAACCAACCCCATCACGGTTGATTGAAAAAANTNAAAGCCGCCCANGGNTAAAAACAG
>JAAVCC010000003.1:205952-475587 GCA_014802535.1 Bacteroides sp. | reverse complement strand
CTNTTTTTANCCNTGGGCGGCTTTTAAATTTGACTTAGATTATTAGAGTAGAACAANTCTAACTGTCAAGCGTTTAGGTATTGGCGGCTTATGATTTTTATATGATGCGACTCAACCGAATGCAATATTATTTTAACTTTGCTTCAGTTAATCATTTTTCTAATAATCCTTGTCATTTATAACATGAAACTAAAACTCAAGAAACTATTTTTAGCAATGACAGTCGGCGCCACATTAGGATCGTGTGCNACCAAAACGACACAACTCGCCGNCGATGAACGAATTCCCGAAAACAGAGTAATTTATGAGGTATTTGTACGCAACTTCTCGCCCGANGGCAACCTGAAAGGNGTCGAAGCACAGATACCGCGACTAAAAGATTTAGGTGTTGACGTTGTTTGGCTGATGCCGATTTATGAATTGGGCGATACAGGCCTATGGGGCGAATATTCAAGTCCTTATTCAATCAAGAACTACACAAAAATAGACCCGGACAACGGAACAGAGCAAGACCTNCGCGACCTCGTCAAGACAATCCACGACAACGGAATGGAAATTTGGTTTGACTGGGTTGGCAANCACACGTCGATGGANAACNTATGGGTAANATCAAATCCTGAATTCTACACCCATAAAGACGGTGATTTTGTTCACCCGTTTGGNGGCGCATGGAAAGANGTTTATGAACTTGACCGCGATAACGAAGCAATGCAAGATGAGATGGTCAAGAGCATGCAATATTGGGTTGACAACTTTGATATAGACGGTTTCAGATGTGACTACGCATCGGGACCATCNCCCGAACTGTGGCGCAAAGCCTCGGAACNAGTATTGAAAAACGGCAAACGAGTGGCATGGCTTGCCGAGGACGCATCAAAACCNTCGTTGATCAAAAACGGATATTTTGACTACAACTATTGCTGGGACTTCCAGGAAAAAGTTCTCAAAAAATTTGCAAACNCCGACAGTCTTGATATAAATATGTTGCGNGAAGCATGTGNACTACTCGCAAATGAAGGCATAACCGCAAACGAAACAAAAGCNCCCGACGACACAATCGTGAATCCATACGAAGGACGTTCGCGCATGGTCTATCTTGTTAACCACGATGTTGTTCAAGANCAGGGCGGAACTGAAGACCTCGTATATCATAAGTATGTTAAACCACTGACTGTCTTACAGTTTACCNTTTATGGCATGCCGCTTATATATAACGGCCAAGAAATTCAATANAAATCAGGCGGTCGAGTTCCCATCTCAGAAAAAACACCTATTGATTGGAGCGAACCCGACACTACAATGACAAATCTGATCAAGACACTCGCCCACTTGAAACATACACAAGCTCCGCTTCGCACAGGTTCACAGAGCGGCAAGCTGACAAACTTGACAACTACCGACGACAACTCGATTTACGCATATAAACGCACACTCGGAGACGACAACGTCATTGTGCTGCTAAACTTCAGTGATGAAGATAAAATTGTTTCTATTCCAACCGGTCTTCCGACCGGAAAATTCAGGGATGCGATCAGTGGTCAGGAAGTTGATTTCACATCAACCAACACTTTGACAGTGCCGGCATTAAACGGTTCGGTTTATGTCAAAGAGTAACTCCTGACCCTGAAAAACAGGCGTAAAATGTCGCTTTTTTGCCAAATATTTGGCAGATAGTTATTTTATTAGTACTTTTACGCGCCCAATGTGTCCGATGTTGCATTTTGCGGCATCGGACACATTTATATATATAAATGCAAAAAACAAAAAAAATGACACGTTATAAACCCATGAAAACACATTTCTACCTTGTACTTTTTCTAATATTGTTTACAGCCTGCAATAAGTCAAGCAAGGTTGACAAGCCCGAATTACAAGACTATTATGCAATGCTTGATGCAGAAATAGAGAAGAGCAAAGAATATGAAGATCAAAAAAATAATCGAATTACAGCCTACAAACGCGATTATGATCTTTCGACCGACAAAAAACACCGCACCGAGCTCATTAATAAACTTATAGAAGAATTTGACGAATATAATGCCGACTCAGCTCTTTATTATATAAGCTATAATCTAAAACGTCCGGCTGTCAAAGATATTCCCGGCGAATACACCCGTCTGCTAATCAAAAAGGGAGACGTTTATGCCCATGCCGGACTCTTTGCCGATGCATTTGCGACCCTTCAGTCGATTCCCCGAGACTCGCTCACCATTGACTTGTTAGACGAATATTATACGACCTATTGTGCGCTTTATCAATACCTTACCGAATACACAAGTGAACATCAAACAGCACTTGAATATGACAAACGACGCTCAATCTATGCCGATTCGCTAAGTCGGGTAATCAAACCTGAATCGTTCAATCATCTTGTTTTTATCATGACCGAAAAGGCTCGCAATGGTGAAACCGATACGGCAATTCAAACAATCTCAAAACACCTTGAAGAATTTCAGTCAGGAACAAGAGAATATTCGATTTTAGCATCGACGCTCGCCGACATTTACAAAACAGCCGGATTTAAAGATGATTACAAACGATATTTGATTTTGAGCGCGATATCAGACATTCGCGGAGCGGTCAAAGAAAACATGTCGTTCAGAGAAGTCGCCACCGTGATGTTTGAGAACGGAGATGTCGAACGCGCAAACCGTTACCTCAAAAAAAGTATCGCCGATGCCAACTTCTACTCGGCTATCATGCGCAACGCCCAGTCAATCAAGATGCTTCCGGTCATCGACGAAGCCTACATGTCGGTTCAAAATAAATTGACAAACGAGTTGAGGGCAATGGTTTGGGTCAGCAGCATACTGTTGCTGATTTTACTCGTAACCCTCGTGTTTATTCTCAAGCAAATCAAAAGCCTGAGACGTGCAAAAGATAACATCAGCGTTGCCGCTGAAGAACTCAGCCATGTTTCGGGACAGCTCCGTGAGGCAAATCATGAATTGAAGGTTAAAAACGATGAACTTCACGAATATGCCGTATTGTTTATGGAATATTGCTCATCGACAATATCGTCGCTTCAACACTATCAACAATCGTTGAGAAAACTGACTGTGCAGGGTGGCAACCGCAACGCCTTGTTGAGCAAACTCGAATCAACCGAAATGGTAGATCAACTGTTGAAAGACTTCTATCGTCGATTTGATGAAGCAATCTTGAACATATATCCGGCGTTTGTCGAAAAATTTAACAAGCTGCTTAAACCCGACGAACAGATTGTCTTAAAATCGGGCGAAATTCTCAATACCGAGCTTAGACTGTTTGCGTTGATTCGCCTCGGCATTGACGACAATGCCAAAGCTGCCGAATTTCTCCGCTGCTCAACCTCGACGGTCTATACCTATCGTTCAAAGACAAAAAAACGAGCTTTAGACCCTGATAATTTTGAGAATGACGTAAGAAATTTGAGCTGAACCGCACAATTTCCGCACAATTTCCGCACGAAAATCATTTTGATTTTTTGAGCACTCCAAAAACGCTTATCCCCTGATAACCAGACTGTTGACTTTTATTTGAATTTTGATTTTTATTTGAACCTCTTGACTATAAATAGAAGGTTAGTGAAATTTGCACTGTTCAATTTCAATTTGTCACTTAATTTTAAATCAATATCACTTTTTAAACCAATTCTAATAATGAACAACAAACCATGGAATTTACGAGCCATCACCCTCATCACATTATGGATGATCGCTCTTATGGCCGCTCCGTTCATCTCGGCGCAGACCGTAAATGTTTCCGGCACAGTCAGCGACCCGACAGGGGAAGTTTTGATTGGTGTCAGCGTTTCAGTAAAAGGAGACCCGACTCACGGTATAGCAACCGACTTTGACGGTCGTTATACATTGAGCAACGTTCCGTCAGACGGAACACTCATATTCAGTTATGTAGGGTTCCAATCTGTCGAAGTTGCCGTTAAAGGTCAAACAAAAATCGACGTAACAATGAGCGAAGACAGCGAGCTTCTTGACGAAGTCGTTGTCGTTGGTTACGGTTCATTGAGCCGCAAAGAACTTTCAAGCTCAATTGTCCAAGTAAACCGTGACGATTTCCAGAAGGGAGCAATGAACAACCCGATGGAAATGTTAACCGGTAAAGTTGCCGGTCTTAACGTATCAAGCACAGCCGCTGCCAACCCTAACGGATCAGCCGATCTTCAGGTGCGTGGTGCAACATCACTCAGCGCCGGCAACGGTCCTCTCATCGTTATTGACGGTGTGGCAGGTGGAGATATCCGCACACTCGCACCCCAAGACATCGAATCAATGTCAGTGCTTAAAGATGCCGCATCAGCCGCAATCTATGGTACTCGCGGTGCAAACGGTGTAATCCTCATCACAACTAAAAAAGGAACAGGTGAACCGGGACTCCCCTTGATCACCTACGATTCATACGGAGCACTTGCATTTGCCAAAGACAAACCCGAAGTGCTCTCGCCTTACGAATGGCGACTTGCACGCCGTGGTAACGACTACGGTGCAAGCACAAACTGGTATGACCTTATCACCCGTAAATCGTCATACGACACTAACCAATACCTTGCAATCGACGGCTCGCTTGCCAACGGCGGATATTATACCGCATCGGTCAACTGGAAAAAAGCCAATGGTCTTGATATTGCCAGCGGACGTGAAGAATTTGGTGGACGTGCAGCCGTTTCAGCTAACGCACTTGACAATCACCTCCGCATAACCAGTTCAATCAATGCCCGTCGAGTAAAAGAAAAATGGGGCGATGACGGTATGTTTGACACCGCACTCGGCATGAACCCGACAATCCCCGTTTTCAACGAAGACGGTTCTTATTATCAGCCTACTTCACCGACCGATATCCGCAACCCTGTTCAGCAACTCAAAGTCAACTCTTCACAGGGCAACCGCACATATATTCTCGGCACTGTCGATCTCAAATACAACATTTGGTATAACGACAAACACAACGTCAGCACTACCCTCTCATATTCATATAACTACAACGACCTTAAAAGCGACTACTATACTCCGAGAACATCGGGTGAATCATATTGGGGCGGATATGCAGGGCGTGCATCTCAACAATATCAAAAATGGTGGACCAGCCGAGTTGAATGGATTGCCAACTATGGCTTCCAAAGCGGTGACCACGACGTAAAAGTCGTTGCCGGTTACTCATGGGAACGTTCAAACTGGGAACAGATGTTCATGCAGAACAACGACTTCACATTTGACTCTCCCCTTTGGAACGGTATCGGTTCAGGTACATGGCTTTCAGAAGGTAAAGCCCAGATGTATGGCGGCAAGAGCCAGTCTAAGCTCATCGGTTTCTTTGGCCGTGTCAACTATTCATGGAAAGGCATGATTATCGCATCAGCCTCAATCCGTCACGAAGGATCAACCAAATTTGGTGCCGACAAAAAATGGGGTTCATTCCCGTCAGCATCAATCGCTTGGGAAATGGCTAAAACATCGTTCCTCGAAGATTATGTTCAAACAGTCCAGAGTCTTAAACCCCGTATCTCTTACGGTGTAACCGGCCGAAGCGACTTTGACGCATATCAGTCACTCGCAACCTACTCACCCAATGGATCATATCTTATCGACGGTTCATGGGTAACAGGTTATCGTCCGTCAAACAACGCGAACCCCGCGCTCGGATGGGAAAAACTTTCAAGCCTTAACTACGGTGTAGATTTCATGCTCTTCAACCGTTTGTATGGATCAATCGAATATTTTGACCGTCGTTCTCAGGATCTTCTCTACAACTACACTGCTCCGCAGCCTCCTTATGTTTATCCCAACATTCTCGTGAACGTCGGTACAACCAAAAACACAGGTATCGAACTCGCACTCACTGCCGATGCAGTTATCAATCAACCTGTAACCTGGACAACCGGAATCAACTATTCATACGGAACAACCAAACTCACCAAACTCTCAAACCAGATCTATCAGGCATCATATCTTGATTTGTATCAGAAACCGGGTGTAGGAACAAGCGAATACTTCTTCCGCGTTGAAGAAGGTGGTAAAATCGGTCAGTTCTATGGCTATGAATATGCCGGATATAACGAAGCTCACGATATGCTTGTCTATAATGCCGCCGGTGAAAAAATTCCCGCAGCATCGGCCGATCCTAATGACAAACGTTATATCGGTGACGGCGCTCCCAACCACTTCCTCACATGGAACAACACCATCAAATGGAAACAATTTGACCTCAGCCTGATGTTTAACGGAGCCTTCGGATTCCAGATCTTTAATATGCGTCGTTATGGCATGGGTCTCAAAGGCAGCGGTAGCGACAACGTATTACGCAGCACATATCTCAAAGACAAAGACGTATGGTCGGGTGGCGGTGTGATTTCATCATACTTCCTTGAAAACGGTGACTATTTCAAACTTGAAAATGTCACACTCGGATATACCGTACCTTTGAAAAACCGTCGTCTGCTTGACACCTTGCGCATCTATCTTGCAGCCAAGAACCTGTTCACATTGACAGGCTATACCGGTACCGATCCCTCGGCCGTTACCTCAACAGGTATCACCCCGGGTATCGACGTTACATCGGCATATCCCACTGCAACTCAACTCACTCTTGGTGTAACTGTACGCTTCCGTTAATCTTAACAATTTGACTCTATGAAAATAATGAATCATATAACCGGTTTGCTCAGCGCGACCGCAATCGCAATCGGTGCGTGGTCATGTACCGATCTCGACGAAAAGACCTTTGACCGTATCGACGCATCGGCCTACTATCAGGACGAAAATGCCGTCAATGGAGCCATAGCTTCAGTGTATGCCAGTGCATTCTCGGGCTTTGAAGAATACTTCTGGTATCTCAATGAATTTTCAGCCGACCAAGTTGCATGGCGTACATGGAACGGAGGAGCATGGGGATATGACGAAGCTGCAAAATTTGTGCTCTCTACCCAAACATGGAACTCTGAATCGGTTATCATCCGTCAGGCATGGGAACACGCTTGGGAAACAATCGGTCTTTGCAATACACTCATTCACGACCTTGAAAATCTCGACCCGAAATCAGTCGGAATGACCGAAGATGCATTAAAATCACGTATCGCCGAAGTTCGCACAATGCGTGCATGGGCATATTATAACAACTTTGAACTTTGGGGTGGAGCTCTTCCACTAAACACCTCAGTTAGCGCAGACATTCCCGGATCGGCTGATACAAACTTCGATACAGGATGTCAGGTAATTTGGGATTTTATCGTTGACGAGCTCGATGCTTGCGTTGATGACCTCACTGCCGAAGACGGTTCAAATGCAACCCGTAACCGCATCAACAAAGGTGTCAACCGTATGTTGAAAATGCGTCTTCTTCTCAACTCAAAGGTTTTCACCGGCGTAGATCATTTCAGCGACTGTGCAACACTTTGCCAGCAGATAATCGACGGTGATTATGGTACATACAACCTTGCATCAGACTATCGTGACATCTACGGCATTAACAATAGCACTTGCCAGGAAGTTGTATTTGCTTTCGCTCAGGAAGTAGGACGTATGACAAACAATAACCGTAACACACCCTTCCTCCCCTATAACTACGACGAGATGTTCGGTTACTCTTGTGACCAGGGTGGTTGGAACTGTACCTGTCTCGTTCCTTCTAAAGATAACTCGGGAACTGACTACATAATGGCAGGCACCGATATCTGCGGAACAAACGACGGCAAAAGCTTCATCTTTGACTATGGCGACAAACTTGGCGCACCATACGACCGTATGAACGACAAAGATATCCGTAAACAGCCGTTCCACTGCGATGCAGCCGGCAACTGGCAGGGTGTCTTTGCAATGGGTCCTCAAAAGAACTACAATACCGGAGCCGACGTTCTTGCCGACGCCGACCTTCAGGACAAACCTCTTATCTATGTTGACCAAGTTGGTACTTTCACCAACCTTGGACGTAACCTCGAGACTGTAATGTCACCGCGTTGGGGTATGACCAACTCAGGCTACCGCATGATGCGTTATCCGGTTTATCCCGAATCAACAGGTCTTGACTGGCGCGACGCAGGTCAGGTTGAATTCCGTCTTGCCGAAGTATTCTATACACTTGCCGAATGTAAACTTCGCACAGGCGACTCAAACGGAGCCAAAGAACTTGTAAACAACGTTCGTCAGCGCTACTATAGCTCAGCCGATGTTGCTACAATCCAAAATCCCGGTCCCGGCTTCGATGCATTTGACGAAGACTGGATGTTGAGCGAATGGGGACTTGAATTCCTTGATGAAGGCCGTCGCCGTCGCACCGACCTCCGTCGCTTTGACAAATTCACCCAGGGACAATGGTGGTTCTTCGGTCGTACAGAGGAAACCGACCGCCAGATGCCCGCAAAACGCGACCGCAAATATGAGTGGTTCCCACTTCCCCAAGTTGCCCTTATGGTTAACCCGGGTCTCGTTCAGAATCCTAACTATTAATACTAAGCCAACATGAAGAAACTCAATATATTCAGTATCTTTTTCTTATTGTTGCTACCGTTTTTGACCGGCTGCTCACAGGAAGAGATTGTATTTGAAAGCGAACTTCCTCGCTTCGAGTTGCGTCCCGGCTACCAACTTCTTGAAGTTATCGTGCCTCAGGGAACAATGACAACTGATAAAATTTATATTATCGGTGAATTCAACGGCGGAATGGATGCCGTAGGCGATCCACGCTGGGAACTTGAAAAAGCACCCGACACCGACGTTAAATGGGGTGTCTATCTCAATCCCTCAGATTTTATCAACGGTAAAACGCTTGCCGACGGTTATACATTCTATTCAGAACAACAGGGTGTAGAACGTTCGCTCGAAAACACCGCCGTCATTCACACCGAATCGCCCAAAGTTGGCGAGCGTATGAACGTAATTGTTTATCGTTGGGCTGAATACTTTAACAAACCTGCCAACCCCGATGAAATCGTTCACGACGGTTATGTAATCTATGTGGTTGATAATTCAGGCTATAACGACCTTGCGATGTATGCCTACGGCGATGCTGAAGCATTTGGTGCATGGCCCGGTATCAAACCAACAGGTAAAGTTGAGATTGATGGCGTCATTTACAAATATTTCGACACCGGTGCTGAAAACGAAGGTTTGAACCTCAACCTTATTTTCAATAATAATGATGGTGGTCAACAGCTCAAAGACTATAATGTAACTTTGAACCAAGACTTCTATCTTGAATTGACCCCTGACGGAGTCGTCGAGTTTGACCCCAACAATGTCGTAAAACACGACGGATATACCATCTTTATTGCAAACAACTCAGGATGGGACGAAGTATATGTTTATATGTGGGGAACTGTCAATGACTTGAATGGAGCATGGCCCGGTATGGCTCCAACCGGAACTCAGGTTATTAAGGGTGTACCATATCTCTACTACGACCTCGGGGCAGCCAACTGTAACGGTTCTCTTGAACAACACGTTATTATCAATAACAACAATGGTAAACAGTTTGACGATGTAGTTGTCTTCAACCTTGACCGCGACGTTTATATCGAGCTTACATCAAAAGGAGCAACAGAATTTGACCCTGCGACCTATACTCCGGAAATAACCGGACCTGTAGCTCCCGAACCTCAGGAATATAAGATTTATGTTCAGGATGAAACAGGATGGGACAACCTGTATGTTTATGCATATGGCGACAACGATTTTAATCCTTTTGGTGCATGGCCCGGAGAGACTACCACCGAGACTAAAGTTGTTGGAGCACACACCTACAAGGTATTCACTGTTACCGGCGAAGGCGAAGAAGTAAATCTCATTTTCAATAATAATAAAGGCTCTCAAACCAAAGAATTGAAAGTAACTCTTGACCAAGACTACTTCATCGTGCTTGCAAACGCTATCCAAGCTGAAGTTACCGACCCCGAGGAAGGCGAATTCAGCATATATATCGAAGATAAAACCGGATGGGACAAATTCTATGTATATGCATGGGGCGACAAAGAAATCTTTGGCGGATGGCCCGGTGTAGCACCTGATTCAACAGCAACCGTTGATGGCATCACCTACAAAGTATTGACAGTTAAAGGACTTGGCGAAACCGAGAACCTTATCTTCAATAACAATGGCGGCGATGACAACGGCATCCAATATAATGCTGCCACAATCACACTTGACAAAAATTATTTTATCACTGCTGAACCTGATACAGCAATTGTAAAATAACATGAACAAAATATTAAAATCTATTTTTGCAACGGTGGTAGTACTCGCTACCACCGCTTGCTCTTCAAATGAGCCCGATTTACCGGAAAATCCCGACAAACCGGACAATATTGAAGCATCATCGACTGACGTAATTTATCAGGCGAATCCCCGATTTTTCGGTGAAAACGACTGCCTGAACGGAATTACGGCACAACTCCCCCGCATCTCTGAAATGGGGTGCGATATACTCTGGATTATGCCAATCTACGAGCCCGGCGAATTCAAAGCCGGCGGGTCGCCTTATTGCATCCGTAATTTCAAAGCACTCAATCCGCGCTATGGAACTATGGACGACTTTAAACAACTCGTCAATACCGCTCATGCCAAGGGAATGAAAGTGATGTTGGACTGGATCGCCAACCATACGGCATGGGATTGTCCGTGGATAACTGAACATCCCGACTGGTATCAGAAAGATGCCAATGGCGAGATTATGTCACCGACTCTCGGATGGCTCGACGTTGCCCAGCTCAAAGTTAACAATCCCGAAGTTCAGGCAGCAATGAAAGAGGCAATGAAGTTCTGGGTTGACCAATTCTCGATTGACGGTTACAGATGTGACTATGCCGACGGCGTTCCTCACGAGTTCTGGAGCAGTGTCATCAAAGAATTGAGAGCCAAAAATCCTGATTTCATCATGCTTGCAGAGTCGGGCAATCCGACATATTTTGCCGACGGCTTTGACATGATTTATGACTGGGACTGTGCATCGACAATATCAAAAGCTTTCAACGGCACTCATGCGTCAAACATCATCAAAGAGGCTACCGAGGCTTTTGACAAAGTACCCGAAGGAAAATCGATGTTACGCTTTGTGTTTAACCATGACACGGCATCAGAAAACAATGTTGCAACCATGTTCGGAACTCCCGAGGGGGTTCGCGGAGCATATGTTCTTGTCTCAATGCTCAACGGCAAAGGGACTCCGATGATCTATTCATCAATGGATGTCGAAGGATTGACCGGTAAACTGTCGTTTTTTGACTACCGACCATTGGACTTCTCAACCGCCTTGTCAGACGAATATAAAGCGATTAACAACGCTTTTATCGAATCGTCAAAAGTGCGCAGCGGTTCTTTGGCCGATTACTCAACCAAAGATGTCGCTATCTTTACACGAAGCATAACGGGTCATACTCTTTTTGTGGCAGTAAACACCTCGGGCGAAGCTCAATCGTTCAAATCACCCATCGCATTGACCGGAACATCAATGAAAAATTTGATTACCGGAGCCTCAAGCAATGTTCCCCTGATGATTGACCTCGCGCCGTATGGCTACACAATCCTTATGAACTAATATCACATATATTTTTTCAATGAAAAAAATATCAGCAATACTTTTGATGATTGCGGTTGCCCTGAATATGGCAGCTGTCAGCATTACCTCACCCGACGGCAACCTGGTTCTACATGTAGAACTGACTCCACAGGGAGCGCCCTACTACACGCTTGACTATAAAAACAAGCCTGTTGTAACGGCAAGTGCACTCGGACTGAAATCAGAGCAGCTCGACTTGACCAACGGATTTCGCATTGCAAGCACCGACACGATGTCGGTTGACCGTACATGGGAACCTGTATGGGGTGAATATTCAACAATCCGCGACAACTTCAATGAAATGGCTGTGAACCTGATTGACAAAGATCATCAGCGCGAATTTACCATCCGTTTCAGATTGTTTAACGATGGTCTTGGTTTCAGATATGAACTGCCTGTGCAGAAAGGTCCCAATCATTTGACCTTGAAAGATGAAGTTACCGAATTCAATTTCAACGGCGACCACAAGCTTTATTGCATTCCCGGCGATTATGACACCGACGAATATCTATGGTCAGAAACCACATTCTCAAAGTTGCCCGAGGCTCTTTCAAACTATGCACGTCACAGCGAAGCACAGCGTGTTAACGGAACAACCATCCAGACACCGATGTTGCTAAAGACCGACGACGGTTTGTATATCAACGTTCATGAGGCTGCTCTTGACGGATACCCGGCAATGCTTCTCGATGTTGATACAGAGAACTACTCGATGAAATCGCACCTCGTTCCCGACCGACTCGGCGTGAGCGCATACCTTCAGATGCCGTTCAATACTCCGTGGCGCACCCTTATCGTCAGCGACGATGCCCGCGATATTCTTGCCTCTCAATTGGTCCTCAACCTTAACGAGCCGTGCAAGATTGAAGACACTTCATGGATCAAACCGATGAAGTTTGTCGGCGTATGGTGGGAAATGTTTACCGGCTATCAAAAAACCTGGGCTTACTCAGATGACGGGCTTGCCAAACCCGGCATTACCGACTATACCAAACTGACTCCGAACGGTCGACACCCTGCCAACACCGAAAACGTCAAAAAATATATTGACTTCGCAGCAAAACATGGCATCGACGGCGTTCTTGTAGAGGGTTGGAATGAAGGTTGGGAAGACTGGGGCGGCTATCGCAAAAACCGTCAGTTCCGTTTTGACAAACCCTATCCCGATTTTGACCTTCCCGCCCTTCGCGACTATGCAAAAGAGAAAGGTGTCAAACTGATCATGCACCACGAAACCGCTGCAAATGCGGCTGACTATGAACTTCAGCTCGACAGCGCGTTCCGTTTCATGAAAAATAACAATTATGACGCTGTAAAAACCGGTTATGTCGGTGCGATTATCCCTCGCTCGGAGCATCACACTTCGCAGTGGATGGTCGATCATGCTCGCCATGTGATTGAAAAAGCTGCCGACTATCAGATTATGATTGACAGCCATGAGGCTCCGCGTCCAACCGGACTCTGTCGTACCTATCCCAACTGGCTCGCTCAGGAGTCGGCTCGTGGTGGCGAATTTGAATCAATGGGCGGTAATCCCCCGTCTCATACATGTATGTTGCCCTTTACCCGTCTTAAAGGAGGTCCGATGGACTATACCCCCGGACTCTTTGAGACAAAAATGAGCTATTATAACGAAGGTAAAGATTCACAGGCTGGAACAACACTTGCTCGTCAGCTTGCGCTCTATCTGACAATGCCGTCACCAATCCAGATGGCGTGTGACCTTCCCGAAAATTATGACCGTTTCCCCGATGCGTTCCAGTTTATCAAGGACGTTCCGGTAGATTGGGCTGACTCAAAATATCTTGAAGCCGAACCTAACCAATATATAACCGTGGCTCGTCTCGACAAGAACTCTGATGACTGGTATGTTGGAGCAATCACCGACGAAAACGCTCGCACTGCAACGATTGATTTCAGCTTCTTGCCCAAAGACGGCACCTATACTGCAACAATCTATGAAGATGCGCCCGACGCTCATTGGAAAGACAATCCACAGGCCTACCGCATCCGCACCATCAAGGTTAAGCCCGGCACAAAACTCAAACAGCCGTTGGCACCGGGAGGTGGCGCAGCCATCCGTATTGTCAAAAATACGAAGTAAAAAAAGAATTGTCAAAAATTCAAAGTAACATTCCAAAGGTAACTTAATTTCAAGATAAAAAAGATTGTTTTAGTAATTAATCTCTTAAAATAATAAATGGTTTTCTCAAATGGCTTGCGTGGGAACGTAGGCCATTTTTTGTTTATGACCTGATTAAACCATTGAGGGGTTAACTTGTTCTAATATATAGAGATTATTTTGTGCAAAATTTAAAATTTTGAGTAAATTTGCATTGTTAATCATGTATGTTTAATCTGAAACTAAGAAGATTATGAAAAAGTCAATATATGCGTGGGCGATTGCCATTGTAGCTGTTTTTGCAACTCAGTTTCATGCTGATGCCGTGTTACCTATTACTAAGGTTGGAATGATTATGCCTGACAATATGGTGTATATCGATATGGCTACAACCGCTGCTAAAAACAGTGTTTCGAAAGGTGGGAAAGCCGACGGTGCCGTCATAATTTCAAACTCTAAATCGGTTACAACCGGTGAAAGCACTGCCCAATCTTCGGCTGTTGCAAACGCAATAAAAAAAGCGGGCGAAAACGAGGTTAAAGGTTCGACCGTCTATACTATTAATCAGCCTCAAATAAGCGACCTTGTCAATTTGAGTAAGCTCGGCGCAAAAACAATCTATTTTGTCAATGGTGCCGACAACGTTGTTAAGGGTGGAGTTTATCCGGCACAAGCTTACGATGAGACTGCCATTCCTGCCGGATTGACTCTTACACCGATGGTTCAACTTGAGTATCCCGATGCTCAACAATTGATTGCCCGTTGATCGATTACAGCAAATACACATCTTATTTTTCGCCCGACGCTCTCATTGCCAAAATCAGCAATTTTGCGAGCAAAGCGGGCTTGACGGTTATCAATGCAGCGTTAACCCTCTATTACACAGCTATCGACCCTGCCACTCCCCTGCGCGACAAGGCTATTATCTATGGTGCGTTGGGCTACTTCATTCTGCCTCTTGATGCGATTCCTGATGCCATACCAATAGCCGGATTCACCGACGACTCGGCAGCTCTTTTCGCAGCAATCTCAGCCGTCAAATCAAATATCACGCCCGAAATACGCGCCAAAGCCTTCAATCGTCTAAAACAATGGTTCCCAAAGGCTACGCAAAAACAGATTGGTGAAGGGGAAGGGAAAGAATAAATAAATTATCAAATTTGCGAATTTGCAAAACTTTCACTAACTTTGCAATGTTTTAAATACGACAACAATGATAGTCACATTTGAACACGAATACTTATTTGTTCTATACGAAGAAGGTAAAAGCATTGATAAAAAACATCGCTTCCAACCTGATATTATTCGCCGATATCAAAAGGCAATAAACTTTTTAAAAATGGCGTCAAGTATTGAATCTTTATGGACAATCAAATCTTTGAATTTTGAAGCTCTTTCAGGAGATAAAGCCGGTCGAAATTCTATACGAGTAAATGATAAGTATCGTGTCGAATTTACGATTTTAGAAAATGAACAAGAACCGGTGCTGACTATCTGTAATGTTGTTGAATTGTCAAACCATTATAAATGAAATATATGAAAGTAAATATAGAAGGAATTTCACCCAATATGATTGCAAATAACACTTATTCCAGTAATGCAATTCATCCCGGAGAGATGATTAAGGATGAAATAGAGTATCGTGGTATTTCTCAAAAGCAACTCGCTGCTGAAATTGGAATTCCGGCATCGGTGTTAAATGAAGTTCTGAACGGAAAACGTGCGGTCACGACCGAATATGCACTTCTTCTTGAAGCCGCACTCGGTATTGAAGCCGACCTTTGGTTGAAATTACAATCAGAGTATAACAAACAGATAGCGAAATCTGACAAATCGTTTATGGCTCGTCTTGAAAAAATCCGCAATGTTGCAGCCTTTCTTTAGTCGAATTAGACGGTAGTCATAAAGAAAATTCAAAAAAAATTTGCACAGATAAAAATTAATATCTAATTTTGCATCGCATTTGACCGGAGGGTCGTGCAAAACCTGCTTCAGTAGCTCAGTTGGTTAGAGCACCTGACTGTTAATCAGGGGGTCGTTGGTTCAAGCCCATCCTGAAGCGCTCAACAAAAACCTTACATTCACATTTCTATCAATCTGCTTCAGTAGCTCAGTTGGTTAGAGCACCTGACTGTTAATCAGGGGGTCGTTGGTTCAAGCCCATCCTGAAGCGCCAATAAGCCTTCGCCGTGATGCGAGGGCTTTTTTATTCCATAAATGAGCAAAAACAGTCATTTCATACCGAAATATTGTTAAATTTTCACAAGAAACGAATTTAGCACGAGTCATGCCCCTATTATTTTAATAGGAATTAGTAAATTTGTCGCCGAAATGCATAACAACTTGACTATAGATTGTGGAAACACAGCTATCAAGGCTGTAATCTGGGAGGGTAAACGTGCCGTTTGGCGCCATACTTTCCAAGAATTTTCATATACTGATGCGCAAGCGATTGTTGAGAGATATGCACCGAAAAAAGCCATAGGATGTTCGGTCGCCGATCCAAATCATCCTCTCCGACAAATACTTATCGAAACCTTTGGCGACGATAACGTGATATGGTTGTCAAACAAGACACCGATGCCAATCAAAATTGGTTATGCAACGCCCGACACACTGGGAGTTGACCGTATCGCAGCAGTCGCAGGAGCGGTAGCCCTCTGCCCGGGCAAAAATCTGCTTGTTGTGGATATAGGCACAGCAGCTACATATGATGTAGTGACTGAAAACGGAGAATTTATCGGAGGTAATATCGCACCGGGCGTTGGCATGAGGTTAAAAGCACTTCACAATTTCACGGCACGACTGCCAATGATTGAGAGCTCGGGTGAAACACCCCTTTTCGGCACCTCGACCGAAACGGCAATGAGATCCGGCGCTGTCAACGGCATTGCAGCCGAAATAATGTATTATTACTCGAAACTTCCCGAGGGAACACGTCTGATTATCACAGGCGGATGGGGCAATGACATAGCAGAATTGATACCCGTTAAAGCAATCGTAAAACCGTGCCTTGTTTCTATCGGATTAAACAGCATATTAATGTATAATGAAACAAAATAAACTTTTTGCTGCCGTAGCGCTCATTTTAGCAATTTCGGCATTCCAACTTTCAGCTCAGGATATTCTGTCGCCCTACTCTCGTTTTGGTTATGGAAATCTTCGCGATCAGTCAACATCAGCCCAACGTTCGATGGGTGGTGTCGGTTATGCAATGCAGTCAGGGCGTCAGACAAATGCGATGAACCCGGCATCATACGCTGCTATCGACTCGCTGACATTCCTTTTTGACATGGGTGTAGATCTTGCATACTTCTCAGGCAAAGACGGCTCAAACACCGCTCATAACTGGGGTGGTGGTCTCGATTATATAACCTTGCAATTTCCGGTCGGCAAAATCATGGGAGCGTCAATCGGTCTCGTGCCCTATTCTGTTACCGGATATTCATTTGGTGATGAAATAACCAACGGCGCATATTCATATCAAGGCGAAGGCGGAATCAACCTTCTCTATGGAGGTATTGCAATTCGTCCATACATTCCCGGGCTTTCAATCGGTGCAAACATCGGCTATCTTTTTGGCACGACCCGCAACGACAACTACACGATAGCCGACAATGGCTCATCGGCAATCTTTGAACGAGTAGTCGAGGTAAAAGACTATTATATCTCGCTCGGTTTGCAATACAACCTCAAAATTGCCCGTGACAAACGTATTGTACTCGGTGCGACTTTCGCTCCGGGCAAAGACCTTCGCGGTAAAACATACGGCATAAAATATGACATCAACACTGAAGCTTCATCACCCGACACAACTCAGGTGATGAAACTTCAAAAAAACTATACACTCCCCCACACTATCGGAGCCGGTCTCAGTTTCAATATAGACAATCGTCTGACAGTTGAAGCCGACTACACCTATCAACCGTGGAAAGATGCGAAATTCACTCCGCTCGAAGGGTTTGAAGGCAATCGTTTTGCCGACCGATGGAAAGTTGCGGTCGGAGCTGAATACATACCAAATTCACGTGGCAACTGGATTCAACGCGTACGCTACCGTCTCGGTGTATATCACGATCGTGACTACATCAAAGTTGGCGAGAATAACGTAAAAAAACAAGGAATCACACTCGGTTTCGGTCTCCCGGCTCCGGCTTCAAAATGCCTTGTGAACCTCGGGTTGGAATATTGCCGTCGTCAAGCCTATCCCAATCCATTGGTTAAAGAAAATTATCTCTATATCACTCTCGGAATTAACTTTAACGAACTTTGGTTCTGGCAGAATCGTCTGCGCTAATCAATAAAAAATGAGTGAGGCACGGATGTGTTCGCGGTCAAAGGCAATGATGCTATTGCCGGCAATAGCAGTCGTCATGATGATGGCTGCCGTAACAACATCATGCCGCGAAAAGGTAAAGCCCGGAATGATCAGCCTTGAAAATGTTGACCAAATGCCGACAATGCTCACTCGTGACGTATCAACGCTCATATCAGACTCGGGTTATACGCGATATCACATAACAGCCCCTCTTTGGCTTATGTTTGACAACATTCGTGACCCAAAATGGAAATTTCCGGAGGGTCTCGATATGGAGAAATATGACAACAACATGGCAGTCGATGCCACAATAACCTGTGACTCAGCCACATATTTCAGTCAGAAAAAAATTTGGCGTCTCGATGGAAACGTTAGAATGCGTAACACTGTCGGTGATAAATTTTTAACTCAACAAATATTTTGGGATCAGAGCAAACACTCGGTTTACTCTGATTCGTTCATTCACATAGAACGTTCAAACCGCATTATCGAGGGATATGGCTTCACATCAAATGAAAACATGACTGATTACACAGTCAATCATCCGTCAGGAATATTCCCCGTGCCCGAACGCAAAAACGACAGTGAACCTGCCAATTTACCTATGGAACAGAGCGATAGTGATACCATAAAATCAGAAGTAAAAAAATGAGTTGGTATATATTAATTATTGTAACACTGATTTTTTCAGCAATTTTTTCGGGTGTTGAAATAGCATTTGTGACCGGTGACCGCGTCAGAGTTGAACTCGACATCAAACGTGGAGGTACGGTTTCACACATTCTTAATGTATTCTATAACAACTCGGCTTTTTTCATCTCTACAATTCTCGTAGGCAATAATATTGCACTGGTAATTTATGGTATGGGAGCAGCCGCGGTTCTTGACCCATGGCTCGAACATTATTTTTCAAGCGATGCTCTGATACTCATATTTTCATCACTAATCTCAACCGGTGTGATCTTGATTTCGGGTGAGTTTATACCAAAAACAATTTTCAGTATCAATCCCAACAACTCGCTGAAATTATTCTCGATTCCGCTTTTTGCAATCTACATTATTTTATATCCCATATCAACATTTACGACCTGGATTTCAAAAATGCTGATGAGAATTTTCGGAATCAAAGATACCGAATCGCCGCTCGGTTATCTGTCGGTCGGCGACCTCAATCAATATCTTGAACGTTCTATCGACCAAAATGTTAACTCGGCTGAAGAGATTGAGAATGAAGTAAAGATATTTCATAATGCCCTCGATTTTTCACAAATTCACCTGCGCGATTGCATGATTCCACGAAACGAGATCGTTGCCGTGGATATTGACAACACTACTGAACAACAACTCAGCGACTTATTCACAAAATCGGGACGTTCAAAAATTATCGTCTATAAAGAGGATATTGACAATATTCTGGGATATATCCACGTTTCAGAACTTTTCCATCGCGACCAATCATGGAAAGATAACATCAAGGAGGTAATTTATGCCCCCGAAACGCTCAAAGCCAACAAAATGATGAAGCGTCTTCTTGCTGAAAAGAGATCAATCGCCATCATTGTTGATGAATTTGGTGGAACTGCCGGAATGGTAACACTTGAAGACCTTGTTGAAGAGATATTTGGCGATATCCAGGATGAGCATGACCATGCGCGCATAATTCAACGTCAGGTCGGACCGAACACCTACGAATTTTCAGGTCGTATAGAAATTGAATATCTCAATGAAACGTATCCTATAGATATACCCGAAGATGATGATTATCAAACCCTTGCCGGCTATCTGCTTCACTCACTCGGTTCAATCCCCTCTCAAGGTGAAGAAATCAGCTTGGGAGATCTCTCTTTTGAGGTTCTCAAAAAAACCGAAACGCGACTTGAACTAATCAAAGTTACGGTTCACGAGCATAAAAGCGAATAACATTGCAATATCATCATATATTAACGTTTTTTGACTATAATTTCATTTTACTTTATACGACATTGCGGGTCTTAGTAACGTAGCATTTTAAGCTACTCTCAACTGTCACGCATTATCAATTCATTAATTCTACACATGATACGTCGAGTATTACTCCTATTTATCACACTATTGCTGAGCGCAACAACCCTCAATGCTTATAATATCTCAGGTTCAGTCGTCGACCAAACTGACGAAGCACTTCCCGAAGCAGGTGTAAGAATTCTGTTGGCAAAAGACAGCACTTACGTTAAAGGCGGAGCTGCTAATATGGATGGAGTTTTCTCAATCACCGGACTCCGCGCAGGGAAATATATCGTCGAATACACATATGTAGGATATAAACGAAAACTTACCAATGTCGAAATAAAAAATGCATCAATAAACGTTGGTAAAATCGTACTCGAAGAATCGTCTATCACACTTAAAGAAGCGGTTGTAACCGCTGTTAAAACCCCAATTACAGTCAAAGAAGACACAATCGAGTTTAATGCCGATTCATATAAAACTCAACCCAATGCCGTGATCGAAGACCTACTGAAACGCTTGCCCGGAGTTGAAGTAGATTCAGACGGAAAAATCACATCTAACGGAAAGGAAGTCACAAAAATACTTGTCGATGGCAAGGAATTTTTCAGCGATGACCCTAAAGTTGCCTCTAAAAATCTACCCGTCAACATGATTGACAAACTTCAGGTGGTTGACCGCAAGAGCGACCTTGCCCGCTTGACCGGAGTAGATGACGGAGAAGATGAAACCGTCATCAACCTGACAGTAAAAAAAGGGATGAAAAACGGTTGGTTCGGAACAGTTGAAGGCGGCTATGGTACAGATTCACGCTATCAAGTAGCTTTTAACATCAATCGTTTTTGGAATGACAACCAGATTACATTCCTCGGCGCAGCCAACAATACCAATGACATGGGATTTACCGATGGTAATGGCAACCGTTTCCGTCGATTTGGAGGCGACCGCGGTGTCAACACATCTCAAACATTTGGCGTAAACTTCAATGTCGGGAATAAAGAGATTTTGCGTGTCGGCGGTAATGTGAGATACGCTCATTCAAGCCGTGACACATATACCCGTCGTGAACGTGAGTATTTTTTCGCCGACTCACTCCCTACTGAATCATCTCTCACTCAAGCCTATGACAAGGGTCATAACTTTAACACCGACTTTAGAATCGAATGGAAACCCGACTCATTCAACACGTTTGATTTCCGTCCGCGATTCAGCTATAACATCAATGACTCTGAAAGTTTTGGCGAGTCATTAAACCGTGCCGGAAACGCGCTCCGTGACTCTGTTACACGTTCAATCAATAACTCTGATTCACATGGTAAATCATACGATTTGGGCGGTAATTTAATATATAGCCACAACTTTAAGCACCATAAAGGTCGTTCATTCTCTATTCAGGCAAACTATCAACTGTCTAATACTCGCGAAGATGAGAATACATATTCATGGAACCGATTCTTCTTGCTCGACTCAACATCAGTTTGGGATCAATATCTTGACAGTCATACATGGTCAAACTCGGTTAGCGCACGCGTTACATGGACCGAACCGCTCGGAAATGTAAAGAAAGGAAACTTCTTAACCTTTGCCTACCGCATGAACTATCGATGGAATAATTCCGACAAAAAAGTTTATGACCACCCCATTGATTATACCGACCCGATGAATCCGATAATCAATCCCGATTATCTTATTTTCAACGACTCGTTAAGCAACGAGTTCCGAAATGACTACTTCACTCAAAATGTCAGCGTCGGATATAAAAAAGTAACGAAAGACATAACTCTTGACGCCGGTTTGGCATTTGTTCCGTCAATGTCCAAGAGCATCAATGGTCTTGACGATCGCCGAACAATCCCCGAACGCTGGGTTTGGAACTATGCGCCTTATACACGTTTCCGCTACAAAATGTCAAGATCACGTTCAATGATGGTGAACTATCGCGGACGCAGCTCTCAACCGTCAATGACCCAGTTACAGCCCGTTCCCGACTACTCTGACCCCTTGCGTGTTGTTATCGGTAATCCCAACCTTGACCCGACCTTTACACATAACGTTGAATTCCGATTCCAAGACTTCAACCAACAGGCCCAACGCTCAATCATGTTGATGTTAAACGTATCGGCTACTCAAAACTCGATCGTTTCTAATACAGTCACCGACGCCGCTACATCAGGTCAAGTGACGACATACGAAAACGTCAACGGTGTTTGGAGCGCACGATTGATGAACATGATTTCACTGCCGTTCAAACGTCGCACATGGACATTCAACAACATGATGTTCCTCAACTTTAACCAGCAAATCGGTTTCACAAACGCAATGCGCAATCGCTCACGCTCGGTTATGTGGAACGAGTCATTTGGTATCGCCTTCCGCCCCGACAATCTCGAGTTGGAATTGCGTCCTTTCTATCGCTTGCAAACGTCTGACAATACCGTCGCAACAAACAACCAGATGGTTCATAACTATGGAGGACGTTTCAACGGAACATATTACACCCCGTGGGGCATAGTATTGTCAACCGACCTCAACTATACACAAACAAGCGGTTATTCGTCGGGTTTCAACACCAAATCATGGATGTGGAATGCGACAATCGCCTACCAGTTCCTCCGCGACAAATCGGCTACATTCTCGGTTAAGGCATACGACCTTTTGCATCAGCAAAACAACACGTCTCGTACCTACAACTACCGCTACACCGAAGACACGGAATATAACACCCTCTCGCGTTACTTCATGTTTACCCTTACCTATAAGTTTAACACATTCGGCAAAGGTAATCAACCCGAAAGTCGCAATATGGGTCCCGGCGGCCCCGGTCGTGGTCCCGGTCGTGGTCCCGGAGGACCTGGCGGTCCCGGTCGTCGCTTCTAAAAAGATAGTTAACCACCAACATTTTAATTCAAAATATTTGCAACTTACCAAATAAAGCAGTACCTTTGCACTCGGAAAAATTCCAGGTCCTATAGCTCAGTTGGTTAGAGCACCTGACTCATAATCAGGGAGTCCTTGGTTCAAGCCCAAGTGGGACCACAAAAAGATCAAGCCAGTCAGACCCAATCTGATTGGCTTTCTTATTTTTAGAGCACCTGACTCACATTCTTATGTTTGTGATTTTGATATATCTGTATTCAGGCAAAAGAAGGTAGTCTCGGAGGCTACACCATGACTGATGCCGAAATCTCAGAACGCGAAAATAAACTTTAATCAAATTTGCCATTTGAGAAAGATTTAATTCTTTACAATCCTATTAGACGATTCTTCGGCTTCGTCGCTCGCACCGAGGGCTATGGTAACATTAGTCCTCGGCACTTATTTTATATGATATATTATATTCTCAACAATAATTTAGGGCATTAAATGTCGCCCTATTCCGTAGTGTCGCTTTAAATGCCTCCCTAAATGTCGCTTTAGACGGCACATTGTCGCTCTAAGCAACGGATGAGAACAGACTACATAAGGGAGCAAACAACCGAATACTAAGTATAGCCCTCTTTTGATTAAATAAAATTGGATGAACCTTATAAATGGATTCAGCCGATCTTATCAGATTCTTTATTACGACATTCCACCCCCACGATAATATTACCCAAAGCCTTCATAATCTTAAACAAATCGGGAATAAAACGTTTTTCACACTCGATAACGATCTACTCCGGTATAGGATAGACACATTCTACAATTGAATAGACAATACACGACATTATGTTTGTATCACTGACAATAAAGACCGCCAGACGTATCAAAATCATACCAGTCAAAGAAGCAGATTATCACCTAAAAAACAGAAACTTGACACGCGACATCCTCTTTATTATGTAGAACGGATTTCATTTATCGATTGTAATAAATCCTAATATTTTTTTATACAAATTTATTTTTTTAGGATACATCATGAAAAATGAGGATATGTTAAAATTAACATACCCTCATCGTTAATGTGGAAGAGAAGTCTATCTTTCTCCTATAATAGTCACGTCCGAGAAATTATCAAAATCATAGCTTATAGTTACACGATTAAATTTATAACCGATAGTTTTACCAAAATAATTAGTTTGAGGAACCCAACGCTCATCATCTGTTATTATAGAGATAAATTTTTCTGCATCTTTTACAGAAGGAAACGATATATTGAAACTGTCGGATGCATTCATCTCCTCAAAATAATAATAAATAGATATACCATCTTTTTTAAATGATGTGATTCCATTTGACTCTCCCATTGAAAAATCCTTCAACTTTAATTGTTTAAAAATATCCGAGACAGAACGTATTTCCATATTTGTTTCCAAAAAATCATATAAATTTAATGGAGAATTTGGTTTACAATTACTCGCATTTTCAGGATTGCTTAGAGATGTAATTGGTGTGATAACTACACCATCTTTCTTATAAACAATATATGGAATTCTCCATCCCGGATCTTTAGTGTCTTTGGGTGCAATGAAACTATCTCCGTAATTATTGTATATATACATAATTTTTTTGAATGGCTGTAATTTTTTCAAATCACCATTCTGAAAGGTAATATCAAAAAGTGGAGTATCGGTATTTACATAATAAAAATCACGGAATCCAGTTCCTGTACCATGAATCTTTTCAGCTGGATTAGAATTTTGATAAATTACTACATCTATTTTATTTTGAGATCTTTCTGACTTAAAGATTTCAATTGTAAACATTTCTCCATTATTATCGATAGCAACCAGCTCAACATATGGCGTATCTGCATATGCAGAAAAAATTGTGTTAACCATTAAGAGCAAAAGAAGTCTATACAAAATATTTATTCTTCTCATATAATTTATAGTTGATTATTAGTTACAGTATTTCAAAATAAAGTCCTTTTTTTGCTTATATTGATGAGACTTGAAAGATTGTGAAGCCACCAGCCTTCCATTATAATCACAAATATAATACGTTATGTCAGCTCCGTTTGTTGAATAAAAAATCAATCTTGAACTCCAACCGATTGATTCATCATCAAATTTATCATACCTGAATGGTATTACCTGTTGCCCAGTTGTATTTATGAAGCCCCATTTACCATTTTTCTTAACGGCAGTGCCTTTATCAAGAACTCTTATCGATTCTTCAAATGGTCCAACAATTTTTACACCATTTAGTAAATAGTATGATACGGACCCGTCATGAGAACGAACTTTAAGTCCATTAAAGTTATAGTTATCAGCAATACTTTCCCAATTATTTACAGGTACAATTATTTTTTTTCGATGAGCATTATAGACTCCGTAATTTTTATCCTGGAACAAATAAAACAATCCATTAAACGAGGATATTTGCTTATAATTATTCTTTCCGTCAGATGTAACACTTATCTGCGTATAAACAGGTGGCAATAATATAGTTCCATTATTTGTTCTTAAACCTTTTTTATTGTTTTCAGTAAAAATTTCCCAATCACCAATATTAATTGTTTCTGGAACTATTTCTGGATCATCTTCAACCCTTAACTTAGCACCCTGATTAAATAGTTTTCTACTATCACCATTTACCGTTGCTTCTACCCATCCTCTACTCTTAGATAAATTTTCTAAATAGAAATCCGGAATTTCTTTATCTGTATCAATTGAAAGTATATCAAAATCTTTTAATGCGACGGATCCCATTCCGGCATGTTCAAGTTTACGACTTGACACTTTCAACTGCTTATATTCAAAAGGTATAAACTCAATAATTTCAGGCCCAAAACGTCCACTATTACCATATATACCATACACCAATCCGTATTTTTGCGATCCATCAGGTGCAATTGTAGATGCTTTATAGAAATAGCCAGCACGCTCTAATAAATGAACAAGGTTATTTCCGACTACAGCTATCTTGCTGGTATAGAATCCTTCTGGCTTAGAGGTATAGCCATAGTCATATAATCCCATACCCTTTGACCCGATCTCTCTACCATTTTCGTCAATAATAATATACTTGTCTTTATTCCTATCATGGAGGAGAATTGCATTTCCGCTTAGCTGAGTAACATCACTTATAAAATCATATATTACTTTCCCATTTTTATCCTCTATCTTCCAAACCCAAGTATTTGGTCTAAGTTCATAATTTATAAATTTTGAGCCATTTGGCGACACTTCAAAATCTTTAATTGGCTTATCAATTACCAGTTTAAGTTGATTAGGTTCAATTTCAATTAAAAATTTTTTATTACTCTTCTCCACAAAAACACGAACAACACCATCCGAATATTCCTGAGGCATAAAAACTTCATCGAATGCACAGTTGAGAAGTAAAACTTCTCCATCGCGTAACAATCCGGAATATTCCTTTTGATCCAGTTTATTATATGATTTAATAATAGTAAATGGCTGATTTACATCTCCAATGTATGAATACTTTGGCTTTAATACTATTTTATTGGTTTCGGTATTTCGAATTCCAAATTTTCCTTTTTTTTCAAATTTTTCAAATTTTTGACCTGTACATAATAAAAATCCTAATATTAGCACAGTCATCACGGATAGAAATCGTTTAAAATGGATGTACATATAATTATAGTGTTTAATTAAATTAATAGTGTAAAGAATAAATATACTTTGTAATATTACAACTTATCGTCGCAATATTACATGGATAAATTCATTGTATCTACGAATAGCACTACGAGCATTTTTTAGACTTGCAATTGGCATTTCGGTCTCATCGATATTGTCTATACGCTCTGTTAGTTTAGACTCTATCGCACCGAACATTTCATCAGTTTTAGCTTGATTTTTTGTTTTAATATATACAGGAAGATATTCATGAAAAATATCATGTCCTGTTTTACAAAACAAATCACGATTAGCTCGTTTGATGTAGCTCACATACGATTCCATTGTATCCTCTGCAATACCTTGAGTTATACCCCAACGAACAAATTGTTTGTCCAATAGTAGGTGATCTGCCGTTTTACGAGAAGATTCAATTAATGCTGCTTGCATTTGCTTTTCGATCTCAACATTTTCAATTTGTTCTCCAATAAAATCTCGATATGATCGAAAAACGCTTATCCAATTACCAATCTCTTTAACTGATTCACCATATTCTGCATCTTTTTCAGCTTTAGCTTTTTCTTTCAAAAGAGTTTCTTCATATTTGGCACAAAGTTTTTTGACAGTTTCAAAATCAGACACTTTCCATGCTTTTGCCAACAGAGTCCAAAAATCATTGTCATATTCAAGAATCCACGCATCAGCCTTATTAAGCCAACGCATATAATTTACAATGGAACCATCAACTAATTTTCGAGAAGCTTTAAGCCATTCTCGATATTTTTCGGTAAAAAGAGGTGCTTCAACACCATCAAATTCACGCTGTAGCTCTCTGTCTAATTCCAACGCAGAGACTACAATGTAGTCAGCAAAGCCTTTGTTCATAATAAATTTTTGTTAATTTTAATCGTTTATTAAAGCGAATCCCGGCTCTACTCATGATTCAAATATAATTTCACTATCAGAATACTACACAAAAGCGGAAGAGCCGCTGATACCTCATTGCCGATAAGGTGTGTGGCTGTACCTTGATAACAATGAGATATGGCTAACCCTTCCGCCATAGTAATACTATGACGCGAAGAGTGTCCACTTTCATCTCGTTATCTAAAGTTACCACACTTTTATCGGCGAGAATCAGTAAGACACTTTCGTGTAATACGATCATATGTCAACGAGTTTATTTAACTCGACACTGCAAAATTACATATTATTTTTTTCCCTGCAAAATAATTTCATGGAGCTAAAACCACTAAGTATTTGAATAAATAACAAATAACAGAGTCAAGAATTTAATATTATTTCTTTTTTTAAGCATTTTATTTCTCATAACATCCTATTATAAATAATGGGGAAATTTAAATTCTGTCACAACTCGTTTTCATGTCATGGAATATTTTAATGAATTTTTAACCCAAAACTTACGAATTAACATACTGTTAAAAACCGTTAAAGAAAAAATCCTAACCTAATTACAGCACAAATTTATATAATTGACAACCTAATCGTCTTAAAAATATCTCAATTGTGCATCTCATGTCCTAAAGCAATATGCATAAGTTCCTCATCTAAACGTCCCCCTTAGTCGCAATTGAGATGAAATCAAAATTAAAGGGGAAAGCCATGTTAGCTAAACTGATAATATTAAAATTCTAATTATAATGTAAAACGTTTATTCTGCCAACTTGAAGCTGCCGTCCTGACGGATTGAGTGGACGGGGACAGATGCTGATGTTAGTTCTTGGAGGTAGCGGTCGTGACGGCGACGGTTTAGGTCATTACTAAGAATGACGGTGGCATTTGGAGAAAGTTCTTCAACGAGTGAGAGGATGTCGCCTCGGAAGCCACGGCAAACGAGGATGTAATCGACATTTGTAGCTGTTACCGTGGATGACAGATTGTCGGTGACGATTGCTATTGTAACGTCATTCCAGTGCAAGATTGAGGGTGAAGTATTTATGGAACTTCCGACAAGCCGGGAACATCGACGACGGCTCATATACTTTTTATATTTCCTCGAACATTCTTTGACGAGAGAGGGTAGCTGATTTTGATTAGCAGTTGTGAGCAGGCAGATTTGATTATCGTGACGAGCTATAATGTTGGTATGATTTTTATCTGACGTAACATAGAGTTCAGAACCGGTAGGAATCGTTGAGAATCGTGTAACTACAACGCCTGATAAAATCAATGCAATCGTCGCAATTGCCCACACCAATCGGCGTCGCCAGAAAAAGCCGACAAGTGCGACCGGAACAAGGATGAACAGAAAGACAGCGACAGGAGGTAAATATATATTGTCAACTACACTCCATGATGGTACAGTGGTTATGTCGATAATCCACGTTAACAGTCGGTCTAACAGATTCAAAAGCCATGCCAACAGCGTGAAATTTACTCCCAACACCATAAGAAACAGATATGCCGAACCAAGCATCAACATCACTGTCATAATCAATGATGCAGGAATAGACGATACAAGGAATAGCAACGGAAAAGTACCGAAGTAATAGACCGACAATGCCCACGTTCCAGCCATTGCCGCCACAGGCAAGCCTACATATTTAAGAATTACAATAATAAAATGATTACGTCCGGCAAACGACATAAAGCCGTTCAATAACAGCAATATTGAGCCGGCAGCAAGGAATGACAGCTGGAAACTGACTTCAAACAGTGCCGACGGATTGAAAACGAGTATCAAAATGGCTGCCGCAAACAACGAATTCAACGATGATTGACGACTGTTTAAAATATATGCACCTGCAACAAATGTCGCCATTATTACAGCTCTAACCACCGACACCGACAATCCGGTCATCAATGCATAAATCCACAATAAAACAATCAGCACTACATAAGATGTAGCCCCACGTCTCATCAGTCGCAGAGGAAGAATTACCACACTGAGTATCATCACAATAACAGCTACATGGGCACCACTCAATGCAAGTAGATGTGCTAATCCCGATGCCGAGAAAGATTCCCGACGATAAGCATCAATCATCGCACTATCGCCAAGCAAAACAGCGGCAAGTAAATTTGATGTCGATGGCGATAAAGAGCCGATATATAATCGATCAACCAGCCAATCTCTAACTTTCAGCAGTTTAAACCTCAACGAGCGAGACTGTCCAATTACCGCAACATCAGCTTCATCTGAAAACGCAGTCGGACGTGTAATTTCCCGGAATAAAGGTTCTATGTCAGGCAAGTCAGACGGGCGATTTCGGTCGAAAAATAGCGATTTGCAACTTATGATATCGCCGGGTGCTATTTCGGGGAAGAGCGATCCGACATAGAGAATCATATCAAACCGGCGTATAGATTCAAGTGCATTCGCCGTATCAGCAGCAATTTTGTCAACAGTGATATTGAGTCGCCGCCCCGACTGAGTTTCAGCAACGCTATTGACAGTTGCGATGAGTTGAAATTGGCGACTATCACTTGACTTAACAATCTCATCAACATATCGAGGGAGCAAAATGAACATCACAGCCCACCCGAGTGCCATAGTCATCACGAGAGTTGACAAAACGGTTTGGCGCAACAGTAAAAGAACGATTGCCGCCACCAAGATTATACATCCCACATAAATTCCGAAAGGCAACAAAGCAAGCAGCACCCCTGCTACCAGCGCAACAAACACCGGCAACAGGGGTACGTAGGAGAAAGGCGGTTTCAAAACCGTCAGAATTAAAAGGTTAATCTACAGTATTCAGTACGACCACAAGGCTTGACACGCCAATGATAATCCAAAGCAAGATAGCGAGTATCAACGGTTTAACACCAACTTGTTTGATCATGCCTATCGATAGACTTGCACCGATAAAGAATAGAGTGACAATTAGTAATTTCTTAGCAATATAAACAAGCGTTTGAGAGAGAACCGCAGGCAAACCGCAATAGGTATTGACAATCATTGCAAGAACAAAGAAAAGAATAAACCAAGGAATTGAGATCTTGCTTGATTTCTCGCGGAAGATAAACATTGTGACGAATGCAAGGGGAATAATCCAAAGCGCACGAGTACACTTGATAAGAGTCGCGATCTGGCAAGCCTCAGTACCGTATGCGTCACCTGCACCTACAACCGATGATGTATCATGGATGGCGATTGCAGCCCATGTGCCAAACTGATTTTGAGACATATCAAAATAGTGGCCTATCGGCGGGAAAATGAACAATGCGATAGCATTAAGGATGAAGATAACGCCAAGCGACACTGCCATCTCGTTTTCATTTGCTTTCAAAACCGGACCTACAGCCGCGATTGCGCTACCACCACAGATTGCAGTACCCGATGAAATAAGGTAAGATGTTTTGCGGTCAAGGTGCATCCAGTAACCAATCAACACCCCAAAAATCATTACACCGACAACTGAAACAACGGTAAACGCCATACCCTCGGCACCCGAGCGAAGTGATTCAGTTACGTTCATTCCGAAGCCAAGACCGACAACCGAGATTTGAAGAAGCTTTTTTGATGCCTTTTTGTTGAATGATGCATTAGGCATCGTAAAGAAAAACGCAAAAACAAGACCGGCAAAAAGAGCAATAGCCGGACTGATAGCCAATGAAGACAACCCGATTTTATCCCAGGGCATCAACATAAAAAATATCGCAACGATATAAACAATCTTGCTTGGTAAGGCTCCGATAAAATTTTGTTTTGGAGCAGAAGTTTTTTCAGTAGACATTATATGAATGAGTTTGATTGATTTATTTATGCCAAATATTCCATGATTCAAATGCTTGAAGAAGGAGCATTTCCAACCCATTAACTGTTTTTGCGCCATGCATAGCCGAACGACGCATAAACTCAGTTGTATCAGGATTATATATAAGGTCGTAACAGATATGATCGGGTGTAATCAAATCGTAGGGAATTGCCGGAGCCTCATCAACATGAGGATACATTCCGACAGGAGTGGTGTTTACAATAACTTTATTACGTTCCATAACTTCGGGCGTCAAATCGTTATACGTAATCACGCCATTACGAGGAGTTCTCGACACATAGGTCGGCTTTAAACCGAGGTTGAGAAGTCCGGTATATATAGCTTTTGACGCTCCCCCGGTGCCAAGAATAAGAGCCTCCTTGTGACACTCGCCAAGCAGTGGAGCGATAGAATCAGAAAAACCGACAATATCGCTGTTATATCCGACAAGTCGCTTTTTGCCCGATTTTTCAGGGATAATTTTGATAACATTTACGGCACCGATTTTAGCGGCGATCGGGTCTATGTCATCAAGCAACGGCATCACCTTTTCTTTATAAGGGATTGTAACGTTCAAACCTGACAAGTTGGGATATTTTTTCAAGATATCACGAAGTTTATCGACCGAATCAATCTCAAAATTAATGTAAGCCGCATCAATTCCCTCCCCTTCAAACTTTGTATTAAAATAGTTTTTAGAGAACGAATGACCTAAAGGATAACCAATTAAGCCATATATCTTTTTTTTACCAAATTCCATTTTATTATAACTGATTTTCAACTGCAAAGATAATGAAAATCACTATATAAGGAAAAATATAATTAAAATATTACCTAAAATTTATCAATATCCTTTGCGATACTTATCGGGGTCGATATCATCGAGAATACTGAGATAGGAGTTAAATCGAGATTGGGCAATCAGATTTTCTTCAAGAGCCTGACGGACAGCACATCCCGGTTCACCCGTGTGAGTGCAGTCGCCAAATCGGCAATCTCTCCCGGTTTCAAAGATCTCGGGAAAATAGTGAGAAACTTCCTGACGTGTCATTTCGATTGTTCCGAAACCTCGGACTCCGGGAGTGTCTATTATCCATCCACCACTGTCGCCCGGAAGCCTGAACATTTCTGAAAAAGTTGTGGTGTGCATGCCGGTGTCGTGAATATCAGAAATTTCAGCTGTTTTGAGGTCAAGACCCGGTATCAACGTATTAATCAACGATGATTTACCGACACCCGAATTGCCGGAAAACAGCGAAATTTTACCTTGTATCGCATCTTTTAAAGCGTCAACGCCCTCGCCCGTTTTTGCCGAAAGCGTAATCACCTTATATCCAATCGATCGATAGAGATAGCATACAGCCTCAAGCAATTCACGATCTTCGGGTTCGGTCAACATATCAATTTTATTAATTACCAATATCGCCTCAACACGATAAGCCTCGGCAGTCGCAAGAAATCGATCAATAAAAGTGGTTGATGTTGTGGGATGTGCAAGCGTAGCCACAAGCACGGCATAATCAAGATTTGTGGCAAGTATATGAGATTCTTTTGACAAATTACTTGCTCGACGTATAATGTAATTTCGTCGCGGATGAATGGCTGTGATAAAACCTGTACCATCACTGTTAACAGTTACATCAACGACATCTCCGACCGCTACGGGATTAGTTGTACGTATTCCCTTCAGACGAAAATTACCCTTAATCTTGCAATTAATTTCCTTGCCGGTAGATTGATCGAGAGCAACATACCAGCTTCCGGTATTTCGAATAACGAGTGCTTCCATTGAAATATCAATTTAAAACATACAACGCTTTCAAGAACGAAAACGTTGAGGCAAACCCGACTCAATAATTGCAAATGTTTCTTTCATAACAGGTTGAAGATCTTGGTCGGGTTGCGGCGGATCTACCGGTTTATGAATAGTAAGCTTGACAGTTCCATATCGCGGAAGCAATTTTGTACGCGGCAAGATGTGGAATGCGCCGTCGATTGTCACCGGTACAAGTTGAAGACAAAACTCGCGTGCAAGCTGATAGGCTCCTCGTTTGAAACGTCCCATTTTGCCGGTAAACGTGCGTGAACCTTCAGGGAAAATAACAAGAGAATCACCCTCTTTCAAGCAATTTTCAGCTCCATGAAGTGTATGAAGAAGAGCCGCCGAAGATGAACTGTCTACAAATATATGACCTGCTTTTTGACACGCATATCCGACAAACGGAATGCGTCTTAATCCTACTTTCATCATCCATTTGAAATTATGATTGAGATAACCGTATATCGAGAAAATATCGTAGGCTCCCTGATGGTTGGCTATAAAAACGTATGACCTACCTTTAGTGATGTTTTCGCGACCCGTTACTTTTACACGAACAAACATGAGAATACACCACATTTTTGCCCAATAATGAGCCGGATAGTAGCCCCACCAACGTCCGTTGATAAAGATTGAACCGGCAGCAGTTATCAAAGCTGTGATGATTGTCAACACAATCAAAACAGGCAGCGCAAAACAAATTTGATAAATTCGGTAAAGTACAATCATAATTCAAATGCTAATATTCCACAAAATTAGACAAAAAAACGGGAAATTTTCGTATTTTTGCAGAGCAAATTACAAAAATGAATATTTTTAGACTCACAATTATATTTTTTTCATTGGTTTTGGCAAGCATATTGGCTAAAGCCGAGGTTAATCATGCCGATTCCATCACTGAAGCGAACGTATCACTTTTGATATGTTCCCCCGGGTCTGAAATATACGAATTGGAAGGTCATGCCGCACTTCGCATTAATCATCCGGCATACGGTGATTTTATCGTAAACTGGGGCGTGTTTGATTTTAACACTCCAAATTTTGCCTATCGGTTTACAAAGGGAGAAACCGACTACCAAGCCGCAGCGGCTCCAACCAACTTGTTTATCAATCAATACAGATATGAAGGTCGCGGTATTATTGAAATTCCGGTCAAACTAACGTCAGAGCAGATTGAAACCGTTATCTCATTAATAACTGAAAATCTTAAACCCGAAAATCGAGTCTATCACTATAACTATGTTTATGACAACTGCTCGACGCGTCCTCTTGAAATAATTCAGAGGGCATCCGGTGATTCAATCGCCACCGCTTGGCCCGACCAATTTGGTAAAGACGAGACATTCAGAAGTTTGATGACTTATTACCATCGCAATTATCCGTGGTATCAGTTTGGTATTGACCTTGCTCTCGGAAGCGGAATTGATAAAAAAATAACATCAGCCCAAGCAACGTTTGCCCCGGTAATGGTTCCCGATCTAATCAATAACGACAAACGATTCGGAAAACCGTCTATAATTATAGAAGAGACCGATGGTGGACCTAAAAAAGCGACGCCGTGGTTTTTGACACCACTTTTTGTCGGATGGCTGCTGTTTGCAATTTCGATTGCAGTTACCATCTTCGAGGGGCANTATNCAAAACTCGGAATGTGGTTTGACCGCATATACTATTTGCTTGTAGCACTGACNGGAATACTTCTGACCTTCTTGATATTCATATCTATTCACGAAGCCACCTCGCCCAACTGGCTTTATTTATGGCTGAACCCTTTGGCACTNATAGTTGTTATAGGAACGGGAATAAATCGTCTCACAACTTTGGTATTATTATATCAAATCATTAACTTTGCATCACTAATTGCATTGTGCATCATAGCGGCAACCGGCATACAAGTGCTCAACCCNNCATTTTATCCGCTGATTCTCATAGACTTGCTGCGGTCTGCCGACTATATTTATAAAAATAAACTATGTCAGTTAAGAAAAAACTTCTAAATACAAGCCTTCTAAGTGTAATACTTGCCTCATTGGTCACAATGGGGTTATCGGCACAGCAACCGACNAGACGTCCTACTCTTATTGTCGGAATTGTTGTTGACGGGTTATCGCTTGACCAAATCAACCTTTTGAGAGGTCATTTCGGNCCTGACGGTTTCAACCGACTNNTAAGCAGAGGTATAACGATAACCGACCTTGATTTTGGCTCNGCACTTGACCCCGCCGCNGCATCGGCTGTTATTTACACAGGCGCAGCCCCCTCGATAAACGGTATCGACGCGAAGACAAAATATGATCGCACNACACGACGTCCGGTATCGACGTTCCATGACGGCAANACAATGGGCAACTTNACGACCGAGACATTATCGCCAAACGCCATGAGGGTTTCGACAATCGGTGACGAGCTAAGAATTTCGACCGGAGGTCTCGGTCATGTCTATACCATCGCGCCCCAGTCAGGACAAGCCCTTGCAATGTCGGGACATGCCGCCAACAGCGCCTTTTGGATTAATGACATCAACGGCAAATGGTCAACATCAACTTTCTATAAAGAAGTACCNACTCCCATTATGAGCAGCAATCATCGCAACCCGATTGAATTTAAGCTCGATACAATAACATGGAGTCCGTTAAGAAATGCTTCAACCTATCCTGACATTCCTTCTTATAAGAAATTATCGCCATTTCGCCATTCATTTGCNCGAAACGACATAGACCGCTANCGCCGCTTCATGGCTTCGCCGATGGTTAATCGTGAAGTAACAGCCATGGCTATCGATTACATNAAATCGATGAATCTGGGCAAAAGCGAAAACTTTGACATGATAAATCTTGCCTACACACTTTCGCCNTATACATACGGACGAGAGGTGGATTCGCGCATGGAGCTNATGGACAGCTATATCAGACTCGACCGCGAATTGGCAACACTCTTCAAAGCGATTGACCATAATGGTCCGGGCATGAACAATACATTATTGTTTTTAGCCGGGACTCCGGCTTCAACCACCACACGCCGNGAAGAACAAAGATGGTCAATTCAATCAGGTGAATTTTCACCGCGACGAGCNATTTCGCTCTTAAATGTTTATCTTACAGCTCTTCATGGCAACGGCGACTGGGTTACAGGCTTCCATGACAACAAATTTTATCTCAATCACGATTTGATAAAAAAACGTGGACTTGAATTAAAAAAAGTCAGAAGTTCTGCAACCGAACTGCTCAGNCAAATGGAAGGAATTGCCGAAGCATTCTCGATAGAGGATATCATCAATGGTCGTGCAGCCGAAACAATCGCCGTGCCACGACGNAANGTAAACATATCAACAGCTGGAGATATCTATGTATCGGTAATCCCGGGATGGCAAGTTATTGATGACGGAACAACAATTCCGCATCCAACCACCTACCCGATGGCACAACGTTTTGTGGCACCGATAGCTCCGGCATTTATACTTGCACCCAACATCGGAGCATCTACAATTTCAACCCCGGTTGACGCCAGAGCACTTGCTCCGACCATCTCATCAATTTTACGTATCCGCGCGCCAAATGCGGCACTGCTTCCACCATTGCGACTTAACACAAGATTATAAATCGCACTCCCCTCTCCNNTATTAACANATTTCAAATAATAAATTCACAACATATATAAATATGTCTTTTACAGGATTTTTAGGCAAACTTTTTGGAAACAAATCGCAACGCGACCTCAAAGAAATACAGCCGATTGTTGACCGAATTAACGAACTCGGTCCCGAAATGCAGAAACTGACTAACGACGAACTTCGTCAAAAAATAACCGATATTCGTGCCGAATTGGCAGCATCATATGCCGAAGANGAGGCTGCTGTTGCCTCNTTGAAAGAAGAAGTTGAAAATCTTCCTTTTGACCAGCGTCAACCAATTTGGGACAAAATTGACGCTCACGAAAAAAATATTATCGAAACCCTTGACAAAGAACTCGACCGTGTATTGCCCGAAGTTTTTGCAGCAATGCGCGAGACAGCTTCTCGATTTGCCAAGAACGAGACAATCGAAGTTACAGCAACCGATCTCGACCGCGAACTCGCCGCACAAGGAAAAGATTTTGTTTCAATCGACGGCGACAAAGCAATTTGGAAAAACCGATGGATTGCCGGCGGTAGTGAAATTGTCTGGGACATGATTCACTATGACGTGCAGTTGATTGGTGGTATCGTTCTTCACCAGGGTAAAATCGCCGAGATGGCTACCGGTGAAGGTAAAACCCTTGTTGCAACCCTCCCCGTATTCCTNCGTTCACTTTCAAAACGTGGCGTTCACGTTGTAACTGTCAANGACTATCTGTCAAAACGTGACTCNGAATGGATGGGNCCGCTNTATATGTTCCACGGTGCAACNGTAGATTGCATTGACAAACATCAGCCAAACACCCCCGAACGTCGAGCTGCCTATAACTGTGACATCACTTTCGGTACAAACAACGAGTTTGGTTTTGACTATCTGCGCGACAACATGGCAATGACACCACAAGACCTTGTGCAGCGCAAACACTATTACGCTATTGTCGATGAGGTCGATTCAGTCCTTATCGATGATGCCCGTACACCGCTTATTATTTCAGGACCCGTTGCCAAAGGCGATGACCAGCTTTTCAATGACTATAAATCAAACGTTGAAAAGGTTGTCAATGCTCAGCGTCGTCTTGTAACCCAGATTTTGGCTGATGCTAAAGAGAAACTTGCATCAGAAGACAAAGATGTCCGCAAAGAGGGTGCCCTTCTNCTTTTCCGTGCGTTCAAAGGTCTCCCCAAAAACAGTGCGCTCATCAAATTCCTCAGCCAAGAGGGTATGAAAAATGTACTTCTTGAAACCGAGGCATATTATCTTCAGGACAACTCACGCGAAATGCCGGTCGTTACCGATCCNCTCTACTTTATCATTGACGAAAAGAACCGTTCGGTTGAATTGACNGATAAAGGTATCGACGAGTTGACCGGTAAAGCCAACGACCCGACATTCTTTGTACTTCCCGATATTGCAGCCGAACTTTCTCAGCTTGAAACAATCACCGACAAGGCCGAACGTCAAGCCAAAAAAGATGAGGCAATGCAGAACTACGCAATCAAATCGGAACGTGTTCATACTGTNACTCAACTNCTTAAAGCNTACACTCTTTTTGAAAAAGATGTTGAATATGTCATTGACGACAACAAAATCAAGATTGTAGATGAGCAAACAGGCCGTATTATGGAAGGCCGCCGCTACTCTGACGGTCTCCACCAGGCAATCGAGGCAAAAGAGGGTGTTAAAGTTGAAGCCGCAACCCAAACATTTGCGACCATTACCCTTCAGAACTACTTCCGTATGTATCACAAGCTTGCCGGTATGACCGGTACAGCCGAAACAGAAGCCGGCGANTTCTGGGACATCTATAAACTCGATGTTGTGACAATCCCGACCAACCGTCCGATTGCCCGTATCGACATGAACGACCGTGTNTATCGCACCAAACGCGAAAAATATAAAGCTGTAATCGANGAGATTATCCGACTTCACGAAATCGGACGTCCGGTGCTCGTTGGTACAACATCGGTTGAAATTTCAGAACTTTTGAGCCGTATGCTCAAGATGGCTCATATCGACCANAAAGTTTTGAATGCAAAATACCACCAGCAAGAAGCCGAAATCGTTGCATTTGCAGGTTTACCCGGCGCCGTAACCATNGCCACCAACATGGCAGGTCGTGGTACCGACATCAAGTTNCCTGCCGAAGTAAAAGCGATGCAAGATACCGGCGTTGAAAAAGGCAANGAAATCGGNGGTTTNGCNATNATCGGTACCGANCGCCACGAATCACGCCGCGTTGACCGNCAGTTGCGTGGTCGTGCCGGNCGTCAGGGCGACCCCGGTTCATCAGTATTCTACGTTTCGTTTGAAGACCAGTTGATGCGTCTCTTCGCTACCGACCGTGTAATGAAAATGATTGACCGTCTCGGTCTTGAAGAAGGCGAAATGATTGAATCAGGTATGGTTACCCGNGCNATCGANAACGCACAAAAACGAGTTGAAGAAAACAACTTCGGTATCCGTAAACGCCTTCTCGAATATGACGANGTGATGAACAAACAGCGTACATANATCTATGCTCGCCGTCATCACGCACTCATNGGCGAACGTGTCGGTATCGATCTCGAAAACATGCTTTGGGACGTTGTTGAAAATCTGGTCAATACATATGACCAACCCNCCGACTATGANGANTTGTCGATGGAGTTGATGAAGATCTTCACTATCGAAATGCCATTTGACGAAGCNACATTCGCATCGCTCTCAAACGAAGACCGCATAACCCGCATCCACGAAGCCATTACCGAAGCTCGCGAACGTCGNTCAGAACAAATCGCAGCCGTTGCAATGCCTGTTATCAAAGACTGGGTTGAAAATCGCGGNGCTCAGGGCAAAATCGCAGTTCCCATCACCGACGGTAAACGCATCTTCAANATCGTTTGCGACATCAACGAAGCATATCGCACCGAGTGNAAATCAATCGTTAAAGAGTGGCACAAAACAATCCTTCTTGTAACGATTGACGAACTCTGGAAAGAACACCTTCGNGAACTCGACCAGTTGCGTCAGTCAGTTCAAAATGCNTCATACGANCANAAAGACCCGCTCGTAATNTACAAAGTTGAATCGTTCCACCTNTTTGAAGGTATGCTCAACCGACTCAACGAAAAAACGATGTCGGCACTCATGCGCGGACAAATCTTTGTTCAGCCGCCTCGTCAGCAAGCTCCTGCCGATGGCACAGTAGCCGGTGGNGCACAAGACAACAAANCATCTCAGCCCGAAGTAAAACAGGCGATGCCCGAACGTCAAACCGACTANACCCGCTATCGCACATCTCGTGCCGAGAACCCCGGCGAAGACAACCGCCGTGCAGCATCTGCACCTCAAGGGNACCAAGCACCGCCCCAACCAACCGTAGTTGGTCCCAAAGTAGGACGTAACGATCCATGCCCCTGCGGTAGCGGCAAAAAATACAAAAACTGCCANGGCAAAGGACTGTAATTNTGTTCCNACAACCGACTTCTAAAGTAATATAACTCTAAATAATTGAACCGCACCCCAAAAGTTACTCAAAACTATTGGGGTGCAGTTTTTATATACTATTTTGTATATTTTCCCGATTATAATCGGGAAATTCTGCAAATTTTGTTTGGATTACCGATTATAACCGGGAAAACCAACATGAGAAATGAGAAAATTTCAATCTGACACTACTTTAACTGTGGAGCTNTTGCCGTTGGGAGTTACAGTGATTTTGACGGGGATGCGTTCGCGNAGGANNTCAACNTGGCTGATGAGNGCGACGCGGCGACCTTCGATTAATTGAAGNTGTTCGAGGGTAGTCATTACACGGTCGAGATAGTCGGCACTGAGTGTACCGAATCCTTCGTCAATAAAGATTGTATCGGGTACNGTGCGGGCGTCTTGAATTGCCGATAAAGCNAGAGCTAATGACAGGGACATCACAAAACTTTCTCCACCCGATAGCGTATTGAATGCACGAGTATAGCCCGACAGATTGTCATAAATGCTGATTTCAAGTGAACCGGCATTAGGCGAAAGTATGTAACGAGGCGAGAACTTTNACAAATAGAAATTGGCTCGCTCAATAAGATTATTAAGAGCATATGCACTCGCCACNCGGCTGAAACGTTCTCCGTTTTGACCACCGAAATCGGCATTAACTTCACTCCACAACGCAACTTCACCTTCAANCTTTTCAATTTNTTCACGCTGAGAGGCAAATCGCTTTTTATTTTCATCATCAGTAGCGAGTCTCTGTTTCAATGCGCCAACGGTTGCCGAAAGATTATCATTTTCACCGGCGAGTTGAGCCACCAAATCAGTTGCTTCTTCAACCTGAATTTCGACCGATGATTCAATCTCATTATCGCGCTGAGATNNAACCATTTGAATTGCCGTTGCAAACTGTTTATAAGTTTCACTTGCCAAATTTCTAATAGACAGACATTCCTGCCGGATATTGTCAACGACCTCACTTTTGACGGCAAGCAAACCGCGACAGAATTCAGCTGTTAAATCAGGATTTNACANATANAACTCTTGTTCCTGCGTTTTTAAGCCATNAATCTCTTTNCTAACATCNTGTAGGCGAGANCGGTTAACCGCAACATCGGTTGTTAATCGGCTAACCTCANCTCGTAAATCTNANTCNTCTATANCAGGGACATCCATCTCAACATCATCGAGTTTAATCTCTGATAAAGACTTTTCAATATCGTCACGCATAGTCTCAGCCAACTTTATTGAATCGTTTAGCTGAATCAACTGATTNTTGANCGATTCTCGTTTCTCAAACTTGCTNTCGAGTTCGTCAACGAGCTTGTCAAATGTNAGTTCCTTTAGTTTGGAGNAAAGTCCGGCTGAAATACGTTCTTTTAGTGTATCTGATTCTGTTTTCAGNGTTTCTTGCTCTTTTGTTTTTGAGTCNAGTTTAGCTTTAACAGCCTCTTTATGAGTNAGTTTTTCAGACTTCTTTTGTTTGAGATCATTCAACTTAGAGGCTAAGGTAGCAACANGTTCCGATGCATTGGCTACNTTATTTTGNATTTCGCCCCAATTTTTCAGTTTTTTGTTGTTTTCAGTAATCAAAAATTCAGTCGCTGAAATTCTATCGGTGAGTTCTGCTGTNAAATTGGGCANATCANCANTTAANCCTATATCAGTCAGNANCTTGNGNAGTTNACCTTTTACNNTTTCGNNTNCTTCTACTNACGATTTCAACTCGATGATAGTCTTTTTCAAAAGCGAATTAGTGGTATCGAANGCNATACGCAGGTCATTAAGTCGGGAAGTNGCCTCTTTGTCGGCATCATTTAATGTTGAAAGNTGCTCNTCAAGCGGTTTGAGNGCTTCACGGAACGCATCATCAAGCAAATCAGCCNGAATTTGGCTACCGCACACCGGGCAATTATCACCGGTCTTCAAGCCATGACGTAATTCTGTCGCAGTGTCGCTGATCGAACGGCGTGCGCGATCATATCGCTCCTTAAATTCAGATAATTGGCGCTGAGTTTCAGCCGATTTTGTCGTCGCNCGCTCAATNTCTTTCTTTAATTTTTCGAGTACAGTCTCTTGTTCAGCNATCTCTTTTTTTTGCGTTGCAATACGAGACGAAATATCGTCAATCTTTCGCGATGGCTCAAGAGCCGTGTTAAGACTTTTNAGTCGAGATGTCAAGTCATTACCGGTTGAAGTCAAACGGTTAAATTCTTCCTGATCAAANGTTTCTTTGAGTGTTTTTTCAACCTCAACCGCCTTTTTGAATTCTATCTCAACCGATTCAATTTCNACNNTCAAATCATTGATTGGCTTATCAACAGCAANTGACTCCTTTTGTAAAGACTGAATCTCGCTGCCGATTTCATCCGACTTTTTGACAAGCGAATCATATTGTTTAATATTCTCCTTCAAGACCGGGAGATTGTCGAGAATCTCACTGTATTCATCAAACGATTTCAATTCTTTTTCAATCGCTGACAATTGATCTTTCTCCGCTGAAATGCGTGTCGATAAAGCTGTTAAGCCCTTAACGACCGCCATACGTTTTCGAGCCAATGCCTTCAAATCAATATCGAGACTAACCTTTGTTTTTTCAGCATCTGTTAATTTGGCAACAACCTCACCCAACGGGGCAATCCGACTGAGATAACCGTCAAGCGTAACCAGTTCAAAATAACGGTCAGATGTAACCTGTTCCAACGCACTGATCCATGCCTCTCGAAGATGAGACACCTCATCTTCAAGGCGTTTCATTCTCTCTTTATAGTCGATAAACTGTTTCAGTCTGCCATGCTCTTTTTTTACTTTGAGCAACGATTCTTCGGTTTGGATTAACTCTCTCTTGGTTTGTTCAAGAGTCTCATCATCCATAAAAGTGATTGAGTTGAGACCTGCTTTTTGAGCGTCCAATTGACGTTTCTTTTCAGAGTAAATCTCGGATATTTTCTTGCCTATCATGCAAAAATAGTCAAGTCCGACAATTTTACGCAATATATCGCTTTTTTCCTTTTCATCAGCCGACAAGAAACGGGTAAACGCTCCTTGTGCAAGCATCGTCGTGCGAGTGAAACGGTCAAAGTCAAGCCCGACGACATCGTTTGATTTTATCAGGTCTTTCAGTTCTTTTGCACTTCTGAATTCTGCATTGTCAGTCAAGTCAGTGACATATTGTTTCTCGCCTTTTAAAGTACCTTTCTTCTCGCCTTTTACATATAATTCGGTTTCCCAACGAGCCTCATATATGTGTCCGTTGTTACCTTCAAAAGTTAATGTAACCGAAGCATCAGACACCCCTCGGCGAACAAACGATATCGGTGACGACAATCTCATCGTTCCGTCATCAGACATCGAGTCCTCGACCAAACGATTACCCAAATTTTCAAGACGTGGAGCCGTTCTGAACAACGCAAGACAAATCGAATCAAAAATCACACTCTTACCCGACCCTGTCGGACCATTAATTAAAAACAAACGTGCGCTTTTAATCGGGTCCTTATCAAAATCGACAATCGCATGCTTGATTGATGCTATATTTTTAATTTCAAGGCGTTTAAATTTCATACGTTCGAGCTGGCAAAATTCTACTATTGCAAATATAGTCATTTTCTGTCATGCTTCGACTCAAATTCACAAAAAAGAAGCGGGAGCATCCTTTCGGAATACTCCCGCCCGGCTATTCATAGTTCGTAGTTAATATTTTATTTCTGTTGCTTTAAGATTTTATCAAAAGCTGTAATAAAGTCAGGGTCAGACGGTCGCATAGCATTAGCCTGATTGATTGTTCCGTCAGCATTAATGATTATGAAACGCGGAATTGTCCTGATGCCATAGGCGCGTGAAATTAACTGAGCTTGCTCGGGCGTAGCTATATATTGAGCCCATTGCGGTTTATCTTTTTCAATCATCTTTAACCATGCGTCACGATCTTCATCCAACGAAATGCTGATAAAGCAAACCTTTTTATTATTCTTGTAATGCTCGGCAAGTTTCTCCATATATGGAATTTGTTGACGGCACGGACCGCACCATGTTGCCCAAAAATCAATATAAAGAACTTTGCCATATAGACTGCTTAACTTTACAGCTTTACCTGACTTGTCATTAAACTCGATATCAGTAGCCTTTGCTCCTGACATTAAAGCGGCAGGACGTACCTGACCTATCATCGGGAGTATAGCTCCCAACAAAACTAAAATGGATACAATTGATTTTTTTATCATATTATAAATTTTAAATTTAGATTAACCCTAACAGCCAATCATTCTAAATAATAGAACAATGTTTTATTCAATTTGTTTACTAATTTCCCACAATTTTTCAATTGTTTTGGGAACGAATATCGGGGATTTTGCGTAACTTTGCAAATATTTTTTAAAAATAAGCACACAAAGATACCTAAGTATCTAAAATTCAACATAATAAAGTTTATCACATGAATTTATCAGGAACTATCGACTTCAAACCGAAGTCGCTTTCAGTTTTTAAGGACTACTCAATGGCAAAATTCCGCCAAGACCTGATAGCGGGAATCGTAGTTGGCATTGTAGCACTCCCTCTTGCAATCGCATTTGGTATTGCGTCAGGCGTTAACCCTTCAATCGGCTTGATAACTGCAATTATCGGTGGATTTATGGTATCGGCGTTTGGTGGGAACTCGGTTCAGATCGGCGGTCCTACCGGTGCATTTATCGTAATCGTCGCCGGCATTATCACCGAATTTGGTCTGACAGGTTTGGCAATCGCAACCCTTATGGCGGGTATTATATTGATTATCATGGGACTATTCCATCTCGGAACTGTCATCAAATTTATCCCTTACCCTATTGTAGTCGGATTTACCGCCGGTATCGCATTGACAATTTTCTCGACCCAGATAAACGACTTTCTCGGTCTTGGCTTGAAAAACGTACCCAGCGACTTCTTGTCAAAATGGGGTGTTTACTTTCAAAATCTTGGTTCTATTGACTGGTACACACTCATTATAGGCGTTGTTTCGCTCCTTATTATAATTGTAGTTCCGATGATTTCAAAACGCCTGCCCGGTGCATTGATTTCAATCATCATCATGACCGCCGCATGCTATTTTATATCAAAATTCAATCCTGCGCTGACGGTTGAAACAATCGGTATGAGATTTGGCGACATGGCAACCGACCTTCCGCTGCCCCACGGCATCACCATCGATATGGACGCCATCAACCGCCTCCTCCCCTCGGCATTTACTATCGCCATGCTCGGCGCCATTGAATCACTTCTCTCGGCAACCGTAGCCGATGGTATCACAGGTTCACGCACAAACTCAAACACCGAGCTTATCGGTCAAGGTCTTGCCAATATCACGGTGCCTTTGTTCGGTGGTATTCCCGTTACCGGCGCCATCGCACGAACAATGACTAACATCACCAACGGCGGACGCACACCTGTTGCCGGAATCATCCATGCCATAGTGTTGCTCTTGATTTTCATGTTCCTGATGCCGCTCATCAACCTTGTGCCAATGTCATGTTTAGCTGCCGTACTGATTGTGGTATCATATAACATGAGTGGCTGGCGCACGGTTGTCAGTATTTTCAAATCGCCCAAGAGCGACATCTCAGTTCTGATTGTAACATTCTTACTCACAGTCATTTTTGACCTTACAATCGCTATTGAAATCGGACTTCTTCTCGCAATCGTGCTGTTCTTGCGCCGTGTTATGGAAAACTCTGAAATCAAGGTTTACAGCGACAAACTCGACATTGCCGAGGGTACAGATCTTTCTCAGCATGAAGTTCTTGAGGTCAAAAAAGGTGTATCGGTATATGAAATTGACGGCCCATTCTTCTTTGGTATCGCAACCAAATTTGATGAACTGATGCGCAACTCAATGAAAGAAAAACCGCTTGTCCGCATCATCCGTATGCGTAAAGTTCCGTTCATCGATTCGACAGCAATCCACAATCTTGAAATCCTCATCAAATCAAGCCATCACGAAGGTATCGAAATCGTTCTGTCGGGTGTCAAACCCAACGTAAGACAATCGCTTGAACATGCCAACATTGACAAGCTCATCGGTACGGAACATATTTGTGACCATATCACCGGAGCCGTCAAAATGGCAAATGCTATTGTCGAAAAAGCCGAAAGCGAATCTAAATAACATATTTGGTTTCTATTGATTAATGATATTAAAAAATCTGAATATATTTGGAAGTCGAGCCTCTATGACTCGACTTCCTTTTAATACCGACATCCATTGTCATGTTTTACCCGGTGTTGATCACGGGGCAAAAGACAATGCCATGGCGTGTCAATTACTTGAGAAGCAACATGATTGGGGGCTTGAGCATATAATCTTCACACCCCATGTTACCGATGACGTTTACCCGAATGACAAAACCTCAATAGAGACCGCTTTTCAAAAATTCATCAGCGATTCCCAAACATCAATCCCCGACGGAATGTCGCTTGATGTTTCAGCCGAATATCGCCTTGATTCCCGATTTGAAAAACAACTTAAAGATGGGAACCTCATCCCATTACCCGGCAATCATCTGTTAGTTGAACTGCCGTTTACAATATGCCCCGGACCCGATCGCATAAATTCCATGCTGTTTGAAATCGAAGGTCTCGGACTAAAACCTATCCTCGCCCACCCCGAACGCTATATCTATTTTCACACCCGAGACCTATCTAACTATATCACCCTTCATAACCGCGGCGTTGAATTTCAAATCAATCTTTTGAGTCTGGCAGGATATCACGGCGAAAATGAGCGACAAACAGCACTCCGACTGATTGACAAGGGATTGGTCGATTATTGTGCAACCGATCTGCATCACTTCCGTCACGTTGATGCAATTGAAAAATATCTTTCGAGCCGCAGTTGTCAACCAACACTAAAAAAGCTTGCCACCCTGGTTAAGAACGACAAGCTTTAAACGGTTATTAAAATTGATTATTACGCCTTTTTGTCAAGTATTTCGATAATTTGACCTGCTGCATCTTTAGTGTTTACCTTGTTAATCACCTCGGTTACAACATGGTTGGCGTCAGTGATAAAAGTTGTACGGACAGTTCCCATATATTCACGTCCTGCCATCTTTTTCTTTTGCCAAACGCCAAATTTTTGATTTACAGTTGTATCGGCATCGCTCAACAAAATAAACGGCAATTCATATTTTTCGGCAAACTTAACATGACTTGCCGACGAATCCTTGCTGATACCGATAACTACATAACCACGCTTTTTTAAATCAGCATAAGAATCGCGGATAGAACACGCCTCGGCAGTGCATCCGGGAGTATTATCCTTTGGATAAAAATAAACAATCAGCGGTTTGCCTTCAAATTCTTCAGCATTCACCGCCTTTCCGGCTGCATCATAGCCAAGAAGTCCGGTAACTTTATCTCCGATATTCATAATATAATATTTTAAAATTTAACTTAATGCAAATATAGTGCATTAGTATCTAATAACTACAACAAACATCATAAAATTTTGTTGCAACAATCTTGCCACCTATATATTTAGGAGTGAAAATATATCGTAAACTCACATTTTTAATGTAACTTTGCATCATAAAAAAGAAATTTATCAAAACACTTCAGATAAAAGTCGGATGGCTACACTTGATATAATCATTTTAGCAGTTTTCATCGGGTCGGCAGCATACGGATTCATAAAAGGAATAGTCGTGCAGATCGGAGCGATAGCCGCTGTGGTCTTCGGTATTCTTGCCGACCGATTGTTTGGTGATTCGGCAACGGTTTTTGTCGGCAAAATTCTGGGAAATCTTTCCGATTCCCCGGCATTGTCCCACTATATCACAACAGTTATAGCATACGTCGCCCTTTTTGCCCTTGTATATTTGCTTACGCGCGCACTGACCCGTTTTGTAAGAACAATAGTTCGCGCTCTCTTTATGGGAACCGTCGATAAGGCGCTCGGCGCATTGTTCTCGGTTTTTCAATGGATGCTTATTCTCAGCATATTGCTAAACCTCTGGCAAATCGCCGACTCATCAAAAAATGTGGTTGCTATGTCAAGACTTGCCCACGGTCAAGTAGCCCGAGCCGTGCTCGATCTTGCCCCGGCAGTGTTTGGGTTCGATAAATTTCCTAATCTTTTTTAACACGACATTAACGACCCAAAACAAGACTTAATTGTTTAAACTGAAAGTCAAAACGTCAAATCAATATATGAATCAAACAAATCCAACAAACGACGGCAGCAAATCGGCCGACAAGGCTAACGAAAGTCTTGACGTACTGAAGAGCGCAACGACCGACGAATATAAATATGGTTTTGTAAGTGACATCGAAACCGATATAATCCCCCGGGGAATCAATGAAGATGTTATCAGATTGATTTCCCGAAAAAAGGAAGAACCCGAATGGCTTCTTGAGTTCCGTCTGGCGGCCTACCGCCACTGGCTGACCCTGAAAATGCCTGATTGGGCTCACCTCAACATCCCCGAAATCGACTATCAGGCAATCAGCTACTATGCTGCTCCGGTCAAAAAAGACTCACCAAAATCGCTTGACGAAGTAGATCCCGAACTGCTCAAAACGTTTGACAAGCTCGGCATTCCTCTTGAAGAACAAAAGCAACTCTCGGGAATGGCTGTTGATGCGGTGATGGACTCTGTCTCGGTCAAAACAACCCACAGCGAAGTTCTTGCCGAAAAAGGCATCATATTCTGCTCATTTTCCGAGGCGGTTAAAAATTATCCCGACCTTGTCAAGAAATACCTTGGTAAAGTAGTCAGCTACCGCGATAATTTTTTTGCCGCACTCAACTCGGCGGTGTTCTCTGACGGCTCGTTTGTCTATATTCCCAAAGGCGTGAGATGCCCGATGGAACTCTCGACCTATTTCCGTATCAATGCCGCCGGAACAGGTCAGTTTGAACGCACTCTGATTGTAGCCGACGATGATTCATACGTCAGCTATCTTGAAGGATGTACCGCCCCGATGCGTGACGAAAATCAGCTACATGCTGCAATCGTTGAAATAATTGTTGAAGATCGCGCCGAAGTAAAATACTCGACAGTCCAGAACTGGTATGCCGGCGACAAAGACGGCAAAGGCGGCATCTACAACTTTGTTACCAAACGAGGTTTGTGTCGCGGAGACTTCTCCAAAATTTCTTGGACACAGGTTGAAACCGGGTCGGCAATCACATGGAAATATCCGTCATGTGTTCTTGCCGGTGACAACTCGGTTGGTGAATTCTATTCAGTTGCCGTAACACGAAACCGGCAACAAGCCGATACAGGTACAAAAATGATACATATCGGCCGNAACTCCCGCTCAACAATCGTGTCAAAAGGTATATCTGCCGGACACAGCGAGAACTCTTATCGCGGACTTGTTTCGGTTGCACCTCAAGCCGACGGCGTGAGAAACTATACCCAGTGTGACTCCCTGTTGCTCAGTTCAACTTGTGGCGCTCATACATTTCCCTATCTCGACATCAAAAACCCGACTGCCGTTGTCGAGCACGAAGCAACAACCTCCAAAATATCGGAAGAACAACTTTTCTATTGCAACCAACGCGGCATCCCGACCGAAGAAGCAGTCGGGCTTATCGTTAACGGATATGCAAAAGAGGTTATGAACAAACTCCCGATGGAATTTGCAGTAGAAGCACAACGACTTCTTCAGGTAACGCTCGAAGGCTCGGTCGGATAACTATAACATAAACACGATAATTACACGACAATATATATGGACAACATACTTCTAAAAGTCGAAAACCTACATGCAGGTATCGAAGGAAAAGAAATTCTCAAAGGCATAAACCTGACAATACGTCCCGGCGAAGTTCACGCNATCATGGGACCAAACGGATCGGGTAAAAGTACACTTTCATCAGTGCTTGCCGGCAACCCCGCATTTAAAGTAACCGAAGGCTCGGCTACATTTCACGGCATCGACCTTCTCGCACTCGCGCCTGAAGACCGTAGCCACGAGGGGCTTTTTCTATCATTCCAATATCCTGTCGAAATTCCCGGCGTTTCAATGGTAAACTTCATGAGAGCAGCCGTTAACGCCAAACGCAAATATTTTGGGGAAGAACCTCTGTCGGCAGGTGATTTTCTCAAATTGATGAGACAAAAACGCGAGGTTGTAGAACTTGACAACAAACTCGCATCACGTTCGGTAAACGAAGGGTTTTCGGGCGGTGAAAAAAAACGTAACGAAATTTTCCAGATGGCTGTGCTTGAGCCNCGCCTGTCAATACTTGATGAAACCGACAGCGGTCTTGACATCGACGCTCTGCGAATCGTTTCGGCAGGTGTCAACAAACTCAAGACTAAAGAAAACTCAACAATTGTCATCACCCACTACCAGCGACTTCTCGATTATATCAAACCCGATTTTGTACATGTGCTCTACAAAGGACGTATCGTCAAAACCGGAGGTCCCGAACTCGCCCTCGAACTCGAAGAAAAAGGTTATGACTGGATTAAACAGGAAATCGACAACCAATAAATCTTTATCATCAGCCTATCAATGAATTCTTTAACTCAATATATTGACCTTTACCGCCAAAACGCTGACGCTATCGACAGCCATTCGGCTCGGATTATGAACGAGATGCGTCCGGCGGCAGCCTCAGCCCTCGAAGGTAAACGATTACCCGAGAAAGGCGACGAGGGTTTCAAGGTCACATCAATCGAAAAGATGTTTGAGCCTGATTATGGCGTCAACATCCTCAGAATGAACATCCCGACCGAGCTTGGACGTTCATTCAAATGTGACATTCCAAATGTCAGCACTCTGCTCGGTGTTGTAGTCAACGACTCATTTATGCCAACCTCGACATTGCGTCAAAATTTACCTGCCGGTGTCGATGTCATGCCATTGTCAAAAGCGTGCGAGACATACCCCGACATAGTCAGCAAATACTACAACAAAATTGCGCCTGCCAATGAGCCGTCGGTTGCGCTCAACACCATGTTGGCTCAAGAAGGTCTCTTCATCAGAATAGGGCGCGGTGTTCATCTCGAATCGCCGATTCAGATTGTAAACATCTTTAATTCGCCAACGCCGCTGATGGGCGTGCGCCGAGTTTTGGTTGTTGCCGAGCAAGACAGTAAGGCTGCAATATTCTTTTGTGACCACACTCAAAGTCCCGATGTCAAATTTCTCTCATCTGAGATCATCGAGGTTGCCGGCGAGCAATCATCTGAACTCGACATCTATTCAATCGAAGAGACGACAGCTCTCACCTCGCGCTACTCACGCCTGTTTGCCAATCAGGAAACCGGGGCAAAAATACGTGTCGGAACTGCGACCCTGCACTGTGGCGTGACCCGTAACGATTTCACTATCAATCTGAATGGTGAACGTTCGGCAGCCTATCTTTCGGGACTCGCTATTGCCGATGGTCAAATGCACGTTGACAATTGCTCAAACGTGAAACATCTCGCACCCCATTGCGACAGCGACCAGCTGTTTAAATATCTTCTCGACAATAACGCCCAAGGGTCATTTGAAGGTGGAATTTATGTCGATCCCAACGCGCCTTACACTGTCGGATACCAAAACAACCGCAACATCGTTGCATCGCCCGACGCACGCATGCACACCGAACCTCAACTGCTCATCTACAACGACGAAGTGAAGTGTAGCCACGGCACGGCAACCGGTCAACTCGACGCCAATGCGCTTTTCTATATGCAGGCTCGCGGTATTCCACGCGAAACCGCACGTCGAATGTTGATGATTGCTTTCATGACCGACACACTCGACACAATCAAAGTCGAGGGTATCAAATCACGATTGATGATGCTTGTTGAAAAACGTCTCGGCGGCGAAAATGTGCTTTGTAACGACTGCCATGCCGACTGTCATCCAAACATCGCTACTCCCGGCGAGTAAAAATATTGTTTCTACCAAATGAATATTCCACAAGATACAATACTCAAAATTCGCGAGAAATTTCCGATTCTCGACCGCGAAGTATATAAGAAAAAACTTGTCTATCTCGACAATGCAGCCACATCGCAAACACCGCGACAGGTTGTCGAGGCGATTGACAATATGTACTTCCACACCAAGGCAAACGTTCACCGTGGCGTCCACACCCTTTCGCAAGAGGCTACCGACATGCAGGAGCAAACCCGCCGCCACATTAAGGATTACATAAATGCCGAGTCGATTGAGGAAATCATCTTCACCCGCGGAACAACCGAGGCAATAAACCTTGTGGCATCATCGTTTGGTCAAGCGTTTTTGCATGACGGTGACGAAATTATTCTCACGGTCATGGAACATCATGCCAACATTGTTCCCTGGCAACTTCTTCAAAAGAAAATAAACATCAAAATCAATGTTGTGCCGATAAATGAGCGTGGCGAACTTGATCTCGACGTGTATCGCAGCCTGTTCACCGACAAAACACGTCTTGTCTCGTTTACTCATGTCTCAAACGTGCTCGGTACAGTCAATCCGGCAAAAGAAATCATCAAAATCGCCCACGAACATGGAGTCAAAGCGATGGTCGATGGCGCACAAGGAATACCTCATCTGAAAGTTGACGTTCGCGATCTCGACGCCGATTTTTATGTATTCTCATCTCATAAAATGTATGGACCGACAGGTGTCGGAGTCCTTTACGGCAAACGCGAATTGCTTGAACAGATGCCTCCATATCAAGGTGGAGGCGAAATGATTGCACACGTATCATTTGATGGTACAACATTTGCCGATTTACCATTTAAATTTGAAGCCGGCACACCTGATTTTGTCGATATTGCCGCCTTTAATTCAGCCCTCAATTTTATCGAGGAAACAGGCATGGATATCATTGCCGGTCAAGAACATATACTGCTTGAGCATACAACAAAACGACTCATTGATGAAGTTCCGGGCATAAGAATTTTCGGGACTGCACCTCACAAGAGCGGTGTTATCTCATTCCTCCTTGCCAACGCCCATCATTATGATACCGGTATGCTGCTCGATAAACTCGGCATTGCCGTGCGCACAGGTCACCACTGCGCCCAGCCACTCATGACTGCGCTTGGAATCGAGGGNACCGTCCGTGCCTCGTTTGCCGTCTATAACACCCTTGAAGAAGCCGACGCTTTTGTTGACGCGCTCAAACGTGTCAATGAAATTTTGTCATAGAGCAAACAACTGAAAAATGAGACAACTTGCGCGATTCTTGTTCGGCTCTGATTTATGGAAATCTCGGTTAGGCATTATGACAGCGATGTCGGTCATGTCGCTGTTATGGTATGTCATTGACCGGTGTTCATTTACAACATTTCGCGCACTTAGCGACTGGCTACTGTGGGTCAACAATATTTTAGCCGGATTAATATTGACGCTTCCCTTTCTTTTTACACGAAAAGCCTGGATACAAGTCGCATGGATCTGCATTGTAGATATGCTTTTGGTTGCCGACATAATGTATTGCCGCACATATTTCACGAGCATACCGCTTGACAGTTTCGGGCTTATATCAAACCTGGCAGATTTCACGGCAAGTATATTTTCTTCAATAAGTTTGCTCGACCTCGGATTCCCTATCATTATTGTTGCGAGCTTGATTTTATATTGCAAAATAAAACCTAATACCCCCCCCCACAGGCAATTACGATATTTAAGTTGTATTGCCATTCTTGCCCTGATATCATTAGTTGGCATAAAGTTGCGCGGAGGGTTTTATAAAGAATATGACCGACTGGTTCAGTCTTGCTACTACAGCACCTGCGGGTCTCCGACCTATACGTTTGCCGGACACGTTCTTTATAGTGTACTTGATCATCAAAACAACAGTAAGGCTGAATTAACGCCTCAAATTCAGTCATGGCTTAGCGAACATCAAGAAATGTTCCCTCATACAGCCCTAACCGACTCGATTAAGTCACGAAAAAATCTTGTTGTCATATTTTGTGAATCGCTTGAAAGCTGGGTTATCGAGTCAAAGATTAATGATAAAGAAATTACGCCTTATCTAAACTCGCTTATCAACGATTCTACATCGTTTTATGCGCCTGATATGTTAACTCAGGTGGCGGCAGGACGCTCAATTGATGCACAATTGTTGTTTCATGCCGGAATGTTACCGATGAACGGTTCGGTTTACAGCATGAAATTCCCTGCATCGACCTATCCAACTATCAATAAAGCTCTTAAAGAGAAATATGGCACGCGAAGCATTTTGCTGACTTGTGACAAACCGATCACCTGGAATCAGGAAATCATCAGCCGCTCGTTTGGATATGATTCATTGATAGACCGACGTGATTGGGTTATAGACGAACTTGTAGGCAACCCCGGCAAGCTGTCCGACGGGTCGTTTATGCGTCAAAGTGTAGCAAAACTTAGTGATGAAAATTTGTGGCAAGAGGGAACTCCGGCAATGCTCACATTCATAACCTACTCGGGGCATAATCCGTTTAAATTGCCTGACAGCCTGCGCGATTCAACCTTTAATGCATATTCAGCAGATATCCCGACAAACCTTGCCGACTATATCACGATGGCACACTATACCGACAGTCAGCTTTCAACTCTGATCAACTATCTCAAATCGCGTTCTGACTGGGATGAAACGCTCGTTGTTATCATCGGCGACCATGAAGGTCTTGCCTCATGGCGTCAGGAAATAAGGAATCAATCAGCCGAAGCCGAAAAATTAGTATCGGCAGGACAATTCACGCCATTCATTCTTTTAAACTCGCCGATAACCGGACGTTATGACGGTACGTTCGGTCAAATTGATATGTATCCGACCCTACTTAATCTTTTGGGCCTCGACAACTATCAATGGCATGGACTTGGAACAAGTCTTTTCAATCAAACTCATCCCGGTTTTGCCATCTCATCTATGACAAACGAAATTGTCGGTGACACAACAAACGTTTCGCCGTCTCAAATCAACCATATCAAACATGCACGATCAATCTCCGACGCAATAATCCGCACTGACCATCTCAAATCAGTGTCCTTGCCCGATTAATCACTCATTTTTTTGCCAAGAATAATTGGGAACCAAAACTTACGCATTCGTCTTTTGTACCAGGCATGACAACCCATCGGCAATTTCTCGCCGTTTAACTGAAAACAGAGTACCGGATATTTATCAAACGAAAATTTAAGAGCTTCTTGCCAAGTGGGATATTTGAAACCGAGCCCATGTTTATTAACTTCGGTTGAGAAAAAAACATCTTCGTTAAAGATATGATTCCCCGGATTATCTATAAAGTGTGCTACAACCGATGAAAGACTTTCAACAGCTTTTAAATGAGAGTTCGTTTTTCTGAGTGATAACCCTCCATTCCCAACTTTCCACCACGTAACCTTCAAATTTGGTTTTCCTGTTAAAGCTCTGTATTTATGCTTTATCCATGAGCCTAACTTCAAAATAGGATGATTATAAATTGGACGGACAAGCCAAGGTGCTCCGACATAATCATAACCGGTATCGCACCAACGATCAAGGTCGTCATCAAACACATAAGCATCTGTTTGGCAGATTAATACATATTCATAATCAATAAACCGTTTATAAAACTCGGCTGACATCATCAGTCTATTATAACCCGGAATACCCTTAAAATAATCAGGAGCGAATGACTCGGTACGAGAACTGTTAATTTTCCTTTCAATCTCGTCTGTATTAAGTCCTTCAGGCTTAATAATAATTATATCACGATTATTCAACGCCTTAGCAGATTGGACAACCGAAATCATCTCATACTCATTGAGTTCAGTACGATAAATCGGAATTATAACACAAACTTTTTTCATTCTGATAATTTTACTGCAAAATTAAGAAAATTGTACGACAAACGATTATTTGATGCCTAATTTTCCTCTATCGGCTCAAAACTACGTCTCGTTCAACTTCAATGGCTCGATTTTTGTTTATATTATATTTAATGTGTTTGCCATTCGGCAAAATTTAATTAAATTTGCAAAAATCATTTTTGAATAATGAACGAAGAGATAAATATAAGTACATCTGACTCGGAGCGTACTGTGCTCGTGGGTTTGATTACACCTCAACAAAACGAAGCCAAAGCCAACGAATATCTTGACGAGCTTGCTTTTCTTGCCGACACTGCCGGAGCCGTAACCGTACGCAAATTTTTGCAGCGTGCCGACTATCCCAACTCGCGAACATATGTTGGTAAAGGCAAGCTTGAAGAAATTGGTAAATTCGTGGCTGAAAACGATATATCGATGGTTATTTTTGATGATGACCTTTCGACAAAACAAGTCAGCAACATCGAACGCGAACTTCAAGTTAAGATTCTTGACCGTACAAGTCTGATTCTCGATATTTTTGCAAAACGCGCCCAAACTGCCAATGCAAAAGCCCAGGTTGAGCTTGCTCAATATCAATATCTTCTACCACGACTCACCCGAATGTGGACCCACCTCGAACGTCAACGAGGCGGTATCGGTATGCGTGGTCCCGGTGAAACTCAGATTGAGACCGACCGTCGTATAATCCTTGACAAGATTTCACGACTCAAAGATGAATTGAAGGCTATCGACCGTCAAAAATCAATACAGCGCAAAAATCGCGGTAAACTGACACGCGTTGCCCTTGTCGGATATACAAACGTTGGCAAGTCAACATTGATGAACCTGTTGAGCAAGAGCGAAGTGTTTGCCGAAAATAAACTTTTTGCGACACTCGATACAACTGTACGCAAAGTCATCATTGACAACCTGCCGTTTTTGCTGACTGACACTGTCGGGTTTATACGCAAACTCCCCACCCATCTTGTCGAATCGTTCAAATCAACACTTGACGAGGTGCGCGATGCCGACATTCTGCTTCATGTTGTCGATATCAGCCATCCTCAGTTTGAAGAACAGATCGAAGTTGTCAACCGCACACTCAAAGACCTCGGAGCATCTGACAAACCTACAATCATGGTTTTCAATAAAATCGATGCATTCACCTATACCCCGAAAGACGAGGACGATTTAACACCGCGCACTCGTGAAAACATTCCGTTGAGCGAACTTGAAGCCACATGGATGAGCAAACTCGGCGATGACTGCGTGTTTGTTTCGGCTAAAAAAGGAACCAACATCGATTTGCTCAAGCAAAAAATTTATGAGCGAGCAAAAGAAATTCACATGCTCCGCTTCCCCTACAACGATTTTCTTTACAACAAATATGACGATCTGACATCAAATGATGCCGATGAATAACGACCATACCCCGACAATGAACTGGCTGAAGCTGATTAATGACACCCGCTTTGGCCTGGAGGACTACCATGCACCCGAAAGTCACGGAATCAGAAGCGACTTTCAGCGCGATTATGACCGCATGGTTTTCTCTTCACCATTCCGCCGCCTACANAATAAGACACAAGTATTTCCGTTGCCGGGTAGCATTTTCGTTCACAACCGACTGACNCACAGCCTTGAAGTATCATGCTGCGGGCGCTCGATTGCCAACGAGGTTGCCGGTGCTCTATCAGCCCGATATGACGACCCCGAAATAAAGGCAAAACTCGGCTATCTCGGNGAAATTGTTGCCGCCGGATGTCTTGCTCACGACCTTGGAAACCCGCCGTTTGGACATTCGGGCGAGAAATCAATCTCGACATTCTTCTCTGAAGGACCGGGGCGCGAACTGCAGAGCAAATTCACCGAGGAGCAATGGAACGACCTTGTTCATTTTGAAGGGAACGCAAATGCATTCCGCATCCTGACCCACCAGTTTAACGGACGTCGTCGCGGAGGCTTTGCCATGACCTATTCGACATTGGCTTCGATTGTCAAATATCCCTTTGAATCGTCATTAGCCCACAAAAACAAATTCGGTTTTTTCACAACCGAAAAAGACGACTTCATAAAGATTGCCGACACACTCGGTATGATCAGATATGACGAGCCCGACGGTAAAGTTCACTATGCACGTCACCCGGCTGTATATATTGTAGAGGCAGCCGATGACATCTGCTATGAAGTGATGGATATCGAGGATGCCCACAAGCTCAAAATCCTCCCTACCGACCAAGTCATCAACCTGTTGCTTTCTTACTTCACCGAAGACCGTCAAGCAAGAATGAAACAGGTAATGGAGTCGGTAAAAGACCCCAACGAAAAAATCGCCTATCTGCGTTCATCGGTAATCGGCACACTCGTCGAGGCAGCCGCCAAAGTGTTTGTTGACAACGAGAAAGAGATTCTTTCTGGAACATTCAAAGGCTCATTGCTCGATCATATCCCCTCACCTGCCCGAGACGGTTATGAGGCTTCGGTTAAAGTTTCATGGGATAAAATCTATTGTGCAAGCGACGTTGTTGACATCGAACTCGCCGGTAATCGCATCATCTCATTTTTGATGGAGAAACTGGTCAGCGCGGTTGTCAACCCCGACCTCAACTATTCCCGACTGCTATTGTCGCGTGTTCCCGAACAATATGACGTGCACAGCCAGTCACTTTTCAATAAAATACAGGCTGTTATTGACCACGTTTCAGGCATGACCGACGTCTATGCCCTCGATTTATACCGCAAACTCAACGGCATGAGTCTTCCTGCCGTTTAATCATCTATCTTAATGATTATCAATCGACTACACCAACATATTGTATTTTTGTTCATCATACTTTGTTCGGCACTCAGTTTGAATGCCAAAGAGTATGAGGTCAAAGATGTACCCAACGTTCATGTAGCCGACCGCACACGCTTTTTATCAAATCCCGACGGATTGATTTCTCTGCAAGCTCAAACCATCGCCGACTCGATTATGTCTGACGTATGGAACAAAACATCAGCCGAAGTCACTGCCGTAGCAATAGAATCAATCGGAGATAAAGATGCCAACCAATTTGCCACCGACCTCTTTGAAGAGTGGAAAATCGGTAAAAAAGACCGTGACAACGGAGTGTTAATTTTGATTGTAAACGACACACACGATATTGTAATAAGAACCGGATATGGTGCCGAAGGTCCGCTTCCTGATATAACAGCAGGGCGAATTATACGCGATTACATGATTCCGGCAATCAGACAAAACGGACTTGATGCCGGATTGCTCGCCGGAGTACAGATGACTCACGATGTACTGACCGACCCNGCCGTTGCCGATGAGCTCAAGTCATCTATTGCCAACAATGCCGGTGCCGGTAAGGAAGATGAAAGCTTTAGCGATTTATTATCTGACGTCATCAAATGGGGCGTATTTTTAGCTATTGCAATGCTTTTTCTTGTATTAATTACAAGCATTGTTTCTAAGAAGAAACCATTTGCACGTCGCTATCAAATGATTGACAATCTTACGGTTTACACTTTAGCTGCAACTTTCTTTGGTGTTGGCATACCCGTCATTGCCTGGTTAATTGCACGGAAAATGCGCAACAACCTTCGCCATACAGCTCCCGATTGTGACATTTGTAATAGCAAAATGAGAGAGATACCGCAGAACGAAGCAGCGTCATATCTCTCCCCCCAACAATCGACTGAATCTCGTATCGGGTCAGTGAATCATATCGTTTGGCAATGCCCTAAAGGCTGTCAAACCAGAACAAGATCATATCCGGGTCCGACCTATCAAAAATACTCAGTATGCGATAATTGTGGTGCTCGCGCCGTGCACTTGAATCGCAGCTACACTACCCGACAACCATCTCAGTTCCATGCCGGAGAACGAATGGACGAGTATGTTTGTGAACACTGCGGAAAAATCACCCGCAAACCCCGCTCGATTGCAAAACTCGTTCCCCCGATTATTATCGGAGGATTTGGAGGTGGACGCGGCATGGGTGGCGGTGGCGGATTCAGCGGCGGTAGCTTTGGCGGCGGATCAACCGGTGGTGGCGGAGCTTCAGGCCGATGGTAGAGTTAATAACAAAAAAACGACAACTATAATAAACCGATAATGAAAGGCATAGTTCTTGCAGGAGGTTCAGGCACACGCCTTTACCCGATAACAAAAGGTGTTTCAAAACAGCTGTTGCCCATCTATGACAAACCGATGGTCTATTACCCCATATCGGTATTGTTAAAAGCCGGCATACGCGACATACTCATCATCTCGACTCCCGACGACCTCCCATCGTTCAGACGTCTTTTAGGCTCGGGCGACGAGATTGGTGTCAAATTTTCATACGCCGAACAGCCCCGCCCCGAAGGTCTTGCCCAAGCGTTTATAATCGGACGCGAATTTATCGGTGACGATGATGTTTGTCTCGTGTTGGGTGATAATATTTTTCACGGAGCAGGCTTTACCCGACTACTGAATGAAGCGGTTGAAAATGTAACCGTTCACAAAACAGCCACAGTGTTTGGCTATCGCGTGAACGACCCTCAGCGATATGGCGTGGCAGAATTCAACGAAGACGGTAAGTGTCTCTCAATCGAGGAAAAACCCGAGAACCCGAAATCAAACTATGCCGTTACCGGGCTCTACTTCTATCCCAACGAAGTAGTCAAAATTGCGTCAGCTATCAAGCCGTCGGCTCGCGGCGAACTTGAAATCACAACTGTCAACGAAGAATTTCTCCACCGCGACAGATTGAAACTCATCAAATTTCCCGACGGATTTGCGTGGCTCGACACCGGCACTCACGACTCGCTTGCCGAAGCGTCGATCTATGTTGAAGTTCTCGAAAAACGCCAAGGAATCAAGATTGCCTGTCTCGAAGAGATAGCCTATCGCCAAAGTTGGATTTCGACTGAAAAACTGCGCGAAATCGCCAAACCGATGGAGCGCAACGAATATGGTCGCTACCTATTGAATTTGCTCAATAACAATCGCTGAATTTTATTGTAATGAGTGGTGACAGCCAATTAAAGCAACGCACGGCAAAAGGATTGTTGTGGGGAGGAATCGGGAACGGCACCATGCAAGTGCTCAATCTCGTTTTCGGAATCTTCCTCGCCCGAATGCTTACACCTGCCGATTACGGCGTTGTCGGCGCACTCACAATTTTCTCGGCAATCGCCGGAATTTTATCAGAAAGCGGATTCATATTGGCAATCGTCAATCGCCAAAAGGTTACCGATGAAGATTATAATGCTGTTTTTTGGTTCAGCCTTTTTATGAGCATAGCCATATACACAATACTATGGTTTTCAGCACCTTTGATAGCTCGGTTCTACAATCAACCCGAAATGATTGACCTCTCCCGATTCATTTTTATCGGGTTTGTCGTCTCGGCTTTAGCAGCATCGCCCACCGCATATTTTTTCAGAAATCTACAAGTCAAAATCAGAAGTAGTGTTCAAATCATAGCATTACTTTTGTCGGGATTGATTGGTATTTACTGCGCATATATCGGTTTAGGCTACTGGGCAATCGCTGTTCAGACAGTCACTTATACATCGACAAACTCTCTTTTGCTTTGGATTCGTTGTCCATGGCGACCAAAACTCTCGATAAATTTCTCTCCGCTCCGCGATATGCTGCCGTTCAGCATCAAGCAACTTGTCGTCTCGTTTTTCACTCAGATAAATAACAATATTTTTGCGATGTTGCTTGGTCGTTTCTACAATATGCGCACAACCGGCTTTTATACACAGGGTTATAAATGGACAGCAATGGGTTACAGCACCTTGAACGGTATGCTTAACGGTGTCGGACAACCGGTTTTGAGACAAACAGTTGATGACAGCGAGCGTATGCAACGCGTTTTCGTCAAACTGTTGAGATTCACTTGTCTGGTAAGTTTCCCGGCGATGTTCGGACTCGCCATTGTTGCTCGTGAATTTATTGTTTTGACTGTTTCTGACATCTGGCTCCCCTCGGTTGAAGTAATCAAAATTCTTTGTATCAGCGGTGCGTTCATTCCGTTGGCAACACTTTACGGCAACCTGTTTAACAGTTCGGGGCATCCGGGAACGTATATGTGGAACACAATCAGTCTCGGGATTGTACAGCTCATATGTCTATGTTGCACAGCCTCTTTGGGGCTGAAAATAATGTTGATTTTTTACGTCACAATCAATATTGCGTGGCTCGGTATATGGCAATATAACGCTTATCGCCTGACCGGAATAAAAACACTTCGTGTTTTAGGTGCCATAACNCCATATCTCATTATCACTCTTGCGGTTATGGCGGTAACGATGATTGCAACAGCATCGATTAACAATCTCGTCATTTCTCTAATAGCAAAGATTTCACTTGCGATTTTATTATACGCTCTCTCAATAAAACTCTTTATTCCACAAGACTTTAAAGAAGTTCTTGATTATTTCAGAAAGAAACATCAAAACGACATTATAGAATAACCACATTTCAATTTGTTTGAATGGAAATTCAGTCACAGAACATAGAAAATAATCAACAATCACGCCCAATGGTTAGCGTTGTTATGATTGCCTACAATAGCAGTCGTTATATCGGGCAGGCAATCGAAGGCGTTGTAAAACAGCGACATAAATTCGATGTTCAGCTCGTTATCTGTGACGATGCTTCAACCGATAACACAGCTGAAATTGTTGAACAATGGTCAAAAAAATATCCCGGAATCATTGACTATTACCGAAATGAGAAGAATCTCGGTGTTCAAGGTAACTATCTTGAGGCGTTCAAGCATTGCAAAGGAAAATATATGACGATGTGCGATGCCGATGACTACTGGTGTTGTCGCACAAAACTCGCACGACAAGTTGCCTATATGGAGGCACACCCCGAATGTGTAATCACATATCACCGCGTAATCAACTATTATGAGGTTTCAGGCGAAATGAGCCTTAGCAATGGCGGCGGAATGATTTCCCGTACACCTCAAGAGCTGGCGGCAAGCAATACAATTACAAATCTGAGTGTTATGTATCGAGCTGATGCTCTCGACCTTAACAATCTTCCAACGTGGCTAAGTGAAGTCCGTTTAATCGACTATGCGATGCACATGCTCTATGCTCAACATGGCGATATTCATTATATGAGCCGTCCGATGGGCGTATATCGACATTTGCCAACCGCCATCTGGAGTCTTGCCGAGCAAAATCGTCGACGCGAAATGGCAATAGACGTTCGCCGACATTTGATTGAAGAATTAGCCGACCGTCCCGACCTTACGGCTCCGTTGGAAGAAGCCTGTCAAAGAATGCTAAACGCAGACCTGACAAAGCCGGCTAAAACAAAGCGAAGTCTGTTAAGTCGTTGTCGTGCAATCTTATCGCGTTTGCTCCCGGTTCCAAAGCCCTGAATTTATTCCACTCCGCTTGGATGAACGATTGGCTCAACCTTGATGTTGATTGACTTGTTTTCAATCAATCGCGGATTACCTTTATAATATATACGTCCGCTACCTACACTGAGGCGTGACACACTCAATTTTTGTTCAGGCCAGCAACCGATTTCGCCGGTACCCATCATTTTACATGAAACGACATCAGCCTGCAATCCATCGGCTTGAATTGAGCCGGTACTGATGCTTGACAAACTTGCCTCATCACATTTTCCGGTAACCATAATTGAACCATGACCGGTAGTGATTGATGCCGACACTTTTGTTGCCGTAACATCGTTTGCCGAGATGCGACCGTTACCCATGATTTTCAACTTCAATTCGGGACACGGAGCAACTTTATCAAGACGAATTAACGAGTCGGAATGATTCTCGGCAACCGCTAAAAAAGTAGAATATACAGTTACCGTCGGTGCATCCATATAATGAGTTCCCTTGGTCGAGAATTCAATAACAAGTTTCTGCCCTGTATTTGAAAATGAAATAATCGATGCCATTTCGGGGGTTGACTCATATCTTACCATACCTGCCGAATCGGGACAACTAACATATCTTACATTGATAGGCGATGTCACTTTAAGCTGAGTAAAATCTCCGACATCAAGTCCGTATGTACCGATCGGTGATGCTGCAAAAAGTTCTGACATTACAGATGCCGCTATGATGAATAATGAAAACTTCTTAAACATGATTTGATTGATTTTTTAGAGAATTATTTAAGAGATGGTATAATTTCAAATTGGATTTTGTCAAGAATCCGGTTCAGCGACTCAAATGTGTCGGCTCTCAACATCGCAATGCGGGTTTCACGAAAATTTGGAATACCTTTAAACAAAGGCGATGCAGCCAGATGGCGACGTATGTGCAGTATGCCGCGATACTCGTCTATATTGCTGATACTTTCTGATATCTGACGACGGATTATATCAAATTTTCGAGCAACCGACAGCTTGGGATAGTCATCGCCATGAAGCATATATTGTTTCATATCGTGGAAAACCCACGGGGCTCCGATTGACGCACGACCAACCATCACACCATCAACGCCGGAACGTTCAAACGCTTCTTTCAATCGTTCAGGTGTTGTGATGTCGCCGTTACCGATAACCGGAATTTTCAATCTCGGATTTGCTTTCACCTTGGCAATCATATCCCAATCAGCCTCGCCGGTATACATTTGAGAGCGAGTGCGTCCGTGAACGGTCAACGCTTGTATTCCACAATCTTGAAGCTGTTCGGCAAGGTCAACAATTATCTTATTTTCGTGATCCCAGCCAAGACGTGTTTTGACCGTAACGGGAATCTTGACTGCATCAACCACAGCGCGGGTAATCTCAAGCATCTTTGGGACATCACGCAACATCCCGGCACCGGCTCCTTTGCCGGCAACCTTTTTAACGGGACACCCGAAATTAATGTCAAGAATCTCAGGACGAGCCTGTTCGGCAATCTTTGCAGCTTCGACCATAGGCTCAACCTCTCGACCGTAAATTTGAATTGCAGTCGGGCGTTCACGATCATCAATAAAGAGTTTGCGGGTCGTTGAATCAATATTTCTAATGAGTGCATCTGCCGAAACAAACTCGGTATATACCATGTCTGCGCCCAATTCTTTACAAATCAATCGAAAAGAACGGTCGGTAACATCTTCCATCGGGGCAAGCATCACCGGGCGGTCGCCAAGATCGAGATTTCCTATCTGCATTTTCAGTTAAATTTTATCGTACGAAATTACTCAAAATTCTGNTATACAACAAATTTTTATTTAGCACGATAAAAAAATAGCTATATTTTNAATTTTTATTTNACTNTAAATCAANATATTNCANCNNNNCACACAAAAANACTCAAAAATTTTCATTTATNTTTGAACAAAACGCGCCCCTCCTGTGTTATAATATCAGAAAGCCNCTCAATGAGTCGCTTTCCATTGCAAGAAATGTGATAATGATTGGTTTATTAGGAAATTATAGCTGTCGTGATGACAGCTATTTTTTTGTCNAAAACATTTTTAATAAAGATTTTGACCCATAAGCCGGAACATTTTTGTAAATTTGCATAGCTCAAATAAACCAACCTAACAATCACATGAAATATCTATTTTCCTTAACTCTTCTTGCCGTGTCGGCTGTTTTTGGTATATCAGCCCAGACNGCAAAAGACGCTTGCACCAGCATCATGGTCGGCAAAAAAGCATCAACCGACGGTTCGGTAATGACCAGTCACACTTGCGACTCGTGGTATCGCACATGGATGCAGATGACCGAAGCTAAAGATTTCCCCAACGATACTGTCACAAGTATTTATAAAGGACGCATGCACACCGAGTATGCCAACAGCATGGATGGCGTAACCGAAGCAGGCAAAATTCCACAGGCAAAACACATCTATAAAATTCTTGATACAGCATATCCCTGTCTCAACGAAAAGCAACTCGCCATTGGCGAAACGACTTATAGCGGGCGTGACACTATGGTTAACAAAAAGGGCATGTTCATGATTGAAGAACTCGCCCGCATCGCGCTCGAACGCTGCTCTACAGCACGCGAAGCAATCACCCTCATGGGTCAGCTTATCAAAGAATATGGATATGGCGACGGCGGAGAATGTCTCACCATTGCCGACCCAAATGAAGTTTGGATTTTTGAGGTACAAGGCGAAGGACCCGATAAAATCGGAGGCGTGTGGGCAGCTGCACGTATCCCTGACGATCACATAGCCGTGTCGGCAAACGTAAGCCGTATCGGCAAAATCGACTTTAAAGACAAAAAGAACTTTATGTATTCTGACAACGTCAAGGATGTCGCTAAAAAAATGGGACTCTGGGACGGTAAAGAAGAATTTTCGTTCTGGAAAGCCTACAGTGGCGGAAACTACCAGAAAGAACCAAAAAACTATAGCGTTCGCGAGCTGTTTATCATGAACCAACTCGCACCAAATGCCGGTTTTAACAATCAAATGGAAGAACTCCCGTTAAGTGTCAAACCCGAAAAGAAAGTTAGCGTCGATGATGTAGCCCGTCTGCTTGGTTCATATTACGAGGGAACACCTAACGCCCTCTGCGACCGACTTAAAGTTAAAAATCCGGCAAAAAAAGACTCGACTCAAACCAATCTTCCCGATTCAATCGTCAGCGACTTTGCCAACCCGTGGATGCGTCCCGACGAAATTGCCGTATATGAGGCAATGGGCGACAGTGCGATGCACAACATACGCACAGTCAGTGTGTCGTGGAGCGCATACTCAACAATCATTCAATGTCGCGACTGGCTGCCCGACGGCGTCGGATGTGTTGCATGGGTTTGCCTTGACAATCCCGGACAATCACCCCGATTCCCGATTTTTGCCGGATCAACCGACATGCCCGAACTTCTCAAAATATGCGGTCAGTTACGCGAACGCGACGATGCCGCACTCTGGCATTTCCGCAAACCAAACCGTCTTGCTACAGTACGTTGGGGACAAAGCCGCAAGTTCACCGAACCCGCCCGCGACTACTTCCTGACAAAAGGCCAACGAGAACTTCCTATGGTCGAAAGTCTCTACAAACAGCTGCTCGAGCAAGGTAAAGATGCCGAAGCAGCCCAACTCCTGACCGACTATCAAAAAGATTTCTTCGGGGCTACAATTCTCAGATGGGACGAGCTCGGAAGCCGCATCTGGCAACAACATTGGAAAGGATTTTAAATTTGTCATTCCAACTCCTAAAATAAAAAGTTTAGTTAAAAAATTGCCTAATAACTGTTTTTTAACTAACTTTGCGTTGTGGAATAGGCTTTGCTGCTTACTTCTACNTTAAATTTCTGATTATCAACTAATTATCAATATCTTTTTAACCAATTGTTATGAATATTTCTCATATCGAACACATCGGAATTGCAGTTCCATCGCTTGACGAAGCAATTCCTTTCTACGAAAACATCCTTGGCCTTAAATGTTTTGCCATCGAAGAAGTTGCTGACCAAAAAGTACGCACTGCGTTCTTCCAAGTAGGTCAAACCAAAATCGAGCTTCTCGAAGGTACTGCCGAAGACAGCGCAATTTCAAAATTCATCGCTAACAACGGTGGTCGTGGTGGTATCCAGCACGTTGCTTTTGCAATCGAAGACGGTGTTGCCAACGCACTCGCCGAAGCTGAAGAAAAAGGCTGCAAACTCATCGACAAAGCTCCCCGTCGTGGCGCTGAAGGTCTCAACATCGCATTCCTTCACCCGAAATCGACTGTAGGTACACTCGTAGAACTTTGCGAAGACCCCAAGAAAAAATAAAGAAGATAAACCAATTAATACATTAATTATATAATATGAGCAACCAACTCGAAAAAATCAAAGAGCTTATTGAACTGCGCGAACAGGCTCGTCTTGGCGGTGGTCAAAAAGCTATCGACAAGCAGCACGAACGCGGTAAATACACTGCCCGCGAACGCATCGCTCAATTGCTCGACGAAGGTTCATTTGAAGAACTCGACATGTTTGTACGTCACCGTTGTTACAACTTCGGTATCGACAAAAAATCATATCTCGGCGACGGCGTTGTAACCGGTTACGGTACAATCGAAGGTCGCCTTGTCTATGTTTTTGCTCAAGACTTCACCGTCTTTGGAGGTGCACTCTCTGAAATGCTTGCCCTCAAAATCTGCAAAATCATGGATATGGCAATGAAAATGGGTGCTCCCGTTATCGGTCTTAACGACTCGGGTGGTGCACGTATTCAGGAAGGTATCAACGCTCTTGCCGGTTATGCTGAAATTTTCCAGCGTAACATCATGGCATCAGGTGTTATTCCCCAGATTTCTGCAATCCTTGGTCCTTGTGCCGGTGGTGCGGTTTATTCTCCCGCCCTCACCGACTTCACTATCATGGCTAAAGGTATCAGCTATATGTTCTTGACCGGACCTAAAGTTGTTAAAACCGTTACCGGTGAAGATGTTTCTCAAGAAGACCTTGGTGGTGCTTTGGTTCACTCTCAGAAGAGTGGTGTTGCTCACTTTGCAGCTGAAGATGGCGAAGAAGCTCTCCGCATCATCCGCAAACTCATGAGCTACATTCCCCAGAACAATCTTGAAGAAGCTCCCCTCGTTGAATGTAACGACCCGATCGATCGTCTTGAAGATTCACTCAACGAAATCATCCCCGATTCAGCCAACAAACCTTACGATATGTATGAGGTTATCGGTGCAATCGTCGATAATGGTGAATTCCTTGAAGTTCAACGCGACTATGCCAAGAACCTCATTGTCGGCTTTGCTCGCTTCAACGGTCAGAGCGTAGGTATCGTAGCTAACCAGCCTAAATTCCTCGCCGGTGTGCTCGACTCAAACGCATCTCGTAAAGGTGCTCGCTTTGTACGCTTCTGCGACGCATTCAACATTCCTTTGGTTACACTCGTTGACGTTCCCGGATTCCTTCCCGGAACAGGTCAGGAATACAACGGTGTTATTCTCCACGGTGCAAAATTACTTTATGCCTACGGCGAAGCTACCGTGCCCAAAGTTACCGTTACCCTCCGCAAGAGCTATGGTGGCAGCCACATCGTGATGAGCTGCAAACAGCTTCGCGGCGACATGAACTATGCATGGCCTACTGCCGAAATCGCCGTTATGGGTGGTGCAGGTGCCGTTGAAGTTCTCTATGCCAAAGAAGCAAAAGAATCAGACGATCCCAAGAAAGTGCTTGCCGAAAAAGAAGAAGAATACAACAAACTCTTCTGCAACCCCTACAACGCAGCACGTTACGGATATATCGATGATGTCATCGAGCCACGCAACACTCGTTTCCGCATCATTCGTGCTCTTCAGCAACTGGCTACCAAAAAGGTTACCAATCCCGCTAAGAAACACGGTAACATTCCCCTGTAAGAAAGAACACGTTCGCGTTGCTTGACTCTCGATCGGGAGTCAAGCAAACCGCGCGAACCAAACTTCCAAACAAACAAAAGGAAACAAATGAAAAAGAATATTTTTATTACCCTTATAGCTCTTCTGGGCTGCGCAGTTGCCGTTTCGGCTCAAGGCCGCTCAGGTTTGAAGCTCAATGAGGTGATGGTTGTCAACGAATCAAACGCGATTGATGACTTTGGCGAACGTCACGGCTGGATTGAACTTTTCAACTCCAACCATGCTCCCATGGAAATCTCAAGCGTTTTCATCACTGACGACCCTACAAACCCACGAAAATATCCCGTGCCCCTCGGTGATGTGAACACTCGCATCCCCAAACGTCAGCACGTGATTTTCTGGGCCGACGGACGTCCCTCGCGTGGTACTTTCCACCTCAATTTTGTCCTTAAACCCAATCAGGACAACTGGATTGGTGTATATGACGCCAACGGAATCACTTTGATTGACTCAATCACCGTTCCTGCCGCACTTCAACCGGGAATGTCGTATGCTCGTTCAATCGACGGTGTGGGCGAATGGCAAATGCGTGACGATCAAGGCGAAAACTACATTACCCCTTCAAGCAACAACGTTATTCGCGCCCAAAACGACAAAATCCAAATGTTCAAAGAGCGCGACGAAAACGGTTTTGCTCTTACACTCATGGCTATGTGCATCGTGTTCAGCGCACTGCTCATCCTCTGTCTCTGCTTCCTCGCAATCAGCAAAATCAGCGAACGCTTTGCCCGCGCCAATAAAGTGGCTGCTCACGGAATGCCCGTTGAAAGCGCTTCTATCAAAACTGCTGACAGCGATTCAGGTGAAGTCATCGCCGCTATCGGTCTTGCACTCCGCGACCATTTTGAAGCTCACGACCAGGAATCGACCATCCTCACAATCAACAAGGTGCGTCGCAGCTACTCACCCTGGAGCTCAAAGATTTATGGCATGCGCCATGATCCGCGTTCTTAACGAGACACTTAACCATTAATACACATTTCGATAATCATTCAACGAAAAATCAAAATGAAAGAATACAAATATAAAATCAACGGCAACGACTACAAAGTTGGCATCGGTGACGTAGATGATAACAACATCGTACAAGTTGAAGTTAACGGCGTTCCCTACAAAGTTGAACTCGAAAAAGCAGCTCCTGTCAAAGTAGTTTCGGCTCCCCGTCCTTCGGCTGCCCCCCGCACCGAATCAGGCGAAAAAGTCATCGCTAAACCCGCTGCCTCAACCGGTGGTGCATACGCTGTTAAAGCTCCGTTACCCGGTGTTGTACTCTCAATCAATGTAAAAGTTGGTGACACTGTTAAAGCTGCCGACACTGTCGTAATGCTCGAAGCAATGAAGATGGAAAATGCCATCCATGCAGGCAAAGACGGTAAAGTTGCATCTGTCACTGTAAACAATGGTGATTCTGTTCTTGAAGGTGCAGTGTTGATTACCATCGAATAAACCACCTGTAATAACAGAATAAACAATCACAGAATATGGAACAAACATTTGGTGATTTCCTGATTTCAAATTTCAATCAGTTCTGGCACTTCACCGGTTTCTATAACGCAACATGGCAACACTTTGTCATGCTCGCCGTTGGTCTTTTCTTCATTTGGCTTGCCATTAAGAAAGACTTTGAGCCGATGCTGCTCGTGCCCATCGGTTTCGGTATCTTGATCGGAAACATTCCTTTTAATACTGAAGCCGGACTTGAAATCGGTATATATGAACAAGGCTCGGTCCTTAACATACTTTACAACGGTGTATCGGCAGGTTGGTATCCTCCGCTGATATTCCTCGGTATTGGAGCGATGACCGACTTCTCGGCACTCATTGCCAACCCGAAGCTCATGCTGATCGGTGCGGCTGCACAGTTCGGTATTTTCGGGGCATACATGGTTGCTCTTGCAATCGGCTTTGAACCCGACCAGGCAGGTGCAATCGCTATTATTGGTGGTGCCGATGGTCCAACCGCAATCTTCCTTTCATCTAAACTGGCTCCCAACCTGATGGGTGCAATCGCCGTTTCGGCTTATTCTTACATGGCACTCGTGCCTGTAATCCAACCGCCGATCATGCGATTGCTTACTACCCATAAGGAACGTCTCATCAAGATGAAACCGGCTCGTGCGGTGTCACAAAATGAAAAAATCATTTTCCCCATCATCGGTCTCTTGCTCACCTGTTTCGTTGTACCTACAGGTATTCCCTTGCTCGGTATGCTCTTCTTCGGCAACTTGCTCCGCGAATGTGGCGTGACCACTCGCCTTGCAAAAACCGCAAGCAATGCCCTAACCGATATCGTGACTATCCTTCTCGGTATGACCGTAGGTGCATCAACCCAGGCAACATCATTCCTTACCGCTGAGACAATCTTTATTTTCTTCCTTGGCTTCATGGCATTCATCATCGCCTCGGCTTCAGGTGTATGCTTTGTTAAACTCTTCAACCTATTCTTGCCAAAAGATAAGAAAATCAACCCGCTCATCGGTAATGCAGGTGTATCAGCAGTTCCTATGTCGGCTCGTATCTCAAACAACCTTGGTCTTGAATACGACCCGTCAAACTACCTGCTCATGCACGCTATGGGTCCCAATGTAGCCGGTGTGATCGGTTCAGCAGTTGCTGCCGGTGTGCTCCTCGGCTTCCTTGCTTGATAAACAATGTCGCGTTGAGCGACTATCAGCAATAAAAATAGAGATGTATCGTTTGAACGATACATCTCTATTTTTTTATCAAACTGTAAATATTCACTTTCTCCATATGTCATATCTATTACATTATAGTTACAATATGAATATCTTTTCAATTTAGAGAAAATTTCAAAAACAATTTTACGCTAAATGCGTTTATCAAGTAAAAGGAATTAGAAACAATATATTCACACATATACTCACAAACATGATATCTAAAAAAGCTATAGACTCAATCTACAAACTCCACAGCACTGCGCCCGAATCGCCCGACTGTCTGGATATCATGCTTCTGTTTGAGAAAATACACCCCGACCACAAAATAGAAATCGACGGAGAAAACTTGATAATCAATTCAGTTGAACAATGGTCGCCATTCCATCGCATTCCACTTGATCGAATCTTTGGAATCGTCGATTTTGAAGAAAACGTAGCGGTAGTGCTTCGCAATTCAATAATCTTTCTTGGGAAAAGAGTGCCATGTGTCAACATCCACATCAAACCTCAAAAAGATTCATTCATGGATAAAGTCAAAAGCATGTTAAGCAAAAACTGATACCATTTTAAATACATCAAAATTCCGTCGGTCATNTANNTGACCGACGGAATTTTTGTTTTAAAACCACATTAACATCAAAAAATAGTAATATAAAACCAATATCTCAAAAAAATCTTGTAAATTTGCATATTATTGCAATAAAAATAAAATACTCATTATATGTTCAGAACAAAAACTTGCGGTGAACTCCGCATCGCTGATGCCGGACAATCGGTTACAATCGCCGGCTGGGTTCAAAGAGTCCGTAAAATGGGAGGTATGACCTTTGTTGATGTNCGCGATCGTTATGGCATNACTCAAGTCGTGTTCAACAACGAAACCGATGCCGAACTTTGTGACAAAGCCAACAAACTTGGACGTGAATATGTCGTTCAAATCACCGGCGATGTCGAGCCTCGTTCGAGCAAAAACCCCAATATACCTACCGGGGATATCGAAATCATTGCCCGTGAACTAAACGTTCTCAATTCAAGTGTCACNCCCCCCTTCACNATCGAAGATGATACTGACGGCGGCGATGATATCCGCATGAAATTCCGCTATCTCGACTTGCGTCGTCCTGCCGTGAGACGCAATCTTGAGTTGCGACATAAAATGACAATGGAAGTGCGCCGCTATCTCGATTCNAAAGGATTNCTTGANATCGAGACNCCNATGNTGGTNGGCTCAACNCCNGAAGGNGCCCGNGACTTTGTTGTTCCGTCACGTATGAATCAGGGNCAATTCTATGCCCTNCCNCAGTCACCNCAAACCCTCAAACAGCTTTTGATGGTTGCCGGAATGGACCGCTACTTCCAAATTGTAAAATGTTTCCGCGATGAAGACCTTCGCGCTGACCGCCAGCCCGAATTCACTCAAATCGACTGTGAAATGAGCTTCATCGAGCAAAACGACATCCTTGAACTCTTTGAAGGAATGGCAAAACATCTGTTCAAAGAACTTCGCGGTGTTGAAATTAAAGAGCCGTTCCTTCGTTTGCCATGGGCAGAAGCGATGAAACGCTTCGGTAGCGACAAACCCGATATGCGTTTTGGAATGGAGTTTGTNGAACTCGACGACATCATGAAAGGACACGGCTTTGGTGTCTTTGACAACGCCGCATATATCGGTGGTATTTGTGCCAAAGGTGCNGCTTCTTATACCCGCAAACAACTCGACCAACTCACCGACTTTGTAAAACGTCCCCAAATCGGNGCAAAAGGACTTGTNTATGCCCGCGTTGAAGAAGACGGNAATGTCAAATCTTCAGTTGACAAATTCTATTCTCAAGANGTGCTTCGCCAAATGGCAGCCAAATTNAATGCCGAACCNGGCGACCTTATTCTGATTATGAGCGGTGACGATGCNATGAAAACCCGCAAACAGCTNTGNGAGNTGCGTCTTGAAATGGGCAATCAGCTTGGTCTCCGTGACAANAATAAATTTGCTTGCCTNTGGGTTGTTGACTTCCCGATGTTTGAATGGAGCGACGAAGAACAACGCCTCATGGCAATGCACCACCCGTTCNCCCATCCTAAAGATGAAGACATTCCCATGCTCGATACCGACCCGGCTGCTGTCCGCGCCGATGCTTACGACATGGTTGTCAACGGAGTCGAAGTCGGTGGCGGTTCAATACGTATNCACGACAGCGAACTCCAAGCCAAGATGTTTGAAATTCTTGGTTTCACACCCGAAAAAGCAGCNGAGCAATTCGGTTTCTTGATGAACGCATTCAAATATGGCGCTCCCCCTCACGGCGGTCTCGCATANGGTCTCGACCGATGGGTTTCACTCTTTGCCGGTCTTGATTCTATCCGCGACTGTATTGCNTTCCCCAAAAACAACAGTGGTCGCGACGTTATGCTNGATGCTCCGGCAGCTCTCGATCAAAAACANCTCGACGAATTGTCAATCGCCATTGTCGAACCCGAGAAAAAATAAACCGGATGCCAAAGGTACGAGACATCATCAACGTTTTGGAATCGCGCATTCCGCCGGTATGGCAAGANAGCTATGACAATACCGGCATCCAGTACATCAACGGCAACGATGAATGTACCGGAGTGATGTTGTGTGTCGATGTCACCTCTGAGATCTTAGCCGAGGCTGCCNCAAAAAACTGCAATCTCATCATCTCCCACCACCCCTTGCTGTTCCGCGCTCAAAAATCGTTTCAGGGACGCAATCGAGTGGAAGCAGTAACAGCCGAAGCAATCAAAAAAGGCATCAATATTTATAGCTGCCACACGTCGGTTGACAATGCGCCCCAAATCGGAGTATCGTGGGCGATGGCTCGNCGATTGGGTCTTGAAAACATCCATTGTTTGACAACATCAGACGACACTCTTCCCGGGTCAGGTGCAATTGGAGACCTTAAAACGCCGATAAAACTCTCAGAATTTGTATCACTTGTCAAAAAAAGTTTTGACTCGCCGATTGTCAGATCATCATCAAATGACCTTGACGCCCGAGTANAAAAAGTGGCATTATGTGGTGGAGCAGGCACNGAATTTATCACCGATGCCATTGACAAAAACGCTGATGTCTATATCACCAGCGACTCAAAACTAAACTACTTTCTTGACTATGCCGACCGCATAATTTTGCTCGACATNGGTCATTACGAAGCAGAAGAGTGCACAAAAGAAATTTTTTATGATATTATTACAGAAAAATTTCCTAACTTTGCACTTTATAAATCAAAGTCCGAATCAAATCCGGTTCATTATTTGTAAGCAACACTTTTACAAAATATGGCTAACGAAAAGAAAACAAGCGAAAATCTCTCGGTTGAAGAACGTTTGAAATCGCTCTATGAACTCCAAACAGTTCTCTCTGAAATTGACCGAATCAAAATTATACGTGGTGAACTTCCTATTGAAGTGCAAGACCTNGAAGATGACATNGCACGTCTTCACACCCGCATTTCAAACTACAACAACGACATCGAAGAGCTTCGCCGCAAACTCGTTGACGAGAAAAACTCTATTGAAGACGCTCAAACAAAAATCGCACGCTACAAAGAGCAACTTGACAACGTCAAAAANAACCGTGAGTTTGACATCCTCACCAAAGAGGTTGAATTCCAGACTCTCGAAATCGAACTCTGCGAAAAACATATCAACGAGTACAACCGCGCAATCGAGAACAAAAAAGCTGAAATCGAAAAAACACAAGCCGACCTTGCCGATCGCGAACACATTCTCGAAGACAAAAAACGCGAGCTCGAAGAAATTGTTTCTGAAACCCGTCAAGACGAAGAACGTCTCCGCGAAAAAGCTAAATCGCTTGAGCCCCGCATTGACGAACGTACGCTCAACGCNTTCAAACGCATCCGCAAAAATGCACGCAACGGTCTCGGTGTAGTTTACATNCAGCGTGACGCTTGTGGTGGTTGCTTCAACCGCATTCCCCCGCAAAAACAGATTGAAATCAAGATGCACAAAAAAATTATCGTTTGTGAATACTGCGGTCGCATCATGATTGATCCTGAGCTCGCCGGCATTCAAGCCGAAGAAGCNCCCTCTAAAAAATAAAATTAAATAATACAACGATATTATATCCGGAGATATGCCGATATCGGCATATCTCCTTTTTTATTAAAAGAATACAAAACTCGCTGACAAATTGTGAGATAAAAAGATTATTTCGTATTTTTGCATCAAATTATCCACAATAAAACAACAANATNCACTTAATCAATGACCTTTGGATTGTTGACACGGCTCGGATTAACNGTAACCATCGCTGTTTTTTCACTGACAGCATGCTTCACCGGAATCGAAAGCACGCCCAAAATCACGGNTGATGAGCTAAAAAAAGACAAAAAACAGCCTACCGCCGCCGAAGANGAAATGTCANCAATCATCATACCCGATAAACCGGCAACATGGCAAGCCGGGCGACAGTATCTCGTTGCCGACGAGCGCATAANGCTGATTTTCAGNGCAATTGACGAACATCGTTTGCCATCGGTCGGCGATACAATTATTTATGACGGATTTAGTGGTGTGCCATCCNTGACAGGNACNACCAACGTTGCTCTAAAATTCCACAAAAAGAATGACCCGACTGACATATTGACATACGTTGCCGAAATTTCNCCTGACGATTTTTCACAACGCCAACGTGTCAACATCCCGTTTTTGGTTGATCTGAGTCTTGTCGACAAAGCCAACGACCTGTTAGCCGGAAAAACACTTTATATAATGTCGCCATATAGATATGATGCGGATAACCGGCCATCTTACGGGCGAAAATATATTAAAGTGAATGTCAACAATGCCGTGGCAGGTAATGCCGATTACCCCATACGTGTTAATCTGACCGATATTGACGGAAAATCTTTCTCGGTTTTGATGACNACCGGCACCGACCGAAGCTCAACACGAAATTTTTCAACTCTCTTTTCGATGACCGACCCACGACTGCGNTATCAATCAATCACTGATGAAAATTGGGAAGCAATAACAAACTCGCGTGTCAAGCCTTACATGACACGCGACGAGGCTCGCCTCGCTGNCGGTGCGCCCACCGAGATTGACCGAGGTCACAGTTATAGTTCGGCATACGAAAGATGGGTTTATCCCAATGGTACATACATCATTTTTGAAGACGGGATAATTAAAAGTTTTCGCTTATGATGAAACTTACTTTTCTTGGAACCGGGACATCAACCGGAGTACCGTCACTGAGATGTAGCTGCGAGACCTGCATGTCAACTGATCAACGAGACCGTCGCATGAGATCATCGGCACTTCTTGAAACCAATGACAAGAAGCTGTTGATTGACTGCGGTCCCGACTTTTATCATCAAATGCTTGCNTATCACCGCTTTGGAGATATTGACGCCGCATTAATCACTCACACCCATTATGACCATCTTGGTGGCGTTGACGACTTGCGACCCTACTGCAACGANCACAAATTTCCAATATACTGTCAGCCAAACGTCGCCGACGACCTGCGCAACCGCGTGCCATATTGCTTTGCTGAAAATCCATATCCGGGAGTTCCGACGTTTGACATTCACTATGTTGANCCGATGCAACGTTTTTCAATTGGAAACGTTAACATTCTACCCGTTCCGATTATGCACGGCAAACTCCTAATCGTCGGCTACATATTCAATCATCGACTTGCNTACATAACCGATGCNAAGACTATTCCTCAAGAAACTTTCGATGCACTTAAAGGCGTTGACACATTGATTATCAATGCACTGCGTCATAAAGANCATCATTCCCACATGAACCTTGATCAAGCATTGGAGGCTATCGAAAAAATTGCTCCGCGAAAAGCCTACCTGACNCATCTCGCCCACACAATGGGNACACATGCCGAGACNTCAAAACTGTTGCCTGCAAATGTCGAGATAGCTTTCGACGGACTGACNATCGAAATTAACGGCTAAACGTCTATCCTACCAAATAACGTCCGCCCGGAATTACCGACAATATTCGGGAAACACACCATGTTGTGGCATAAACAGCAATCGCCATCATTGGAATAGCGAGTTCGACAGGCATTGTCCCGACAAAATATTTAGCATATATTCCAAGCACAATTATATGCATCAAATACATTCCATAACTCATTTTTGACAAGCTCTCAACCGGCTTTAACAGCCATTCGGGAGCTTTCTTTATTGTCTTGAAAATCATAAACAATCCAAATGCCATCAGAGCGACATTGGGCGTACAGAATTTCCACGGCATCTCAACAAGCGACCAATCAACATCGGCAGGCGACATTGATTTAAAACTGTTNAAAATGAAGAAGGTAGGGATAAATCCAACTATATAGCAAGCACCTCCGATCGCCCACGACTTCGCTGCTGACCAATCGAGATAGGTTCTGATATAATGAGCCAAGACNACATAGCCTATAAAACCCGAATAGTAATATAACGCATGAAATTCATTCCAAATACCCTCTCCTATAATATATCCGANAAAATAGTGAGCGTATGCCATGAATGTCGAAACAAACCATACGGCAAGGAACGCTTCCTCGCCTCGACGTGAAACGGTTTTCAACCANGGNGAAATCACAGGCATAATCAAATATACACCGAGAAGCATATAGATAAACCACAAATGTCCCGCATGGTCATTAAAATTATAAATCAAATGANTCAGATTTGACCACACNCTATCGANAGGTGCGTCATCGACAAAACAGGGNGAAAACGTATANATCAACGACCANATAATNAACGGNATAACCACTCNCCCACCCCGTCGGGTAAANAACNGNNGGGTCGAGCCTTCGACAGGCATCATCAAATAGGATGAAGCCATNACAAANAGCGGCACGCAAGAGCGGACAAGACTATTTGAAAATGCGACAAAAGAAAAAGAACGATCATCGAGCGCAAAATTCAAAATCGGACCATCAGCGATATAAAAACATTCACCACAGTGAGTGATAATAACCATCAAACAGGCAATCGCCCTTAAAAAATCGAGAAAAACCACTCGTTGGCGTCCTTTAACTTGTGTCATGTGATTAATAATTGCAGAATGATTGAATATAATATGCAAATATATGAAAATTAGGCTAAAGCGCCAAATTTGTCACATCTGATTACTGCCAAATTGTCAGTGATGTGTCAGTTATATAAATTCCTCACAACATCATAAACATCTGGTATATAACAAGTTTAAAAATTAGTCAACCTTTTTGGCATGTTATTTGTTTCATAAATAGTCAGAGCAATAAAAAAGCTCCAATTAAACTGAATTCAATAAATAAAACAAAAACATAAAAACATAAAATTATGGGAAAAACTATTGGTATTGACTTAGGAACCACAAACTCATGTGTTGCCGTTGTAGAAGGTAACGACGCAGTCGTAATCCCTAACAGTGAAGGTCGCAACACAACTCCTTCGGTAGTAGCATTTATCGACGGAGGCGAACGTAAGGTCGGCGATCCTGCAAAACGTCAGGCCATCACCAACCCTAAACGTACAATCTATTCAATCAAACGTTTTATGGGTGAAACATACGACCAGGTTGAAAAAGAAATCGAACGTGTACCTTACAAAGTAGATCGTTCAGCCAACAACCTTCCTCGTGTTGACATCGATGGACGTGAATATACCCCTCAGGAAATCTCGGCTATGATTCTTCAGAAAATGAAGAAAACCGCCGAAGACTATCTTGGTCAGGAAGTGACCGATGCAGTCATCACCGTTCCTGCCTACTTTAACGACGCTCAGCGTCAGGCAACCAAAGAAGCCGGTGAAATTGCAGGTCTTAAAGTTCAGCGTATTGTCAACGAACCTACCGCAGCAGCCCTTGCTTACGGTATCGATCGTAAAGACAAAGATATGAAAGTCGCTGTGTTTGACCTCGGTGGTGGTACATTTGATATCTCAATCCTTGACCTCGGTGGCGGTGTGTTTGAAGTACTCTCAACCAACGGTGATACCCACCTTGGTGGTGATGACTTTGACCAGGTGATCATCAACTGGCTTGCCGACGAGTTCCAGGCTGAACACAACATCGACCTCCGCAAAGACCCGATGGCACTCCAGCGTCTTAAAGAAGCTGCCGAAAAAGCTAAAATCGAGCTTTCAAGCACCACTTCAACCGAAATCAACCTGCCCTACATCATGCCGGTTGACGGAATACCCCAGCACCTTGTAAAAACACTTACTCGTGCTAAATTTGAACAGCTTGCCGACAAACTTATCCAGGCAACTATCAAACCTTGTGAACAAGCACTTAAAGATGCTAAACTTTCAACAAGCGATATTGATGAAGTCATCCTCGTTGGTGGTTCAACCCGTATCCCTGCCGTTCAGGCAATTGTTGAAAAATTCTTTGGCAAAGCGCCTTCAAAAGGCGTTAACCCCGATGAAGTAGTTGCAGTTGGTGCATCAATCCAGGGTGCGTCAATGAGCGGTAACTCAAACTTTAAAGATGTCGTTCTTCTTGACGTTGTGCCTTTGTCAGTAGGTATCGAAACTCTCGGTGGCGTGATGACCAAACTTATCGAAGCCAACTCAACAATTCCTATCCGTAAGAGCGAAACATTCTCAACAGCCGCTGATAACCAGCCTTCAGTTGAAATTCACGTTCTTCAGGGTGAACGTCCTATGGCTAAAGACGATAAGACACTTGGTAAATTCCACCTCGATGGCATCGCACCTGCTCCCCGTGGCATACCTCAGATTGAAGTAACTTTTGAAATTGACCAGAACGGTATTCTCAACGTATCTGCCAAAGATAAAGCAACCGGCAAAGAGCAGTCAATCCGTATCGAAGCATCAAGCGGTTTGACCGACGATGAAATCAAACGTATGAAAGACGAAGCTGCAGCCAACGCCGCTGCCGACGCTAAAGAAAAAGAACGTGTCGATAAGCTCAACCAGGCTGACGCTATCATCTTCCAAACCGAAAAACAACTTGCCGACCTCGGCGATAAGATTCCTGCCGACAAAAAAGCAGCTATCGAAGCCGCAGTCAACAAACTCAAAGAAGCTCACAAAGCTCAGGATATCGCCGGCATCGATGCCGCAATCAAAGAAGTTGAAACAACCTTTGGTGCAGCTCAGCAAGATATCCTCAACGCCCAAGCCCAGCAGCAAGCAGGCGCTCAGCCCGGAGCACAACCCGGTCCTGACGCATCAGCTCAGGGTGGTGACGACCACGTCACCGACGTTGACTTTGAGGAAGTCAAATAAACAACCCACTATCACCATAATAAAAATGGAGTGTAACCCAAACGGTTACGCTCCATTTTTTATAAATAACATATAATTGTTTGCTCACTATCAATTATTACTTTATATTTGTAAAAAAATTGTGATGAATATGCCAGAACAGGTAACCGCAAAAACACTTTCACTGCAAGAAATGAACAACTATCGACTGACGTCGATGGAAGAGCCGGGTGACGAACGCATGGCTCAGATTATGCGTGAAGTTGCTGAAGATGCTCGTGAAAGTTCCCGTCGAGCAGCCCAACGTGTGGCTGCCGGAATTGAGGCCGCGACTATTGAAGCTCGCGCAAAAGTGGAAGAAACCCTAAATAGGCTTCGCAATGACCGCAAGTGAACATCGTCCTGTACTGATTGTGATTGCCAAGCCTATTGGGTCAGGCAAGACATCATACCAATTTACTATTTTGCACCTTTTATACGATTGCAGTTGCGGCAGAGCATCTGGCAGTTTTCGGCAACGGTAGTGCCTCCCTCCTTCCATGGTTTTATGTGGTCAGCTTCCATTTCCTCCAGTTCAAAATGCTTTTTGCAATGTGTACAGATACCTTTCTGACGCTCGTAAGCCTCGCGTTTCTGTTTCTTATCGAAAGTGCGGAATGAAAGATCACGCAAATCTCCGCTGAGCACATAACGATATATACCGGCTTTCTTCATTATTTCATCATCTTCCATGAGATTATGAATTTGCGTTTCAAGCTCTGAGGTATCATATGTATTCTCCCCGAATTGCTCGAACATCGCACCCCAATTCAACCCTTTCATCTCTTTGCGCCATTTAGGGAATGTTGCCCTTACCCAAGTAATGATCTGATTGAAGTATTGCCATAATTTGTTGGCATTAGGATCATTTTGATGAAGCGACATATACCAGTCAACCGCAACACCTTGTTTTGCCGCAGCCCAAGATAGCGCGGTGGCAAGATAATCCTGCTGGATAGCCGAACCGCTTAAAAGATTTTCAGCAATCTTATATGCCGGACATAAATTTTTTGAAAAGTACTTTCGTGCATCACTTACCCACGGCCCTGAATACACTGCATTCAGCAACTCTTGATCAAGTAGCCTTGCTCCTGCAATATTTATAGTTCTGAACCATTCAAGTTTCTCCTTGTCTGAGCCTTTACAGAAATATACTGTAAGCTCATAGTTCAGAAACTTCTCTCGTTGCTCAGGAAGTAGATTGTGATACCACCGTTTATCTCCGTTATCATCAACGATATGAAAGTCACCGTCAAAGAAATGACATATTGATAGTGTCCTTTGTTGACCGTCAATCATCTCATAATGGTCATCGCCGTCCACACTCCAGTACATTGTATTTAGAGGGAAGCCGCGCATAACGGTATTTATTACAGCCTCTTGCTGTAACGTGTTATAGCGAAACTCTCTTTGATAAGCAGGACGAATGTCCAGTTTGCCACCATATCCTACTACTCCGGCTTCTTCATCGTCGGAAAATCCGTTGACAAGATCCCGTATTTTGATTGATTTCAGTTCAATATTCATAGCATATTATTTTTTTCGCCGTATTAAAATACGACTATAGGGTACAACAACTTCATCTCCATTCATCATATATAAATCTCCATCAACGGCTCCACGTTTTTGAACTTCTTTACGATATTTTTTGTGTTCAGGTGCATATGGTTTAACTCCCGCAGCCAAACCTAAACCAGCTATACCAACCCCAAGAATTTCAAATTGTTCCGGATTATATTTATCCATAAATGTAATTGGCACTCCAATTACACCGGTATAATCGATAGGTATATCCTCAGTTCGATTTACATTTATAGCATCATAGTTCGCATACTTCGGATATTCTTCGGGCGTATATGTTTTATAAAGAATCAAATCCTCATGACGTTTCTTTATTTCCATGTTGGTAAACCAAGTGACACCTGAAACACGAATCATTCCGTCTTTATGGTCTCCGGCAGTAGCTGTATCTTCATAATGAGATATGAAGTGTCCCGCACCTCCTTTGAAACCATATCCAAGCCACAATTTATTATCCTTAATCAGAGGGAAGATCTCTTTATACTTAATTGCATTTTGGTGTCCTATAATCAAAAATTTCTTATCATATTTGATAAGTTGAGCAACATAATCCCTGAAAAGAGAGAATGGCGGATTAGTAACAACAATATCGGCTTCTTTAAGAAACTCAATACACTCGGGTGATCGAAAATCACCATCCCCTTTCAACGGCATTACATCTATGCTCTGAGGATCAGGTAATCCGTTGTCACCAAACTGACCTACGTACACCATATATACCGCCTGTTCACTCGCATTTTGTGAAAAGAGATCCACATCTTGATTCTTATAGCAGGTAGCGATTAGTTTCTTCAATCCTAACTTATGGAAATTATTGGCAAAATATATGAAGAAGTTGCTGACGCGAGGGTCATCACAGTTACATAGCACAGTCTTACCGCGAAAGTGTTCGCGGTAATGGCGCAACTCATTATTTATGTCTTCAAGCTGAGTGTAGAACTCATCTTTTTTTGCTTCCTTGGCTTTATTGAGATTTTTATTAGTCATAATGAATATCTCTTAGTAAGAGATATTCATTATGACTAATAAATTATATACTAATCGGTTATCTTATTTATATTCTAATATTATCATATAAGATGAGAAAAAATCATCATTTCTATTTTTAAATATACCAAGTAATAGTGTTTATTCTTAAGATTTTAAGTATTTTTGCAATATTATAAAATTACTCTTACTAAGAGATACACAAATATTTCTTAAATAGCTTTTTAGAACGGGATATAGCTTGCGGGGTCGAGGGCTACGCCGTTGCGCCAGAGTGAGAGGGTTAGTGTGGGTTGTTTGGCCGAAAGGGAGCCGATGCGGGCACCCGAGTTTACTTTATCGCCCGGTTTGACATAAACGGTTGAGAGTCCGCTATAGATGCTGACAAATTCGCGGGGATGTTGAATAACAACTGCCACACCTTCGCCCGGCTCATTATAGGTTGAGATAACCGTACCGCGATAAATAGTTGCTACCGGTGCCGAGGCTGTGGATGAAAGTGTCATCGATCGTGCTTCAACACTGTTTTCGGCTTTACCGGCAATCGGTGTTGCCGCTCCCAATGGTCTATGAAAAACCATACCCTCGGCAGCCACCGGACTCAATACCGATAGATTGTGACGTTCGCGGCGCTCATATTCGCGCGCAAAACGACGTTCGGTTTCAGATGTCGGCAATATTGAATCGACAGGGATTAATCTGACCGAGTCGGCAGGCGTTGCCATCAAAGCATCTTCAATTGGCGGTGTTATCAATGGTAATGAATCTAAAAATATGCCCCGTATATTACTTAAATAATCATTTTGAATAGAATTGATAGCCTTTACCGAGTCTAATTTCTCGGCAAGCGCCTCCAGGCTGTGCCGTTCGTCAGTGTCAAGATAACCGGGCAACAACGATCTTAACGGAGTTTTTATGACAATGACAATACCTAAAAACGAGACAAGAACAAATAAAAAAAACGAGAGCAGAACAAGGCGTCCGGTGTTAAGCCTGATCGACCAGATGCGCTTGAAACGACTGCGGTCGCCAAACGAAAGTTCCCAAAGGTGGGGAAAAAGAATCGGGTCTGAGTCAGATTTCTCTTTTTTCAAACCCAAACGTATCATTATTTTGTTAAAATATTCAGTCACTTTGTTATTTCGTTATGTTAAATTAACAAATAAAACAAATATAAATTTCACTGCAAATATAAGCAAAATCAGCGTAAAAACAATTAAAGGTGTTAAAAACTATTTGAATATATGAACAAAGTTAATATCCATATCGTTTTAATGTCAAAGCGGGACTGATACCGACAGCCTAAACTTAACAAACTAAAACAAACATCTAATCGGACAGTTGCTTTTACAATTTAACCTAAATTCAAATTATTTTATTGTGTAATTAAAATCTACAGAAAAATGAGAACAAAATTACTCCTCACAATGACCGCTTGCGGTGGTGCACTTTTCACAGCTAATCAAGCAAATGCACAGGATGCTGTTGCCGTTGAAGAAAGCCTCACAGTTATTGAAGCTCCTACATGCAAGGACAACTACTATTCAACAAAACATGACAACTGGTTCATCCAACTTGGCGCCGGTATTCAATCTCCCTTTGTAGAAAACTACCTCCCCCAGGGCGACGCTAAACATCACATCACAGCCACTTACAACTTAGGATTTGGCAAATGGTTCTCTCCCTATATCGGATGGCGTCTCGGCCTCAACTATGGTTCAATCCACTTTGACGATGGTGCTTTCTCAAAAGCTAAAGTAGCAAATGCAAACTTTGACATCATGTGGGATATGTTCAACTCATTTGGTGGAGTAAATTCAAAACGTGTATTCTCAATCGTTCCCTTCGTTGGTGTAGGCGGTGCTTATACATTTGATATCAACACACCATACGCAAACATCGAACGTCGCGGTGGAACAATCAAAGATAATTCATGGACTATCCCTGTTTCAACAGGTCTTCAGTTCCGCTTCCGTCTCAGCCAATATGTAAACTTCTTCCTTGAAGGCCGTGCAATGTGGGCAGGCGATAACTTCAACGGCGTAGCATACGGTGACCCTGTTGACTTCAATATCTCAGCAATTGGTGGTTTCACCTTCAAAATCGGTGGTGACTCATTCAAATCTTATAATCCCTGCAACGATCTTGCTATGATCGCCGGTCTTAACGACCAAATCAATGACCTCCGTGGCGAACTCGCTGCAACTGCAACCGCTCTCGCAGCCGCTGAAGCTCAGCTTCCTTGTCCTCCCCAGCAGGTTATCGTAGAACAAGTTGAACAAGTTCAGCCCCAGGCAGTTCTTTCAACCGTAAGATTTACCCTCAACTCAGCACGCATCTCTAACGAAGAAATGGTTAACGTTTACAATATCGCTGAATACCTCAAAGCTAACCCCGACTACAAACTCGAAATCAAAGGTTATGCTGACAAAGGCACCGGTACAAGCGCTTACAACCTCAAACTTTCTGAACGTCGTGCAAAAGCAGTCTATGACACTCTCACCAAGACTTACGGCATCGATCCTTCTCGCTTGACAATCTCTCCCGAAGGTTCAACCACTCAGATTTACGACACCAACTCTTGGAACCGTATCGTAGTCTTCGCAACCAAATAAAATTAATCTAACAAAATAAAGGTCATCCCGACAGTCAACCGACTGCCGGGATGATTCTTTTTTATAGATTAAACTCAAAGCATCCGGGATGCCTGTTGGACTGCCTCACCAAGGGTGGGATGTCCATGGATAGTGTCGGCAATTGAATCGATCGTCAATCCGTTTGCCATTGCGAGAGCTACTTCCTGAATAAGATCGGCTGCATGAGGTCCACAGATGTGGCATCCGAGAATATTACGTGTTTCAGTGTTGACAATCATCTTTACAAGTCCGTCACTCTCGTTCATAGCCAAAGCTTTACCGTTGGCACGGAATAGCGCCTTAGCCGATTTATATGGAAGTTCACGTTCCTTGCACTGCTCCTCGGTCAGCCCCACCATCGCACACTCGGGAGTTGTGAAAACAGCCGAAGGCACAACATCAAGGTCAACCGGTTTTCCAAGCACACGACGACCTTGTGCCGACGCGGCGTGAGCAAGCATACAGCGTCCGTTAACGTCGCCAATTGCATAGATACCCTCAACCGAGGTCATCATATTATCGTCAACTTCGATACCTCGACGACCGACCGATATACCCGTTTTATCAATTCCATCAGGTAAGACCGGACGGCGTCCTACTGCCATAACGACCATGTCAGAAGCGACTTCGGCAGATTTACCTTTAGCTTCATAAACTACGGTCAAATCGGGTTTAATTTCAGTAACCGCAGCCGATGTTACGATATTGATGCCACGTTTTGAAAGTGCCATTTTCAAACGTTTTGAAATGTCTTTATCAAATGGCGGAAGTATCTCCTTGCAATATTCAACAACTGTTACATTGACGGCGAAAGCACTGAGAATCGAAGCAAATTCCATTCCGATAACGCCACCGCCAATGATTGTCACACGTTCGGGGAACGCGGTCATCGACAGCAATCGATCGCTGTCAACAGCCAATTCGGCACCCGGGATAGGTAAACGGGCAGGAGCCGAACCTGTTGCAATAATTATTTTAGGAGCAGTATAACTTTCTTCTCCGACAACAACAATACGGGGCTCGACAAATCGGGCTTCGCCACGCACAACGGTGCAACGTGACAACGCCATCTCGACTCCTTCGCGAAGTTGTGCAACGACCTCGTCTTTACGAGTTGCCGCAGCTTGATAATTAAGAGTGACGCCGTTGACATCGACGCCATATAAAGCAGCCTCTTTCACGTCAAGAGCGACCTGAGCCGAACGGCACAATGCTTTTGTCGGAATACAACCTCGATTGAGACAAGTTCCGCCAAGTTCGCCACACTCGATTATAACGACATTAAGCTCCTCGGCGGCTGCCTCGGCGGCTGTTTCATAACCGCCGGGGCCTGCACCGATAATTATAAGGTCAGCCTGATTCATCATAGCTCAGTCAATTCGGTATAGTTGACTATCGGATGAAGAGCAGCCTCAGTATCGTCGGGATGAGAAATCGGAGTATTTAGAGGCGCATTCTTAACTACATCGGGAGTTTCAGTTGCCTCGCGTGCAATATCACGCATCACGGCGATGAACTCATCGAGAGTCTGTAAAGACTCGGTCTCGGTTGGTTCAATCATAAGTGATTCGTGGAAAAGAAGCGGGAAGTAAATTGTCGGAGCGTGATAACCATGGTCGAGCAAACGTTTTGCCACATTAAGGGTAGTCACACCGGTTGATTTATCAGCCAATCCGTCAAACACAAACTCATGTTTACATACGCCCTCTATCGGCAGGCAATAAACATCTTTGAGCGATTCCTTGACATAGTTGGCATTAAGCGTTGCAAGTTTACCTGCTTCTTTAAGCCCCTGTCGTCCAAGCGAAAGAATATAAGACAGCGCACGAGCCTCAACAGCAAAGTTGCCGAGATGAGCACTGATTGACCCGAGCGATTTGCCGTCAGTCACAACCGAGAACGAACCATCTTGATTTTTGACAACTCGCGGATTGGGAAGGAACTGTTCAAGTCCGGCACGCACTCCGACCGGACCTGCACCGGGACCACCGCCACCATGAGGTGTTGAGAATGTTTTGTGAAGATTGATGTGCATCACATCAAATCCCATATCACCGGGACGCGCCATACCGAGCATCGGGTTCAAGTTTGCTCCGTCATAATAGAGCAATGCGCCTGCCGCATGGACGAGCGATGCAATTTCAGGAATATTTTTTTCAAAAATACCAAGCGTATTGGGGTTGGTCATCATGACAGCCGCAACCGTATCGTCGAGCAACGGTTTAAGGTCTTCAACGTCAACAGTTCCGTCGGGGCGACTCTTAACCTCAATAATTTCAAGTCCGGCAACGGCAGCCGATGCCGGGTTTGTACCGTGAGCCGAATCGGGAACGATTACCTTTGTACGTTTAACGTCGCCGCGGCTATTGTGATAGGCTCTTATAACAAGCAGTCCGGTCAACTCGCCATGCGCTCCGGCATATGGATTAAGAGTAAACTCAGCCATACCACCGATTTCAGAGAGCGCACACTGTAACGTATAGTAAAGTTCCAATGCGCCTTGAACAGCCTTATCGGGTGTGGCAGGGTGAAGCGATACAAATGAAGGATGAGCGGCAATTTCCTCATTGATTTTGGGATTGTATTTCATCGTACATGACCCCAGAGGATAGAACCCGGTATCAACACCAAAGTTATTGGTTGACATATTGTTATAGTGACGTACAACCGATGGCTCATCAACCTCGGGAAGCGACAATTCAGATGTACGTCTAAGATTTTCAGGTAGTTTAACCTCGGGAAGATGATTATCGGGAAGTTTGTAGCCCTTTCTTCCGGGTTGTGAAAGCTCAAAAACGAGCTTGCTGTAAAAATCGCGATTCATTGTTAAGAATTTATTGAATGTGGACTACAAAGATTTAACTATCTCAACGAGACGATCCATTTCTTTAACTGTCTGCATTTCGGTAACAGCAATCAAAAGACGATCGTCGGCTATCTGAACACCGGCAAGAATACCTTCTTCAAGTGCTCGATCTACAATTTTCTGAGCAGGAACAGTGGTTGTCAAACAAAACTCGTTGAGGAACGGGCGATTGGGGAACGTTAGCTTGCACTTGCCTGTCGCAACAAGTTTCTCGGCAAGATAATGAGCTCCGTCACAGCCCTGTCGGTTAACCTCTGCCATTCCATCAGCCCCCATCAATGACATATATATTGTCACATAAAGCGACATCAAACCTTGGTTTGAACAGATGTTACTGGTTGCTTTTTCGCGACGGATGTGCTGTTCACGAGCCTGAAGGGTCAACACAAATACGCGGTGTCCGTCTTTATCTTTAGTTGCGCCAACGATACGACCCGGAATTTTACGCATAAGAGCTTTCTTAGCACAGAAAAATCCGAGATATGGTCCGCCAAAACTCAAAGGTACACCAAGCGACTGAGCGTCACCTACGGCAACATCGGCACCCCATTCACCGGGAGTCTTAACAGTTGCAAGGTCAAGCGCAACACAGTTCATAATCAAAAGAGCTTTTGCCGCTTTACAATCATCGGCAAATCCGGTATAATCTTCAATGATACCGTAACGGTTGTGAGTAGCAACAATCACTCCGGCAACATCTCCTTTGGCGAGAAGCTGATTCATGCTGTCGCGCGACGTAACACCATCAACCTCGTCAATAAGCGAGATTTCAACACCATGATAGCCGGCATAGGTCTTGACAACATCTATAACCGATTGATTGACGGTCGATGAAATCAAAACATGATTGCGTTTACGAGCATGAGCGACAGCCATCATCATGGCTTCGGCAGTAGCTGTAGTTCCGTCATACATAGAAGCGTTTGAGACTTCCATACCGGTTAAACGGCACATCATTGACTGGAACTCAAAAATATATTGAAGCGTACCCTGTGAAATTTCAGGTTGATAGGGCGTATATGCCGTCAAGAATTCAGAACGGGCGATGAGTGAGCCTATCACGGCAGGTGCATAATGGTCATAAAAACCATTACCGGCAAAGCAAACAAGGTTATCGTTTTTTTTGCCAAGTTCATTAAAGAAATCGCGCACCTCTTTTTCGCTCATTTCGTCGGGCAAATTATAGTCACGACGGAAAAGCAACTGCTGAGGCACGTCGGCATAGAGGTCGTCAATAGACGCAACACCACATTTTTTCAGCATCACATCTATATCAGCATCGGTATGCGGGAAATAGCGATGAGACATAATAATCGGTTTTTAAAAGAACAGACGCAACCCATATCATCTTACGGTTAAAGAGAAAAAGGGAATGCGTCTATTCAAATTTTTGTTACAAATTTAAGGTAAACTGTAGAGTGTATAAAGTCAGTGGGCTGTCAAATTAGTGCTCAGCCTCGCATACTTTTGTATATGCAGCCTCATCGAGAAGTTGATCGAGTTCGGCGGGATCAGACAATTCGATTTTGATAATCCAATTGTTCATTGCGTCTTCGTTTACTAAACGAGGATTATCAACGAGAGCTTCGTTAACTTCAATCACTTCGCCTGATGCCGGAGCGATAAGGTCTGATGCAGCTTTAACACTTTCGATTGCGCCAAAGTCTTCGCCGGCCTCAACCTGGTCGCCCACTTCGGGCATATCGACATAAACAACATTACCAAGAGCTTTCTGGGCATATTCGGTGATACCTACATAACCGATGTTGCCATCAACTTTGATATATTCGTGAGAGGGAGCGTAATAAATTTTCATTGTTGTAATTATTTTATTGGTTTATATTTACGTTTATTGTTTATAGCTTTTTTTGTAGAATTTTTTCTTGACAACAACAGCAGGGAATGTTTTACGACGGATGCGCACCTTGAGCGGTGTGTCAAGTTTGGCATAAGCAGCATCAATAAGTGCCATAGCTATAGATTTATCAACCGAGATGGCATGATAGCCGGTTGTAATTTCGCCGACAACTTCGTCGTTTTCATTAAGCACTTCATAGCCGTGACGCGGAATTGCGCGGTCAAGGAGTTCAAGTCCGACGAGCTTTCTTGCCGGACCTTCAGCCTTTTGCTTTGCAATAGCTTCTTTGCCGATAAAATTATCTTTGTCGAGTTTCACGAACATTGACAAACCTGCCTCAACGGGGGTTATATCGTCAGACAATTCGTCGCCATACAGCGGGAGTCCAACTTCAAAACGCAAAGTGTCGCGGCAACCGAGTCCACATGGTTCTACTTTGCCCGAAGCAAGAAGAGTTTTCCATATTTCGACAGTCAAAGCGTGGTCACAATAGATTTCGAACCCATCTTCACCGGTATATCCCGTACGGCTGATGATAATCGGCTTACCCTTATAGGTCAATTCTTTAAATGTGTAGAAAGCGAGATCGGCGCACTCAATTCCAAGAACCTCAGTAACAACTTTTTCTGCTTCGGGACCTTGAATTGCGAGTTCGCCAAGCGAGTCGGACAGATGATCAATCTCAACGTCAAAACCCTCACGATGAGAAAGAATCCAGTCAACGTCTTTGTCGATATTCGCAGCATTGATTACGAGGAAAAAGTGGTTTTCACCACGCTTGTAAACGAGCAAGTCATCTACCACTCCGCCCGAAGGGTGCAGCATCATGCCATAAAAACATTGACCGGCAGGTGCACCGGTAACATCGTTAGTAAAAATGTAGTTTACAAATTTCTCGGCATCGGGACCTTTAACATCGACTTCACCCATGTGAGAGACATCAAAAACTCCGCATGCGTTACGAACTGCGTTGTGCTCTTCGACAATGCCACGATATTGAATCGGCATATCAAATCCACCAAAAGGGCTCATCTGAGCACCTAAATCAACATGACATTGATGAAGACATGTTTTCTTTATATCAGCCATGATATTAGTTATGTGGTTAAAAGTTAGAAATGTGTTTTATTTGGCTACAAATTTACACATAAATAGTATTGAAACCAAAAAATATTAATAAAAAAAAGATAATTTTTTCATTATCTTCACAGCTCAAAAAATACTGTCATATATAATAAAAAAGGCTCGCTTTTGGCGAGCCGAAAGAGTCTTGATTAGACTTCGTGCAAAATTTACTTCGCAAAAGTACGACGTTCTTTGATGCGTGCTTTTTTGCCTGTAAGGCCACGGAGATAGTAAAGTTTTGCGCGACGTACCTTACCATATTTGTTTACTACAATTGAGTCAATGAAGGGTGACTCGATAGGGAAGATACGTTCAACACCGATGTTATCACTCATTTTGCGAACAGTGAAACGTTTTTTGTTTCCTTCGCCAACGATTTTGATAACCACACCACGGTATTGCTGGATACGTTCCTTGTTACCTTCTTTGATACGGTAAGCGACTGTAATAGTATCGCCGGGGTTAAATTCGGGGTGCTGTTTGCCGGTAGCAAAAGCCTCTTCGGCAACTTTAATTAAATCCATTTTTAATTGCAATTTAAAATGTTAACAATGCTCGCAACATTTCACGGGCACCACACGTCCCGCCAGCGGTTACGAAATCGAGTGCAAAGTTACGTCTTTTCATGACAATGACAAAGCCATATAACCAAAGCATCTCTAAACTTTAACATGATTTAACTTTAGAATGACATGTGGAATGCGATTCTCACGCCGCCACGGTCTATTCCGGGACGGTTGCGATAGGACAATCGCCAAACATAGTCGAGTCTCAAGCATTTCAATATGTTATCAATACCGACGCTTGCCTCCATATATGGTTTCCAGTTCATATCAACATCCTCATCCGGGTCGGAAAATTGATAAAGTTCGAGGTTGTATTTCGGATTATTGCGATTGCTCAAATCACCGACCACACCTCTAAATGAAAACACTTCACGCAGTTTTAACTTCTTCACATAGGGGATATTATTAAATATCAGTCCGTTTGCCCAATAAGTCAGGAACCATTCAAACTGTGAATCATTAATAAATTCCATCGGATTCATTAACGAAAAGCTTTCTCGCTGTATTGTAAACGAAGTGTTGGCATTTGGGATCAGCAAGTTGACAAACGGAGTACGGCTCCAAATATGACTGCCTTTTACTTTCCCGTCAAGATATCCAAACGCCGAAAACCAAAAACGTTTTTCTACCGAAAACTCAGTTTTGTTTATAGTAAATGTATTACCTAAAAACGATGCAGGGGCAAATGTATGACTCAGCTGATAAACAGGCACATCACGACTTATTGAGACACGATGAGATTTTGTTTGATAGACTTTCTCACCGGGCGCAAATCTAAAACCGAGAGTGACTCCTGTTTCCTGATAGTGGCTGAACGATTCGCCATAACCGTTTTTAAACTGTACCCATTTCGTAGCCTCCTGTCGTGTATGTCCGATCTCAGCTGTGAACGAGAAATTCGAGTAGTTTTCAAGCGTGTAAAGCAAACTTGTTTTACGCTGATAGGTCACTCGGTTATCTTTAGTTCGCTTAAATGACAACACAAAATTGTCGGCATTTGTAAACAAGTAGTGCTGCCCTATCTGGTTAATATCATAGGTATGAGTCAACCTGAGCGATTGAACCGGGAATTCACGAGAATGATACTTCTTGGGAATAAATGAATATTCCAATTCACCGCTGTATTTAAACTTATGGTCCCGACATCCATATGCGACATAACCTCTACCAAACCAGTGTGGCGAAAGATTGGCAGTCGTAAGTCCGCCGACTCTTAACCTGACTCCTTCAGCCGAGTTATAACTGATCAGGGTGTTTACCGGACCCAAATCGACCTTGCTTTTGGTCGGGTCACGGTCGGTTGACACATACCCTGACACAAGTATTTTGAGTATTTTTTCACCCCAATAGTAAAGTGGCACCGATCTCATGCCGTCAACAAGTGAAGCGATACGGCTTTCGTTGTGCATAGCCGGAGCAAAACCTTGAACATCTGCCCAATATGAGTCGGAGCGCATATAAGCACTATCCGGGATAATCACCCGGCGCGGGTCATCAAACACATCGGCATTGGCAGGTTGATCAAAATTATGTCCGTCATACCGGGTCGTACGTTGCGCATAAAGTCCCTGAATACCGGGAAGAACCGACAATTCAAGCGTCATGTCGTCACGAGTTTTCAGGCGTGTTCCGTCGGGCGCGCGATCATAGTCCTGACGTATATACATGTGGTCAATAAAATTAACATTGCATCCCGGAGGAAGACGCATAACCACCCGACGCACAAACATAGTCGTATCGCCCTGTGGCACATATACCTGTCCCGTAAAGCCGAATGCCGCTGGATTATGGGGCGTAAACGACAACTCGACACAACTTTCACCATCAATATCGACCGTATCAGTCAAAAAGAACTTATAAAAGTCAGGAGCTATGCGCGACAACGGACTGACAAATCGATTGTGCAACAAATTGATATCGTTGTCATACAAATCAATTTCGCGGAAAAAATCCTCGACCAAAGTCTGCATACTCTCTTGATCGGTTATATCATCAAGCCCGATACGTTTTATGGCATTAACAGTTTCTTTTTCACTCTCGGGATCACGACGAAAATTAATTTCAGACGCTTTCTCCTTCAACGACAAAACGAGCACAGGCGTACCCGATACTTCGCTCGTATCGACGTGTTCTCGCAAAAAGCTGAACTGTCCCTTAATCAATCCACGGTCATAATTGTCTATGTTGAACTTATTAAGTCCCAACGCTATACGCTCATACCTATTATAGTTATAATTTTCATGACGCACTTTAGGATTGGTCAAATCGTTCCCTTCTCTAATTTTACGTGCAAAATCAAGAGCCGGATTATTTTTTTTGGAATATTTAGAACGTTTTTGTTTGAACGTAACCTCTTTAAGTGTCACATTTTGGGGATTGAGAGCAATTCTTAACACAGGCTCGTCGCTTGCAATAACGACTCGCTTTGTATCATATCCCATTACAGAAAACCTGAGTGTAACAGAGTCAGTCGCCACCGGAAAGTTCAGAGTGGCAAGTCCGTTTTCATCACACTGCGCACCATACCCGGTGCCCTCAACAAAAACCGTGACGTAAGGAACAATATTGCCGGTCGATGAATCGACGACTTTAAGCCTTGTACGTCCGGGAAGTGAAAGCGCGATCAAAAACAGGAGGAGAGAGAATATAAATCGGTTCACAAAGGGTAGTTTTAAATCTTATTATAAAATTTGAATTTTGGACTTATTGTTTTATGAATTCAGCCTCATCAATAATTTGACGTGCCAACGGCTGAGTCAAAGGATCATTTACAGCAAACTCATCGCGAGCTGCCGACAACGCCCTGTCGGTATATCGTGATATAATATTAAGAAACAATCGTAAAGCGGCATAACGGCTCATTGATGCAGGAGATTTAATCAAATCATCGGCAAGAGTTGGCGCAAATTCAAGATGTCTCACCAACCGATGACAAATAATATCAACGACCTCGGTAGTCGGAGCACCGGCAAGCCATTGATAAGCCGTGTCATAATCCATCTGTTCGCGCGGATAAATCATCGCGGCGAGCATTAGACTCTCGCGAGTGGTGGTATTATTATGAAGCGTTTCGGCAATCTCACGATTGGGACCTGTCGCTTCGGCAATCTCAGTCAACTGAGGAATCGTCAAGCCAAAAATTATAGAATATGGAGCACCCGCCTTACGCAACGCATCAGCAATAACACCGTTGCGCATAGCAAAGAACTCTCGTTTTATAAGCTGTATATTGTTATAATTCATTACACAATTGAAGTCTTAAAGAATACAAAGTTACAAAAAACTTCTCAATTATGCAATAGCTACAATATTTCGACTTGCCTGAACATATCGGCATAATATGCCGCCTTTTTTTCAAGAGCCAAGGGATAGGCTCGTGATGTCGATGGCATGCGGTATATTTTTAATCCGTCAGCCGACTCAACCACTTCGCCCATTTTGGGTAATGGGGTGTCGGTCAAAGCTGAAATGACCCCGGCAGCCTTTTCACCTGTTGTTGCCACCGCATGACAATCGGGCATTTGAGCAAGCAGGTCATACAAAGGGACAGGCTCTACTATTTCAAGAAATTTGTCAGAAGCATTACCTTTGAGACGACGCACCTTTCGAGCTGTATCGTTCAGAGCAATATGGTGTTCACTCATAAGAGATTTACAAGCCTCCATATCAAAACGTTTGCCCGTCGAATCGCGCAACGCGTTCGGATCATGTAAAAAAATAAGCCCCATAACCTTCCAAAAATCGTTTGTGGGGTTGGGATAATAAAAATCCATGCTCCAGCGGTGCGATCCCGGAGGGAAAGTACCCATTATCAAGATGCGGGCACCATCGGGTATGAATGGTTCCCACGGGTGCTGTTCTATCGGTAGAAATTCCTGAGTATCCATATATTAAAAACAAAAATACCGTCAGACAGGTTCAGCTTCACCCAATCTGACGGCATATAGTTTTCTTTATTTATCGAACAGCAATAACTTCGATTTCAACCAAAACTTTTTTGGGAAGTTCACGAACAGCAACTGCCGAACGAGCAGGGAACGGTTCGCTGAAGTTTTCAGCATATACAGCATTCATTGCTGCAAAGTCGTTCATGTCGGCAAGGAATACGGTTGTTTTAACAACATTATCCATTGTCAAGCCTGCTTCTTTGAGGATAGCTTTAACATTGGCAAGCGACTGAGCGGTCTGAGCGGTGATACCTTCGGGTATTTCACCGGTTGCCGGATTTACGGGAATTTGACCTGAACAGTAAACAAATGCGCCTGCATCAATAGCCTGACTGTAAGGACCGATAGCGCCGGGAGCAGCTGTGGTAGCGATAGGTTTTTTCATAATTGTAACTAATTTGAATATTATTTATTGTTAATATCGTCTTCTGAAAAATCAAGATCTACAACCCTGATATCGTTGTAGCTTTCATATAGGTTGTTACTTATCTTATCAATAATTTTTGAGACCCTTTCAAAGTCTTTATCAAAGTCGGGCAAAAAGTTATCATCACCGTCCGATCTCAAAGCTTTAAGCATTTTACCGACAGTCAACTCTTGAAGGTCTATTGCAGGCACATATCCAACCTGACGGGTCTTTTCGTTAACCTCAACTTTAAGAGCAAGTCCGCAATGACGAAGCTCTTCAACAATTTGAGAAACAAGTTTGATCGGAAATCCGTACAACCGAGTGAAGTCATTGACATCGGGCGGTGTATCTCCTTTTTTATAACGTCGGCAAATCACATACATAACAGCAAGTAAAATTTTGCGACGATAGTCAAATGATATCTTGGAAATTTGAGTCGAATAGGAGTACAACACAAAGTTTTGGGACGAGAAACACAATACGGCACCGGCAAGCGTAATCACCCATACAAGTTGCATCCACAACATGAATAATGGCAAAAACGCAAAGCTACCATAGATTGCATTATATTTTGAAACATAAATCTGTCCCGACACAAAAAGCCATTGTAGAATCGTAAAAGCCGTACCCGACAAAATACCCGCTATCAATGCATTGGAAAATTTGACATTAGCATTAGGTAACAGCTTGTAAACTCCTGCAAAAAACAGCCATATCAATACAACACTTGCCGAATCGACCAATGTCGACACAAGAGGGGTCATGAAATCAAACGGAATAACGACCTGTAATGCCGATGACATCAACACGTTGATACCGGTTGAGCATATAATCAAAATCGGCAGTATGAAAAATATTGCTGTATAATCGGTAACCTGCCGCCACAACGTTCGACCTTGAACATTCCATATCTTATTAAGCGCAGTTTCGGCAGAACTTACAAGCGATAACAAAGTCCAAAGCAAGAAAAGTATTCCGACTCCGACAAAAATTCCACCCGATGCCTGATTGAGATATGAGTCAACAAAACTAAAGCCTCGCTCAAGCACTTCATGTTGAGCCGGGAAATAGTCAAGCAGCGATGATTTAAGCAAATTATCAAAGCCAAAACCGCGACCTACAGCAAATAACAATGCCAAAGCCGGAACAATAGCCAAAAGAGTGCGGAATGCCATTGCACAAGCTGTCGATTGTAAATCTTTATTTAAAAAAGATTGTATTGATAAGTTAAGCGTCTTCACCAACTTTTGTTTAAATCCGTTTGCAGGGTCACTCCACACCCCGTCGATGCAATATACATATTGCTTACGGCACCATTCAATCAAACGATTTAAACGGGGAAAACGGTCTTCAAACGATTTTTTTGAATCCATAAACACAAGATTGAAAACGTGGTTTTGACATTATCGACACAAAGTTACAACTAAATTTTGGTTTAACAAAGCGAGATTTATTTCTTAATTTTGAATTATTTTTGATTAATGTAAAAATCTTTCGTAACTTTGAAGGCAAAACAAGTTTTGTAAATTAATTTATAAACCAATCACCATAAAAACTTATTTATGAAGAAAACAATGTTCTGCTGCATGGTGGCTCTTTCTGCCTTTGCTGCCGGCGCAACAACACCGTTATGGATGCGTGATATCAGAATCTCGCCCGACGGTTCTAAGATTGCCTTTACATACAAAGGTGACATCTATACCGTTCCGACTACAGGTGGAACCGCTACCCGCCTTACCACCCTACCTTCATATGAACAGGAACCGGTTTGGTCGCCCGACGGAAAATCAATCGCATTTGCAAGCGATCGACATGGCAGCCATGACGTTTTTATCATGCCTGCAACCGGAGGCACCGCTACCCGACTCACTTTTAACTCTACATCTGAAATTCCCCAGACATTCACTCCCGACGGCAAAAGCGTTCTTTACACCGGTCACATTCAAGACCCTGCTTCTTCAATCCAGTTCCCGTCGGCACGTATGTCTGAACTCTATGCCGTTCCCGTTACCGGAGGCAAAAGCACTCTCGACAATGCTGCCGTAATCCTTCTCCCATCGTTCAGCCCCGACGGCTCATGGATGGTATATGAAGACTACAAAGGAATGGAAGACGTTTGGCGCAAACACCACACTTCGTCAGCCACTCATGACATCTGGCGCTACGACTCAAAAACAAAGAAATATGATAAAATCATAAGCCACGCCGGCGAAGACCGCAACCCGGTTGTATCGCCCGACGGCAACACAATCTCATTTTTGAGCGAGCGCGACGGCAAGTCAATGAATATCTACACTGCATCGGCTTCAAACCCGTCTGAAATCAAACAGGTAACCAATTTCAAAACCCACCCTGTCCGCTTCCTTTCTCAAGCAAAGAACGGAACATATGCCTTTGGGTATGACGGTGAGATTTACACTATGGGCGCCGACAACAAACCGACCAAAGTTAATATCGACATTACAATAGACGAAACTCCCGACATCGAACGTATTCCGGTTCGCCCATCAGGAAGTGCCGCCATATCACCCGACGGCAAACAAATCGCATTCACATCTCGCGGAAACGTATTTGTAGCTTCATCTGACTACTCATCTTTAAAACAGATTACCGACACTCCCGAAGGCGAAAGTCACGTCAGCTGGTCGCCCGACGGCAAGACTCTCATCTACGAATCGGAACGTGACGGTCACTGGAATCTATACACCGCAACCGTTCCCAATGAATCAGACCCCAACTTCTCTAACGCCACTGTCATTGAAGAAAAGGCTCTGTTCAATCCCAAAGACGGTATCGAACGTAACTACGCTCAATATTCACCCGACGGAAAGAGCCTTGCATTCATGCAAGACCGTACAAAAATCATGATCATGGATCTTGACACCAAGAAAGTGCGCCAGCTCACCGACGGTTCAACCGTAACCCGTCGCACAAGCGGTATTTCATTTGATTGGTCACCCGACAGCAAATGGATTCTCACAACAGTTGTCGATAACCACCACGATCCCTACTCTGACATTGCGATCTTTAATGTTGCCGACGGCAATATGATCAACTTGACCGAGTCAGGTTACACCTGCGGCGACCCACGTTGGGCATTTGACGGCAACGCGATTACATACTCTACCGAGCGTTATGGTATGCGCAGCCACGCATCATGGGGCTCACAAGACGACGTAATGATTGTATTCCTCAACCGTGAAACATTTGATAAATTCAATCTTAGCGAAGAAGACTATCAGCTCTTGAAAGAAGCCGAAAAGAACAGCAAAAAAGATGCTGCCGACTCAGCCGAGTCTAAAGACAAGAAAGCTTCTACAGCAAAAAAATCGACTGTAAAAGACATCGTAGTCGAACCTGAAGGTCTTGCACGTCGCACCGTTCGCCTGACCCCCTTCTCATCGGCAATCGGTGATTATATCGTGACAAAAGATGGTGAGAAACTCTACTACACCACCCGCGCCAACCCCGACGGCAAATATGATCTCTGGAGCATCGATATGCGCAAAGGTACTCCTTCTCAGGTCAAAAAAGATATGGGTCACGGATTCATGGAGATGGACAAAGACGGTAAAATCTACTTCTTGGGACAGCGCTCTCAGCGTCTTGACCCCAAATCGGGAAAAACTACCGCCATCACAATGAACGGCACTCAGCTCATCAACCACGATGCCGAACGTAATTATATGTTTGACTACGTTAAAGTTCAAGAAGGCAAACGTTTCTACAATACCAATATGCACGGCGTGGATTGGGAAAAGATGACCGAATCTTACCGCAAATTCATGCCTCATATCAACAACAACTATGATTTTGCCGAAATGCTCAGCGAACTTCTTGGCGAGCTCAACGTATCGCACACCGGAGGTCGCTACTCGCCCGTACGCAATCCGGCTGTTGAACCGACTGCATCTCTCGGCTTGCTCTTTGACATGGCTTACACCGGCAAAGGTCTCAAGATTGACGAAGTCGTTGCCGGCGGTCCATTTGACAAAGCTGCTTCAAAAGTTGTTCCCGGTTGTATCATTGAAAAAATCAATGACATTGAACTCACCCCAACCACCGACGACAGCCAAGTTCTCAACGGTCTTGCCAACAAGAAAACACTTGTATCTATCTATAACCCCGCCAACGGCGAACGCTGGGTTGAAACAATCAAACCTATCAGCGCAGGTCAAATGAACAATCTGATGTATGACCGTTGGGTTGCAAGCCGTGCTGCCGAAGTTGACCGTCTCAGCAACGGACGTCTCGGATATGTTCATATCAAATCAATGGGTGACGATTCGTTCCGCCCGATGTATTCTGACGTTCTCGGCAAATACAACGACCGCGAAGGTATCGTGATCGATATCCGTCATAATGGAGGCGGACGCCTTCACGAAGACCTCGAAGTATTCTTCAGCGGTAAAAAATATCTCACTCAGGTTGTCCGCGGACAAGAAACCTGCGATATGCCATCACGTCGTTGGAATAAACCAAGCATCATGCTTCAGAGCGAAGCCTGCTACTCAAATGCTCACGGCAGCCCATGGGTTTACAAAACAATGGGTATCGGCAAACTTGTCGGCGCACCCGTTCCCGGAACCATGACATCGGTTAATTGGGTGACTATGCAAGACCCGACTATGGTGTTTGGTATCCCGGTTGTAGGTTATCTCACAGCCGAAGGCAACTACCTTGAAAATACTCAGCTCGAACCCGACGTACTCGTTCTCCCCAACCCGGCTGACGTAACAAAAGGCGACGACCAACAGCTCAAAGCTGCCGTCGAAACCCTTCTCAAAGATATTGATGCTCAAAAGAAAAAATAAGCAACAACAACTCGACATAACAATGGAGGCGGTCAACCAAATCGGTTGACCGCCTCCCTCTTTTTTTACCCATCAAATTTAATTATCCTCTCCTGACCGCAGGCATCACAATTGAGAACAGCAAGAATACATATCCGAGCGTTATGCTACATAATAAAATATAGTCGCTCGTCTGTATCACCGAACCGGTATATAGGCCTGTCAATTGCCATGCCAACAAAACCGTCAAAACTATAAATGACACTATAAAACTTGCGATTTCCCATCCCGAGAACAATCGACGACGACGTTCGGGAAGTCGATTCATTGTTTTACGTACAAACCACTCATCGTTACGCTCTGCCGGCAGGTTTTCTTTTAGAAAGTCGGCAATTTTTTTGTCGGTTAATTTATTGTTATTCATAATTATTATCTTTTTATCGGTTCATCACATCAGCCATCTTTGCACGTGCCCTCGACAAATAACTCTTGACCGTACCTTCGGGGCAACCGGTAATTTCAGCCACTTTTTTCACCGGCATATCTTCAATATAAAACAAAAGAACTATCGATTTTTCAATATCGTTTAACGACGCCATACAATGCTCCAAATCGATTTTTGCATCACTTGATGCTCCCGACTCTAAATGTCCCTCGGGAACAACCTCATCATCAACCGACACTTCACGGTTACGACGCTTCCAATCGACAAATTCATTGTAGGCAATGCGATATAGCCACGTTTTGAACTTGGATATACCCTTGAAAGTCCTGATTGAAAGGTAAGCTTTCAAAAATGTATCCTGCGACAAATCATCGGTCAAAGCCGCATCGTTGCCGGTGAGATTGAGAAGGAAACGACGCAGTCCCCCTTCATACTCGACAACGAGCCTGCCAAATGCGTCACGGTCATCAGCCGCAACGCATCGTGCAATTAACTTTAACTCTTCAAAACGTGATAACATCGTCGTGTTTGAGCAATAGGTAAAAAGAGTTTACTTTTTGAGCGACAAGAGCTGTCCAATTCCAATCAACAGGGGAATAACGCCCAAAACAGCTAACGCAGGAGCCCTCCATACGCTGAACACGAGAATTACCCCGATTCCGATGGCAATATTTCTTTTGCCTTTTTCAAAGTTTTGGAGTCGTCTGTAAACCGGTGGAATCGGTTGAGAAGCCGCTGACGATTTTGCATTTGTATTTACTGCTGATTCCTCTGTTTTGTTTTCAGCGCCTGTCACATCCGGTTCAGACTTAGCGGGATTATCATATATCATATCCATAATCCAACCCTTATAAAATGTCCCGCTATAAAACGCCTCGGGTAGCTGATAATTATTTTCGATCGCCTTAGTTATGATTTCATTGCGCCCTTTTGTACGACGATAGAAAAAGAATAACACCGCCAATATTGTTAAAAGAAGGAATAAGACAATGACAACGGTGATTATAACCCCCTGAAATGTCTTAATTCGGTCACGTTCCAAATAAAAGTAGTTATTGTCACTCGGCGATTTAACCGTAACGTTCAATCCCTCGACCGTAACAGTTATCGGGGCTGATTTATCCATTTTACTGACCGTTGCACGAACAGTGTCACCGGCAGCGTTAACTGATATAATAGTGTCACTAACCACTGACGACAATTTAGACAATTTTTCGTGAATATTTTCTGCGATATTGTCAGAAAAACTCGACTTGATTTCCTCGACAATTTTTTCAGTATCGGGAGCCGGCGGCATTGATGGAGCCGGAACACACGATGCTAACAACGCCACAAAAGCGGCAATAACAGGTAATAAAAGTTTCTTTTGTTTCATATTGACAATGTTTTATTATTCGTTTTTGATTATTCTAACTATTTGACGTGGTAGCAAGCCATTCGGTTGCAAAGATACACATTTTAACAATATTTTAACCAAACAAAAAAATCCCGCGAAAAATTTCCGCGGGACCCTAAACATTTTATTATAATTTCCAATCCGTTTTCTTTATTTTGACTGAGCCTGTGGTCTGTGTTCGCCACGAGGACCTTTAGCTCCGGGATGATTACCTTTTTGTCTCATCATCTGACCATTAGGACGACCTGATTTATGCACCGCAACATTTTCAAGGAATGAAACATATTGCTCAGGAGTCAAAATAGCTTTTACTTTTGCAAGATATTCACGAGAGCGATTGTCGCGTTCCTGCATTTTTGCCTGACGCTGTTCCGGAGTCATCTGCTCTCTTTTTTCAGGACGCTGACCCTGAACTTTCTCTGATTTTCTATCAGCTTTAAGAGCCGCAAGCTGTTGCATCTGAGCTTCAGAAAGATTCAATCCTTCAAAAGGATTATATTGTGCTTTTCCACAATCTTTTTTATCTTTACATTCTTTTTTACCTTCTTTTTTGCAACATTCTTTGTTTTCACATTTCTTATTTTCAACACTTTGGTTTTGAGCCATTGCTGAAAATCCGAGAACTGATAACACTGAAAGTGATAAAGCTAAAATTGTTTTTTTCATCATAATATACTTAAATTTTAATTATTAGGTTGGTGTTTCTTCTTTTAATAGCCCATTCAAACAGGCTACACTATAAAGACCCCCGGGAGCCATTAAAGTTTATTCAGCGTCCTAAAATTTAACACTTTTTAGTTAATATATTAACACTTTGTGTAATGTATAATTAGCCGGCTCGTAGGAACATGCCTTCGGCATGTAAATAATGCATAATGCTCATTGCATAATTCTTTGCAAAGCAAACCGCCAAAGGCGATAACATAATCGACTGACTCGTAGGAGCCTCCCTTCGGCATATCCGGTTAGTTAGCGACCAACTACTTCTTTATCAGTCAATACTATTCACAATGAAAAATATTTGATTATAAGCACATTTACAGAGTAAAAGTTGTAACCTAAGATCCAATTAACCTTAGTCCACCATGTAAAACGCTTAAAACTAAAAAAAATTTCATATCTTTGCATTCAGATTGGCTTACACCATTCTACGACATATTATTAAAAACAGAAGCGTTATGCTCATCTTGTAGTTTGAGAACCTGAGAAATTCATAAACAGAGCAAGGGATGGCATAGTGATTCTCACGCGTATAGCGTGGGCTACTATTGCTACATCTGCTCACAGGTTTTCTCAGGACCTTCAAACTAGAACGTAGCATAGTTGGCTCACGTTTTTGTGTTAATTAAAAAAATCATCTAAAGATTTAGAATACTATAGTATATTATAAAATTAATCATAATGAGTAAATCAACTATCAGACTATTTATCTATATTTGGTTAATCTTTTCAGCCGTATATACTTATTTATTTTGGGAAAATATACATTCCGATTTCCTTAACGCGCTTGCTATAATTTTTGCTGTTTCTGCAATTCCATTATTAATATTAGTCATTGTTTGTCAATGGCTTTATAAAATCCTATATATTTATCCGAGAGAAAGACGAAATATTTCTGACGAATTAGAAATTGAAGAGTCTGTATGTATTGAAAAAATCAACAAACAAATAGCTAATGCCTCAAAGGAGTCGCAATCAAATCCAGACCATTTATGGAAGATAGTTCGACAGAATTTCGTTGAAAACCATCCTCGGTCTATACTTGAAAACACTATCTGACTGTTCGTCAGAATCTTTCAGAGCGTGAAGACTTCAGTAAAAAATATGTTCAAATCAATTATGAATCCGTTGATGAGAAGTTATCGGCTCTAAAAAACAACCATATTCTGAATTAGATATAGAATCAGAATTTTCGCAACAAGTAATAGAAGCTTATTCTAAGTTCTCATCCGCTTGGTTTAAAATGATAAGAGATTCTAAATTAATTTTGCGATATGATAATCCAATTTCATTTCCAATACTTGTATTTGGGCGAGTATCTGTAGGCGATATTTTAATTCCTTCGTTTTATAATTATTACGGAGATATAATTTATTTTTTCCCAACTTTTGTAGTCGTTCTTAAAAGTGATTTTACAATCTCATTCTATCCATTAGATAAAATTTCTCTACACATTTCAGAAAGTTCAATTAAATTTAATGATTATTTTCATGTTCCCAAAGATTCTAAAATAATAGGTGAATCTTGGGAACATTCAAACAAAGACGGCAGTAGAGATGCTCGGTATTCATACAACAAAAAATACTTTCATTGTAAATTTGCAGAAATATGGTTCTCTGGAATTTCCGAGGTTTTTTCATTTGATGTTAGTAATTGGGAATTATCTACCCTAACGAAGACAAGCTACATAAATCTACAAAATATAGCCTTAGAGCACCCCTTTAATACTGATAAAAGGAAAAAAGATTTACAAAAAACAAATAAAGACGAAGTATCAACTAATAAAATACAGTTAGAAACCATGAGCTCAAATCGTAGTAAACACTTTGTTGGAGAGAAACATCCAACACAACCGTGGGTTTGGACAGAGTATGCACCAGGCAAATTCGATTGGCGAAAAGATCGAGGAGGAGAAGACACAAGTACTCCCGAGAAGTCCAAGCTGAAGGAAGACACCAACGCGATAAAGGAACTAAATGCCTTAATCGGTCTTGACGGAGTTAAAGATGACATTGCCAAACTTCAGAACTTCATTAAGATTCAGCTTATTCGTAAATCAAAAGGGTTGAATACCTCACCAATATCATATCATTGTGTGTTTACTGGAAATCCAGGTACAGGTAAGACTACAGTTGCACGTATTGTTGCAGAAATATACCGCGATATGGGTATATTAAGTGAAGGTCATCTTGTCGAAACTGATCGCTCCGGTCTTGTAGCAGAATATATTGGTCAAACAGCTGTCAAAACAAATAAGGTTATTGACTCTGCTCTTGATGGAGTCCTTTTCATTGATGAGGCTTATACGCTTGCTCCCACTTCTCCTAATGACTACGGACATGAAGCTATTGCAACATTACTCAAACGCATGGAAGATGAGCGTGACCGCCTTATTGTCATTCTTGCCGGATATGGTAATGAGATGCAAACATTCATTGATGCAAATCCAGGCTTACAATCTCGTTTCAACAGATACATCCATTTCGATGATTATTCGGCAGATGATCTATTGGCAATTTTTGAATTGAATCTCAAAAAACATCAATACAAAATTACCGACTCAGCAAAAGCTACTCTAAAAACTTACCTTGAAAATGCGATTGCTAATAAGGATAAGAACTTCGGTAATGGACGTTTTGTACGAAATATATTTGAGAAAACATTGCAAAACCAAGCTACTCGATTATCAGCAAAGGGTAATTTTTCAAAAGATGCTCTTCAACTTATAATTGACGAAGATATTCCAACAAAATAATTGAGAGGATACTTATTTCAATGTATTCTAAAATTTTCTTTATCCAATATTAAATTATATGCCAACAGAAAAATACATTAAATATAATGGAACTTACACCGTCGTGCTTTCATGCAACCCTGATAAACACGGTAAAGCTATTCTAAATGAAAACGTATCCGAGATTGCAGATGAAGCGTTCATTGATTGCAAGCACATAACAGAAATTGAGTTTTCTAAAGACCTCACATATATTGGAGAGAGTGCTTTCAAAGATTGTTCCGGTCTCACATCAATTACTCTTCCCATTGGACTACTCTCCATGAAAGAGAGTGCTTTTGCCTACTGCTATAATCTCAAATCAATCTCATTCAATGGACCTCTAAATGATATTCCAGATTATTGTTTTGCAGGATGTATGTCTCTTTCTGACTTTTCTTTCCCCAAAGGAGTGAGAAGTATAGGCAAACAAGCATTTTATAATTGTCAATCTCTTCGCACAATTATTGTCCCCGAAGGAATTGTTTGCATTAATGAAAACACTTTTGGAAACTGTAAGAACTTTAGAGAACTATGTTTACCAAAATCTTTGAAATATATACAAAATCTTGCATTCTATGGCTGCTCTTCATTAGAAACAATCTGCATTCCTGAGAATGTAAAATGTATTGGAAAAGGTATATTTGAGAATATGCACTCGCTCAAGAATATTGTATGCCATGCTACCGTTCCGCCCGAAGTCAAAGATAAAATCCGAGTTTATCCGCAATCTATGTTAGATCTAGGTATCACACCTATAACAGACGGCGTTACTCTCATAGTACCTATTGAATCTCTTGACGCTTATAGGACTCATGATTATTGGGGCAAATTTAAAATTGAGGAATTTTATGATGATCTCACGGAATAATTTTACTATAACTTACATTAAAACAATCGTATTATATTAATTCTTCGCTAAGCGACAAGGAGTAGAACCGATTATATATGTTGTACATTCGCTAAAAACGGAATCATAATCGTATTGTACTTCATTAGAAACTAAAAAGAACGGGTGGCGAAATTTCGCCACCCGTTCTATTATATTAATAATGTATCTGTATTATTCAAACTCGATGAGAACTTGGTCGGTATTAACAACTTCATCGGGGGTAACGAATACTCGTTTTACCACACCGTCGATTTCAGAGTTAACATCGTTTTCCATCTTCATTGCTTCGTAAACCAAAAGGAGCTGACCTTTCTTAACCTGATCACCCGGTTTAACGTTTATAGAGATGATACGTCCACCCATCATTGCCTTTTGAGTAGGACCGGTGATAGGTTCATCGGCTGCAACAGGAGCGGCTTCGACATTTTCTTCAGCTGCGGGAGCTTCGGTTGCTTTCTTGGCATCATATTCTTCCTGACGGCGGTTGCGGAGGAACTTAACAGCAACGGTGGGGAGAAGTTCAAGAAGAAGTTCTTCTTCACGGTTAGCGGCAAGTTTTACGCCACCGAGTTCAGGTACTTCAGGATTTTCAGGACGTTTATAGTTTGATGTGTCGTAGGGACGTTCGGTTGCATCACCGGTGATTTGACGGCGGAATTCGGGGTCAACGGGTGCGGGAGTTTTACCATATTCACCTTTAACAAGAGAGATGAACTGGTTTGATGTATTTGAGTAATCGGGATTACCTTTTTTACGGTCGATTGCAAGGTTTACTGCCTGAGCACCAACAATCTGACTTGTAGGAGTTACCAGAGGTACCAGACCGGCATCACGACGAACCTTAGGAATCAAGCGCATAGCATCGTCGAGAAGTTCGCTTGCATTGAGAGCTTTGAGCTGGGCAACCATATTTGAATACATACCTCCGGGAACCTCGGCTTCTTTAACAAGAAGGTTGGGTTTGGGGAATCCGAAGTAGTCTTCGATTGCATGACAAGCATCAAGAAGAGCTTCTTCATCAAGATTGTTGGCAGCAACAATTGCAGTATCAAAGAGTGCATCAACCTCGGCAGGCAATGTCTCGGTAAGAGGATCGAAGTGTTTGGGGAATTTATCTTTATTGAGGTCAAACTCGGCAAGGTCGTGACGTGTTTTTTCGAGTTCGGCACGAATTTTTCCGACAGCCTCCATGTTACATTCAACCTCAATACCAAGTTTTTTACAGAATACATAAATGAGTTCGATTGCCGGAGCTGCCGAACCGCCACCAAACCACCATATGTTTGTATCGAGAATATCAACACCGTTGATGATTGCCATCAATGATGATGCCAAACCATAACCGGGAGTACAATGGGTGTGGAAATCAACGGGAACTTTAACCGACGATTTCAATTTGCCGATGATAGAAGCGGCACGGAGCGGATTAACCAATCCCGCCATATCTTTGAGAGTGATGATTTTTGCGCCGAGACGTTCCATTTCGACAGCCTTGTTCACAAAATATTCATCAGTGAAAATCTTTTTGGGCTCTTCAGCTTTTTTACCAAAGAGACGAGCAAAAAAGCCCGGTTTTGCAGCCGAAGCTTCATCTTTTGGGTCAACCGTATAGCAAACAGCACCATCGGCAATTCCACCGAGAGCGTTAATCATCTTGATTGACTCCTTCACATTGTCAATATCGTTTAGCGCATCAAAAATACGCATAACGTTCAAACCGTTATCGATAGCCTCTTTATAGAAACCTTCAAGCACATAATCGGGATAAGGAACATATCCAAAAAGATTGCGACCGCGAGACAAAGCCGAGAGAAGCGATTTGCCTTTCATCGCTTTTGAACAAGCGCGGAGACGATTCCAAGGCGATTCATCGAGGTAGCGCATAACCGAATCGGGAACGGCACCGCCCCAAACTTCCATAATATAAAATCCTGCATTCTCATACAATGGTAACAGACGGTCAATATTGGACTGTTTCATACGAGTTGCAAAAAGCGACTGCTGTCCGTCGCGAAGCGTAAGATCTCTGATCTGCAATTTTCTTGTTGACATAATTGTTAGATTAGGTTTAAACCCGACCTGAATCGGGAGCAATTATTATAAGAAGGTTAACTGCACAAAAATAGATATATTTTTTTAATTAAAGAAATTTTTCGTTATTTTTTTCCTGTCAAACAAAAAAAATCATNCACAACTCAGTAAATAAGTAAAGCGAAGAATGTACCGTTTTAAATAACGAACTGTTAAAAATCATGATTTCANGATTATTTTGGGACAATTTTGTAAAAAAAGACCAAAAAATGTTGGTCAGTATTTTTTTTTGTATTACCTTTGCGCTGTTTTTGAAGCTCAAATTATTGTTTTATTATTTAATTATTACAAGAAAATGAAAAAATTAGTTTTATCTTTCGCTGTACTCGCAGGTATGACTCTCTTTGCTTGTGGTTCATCTGACAAAGCAGCTGAAGCTACTGACTCTGTTGCAGCTGAAGCTACTGAAGTTGTAGAAGAAGGCGTTGTTGCTGTTGATTCTATCGCTCCCGATTCAGTAGAAGTTGTAGCTGCTGAAGTTGTAGCTGAATAATTTCGCAACAACAAACTAAACAGCACGCATAAAAAGGCCGTCCGTCTAAACGGATGGTTTTTTTATTGCCGGTACTTTTCATTCTNTCGTTATNANAATGAAACTTCAATCTATTTTATCAGGTCTATTATTTTTATTCCCCTCTATTATATNTGCCTCTGAGACNGTCAATCTCGTNCCCGAGGTTCATGGCGTGNTCAGAACNCGCCTTGAAGTCGAAACCGACGATTGGGTCAATCGCTTTCAGGTCAGAAATGCCCGACTGAACGTTGCCGGACATATCGCNCCGGCTATCAGCTATTTTGTTCAGTTCGATGCCTGTGACCGCGGTAAAATGACGTTTCTTGATGCATGGGGGCGATTTGATATTANAAAATCTATATATATTCAAGGTGGACAGTTCCGCCAGCCGTTTGGTGTAGATAACTTCAGGCTTCCCGGCGGATATTATTTNCCGAACCGCTCTTTTCTCGGTAAGATCATAAACAACTATCGAGGCGTCGGCGTAAAAGCCGGATGGATGCCCGACCAAAGCAAACTTCCGCTNGACATTCAAGCCGGATTTTTCAATCAATCTGCCATCGGTGACCATAANGTNTGGGCNAANACNATGGCATTTGCCGGNAAGGTGACNTGGAAACCCGGTAACATGATGTTTTCAACCGGCTATCAATCAATGAAGCGAACNACCCACATGAGCTATTNTGACGCCACTATCGGATGGGGTGCCAACGGATGGTATGCCGAAGCCGAATATATGGGTGTCATCTACAGCNGTAGCGGAGCCTCAACCTGCCACACCTGGAACACGTTTGTTGTCAAAAACTTCAACGTCAACTGGGGCATATTCAAAAAGACAGCNCTTATGGCTCGTTATGANGGAATGACAAACTACAGCAACGGCTCGCTAAACCAAGACGGACTCCTATCCATTACCGAACCNCGTCGNCAACGAGCAACANTCGGTGGTCAAATAACCTATACATATAAAAAAGTACATGCCGACCTCCAGCTCAACTACGAGAAGTTCTTTTATCCCTCAAACGTAGAGGCTNTCATGGGAAATCGNGACAAAATCGTTGCCGAACTGATTATAAAATTTTGAGATACGACCTTATAAAGCAAAAAATCCTGCTCGGTTGAGCAGGATTTTTTTATTCTTGTTTTGAAAACTCGTCTTTTCCAACGCCACATAACGGGCATACCCAATCATCGGGTAAATCNTCAAAAGCTGTGCCGGGTGCTATTCCATTATCAGGATCTCCGACTTCAGGGTCATANACCCATTGACAAACGTCACATACNTATTTATCCATAGTCTTATCTTGTTTTATTATTTAATTATTAGTCAGTCAAGTTTTAGTCTGTATCTTACTAACATTAAAATTCTCGAAATTGTTCATTTCGTTTTTACTCTGCNGCAAGTTGTTCCCGTTTGACCGTCCTCCAAATTATATGCCTTATAGTTCTCCATTGGGGGAATATGGCAAACGGTCTAACAGGTCCGTAACTGATTATAATAATAAATAATGTGATAATGCTTACCCAAAGCAGCCATCCATANATCTCCTTCATTGAGACCAATAATGCNTGCATGCCGATATTTTGAGCAAGCTTTCCGATCGGAATATTTTCAACAGCGACATTTGACGATGTAATTGTCATACTTAACAATGAGAAATTCTTNGCTANGGTGTGTNTGAGAAGTTCNCCTATTATTGCCGGACCAAATGTCGCACTCATTACAGCACCCGTAAAACCATTCACTGTCAATGCCTGGGGGAACACCTGAAATGAAAGTCCACTCTGAATTATCGATGTTAAAAATACGATCGANATAATTACCGAGGCAATACCGCGTACAAACAATGGTACAAACAGCATCTCCTTTTCNACTCCATAATCAATGAAGAAATAAAACCATGCCAAATAAAGTGTCGCCATAAAAAAGGCTATNGCNGTCATTGTCTTATATCTCCATTTTTTTANTGCAAAAGTNAAATATGTAAATCCACACCCGACAACAACCCCGGCAAAAACATACCAGTTCAAATCAATCANATTTGTTTCGTCAAAGCCAAGAATGGTTGAAGCATAGGTGTGTTCAAAAACATGCTCCGTTGCCATTAACGTGAAAAACACAAGATAGACAATTGTCGCTCTTATTACGTTTCGNTTGAACAACGCCAAAAACGATATATAAGGATGATGCAAAAAAGTTGCTCGCCACAAATTGACTCCGGCAAAACATATNCACATGATTGTTGCGAAAGTTATCTCTNAACTCTCCCACCANTCATAGAAGTTGCCATAGACACAGATAAACGCAAAGCAAACCATAAATCCNGTCCATAATATTGCNCCGAGCCAATCTATACCGAGTAACGGAATGAACATTGGACTTCTCACCGGACGTAACAAAATCAATACNAACAACATCATCANNGCCAATAATGCTGTCATTATCCAGTGCATATATTCCCAATGTCCGGCAAATGCTGAATACACCGTAGCAATTCCGCTCAACTGAATAGCCCCGTCAACCACAAGGTAAACATAGCAGAAGAATATCGACATATCGCGCACCGGCGTAAGCCATAGTTGTATTGTTGAGTTACACGCTAACGTTGCCTGCATCCTGAACCACCCNGCCACCAAACACGTAGTCACAAGAATCGGCACCGATGTCGTATAAGTACAAATCCAGTTGGCAACAATTAAAACCGCACCCGAAACCAACAACTGAGTACGNGTTGAAAATCGGAATTTTATGCGGAACATAACCGCAAAGTTTATNGACAAGCCGATTATNGATGCATAACCTGCCATGAGTATGTCTTCTTGCATCAAAGCTGTCGTCCCGACCATATCTGTTGCCGCCGCAAGATATAGTCCGCCTGAAAACTGAACGATCAGGACAAACAATATAAACAGCCACGGTTTCAAACGTCGNGGAACAAAATTTGATACATCAGGTATGTCAAATGGTCCCTGAGGTAAATGCATATCTGCCATATCAATATTTTATTTCACACTCGACATTCATTCCCGCACGAAGCAACTTCATATTTTCCGGCTTATTATCAGAAGAAAAACTGATTCTTACAGGAATACGCTGACGAACTTTCACAAAATTACCTGACGAATTATCTTGAGGTATAATTGAAAGCGACGCACCGGTTGCCATTGATATAGACTCGACCTCACCCTTGAAATCGACACCCGGAATTGCATCAACCTTGATTGACACGTTGCTCCCGGGCGCAATATGTTTCAATTGGGTTTCTTTATAGTTAGCAGTTACCCAAACGTCTGAAGAATCGACAATATCCAACATTGTTTGCCCCGGCTGAACAAGTTGTCCTTCTTGAATTTCCTTGCGAGAAGTATAGCCGTCACACGGAGCCACAATCACGCAATATGACAAATTGAGTTCGGCAGTTTCAAGTCGTGCCTTTGCAAGCTCAATGCCGGCTTCATTCTGAGCAATTCGCTGACGTGTTTCAGCTACTACCGACGATGTTGCCGAGCGCTGACGCGCAAGCATTTCATATCGTGCCTTCTTTGCCTCCATATCGGTCTTAGCCGCATCAAATTGCTGACGTGTAACCGCTCCTTTTTCAAGAAGGCTTTTATATCGTTCATAATCAGTAATGGCAAGGTTCATTACAACCTCTGCCTCTGAAATTGAAGCGGCAGTAACTGCTACATTTGCCGATGCGACACCGACACTTCGGTCTGCGACCTCGCGTCCGGCAAGTGCATTTTGATAATCGGCGCGAGCCTGAGCAACCTGTAACTTCATTTCTGAATCGTCGATGATGACGAGTGTATCACCTTTTTTCACATGCTCAAACTCCTTAAAATAAATTTTACTGATATAGCCTCTTACCCGACTATTAACCGGGACTATCTGCTGGCAAACAGTAGCATTATCTGTAAATTCGACACTCCCGAGATGAATAAAATGCTTCGTTACCGGGACAAGTGCTGAAATAATAACAACAAGAGCAACAATATATGTGATAATTTTTTTAGTACGATGGTTCATATCTTTCCTGATGTAAACAATAGTTTGTAATAGTAGTAAATTATGTTAATGCGAGCATTTACAAGTTGCTGCTCGGCATCAAGTTTTGAGTTTGCCGCATCTATCATATCGGTGAGCAATGCCATATCGGCTGAAAAACGAGTAGATGTAATATTATAATTACGATTAGCCAATTCAACACTTTTCTCCTGAGTTTTCAGCTCTTCATACGCCTCAAGATATTTGATATAATCGGCATTTATACCCAAGCTGATATCTTCTTTGGCAGCCTCATAAGAATCTACAGCTCTACGAGTTGCAATTCGGCTTTTTGTCAAAGAATGATTATTTTTATAAAGCGATGCCAAGTTATAACTAACACCGACTCCAATATACCAGTAGCTCAAATTCCGGTTAATCGGCGGGACTTCGACAAGAATCGGGCCGTCAAGCGTCCAACCTGCCTGAACTCCGATTTTGGGTAAACGCTCGCTTTTAACCAATGACTCAGTCTTGCGGCTCATATCAACACCCGAACTTGCGAGTTTCAATACCGGAGAACTTTCAAGGGCATCATTTTGCCAAACGCTTTCTGATTTGTTTGGTAATGACTTGGCAAGAATTGCAGAGTCAGGCTCTATAATCGTGCCGTCAGGTAATCCAACCGTCTTTACCAAATTATTATTTAAAATATTAATCATATTATCAATCTTGACAATTTGTAATTCAAGATTTGAAACGAGCAACTCATACCGCGTTATGTCATTTTGAAGTGCAACCCCTTGGTCCACTCTATCTTTCATTTGACCTAACACCGTTCTTGCATTATCAAGATTTCGAGTTACAACAGCCTTTAAATTGTAAAATTTATAAATGTCGAGGTATGCACCGGCTACTCTTAATCTGATATTATCACGCTGGAGTTCGGTTGAAAACCGTGATGCTGCCGATTTCAAATCAGCAAGTTCAATTCCGGTTGTAATAGCTCCGCCACTGTAAATCGGCTGAGATATATTAATCGACAAACCATTCCCAAAATGGGGAATCGGAGCACGTTGATAATCGGCAAAATTTCGTTTGGTTGTAAAACCATCACCAATAAAACTAAGCGACAAAGATGTATTAATATCGGGCAGACGATTACTGCGTGCCACTTCAATCTCTTTCAAGCTTTCTTGTTCTGCAGTAAAATAGGGGCGTAACTGTTTACTGTTGGTCTCGGCAAGTTCAAATAAATTTTCAATTGTAATAACATTTGACTCACGATCGGCAGCATAACCCCCATAGCCCATCAGCACTATAAAACACAGACCGATGAGCAATCGACGATTGTTCATAAAGAATATTTATTTTCAGTGAAACACAAGACGTTACCAAATCATAGTTGATCTACATATTTTTATCAACTTATCAGATTTGTCACATCAATTTATACAGCATTTTAATAAAGAATAGCGACTGATGCTGTACTTTTCCAATTTTCGAGCACACCCCAGTTCTTCACAACCGGAGCAATAATTTCATGTGATATTCTATAATTCATTTAAACCGCAACTCTTTGTGAATTGCACTGCAAAGTTACAAAAAAATTATATTTCATCGTTCTCCCCCACTCATTTTAACAGGATTTTATTTCATAAACACGAGATATACGGCGCCGATGAGGAGTGCCATTGCGAGGTAGTGATTCCATCGAAGAGTGAAGCCTTCAAATGCCAAGTAGCTGAAAATCACAAAGACAACAAGTGTAATCGCTTCTTGCATAACCTTGAGTTGCATAAGGGAAAAAGGTCCGCCATTACCCTCAAATCCCATACGGTTGGCGGGCACTTGAAAGCAATATTCAATCAATGCGATTCCCCAAGAGAAAAGTATAACAACAATCAGCGGCCAATTTGACGATACGCCTGACTGACCAAGTTTTAAATGACCATACCAGGCAAAGGTCATAAACACATTGGCGATTATCAATAATATCAAAGTTGTTATTGCCGGACTCATCTTTGCTTTAGTCTTTTTCTATTACCTTCAGTCTTTTTCTGTTAAGTTCTGAACGACGAATTTTATAACTTTCCTCACTCAAACGAAGCTGCTCGGGCTCGTATTCCTTAATTTTAAAGAGATCAAGATAATGACTGCCACTTCCACGTTTAATCGAGAACACTTCATTTTTGCGGTCTATTGTTTCCTGGCAGTAGGGCGACTTAAATCCCGGCAGCGTGGGCTGCAACTCTTCAGGAACATCATTGATTGTCACGGCATGAACATGAGAAACTGGAGGATAGCCTACTACGCTCCACATTGTCATATCTTCAGGAGTCTCACCGGGTAACATTCCTTCAATCACAATCGATGCCGATGAACTTTTTCTCGGAACAAAATCCTGATCAACAGCCCATCGATCGCCTGAATTCATAAAATCACGTCCAATCAATGAGTGATAGAACGAACGTGAGATACCCTCGGTAAAAAGTTCCGGAATTATATCACGGGATGCGGCATGAGGCTCTATCCAATAACGGGCATTGTTTTCACGGATATATCCATATCCGCCATCTTCTTTTCCGTTAACCGAGTAATTGGTCCTTATCAAGAAGCCCTCTCCGGCGTTTTCGAGCAAAAACCGTGTGAAATTATGATCGTCAGTTTCATAATATGCACCATTCCCATTGGCATCAAGCACACCGAAATTTGCCTGCACACCCAACGGCTTGGGGAGCGATGCAAGTAAATTTTCAAAATCTATAAGCGTGCGACAGGTTTCAAGAGCCTTACGCATAACAACGCCCTCTTGATCGACAAACTTCGCAGTGTCGGGCATCAAATTATATGACGCAGTGTTCATTATGGCAAAACCGGCATCATTCATTCCCATCCATGCACTTTCAAGAAGCGAATCGCCTCCATTATACAGAGCGACAAAGCCATATTTGTTACCTTCTGGCGCAACTCGCGCAATAAAATTTTGCTCGTTACCGGTGTCACGATGTTTCCACAACAACGGACGTCCGTTTTTAGTTACTTTACCGCTAATTATAGCCGAGGTACATGCGATTGACGCTTGAACTGACAAGAGCAGAGACAGAATGAGCAGGAATTTTTTCATAAAAGAACTATGTGAATTAAAATTATCCGGATTATTTGGCAAATTTACTCATTTTTTCAATTTTAACATTATGATTTTGTAAAAACATTTATTCTTACTATCTTTGAATGTTAAATTAAAAAACATGATCGACAAACGTCAACATATTTTTGAATGTCAAATCGAGGTCCGCGATTATGAACTCGATGCCGAAGGTATTGTAAATAATGCCAACTATCTACATTATTTTGAGCACACGCGCCATTGCTTTTGCAAATCAGAAGGTTTTTCATTTGCCGATATGCGAAAGCAGGGACTTGACCCTGTTCTTGCCAAAATAACTGTCGGGTATCGCACGCCTCTCGTATCGGGTGATGTTGTTACAAGCCGACTGTCAATGAGACGTCAGGGTCCGAGATTTATTTTTGACCAATGGCTCATCAACGAAAAGGGCGAATTGGTCGCCGAGGGCGAAATCACAGTCGTGACATTGAAAAACGGACAATTATCACGCGGTGATGAACTTGCCGCTCCATTTGCCAAATATCTAAAATAACAGATACAATGAGTTCAAACATCTATAATAACCCTCAATTATACTCTGAGCTGACCCTGCGCATAGCGCTGAGTCGTCTCAAGGGTATGACGTTTGGACTCGCCGGGCTGATAGAGTCGCGATTTTCATCACTAAACGAATTTTTCGTATCAGATTCCCGTTCTATCTCAACTATCCTTGGCACACAGTCATCAAAAATGTTTGCTCGCGAGGTGCTTGACATGGCTCTTGCTCAGGCTCAAGCCGAAGAACAATGGGTACGGTCAAACAACGTAAAACCACTATATTTTACCGATCCCGACTACCCTACCCGATTGCTTGACTGTGATGATGCACCAATAATGCTTTATGTTCTTGGTATTGCCAATTTAAACCCACAGCACGTTGTTGGCATTGTCGGCACACGTCATGCAACAGTTTACGGACTCTCGTTTATCACTCGCTTTATTCAAGAACTTGCAGCGGCTATCCCCGACCTATTGATTGTCAGCGGACTGGCATACGGAATTGACATCGCGGCTCACCGCGAAGCTATAAACAACAGCCTGCCGACAGCCGGAGTTGTTGCCCACGGACTTTCAACAATGTACCCGGCATCACATCGAAAAGATGCGGCAAATATGATTCACGGAAATGGTGCCGTCATTACCGAATATGTTCATGATGCACCGGTTCACCGCGGCAACTTTTTAACCCGTAACCGCATCGTAGCCGGGATGAGTGACGCCCTTATCGTCGTTGAATCGGCTGCCAAAGGAGGCGCATTGCTGACTGCCCGCGTTGCCGGAGACTACAACCGGGATGTGTTTGCCGTTCCCGGACGAACAAACGACATTTACAGTGCAGGATGTAACGAGTTGATTAGAAAAAATCGTGCTGCTATGATAACATCGGCTTCAGATTTATGCGATGCGATGGGCTGGACACCAATCAAAGCCGAAGGGACTCAACAAGAAATAGCGGTTGAGTTGTCTGACGAAGAGAAAATCATCATTGACTATTTGACCACCAACGGCGAATCGTTCCTTAACCGGATGTCGGTCGATCTCAATATTGTCACTCACCGACTAATTCAAATTCTTGGCGAAATGGAATTCAACGGTTTGGTCATAAGCCATCCCGGTGGAAAATATTCAAACTCCTAATCAAAATTATGTATAACCTTAAAATCTCATGTAGTTTATGAATCAGAAAAAAATCATACCCTCATCAGAATTTATTATAAATGACGACGGATCGGTATTTCACCTCCATCTACGTCCCGAACAACTAACCGACCGTATCATTCTTGTCGGCGACCCCGGACGTGTCAACATGGTTGCCGAATTCTTCGACGAAAAAACTTTTGAGGTACAATCGCGCGAATTTCATACCATCGGAGGAACCTACAAAGGCAAACCTATAATGTGCCTTAGCCACGGTATCGGACCTGACAATATCGACATCGTCATAAACGAACTTGACGCTCTTGCCAACGTTGATTTTAAGACTCGCGAAGTCAAAGACCAACACCGAAGCCTAACACTTGTCCGCATCGGAACATCAGGAGCTCTTCAGCCCGAGCTAAAACTTGGCACTCCGGTCATTGCCGAGAAGTCAATCGGCTTTGACGGCGTCCTCAACTACTATGCCGGACGTAACGAAGTTACTGACCTCGACTTTGAAAAAGCCTTTGTTGATCATACCGATTGGAATCCACTTTGGGCTCGTCCCTACGTTGTGGACGCTGATGCTGAACTCGTCGAACGCATCGGTCGCGACGACATGGTTCGCGGTAACACAATCTCGGCAGTCGGCTTTTACGGTCCACAAGGACGCGAACTACGCCTGCCGCTCGCCAATCCCAACCTCAATAAATCAATCGAAGAATTTCGCTTTGGCGATCGCAAAATCACCAATTACGAAATGGAGTCGGCTCCCCTTCAAGGTCTCGGCCGCCTGATGGGACACAAAGCCATGACCGTTTGCTCAATCATTGCCAACCGCATGAATACCGACGCAAACCCCAACTACAAAACCGCAGTCCGCGACCTCATCGCCACCGTTCTCGACCGAATCTGATTTTTAAGCCCCGTTCTCCAATATTTGTAAACATTAGGGAACGGGGTCTTAATCTCTTCTGTGGTATCAAATCTTGTTTTTTATCTTTAGAAACTGATCTTATAATATAGATTTGGCATACAGATTCCATCACGATATTCCTCAACTCTACCGGTCTTGAAATTATATTCGTGACCAAGGTATTCATCATAAAAAGTAGCGTTGAGCCATTTTAAGCCAAACTCGTGAGATATTTTACGACGGTTGATGCGGTAATATACCGAGAAGTCGGCCCATAAAACCGGTTTGAGTTGTTGACTATAAGCCAGTCGTTCATCTATGATAACTTCTTGTGCCGTAATCGATTCATCCTCTAAAATCGGAGTATATCGGTCTCCGCCACGAAATGTTACACGTGCATTAACCCCCAATATGTTTCTGCGGCTTTTACCAACCATCCACTCCTTTCCGCCAAGCAAATTGAAAAGATAATTACGATTATAGCGGGTATTACGCCATATACCGTCGCCACCCTTATAGCGTGAACTGAAAACAGAGCCGGTGAACATAAAATAATAGCCGTTAGACATATATTTCTCAAACGTAACCTCAAGTCCATAGTTCAGACCTCGCCCCGTACTTTCAAACTTGTCAGTGATAAACCAATCATCTTTATTGTTAATCAGAGAATTAGAACTACCGGCAACAACAGGAACTTTATAAAGCATCTGTAAATATGGCTCTAAGCGGAGATGGAAATTGTTGCCGATATTCCAGTCATAGGACAATACGAAATGATGTCCACGTGTAAAGTCAAGATTTTTATTTATCAGATCGCCCTCATTATTGCGCGTGAAATAATAGTTAAGCAATTCCGTACGGCTATGGTTGCCATAAGAGAGCACCAACGACTGTATTTGATTGATGTTGTACTTTATTGCCAAACGCGGCTCAATGCTGTAATGTCCGTTAAGTGCAAAATACTGTAAATGGATTCCGGGATTAATCTGCCATTTCCAAGACGGTGATAGTGAGAACTCGGTATAAGCCTCCAATAATGCACTGTTACCATGTTCATTCGCAATGGTCGTCATTTCAGCGCCAACATGTGGGGCATTTTTCAGAAGCATATCGTAGAACATTCCGGTCACGACAATTCCCGTGCGGCTATTTCCAACATACCCTATACGATTGTTCATAAATGTGTTGAACACAATATTGTAATTATTCTTCTTGATGATATTATCCGGATGCTCCATAATATTATCGTCAAGAGCATTCTGGTGAGAATCTATGCCATTATAAGTTCCGGCTATAGTTGTGTTAAACTGCGTGGTTTCATTGAGGCGGTATTTATGATTCACCCCCAACGCACCCATCCATATTGACGTATTAAAGAAGTTTCGGTCAGATTCATATTCCCATTCATCTTTATTAGTTTTGGCTTTCTCTTTGTTTCCGTCTATAAGTCCAAGCCCCCAAACAGAAAATGTTCCGGATTTTTTTGTGGGAAAGTTTAACTTCAATGACAAATCCTGATATTTCATTCCCTGTCCTGCCCCATCAGGAAGAAAACTTGAAATCATCCAGAGGGTTGAATATCTATAGTTAAAAAGATATGACGATTTGCCTCCCTTCTTAAAAGGGCCTTCTGAAGACAGGTCTATACCCATCGTACCGAGAGATACCGTATGTTCCCACCTGTTATTATTGCCCGTACGGAGTTTCAAATCAAACACACCGGCAAGTGCATTGCCATATTCAGCAGGAAACGCACCAGTAAGAAAATCGGAATTTCCGAGGACAAGGCTGCTCAACGCAGTCAAACCGCCACCACCAAATCCACCGACCTCTCCGAAATGGTTAGGGTTCGGTATTTCCACTCCCTCAAGTTTCCATTGCATCAATTTCGGAGCATTTCCACGCACGGTAATTCCATTGTCACCAATGTTTGTCGCGACTCCTGCAAAAGCTCCTGCAAGACGAGCCGGATCATCCAGTCCACCGGCAAAACGACCGGCTTCCTCTACACTTAACATTCTACCGCTTGATAGATTCATATTGTTAAGTGGTAGATATTTAATGACTTTGGGAGTGACAACGACCTCACCCAGCTCAGAAGACAGCTCCTGAAGATAGATCTCGATATGCGTTTCTTTGGATGAAATTACGACTATATCTTTTATCACCACCGGTGCATATCCCAAATAAGAAGCTTCCAAATCATAACGACCGACAGGTATATCCTTAAACATAAAATAACCAAGACTATCGGTGACTGTACCTCGTCCTTCATAGGAAATTTTTACCGAGCTGAAAGGCAGTCCTTCATCGGTTGCCGCATCAAAGACACGACCGATGATGTTCTGCGCCGGGTTCTGACTGAAGCCTCTAACAGTACTGAGCAGAAGGCATAGAAATAGAAGTTTTATTTGTCTGTTCATATTCAATAGTTTTTTTTGCAAAATTACTATTGAATACGAGCGACATCAATGGACGAGCAACGGCAATAATTGGATTATTTAAGGATTGTATTTCTGAATTCCAATGGAGTCATGGCAGTATTCTTTTTGAACAGTCTCGAGAAATAAGCATGATCTTCAAAACCTAAATCATGCGCAATTTCTTTTACCGTCAAGGCTGTTGTACGAAGTAGTCGTTTAGCGTCCAGCAAGATAGCGATATTAATCCACTCTGATGGAGTCATTCCGGTGCTTTTCTTTACGACTTCATTAAGATAGACTTCAGATATGCAGAGTTCATTAGCATAAAACGATGGTCTTCTCTGTTGTCTCACAAATTGAGGGAGCATACGTTTGAACTTTACAGCTATTTCAGTACTGCGAAGACGGGGCTTTGCTTGTCCGTTCAGGATACTCGGCGTTATGATGCCCAGAACAACATTAAGCATATTGAACAAAACATTTTTCATTGGTTGACGATCATTTATCGGTGCCATAAGCTTTGACAGGAACTCCAAAGCCTCACACAATATAATCGTGGTTGATTCAGTAAGAAAGACAGGGTTCCCCTTTATTGAATATTCATCTAACTGATAACGATAATCATCATCTATCATTTCCGGAGAAATTCTTAACATCCATAGCTCACATTCCGATATACAAATATTAGAATGTATCTGTCCGGGTGCAATAATTCCGAGTTGTCCTTCTGACATAGGCACTGTATGGCAATCAATATCTGCCGATCCTCGCCCTTTTGTAACGAGAATTACAGTATAACAATCATCAATATGATCATTAAAATCTCCTAATTTATTTGTTCTATCACTTATTGGCGTAAGATGAAGAACTTCAGAATCAAAGGTGGTATCTTCGTTTAAATAATGAATAGGGATATTTCGAGTCATTTATAATAATTACATAAAAAATTCCGGACTCTTTAGAGGGCCCGGAATTTTTGTTTATAGCTTACTGATTAAAGATCAATCATAATTCCACCGCTTGTGGTCATCGAAAGGATCGAGTTGTAGAAGAAGCTTACGATACCGAGGAGTATGATTCCGGCAACTGTAATCCAGAGACCGAGGCGTTCGCTGCAAGAAGAGCGGAAGGTCGGGATGACACATTCGTTCTCAGTGTTGATGAACATTGCCTTAACAACGAGAAGATAGTAGTAAAGAGAGATGATTGTGTTGATAAGGGCGATGAGCACGAGCACGTAGATGGCGGTTGAACCCTGTTGGATTGCTCCGGTGAAGATGAAGAACTTCGAGAAGAATCCGGCAAAGGGAGGAATACCTGCCAAAGAGAACATTGCGAGCATCATTGCAAACGACAATTTCGGGTTGGTTTTGTGCAAGCCGTTATAATCGTCCATATTGACTTTGCCGGTTGCATTTTCAATTGCTGCAATCACACCAAAGGCTGCAAGGTTAGAGAAGATGTAAACAAGAATGTAGTACATCATTGATGCAAGACCGGTAGTGTTGAAAGCAATTACACCGAGCATGATGTATCCTGCCTGAGACACTGATGAGAACGCAAGGAAGCGTTTCATGTTGCGTTGACGAATTGCAAAAAGGTTACCGACAGTGATTGTCAAGATGATGAGCGCATAGAGCATCCATTCCCAAACCTGGCTGTAGGCAAGACCAAATGCCTGAACGAGGATTACGAGGAACGCGAATGCTGCTGCACCTTTAGAAATCACTGAGAGATATGAAGTAACCGAGGTCGGAGCACCTTGATAAACATCGGCAGTCCAGAGGTGGAAGGGAACAAGTGAAAGCTTGAAACCAACACCTGAGATTACAAATGCCAATGCCATAATCAGCATAACTGAGTGCTCGGCACCGATACCTGCATAAATATCGACAAAGTAGAGAGATCCGGTCAAGCCATATACAAATGACAATCCCATCATAAACACAGCCGACGAGAAGACTGCGGTGAGTATATACTTGATAGCGGCTTCGTGACTTTCATAGTGATGTTTGTCAAACGCAACCATTGCAGCCAAGGGAAGAGAGGCTGATTCAAGACCGATAACAAACAAAAGGAAGTGACGTGCTGAAATCATCAGATACATTCCGAAAAGAGTCAGGAGCAAAAGCTCGTAGAACTCGCCACGGCGCATAATCTGGAACTCAGAGTTTGTCCATTGGGTAGCTTGGATGAGTACGATAAGTACACCAACATTAAGGATATTTTTGATTGTCGACATCACGGGTCCGGTTGTGTACATTCCCGAGAACGCACTTATCGTATCACAAGCCGAAAGACAGCAGAATGACACGAGGGTGTATATCGCAAATACTACACAAGTAAATCCGGCGGTAGCATTCAAAGCCTTTTTGGGCATGAATGTGTCATAGAGGAAGACCAGGAGAAAGACAATAAGGAGTCCGATCTCCTGCTTCATTGCTAAAAACTGAGAATAGTCCATTATTTGTCGTTTTCGTTAGTTCATTCCCAAAACTGATGCAATACCCGAATGTTGGGTAAAGTTAAGCACCGAGAAGATTTCGGGTGAGAAAGTGAATTTAATCAAGTTGATAAAGAAATTGGGGAAACAACCGATTGCTGCAACGCAGATAATCAATGTTGCAGTCGAAAGGCGTTCCCACCATGTTGCATCGGTAAGTTCACGATGGTGATCATCATAAACCGGACCAAGGAGCAACTTGCCGACAACGCGGAGGATGTAAACCGCAGTAATTACAATCGAGCAACATGCAATGATTGTAAACACAAGGCGGAGTGAACCTGCACCTGCGAGATAATCCCACATACCCTGCTGGAACGAACCGACAAAGATTGTCATTTCGGCAACGAAACCTGAAAGACCGGGGAGACCGAGTGAAGCCATACCGGCGATGACGTAGCACACAGCAAGGTAAGGCATGATTTGCATCATACCACCCATCTGACGGATGTCACGAGTGTGGGTACGTCCGTAAATCATACCGATGAGGGCAAAGAAGAGAGCGGTCATCAAACCGTGAGAAAGCATCTGCATGATTGCGCCCGACATTGCGGTTGTGTTGAGCATGAGGATTGCGAAAAGTACAAGACCGCAGTGGCTTACTGACGAATATGCGTTGATATATTTAAGGTCGGTTTGAACGCAAGCCGAGAACGCACCGTAAACAACCGAAATACCTGTCAGGATAAGGAATATCCAAGAGAGTTCGTTTGCAGCGTAGGGCATCAAATAGATAGCGACACGGAAACATCCATAACCACCAAGTTTCATCAAGACACCGGCGTGGAGCATTGACACGGCAGTCGGTGCCGAAGCGTGACCGTCAGGACTCCAAGTATGGAATGGGAACATAGCACCCAACACACCAAATCCGACAAATGTCATCGGGAAAAGGAAGAGCTGCCAGTTTTCAGAAATAGCACCGTTGCGGGCAATTTCAATAAGGTTCCATGTCAAAGGTTGACCTTCGGGAGCTGAATGGTAATAAATACCAATCAAACCGAGCATCAAGAATGCCGAGCCACCCATCAACATGAGGGTCAGCTTCATTGCTGAATAGTTCTTGTTTCCCGAGCCCCAAACACCAATCAAAAGGTACATAGGGATGAGGGCTACCTCATAGAACATGAACATTGTGAAGAGGTCAATCGAGATGAAGAATCCGAATACACCGGTTGACAAAAGTATGAGCCAAAGGAAGAATTCTTTGGGTTGAGCAATTGTCCATGAAGCAAATGAACCGGTGAGAAGGATGATCGATGACAAGAGAATCATTGCGATCGAGATTCCGTCAACACCAACCGAAAGATTGATATTAAGCGGTGTGAACCACGCCCAAGAACCGGTATAAAGCATCTGGGCGGTTGCACCTACATGACGAAGGTGAATATAATCCTGAAGCAGGTAAATCGAGAGAGCCGTAAGAGCAATAGAGCCTACAACAGCTACCGCACGAATCTGCTTGATATTTTGACAAAGGGCAACACCGGCGAGCATTAACACCGGGATAACCACGAAATATATTAGAATATTGTCGAACATAGCTTACTGTTTTAATGATTGGCTTTAATTGTTGACATTAAATCAAGCAGATTGCTGTGATTGTTCCAAGAAGAATTACACCGATAAGGTAAATCCATACATAATTTTGAACGTTGCCCGACTGAAGACCGCGAATCGACCATGAAGCTTTGTTGGTGATAGCGGCAAAGCTATCCATAGTTCCATCGATAATATGGCGGTCAAACCATGCGATAGGTTTGCAGACGAGTCCGAAAATGATGCGATGAGTGATAAACTGGTAGAGTTCGTCCCAGTAGAAACGATGGTAACACCAATCCCAGAGAGCGGGAAGTGCATTGCGCATCTTTGCGGGCAGTTCGTTTTCAGTTTTGTACATCTTCATCGCGATAAGGATTGCAACTACAGCAACAGTAAGGCTGATTGCAGCCACCGACCAGTCGAGGTTTTCAAGGTTAGTGAAGAAATTAACCGATTCAAACATCGGGTGACCGTTCCAGGTAACAAGGTTGCCAAAGGGGACAAAACCTGCGAGACATGATACTACTGCAAGGAAAACAAGCGGAAGAGTCATTGTCCAAGGCTGATCGTGGGGAGCATGATGCGGGTCATGTACTTTATGTTCTTTCCACCAGAAGATGAGGAAGTAGAGACGGAACATATAGAAAGCTGTAAGACCGGCTACCAATGACATCCAGATATACCAGAAAATTGAATGACCGAAGCATGCAGTCAAGATTTCATCTTTAGAGAAGAAACCTGCAAAGGGAATGATACCGGCAATTGCAAGACAGCCAACCAAGAATGTGATATGGGTGATAGGCATATACTTGCGAAGTCCGTGCATCGCGGTATAGTCGTTTGAACCGATTGCATGGATAAGAGCACCTGCACCCAAGAAAAGCAATGCTTTGAACATTGCGTGAGTGAACAAGTGGAACATTGAAGCCATATATCCAAGACCGTGGTGGAACTCAGGACGAGCAACACCGAGCGATACCATCATGAATGCAATCTGAGAGATTGTTGAGAACGCGAGAACACGTTTGATATCAACTTGAACACAAGCGACCATTGCAGCATAGAATGCGGTCAATGCGCCGACCACTACGATGATGTCGAGAGCGGCTGTTTCCATAAGATAAAGAGGGAACAGACGAGCAACAAGATAAACACCAGCAACAACCATTGTTGCAGCGTGGATAAGAGCCGATACAGGGGTCGGACCTTCCATCGCGTCGGGGAGCCAGATGTGAAGCGGCATCATTGCCGATTTACCCATACCGCCCATGAAGATGAGAACCAATGCCCAAGTCAACACTGAAGCACCCATAAATGTTGAAGCCGGGTTATTAGTGAAAATCGAGAGAATGTTCTGAGCAGTACCTTCGCTAACCTGATAAACGTGGTTCAAACCTTCAACAGCCGATGAAGTCAACTGAGTGAAGTCAAACGTTCCGGCATAGAACGAAAGGATAAGGATACCGATAAGGAAGCCGAGGTCGGCAAAACGTGTAACGATAAATGCTTTCTTTGATGCTGAAACAGCCGACGGTTTTGTATAGTAGAAACCGATGAGCAGGTATGATGATGCACCTACCAACTCCCAGAAGATATACATTTGGAAGATGTTGGTGGCAACAACGAGACCGAGCATAGAGAAAGAGAAGAGTGAAAGGAAAGCATAGAAACGCTGGAAACCTTTTTCCCAAACACCATGATGGTCACGCATATATCCGTTGCTGTAGAGATGAACCATGAATGAGATAGTTGTGATAACAACAAGCATCATGGCAGAAATCGGATCAATCAAGAATCCGAGACGCAGAACAAGCGACGGGGTGAACTGAAGCCAAGTAATATTAAACACGATTTGCTGGAGACGTTCACCATCAGCATTAATAAAATCGGGATCACCCGAAAAGAAATATGTAAACGCAACAGTATAGGCACATATAAGAGTGATACCCATACCGGTGGTTCCAAGAATACCGGCAAGCCTATGGCTCATATATTTACCGAGCAGTCCCAAGAGCAGGAACATAAACAGCGGTAAAGCCAGAATAATTATAGGTAAAGTAACGTCCATAGGTCTTAAAATTTCATTTTATTGATTTCACGGACATCAATGTCAGAAGCGACACGGAAAATATTGATGATAATAGCGATTGCAAGTGCAGTTTCAGCGGCCGCAATAGCGATTGCAAACAGCGTAAAGAACATGCCCTCCATGTTTCCGGGGAAAAGATAGCGGTTGAACACAACGAAATTGATATCAACAGCATTCAGCATCAATTCCAAAGAAATCAAGATTGCAATCATGTTTTTGCGTGTAATGAATCCATAAACGCCGCAGCAAAACATAAACAGCGACGGGATAAGGTAATAAATCATTGTCAAATCCATATCTCATTAACGTTTACGGGCGATTACGACACCACCGATTATACATGCAAGTAACAACACACTGACAGCCTCAAAGGGAAGAAGATATTGATGGTGGGCTGTACCCATAAGTGCTTCTCCCACACGTTGCATATCGGGATTTGACATCTCGGGACGAGAGGTCAACATCATTTCACAACGAGAGAAGAGCGACCATGCTGCCGCAATAAACATGGCGGCTGCACCAACTAATCCCATCTTTTTTGATTTTGAGGCGAGTTTCTCACTATTGTCGCCGGGATGACTTGTCAAAAGAATTGAGAAGACAAACAGCACGACAATACCACCGGCATATACCGCAATTTGAACAGCACCAAGGAACTCATAATCGAGCTGAAAATAGATGGCGGCTGTAGCAAAAAGGGTAAAGAGCAGGTAAGTTGCAGCGCGAAGAATTTTTCGCGTTGTAACAGCGAGAATCGAGAAGATGACAATCGCAAGCGCGATTATCACATACATGATTATACTTCCTACTGATTCCATATTGTAGATTGATTTTATTATTCGGGTTTTGCTTCTCCCTCGGCAGGTTTATCGGCAGCGGGAGTTTCATCGCTCTGAGCGGCGGCAGCTGCAGCTGCTTTTTTCTCAGCGGCAGCTTTCATTGCAGCTTCAATTCGAGCTTTCTTAGCGGCTTCGGCAGCAGCTAATTCTTCGGGAGTTGGTTCCGGATCGGGAACTTCGGGAAGATAATTGAGCTGTTTAACAAGTTTTGAACGAGTGAAAACAGCCTGCTCAAAATCGTTTGAGAAATCAAGAGCATTTGTTGGACAAGAAGTGACACAGAGCTGGCAGAAAGTACAACTGCCGAGGTCATAAATGTAACGGTCAAGTTTTTTCTTTTTCTTACCGTCAGGAGTCTCAACCATTTTGGTTTCGACGGTAATTGTTCCATTCGGACAATTACGTTCACAAGTTCCGCACGCGATACATTTGTGACGACCGTCTTTGTCATAGATCAGTTCAAGACACGCACGAAAACGCTGTGCGACATGTTGTGTTTCGCGATTTTCGGGATATTTTTCGGTAATCTTCGGCGTAACAAATTCTTTACCGGTGACAGTCAAACCTTTTACAAGGCTTGCTATGCCGGTGCCTAATGATGAAAAATAATCTTTTACACTACCCATAGATAATGAATATGCTAATTAATTGGTTTATATTATTCTATTTTACTTGTCCGCCCAAAATATCAAGAAGCTCGGTCGTGATATTGTTTTGACGGAGTTTATTATATTCGATTTGGAGTTGTTCAAGAAGTTTTTTGGCATTATCGTTTGCACTTTGCATTGCCATCACACGCGCGGCTTGTTCGGCGGCACGGTTCTCGGTGAAGACTTCCTGCATAAGCGACAACAGGTAAAGCGGCAATACCGCTCTAAAGATTGTTGCAGCATCAGGCTCAAAAATATACGGACGGCTTGAAGCGGCAGAATCCACTCCGAGTCCGTTAAATTTTTCAGATGAAATCGGCAACAATTGTTCAGTCATAGGCACTTGTCGGCTGATGCTCTTGAAATTCATATATAAAATATCAATTTGGTCGAGTTTTTTACCGATAAAAGCATCACGGAGATTTTCGGTGAATTTTTTTACCGTATCGCCATCTGACTTGGAGTCGACACCTTCTACCTGATAAACCGTAATATTTTCATCTTCAATCTTTTGCGCCGCCTTCAACATCTTTGCACCAACCGGGATGATTGTAATCTTAACATTATCACCATATTTGGCACGATATTGAGAGATGTTGCCAAGTAAAATCTTGAACAAGTTAACATTGAATGCTCCGCAAAGACCGTCATCCGAACCCCAAACTACAATTCCGAGATTCTCGACGTGACGTTCTTCAAGAAGGGGCGACGAGACCGGAGCATCAGCCGAAAGCAGATTTCCGATGATAACTTCAATCTGCGAGCGGAACGGCAACTGCTTTTTAAGAGCAGACTCCGCTTTGTGCATTTTTGCAGATGAAATCATCTTCATGGCACCGGTGATTTTCTCAGAAGAAGCCACCGAACAAATTCGTCCTTTTAATTCTCGAAGGGTTGCCATTGCAGAAGTTTAATGTAATGTTATATAATGTTTATTCTATTTATTTTTAATTGAATCGTCCTGAAACCTCAGTTGCCACGTCGGTAATGATTTTTGTCACATCGTCGGTTAACTGTCCCGAAGTTATGACATCAAGCACATCACCCTGGTGTTTTGCATGAAGAACCTGCAAGAACGACTTTTCAAACTCTGCGACCTTATCAAGAGGCACATTTTCGAGGAGTCCGTTCACACCGCAATAAATAATTGCAACCTGATCGGCAACAGGGATGGGATGATATTGAGGTTGGATGAGCAATCGTTCATTTTTGCGTCCGCGGTCGATTACGCGAGCCGTTACGGCATCGATATCACCACCAAATTTGGTGAATGATTCAAGTTCGCGGAACTGAGCCTGGTCAATTTTGAGTGTACCGGCAACCTTTTTCATCGGTTTGATTTGAGCGTTACCACCTACGCGCGATACCGAAATACCAACATTGATAGCCGGACGAATACCACGGTTGAAGAGTGATGACTCAAGATAAATCTGACCGTCGGTAATTGAAATAACGTTGGTCGGGATATATGCCGAAACGTCGCCCGCCTGAGTTTCAATAATCGGGAGTGCGGTAAGCGAACCACCACCTTTAACAATCGGTTTGAGAGCTTCGGGGAGGTCGTTCATCATTGATGCAACCTGTTGATTATCGATAATTTTTGCGGCACGTTCAAGCAAACGAGAGTGAAGATAGAAAATATCACCCGGATATGCCTCACGACCTGAAGGACGTTTCAAAATAAGCGAAATTTCGCGGTAAGCAACAGCCTGTTTTGAAAGGTCATCATAAACGATTAGCGCATCGCCACCGGTGTCGCGGATAAATTCGCCGATTGCTACTCCTGAAAACGGAGCATAATAGCGCATGGCTGCCGAGTCAGATGCAGTTGCAGCAACTACAACAGTATAGTCGAGCGCACCGTGCTGACGGAGCGTATCAACAATGGCAGCAACTGAAGATGCTTTCTGGCCGATTGCAACATAGATGCAATATACAGGTTTACCATCTTCAAAGTTTTTACGCTGGTTTATAATAGTATCAATTGCAATTGCAGTTTTACCAATCTGACGGTCACCAATGATTAACTCACGCTGACCACGACCAATGGGAACCATTGAATCAACAGCTTTGATACCGGTTTGAAGCGGTTGTTTAACCGGCTGACGGAAAATTACACCGGGAGCCTTACGTTCGAGAGGTAAATCGATCAACTCACCCTCGATAGGTCCACGACCATCAATCGGCTCGCCAAGTACGTTGATGACACGACCGAAAAGACCTTTTCCAACAGGGATAGAGGCGATTTTGCCGGTACGTTTCACCGACATATTTTCGGTAACTTTATTTACGTCGTTCAACAAGATGACACCGACATTGCTTTCTTCAAGGTTGAGAGCAACGCCTTTGACACCGTTTTCAAACTCAACAAGTTCGTTAGAGCAAACATTGTCAAGTCCATATACGTGGGCGACACCATCTCCAACTTCAAGAACAGAGCCGGTTTCTTCAAACGAAACGTTGGCGTTGACGTTCTCAAGTTGTGATTTTAATATTTCAGATATCTCGCTTGGGTTAATCATTATTCAGATTCAGTTGGTAAAAAGTTTCAAACGCAATTGTTTCAATTCATTTTTGACAGAAGCATCAAGTCGCTTGTTGTCAAGATTGATGACAAAACCACCGATAAGATCGGGGTCAATCTTAGTATTGAGTCGAATGTCGGCACCGGCGGGCAACTGCGTAGCAACAGCTTTGTTGATACGATCGAGTTCACCGGAAGTCAACGGCGAGGCCGACGCGACATCGACAATAAAGATATTGTTAGCCTTACGATAAATGTCGAGATAAGCCAATGCGATTGCACGAATCAAATCGACACGTTTATTCTTGACAAGCAATTTCAAAAAATCATTATACAAGTCACCGCGCGATTTATCACTGTCGCCGGCGGCTGTATTCAAAAGGTTGATTTTTTGCTCATCTTTGATAAACGGATTGGCAATAGTCGGTTCAAGCTCGCTGTTACCGGCAAAAGATGCAACTAAAGTCGACATGAGATCATACATATCGGCTGCAGTCGACTTTTCAACGGCGACTTTATAGAGAGCTTTGGCATATCGACGTGGTATCAGGCCTTCGTTCATTCTTTATCAGTTTAGTTTTGTTTCTCTACTTGATCGAGAAGGGAGTTAACAAGAGCTTGCTGAGCCTTAGGATCGTCGAGCTGACGTCTGACTACCTGTTGAGCAATATCAAGCGCGATTTCTCCGACCTGCTGACGGAGAGTATTCTCGGCTTCTTTACGAGACTGCTCGATAGAAACTTTAGCGGCTTCGGCTTCCTTGCGGGCAACTTCTTTGGCATTTGCACGCGCTTCTTCAACAATCTGAGCTTTAAGAGAGTCGGCTTCACGAATGATGTCGGCCTCTTTACGCCTTGCTGCAGCAATGATTTCTTCGCCCGATTTATTGGCGTTTTCAAGCTGCAATTGCGCTTGTTGAGCATACTCCACCCCCTTGTCGATTAAATCGGCACGCTCGTCAACGGTTTTCATAATCACAGGCCATGCAAACTTCCACAAAATGAGGAAGAGCAGAGCGAATGACACGAACATCCAAAAGACGAGACCAAAACTCGGGGTGAAAAGTTCCATAGGATACTTTTAAAGTTGTTGATTAAACGAACAAAGCAAGAACGCACACGATTACAGCGAAGAGAGCAACACCCTCTACAAGAGCTGCAATCACGATCATATTTGAACGGATATCTCCGGCTGCTTCGGGCTGGCGAGCAATTGCTTCCATTGCTGAAGAACCGATTTTACCGATACCGATACCGGCTGCAATAGCGGCAATACCTGCACCGATGCTTGCGCCTAATCCGAGAAGAGCTTCAACTGCTACTAAAATCATTGAGAACATAATGATAATATTTTAATTGTTTATATTTTGTTTAATTTGTTTCGTTTGTTGCAATTTGCTGTGGTTCAACGTGGTCTTTCTTATCATGGTCTTTGTGNCCNTCTTCCTGAGCCAACGAGATGAAGATTGTCGAAAGCATCGTGAACACATAGGCTTGGATAAATGAAACAAGCACGTCGATCAACAGCATGAATACTGAGAAAAGTATCGAGATTATTGCTGTGGCACCACCGACAGCAACACTTATCACCGANGCAAAAATAAAGATGAGAAGAGTCAGCACAATAACTATCATGTGTCCACCCATCATGTTGGCAAAAAGACGCACAGTCAACGCCGCCGGCTTTGTAAAGATACCGAAGAGCTCGATGAGCGGCATGATTGGAATNGGGAATTTCAACCAAAGGGGAACATCNGGCCAGAAAATATCTTTCCAATAATGTTTTGTTCCAAATATGTTTGTGACAAGGAACGTCAAAATCGCCATAGTCAATGTCACAGCTATATTTCCTGTCAAGTTGGCACCTCCCGGGAAGATTACAATCAAACCCAAGAGATTCATCACAAAGATGAACATAAAGACAGTCAGCAAGAACGGAGCAAAACGTTTTGCCTTGTCTTTAAGAGTTGATTTTATAACTCCGTCATAAATGAACACGACAAGAAATTCGCACGCTCCTTTTGTTCCACGCGGAGCAGTNTATGGATGNTTNTTATACCATCCGACAAGGGCAAATGCAAACCAAAGTACCAACGCAATGGTGATAAAGACTGCCAACACGTTTTTTGTTATCGAAACATCAAAGGGAACACGCTGTTCGCCATCTACGAGTTCTACAACTTTGCCTTTGTGGTCACCTTCGGTTGGAACAACAAATGTTGTTTTACCATCGACATACTCATGTCCATGNGCAACACGGGCTGATGAGAAGCAATGCAAGCCGTCACTNCCAAACACGATGATTGGCAACGGTATGCGNCGATGATGATTAAATGGAAGTTCCCAGCCGTATGCATCTCCGAGGTGTTCGAAAATGATTTCTTTGGCATTGATAGGCTCATCGCGCTCTGTAGCCGAATCNACTGACGCATCGCTGAAACCGATCGCCATGAATGCNGCTAACACCAAAATTATTATGAGAGTAATGAGCTTTTTCATCTTTTAATTCAATATATACAAACCGACACAATGTTGTTGTCAACATCAACTATACCTTCTTCAATCTCAATGTCACGTTTACCTTCGGCNGAAGTGAAACTGATAACACCTTTCACAAGAGTCGAAATAAGAGATGCATGATGGTCAAGCACGGTGAATTGTCCTTTTTCACCGGGCAGAGTGACCGACTTTGCGTCTCCNTCATAAACAATTTCCTGAGAAGATATAATTTTGAGTGTCATTGTTTTAAATCTCTATTNTGAAGACCTTTATTTAACTTCTTCAAGCATTCGNTTACCTTTGGCTATAGCCTCGTCAATCGTACCNACATTAAGGAATGCCTGTTCGGGATATTGGTCCATTTCACCGTTAAGAATCATCTTGAAACCACGGATTGTNTCGCTAAGCGGCACCATTACGCCGGGAAGTCCGGTAAACTGTTCAGCCACATGGAACGGCTGAGAAAGGAAACGCTGAGCACGACGAGCTCGGGCNACGACAAGTTTNTCNTCGTCAGAAAGCTCATCAACACCAAGGATTGCNATAATATCCTGAAGTTCGTTATATTTTTGGAGCAACTGTTTAACAGCCTGAGCCACATTATAGTGTTCCTCCCCAATAATGTTGGGGTCAAGGATACGCGAAGTTGATTCAAGCGGGTCAACAGCCGGATAAATACCAAGTTCCGAGATTTTACGGCTCAATACGGTTGTNGCATCAAGGAAGCTGAATGTAGTTGCCGGAGCCGGGTCGGTCAAGTCATCGGCAGGCACATAAATTGCTTGAACCGAAGTGATNGATCCGTTCTTNGTTGAAGTAATACGTTCTTGAAGTGTACCCATTTCAGAGGCAAGAGTAGGCTGATAACCTACAGCCGAAGGCATACGTCCAAGAAGCGCCGATACCTCAGANCCNGCCTGAGTGAAACGGAAAATGTTATCNATAAACAAGAGAATATCTTTACCACCGCCATCCTGGTCACGGAACTGTTCAGCAACGGTAAGACCNGACAGNGCTACACGAAGACGTGCACCCGGGGGCTCATTCATCTGACCAAACACAAGCGTAGCCTGAGACTTGGCGACCTCNTTCATATCGACGTCCTCNAGATTCCACTGACCGGCTTCCATACCTTTGGCAAATTTTTCACCATAGTTCATTACGCCGCTCTCAATCATCTCGCGAAGAAGGTCATTACCTTCACGGGTACGTTCACCTACACCGGTGAACACCGAGAAACCGTTATGTCCCTTAGCAATATTGTTGATAAGCTCCATGATAAGCACGGTTTTGCCGACACCGGCGCCACCGAACAAACCAATTTTACCACCCTTGCTGTAAGGTTCGAGAAGGTCAATCACNTTAATACCGGTAAACAAAATCTCAGTACCGATAGTCAAGTCTTCAAATTCGGGAGCCGGNTGGTGAATCGGNCGNANGTCGTCACGTTTCAATTCGGGGAGGTGGTCGATAGCATCACCGACAACGTTGAGCAAACGGCCTTTGACCTGATCGCCTGTAGGAACAGCAATAGGATGTTCCATGTTATCGACCTTCATACCGCGCTGAAGACCGTCAGTACTTTCCATTGCGACACAACGAACAGTGTCTTCGCCGATATGTTGTTCAACTTCGAGAATCAACTGAGACCCGTCGGGGCGATTAACTTTAAGCGCAGTGAATATAGGAGGCAGGATGTTACCTTCGCCTTCGAAGGCTACATCGACAACCGGGCCGATAACCTGTGATATTTTTCCAAAATTGTCACTCATAGTTTTGTCAGTGAAGTATCTTTGGTATTTGATTCAAATTAACTGATTGGTGTTAATCAAAGGTGAATACCGTAAACAACGATAAGCACCATCAACACGAGGTTGAAAAGATTGATTGGTAACAGATATTTCCATTCAAGCGAAAGAAGCTGGTCGATTCGAAGACGAGGATATGTCCACTTGAACCAGATGATGATGAATGAAAGCGCAACGGCTTTACCAATAAACCAAATCACACCGGGGATATAGTCCATAATATGGTTGAATGATTCCCATCCGGGGATGTGGAACGGCATCCATCCGCCAAGGAAAAGAAGAGCTGCTGTACCCGACACGATAAACAAGTTCAGATATTCGGCAAGGTAGAAGAAACCGAAGTGAATACCTGAGTACTCGGTGTGGTAACCGGCTGTAAGCTCACTTTCTGCCTCGGGAAGGTCAAACGGGCCACGGTTTGTTTCGGCTGTACCGGCAATCAAATAAATGATGAAAGCGATAATTGCAGGGATATGACCCGAGAAGAGGAACCAGAGATGATCCTGAGCTTGAACAATATCACCAATCGACATCGAGCCTGCAAAAACAACCATTGTCAAAACCGACAAGCCGACTGAGAGCTCATAGCTGACCATCTGGGCACCCGAACGAAGTGCACCAATAAGTGTAAATTTATTGTTACTTGACCAACCGGCAAGAAGGATACCCAAAACACCGATTGAAGAAACAGCGATAAGGAAGAAGATACCGATATTGAAGTCGATAATCTGAAGTCCGTTACCCCATGGAAGAACGGCGAAGGCAAGCATCGACGCGATAATCACGAGATAGGGAGCAAGCGCAAACAAGAACTTATCGACATGATTAAGAGAGATGAGCTCCTTAATGAGCATCTTAAACATATCGGCAAAACTTTGAAGGAGACCCCAAGGACCAACGCGGTCGGGACCGAGACGACACTGGAATGCCGCACAAAGTTTACGTTCGTAATAGATATAGAAAAGAGCGAGCAGTGCGTAAACCAATAAAAGTCCGACGCCGATTAAAACACACTCAATTGTAGTTGTAAGCCATCCCGGGAGGAATGAATTGAGGAGGTTATTAAGCCACTCTGTTATTATTGAAAAGTCAAACATGTTGCTTTCGATTTGGTTTATTAACTAATTCAGTTTAATTGAGTTTTAACGGTCAATGTCGGGAACAATGTAGTCGAGCGAACCGCCGATAGTGATAAGGTCTGCAATTTTTTGACCTTCAGTAATATGATCAACCACTGCAGCCAAAGGCAAACAGGGAGGAGCAATCTTGAGACGATAGGGTTTTGTCGAGCCGTCGCTTTCGATGTAGATACCGAACACACCACGACAGCCTTCAACAAGCTGAAACCAACGTCCTTCGGGCAACTTGAGCACCTTGGGAACTTTTGCGCAATAGTCGCCTTCAGGAATTTTGTCGATGATTTGTTCGATAATATGAGCCGACTGTTCGATTTCAGCGACACGACATTTGAAGCGTGCATAAGAATCTCCTTCAGTCATAACAACCTGTTCAAAGTCGATTTCGGGATAGATGCTATATGGATCAGTTTTGCGAACGTCGCAAGCCCAACCCGATGCACGGCCTGAAGGACCTGTCACCGACCATGAAATAGCATCGTGACGAGAAAGGTGACCTACACCGATCATACGATTTTTGGTGATAACGTTGCCGGTGAAGAGTTTATTATATTCTTTAATGTTGGCAGGAAGCGTAGCGAGCAAATCTTTAACATCTTTAACGAAGTTGGGATCAAGATCAGCCATCACGCCACCAATACAATCATAATTGAATGTCATACGTGCGCCACAAGTCTTCTCCATAATATCGAGAATCTGCTCACGAACACGAAGAGTATAGAAAAGCATGGTTGTAGCACCAAGGTCCATACAGAATGTACCGATAAAGAGACAGTGAGAAGCGATACGCGAAAGTTCATCCATTATTACACGGATAAACTGAGCGCGACGAGGCACTTCGATATTTGCAGCCTTTTCGATACAGAGGCAAAGTCCGTGGTGATAATTGTGAGCCGAGAAATAGTCGAGACGGTCCATGAAGTGGAGAGTCTGAGGGTATGTGAGGTTTTCACAAAGTTTCTCAACTCCACGATGGATATACCCCATATAAACATCAATCTTCTTGATTGTTTCACCGTCAACTGCGGTACGGAAACGGAGCACACCGTGAGTTGCCGGGTGCTGAGGACCGATGTTTACAACAAAATCTTCGGGTTTGAATACGGCATGCTCGGTTTTTACGATTTTGCCGTCTTTAAGAGTATATTCATATGTATCATCGCTCTGACGTTCATTTTCAACAGAGACCTCATTGGCTTTGTCGTTCATATCATAGTCCTTGCGGAGAGGATAGCCGACCCAGTCAATAGAGAGGAACAAGCGACGCATGTCGGGGTTGTTCAAGAAGATGATGCCGTAGAAATCATAAACTTCACGTTCAAAGATTCCGGCGATAGCCCACAAATCACTAATAGAGGGAATTGCAGGATGTTCGCGGCCTTCAACTGAAGTTTTGAAAGCGATATGAGTATTATTCTCGGTTGAAGTCAAGTAATAGATACAGCCGAGACGCTCGCCCCAGTCCATACCGACGATAGTGACAAGATAGTCAAACGCGAGTTCTTTTTCGTCGCGCAGGAACTGAGCAAATTCGTGGACTTTTTCAGAAGGAATGTCAAACATCATGATTTCGCCTTCTTCAACCGAAGCCTGGGGAAATCTTTCAGCGACAATGTCTTTTATATTAGCCATAACCGGTAAAAAGTTCTTGATTTAAGATGAAAAGTTAATTAGTGTCGAATAATTATTCTTGATCGATAGGATGCTGACGAAGGAATTCCTTCTGACTTTCCTGGCGGTTAACGCCACCAAAGAACTTTTCGACTTTCATTTTGCGAGATAGCTGCATGATACCGTAAATCATAGCTTCGGGACGCGGAGGACAGCCGGGAACAAAAACGTCAACAGGGATGATATCTTCAATTCCACGAGCGACGTGATATGATTTGCGGAACGGACCGCCCGAAATAGCGCATGAGCCACAAGCAATCACATACTTGGGTTCGGCAAGCTGATCATATAGACGGCGGAGTACGGGAGCCATACGGTTAACGATTGTACCGGCAACCATAATAAAGTCGGCCTGACGGGGTGAAGCACGAGCTACTTCCCAGCCAAAACGAGCCATATCAAAACGAGCGGCTCCAAGCGACACGAATTCAATGCCGCAGCAACTGGTGGCGAAAGTGAGAGGCCAGATAGAGTTAGACCGCCCCCAGTTGATTAGCTTATCAAGGCTACCGACAAGCACATTAGTGCCTGAGTCGCGAAGCTCCTGAACAAGCTTTTCGATATATTCATTGTCTTTGAATGCCTCATAGGGCATGCTCTTTGTGGTAATCTGATCTTTTACTTCCATTCGAGAGCTCCTTTCCGCCAGGCATATACAAGACCAAGCACTAAAATTCCGAAGAAGACTGCAATGCTGATGAGACCGTCACCGCCGAGTTCACGAACACGGACACCCCAAGGGAAGAGGAATACAGTCTCGACATCAAACATTAGAAACAGAATTGCAAAAAGATAGTAACCTACATTAAAGCGAGTCATCGAACCGCCACGGGTAGGGATACCACATTCATAGGCTTCACCTTTTTGAGGATTGAACGAGCGTGGAGAAATCAATCCGGCAAGCCATAATGCGAGTGCCACAAGCGCTACACCGGTCAGGAGAGCAACCAATGCAAGCAACGCATTGTTTTGGATTCCAAAAATGTCTAATAATAGCATATTGTAATAAATATATCGGTTTTCAATGATTTAAGGGAAGCATGAGCTATGCGCTCTTACTTCCTACATTGTTATTAATCAACATTTTAAGCAACACAATCAGACATAACAGCCCAATATGTCACATTAATTTTGTGCAAATATAAGCATTTTTTATCAACATTCAACAATTATCCACCTAAATTTATCTATACACAATAAAAAAATCGCGACTGCCAAAATTGGCAATCGCGACTAAAAGATATATAATTAATGTGTTATTATATCTCTATTGAATTTGATCAGGGAGCGTCCAGCTTTGAGGAATGCTATAGCCAAGATCAAGACCCACCATATAACGACCACCTACTGTAAAGTCGAAATAATATGGATACACATTCTGAGAAGCTAAGCTAAACAAACCGCCTGCTGAAAATTGAGAAAGTTCATAATCAGGTTGTTCAGTTTCGCCTTGACCATCAATTGTATAGATTTTCAAGCTTTCAGCATTAATAGAGAAACCACCGATAGTAAATTTAGCCGAGAAATAAAATTTGAGATTCATAGGAGGCATGTTGTCAGCTAATTGAGCTGAATACAAAATCAGATATCCATCGACCATATCATTATCGTGCATTTTCATTGGGTCAAAGAAAAGCTGATAATAAGGTTTCTCGGTAGAATATTGCGAACCACCATCTATCACTGTCACATCTGCTTTACCAAAAAGAGCCACGATATCCTGAACAACTCTAACCTGATATTCATCATTAATAGTATACGTGATATCCCATGCCGGAAGAGAGATTTCTCCGTCGGTACGTTCCAAATAAGACAATTTAAGATCTGAAATCTTCACACCATCTGCCTCAACTGTGGGAAGCTCTACAACCACAGCTCCATTGTTATCATACTTGTAAGGAGCATCTGTAATTCTAAAGCTGGTTCTGGGTTGATCTCCCCAATATTGAAGACTTGATACAGCAAAAGAAAGAGTTTGTTGATCAACTGATATTTCAAGGCTATAATCAGCGCCATAATTAAACATAGCCTGACTATGATCTGAATTTCGTTGAACAACAGAGAAGTTGTGTGTCGAAGTCAAAGTACGAGTAAGCTCTACTTTTGAATCAGAGCTACCAAGACAAGAAGTTGCAATAAATGCGATAACCAGTACCACAAGATAGCTAATTTTCTTCATTTTGAAAAAATTTTGTTGTGTTTTTAAGTAAGTGAATTATTATTGAGTTTTAGTTAAATTTAGATTGTATATCGCAGTGTTCCAAAGATTCGAGCCGGCTTTCCCCGTTGTAAAAAAGAGTTACCGATCGATTTAAAATAGAACACGTTGTATTTTGTATCAAGAATGTTTTCACCCGACAATTCAAACGAGAGTCCGGCAGGCAGTTTGACAAGAGCCGATGCATCTACAAGTGCATAAAAAGGCTGTTTCAAATCATTTGCTTCATTCCAATATATCGAACCGACACCTCTCACTCCACACCTCAGACTAAGCGATTTAAAGAAATAACTTTCACCAAAGTCAAAGTCATATTGTACCGAGCCATAAAATGTGTTTTGAGGAGCGTATGGCACGCGATTGCCACGATAGTCATTCACACCATCGTCAAACTTTCTGAAACGCGCATTAGTAAATCCATATGCCCCGGATATCGACAAACCTTTTGCCGGCTTATATAAAACAGACAATTCACCGCCGCAACTACGGGTTTTACCGGCGTTGGTCATTATTCGTCCGGTTGTCACACCCGGAGGGAACATTGTCAGTTGCTGGTCATAACAATCAATGTAGAACAGAGTCGCTGACCCCGAAAAATTTCCCGATGGTGACATATAGCGAGCCCCGATTTCGTAATTCATACTTTTTTCGGGATCATACTTGATAATTTTCTCGACATCATATGCCGGAGCAATTCCAAATTTTGCCATCAACGACTGCTGAAGCACATCAGAGAACATCTGCGTATTATATCCGCCCGCCTTGTATCCTTTTGAGAAAGAGGCAAACAGCGTTGTTGAAGGAAATGAATATTCAACCGATATCTTTGGCAAAAATTCAACAAACGAGCGATTGAGATGCCCTGATTCATCTATCTTAACAGGAACTTGCTGATATACGGTCCACGGCTCGACCGTTGCGTTCCACATCGTGTATGACGTCTCGGCAAAATTACGATAATCGAGGGTGGTATGTTCATAGTCAAGTCGCAAATCAGCCGCCAATGTAAAGTTACCGACAACAACCGTACTGCGATGATAGATAGCCAAGCCATAGGTCGGCAGCTTAAAATCACTGCCAAGCAACAACTCGCGATTATCAAACTCAATCGGATAGCGAGTTCCGGGTCGATTGGCATTATTCTCAATCAATAAGCGTATGCCATCATCTTTGAAACATACAGGCGCACTCATATTGCCACGTTTATAAAACCCGAACAAACCGCCAAGCCAATTATAAACTCCCTTGGAGCCACGAGCTATAAAATCTTCAGTAATCGCCCATTCATGACGACGCTGGGTCAAAGTAAAATAGCTCATAGGCAAAAAATCTTGATCGAGAGTCATGTTATCATCAATATACTGAAAGCTTGTAATTGATGACAAAGTAACTCCGGGGAGCGCATAATTAATAGTCAAGCCGTCACTAACACCCGTTCGACGATAAAAACAAGTATCATTATAGTTAATAACACCGGTTTCAACCGACTCATAAGGATACCCGCCCTGACGATTGATATTAACGGCAGCCGTGTTATCAATCGACAACTTCTCAGACGGACGCCATGATGTTTTCCATCTGACAGAGCCATAGCGTTCATTGTCGGTCTTGGTATTGTTATAACTGTTGGTATAAAATCCATCACTTTGACTATACGACCCGCTGATTGACATCCCAAGGGTTCGAGACAATTTATGATACAGCCCGACCGATAGATCAAGAGTATTTGCCGATCCATACCGAGCCTGGGCTTTCACCCCCTGATATTTCATGGGCGACAAAGTATAAACACTCACCAAACCGGCGAGAGTATTGCGACCATAGAGCGTACTTTGAGGTCCGCGAAAAACCTCAACACGATCAATATCGGGCAAATCAAAGTCGTAATTATCTTTATTCAGAAACGGAACGTTATCAACATTCAAACCGACCGCAGGCTGATCCATTCGCGCCCCGAGTCCTCGAACATATATTGACGAGGTCATTCGAGATCCATAGTCGGGAATAAAAAAGTTGGGAACAAGCATTGCCGCTTCCTTAACATTCACGATACCGAGACGATCAACCTGTTTACTGTCTATCATAGTAACCGCAGTTGCAGCACGGTTAATCAGATTATGCTCTTTAATTGCCGTTACCGCCACCTCATCAAGACTCATAATCGAGTCACTCCACAACACCTCGTCGTTTACGACATCATAAGCCACTTCGGCATGTATTCCGAAAGTAGCCAACAATGATGCTAAAGCAATAAGATTGAGTCTCATAAGGTGTTAAAAACAGATAAAACCAGGTCTCAAACAATTGAGGTTGCAAAGGTACATATTTCATATTAATTAGACAATATTTTACACATTAATTTACAACAAAATGAAATAAAAAAGCAAAAATTAGCGACAATTTGACTAAAATTTCGTAAAAACTTAAAAAATACACTTCAACTTTGATTTTTTATAGCTATCTTTACACCGAAATTTCAGAAAACATTAAAACGATTTATGACAACCGAATCACCTAACGACGACACTCAACTTACGGCTCGCCTACGCGACGCCTCGACTTGTCGCGAGGCATTCAACGAGGTTATAAGTCGCTACACCGAACCACTTTATCGTCAAATCAGACGATTGGTTCAAAGCCATGATGATACCAACGATATTCTCCAGAACACATTCTTGAAAGCATGGACCTCGCTTGACGGGTTCAGAGGTGATGCACGACTATCGACATGGCTCTACAAAATCGCATTTAACGAGAGTCTGACCCATCTGTCACGAGAGCGTAAACGTGGCGGAATGTCTCTTGACTCACCCGAAGCCTCAATCTTAAACTCTATCGAAGCCGATGAAAATATCGACGGAGACAAACTCGCATTAGAACTTCGTAAAGCCGTCGCTCAACTGCCCGAGAAACAGCGCATAATATTTAACATGAAATATTATGACGACATGAAATATGAGCAAATTTCCGAGATACTCGGCACGTCGGTGGGCGCCCTAAAATCGTCATACCACTTAGCCGTAAAAAAAATTGAGCAATATTTTAACAATCTTAATTAAACCAAATGAAAATGTTGTAGTCAAACAATATAAAGCTTCATAAAACAATCTCCTGATCAATGAATAACCCTAACGACATATTAACCAAAATCGGAAGAAATGACGGAATGACCGTTCCCAAAGGATATTTTGAGAACTTCATTTCCCACATGCAGCAATCCCTTCCCGAGAGAGAGCAGCCCGAGCCCGAAAAAGGAAATACGGTATGGTTAAGAATCAGACCATATGTGTATATGGCAGCTATGTTTGCCGGGATTTTTTGTATGATGAAGATGTTTGACATGATTAAATCTTCATCGACCGACCTCAACATCGACAACTACCCCGCTTTGACCGCAACCCTTGAAGAATCGGGATATGATATACTCTATCATGTAGATGATCGTGACATCATTGAAGATTTCTATAACGACGGTTTTTCGGTTGACGACATCGAAGATAACGACTCGCTCATCGAAACTTCATTTCAAGAATAACATATCTTTTCAATTCAATATTTTAAATATTTGAATATTATGAAAAAAACGATTTTATTTCTCATTCTCACTTTCATGCTTGTACCGTTTGTAAACCTATCGGCACAGACCGTAGATACAGACAGCATCGATCGCAGAGAAACATTCATGAAAGAGTTCCGCGATTACAAACATCGTTTTTTGACAAAAGAATTATCGCTAACCCGCGAGCAACGCGACAAGTTTTTCCCACTTTACGATCAAATGGAAGACGAAACAGCGACTCTCAACAATGAAACTCGCCAACTCGAACGTCGCATTGCCGATTCAAACGAAAAGATTACCGACCTTGAATATGAAAAGGCTACCGAAGCTCTTTTTGATTTGAAAATCAAAGAAGGCGAAATTGAGAAATCATATTTGGTAAAGTTTGCCGAAATTCTCAAGCCCGAGCAACTTTTCAAATTAAAGGGTGCCGAGCGAAGTTTCACAAACGATCTTCTACATCATAGCCGAAGACTCAAAAACAATCGCCGTTAAAAAAGCGTTACAAAAGATAAAACGAACATTGACCAATCCTTAAAACGAACTTATGTTTTAAGGATTTTTTAATAACCCACAATCCGAAAATCATGAACGCAGTCAGACTCATCAAAATCCTGACCATTTCAAGTTGTTTTATACTTTCTCAAAACACGGTGAATGCCGCAAAAACAACTGTCCCCGATTTTTCCAAACCTCAGACCGTAATCAAAGACTCACAAAAAGAACTGTCAAAGGCTATCGCTGCCAATAATTCGCCCGAGATTGTCGCGTCGCTCATAAATCTGACATTGGCAAAATCGGCAATTGACAACGATTCGATTCAATCTTCTCTGAATTTGATATCTGAAGTTGAAGCTTCAAAAAACAACGATCCGGTTTTGCAGTCTGTACTCGACATGATGAAAGCCGATATATATTCGTCAATTTATAACCGTAACCGTTGGGTATATAATTCGCGTGAACTCCCTCTGAAACCGTTAAACCAAGACCTGTTCCAATGGTCGGGAAAACAATTTGGCTATGTAATTGACTCTTTAATCATAAAGTCACTTTCAAACCATAACCAACTTGCATCCACCCCAATAAATGACTGGAAGAAAGTCATAACAATCGATAAAGGTTGTGAAAAAATATTTCCCACATTGCTCGATTTCATAGGATTTAAAGCAATATCAATACTACAGAACAGAGCAAACGGACAAATTGCAGCTCGATGGCTTGCTCCGGCAAAAATATTCACTAATATGCCCGCCATCTCGCTATCTCAGCCCGACAGCCTCATCATATCAACCTATCAAACCCTGCTACAAGCCGACGCAAAATATTCTGCATCAGCCATTTATACCGACCTCGACCGTCTTCGTTGGTCGGGTAATCGCATATCTGACACTGACGAATATTTCAATGCCCTAATCGATTTGGCTGAATCATATAAAAGCCAACCGACATCAATCGTTCCATTATTCTCTCTCATTGATCAATCACGACTGAATATCGAACGATCAAAACGGCTTATATCTCTCTTTGAAAATTATAAATCGCGGTTCGGACAAACAGCCTATGACAAAGATATCTCACAAGCAATCAAATTCTTAAATGCTCCTGAAATATCTTATTCATTCCCCGAGTGCGTTAAGAAAGATTGTCCTTTTAATATCAAATTCAAAGCCTACAACTGCTCTAATATTGTTTTCAGCATCTACTCGGTTGACTCTAAAGGCAAACCGCTCGTTCTATCAGGCTCTAAATCAATTTCCTTTAACGAAAAGTCTCCGTTTGCAGTCGATTCTATCGTTACTGTTTCTATTCCCACAAATGGTAACTATGTGATATTTTCATCATTAGACAATAATACTGTCAATCTCAAAAGCTATGCCCCCGGCATTAGAGTAGGATCAATATTCCCGATGGCGGTTGGTGTCAATCCAAACAATGCGCTTTACATGGCTGCCGATTTAGAGACAGGCAAACCTCTTGAAAACGTAAGCGTTACGACAAAAAAACAAAAAACGGTAATTGCTATTGGCAAAACCGATCAGAAAGGCAGTGTCAAATTAAAATCGGGCAATCAAGCCATTTTCAAGGGCACCGACAATGACGAAACCGAACTATACACATATTCTCTATATAACACCTACGATCGCAATTTCACAACCGCCTCATTCACAACATCCCTCCCCGTCTATCACCCCGGCGACAAACTTGAGTGGGCTTTAGTGGCAATGAAAGCCGACAACAAGTCGCGTCACCCATTAGCCAACGAGACTTTGACTGTTTATTTCTACGATGCCAACAACACAAAATTAGACTCAATTACGGCGCAAACCGACCGTTTCGGTAGAATTTCCAACGAGTTCAGCATCCCCAAAGATGGTTTGACCGGGAACTTCCGTCTCCAAGCCTATCAACCTGCCCAGAAATCATACATCGGTGGAGCTGCAGTAATGGTAAGCGACTATAAACTACCGACTTTTGCTGTCAAAGTTCAGTCTATCGAACGTGATGTTCCCTCTAATGGCGATGTCACTGTAACAGGTTGTGCCAAAACCTATTCAGGCTTCCCGATTGCAAACGCCGAGGTTGCCGTTAGTCTTTCGGGCATGAGCTGGTATTTCTGGCGTGCCACCACTCAAAATTTCTATTCAACCACATCTCAAACCAACGACAAAGGCGAATTTACCATCGTGTTCTCAAAGAACGTTTTAAGCCAAAGCCCTGAGAATTACAGCCTTTTTGCCGCTTCTATTGACGTTACTTCATCTGCCGGTGAGACCCGCTCTACATCATGCAACTTCTCTACAGGCAAGAAATATGGCATCACCATCACCGGATCAAACGTCTATGACATTTCGTCACCCGCAAACCTTGGCATTTCCGTGCAAGACCCGTCGGGCAACAAGGTTTCTATACCTTTGATTATCAAGCTATCATCAAACAACAAAGAACTATTCTACAAAACATTAACTAATCCGTCAGCCACCGTTGACCTCAGCACTGTTGCACCCGGAGAATACACTCTTACAGTATCACCCATTGATACAACTCTCGCTGATTCAGCGACTTCAAATATAATTTTGTATAATCCGACAGTTAAGACACTCAACATCAATCAGATGTTGTGGATGCCTCAGTCATACATCCCGTTTGACAGTTCAAACGGTGAAATATTGCTCGCCACCAACCGCGATGAACTGATTGTAAATATGATCATTACATCGCCCGACTCGCTCTTGTCTCAACAATGGATAACCCTAACCAAAGGCTTGAATAACGTCCCGGTCACACTCCCCGATGACATTTCACGCGGATCAATCAACCTTATCTCTGTCAATAACTTTGAGTCAACTCAACAGGTCATCCAATTTACTACCCCACCCGCTCGCAAAAAACTCGACATCTCAATCGAGAGCTTCCGCGATAAAGTACAACCGCTTGAAAGCGAAAAGTGGACATTTACCACACGCCTTGACAGCACTCCCCAAGAAGCTGCTATGTTGTTAAATATCTTCTCAGCATCAATTAACGACATCAAGCCTCACAATATATTTACGCTTCCCCAATATCGCCCGGTCGTTAGAATATCTACCAACGCCGGACTTATAGGACAATCATTCGGCAACAACTCTACAAACATCGGATTTTCAAATCCTTATAACGTATCTTATCCTGCCTTCGACCTTCACGGATATTCGTGGTATGGCAATACCATCATGCGTCGTTATGCCACACGAGCTGTTGCCACAAACGGGATGGTTATAGAGGAGATGGTCCAAATGAGTTCCGCTCCTATGATGAAAGCCGCGGCTGTAGCCGATATGGGAGCCGCAAAAGTTGAGTCAGCCGATGAAGAATCAGGCGAAGGATCAGGCGATGTTGCCACCGGAGGTACAGAAACCACCGAACAACAGATTGACGTTAGACCCTCTGAGATTCCATTGGCACTGTTCCAACCAATGTTGACAACCGACACAAAAGGACAGTTAAGCGTTTCATTCACATGGCCAAACAGTGTCACCGAATGGATCATAAACACCTCTGCCTACAACCAAGACAGCGAGTTCGCGACACTTGTCAAACACGCTGTCGCAGCTAAACAAATAATGATCAACACCAACGCTCCGCGTTTTGTCAGGGTCGGTAATCACGCAATAATCACCGCAACGGTCATGAACAACACCGATGAACGACTGAAAGGAATCAATGCCTCAATTGAAATACGTTCGCTCGATACCAACAAGGTGATCGCGACATCTACCAACATCTTATCCCTTGACCCGCTATCTTCAACCGATATTTCAATAGACATAGATGTCGATGATAGTGCTTCAGGACTCCTTGTCATATCCCGCGCCCTCTGCAATAATTATAGCGATGGCGAACAGGTTGCCGTTGCAGTGCTACCCGATGCCGAGCCGGTTATCGACACTAAAACTTTTTACATTGCCCCCGAGACCGAATCATCATCCTTTAAACTTGAAAACAGCTCTAAAGGAACAACAACACTTGAGTTAAACCTCAACCCGGCATGGTCTGTCGTCACTGCCCTGCCCGGACTGATCGCCGACAAACCCTCAACATCAGTCGAAGCAGCGTTAAACTATTTCTCGGCAATGACCGCCACAGGATTACTCAATGATCATCCCGAAATCAAAAGTGCCTTGAATAAATGGACCGAGACCATCAACCGCGACTCTGTTTTAGTCAGCGCCTTGTCAAGCAATCCCGACTTCAAGTCAATAATGCTCAATTCGACCCCATGGGTAGTTGACGAAATGAACGACAGCCGACGCATGACCCGTCTTGCCCTGCTGTTTGACAAGAAAGAAACCGACTCAAACATAAAAAGTTCGGTAACGACATTAAAAAATCTGTTTAAACAAAATGAGGGCTGGAGCTGGTCGTCATACGGCGACAAACCATCAGAATGGGCAACAACTTCGGTTCTGTATCTGCTCGGCAATCTGAAATCAACCGGATATTACAAGTTTGACAACGAACTTGAACCAATGATTAGAAGTGCCGTCAAATATATCGACAAGCAAATCACCGATCGACAAGCCCGTTCAAAGCAGCCGGTAATTGACCCGTTCTATGTTTACGTACGATCAATGTACCCCGAGATACCCAAATCATCAGCCGCCGCATCTATCACCGCTAAAACAATACAACATATTGTTGCCGACTGGAAAAATCTCGATACGCCTAACAAAGCGATTGCCGCACAAATACTCTATCGCAACAATTATAAAGAGGTTGCCAAGTCTATCCTTGAATCAATCAAGCAATTTGCCGTAGTCACACCCGAACGTGGCATGTATTGGCCAAACATCCGTTCAAGCCAATGGTGGAGCACCGAAGCTGTAGCACAGACTGCCCAAATACTTAATGCCTACAAATTGATATCGCCCCAATCGCCCGATATTGATTTGATACGCCAATGGCTCATACTTGAAAAGAGCCGTCAAAACTGGGGTTCGGGGCTGTCAGCCAATATCGCAATAACCGCCATTCTGAATTCAGGGTCAAAATGGGCTGTTCCGACCGACAATAACATAGCGATATCTGTTAACGGTAAGAAAATAAAGCCCGACAAAGCCGACATGTTAACCGGATATTTCCGCTTCAACATCTCTAACCTTACTAATAAAGGCAAGTGTGACATCTCAATCAAAAAAGGTTACAACGGTCCCGCCTTTGGAGCTTTATACAACGTCTCAACTCAAAAAGTTGAAGATGTGAAAGCAAGCCAAAACAGCGAATTTTCAATCGAAAAACGCTACTATGTGCGTCAAATCACACCCTCAGGCGACACTTGGATTGAAACAGATACATTCTCGGTCGGCGACCGTGTTCGCGCAACCCTAACGATAAAATCTACCCTCGATTTATCTTATGTCACAGTCAAAGACCTGCGTCCTGCCTGCCTTGAACCGGTCAATCAACTGCCCGAACCGGTATTTTGTGACGGAATCGCATTCTATCGGGAAAACCGCAACACCGAATCTTTGATGTTTGTCGACTTCCTTCCAAGAGGTGTTTATGTTGTTGCACAGGAATTTAACGTTGACCGTCCCGGAGTATATTCTTCAGGCATGGCAGAAGCTGCCAGCTCATATTCACCCCAATACAATGTCCATTCATCAGGAGCGGCAGTTATAGTTGAGCCTTAGAATAAAAATTTATGTCTGTTTAATTTCGTTAATACTTCCCTAAAATTCCAATTATGGGGAAGTATTGACAAATCTGTCACGCAAAACAAACATCTATATATCAAAAATAATAAGTAACTTTGCACCGAATTTTGAGTATTTCTTGAAAAAAAAATAAAAATAACACATAAAAGTAAACACAGACAATGAACAAACTTAACGCATTATGCTCAGCCAAGTGGGCCATTGCCGGCACCTTGATGATTCTCGCATCATGTGGCGGTAACAACGCCAACCAGCAAATGATGCAACAGGCTGCTCCTCAGATCGCAACCGTAACGCTCAACTACAGCAACAGCGATCTTTCAACAACCTATCCTGCTACAATCAAAGGTAAAACCGACGTGGAAATTCGCCCGCAGGTATCAGGGTTTATCACTCGCGTACTTGTTGACGAAGGTCAATATGTAGTTAAAGGACAACCCCTTTTCAACATTGACAACGTTCAGTTCCAAGCTGCAGTTGACAATGCAAGAGCTGCTGTCAACGTTGCGCAGACAGCTGTTCAAACCGCAACCCTCACAGCTCAGAACAAACAGCAGCTGTTTGACAAAAACATCATCAGCGAGTATGAAAATCAGCTTGCTCAAAACGACCTCGCGATGGCTAAATCACAGCTCGCACAGGCACAGGCTAATCTTATCACTGCCCAGAAAAACCTCTCATATACTATCGTTACTGCTCCCAGTAGCGGTGTGATTGGTTCAATTCCCAATCGTGAAGGAACACTCGCATCACCCTCAATGGTGCAACCCCTCACAACAGTCAGCGACAACGGCGATGTATATGCCTACATCTCGCTTACTGAAAAAGATATTCTCCAACTCACCGACAACGGTAAATATTCGCTCAACGAAAAAATCAAAGAAATGCCCGAGGTTACCCTCCGACTTTCAGATGGAGCAATCTATCCCGAACCCGGGAAAGTTTCTACCGTTTCAGGTATCATCGACAATACTACCGGCTCGGCTTCAGTACGTATTCTCTTCAAAAATCCCAACGGTATGCTCCGCAGCGGTTCAACCGGTCAAATTCTTATGCCGGTTCGCATGGACAGCGTTATCGTAATTCCTCAGAAAGCCACTACCGAGCTCCAGAACCTCCGCTATGCCTATGTTGTTAATGACAGCAACGTTGTAACATCAGTGCCCATCACCGTTTCACCAATCAATGATGGTAAAAACTTTGTTGTCACTTCAGGGCTCAAAGCCGGACAGCGCATCGCCATTGAAGGTGTCGGTACAAAAGTACGCAACGGCTCTGTTATCCAACCGATTGATCCCGCACAAGCTGCTGCACAAGCTCAACAGCAGGCAGCCGCACAAGCCGCAGGTAAATAATCGTCTCCGAGACACTTCAACTTAATAAACACATTTCTTCCTTTTCAATATAAGAAAATGAAATTAGATAATTTTATTAACAGGCCTGTGCTATCTACGGTGATTTCTATTTTCATCGTTCTGCTCGGTCTCATCGGACTGGTATCTCTCCCGATTACCCAGTATCCCGATATCGCACCTCCAACCATCAGCGTATCGACAACCTATACCGGTGCTAACGCCCAGGCTGTGCTGAATTCAGTCATCGCGCCTCTTGAAGAAGCGATCAACGGTGCTGAAGGTATGACTTACATGGAATCAACCGCAACCAATACCGGTTCTGCCAACATCAGCGTTTACTTCAAACAAGGCTTTGACCCCAACATGGCAGCCGTCGATGTTCAAAACCGTGTTGCAAAAGCCCAGAGTCTTCTCCCCGCCGAGGTTACCAAAGTTGGTGTGCTTACCCAAAAACGCCAAACTTCAATGCTTATGGGTATCGCCCTATACAGCAATTCTGATGAATATTCTGAAGAGTTCCTCGACAACTACATGAAAATCAACATCATCCCCGAAGTCCAGCGTGTAAATGGTGTGGGTGATGTGATGTCATTCGGTGCCGACTACTCTATGCGTATATGGCTCAAGCCCGATGTTATGGCTCAATACAAGCTTATGCCTGAAGATATCACACTGGCACTTGCCGAACAAAACGTCGAGGCTGCCCCCGGTTCTTTTGGTGAACAGGGCGACCAGTCATTCCAATACACAATTAAATATAAAGGACGTCTATCTACTCCCGAAGAATTTGGCGACATCGTAATACGCGCCAAAGACAACGGCGAAGTCCTTTACCTCAAAGATGTTGCCGAAATCGAGCTTGGAAAAGTGACCTACGGATTCCATAACACCCTTAATAACAAACCGGGTACAATGGCAATCGTCTTCCAGACCGCCGGCTCTAACGCAACTGAAATTATCAATGACTGTCTTAAGCTCGTCGACAAATTGCGTGTTGACCTTCCCAAAGGTCTTGAGTTCGCAATCCCGATGAATAATAACGACTTCCTTTATGCATCAATCCACGAAGTTGTTAAAACACTTATCGAGGCATTTATCCTCGTGTTCTTCGTGGTGTATGTATTCCTTCAGGATATCCGCTCAACTATTATCCCTGCCATCGCCATCCCGGTAGCTCTCATCGGTACATTCTTCATGATGAACGTTATCGGCTTCTCAATCAACCTCATCACTCTATCGGCTATGGTGCTTGCCATCGCGATTGTGGTCGATGACGCGATTGTGGTTGTCGAGGCGGTCCATGCAAAACTCGACGTCGGTTATAAGAGTGCCCGTAAGGCATCTATCGATGCGATGAGCGAAATCGGCAGCGCGATCATCTCAATCACCCTTGTAATGATGCTCGTGTTCATCCCCGTGTCATTCATGCCCGGTACGTCAGGCGTATTCTACCGTCAGTTCGGTTTGACAATGGCAATTGCAATCGGTTTCTCGGCTATCAACGCATTGACTCTTTCCCCGGCTCTTTGTGCGGTGTTCCTGAAAGCTCATGATGAAGAGAAACCGCTTGGACAACGTATGGGCGAGGCTTACAAAGCCGCCGGTCAAGCTGTTGCTTCTAAATACAAAAAATCATTCAAACTTGACCTCCCGCCTGTTGTTACAGGTATCTTGCTCATTGCAACAATCTTCTTTATGATTAAAGGATGGTATTCTTTTGAAAAACCGCTCCTTGCAATTGTTTGCTGGATTGTAGCAATCACAACCGTCCTCGGACTATTCTCACCCCGCTTCCACAAAGGCTTTGAAATCGGCTATGGAAGACTTCTCAAAGTTTACAAGAAAGCCACTGAGTTCTTCATGAATCATAAACTCACTTCGTTCGGAGTGGTTGCGGCTTCAATAGCAATCCTTGTTATATTAATGAGAATTACTCCTACAGCTCTCGTTCCTAACGAAGACACCGGTACGGTCTTCGTAATGGTGGATATGCCCCCGGGCACCTCTCAAGAACGTACAATGGATGTTATGGATCAGGTTGACCAAATCATCATGTCGATTCCTTCTGTTCAATATAGCCAAAAGATTGTTGGTTATTCATTCCTTGCCGGTCAAGGAGCCACCTACGGTACTTTCATTGTCAAACTTAAAGACTGGAGCGAACGAACAAAAAAATCTGAAAGTTCTGACGCTATTGTTGGTCAAATCTTTGCAATGACCGGTCAGATGATTAAAGACGGACGTGTGGTTGCATTTGCTCCGCCTATGATTTCAGGTTACTCTGTCACCAACGGTTTTGAAATCAAGATGCAAGACCGCACCGGTGGTGATATCAACCAGTTCTTCAACATTGTTCAAGGATTCCTTGCCCAGCTCAATGCTCAGCCCGAAATCCAGATGGCATACTCGACATTTAACCCGACATTCCCTCAATATATGGTTGATATCGACGCAGCCAAAGCCAAACAGGCCGGTATCAGTCCGTCAACTATCCTCTCTACTCTTCAGGGATATTACGGTGGTATGTATGTATCTAACTTCAACCGTTTTGGTAAGATCTATCGCGTTATGATGCAAGCCAATCCCGAATCTCGAGTTTCGCCTGAAACACTCTCTTCAATCAAGATACGCAACGGAAACGAGATGGCTTCGCTCTCTAACTTCGTAACTCTTACTAAAATCTACGGTCCCGACCTTCTTAACCGATTCAACATGTTCCAGTCTATCTCGGTAACCGGTTCACCCGCTCCGGGATATTCATCAGGTGAAGCGCTCGCCGCCATCACTCGCGTGGCAAACGAGACACTTCCCACCGGATATGGTTATGAATATGCAGGTATGACCCGTGAGGAAGCCGGTTCAAGCAGCAGCCAGACCGCTATCATCTTCGGACTCTGTCTCCTCTTCGTTTACCTCATCCTATCAGCTCAGTACGAAAGCTACATTCTTCCGTTCGCCGTTATTCTTTCAATTCCGTTCGGTCTTATGGGCTCATTTATCTTTGCCGACATTGCCGGCATCGCAAACAGTATTTACCTGCAAATTGCGCTCATCATGCTCATCGGTCTGTTGGCTAAGAATGCTATTCTTATCGTTGAGTTCTGTATCGAACGTCGTCGCACAGGTATGTCAATCTTCAATGCAGCCGTTCAGGGTGCAACCGACCGTCTCCGTCCTATCCTTATGACATCTCTCGCCCTCATCATCGGTCTTTTGCCATTGATGTTTGCAAGCGGTGTAGGTGCCAACGGTAACCGAGCCCTCGGTACAGGTTCAATCGGTGGTATGCTCATCGGTATGATTCTTCAGGTATTGATAGTTCCCGCCCTTTACGTTGTTTTCCAGACTATTCAGGAAAAAATCACTCCGCTCAAGTGGAAAGATACCAATAACACCGACATTGAATCTGAGATTCAGCAGCTCGCTCGATAATATTAATTCCTACTTTTGATTTTTCACAATGAAAAAAAATATAATCATTTCAACTGTGGCACTGGTGAGTATGTTCTCACTCACCGGTTGCCATATCTACCAATCATTTGACGTCAGCAAACAAGACAGTCAGATTGCAAAGGAATATGCCGATGCAGTAGATCAGCCTGCCGATGCCGAATCTTTTGGTAATCTGCCATGGGAAAAGGTGTTCACCGATCCGATGTTGGCCGACTTCATCCGTCAGGCTCTCGAAAACAACATTGACCTCAACAATGCTCGTTTGAACATCGAAGTTGCACATGCAAATTTGCGTGGCGCTCGCCTAAGCTATCTCCCGTCACTCGCTCTCGCTCCTCAAGGTGGAGCATCGAGTGTTGCTAACGGTCCGCTCACCAACTGGAACTACACTATTCCGTTGACTGCTTCTTGGGAAGTCGATATTTTTGCAAAACTTCTCAACAACAACCGTAGTGCCAAAGCTTCATACGAAATGAGCCAAGATTATTGCCAGGCAGTTCGCTCTCAAATCATCGGTGGCGTGGCAAACACATATTATGCCATTGCAGCTCTCAAAAGCCAGATCGCACTTTGTGAAAACACTTCTGTAATCTGGAAAGAAAATGTTGAGACAATGCGCAACTACAAGCTCATAGGCCGTGCCAATGAAGCTGCCGTTGTTCAAAGCGAAGCTAACTACTACAACATCCTTGCACAACTCACCGACCTTCGCACATCTCTCACTCAGGCATACAACACTTTGTCACTTTTGCTTCATCAGCAGCCTCAGGAATACGAAATTCCTCAGCTTGTGACATTCGCTGCTCCGGCGATTGCCCTTGACGGTGTTCCCATGTCGGTTCTCGCATCTCGCCCCGACGTTCGCGCTTCTGAACGCTCGCTTGCCGTAGCCTACTATGCTACCAACTCGGCTCGTGCAGCCTTCTATCCCACACTCACAATCACTGCAAACTATGGCTTTACAAACAGCTTTGGTTCATTAATCAAAAATCCCGGCGACTGGATTGCTTCATTGGTAGGCTCACTTGTTGCACCATTGTTTAGCCGTGGTCAAAACATTGCACGACTTGAAGCTACCAAAGCTCAGCAAAAACAAGCCCTCAACAACTTCGAGAAAACAATACTCTCAGCAAGTGCCGAGGTTTCTAACGCACTCACATCATTCCGCAACAATGCCGATAAATCAGTGCTTATCAAATCTCAGGTTGAAGACCTTGTCAAAGCCCAGGACTACACCAAAGACCTTTTTGCTTTTGGCAGCGCAACATATCTTGAAGTGTTAACCGCTCAATCAAGCCTGCTCTCAGCCCAGACAGCCCAAATCAACTGTCAGCTTCAGCAAGCTCAAGCTGTTATCAACCTCTATCAAGCTCTTGGCGGAGGTCGCTAAAAACATCATATCAAACATCTAAACTATTATTACCATGATCAGTGAAAAAGCCCACGTTGACCCTTCGGCAAAAATAGGGAAAAACGTTACAATACATCCGTTTGCCTTCATCGACAAAAACGTTGAAATTGGCGACAACTCAATCATCATGCCTTTTGCAAGCATAATGAGCGGAACACGCATCGGTAACGATTGCCGTGTCTATCAGGGTGCAATAATCGGTGCCGAGCCTCAGGATTTCCGTTGGAAAGGCGAAGATTCTCTATGCAAAATCGGTGACCGTTGTGTCATCCGCGAGCACGCCATCATCAACCGAAGTATCCATGCCGACGGAGCAACCACAATCGGCGACGACACCTTTATTTGTGCCGAAACCCACATCGGTCACGACTGTCATCTCGCCGGACAATCAGTTATCGGCAATGGTGTGACCTTTGCCGGCGACGTTGAAGTTGGTAAATGCGTAATCTTGTCGTCAAATGCAATTCTGTATGAAGGCAGCAAGGTTGGCGACTGGTGCTTTATCAAAGGCGGATGTCGAATCAACGGTAATGTTCCCCCATACATTATCCTCGCCCATAACCCCGTGGTATATTACGGCGTAAATGCTCAGGTTATGCGCAAAGAAGGTGAAAAATATGGCTTTACCGATAGTAAAATCGATGATATCGCCAAAGCATACCGCCACATCTATCAAAGTGGAACTTCTGTTTTCAATGCACTCAAACGCATCGAAGCCGATGTTGAACCATCGCCCGAACGCGACAACATCCTCTCGTTCATCCGCGACAACAATCTCCGCATCGTAGCAGTCCCCGTTGATCTCGAATAATCCAAGAATACTCATTAAATTAAAAAAGCGTTGTGTCTCCACCCGACACAACGCTTTTTTTTGTAATGGCGACATTTAGTCTCGCTGATATAAAAGCCNCCACCCAACAACANAACATCGTCGTTTACCAAGAACCTCTTGTCAAATAAAAATTATTATGTAACTTTGCATTAATATCNNGTTTACCCCAAAACAATTCACCAAACAATAATAAAGGATATCAATAAGTTCGAAATCAATTAAACAAATGAATATGAAAAAAATAATTTTCTTACTCGGAATAATATCTTGTTTGATTTTCACGAGTTGCAGTAAAAACGACGAGCCTACATACTCTGAAATCACAGAAGGTAACGATGAAATCATTTCTGATAATCTTTTTAGAGTAAACAATTTGCTCTATCAGGCAAATGAAGATAAAACTTGTACATTAGTTTGTTTCAAGCGAATCTACAGTAACAAATCTTCTTATAAAACATACTATTCAAGTTTCCCATATCCGATTTTTGATATACCAAGCGAAGTTACAATTGACGGNAACCTATATCGGGTAACGGCGGTAGATCTTAANGGATATGAACCTGAAAATAAAGACACTCATATAAAAGACATAAAATTCATCACAATTCCGTCAGGAGTAATATCATATGCTGGTAGTTCCAATACAAACTTGACCTCATTGATTATAGGATCAGACGTGAAATCNGTATCAAATGTGGTGGCTGATAAAATATTTTGGTTACCCAACACACCACCCTCTGGATATAAAAACGTATCTGCAAATGTACAATTCGCAGCCTCTTTCAATTACAACAAAGAAATTTTGGNTTATCCAAATCTGAGTTCGATGTTTTCTGTTGACGGGATCTCTTATGTTATTACCGATGCCGACCAACATAAATGTGATTTGATAGGTGTAACGTTGCCAAAATCAGATTATATCGAGTGTAACGGAACAGTAGAAAATGCNGGCATTTCATATTCTGTACAAAATATAGTGAAATATTCTTTCTATGGCAGTTCTAACCTTGTNAAGATTAACGCTCCNAANGTTGAAAATATAGGNGATTANGCGTTNTTCGAGTGTGAAGAACTTAACAAACTGAATTTTGANAATNTTAAATCTATAGGCGAATCNTGTTTTAACGGTTGTAAAGCNGTTAATTCGGTTATTATCGGTGAAGATTTANTTGAAATAGGCAAAAAAGCATTTAGAGGNTGTTCGNCATTAAAATCATTTAAATGNAACGCNATTAATCCTCCGATATGTGGAAGTGAGGCTTTTGAGGGTATTAATATGTCGGAATGTGTATTAAGTGTTCCTTTNGAATCAATAGAAGCTTATCAGGCCGCAGATCAATGGAAAGACTTCAAAAAATATGAATAAATCATTGTAAGTAGAATAATATGCTGACATANAANACNCAACTNCCGGCAATNAAACTCCCCGAGTATGGACGTAACATNCAACGGATGGTAGATTTATGTCTCACTATNGAAAACCGCGAAGAGCGCAACCGCTGTGCCCATTCGATTATCAAAGCNATGGGNACGCTGTTCCCGNCAATCAGAGATAGCGAAGATGGCATTCACAAACTTTGGGATCACCTNTATATNATGTCGGGNTTCGCTCTCGACGTTGATTTCCCGTTTGAGGTCATTAAGCCCGAAAATCTAACAACNGAACCGACNAAAATCCCTTATAATTATCAGATTAGCGACACTCGCCATTATGGTCGCCACATTATTGCAATGATCAACACGATCATGTCAATGCAACCGGGGGTTGAACGCGATACTCTTACAATGTTGGTTGCCAATCAGATGAAAAAAACTATGGTTGAAGAAATGGGTGATGTTGAAGACTCTCGCATTTTCAACGATCTTGCAGTTCTTTCTCATGGAGAAATTCGTCTGGCTCCCCAATTTTGCGCACTGAACGATTATAAAATCTTCACTGTTGAAGGTAAGAAAAAGAAGAAAAAATGATTCAGCGCAATTCTTTGTCAGAAGTCGGACNNTTTGCCCGTCCCCACGGAATCAACGGNGAAATCACAGCCTCTCTCGACTATGATCTGTCGCCCGATGACCTGCGTTGCGTCATTGTTGAAATTGATGGTATTTTCGTTCCTTTTTTTGTTAACTCCTACCGNTCAAAAGGTCATGAAAGCTTCCTTCTGACAATCGACGGCATAGAATCTGATACCGAGGCCAAATTACTATCAAACAAAACAATATACGCTCTTACCNACGANCTTCCCGACAACTTTGAAAATGATGATTCTGACGGAGTCTATGCTTCTGACCTTATCGGTTGGTCCATTACCGAGGACGATGCTCCGTTAGGCATAATCGAAGATGTTGACGACTCGACTGCNAACGTTCTTTTGATTGTAAAAACNACCGACGGCTCTACAATTTATGTTCCACTCGCCGACGAACTCATAAACGCNCTCGACACCGACTCCAAAACTGTCGATGTCACTCTNCCCGACGGCATCAAAGACCTCTGACCCAATGGGTACAAATCCTAATCGATGNTCAACGTTTCGTTTCAAACAATTTGAAATTGAGAACTCGGTCAGTGCCATGAAAGTTGGNACCGANGGTGTACTTCTCGGAGCATGGGCGACAGCCGNCAATCCACTGTCGATTCTTGACATCGGTGCCGGCACCGGTTTNATTTCGATTATGCTTGCCCAACGGTTTGGCAACGCAATGATAACGGGCATCGAAATTGATTCACAAGCCGCAGAAGAAGCCCGAAAAAATGTTTTAGCCTCGCCGTGGAGCGACAGAATCACGATTGAATGTTGTGATTTTTGCCGATGGGATGCAAACGCCAAATTTGACCTGATAGTTTCCAATCCTCCTTTTTTTACAAACGGTATCAAATCGCCCGATATTTCNCGAGCTTCAGCCCGGCATGCGGCTCAACTTTCACCACAATCAATNGTTGAGCGCGGTGCATCGTTGTTGACCGANAACGGTATTCTTGCAATNATCATTCCGATTGAAATTATCGAANACCTCATCTTTAGCGCNACGTTAAACCATCTCAATCCTNGCGAAATAACAACNGTAACAACCCGTGTCGGCAAATCGCCCAAACGTGCGCTCATTTCNTTTACCCGTCACCCTTCCCAAGTTCAAAAAAACGNACTAATCATAAGCGACCAAAACGGATTCACTNCNNAATATCGCAATTTAACACAAGATTTCTATCTCCAATTTNAAAACTATGNNTAATCGGTTACAATCATCACNCGCTAATAATTCAGCTCGGCTTGCCGTTCGCCCNGCGGTCGGATTAATATTACTCGGCTGTCTNTTTGTCTTCTTCCTGATGGCAACCGCCTTTATTTTACAATTTCTTGTTTCTAAAATTCCAAATCAGGCAGGAGNACTTCGCATCGGNGCCGTTGTGCAAGACCTTNTNGTGTTCATCATTCCGGCTATTGCAACAGCGATGGTTTCAACGCGATTACCNGCCCGACTTCTGATGGTCGATANCAAACCGACACTCAATCTTACCCTAACGACATTGGTGNTTATGCTCGTNTCAGTGCCGGCAATGAATATGCTTGTCAATTGGAANGAATCNATTGAACTCCCCGAATCGATGTCAGCGATTGCAGCTCAGATGAAGGCGATGGAAGATGCCGCTCAACAATCGGTTGAAATTTTGATGGGTGGAACGAGCATTGGGTCACTGATAATCAGCATTTTGATTATCGGCATTATGGCAGGTTTCAGCGAAGAACTGTTTTTTCGCGGAGCATTGCAGCGATTATTGTCATTCAGCACCAACGCTCATGTTGCCATTTGGCTAACCGCATTCATATTCAGTGCATTTCATCTACAGTTTTTCGGATTTTTTCCTCGCTTTCTGCTCGGCGCATTCTTTGGCTACCTGCTTTACTGGAGCGGTTCTCTTTGGCTTCCAATCGCCGCCCATGTTTTCAACAATTCACTCGTGGCTATAGTCCAATGGATGAGACAACGTCATATGATCGGCGTTGACCTTGACAAAGTCGGGGCAAACACCGCCGACACACCCGACATGATTTTATTTATCACGAGCCTTGTTCTGACAATAATCGGGATTGCAATTCTGTACCGCATCAGCCAATCGGTTCATTGCCTATCTCAAAAAAAATGATTAACTTTGCAAGTTAACATTTTCAAAAGCAATGAATTTTAAACTCTCCTCTCTATACAAACCCACCGGCGACCAGCCACAAGCCATCGAAGCTCTCGTAAAAGGCGTTAACGATGGGCTTCCTGCACAGACTCTTCTTGGCGTAACCGGTTCGGGTAAAACATTCACAATGGCAAATCTCATCGAGCGTGTCAATCGCCCGACCCTGATTTTGAGCCACAACAAAACATTGGCAGCCCAGCTTTACAGCGAGTTCAAGTCTTTTTTCCCCGAGAACTCGGTGCAATATTTTGTGTCTTATTACGACTACTACCAGCCCGAGGCATACATCCCGTCGGTCGATAAGTACATCGAAAAAGACCTGATGATTAACGACGAAATTGAACGCCTGCGACTATCAACAGTGTCGGCTCTTCTATCGGGTCGGCGTGATGTCGTTGTCGTATCGTCAGTTTCATGTATCTACGGTATGGGCAACCCCGAAGACTTTGACAGCAACGTAATCGACATCAAGGTAGGGCAACGAATTTCACGCAACGAATTCATGCGCCGTCTTGCCGAATCGCTGTATAGCCGCACCGAAACCGAACTCCAGCGAGGCACATTCCGCGTCAAGGGCGACACGGTCGATATCTCGCTCGCCTACGAAGAAATCATGATTCGCGTGATGTTCTGGGGCGATGAAATCGAGTCAATCCACACCCTCCACCCTGTTGATAATGTCTCGCTCGGCAGCCATGACGAATTTCGCATTTATCCCGCCAACCTTTTTGTCACTTCACGCGAACGACTCGGTTCGGCAATCGGTCAAATCGAAATAGACCTCGGCAATCAAGTCGATGCTTTTTACAACGAAGGCCGACCGCTCGAAGGCAAACGTCTCTACGAACGAGTGACCTACGACGTTGAAATGATTCGCGAAATCGGACATTGCTCCGGCATCGAGAACTATAGCCGATATTTTGACGGACGTCAGCCCGGGATGCGCCCATTCTGCCTGCTCGACTATTTCCCCAAAGACTATCTGACCATAATTGATGAAAGCCACGTCACCATTCCCCAGATAAGGGGGATGTATGGCGGGGACCGCTCTCGCAAACTCAACCTCGTTGAATATGGGTTTCGTCTTGAAGCCGCACTCGATAACCGACCTCTCACATTTGAAGAATTCAGCGGACTGACAAATCAGACCGTATATGTCAGCGCNACACCCGCCGACTACGAACTCGAACAATCAGAAGGCGTGGTTGTCGAACAGATCATACGTCCGACCGGACTTCTCGACCCGGTCATCAGCGTGCGCCCGTCGCTAAACCAAATCGACGACCTGCTCGAAGAGATAAATCAGCGACGCGAACGCGACGAACGTGTGCTTGTAACAACCCTCACCAAACGAATGGCTGAGGAATTGAACGAATACTTCCTGCGTCTCGACATCAAGACTGCCTACATCCACTCCGACGTAAAATCGCTTGAGCGAGTAGCAATCCTCGACGGACTAAGGTCAGGCGAATTTGACGTTCTGATTGGCGTTAACCTTCTGCGTGAAGGTCTTGACCTGCCCGAAGTCTCGCTTGTTGCCATTCTTGACGCCGACAAAGAAGGTTTTCTACGCTCCCACCGATCGCTGACACAAACCGTCGGACGTGCCGCACGAAACCTCAACGGCGAAGTAATCATGTATGCCGACAAGATAACCGAGAGTATGCAGCAAACTATCGACGAAACCAACCGCCGACGTGACATTCAGTTGAAATATAACGAAGAGCATGGCATCACTCCCACAGCAATCATCAAGGCACGCAACCGCATCATCGGACTTGACCGTGAGGATGCCGATACGACCAAGCCTACATCATCGACAACTCGCCGCAAGGCTCAAGCTGAGCCGATTCCATACGGCAACGAATATACGACCCACGTCGATATTGCCGCCGATCCGGTTGTAAAATATATGAGCCACAAAGAGGTGATGGCATCAATTTCTCACCTGCGCAACGAGATGCTTGCCGCTGCAAAAAAAATGGAATTTATGGAAGCCGCACGTTTGCGTGACGAAATTATAAAACTCGAACTCTATGCCGAAAAACTCCAGCCCGAAGAATAACCCGATACCGGCACCAATGCCTGCCGTTACCGACTTTTTACCAACATCGGTAAAAGAGATGAAAGCACTCGGCTGGGATTATGTCGATGTAGTCATTTTCACGGGTGACGCATACGTTGACCATCCTTCGTTTGCCGCCGCCGTTATCGGCCGCATACTCCAAAAAGAGGGCTACAAGGTCGCCATCGTTCCTCAACCCAACTGGCAGGACGACCTTCGCGATTTCAAGAAATTTGGACAGCCACGATTGTTTTTCGGAGTATCAGCCGGAGCAATGGACTCCATGATAAACCATTACACCGCCAATCGACGCCGACGTTCTGACGATGCATATACGCCCGACGGTCGTCACGGCATGCGCCCCGACTATCCGACAATCGTCTATTCCAACATCTTGCGTGAGCTATATCCCGATACACCGATTATCGCCGGAGGTATCGAGGCTTCGATGCGCCGACTGTCTCATTATGATTATTGGCAAAACCGTCTGCGCCCGTCGATTCTTGCCGACGCCAACGCCGACATGATAATCTATGGCATGGGCGAGAAACCGATTGTCGAGATTGCCCGACGGCTTGAAAACGGTGANAAAATCGNNGANATGCAAGANGTNNGNCAAACNGTTGTGATNTGCGANNNNCTNCCGNCNAAAGATGANNCNGANTCNATANTNCTCAANTCATGGGANAAATGTCGCACCGACAAACGTTGCCAAGCTGANAATTTCAAACATATCGAGCAAGAAAGCAACCGCATGGATGGCGGTAAAACTCTTTATCAGCAACTCGACAACAAACGCATTGTCAAGGTCAACCCGATGCATCCGGCAATGACTCAGGGCGANATCGACGCCGCCTTTGACCTACCATATACCCGACTNCCCCACCCCCGATACAAAGGCAAGACNATCCCGGCNTTTGAGATGATTAAATTCTCTATCAATATGCACCGNGGCTGTTTTGGNGGCTGTGCATTCTGCACNATTTCGGCTCATCAAGGCAANTTTGTGGCATCGCGCAGCGAACNTTCAATCATCGAAGAGGCAAAAAAAGTNNTTGCAATGCCCGGATTCAAAGGCTATATCAGCGACCTCGGCGGACCATCAGCCAATATGTATGCGATGGGCGGACGTGACAAATCGATCTGCGCCAAGTGTCTTCGTCCGTCATGNCTCCATCCCAANCCATGCCCCAACCTCAACAANGACCATCGNCCGCTACTAAACGTCTATCACAAAGTCGATGCTCTGCCCGGAGTCAAAAAATCGTTTATCGGCAGCGGTGTGNGATATGACCTTTCGATGCACCNGTCAGGCAACGCCGACATCGACCGNGNNAACCGTCAATATAACGAAGAACTTATATGNAAACACGTTTCAGGACGACTTAAAGTCGCGCCCGAACATACGTCTGANNCCGTTCTNAACCTGATGNGNAANCCCTCGTTTGAGTGTTTCCGTCAATTCAAAGAGATATTTGACCGTATCAACACCAAACACAACCTTAATCAGCAACTTATACCATATTTCATTTCAAGTCATCCCGGATGNCGNGAAATCGACATGGCACTCCTTGCCGTCGAGACCCGCAATCTCAACTTCCATCTTGAACAAATTCAAGACTTTACACCGACACCNATGACTCTATCTACTGAAATTTTCTATACCGGCATCCACCCCTACACCGGTGAGAAAATTTTCACCGCGACCACACCCGAAGAAAAACTCGCCCAGCGCAAATATTTCTTCTGGTATGACTCAACCTATCGTCCCGACATCGTCAGGTCGCTAAACCGGCTCCACCGCCCCGACCTAATCGCCAAACTCTTCCCCGGCTATCGAGGCTACGAGGTCAACCGTGGCAAACTCAAAAATCCCAAAGGAAAAAAGAGATAATTTTTGCTTAAAACCAAACCACGAGATGCACTTTTCATAAAAAAACTCTATCAGGTAGTGAGTTATACCCGATAGAGTTTTTTTAGTTTATAGTAAAATTCGCTTTTCTTGTCCAACTGTTATTGGAGATGAGTGCCCCGAAAGCAGGACGGTATCATCGGGAAGCGTAAAAATTTTATTTACAATCGATTCCTCCAACACTGCCCTGTTACCGCCGGGAAAATCAGTCAAACCGGGACCATGCTGATAGAGCAAGTCTCCGACAAATGCAGCCCGTTCTTTAGGCGAATAATATGTTACCGAGCCGGGGGTATGACCGGGAGTATGGATCACCTTCAGATAAAATTCCGAATTAGCCTTCAGGCGTATTATCTCGCCTTCATACATTTCCTCATAATGAGAAACGGTAATCGATTGCCCCGAGTTACCACTCAAATTCAAATATGGATCAGCGAGATAAGACGCATCCTGCGGGTAAATATATATTGGTGCGACAAGTTTTTCACGCAACAATTCGGCGGCACCAAAATGGTCAAAATGACCATGCGTAAGAAGAATTTTTTCTATTGTCCAACCATTGCGCTTTACAACATCGTAAATCACACCCGCCTGAGCCCCCGGGTCAATAATAAAGCCCGACTTTGAATGTTCATCAATATAGAAATAGGTGTTTTCAGCAAAGACACCCTGAACCTGCAATTCTTTGATCATTGCTTTATCTCCTTTCGCCTAAATAGACATCTGTTAAAGTAATTGGCAACCGTCAGGTCCGCACTGATGAGGGCGTTCTCCGTCAATAACATCAGCCTCAGTCTGAGCCTTTTCTTGCTTCTTCAGTTCGCGCTGAAGAGCATGCTTAAAGCTCTCGGTAGTCATTGCTCCCGGTATCGCCAATCCTCCGTTAATGACGATATAAGGCACCCCATGCACACCACGCATCATTGCCTCGCGCTCATCAAAACGAACNTCATCGTCATACTTTTCCGATTCAAGAACCTCCTTGACATCAGCCTCGTTCATCCCNACTGAAACAGCCTTGTCAAGCAAAACCTTATGGTCGGCAAGNACAAGATTTTCAACAAAATATGCCTTAAACAAAGCCTCGTTCAAGCGACCGACTGTTTCTCGATCATATTTAGCCTCNGCAAGTTTCATCAGTCGATGAGCATCGCGAGTATTTGAATATTGAGTTGTGGCATATTTAAAATCGATTCCAAGTTCACGTCCGAGCGACGAAATCTGTTCAATCTGGTCTTTAGCACCTTCAAGAGAAAGACGATACTTCTGAGCAAAACGTTCGGGCGTTGAGCTNACAACCTCTTTAGAAGCCGTCGGATCAAGTTCAAAAGCACGGAAATCAACANTCACCCGGTCNTGAAGCCCAAGTTCATCAATTGCATTTTGCAAACGAGTTTCACCGATATAACAATACGGACAAGCGAAATCGCTCCAAATTGTAAGTGTAATCATTCTTTTTATCCCTTTCTTTTTTATTATTTGGTTATGATAATTTTTTCAAGAACTTTAGTGANAACTTCCAGTTCCCTGCGGCTCACAAGGTTTACCAAAGCCTGATGTCGACTCTCGGCAACTTGAAGCACCTGCGATTCAATCGCCTTAGCCTTNTCGGTCAGATAAACCTTCAAGCACTTATAACTGACNGGTTCGGTTCTAACGAAACCTTTCTTTAGCAGTCCGGTGACACACCGGCATATTCCGGCTTTGTCACGTCCAACCATCTCGGCAATCTCACATTGCTGTATTCCTTCTTTTGCATACAATGCACGAAGTACGAGATAATCGACAGTGGTCAACGGCATCTTGGCTNCTTTTAATTCCTTTTCGAGTTTGCCAAGCAAAATTTGATTTGCCGAACCGAGCATACATCCTAGAGCCGGTGCTTTATATGTTTCATCTTTCGTTTTCATATCTATATAACACTTCAAAACAAAAATGGTTGACTACGCAACCATTTTNGTTTACATTATTCANATCAATNTATACAATAANAAAAGGGGCTTTACAGNCCCTTTTNTTTATTATATGNATCTATAATTTTAAAAGCCTTGTTGCTTGATGAAATCGGCATAGACTTTTGAGAAATATTCGTTGTTTTCTTTGGTGTAACGGATGTCGGTAAAGACCTGGGCGAGCGTTTCCTTNTTNTTCTCGGCNATGAANTTTGCCGANTCGGGNANTGNCTCTTTTTCNGCNTAANTNGCGNTCAATNTNNNCAGNTGTATAGGGNTNATANNTCTCGCTGTGGAGAAANGCNTCAGGNGCAANNCGATCTGAAGGCNACGGCTTCGCCGTCGGGATAACCCACGGTNAAAGTCGTNACNGGAACTACCAATTCGGGCAACTGCAACAGTTCNGCAATCTGAGGTGCATTATAGGTNGTNGTTCCNAGATAACAGCATCCGAGTCCGGCNAGNTCGGCAACAGTATTGAATTGNTGNGCNAATAAAGCNGTATCGAGCAGTGCTGCCAAGAACGATTGGAAATTGTCATATCCGGGAACAGCCTTGCGCTGACGACACCACTCNGAAAAGCGGTTATAGTCGGCACAGAANGTCAGCACNACCGATGCACTCTCGACCGACGGCTGATTGAAATGGGCAGGCGCAAGCTTTCGCTTCATCTCNGCATCACGAGTAACAATTACGCTNTAAAGCTGCATATTGCCGGTTGTGGGCGCATGAGANGCCTTTGCCATCAAATCGCNCANTAGCTCGTCGCTCACAGTGCGGTCGGTGTAACGACGCACTGTAGCACGATTTTCCCAATAACGATTAACGTCCATATCCTTGCGACGACTATTTATATTCGTCCCANCTCTTAATTTCGATCTGGTCAATACTCATTGAAGTGAATGCATCAATGAATGCCGACGCCAAACGAGCGTTTGTGAGCAACGGNATATTGAGGTCGATTGCCGCACGACGTATTTTATATCCGTTTGACAACTCGGTCGATGACAAGTTTTTGGGGATGTTCACAACGAGGTCAATCTCNTTGTTATGNAACATTTCNAGAGCCTGGGGATATTTNTCGGCTTCGCTGGGCCAATATACTTTGATTGCGGGGATACCGTTGTCNTTGAGGAATGTATGAGTTCCGCCGGTTGCATACAAGCGGTAGCCGTGATTATGAAGCTTATGAGCGGCATCGAGCATGGCTGCTTTTTGTTTTGCCGAACCGGTTGAAAGGAGTACCGATTTTTCGGGGATGCGGTATCCGACNGAAAGCATCGATTTGAGAACCGCCTCGTCGGTATCAGAACCGATACATCCAACCTCACCGGTCGATGACATATCGACACCCAATACNGGNTCGGCACCCTGGAGACGAGAGAAGCTGAACTGNGAGGCTTTGATGCCGACATAGTCCAAATCAAACGCACTCTTATGCGGTTTTTCAACCGGCAAACCGAGCATCACCTTGGTAGCAATATCAATGAANTTGATTTTGATAACTTTTGACACGAACGGGAAGCTGCGAGATGCACGAAGGTTACATTCAATAACCTTGATATCGTTGTTTTTAGCAAGATACTGAATNTTGAACGGACCCGAAATGTTAAGAGCCTTGGCAATTTGCTGAGACACCTTTTTGATGCGTCTCATCGTCTCGACATAAAGTTTCTGGGGAGGGAAGCAGATAGTTGCATCGCCCGAGTGAACNCCGGCAAACTCTATATGCTCTGATATTGCATAAACCTTGATTTCACCNTCNTGAGCNACGGCATCCATCTCGATTTCTTTTGCATTCTGNATNAATTCNGTAACAACAACNGGNTGTTGTTTTGANACGTTNGCNGCAAGNTGAAGGAATTTTTCNAGNTCTTCTTTGTTNGAGCAAACGTTCATTGCTGCNCCNGAGAGAACGTAGCTCGGNCGAACNAGTACGGGGAANCCNACCTCNTCNATAAACTTNTCNATATCNTCAAAGCTNGTCAACTCGCGCCAACGAGGCTGATCGATGCCGAGGCGGTCGAGCATAGCCGAGAATTTGTGACGGTCTTCAGCATTGTCGATGCTTTGGGCTGTCGTTCCGAGGATATTAACACCCTGTTCGTCAAGGCGTGTAGCGAGGTTGTTAGGTATCTGTCCACCCACCGAAAGTATTGTGCCGTGGGGTTGTTCAAGTTCGAGAATATCCATGACACGTTCAAAAGTAAGCTCGTCAAAATAGAGACGGTCACACATGTCATAGTCAGTTGATACTGTTTCGGGATTGTAGTTGATCATCACCGAACGCCAACCCTCTTTCTTAACAGTCATCAAGGCGTTAACCGAACACCAGTCAAACTCAACCGAGCTACCGATGCGGTAAGCACCCGANCCGAGAACNACAATCGAACGATGGTCGTGGAGATAGTCAACATCNTTGCTGCTACCGTTATANGTCAAATANAGGTAGTTGGTCTTTGCCGGATATTCAGCCGCAAGAGTATCAATNTGTTTTACAACAGGTACGATACCAAGNTTTTTGCGGATATTACGAACAGCCAACGGGTCGTTATCGCTGTTAAACTTGTCGTCGNCAACTTCGCGTGCAATNTGGAAGTCNCTGAAACCTTGNTCTTTAGCGAGACGGAGNAAATCAGNCGGAAGTTTCTCTATTGAATCAACTTTTTGAAGNTCTTTGGCTGTTTCAAAAATATTNCGNAGCTTNTAGAGGAACCAACGGTCAATTTTNGTNANATCNTGAATNTGATCAACNGTATAACCGTCAGCTCATAGCCTTTGCAATCACAAAGATACGTTTGTCGGTCGGTGCTTTGAGGGCTTTTTCAATATCGTTGATTTTGATATCGCGGTTACCCACAAAACCATGCATTCCCTGACCGATCATGCGAAGTCCTTTTTGGATNGCTTCTTCAAACGTACGNCCAATCGCCATTACCTCGCCGACCGACTTCATTGACGAACCGATTTCNCGNTTTACGCCATGGAATTTGCCAAGGTCCCAACGAGGAATCTTCACAACCANATAGTCCAACGCCGGTTCAAAGAATGCCGATGTCGATTTTGTAACTGAGTTTTTAAGGTCAAACAAACCATATCCGAGTCCGAGCTTNGCNGCNACNAACGCAAGAGGATAACCGGTTGCNTTTGATGCGAGNGCCGATGAACGGCTCAAACGTGCATTAACCTCGATCACACGATATTCCATCGAGCGNGGGTCAAAAGCATATTGCACGTTACATTCGCCAACGATACCGATATGGCGGATAATCTTTATAGCGAGCTGACGCAGGTAGTGATAGTCTTCGTTTGACAATGTTTGAGAAGGTGCAACAACGATACTTTCGCCGGTATGAATACCGAGCGGGTCAAAGTTTTCCATGTTGCAGACCGTGATACAGTTATCATAACGGTCACGGACGACTTCATATTCAACCTCTTTCCATCCCTTAAGCGATTTTTCAATAAGAACCTGAGGTGAGAAAGAGAGTGCTTTTTCAGTAAGCGCAACGAGTTCTTCGGGAGTATCGCAGAAACCGCTGCCGAGTCCACCGAGAGCGTATGCGGCTCTGACAATAATCGGGTAACCGAGCTTTTCAGCTGCCTCAAGAGCATCTTCAACCGAGTTTACGGCTTCACTCTTGATTGTCTTTACATCTATTTCGTCGAGTTTCTTAACGAAAAGCTCACGGTCTTCAGTGTCCATAATCGCCTGAACCGGAGTACCAAGAACACGCAGGTTATATTTTTCAAGGACGCCCGATTGGTAGAGACTCACACCACAGTTAAGTGCTGTCTGACCGCCGAAAGCAAGCAAAATGCCATCGGGACGTTCTTTTTCGATAACTTTCTCAACAAAGTAGGGAGTAACCGGCAAAAAGTAGATTTTGTCGGCAAAACCGTCAGAAGTCTGAACGGTTGCAATGTTGGGGTTGATGAGAACTGTTTCAATACCCTCCTCTTTCATTGCTTTAAGTGCCTGAGAGCCCGAATAGTCAAATTCGCCGGCTTCACCAATTTTAAGGGCACCGCTACCAAGGAGCAGAACTTTTTTGATATTCTTGTCGATCATCTTGTATATTGAATAAGAGGGTGGATATTAAAGTAGATTGATGAATTTGTCAAAAATAAACTCGGTATCTTTCGGACCCGACGATGCTTCGGGGTGGAACTGAGCCGAGAAGAAGGGTTTTGTTTTGTGACGAATACCCTCGTTGGTTCCGTCATTCATATTGATGAACAAAGGCTCCCAATCGTTGGGCAATGTTTCTGAATCAACCGCAAAACCATGATTTTGTGAAGTCACGAAGCAAGTGTCACTATCAACCATGCGAACAGGCTGATTATGGCTACGGTGACCATATTTCAATTTGTAGGTTGTTGCTCCGGCTGCCTTTGCCAACAATTGGTTTCCCATACAGATACCGCAAATTGGCTTACCGATTTCAATCGCCTTGCGTATATTCTGAACTGTTTTATCAGCCAAATCAGGATTACCCGGACCATTTGAGATAAAAAGTCCGTCGTAAGGAATCTGAGTGAAATCATAATCCCAGGGCACTCTAACAACTTTCACTCCGCGACGGGTTAAGCAACGGATGATATTATGTTTTGTTCCGCAGTCAACAAGTACAACAGTCTTGTCTCCTGCGCCATGATACTCAACCTCTTTACAACTTGTTTTACCAACAAGATTTTCAAGGTTGGGGTCATACCATTCAACATCCTTGTCGTCAATTATAATTTTACCGAGCATTGAACCCTTCTCACGAAGATGTTTGGTCAAAGCTCGGGTATCAATTCCGTAAACGCCGGGGATTTTTTCATCATTCAACCATTGAGCAAGCGAACGGTCAGCCTGCCAGTGACTAAAATCAAATGAGTAGTCCTGTGCTATGATTGCTTTACAATGGATGTGATCACTTTCATAAAATTCGCTGACCGCATCTTTCTCACGACATGGAGGAACTCCATAATTTCCAAGAATAGGGAAAGTGGTTACTAAAATTTGACCTTCATAAGAGGGGTCGGTCAAACTTTCGGGATAACCGGTCATTGCTGTGTTAAAAACAACTTCACCGGCTGTCGAGGCAGGGTAGCCAAAGGAGAATCCTTCAAATCGAGTGCCGTCTTCCAATACAAGAACGGCGCGTTTAGTTTCACGCATAGGACAATGATATATATGGTTCACAACAGGTCGTTACCTGTCTTAATTTATTCTGAGCCAAGGGCAATTTCTATTTTGCCCGACCCTCATTGGCTATCGTTATCATAGAATGAAACGGAAAACCATGCAAAGTTACGAATAATTTTCATAAAGAACTAACGTCTTCCAAACTTTATAACATTTATTTATAAACATAGAAAAAAAGATGGTGCGCCATGAATGACACACCATCTTATATCGGGGAGAAATTGAGAGGTTAATTACTTCTCAAATTTCTTTACAATCACTGTTGCGTTATGACCGCCAAAACCGAATGAGTTTGAGAGAGCGGCACGCACCGGACGATGCTGAGCTTTATCAAATGTGAAATTGAGATTGTAGTCAATTTCCTCATCACGGTCTTCGGGATCGTGGTTGATTGTAGGAGGAACTACGTCTTCTTGAACTGCTTTTACGCTGAAAAGTGCTTCAAGAGCACCGGTAGCACCGAGAAGGTGTCCGGTCATAGACTTAGTTGAGCTGATGTTAAGGTCATAAGCGTGATCGCCAAAGACTTCTTTTACAGCTTTTACTTCAGAGCGGTCACCAACCGGAGTTGAAGTACCGTGAGCATTGATATAGTCAATGTCTTCGGGCTTCATGCCGGCGTCTTCAATAGCATTACGCATTGAAAGAATCGCGCCGAGACCTTCGGGGTGAGTAGCTGTGATGTGATAAGCATCAGCCGACATACCGCCTCCGGCAACTTCAGCATAGATTTTGGCACCGCGAGCAAGCGCATGTTCGAGTTCTTCGAGAACGAGAACGACCGAACCTTCACCAATTACAAAACCGTCGCGTGACGCGCTGAACGGACGAGAAGCGGTTTCGGGCGAATCGTTGCGTGTTGAAAGAGCGTGCATCGCATTGAAACCACCCACACCGGCAGGGAAGACTGCCGCTTCAGCACCACCGGTAACGATTGCATCAGCTTTTCCGAGACGGATAAGGTTAAATGCATCGATAATGGCGTTGTTTGATGAAGCACAAGCCGAAACAGTACCGAAGTTGGGACCGTGGAAACCATACTCCATTGAAACATGACCTGATGCGATATCAGCGATCATCTTAGGAATGAAGAACGGATTGTAACGAGGACCGCGATCCTGGTTAACCGCATAGTTACCGGCTTCTTCTTCAAAGGTGTGGAGACCGCCGATACCGGCAGCGATAATCACGCCGATGCGATCTTTGTTGACGTTGGGGTCATTTTCAATACCCGAGTCTTGAATTGCCTCATTGGCAGCTGCCATCGCATACTGAGCATAAAGGTCGAGTGTACGACCTTTCTTGCGGTCAAAGTATTTGTCAGGCTCGAAGTTTTTAACTTCGCACGCAAACTGGGTTTTGAACTGACTTGCGTCAAAATGGGTGATAGGGCCGGCTCCACTCACGCCTTTGAGGGCGTTTGCCCACGTGGTGGGTGCGTCGTTACCGATAGGGGTAACAGCGCCGAGGCCTGTCACTACAACTCTTTTTAATTCCATTTATCAAATTAATGATTTTACAAAAGGATAATAAGCCTTATAGCTTATTATTTGCCTGCTACTGCAGTCTGTACGTATGCGATAGCGTCGCCTACAGTCTGGATAGTGTTAGCTTTATCTTCGGGAATTTCGATATCAAATTCCTGTTCAAGCTTCATGATGAGGTCTACAGTTTCAAGGCTGTCTGCTCCGAGGTCAGTAGTAAATGTAGCTGTTTCGGTTACTTTTGCTTCATCAGCACCAAGGAGTTCAACGATGATTTCCTTTACTTTTGCTGCAACTTCTTCTTGTGACATAATTGTTTGTTTTTATTGTTAATAATAATCTTATTTTTATTATGAAAGATATAGTCTTTTAAACCTTTCTTATGTTTTCAGCGTGCAAAGTTACAAAAACTTATTGATATAGCGAAATTTAAATACAAATAAATTTTAAAAAGGCTGTTTTTATGCCGTCAATAACGTTTTTTATTGCTTGTTTTACCACTTTGTCATAGACACTTCCACGCCATTTTACCCCTGATGAACCGGTCGCAACAAATCATTGACAGTTTTGACCGGATTGAATGTCGCGATCGGCACTTCAACAAATATTGTCAGCCAATCACTCATCGCACCGTTCCATAACCCCGGCAATTCAAGAGCCTTTAGTTCTCGTCCGTGAAGCGATTTTGAAGATATAAATCCGGTCGCGGGGTCAACATGTGCCGGCAAATCAAATTTTTTACCGTCAATATCCCTGATATAGCACACGAGGTCAACCGGGTTGAAATGAGTCGCCTGAGAAACCATCGCTTTATATTCGGGATTATCCATGTCAATCTGAGTGCTTTCAAGAATTTGAGGAGAGAACGAGCCGTCAGGATTTCGGGCAATATACGGACCTCCACCCGGCTCACCTTCATTCCTAACCATTCCGCAAACCCTCATCGGTCTATTCAACATCGAGAGTAGTAAATCGGCAAGTTCTTCGCCTTTCAAGCTGTCAAATCGATCATCTTTTATACAGAACACTGAACGAAGATATGACGCCATGTCATTCAAATCGGCCGACGTGTATTGCTTGTTTCGCAGCATATCGACATATCGAGCTACCAGATCATGATTCTGTATCAACACACCGGCAATCACCTTTTTATATCGCACAGTGGCATCACGGAATGAATCGGGTACAACATTATCGATATTCTTCACAAAGACTACCGTAGAGTCAATCGCATTAAGATTTTGTATCAACGCTCCGTGACCACCGGGACGGAAAACAAGATTACCACCCTCCCTAAACGGTGTATTGTCGGCGTTGGCGGCCACCGTATCAGTTGACGGCAATTGTTCGCTGAGCGATATATTGAATTTTACGCCCGTCTTGTTTTCAATGGCGGGTAATACATTTTTAATTTTATCAAGAAACAAGTCCTTATGAGAACCCGACACAGTGAAGTGTAGATTCACATCTCCATGAGCCGAAGTCGCTGTTTGCGCCCCCTCCATCAACTGCTCTTCAAGGGGTGTACGGGTCGAGCCGTCGGCATATCGATGAAACGTAAGAAGTCCCTTGGGCAAATTCCCATAATTCATTCCGTCATGAAGGATTATAGCTGAAACCACGTCACGATTACGCCCGTCAGCCATCAGCTGATCGACACTTTTTGAATACAGACGTTTTGTCGTTTCATCAAGTTCTTCAAAAAACGGCAAGCGATGAATATCGTTCAGCAACCGCTCAACATCGCTTTGAGGTTTGGGTATATCAGTATCACCCTCAACAAATGAGAATAACGCTTTGAACATACGCGATGCCGCACCCGATGCCGGAACGAATTTCGTAACGCTACCACCATCCGCGAGATACTGATGCCAGCGTCCCATTGCTACTTCCTCGGCAATATGGTCGAGCAAAAGAATACCATTGCCAACCCGAGCCGACGATTCAAGCACAAGATATGGAAAACCGGTTACGAACCGATCGAGTTGCTGCTGCACCTTTTCAGGTGTTATACCTTTCTCTTTGAGAATGGCCAAATCATTTTCAGTTAACATGAGATCAGATTGTATAGGATTAATATTATTCGGCTAAGATAGTAAAAATTTCGCAATGACTAAAGTTATTTGCCAACTTTAACGATTCATGCGTTTGAGAAGGTTGTAAGATGGCAACACTCCGAGCTCACCCGCCTTTGACAAATCATCAGCGCCTTTCTGTCGCTGACCAAGTTGCATATAAATATAGCCTCTGTTATAATAAGCCTCACCAAAATCAGGCTTCAACTCAAGCGCTTTAGAAAAAAGACTCAAAGCCGATGTATTGTCACCTGCCTCGGCAAGCATTACACCTTTATTAAAATAAATAAACGGATTTCGCGGAGAAAGCTCAATCACTTTATCGAAATCTTCAATAATCGCCTTGATTGTATTTCTAACCCGCATATTTGCCGATGCAAAATCTTGCTTGGTATCTGAAACTGCCTTTGTTGACGATTCGTTTCGTTCAAGAACCATCTGCTGATAGCGCGCTATCGCCCTCATCAGATATGCCATTTCAAAATCGGGCTTAACCTCGATTGCCTTTGTAAAATCTTCAATTGCGCCGCCATAATTTCTGATTGTCATAAAATCCATCGCACGACCAAAATAGTCAATGGCTCGCGGTTGATGAGTCGGGATATATGAGTTATAATACTCTATTGATTGAAAATGACGTGCAACAGCCGACTCATCCTCGATAGGCGAATCATCTTCAGTAACCTGCAAGACAAATCGAAGAGAACGTGTTGCGTTAATATCATCAACCTCCTTTATATAATATGGAGTTTCTTTCAACTGGTTTGTAGTGACATAATATGCCAACCTGAACATAGGTCTGATTTGAACAGCTACATCACGATCCTGGACACGCCCTCTGATACTCTTATTATTAAATTCACGGTCAACATCATGACTGTTCTCGATTGTCAGCAATGTCGAAAAACGTTGGGATATAAGCTTATCAGGACTGTCATCAGTCGATTCTGCATCTGATTTTGACGCATCATCATTAACCTCGCCATCCTTTTTATCATCAGCTTTCTTTGCCCTTGCCGCCTTAGAGAGAGCCAGAGCCTTGTTATAATCTTTTTCAGCATTTCGCTTGTCGCCCATCTCATCATAAATTCTGAAACGGGTAAAATAAGCTCCGTCAAAATCGGGGAAAGCCTCAACAACTTTGTCGATATCGGCAATCGCCTTTCGATAATCACGGTTTTGCTCATACAAAATAGCTCTATTGAAGAGCGAACGATAATCGTCGGGATCAAAAGACAATACTTTTGTAAAGTCGGCAATCGCACGGTCGCGATCGCTCACCTCGGCCCTAAGCAAACCTCGGTTGAAGTATGCCACCGAACTCATCGGGTCAAGACCGATTGCATAATCATAATCAGCCATCGCCCCAAAATAATCATCCAGCTTATATCGTAAAAATGCACGGTTTACAAAAAATCCCGCATAATGAGGCTGGAGCTTTATCGCCTCATTCATATCAGAAAGTGCGCGATTGAAATCGTCTTCACGTTTAATTGCGATATCAGCTCTTATAACGTACGCATTAACCGAATTGGGATTTAACGAAATAACCTTGTCAAGATCGGCAAGCGCAGCCACTGTATCACCGGTTTGCAAATATAATCTTGCTCGACCGAGATAGGCATTGTCAAAATTAGGATGAGCCTTCAATAACTTCTCATAACTTTCAGCCGCGCCTTCATAATCCTTCACATCTTCAAGCGCAATTGCTTTATTGAAAAGTATGCTTCGATTATCGGGCAATTGGGCAAGCGCGGCGTCATAGTCAGCAATAGCAAGCTGAGGCTTTTCAAGATTTTGATATGCCACACCCCTGACCTCGTATGCATCGGCAATGAACGGATTACGTTCAATGGCAAGCGTGGCATCTTCCGATGCCCCTTTATAGTCATCAAGATTTAATTTGGCAATAGCCCTGTACAGATAGGGTTGAGCAAGGTAGGGTTTTGCTTGAATTACCTGGTTAAAATATTGAATCGACAACATATAGTCTTCAAAATACAGAGCGTTTCGCCCGACTTGAAGAACCTGGTCGGTATTAATCTGCCCGAATGAAGCAAAACTTGCCACAACGAGCATGGAGAGAGATATTAAAAATTGTCGAATCATTATTAATCGAGTTTCAGCACGGCAAGGAATGCTTTTTGAGGAACCTCAACCGAACCAATCTGTTTCATTCTTTTTTTACCTTTTTTCTGCTTTTCAAGAAGCTTGCGCTTGCGGGAAATATCGCCGCCATAACACTTTGCAGTCACATCTTTACGCACTGCCTTAATTGTTTCACGAGCGATAATTTTAGCACCGATAGCTGCCTGAACGGCAATATCAAACTGTTGACGCGGGATTAGTTCCTTCAGCTTTTCACACATCTTGCGACCAAAAGTCACAGCATTATCAACATGAGTGAGAGTTGAAAGTGCATCCACACTTTCACCATTCAACAATATGTCAAGTTTAACAAGTTTTGACTCACGGAAATCATGAATATGATAGTCAAATGACGCATATCCTTTTGAAATCGACTTCAGTTTGTCATAAAAATCAATCACAATTTCACCGAGCGGCATGTCAAAAGTCAACTCGATTCGATTACCCGAGATATATTCCTGTTTTATGAGTTCGCCGCGTTTTCCGAGACACAGCGTCATAATCGGTCCGATATAATCTGCCGCCGTAATCACCGATGCTCGGATATACGGTTCTTCAATACGGTCAATCATCGTGATATCAGGGAGTCCCGACGGATTATGCACTTCGGTCATCTCTCCCTTTTTATCATACACTCGATATGAAACGTTGGGAACAGTCGTTATAACCTCCATGTCAAACTCTCGGCTCAATCGTTCCTGAACAATCTCCATATGAAGAAGTCCGAGAAATCCACATCTGAAGCCAAAACCGAGAGCTGCCGACGACTCGGGCGTAAACGTCAAACTCGCATCATTCAGCTGAAGTTTTTCAAGCGATGCCCTGAGATTTTCAAACTCTTCTGTCTCAATCGGATAAACGCCGGCAAAAACCATCGGTTTAACCTCTTCAAAACCATCAATAGCTTTCTCGCAAGGACGTTCGACATGAGTAATCGTATCACCGACTCTAACCTCTTTTGATGTTTTTATACCCGAAATGATATAGCCTACATTACCTGCCGAAAGCATTTCACGGGGCGACATATCGAGTTTGAGCACCCCTATTTCATCAGCATGATATTCTTTACCGGTTGAAACAAACTTTACAAAATCATTCTTTCGGATAGTTCCGTTAACAATTTTATAATAAGCTATAATTCCACGGAACGGATTAAACACCGAGTCAAAAATCAATGCCTGCAACGGAGCTTCGGGATCGCCCACCGGCGCAGGAACTCGATTTACGATTGCCTCAAGTATTTCAGGTATTCCGATACCTGTTTTACCACTGGCTCGTATAATTTCTTCGCGCTTACATCCGAGCAACTCAATAATCTGATCTTCAACCTCATCAGGCTTAGCAGAATCAAGGTCAACCTTATTGACAATCGGAATTATCTCAAGATCATTCTCAATCGCCATATACAAGTTAGAAATTGTCTGAGCCTGAATACCTTGAGAGCCATCAACGATCAACAGCGCGCCCTCACAAGCCGCAATTGAACGTGACACCTCATAACTGAAATCGACATGCCCCGGAGTATCAATCAAATTAAGCACATATTTTTCACCATTCAGAGTGTACTCCATCTGAATCGCATGGCTTTTAATTGTGATTCCGCGTTCGCGTTCAAGATCCATATCATCAAGCACCTGAGCCTGAAGATCTTTCCCCGCCACGGTGTCGGTATATTCAAGAAGACGGTCGGCAAGCGTCGATTTGCCGTGGTCAATATGAGCAATGATGCAGAAATTTCGTATATTCTTCATTCTTTTGAAAAATCGTCGGTTTTATTCAACTGCAAAGATACTATTTTTTCTTTAACAGACAAAATAAGACCATGCAAAGTGTTTACTTTTCTAAATTATTGTTATTAAATATTATTTTTATTCAAACACTATAGATTTTCATAAAAAAATTAGCTACATTTGCATCAATAAGAAGAAAACCAAATGAAAACCAATCTTAGTTCTCAAATCAAACTCGAAAGAGTACCTGTTCGCTACTACAATCCGCAGAGCGACATTGAACGTGCGGAATTAACCCGCAATGAAAAAGTTTATACTCGAATCTTTGAAACTTCAAACGATGGAAGCAACTATCTTGCCAACCACATCGTTGAACTGATCAAACGCAACGTCGAGCAAAAAGGTTACTGCAACCTCGCTATCGGTGCCGGTCGCAGCACTCACTCGGTTTATGTATCTCTTATTGAGCTACACCGTCGCGGTGAAGTTTCATTCAAAGATGTTCGCATTTTCAATATCAGCGAATTCTTCCCCGTAAGCCCCGAAGGTCCATCTACCTTTAAACGCCTTCAACAGATTTTCTTAAATCACATTGATGCGAAACCCGAAAACATCTACACTTTTGATACTTCTGTTTCAAAAGAAGATTTATATGACTATTGCCTCCAATATCAGGCAAAAATCGAAGATTGTGGCTGCATCGACCTCTCAATTCTCGAAATCGGTGCAAACGGCAACCTCGCATTTAACGAACCCGGATCTCTTTCAACAAGCACCTGCCGTCTTGTTCTTCTCAGCGAAGACACCCGCAGCCGTCTTGCTAAAGAATATGGCGTAGCCGAAGCACCCAACACCGCTATCACCCTCGGNATCGGCAACTTCCTCAAGTCATCAAGAATTATGGCTATGGCATGGGGCGAAAACCGTGCGGCTATCGTTAAAGCAACAATNGAAGGCCCGGTTACCGAAAACGTACCCGCTTCATTCCTTCAGCTTCACAACCACACCCGCATCGCCCTTGACCTTTCATCAGCCGAAGACCTGACCCGTCTCTCNCAGCCTTGGAAAGTNACCTCTTGTGAATGGGACGACAAACTCATTCGNCGTGCAATCGTTTGGCTCTGCCAGATGACCGGCAAACCCATCCTCAANCTCACNAACAAAGACTACAACGACTGGGGACTTGGCGAACTCGTNGCNCTCTTCGGATCNGCNTACAATGTNAANATCCANGTTTTCAACCAGCTTCAGCANACAATCACAGGATGGCCCGGNGGCAAGCCCGACGCTGACGACACTTACCGNCCCGAGCGTGCCAACCCCTATCCAAAACGTGTGATTGTATTCTCTCCCCACCCCGATGACGACGTTATCTCGATGGGCGGAACTCTCCAACGTCTTGTTGACCAGAACCACGATGTTCATGTTGCATACGAAACATCAGGTAACATCGCCGTTGGCGACGAAGATATGATGCGTTATTTCCTCATGATGGACAAAATCGCACCCGAGTTCAAGTTTGACACCGAGTCATTCAAAAAACTCTCTCACGACGTTGCTACATTTGTAAAAAATAAAGTACCCGGAGGCATCGACACNCCCGAAATTCGCGAAGTCAAAACAATGATTCGCCAGGCCGAGGCAACTATCGCTTGCCAGTATATNGGCGTGAAAGATGAAAACATCCACTTCCTCCGTCTTCCCTTCTACGAAACAGGTACAGTTAAGAAAGGTGANCTTTCTGAACGTGACGTCCTCATCGTTAAAAAACTTATCGAAGACGTTAAGCCCAACCAGATTTTCGTAGCAGGTGACCTTGCCGACCCCCACGGAACTCACCGTGTTTGTACCGATGCCGTTCTCGCTGCAATCGACGAACTCAAAGACGAGCCTTGGATGAAAGATTGCCGCATCTGGATGTACCGTGGNGCATGGGCNGAATGGGAAATCGACCATATCGAAATGGCTGTNCCNATGAGNCCCGAACAGTTACGNTCTAAACGTAATTCTATCCTCAAACACCAGTCTCAGATGGAAAATGCGCCGTTCCTTGGCGATGACGACCGTCTCTTCTGGCAACGCGCCGAGGACCGTAACCGTGCTACCGCACTCCTCTACCAAAGCCTCGGACTTGCTTCATACGAAGCGATGGAAGCATTTGTTGAATACAAACCCATCCGATAATAAAAATCCTACTCAAACTATAATTTTGTAAAATAGAGTACATAATATTTAGGTGAATAATTGATTTAAAAATAAATCATAGGTTTACATAAATAAAAGGTCGATTACTCGTGAGAGNCGTCGACCTTCTTTTTTATAAGAAATTTAGCGAAAATATAAGCTATTTTCAATAAAATAGTTAAAAACACAAGCAGAATGCTTTAACAATGAAATTATTTTNGTATCTTTACACAAAATAAAGCACTAATACCTTAGTACAATGAAATTAAAACCATCGTTTATATCACTATTAGCAGTTTTTGCCGNATGTGGTTCTACTCAAGTTTCAGCACAGAACCCCGAATGGCTTGAACCCGATTCGGCTTACGCNATCTCTTATCGCATTGGCCGTGACTTCCCGACTCCTGTTGAAAAAGCTCAGGAAATGTTCCCCGAACTTTCTAAAGGTCAAATCAAAAAATATATCAAGAAAGGATATATTGAAACACTGAAAATCAACGGAAAACAATATATCCATAAAAAAGCCGCCCGTAACTATAAAATGTTAGACCCGAAACTCAGCGGATTTAAGGGTCGCGGCTACACCTCAAATGCAAAACGCCAGAAATATGTTGCTGACATCGTCAGCGAATCAGACGGCAAAGGCACCAACTCAAACGCAATGCGCGTNACCTATCGTTTCTCNATCGACGTGCCGACAGTTGACGCCATAAAAGGCGATACNCTGAAAGTTTGGATGCCGTTACCATTGGTCACCGAACGTCAGCCCCGCGTTGAAGTTTTAGGCTCAACACCCGAGACATACGTTATCTCAACACCTTCTCGCTCAGTTCATAATACAGTTTATTTTGAGCAGCCCGTAACCGGTGACAAGACCCATTTTGAGTATGTTGCAACATTTGATGTTGCNGCCAAACACTTCGCTCCCGAATATATCGAAGAAAACATCAAACCATATAACAAAGATTCGGAACTATACAAAAAATANACCGCATTTGAAGCTCCCCACATCGTTGATCTCGAAAAACTTGCCCGCGAAATCACCAAAGGTGAGACCGACCCGTTCAAATGCTCTGAAATGGTTTATGACTATATCATAACCAATTANCCCTGGGCAGGTGCACGCGAATATTCAACCATTCCATGCATTCCCGAGTATGTTCTCGAAACCGGTCACGGCGACTGCGGTCAGGTTACACTCCTCTACATCTCGTTGATGCGTAGCCTTGGAATTCCAGCACGTTGGGAAAGCGGTTGGATGCTCCACCCCGGAGAAGTAAANCTCCANGANTGGGCTGAAGTTTANTTTGAAGGAATCGGNTGGGTTCCGGTNGATACATCATTTGGTCGATATGACAATGCNCCCGCAAACCTTCGCAACTTCTATTCAACCGGTATTGACCAATATCGCATGGCNACNAACNANGGCGTNTGTGGTGACTTCTATCCTGCAAAACAATTCCTCCGCAGCGAATCGGTCGATTCTCAAATGGGTGAAGTAGAAACCTCAAAAGGCAACCTGTTCTACCCNGGTTGGAACTGTCATCTTGAAATCATAAAAATCGAACAGCTTTAACTCTAAAGATCATTTCACTAAATAAATCAACCTACAATGATTAAAAATAACCGACTTGTCGCTTTGATGATTGCAGCCGCTTCTGTTGCTACAATGACAGCAGCAAACCCTGCCGACATCATTGCCAAAGTTAAAACNACTGCCGCTCCCGACGCACGCCAAATCGTTTATGAGATTTCGGTGAGNGAAACAAATCCGGCNGTAATCAAAGGTCAGACATCTGAACAATATGTCAANGATGAACTCATCCGCCAACTTAACGAAGCTAAAATCAACTATATCGATAGTATAAACGTGCTTCCTTCTGACAAATGGGCTCAAGTGCGCATCTCNGGTGCTCACATCCGCGTTGCTCCGGGTCATGCTTCTGAAATGGCTACACAAGGAATCATGGGACAACCGATCAGACTNCTCGAAGACCGTGGNGGATGGTGGCGCGTTCAAACTCCCGACGGATATATCGGCTATATTGTTGACAATTCACTCGTTGAAAAGACTGNCGACGAGATGGCTGCATGGCGCAAAGCCGACCGTGTNATNGTCACCGCACCCTATCANACCCGTGTCTATTACACTCCCGAACTCAAAGGAGCCCGCAATGTTGTCAGCGATGTTGTCAACGGCAACATTCTCCTTGGCAAAAAAGTGGAAGGNAANAATATAACCGAAGTCGANCTCCCCGATGGNCGCAAAGGATATATCTCATCTGACGACATCGAAAACCTCGACCAATGGGCTGCNCAACCCTTTGATGCNGACAAGATTCTTGAACTTGCCTACTCAATGGAAGGTACNCCCTACTACTGGGGAGGAAATACCGTTAAAATGCTTGACTGCTCAGGACTTTCAAAGACCTGCTATTTCCACAACGGTATTATTTTGATGCGCGATGCTTCTCAACAGGCNACAACNGGCGAGATTTTCAAACCGGAACAATGGCGTCAATGCGAACCCGGCGACCTNNTATTCTTCGGCAACCCNAANACCGGACGTGTCACCCACGTTGCAATCTATGACCGTGACGGCAANTATATNCACTCTTCAGGTCGAGTTAAACGCAACTCAATCGACCCCGAAGCCGAAGGATATCTTTCAACTCCGTTCTTGTCATTCTCTCGCATAAAAAACAGCATCGGCGGACGCGGAATTACACGTGTTGCTGATCACCCCTGGTATTTCTAACTTTAAAAAACTAATAAAAATCATATATGGATCGTAGAAACTTTCTCCGTAATGCAGCCATGGGTGCCATGGCAATCGCTTCTCCAATTTCATTCTCTGCTTTTGGTGAAGCAACTAAACAAACCGGTCGTCCCGGCAGAATGAAACTATCGTTTGAACCTTACGAACTTCAGCTTCGTCACTCGTTCAACCTTGCAAAATTCAGCCGTACAACTACTCCCGACGTTCAAGTCAAAATCGAACTCGACGGAATCACCGGCTATGGTGAAGCTTCAATGCCNCCCTATCTTGGCGAAAGNGTTGAAAGCGTAACCAAATTCCTTTCACAAGTTGACCTCAGCCAATTTGCCGACCCATTCCGNATNGAAGACATCCACGAATACATGGAGTCAATCGCTCCCAACAACCGTGCTGCCAAAGCNTCNGTTGATATCGCTCTTCACGACCTTCTTGGTAAAATCATGGGACAACCCTGGTATAAAATCTGGGGACTNGACCCGACNAAAGCTCCAAGCACCTCGTTTACAATCGGTATCGANAAAGCCGACGTTGTTCGTCAAAAAGTTGATGAAGCAAGCCCCTACAACGTTCTCAAAGTTAAAATGGGTCTTGANAATGACAAAGAACTCGTTAACATCATACGTTCAAAAACCGACCGTCCAATCTGTGTTGACGCTAACCAAGGNTGGGACAACAAAGAGAAAGCACTCGAAATGTGCCACTGGCTTGCAGAACGCAACTGTCTTTTCGTTGAACAGCCCATGCCTAAAGAAATGCTTGACGAAACAGCATGGCTTCGTGAACGTTCACCGCTCCCCATCGTTGCCGACGAATTTTTCCAGCGTCTTCCCGACGTTCGTCGCGCTGCCGGTGCATACGACGGTATCAACATCAAACTTATGAAGAGTACAGGTCTTCACGAAGCATACCAAATGGCTGTTCTTGCACGTGCACTCGGCATGAAAGTTATGGTAGGCTGTATGACCGAAACATCTTGTGCAGTTACCGCTGCAGCTCAAATCGCTCCGCTTGTTGACTGGGCTGACCTTGATGGTAACCTTCTTATCGCAAACGACAAGTTTGATGGTCTCAAGATTGAACAAGGCAAAATCATCATCCCCGATCGTCCGGGTATCGGTGCAGTGCCCATCTCTGAACTTGGCTAAAAATCTGCGTGAAGATAAATTGATGTAAGCCTTCGCTATTGACTGATTGTCTGTTAAAAGCGAAGGCTTATTTTATTAATCATCTAAACAACTAATCATGAAACAACTATTTAAATATCTCCTGATTATGTCATTAGGTATAATGCCTTCAGTAGCAACAGCACAAACTTCTCGCGAAAATCTCCAAAAAATTCACACTCGCCTGAGCGAAGGTTTTACCGACCTGCGCAAACAAGTCGTGAAAGAGCCCAACGGATTCTTAAAATATCCATATCTAATTCCCGCCGGATTCTACTCTCAGCTTTGGGATTGGGATGCGTTCTTCATGGCAAACCATTTCATCTCAAAAGGTCAGCCTGAATATATGAAAAACTGGGTACTCACATTCAGTCAAGGCATTGACGACGACGGATATGTTGCCGGATGTATGACTAAAGACGGTCCGCGCAACGTTTATAGCGGTCGATTTGCGATGAAACCGTTTCTCTCTCAAGGAGCTTACCATTATAGCAAAGCAACAGGTGACTGGGAATGGTTGCGTCCGCTATACAAATCTCTAAACAAAGTGATTGACTATCGCCGTAAAACTCAATGCGATTCAATCAGCGGTCTATATTATTGGGAAATTGCGATGCAGAGCGGTGCCGACAACAATCCGGCACTCAACTACTTCAAAGAAGACACCCGCTCTTTCATCTCGACCGATGCAACAGCATTTCAGTATGGCGAACTCAAAGCCCAGGCAGCTATTGCCCGACAATTAGGATATGATGATGACGCTAAAGCCCTCACCGCCGAAGCCGAAAATCTCAAGAAAGTCCTTAACGAAATCTGCTGGAACGATGAAGACGAGTGCTATTACAACATTGACCGCGAAACCCGCGAGCCCTACCGTCGAGTTGGCTACTCAACATTCGTGCCCCTGATGTACAACATGGCACCAATGGAAAACGGACGCAAAATGATAGAGCGATATATGCTGCCCGAAAGCGAAATGAAAGCGCCCTACGGCTTCAGAAGTCTTTCAAAAAGCGATGTTGACTATAATAACAAAAATATCATTGTTCCTTTCTCCAACTGGCAAGGTCCGGTTTGGGGCATATGCAACTACATCTACTCAATCGGTCTCCATAACTACGGCTACCCTGAAGAAGTAATATGGCTTGCCGAAAAGGTCGGCGGACTAATGGCTAAAGACCTCGACGACTACGGTACAATGCACGAGACCTATCATGCTGAAACCGGAGAACCGCTTGCGCCGTCAAACTTTAAATATCGCACTCCCGACGGTCGCATCCAAGGCTTTGTAAGCTGGAACCTTTGTATGGAAAACGTTCTCGACGGAATCCTTAACAATAACTGGATGTTACTCGAAATCGAATAAACAAATGAAACAGATAAATATTCTTTTTCTGACAATGGGTTGCGCTATGATGATAGCTTCATGTAGTAGCCAATCATCAAATAACACAACAGAAACTGATGATCGCCCACCATTAGCATATACCGACGCAGACAAAACATTTGATGTTGTACTTGAAATTACAAGCGACAGCTTGATAACATGCAACAACAATTTTTCGGGCAAGGACGAAAATCCTTTGATATTGGACACAACTAATCCTAATTTCCCTGATCTTTTTGCCGAGTGGTTTGCTTCAATGGATTCCATTCAATTAAGTCGACTTAAAGACGGCTCAGGGCTACACATCTCAGCAAAAAACGGTGTTACTGACGCATCAATCGAAAAGGTAAAAAGTAATGTTATAAGATGTGGAATCAAAGGAATGTCAATATCCAATTTTTGACCAATTCCGGCTAATGTTTCTAACGAAGCGTGAAACTGATTTAACAGAATAATAAAAAAGAGCGATGAATTTCAATTCACCGCTCTTTTTTTGTGTGTTTTATTGTTTGGATTATAAATGTTTCAAACGACGATAGGTTTTTAGAGCTTCGTCACGAACTGCCGCACTCTGTTTTTTATCCTTACTCATTGTAAGCGCAACGGCGGCAATATCATCACGACGGAACGACTTGTTAAACCAGCCGAGAGCTTCAAGCAGGCTGACTGTTACAGTCTCATCATGGGGCTTCTGTAAGAAAACGAGAAGGTCATCGACAAGATAGTGCATATTTGAGTTACGGAGCGTACGAATCTTCTGTATCTGCTGCTTAACCGTCAAGCTGTCTGAATTACACAATTGCTGTGTGCCGGTGAGACGTTCTGAGTCGGCATAAACATCAAGTGCATGAGCGATATATCCTTTTATCACTTCCGAGTCCATATAGTCGGTTTCAACAAAGATTGAATCTAATGTCGATAACAACAATTTACACGGATAAACGGCTGCTGAATTTTCAACGCCAAACTCGATACGTTCGCCGGTATTATTACGTTGACCGACACTCACAAGAGCACGAGCAAGTTCTTGATTACCACACTTGCCGATGAAGTTAACAGCAAAACGTTGAATCAATTCAAAGCTGTCATCAACAGCCAAGTCAAGACACTTGATGAAATTTTCATCTGCAAAATTAGACAATAACATCATTGCTTCCATACGCACAACCTCAGAGTTGTCATTCATATAAGCCGACAGAAGAGCGTCGCTGTCTATGAGATTGGCATCGGCAAGCTGACGAAGCGCCATTGCTCGCAAAGCGGGATATTCACTATCGAGATATTCTTTCCACTGCGCTGGATTTCCGGCAAGAAGAACATTCACATCAACATTGCCAACAGGTGAATTGAATCGGAAAGTCGGGTCTCCGATGAAATGGCTCTCAAGATAGGGATTAAGTTTAACCAGATTGCCGGCTCTCATACCCATTCCGACCGCACCGATATAGCGGTTGGCCCATTTATCTTGAAGAACGTTAACGCTATTTGCGATAGCAGCAACAGTCTTTCCGTCATCAAAAATATAAGCACCACTCAAATAACGCGGACGATGGAATGATCCATTATAGCAAGCATCTAAAATCACGAGACGAACATCAGGGTCAAAGCCTTCAAAATCTTCAACATATAGGTTCAACTTGCGATTATTAATCGAGTCTTGCTTAATTTTTTCAGGCGTATCCTTTTCAGTCATCCAATCTACCGGAATTCCGCCAAGATTACGCGAGATTCCGATCTTAACCGAATCATCAGGCTGACCTTTTCCGCGGTGACGACGATAAACATAGCTTGCATAATCCTTAACAGCATCAATAGCCTCCATCGGGGTGTTGATATCGGGTTCATCATTCAGATATTCCAACTCCTCGCCACCATGATGGTGAAGAATAGCAATGTCAAGATTGTCGCGCTGGAGTTCGTTCATCAATCGGGTTTTGACATAACGGTCACGCTTGTGGTCGATATAATCGATTCCCTGACGACGAGTGTGCATCCACGGGAAATTTTGCAACAGTTCACCTTTCTCGTCAATTCGAGCATGAACCGACTCTGAAACATATCCGTGACCGCTGAAATACAAAATATTATCAACGATGTTTGCTTCTTTTTTAGCCTGAACAGCCTTTTTCAGATAGTGACGTATCTGCTCATATTTGTCTGTGCCGTTATCCATCGGCTTGATACGACCGGTATAGATATTCGGAGCCAAATATTGAGCGCCTTCAGGTGCGAGCGAGTAATAATACCACTGAGGATTTATCGAATCGCGTTCAATAAATCGGAACTGAAGACCAAAATCGTCATAGAAACGGTCAGACGCAACAGCCCACTGGTCGCGAGGGAACGCACGTTGATCCATCTTCAATGCCGAAGCCAGATGTTGAGCATCTGTCACACGAACAACCGGAATATCGCCAATGAACACAGCACCTTCAATCGGGTTATTCTTGGCCTCATACATTTTTTTCAAACGAGCGCGTAACTTGTCGGGATTATCAGTATCATCAGTCACGATGAAAGGTACAAGCCCGTCAGCTTTGATCGAAGCGGCATAAGCATCAACCTCAGCCTTTGCCTCCTTATAACTCGCAGGGTCAATAACAATGGCAAAACCGGGTTGTTTGACGGCAGCGCCGGCAGTGGCAGAAATAAGTACAGCCAATATGGCTAACAGATATTTTTTCATTTATGAATATTATTTAAGTCGGTTTATTGTCTGTTGAAGTTCGGCACGAACTTTCTCAGGAACGTCAGGCTGTTTCATCAGATTCTGACAGAAGTCAATAATTTCACCGCGACGTATTGAGTTAACAAACCATCCGAGAGCCTCAGCCATATTGACTCTGACTGCTTCAGAATTGTCTTTATCGGCGATAACAGCAAAGTAATTTTCAACGTAGGGGTGGTAGGGATTATTGCGCACCGTGCGAATTGACATGATGCGACTTCTCTCTTTCAAATCTTTGTTTGTAATATCGTCGTTGGTGTCAACAACACGTTCACGCTGACCTTCAATCCATTTCAACATATCAGCCTTTTCCTGTTCTCCGTTATAACGGTTTGAACCGGCTCCGGCATAATAGTCGTTAACGGCTGCAGCGACATCATCCAAATCAAAGAGGATGAGCGATGAACCGACAGTGCGATGCACACGCTGACGTTCCGCCCCGTCAATATAAGCCTCAATCAAGGCGGGCAACAATGTTTTATCACCGATATTTCCGGCATAATCAGCCGAGAGACGTGCAACCAGTTCATACGGGTCATTAACACCCAATCGTACTGCCTCAACAAAATCGGCATTATTGTAGCGGCGCAACAGCTTAACAGCCTCCATACGAACAGTATTGAAAGGCGATGTACGATAAATATTCAGCAGCTCTGACGAGAATTTACCGTCGGTATCATTGTCGGCAATCATACGCATAGCCAACGATTGAACATCGGCGTATGGCGAATTGAGAAGCGAACGCCAATATGCATCATCGTTCTTGCGAAGTGTGATATCGGCAGCCAACGTATTGGCTTCGACGGGTGCAAATCTGACAGTCGGGTCACCCATCAAATGACCTTCAAGAGTTGCTACCATACGGTTGTAATGACCTGCACGCACGCCATGAGACAACAGACCTAACATTTCGATTGTCCAACGGTCTTGAAGTACATTTCGTGTATTTCCTTGAGCCACAACTGTATTGCCGTTATTGAACAGGTAATCGCCGGCGATATAGTCATCTTCATGGAACGAACCGTTATAACAAGCGTTGAGCATTACCATTCGAGGATTTGTAATGCGGTTATGAAGATCCTCCGAATCAATATTGATTTCGGTAGCTGCAATTGAATCCTTGTGCCAGTATTCAGGATTATCAAATTCTTTAAAGAATTCAGGATTCAATCCATATTGTTCTGAAAAAGTTGCAATGACTTCTTCTTTAGGAGTACCTTTAGCCATAGCGCGTTTGATATTCCGGTATAGAGTCTTGCGGATATTCTCATATCGAGTTGTTTCTGAGGTTCCAACACCCGACTCATTGATATATTGAGTTGTCGGGCCTCCATGTTCATGGAACATGAAAATATCGATTTCAGGACGTTGAAGCTCGTCAAACAGCTTGTACTTCATCTTCGGATCCATACGGAAATTCCAATGTTTGAATCCGGTAGCCTTTTCAAACGCTTTGGGGAAATATTCACGATAGGCTTTTTCCTCATCCATCCATGCAATCAGGCAGTCAGAGTTATAACCGTGACCATTGAAGGCAACCACATGGTCAACCGGGTCATTTTTCATTGCATCTTTAGCAGCGGCAGCCTTGTCGAGAAATGCCGCAATCGCTTTATGTGGGTCACCGCCAAGCTGTTTGGGGTAGCGGATTCGAGCCGAATACCATTTGGGAATTGCCCATTGGGGAGATTCTTCAGTCAATTCGTAGTAGAACAAGTGGGGTTGTTCCTCATCTTGTTTAACAAAACGGAATTGCATCTGAGGCACATCATAGAAACGGTCGGTGGGAACCGATGATGCAATCCACGGGAAACCATCCTCATCCATTTTGAATGCCGAAGTATTGTGCTGGGCATTACGCACCATTGCAACGGGAACATCGCCGACCAATACAAAGCCTTCAAGCGACGGTTGTTTATCGCCAAGATTGATAATTGCCTGACGCACTTCATCAGGCGATGACCAATCGGCATGTATCACGTATGTGGCAAGACCGTCACGTTCAACGGCATCACGATAGCGATTAATCGACGGGAGTGTAGCCCGATATGTCGCCTCGTCAACCACGATAGCAAAAGATGTGGAATTTCCACTCGTTTTGGGTTGTTCAACCACAGGAACCGACGCATTGGCGCTAATTGCAGCTGCCACGCCAAGCAGCAGTGTATATAACAGTTTCATCAGAGTCAATTTTTAAGACGGTAATATGTACGTTGAGCCGCGCTCTTCAGAGCTTCTGACGCCTCGGGCTGTTTCATGATAGTTTCACAGACAGCCATGATTTCGGGACGGCGATATGATAAAGTGTACCATGCCAATGCATCAAGCATCACGAGTTTCACATCTTCATCAACGTCGGGATTGTTTACCAACGCCAGATACTCGGGTACAGTCACGTGGATAGGATTGTTACGCAATGTCGAGATATAAAGTTTTTGCCATCTCTTTCCTTCTTCCTCACCCAAAATCGACTTATTGGTTTCGGTTTGTTTTGCGTGAGCCTTGCGAAGTGCATTTGCAGCATCGTCGGTGCGACCGGCAAGCGCTTTTTCAACCGCCTTGCCGTCAAATGCCTGCATCGCTTGCTCGACATTGAAGGTTATACGTGCCGACATATTATCATCGCCATAAATTTTAACGAGTGCCGGTACATATTCATCAAGTCCGACTTTACCCATACGCGACACTGCCTGACGACGTATGAACTCGTATGTATCGTCCAAAGCCTCGGGGAGAATCATGCGATATTCGTCACCGTTGAGCTGTTCAAGGAGATGCATGGCTGTATATCGTTCCATTGGAGAATCAGACGTGCGGAATGTATTGACAAGCAGTTCGGGCAATTTGTCATAACCGTTTGCCCAAAGACAATGGAGCGCAGCCGAGCGAACGTCGGCATACTCTGATTTGAGCAGTTCAAGAGCTTGCTGCGAGCTGTAAGGTGTGCGCAAAATTTCGGCAGCATCAATGCCGTCAACCGCCGACGCAAATCTGTAGGTCGGGTCACCGGTGATATGACTTTCAAGAATATTTGTAAGCTGAGCCCACTGCCCTACTCTGGCACCAAGCCACAATATGCCAAGCAGTTCATTTGCCTGTTTATCTTGCAAAACGTTTACCGTGTTGGCAAATGTCACGACACATTTTCCGGGCGACATGATGTATCGACCTGCAATATAATCAGGCTCACGGAAGTCACCGTTATAGCACGCGTCAAAAATCACCATACGGCTGTTGGGCGCCAATCCGGGAATATCTTCAAGAACAAGTCCCTGGTTAACATCAAAGATAGAATCAGCTTTGACAATTTCAGGAGAATCATAATCGCTCCACCAGCTCTCATCAAGCCCCATATTCTTATATTTTTCAAAGAATTTTTCTCGGTCTTCCGGCTTTTTGTAGCGACGAGCCATCGAGCGGAAGTATGCTTTCAAAACCGCAATATGATCGCTCAGACTCTCGGTTTGAGGTATGCCTGATAAATATTGACGTTCAGGCACTCCATGTTCGTGGAAAATACTCAAATCGAGATTGTCACGACGCATCATTTTCATGACATCTTCTTTGGGATAGTCGCTGAAGCTGTAGCGCATGAATCGGGCACGACCGGGAGCCGACGGAGAGTCAAAAGTACCCGGCATCTGCTGACGAAGATTATACATTTCGGGAGTCCACGCAGTCAACGAGTTGCTGTATGAACCATGACCGGTATATGAAAAGAATTGATCAAGTTTGTTAGCCTCACGATGTTGAGCAACTGCTTTTTTCAGATAACGGCTTATCTGTGCATGATGATCTTCATCGCCAACACCTTTTATACGACCTGAATAGATGTCACATTTAATTTGTTGAGGCGACTCGATTGCAAGGTCATAGTAGAAAAACGAGGGGTGAACCGAATCTTGACGCAGATAATCAAACTTCAAATCAAAGTCGTCATAAAAGCGGTCAGACGGGACTGATGAATCAAAGAACGGATAAACATCTTCGTCCATCTTGAATGCCGATGTCAGGTGTTGACCTTTGCGAACCATCGCTACCGGAACATCACCAATAAAAACAACGCCTTCAAGTTTACTTTTCTTGTAAAGTTTTTGGATTGTTTCTTTAACCTGCTCGGGCGATTTCCAGTTGTCATAAACTATAAACGTCGGCAATCCTTCACTTGTAAGGACTGCCGAGTATTCTTTAATTTCATTGCCGCACGCCTGCCACGTCGGGGTATCGGTGATAACGGCAAATGATGTTTTTTTAATTTTAGCATCGGGCTTAATTATAGTCTGGGAATAAGCAGTCATCCCGAGACAAGTCATAAGCACGACACCAAAAAAAGATCTTAAACGCATGATTGATTTATTATTAAGGTATTTAATTCGATAGATATCAGAAGTTCACTCCAACAGCAAAACTAAGATAGCTGCGATGGTTGTAGTCAAACGATGAAGTTTTGACATAGTTGAAATCAACTTTTCCAAAGAAGTTCATCTTCTGAGTCTGACTCAACTGCTGAGAATATTCAGCCGATGCCTTGAGATTATACCAATTTGATGTGAGATACTGCTGGTCGAGAGTTTCAAGAACCGTCACTGTAGGATAGTCGGCATTAACACCACCATATTCATACTTTCCTGAAAGGTTACTGTTATAACCTCCACCCAAAGCGATGAGCACACGGCGACGCAGTGAATTTCCTATCTTTACATTATATTTGGCAGTCACACCAAAATACATATTCTCGGATTTTTTCACCGAATTGGGCAATATGTATTCGTCATCGAGCTTGGTATATTTCAAACCGGCATCAACACGCCACACATATTCTGTATCGCGGTTGCGGAGAATTGAATAATCAGCCGACCATACTTGAGTTTTATAGATCGAGCGAATGTTACGGGCGATGTCAACCCAACCGAGGAAGCTGTCAGAGTTGTCATACTCATTAATATACTGGATACCGTTGATTTTACCGGTGTGTCCTGCTATATTCACAAAGTTATCCCATTTTTCACCTTTAAACTGGGCGGTTGCACCGAAATCCCAGATGCGGTCATCGACTCCGGCATCTTTCTTAGGATTGGTACGGTCACGGTCAAAATTCTCAACACGGCGAGAATAGTTACCATAAACCATCACGTTTACCGGAGCAGTCTGATAGTTATATTGAACACCGCCGGCCCAGATGTGACCGTGATAGTCGGTTGATTCACCGTCGCCAATATTCATCGATGCGACACCCAAACCATAAAGCAGATAGTAGGTTTGAGTAACCTGCAAATTAACAAGAGACATGCGCGAATCTTCTTTCAACGCAGAGTAGCTGAAGTTTGCGCCGATATTATGCTTGTCGTTAATCGCATAAACGACACCGGGAGTCACTTCAAGTTGGAAATAACGTGTATCAACACGCGGGTCAAGCTGTTTGGCAGCAAGCGAAGCACGATAAGCACCTTCAACACCAAACGCAACTTTACCCCAATAGAGAGGGGTCGCCGCACGGAATTTCATGTTATAATACTGGTTGCGCCAGTCGCTCAAATGTTCGTCAGCCATAAAATAAGGCATTCCACGATAGGGGTCGGTTATCGACGCATTAAACTGTGATTCATTGATATTGCGCTGTTCAAACGAGAACTCGCCCCAGACGTAAGCGCTTTTCAAATTTAGAAAACCTTCACAGTTTACGCCAAAACTCTTCTGATTCTCACCTTGTTGTGGACGGTGAAAATTACCATCAATGATATCATACCCCAATTGTACTTCAGAATAGTTATTGGTATTGTCAAGAACCGTTCCGGCTGCATTTGAAGAATGAAACCACAGTTTCTGCTCTTTCAGCTTTTCAAGAGAGGCTGCCGTATATCCTTGAGAAAACATTCCGGGTGTAATGAAACCAAGCATCAGCATGGCAACACCCGCTTTTATTATATTGTTGTTCATATCTGTTTTCAATATCTAAAGTAATTAATTAAGAGTATGATTCCAAGCCGGCATTTTTGAATGGCGGTGGAGTACAGGCACAACACCCGACACAAAGTCATCGGTTGTATTGTTAGTGTCCTGATAAGATAATCCACCGTTAGGACCGACAACCGGAGCACCATTTGCATCGGTAACGAGTTTACGGGTTACACCTACATTAAGATATGCACCGCCCATTGTGCAGAAGCCCGCATCGGCAACAGCCGGGAGGTTCTTTGCATCGACATATGATTCGTTACGGATAGCCTCAACAGCGTCTTCGATATAGTGAACGGGGACTTTGGCATATACTGATGAGTATGGGTCTGCCTGGTTGGCTGTTTGCAAGCTTTTGTCGGCAATCGGATCCCAAGTTTCACCATCGGGTACTCTGAAAATGAAATATCCGGTACCAAACACAGATGTCAAATATTGCATTGGCATATTGGTTGTACCACCATTATAAACAAGTTCCATATCGTAGGCAGGCTGATCGGGATAGTTGGCATTGTTGGTGTTGAATTCAAACTCAGCTGCCGAGCAGTCAACCGGCGATGTCGGGTTGTATATCGGCAATCGGTGGTCGGCGGCAAACTGAGCTACGACGCACGATTCACCGGGCTGCAAGGGGTAGTCGGTACCACTTCCGGGGAATCGCCATACATAGTCGGCATAGATATATTCACCTTCAGCATCGGGCCAGATAGGACGAGTTTTATCAAAATCAATAGTCTCGGTATTACCAAAATACAAACCGTCGAGATACTGAACCTCATCGGTGTTGTTAGCTATTTCATAGAACTGGTCACGGAAATAAGAGAACGCGTTGACCGGTTTTGATCCGCAATAATATATTTCAGAGAACACTAATTTGCCTTTTGCCGAGCCTCTGATACCGATTTTAACCTCACGGGCATCGATTATTTCTGCATTAAGGGCACTTCCTGCAAGCATATACTCCTCGCCTGAAGTTACGACACCGGTTCCGGTTACGTTTATAGTATAAATTCCGGGGATAATTCCATCAACAGTACAGTTTTCACCGCTGAAAACTTTCTCATAGTGAAGACCTTCGCCATAGTTATCGAGCTTTACGAGCATCTCTTCACCATAATCAATATCGCCGATAAGCGAGTTGAGACTGATGCTCACTTCAATCGGTGTCACCATCGGTGCATCGCCCAATTCGTTGAACTGACCACATGACGCAAGTCCAAAAGCCAGTAGTGCGGGTAATATATATTTCTTCATAATTATAATTCTGGTTAAATGGTTAACGCAAGCTCAATACCGAAATAGAAACGGTTGTTGAGTCGAACAAATGAACCCGGATTTCTTAGAGATTCGCGACGTGGATAGCTGCGGAACATATTGTTGGCAAAGAATGAAACACGGAGAATATCACCGATTTCTTTTGTAGCATTCACGTTGAAACACCAATAAGGTTTGTAGCTTTCACGAACTTCAAGAGGATGGGTAACAACTTTGAGCATGTGACCCATACCGGCATTGCGGAATTCTTCTTCTGTTGTAAATGTGCCCGGTTCAAAGAATACAGGTTTGCCTGCTTGTATGCCATTTTCTTCGTTATCTTTAAGCGGCATGTAACCGATTGGCAATTCATCGTTGCCATATTTACCCCAGTTAGCATCTTTCCACACGGTTTGAGCAGTAAGAGTTACCGCAAAACCGATCGACGGAAGGTTGTGGGTTATACGAAGAGCGGTTGACATTTGTTCATCGTAACGATAATTGCCCTCCTTGCTGTAAATTGCTATGTCTTTACGTCCTGACGCCGACATTGTACTTGTCGGGTCATAGAAATCATAGCCGGTTGTATGGGCTTTGCTTCGCATATATGAACCATTGAGCGAAATGGTTGTATTGATTTTGTCGATACGACCGAAGTTGATGTCAAATTCAACACCTCGGGTGGTGACAAACGAGTTGTTGCCCGGAGTGTACCAATAAGACAACACTTGGTTTATCGATTTCTGTTCAAGCGTATGTTCACCGGTAGTTTTATTATATGAGCTTTTATATTCAATCCACTGGAAGGGTGAGAAACCGTCAAAAGTCTGCATCAGTCCATAACCGTTTTTAACTCGTTCTTCAAAAGCAGTTGCGGCTATGGTTGTCTGACCAAATTTCATATCAAGACCTACCTCCGACTTGTGGTTGGTGGCAATCTTCAAATTTTCGGTGCTGACATCAATCACTCGTGTAGTGGTGATATAAAGACGTTCATCTTCAGGGATTGCCGAACTTGCAAGCTCATTTAAATTAATATATTCAAAATAGGCTTTTTCGGGGTGCATATACATCAACGAGGGCATCTTGGCTGTCACACCATAACCGCCACGGATCCAAATCTTGTTGGGAAGCACCTCAAACGATGCATTGAAACGGGGCGAAACGATTCCACCTACAACCGAAGCGTGGTCATAACGCACACCGGCTTGAATCTTCAACAGATGAAGTCCCATTTGCCATGAGAAGTTTTCCTCGGCAAACACACCAACCTGATTGATAAACGGAATGTCGCGATAGTCGCGTGGACGGAAGTTGGCGTTTTGATTTGACACTTCGCGTTGAGGGGGTGCGGTCGGGTCAAATGTTTTACCATGACCGACGTTGCCGTCTGAACGGAAATCGGCACCAAACAAAATGCGGTTGTTGATCATGCCGGTTTGTTTAAACATTGTTCCGACAAGTTTGGCAAACACGTTAACCTCTCGAGAATCAATATTGTATCGAGAGAAGTAGTTTGCCGGCAAACAAACCGAATAGTTGTTTTGATCGACAGCACCGAAATTTGTAATTTCAACGCCGTTTTTATCCATGATATGCTGACCGGCAAAGTTTGACAACACAGCACCGTCGGTGTAGGTCATAGAATATGGAGTGTTGTTTGAGGTCAACATCGACTGGTAGAACGATTGTTTTGAAGTGTAGGTGCCTGAAACAACATAGCGCAACGACTTCATGATACCTTTATTGATGTTCCATGTTCCGTTGGTGTTGAGTGTCACGCCATATTCCTCGGCGCGCGATGCACGTTTATAGTTTTCATCGTCGGGATTGAGCGCACGACCATCCTTGCCATATACAAAGTTAACCGAAGTATTGCTGCGCAACGACTGATTGATTTCTTTAGAATAGAGCACACGAGCCGATACACGCTGATATGTATGATATGACTCGGTCGGGTCATTGGTATTATGAGCATAGTCGGCATTGATATTCATCGCACCACGTTTTTCGCCAAGTAGGAAACCGGTTCCGACAGATCCCATATATACTTTGGGATTGAACTTACCGGTGATGCGGAGCGGTTCGCGACCTGCTTTTGAATTGATAATCACGGCACCCGAAGTCAAGTCACCATGCTCAACCGACGGAATACCGCGGATAACTTCAATCGATTCGATGTTATCGGTCGAAATCGAACGAAGGTCGATACCCGACGACGGAGATGCGCCACCGGCATTTGTCGATGTGCTACCGGCAACCGTCGGATTCATTGCCGAAAGGTTGGCATTGTTTGACATCGGCGCGCCGTCACGGATAATCGCCGTTCCGAGCGCATTCATACCGGTACCCGAAGAACTCACCGTACGTATATTCAACGACTTAGCCGATGAAAGGTTAGGCTCGGTTGTCAGTCCGCCGGGCAAAAGCGACATCACGTCACTCAAGCTGGTTGCCTGCATGTGGTCCATAGCCGAACGACCGATAATCGAAGCTGTGGCTTCGCCTGCCTGACCTGCTTTGGCAAGCACTGTCACTTCTTTGATTTTAAAGTTTTCGTCTTGCATTGTAAAGTCAAGAGTCATATTGCTTTTAATATCTACAACCTCATCAATGGGAACTTTGCCCACGTATGAAACTGTAACTCTTGTTTTTCCGAGAGGAACATTGCGAAGAATATACGATCCATCTTCTTTTGAAGCAACAGAAATACCGTAATCGGGAAACGCGATCACTGCAAACTCAAGTGGTGCAGTGCTACTCTTGTCAACTTCTTTAATCACACCTGACACTGTCGTTCCGGTCTTCTTTTCAGGTGGTGTGGACGCCGAGACCGAAATGAACGACAACAATACGCCAAAGAATATTGTCAATATTCTAAGCGCAAAATTACTGTTTCGCATTACTATATAAAATTATTGAGATATTAATAAACATTGCAGAAATGCCACACTCAATCAAAACAATTTGACGAAGTGTATTAAATTCATTGCAAATTTAAGAATTTTTCAACGAATTACAAAAAAATTTAAAGCAAATCAGCTACAATCATGTGGATTTTTTAATCTAACACCTCGCAATTAGTAACAATTTAAAACAAAAATTCACTAAAAATCATCAAATTTTACCTACTATATAGTATTCATCCCACCCATTCAACCACCAATCGGCCTTCAAATTCTCTAAATAAATAATTTATAGGTATTTAAAATATACATCGTCAACTTTGTTGACTCTCTTTGGTATGAACCCGATTTTGACAGGAAAACAGGAGAACTCTTAATTTAGCGGGATAGTTACCACATATACATAGTCTTTACTAAAACTATTATTCTCCGGCAGTTTAGCGCTTACTTTATAATCTTTCTTTTTCAGATTTTCTATTAAATGTTCTACTGCTTTTGAAAACGTTTTTTCATCTTGGGTTGGCAAAAGAGCAAGAATCTTTACGAAATCTTTTATATCTTCCTGAGCCTTTGCTTTACCTTCTAAAAGACCTTTTACATCTTTTTCAAGGGACTGAATTTGTGCGCCACCAAATCGAGTTACTTCATAAGGAATCAAAGCTTTAATTTCAGCTACAATTTTTCGGTTAGATATGAATATATCGTAGCCATTTGCGTAAGCTGAGACCTCTGCACTATTTTTCGCACATTCCTGAGCATCGATTTCATCAATCAGATTTCGTTCTCTCAAATAGTCGATAAAAGCCAATTCTGCCAATTTTGTGATAGTTCCATTTAATCTTGAGAGACTTTGTTTTATATTAATAAGGTCTGCCAAAAGCGGTCTTATCAAATTTGAATCAATTTGGGATATCATATATGCAAAGTTTTTAAAAGGTATAAGCCATGTTAAAAGAGAAAGACTTTTCCGTTGGATTGTATGAGGGTGCTATTACCACGATATTTTGGTGGTTATTGTCCCATTTGAACCATCGTTGATACAAAGGTAGCATCCAATAGCCAATTCGTGCCGACAAGATACAATTTCTCGTTAAGAGCTTATAATAAATAAGCTACTTAGTTAAAATGAAATAACAAAGTAGCTTATTTATTAATAGTAATATTATATATTATTTCTTTGTTAAGGTTCTAACGATAGTTTCACCTCCATCTTTAAAAGTAAGTGTCAACTTATTTCCCTTAACAACGGCTTTTACTCTTTCAGTATATGATTCGTATCCATAATCTGAATTCCAAGTAGAATGCATGATTAAATCAGAACCGTTATATTCATAAGTTCCTTTTTCAGTATAGTCTCCATCAGTAGCGCATTTGCTGATAGAAATAAAATCACCATTCTTTTCAAACGTCATCGATGCTTCATCTTTATGGCTGCCATCATTTATAGTACAAGTCCAAGTACCAATGATATCGCCACCCATGAGATCGTCGTCTTCGTCGTCACCACATGAGATAAACACCATAGGGAGCATGAGACAGATTAATAGATAATAGAACTTTTTCATACCTTATAAATTTTAGAATTATTAGAATGTGAATGAAATATAGAGTCGGGTTGATGAGAATTTGCGTTTTGTTGACGAGCTATCATAATCATAGTCGTAGCCATAATCATAGTCAAAATCGTCAGGGTCAACAAGACTCGAAAATTTACCGGAGCCCCACTTTCCTTCGACTCCGAGAGCAATACCTCGCCACTGAATTTTACCTCCAAAATCCATCATATTGCAATAGGCACTCGACAGCTCCATTTCGCCGTCCTCATCCATGAGGTGCAGACCAATTGTCGGTTGATAGTGAAAGTAAAGAGTAGCACGCAAAAAACGAAGTCCATTATTGAATGATGAAAACGGAGCAACCGATACAACAGGACCGATACCAAATGCACCGACATGGATATCGTAATGTCCGATATCTTCATAATCATCTTCATACCAATAGTCATCATACCAGTCGTCATAGCCATAATCGGGATACCAATTTGAGCCTCCGGTATAATCGGTGTTATTTTTATAACAGGTGGCCGAAATATCAAACCATCGAATGTCAAAACCCACTTTGAGCATATTAAAGAATGGTTTGTTGGGGAACAAATATGAAGTACCTTTAGAAAGGCTGAAACTCCAGTCTGAGTTAAACTTGAAGCCATCTTGCTCGGCACTTGCGCCTGCACCATAAGCAAGATTGGTGTATCGTCCTTTACCCCAGATTTTGTCTCTTTCCCTGATTTCGAGAAGAGTGTTAATTTTTTTCTCTTGAGCGTCGAGACGTGAGTTAATATCTACTATTTGCTGTTTAAGTATAGCAATGCTGTCAATATCTTGAGCAAAAGCTATATTGGCGATAATTATCAGTACAAAAAAAGCGATAATAATCTTTTTCATTAGAATTCAGTAATAACCAGGTCAGCTTCAATTTATTTCCAAGTGAACTTAAATCCATCATATTCGCCCATATCTTCGGCATATCCCCAAAATTCAACAGGCATTTGATTTGAATTAAATTTCCATCCAAATTCTTTATAGTCCATGCCATCTACATCTGACGCCATAGGCAAATGTTTGGTAGCCTTACCAAGAAGACCGGCATAATAAGCCCACTCAAAATCGTCAAGATCAATTGGCTCAAACATGTCGCCTTGAGAGAAGAACATTATGCAACCTTTGTTAAGAACAGGTTCTTTGTATTTTGAGTTTGTATAGAAATAGTTATAACACTCTTCGTCATCCCATTCAATTTTAGTGATATCTCCATCGGTATAGGTCAAACGAAACTCATCGTTAATTTCGCCTCTATCTCCAAGCTCTTTTACATTTTCGAGTTGACCTGCCTTGTTATAAGAGAATTCAAACTGACACCACACCTCGGCGTCGTCCGAATCTATGCCTTCTACATAAGAAGCAAAACCTTCTTTATTAAGTCGAACATAAAACATATCTCCCTTTTCTCCGGTCTCAGGGTCAACCATATACATGCGTACGTCAAATTTACCGGCTCGGCTGAATTCGCCATATTCAAAAACGATATCATCACCGTCGCCGGGATTGGAAATTTTTGTAACCTGTCCTTTTTCGTTGACGGTTATTGATGCTCCGTTAACCGATGCCGGCAGACCATTTGTAAAAACATTATTGACAAATGAAGTATCATCCGGGTTAACTTCGGGGTCATCATCGTTGCTACTGCACGATGTTAAAGTCATGGCTACTAAAGCAAAAGCCAGACATGAAAATTTAAATAAATTTTTCATTTAAAATATGTGTTTTATAATACTAAATAGAATATATCTTATTTTTTGCAAAATTACTGCTACACCATGAAATATTTCAGGTTTTAGCGTAAGGATTGTTTTCACGCTTTTGGGATATTTTTTTTCACAGTATCCCGGAGGATGGTTAATTTTAGACATGGGAACAGTAGAAATCGTGGACGCACGAGCCGTGCGTGCCTCACAAATTATGCATTATGCATTGTGCATTATGCATTGAGCAGTTAGGGTTCGGCGTGAGTGTCAGATTGCGAAATTGATGGCGTGGGGGGGGGGTAATTTGTTGTATATCAACTGATTGCATATACTCATTATAGACAGCAAAGAAGTTGACGTTTAGTGCCATCGAGATTTTAAGGAGCAATCCGGTGTCAATATACGGACGTGAGAATATATCATAGACGTTGCGTCGGTCACAATTAATTTTGCGACTTAGCCACGTTACGCTCCGCTCTTGTCGGCGGAGTTCTTCTTTTATTATTTTACCAATGAATATCGGCTCAGTAGATGGATCCTGATTTTTCTTTGTCATATTTGTACTTTTTTTGTTGGGACACGGTCACAATACGCTACTATCGCGAGAATATGACACGCCCAAACAGTTAGGTCAAATATTACAATCGGGATGCAATCTATTTAAATGTACGAAGGCGTCTTGAGCGCCCGGGAAGAACAGCCGATCCATCTCTTTCAGTCTGTCGCGACCGAATTGCCGAGGAGATGTACTCTTCCCACCGGTTGACTTCTCAACCGATTTGCGGTGCAAAATTACTCAAATTTGTGAAATTGACAATGATAAAAGTGTGTAATTTTATTTCACACATGTCGTTTTTCTTGTAAACAGTAGAATACAAGAGTCGATGAAATCGACGATGTATTGTTAACCGATTGCGATTGAGGCGCCTGCGCCGAGTGAGCTGTCGGATAGCGAATAAATAAGATAATCGGAGTTGTGCGAAGCACAACGATGTATTAGATTGTGTCATAATACATCGTCGGATAAACCGACTCATCGCTCCTACTCGTCTTTCCCGGGGCTCCCTCGCTCCGCTCGGTCAGCCCGGGTTAACAAGACATCGTTGAGCTGCGCTCAACTCCCACCATCGTATATCCCCTCGGACGCACGAGCCAGTCAATTATGAATTATGCATTGTGCATTAAGCATTAAGCATTGCGCATTATAAAAAAAGCAGCACTGATCACTCAGAGCTGCTCCCTTTACATGAAAATATAATGAATGAGGATTAGTCTTTGTTGAGGTTTACGCGTTTGAAGTCAACAACAGTGAGACCGGCAGCCGATTTTGAAAGGTACTGACCGATTGTCATTGTAGCGTCTTTAACAAATTCTTGTTCAACAAGAACTGATTCTTTGAAGAATTTGTTTACGCGACCTTTAGCAATATTCTCAATCATCTGAGCAGGAAGGTTGGCTGCTTTTTCTTCGGCAGTTTTAGCCGCGATTTCGCGAGCTTTGTCAGCTTCTTCGCGAGTGAGCCATCCTTTAGCGATGTTTGATTCGATATGGTCGTCGCTGTCAACGAGGTTGGGGTTGATACCTGCTTTTTTGATTGCAGCTTCAACGGCTTTCTTAACCTGTTCGGCTTTAGATTTATCAACAGCGATTTCATATTCTTGTTTAACTACTTCTTCAGGAACCTGAGCGATAGTAGCGGCAACAGGATTCATTGCGGCAACCTGCATAGCAACGTCGTGAGCAACGGTAGCATCAACACCAGCCTGGTTGAATGATACAACAGTGGCGAGTTTGTTACCGAAGTGGTTGTATGAAGTCACTGATTCACCGGTAACAAATTCAAATGCACCGATTTCACATTTTTCACCTGTTTTACCTGATTCTTCAACAACGAGGTCGGCGATTGAGCGACCATCGAGCTGAAGAGCCTTGAGCTCGTCAAGCGATTTAACTTTGTTAGCGACAGCAGCGTCAAGAATTTTAACGGTGAGGTCAACAAAGCCCTGATTCTTGGCAACGAAGTCGGTCTCGCAGTTGAGAGCTACGATGGCAGCATATCCGTCAACGTGTTTAGAGAGAACGCAACCTTCGGCAGCGTCACGGTCTTCACGTTTTGCAGCGATAGCCTGACCTTTTTTACGGAGGATTTCAACAGCAGCCTCCATGTCTCCGTTAGTCTCGTTGAGCGCGTTTTTACAGTCGGTCAGACCGGCGCTTGTGAGGTCGCGGAGTTTTTTGATGTCATTAATTGAAACAGCCATATTATTGGTATGTTTTAATGTTTGTTTTTATTCGGCAGCTTCTTCAGCAGCGGGAGCTTCGGGCTGTTCGTCAGCAGCTTTGCGGCTTACGCGACGACGTTCACGTTTGGGAGCGGGAGCAGCACCTTCGCCTTCAGCAGCCTGAGCGTCAACCTTTTCGGCTTTGCGTTCTTCGAGACCTTCAGCCATAGACTGGCAAACGGTGTCGAGGATGAGTTCAACCGATTTAGAAGCGTCGTCGTTAGCGGGGATAACAAAATCGATGTTAGAGGGATCAGAGTTTGTATCAACGATAGCGAATACGGGGATTCCGAGACGGTTAGCTTCAGCAACGGCGATGCGTTCTTTGAGAACGTCAACTACAAAGAGAGCCGAGGGAAGACGGTTGAGGTCGGCGATAGAACCGAGAGTTTTTTCGAGCTTTGCACGCTGACGGGTGATTTGAAGTTTCTCACGTTTAGAGAGGTTATCAAAAGTACCGTCGTTAGCCATGCGGTCGATAGTAGTCATTTTTTTAACAGCCTTGCGGATGGTGGGGAAGTTGGTGAGCATACCACCGGGCCAGCGTTCGATAACGTAAGGCATACCAACCGATTCAGCTTTTTCTTTGATGACTTGTTTGGCCTGTTTTTTAGTAGAGACAAAAAGAACTTTTTTGCCTGATTTAGCGATATTCTTCAGAGCTGCGGCAGCTTCGTCGAGCTTAGCGGCAGTTTTGTAGAGATCGATGATGTGGATACCATTGCGCTCCATGAAAATGTAGGGCGCCATAGCAGGGTTCCATTTACGTTTGAGGTGACCGAAATGGCAACCTGCTTCGAGAAGTTGGTCAAAATTAGGTGTTGACATTTAATTTAAAATTGTTTACGTTCCGAAAATTCAACCTCGGGGTAGGGAACGTGGTCCATCGCCGAGATTTAGATACTAAACACGATATAATATATCTTATTCTTGAAAAAGGATAAGCAAATATTAACGTTTTGAGAACTGGAAGCGTTTACGTGCTTTGGGCTGACCGGGTTTCTTACGTTCAACCGAACGGGGGTCACGGGTCATGAAGCCTTCAACACGAAGAGCGTGCTTGTCTTCAGGATTGATTTTTACAAGAGCACGGGCAATAGCCAAACGAAGGGCTTCGGCCTGTCCTTTGTAGCCGCCACCATCAAGGTTAACTCTGATGTCATATTTTTCAGCAACATCAAGGAGGTTGAGGGGCTGTTTAACAATGTACTGAAGGATAGAAGAGGGGAAGTAAACGTCAAGAGAACGTTTGTTGATTGTGATTGTGCCGTTGCCTTCTTTAACGATGACACGAGCGATAGCTGCTTTACGGCGACCTACTGCATTAACTGTTTCCATAATCTACCTTCAATTATTTGATTGTGTTAATATCGAGCACAGTCGGGTTCTGAGCTTCGTGAGGATGGTTAGGACCGTTGTAAACGTGCATGTTTTCGATGATGCGACGTCCGAGACGGTTTTTGGGGAGCATACCTTTAACAACACGGATGAAAAGGGGGTGCATGCCCGGTTTGAGGTGCTTGTTGAAAGATTTTTTCATAAGAACCTCGGGAGTGAGCTCGCGCTGACCGCCGGGATATCCGGTGAAGTTAAGATAGATTTTGTCGGTCATTTTTTTACCGGTAAGGCGCACTTTGTCGGCGTTGATGATGATAACGTTATCACCGCACTCAACAAAAGGAGAATAGCACGGTTTGTTTTTACCGCGCAAAATTTTTGCAACCTTAGCGCAAAGGCGACCGAGAACCTGGTCGGTGGCATCGATTACCACCCAGTTGCGTTCCACGCTTTGAGCGTTGGGGGTTTGGGTTTTGTAGCTTAGAGTATCCACTTCTAAATATTTAATTAATAGTTACTTAAATCGAAATCCCCACTGCATCAGCTCGGCCAAAAGCTTCAGCCGGAGAGTTCCGTAATTGATTTTTGGATAAAAATCGGCTTGCAAAGTTAGGTATTTTGAATGGGTTACACAAATTTTGGACCAATTTTTTATTTAAACAAATTTAAAAAGATTCCGAACCAAGGCTGACGCACCTCGATTCGGAATCATGAAATTATTATTGTGTAGTGTTTATCTAAGCTATTTTCACAGCTTATTTTTTATCGTTAACAAATTCTTGATGATATGATTCAAGTATCTGGTTGATCGCTTCACCAATCTTGACATAATCATCTGTGGTCAAGTTGGCAAGTGAAGCACGTATACTCCATTCCGGACCCGCAAATCCGCTACCGTTAAGAAGCACTACCGATGTATCTTTGGCAAGACGGAGAACGATGTCAAGCGGGTTGTAGTTAGCCTTAAGCCATTCACAGAATTCTTCGCCATAGAATTTTTTACCCCATACCATGATGTCGATTTCAGAGTAATAGCCAACTCGGTTGGGATCTTTCACGATAGTAAATCCGGCTGATTTCCAGAGGGCTTCGAGTCGGCGCTGCATAAGGTCTTGCATTGCCTGTTTGTAGATATCTTCTTTGTCAACCAAACACATGAGGGCAAAGAGATCCATCTGTATTTGCTGCGGAGTTGAAAGACCTGCCGTGTGGTTAAGGGCTACCGCACGTGAATCGGCAACGATACGGTCGATGAATGAAATTTTATCAGGCTCGGGAGTGAGCGAGCGATAACGTTCAAAGAGGTCTTTACGCTGAATTTCGGGCTGCTCGGCAAGCAAGCGATTGAATATATTGTCTTTGGCAAGACCAATCACGGCAAGACGCCAACCGGTTGCACCGAAATATTTTGAGAATGAGTAAACGCAGAGGGTGTTCTGAGGCAACTCATACATCAATGAAGTGAAGTCTTTGGCAAATGTACCGTAAACGTCATCGGTGACAATCATAAGATTAGGATTGTCTTTTTTCACGATATCGACAATTTTCTTGACACAAGCCGCATCGAGTTTATACGATGGCGGGTTTGACGGATTGACAAGACAGAGAAGTTTTACTGACGGATCGCGAAGTTTGTCAAGTTCTGAATCGGGATATTGCCATGTGTGGAGTCCGTTTTTATCCATCTCTGAAGCCTGGATGTTGACAACATCAAACTGATAGCGGTCAAGACCGGGAATTTCGAGATAAGGAGTAAAGATAGGTGTCATCAAGGCGATGCGGTCATGACGGTTGACAAGACGGTTAGCTTGGAGCGAATCAAAGATGTAGCACATTGCGGCTGTACCACCTTCGGTAGCAAAGAAGTCATATTCTTTACCAAAACCGGGAGCTTTGTGACCCATTTCCTGAGCCATATATGCAGCAACGATTTCTTCAGAGTGTTCGAGCATGCGCACGGGGGTAGGATATTGGTCACCAATTATGCCTTCAGCCCATTCATAAGCCAATGAATCGGGATCCATTTTAAGGGTTTCAATACAATATTTAATTGCATCATGAAGCAAAAGGGCGCCGGGTAGAGCTGAATTTGCCATCAAGAAACGTTGCAGACGATCCATTGAGCCTTCGCTTTCGGGGATTCCGGCGATACCGGGATCAGCTTTATAGGTGCGGGTACATTCGCTGAGTGCCCACTGTCCGAGAAGGAAGAATGCTTCACGGGGAGCGGTTGCAATCCAGTCGGGGTTACCACGTCCGGCATTCAGAAACTGACGGGTTGACTTGCGTGCATCTTTTTTGGCAAGTTCAATAAGAGTGTTTTTGATTTCAAACGGGCTCATTTTTGAGAGCTCTTGTTCTTTCTTTTGAATACTTGAATTCATAATTATATATCTTTATATGTATTATCCATTCTAATTACATCACAAACACAACCACCAGACCGCAGAGAATCAACAGCGTATTACCGATAGCATATGTAACGGTATATCCCATTGCCGGAACAGTTGACTGCAAAGAGTCTTGAATGGCACCGAGAGCGGCTGTTGTCGTACGGCTGCCGGCAACACATCCGAGAGTGATTGCGGGATGGAACTTAAACACTTTGTCGCCCAAGATTATACCGATTATCAGAGGGAGTGAGGTTGCGAGAATACCGGCAACCAGCAATTGCCAACCGACTTGTTGTAATCCCGAAATAAATGTCGGACCTGCCGTAATACCAATCACGGCGATGAACATGTTAAGTCCAACGTTATTGAATACCCAAACCGCCGAATCGGGAATATGACCGAATGTCGGGTGCTTAGATCTGAGCCATCCGAGCAAAAGACCGGCGATCAACGCACCTCCGCTGGTTGAAAGGCTGACAGGAATACCGCCGATATAGAAAGTTATAGCTCCGATTAGCGCACCAATCGCGATACCGAGACCGACAAACACCATATCAGATGCTGTGGTTGGCTTGTCGGCATAGCCGATATATGAAGCGGCGGCATTAACATCAGAAACCGGACCGCTGATAGTCAAAATATCACCGCGTTGCAAACGAGTTGATGCAGTAACAGGAATTTCAACTCCACCACGTTTAATAGTGTCGATGGTTACGCCATAAACATTAGGTTTGCTTCTCAAATCATTGACAGTTGAACCGATTATATATTTAGAAGCAACCATAACCGGAATGCGCTCAATAGGGAATGACAGCAATTCGGCATCTGAAATTTCTTTTCCGACCCACGCAACGTCATCCATAACAAACTCGCGACGAGCCGAAATCACGATATCATCTCCCTTTTTAATCTCATAGTCAAGAGCCGGTTGAGTAACCACCTGTGAACCAGAGCGAACACGTTCGACAAACAGGCGACGCCCGCTTTTCTCGGCAAAGTCTTGAAAATCTTTGACCGTGCGTGGCGAATCAAAACCCTCGCCTTCAACATGATATGCACGATAAACAACGGGGCGCCAAGCATTGATGAGCGAAGGATCAGAGTTTGAAGCATCTTGATTCATGCTTCGTTCAAGATCTTCGGTCTGCTGTCTAACCTTTTTTAGTCCGCCAAGCATGACCGGACCAAGCGACCCGAGAATCCATGCCGAGCCGATTGTACCGAATATATATGTAACCGCATATGCAACCGGGATGATGTCAATCATCGACTTTTTATCGGCAGCCGAAAGATTTAAAGTATTAATCGTATCACCGCCGACGCCAATCACAGCCGAGATTGTCTGTGCTCCGGCAAAAAGTCCGGCAGCTTCACCTTGATTGTAGTGGAACAGTTTTGCCACAACGAGAGTCGTTACGAGAACGACAGCACACATGACAACGGCAAAAAGCACCTGTTTCAACCCCGACCCGCGAAGCGAGGCAAAGAATTGAGGACCGACGCTATATCCGATTGCAAAGAGGAACAATAAGAAAAAGACTTGTTTAACCGGACCGGGAATAGGTATGTCGAGCTGTCCGACCAACACACCGATAAGTAGCACTGAGGTAACTGTACCTAATGAAAAAGTTTTGTATCTCAACTTTCCGATCCAGAAGCCGAGACCTAATGTGAGGAATATCGCAATCGCCGGATTTTCGCGAAGCGTTTTCACAATCCAATCAAGTAATTCCATAAATCTTGAATTTTGTTTATAAATGACTTTGTTTCGTGATGAAACTCTTTTTTAATTTATAACGAAATAAAAGTCATTTATGTTGACAAAATGGAAAGAAAAATAAATCACAGTACAGATATTGACGATTTTTTCATTTATATTTTGTCAATTAAAAATTAAGTTATATATTTGCAGTGTTCTATCACACTAATACACTATAACAATATGATTGAAATTAAAAATCTATCATTCGGCTATCCCAAAGGGCATCCGGTTTTCAAAGACCTGAACCTTACCGTTGCTCAGGGAGGAATTTACGGACTTCTCGGACCAAACGGACAGGGAAAATCGACCCTCCTCTATCTGATTTCAGGGTTATTGCGACCCAACAAGGGCGAAGTTACGATGAACGGAGTTGCCACGGGGTTAAGAATGCCGTCAACTTTGTCTGAAATATTCATTGTGCCCGAAGAGTTTATGTTACCCGCAATCACAATGAAAGAATATTGCCGATTGAACGCCCCCTTCTATCCAAAATTCAATTTTGACGAACTAACAGAAAATCTCAAAGCCTTTGGACTTGACACCAATATTAATATGGCATCATTTTCGATGGGGCAGAAAAAGAAGGCATTTTTGAGTTTTGCACTTGCTTGCAACACAGAGATTTTACTGCTTGACGAACCGACAAACGGACTCGACATAACCGGTAAATCAGACTTTCGCAGTTTCATCGCATCGCACATGAATGACGATCGTACAATAATCATTTCAACTCACCAAATTCACGATGTGGATAAACTGCTTGACCACATAATTATTCTTGGCAAAGACGGATTACCGGTCATCGACTCCCCGGTTTCTGTAATTGCCAATAAACTATGCTTTAATATGGTTACAAGTGGCTCGGCACTTCCTTCAAACGAAATATTCAGCAAACCTGCTTTTGGTGGTAATAATGTCATTAGCATTAAGACAGACGAATCTCCCGAAACCGAAATCAATCTTGAAATGCTGTATGAACTCGCAGCTGAGAATCCTTCTGTAATAAAACAAATTCTAACAAATGAATAATAAAATGGACAATTATATAACTCAAGATAAATTTCTGTGGTCGCGTCTTTGGATGCACATCAAACGCGAAATTCAATCAAACAAGAAACAGATTAGATGGCAGTTGGCTTTAATTGTCGGTGTTGTTACGATTACAGAAATTCTGATTTGTTCGACCGCATATAACAACTGGACTCAACGCGACGCTTTCTATAACTCAGCGTTTCGCGACCCGGCTCAAATTCCTATTTTGCTCGCAATAATAGCTATAGGATTATTTATCGTTGCTATTGCAGCCTCAATGACCTTTTCTCCGCTACGAACAAAAGCGGGAAAAATCAATCAGCTTATGAGCGTAGGAACTAATGCTGAGAAGTTTTGGACACGAGTATTAATTTATGGAGTAGCACCCGCGGTGTTTTTCCTCGCGTCAGTTTGCGTTATTGACCTTATACGTTGCATTTTAGTTGATTGTATTATGCCGATAAAAGCTCATTTTGTTATCGAACGTCCGTGCTTAACCCAAGAGCGAGTAAAGGCAATATTGTTTTTCTGCTCTTTCACAGCCTGTCTTTCGGCATTTTTTGTAACAGTCAGTGCATATTCGCCCAAACATTCTTTTTTAAAAGGAGTGTGTATCATAATCGCACTTCAAACCGTAGGCTCGTGGTTCATTTTCAAGTTTGGTACCATTTTCATACCGTGGGATTTTCATCTTGATCTCGCCTACTGGGTAGCATTAAGTGTTGTGATCGCTATCGCCACCGTTCTATTAGTTGTTTCATATATAAAGTATAAGGAGACCGAACTGTGATAAACTTTGATAATAACAAACCTATTTATCTGCAGATTGCCGATGACATCACCGACCACATCGCCCTTGGTAATCCGGCACCTGAAGAACGAATCGCATCGGTTCGCGACCTTGCCGCCCAATATCAGGTAAATGCCAACACAGCCATGCGGTCGGTTGAGTATCTCCAATCCAATGATATTATCTACAATCGCCGAGGTATAGGCTATTTTGTAGCCGCTGATGCTGTTGAGCGTATCATGCAGATGAGACGCGAGCAGTTTATGAACTCTGAGATTAATTACTTTTTCAATCGTCTTTCGATACTCGGCTTCTCACCTGACGAAGTCAAGGAAATGTTTCAAAACTACCTTAACAAAACTGACAAATGAAAAAATCAACCAAAACATTAATATATTCAGGAATTGTAATCGTTGTATTCCTGATTGCAATGACCATTTATGTAAATATCAACGACCCGAGATCATTTGAAGGAAAGAACTCTAAAAAAAGTGACATAGCGTACAATCACATTTTTACATCAACCGATGTCGATTCTATCGCCTTTGATTTCCCTAACTACGGACATACCCGTGTTACCGTTGTTCCGGGTGAAACCGATTCTGTGACGTTTGAAACTGAAGAGTTAGGCAATAAAATCAACATAAGTTATGAAAATAATACGCTTATATTTTCAACTGACCCTGATTTTGACGAATACCTTTCTACCCAAATAAAGGTCACCTTAAAGCACATCCCGAGTGCAATCTACTCTAACGGCGTACATCTACTTATACTCAAAGATATTACAACCGATTCACTGGCATTGAACGTTAAACAAGACATATCGTTTGAAAACTGTCGATTTAACTCTACCGACATACGTCTTGCAACAAATTATGGTCCGAAGTGCATAATCTCAGGTACTGATAGCCAACTTGGTGCCACTCGTCTGACTTCAATTGAGCCGATTTATGTCACAGAGGGAATTTCATTTGACTTACTCACACTAATAGGTAATCAGGTTAAAGATGGCATAGATGCTTATGCCAATCGTGAAGATGTTCTACGCGGAGGTCCGCTCATTCTTTTCGGAGGCAAAGTACCGCCAATCAAAATTGAAGAAAGCGAATATCCTTTTGGAGTCTATCTTGATGGACCCTTGGAGATTAAGTAAATCTTACCAACGATAGACCACGGCGACCGAGTCCATTTGACCCGGAATCGGAGGGGTGAGTTTGGCGACACGAACCATTCCACCGGTAACGAGATTGCCCCAGCGTTCGGCAATGCGATTTGCAATGCGTCGTGCCACGGTCTCGATAAGCAAAGATGTTTTAGCCATCTCATCGTTGACAATATCCACAATTTCAGCATAATTAACCGTAAGGGTTACATCATCAAGTCGTGCTGCATCATCAAAATCGCAATCAACATGAACAGTCACCTCAAAACGATTGCCCACAACCCTCTCCTGCTCCATCACTCCGTGATAAGCCATAACTTTCAAATTATTGACTTCAATCGTACCTTTCATATTGACAATAATTAATGATTGAAAATGGAGCTGTACCAAAAATGGCACAGCTCCGTGTTTTTTTATTTAGTCATGGACGCACGAACCGTGCGTCCCTACAGTTTATGTGCGAAAGTTGCTTTTTACTGACGAAGGTTCGCTTGGTAGCTTGCACCGGCTATCGCCGACTTGCAAGCGCGAACTTCGTCGAAAATTGCTTCGCAATTATTCCCACTCAATTGTGGCTGGTGGTTTTGACGAGATGTCATAGCATACGCGGTTTACACCACGCACCTTGTTGATAATGTCATTTGAGACTTTTGCCATGAAGTCGTAGGGAAGATGTGCCCAGTCGGCTGTCATTGCATCGGTTGAGGTTACAGCTCGTAATGCGACAGCTCGTTCGTAGGTGCGTTCATCGCCCATCACGCCGACGCTCTGAACCGGAAGCAAAATAACACCGGCTTGCCAAACCTTGTCATACAAGCCCCACTCGCGGAGTCCGTTAATGAAGATCGCATCTGCTTCTTGAAGCACCGCGACTTTTTCGGGAGTGATGTCTCCGAGGATGCGCACTGCAAGACCGGGACCCGGGAACGGGTGACGAGAAATGAGTCGTTCGGGCATACCGAGCTGACGACCAACCGCACGAACTTCATCTTTGAAAAGCAGACGAAGGGGTTCACAAAGTTTGAGATTCATTTTTTCGGGGAGACCGCCAACGTTGTGATGACTCTTGATTGTTGTACCGGTGATTGAAAGCGACTCAATACAATCGGGATAGATTGTGCCTTGAGCAAGCCACTTAACATCGGTTAATTTGTGGGCTTCTTCATCAAATACATCAACAAAGCCTTTACCTATAATCTTACGTTTCTTTTCGGGATCGGTTACACCGGCAAGTTCGCTGAAAAATTTCTTTGAAGCATCAACACCAATCACGTTGAGTCCCAAGCCCTCGTAATCGCGCATGACATCTTTGAATTCGTTTTTACGGAGCATGCCATGATCAACAAAGATACATGTCAAATTTTTGCCAATCGCACGGTTAAGAAGAACTGCGGCAACCGACGAATCAACACCGCCGCTGAGTCCGAGTACAACCTTATCGTCGCCCAACTGTTCGCGAAGAGCGGCAACTGTGGTTTCAATAAATGACTCGGCATCCCAATCACATTTACTGTGACATATATCTTTGACAAAGTTTGAAAGGAGTTTTACACCGTCGATCGAGTGATAAACCTCGGGGTGGAACTGAACTCCCCAAGTTTGCTCGCCATCAATTTTATATGCAGCATTTTTAACGCTATCGGTTGATGCAACTGTTTTAAATTCGGCAGGTACTGATGTGATTGTGTCTCCATGACTCATCCAAACCTGACTGCCAACTTCTATTCCTTTGAAAAGAGGGTCTTCAGAATCAATCCATGTTAAGTTGGCGCGTCCATATTCACGGCTGGGAGCCGGTTCAACGCTACCGCCCGAACTGAAAGCCATAAACTGGGCTCCATAACAGATACCCAAAACGGGAAGATGTTTTCTGATTTCTGACAAATCGACTTTAAAAGCCTTCTCGTCATAAACCGAGAACGGCGAACCTGAGAGAATCACGCCAATCACCGACTTGTCGCCAAAAGGAAACTTGTTGTAAGGCACAATCTCGCAATAGGTGTTGAGTTCCCTGACACGACGGCCGATGAGCTGTGTTGTCTGCGAGCCGAAGTCAAGGATGATTATTTTTTCTTGCATAAAGATGACTGTTGGTTTTTCTTCTGCAAAAATACTATAAAAAGTTGAATTATGAAAAATAGCCGGGAGGTTAATTATGATTTAACGGCACATCGGGCTTTACCAACGCGATATTCGATATACTTTTTAACCGAAACTGACACCACCGCTACAAGAGTGACCGGAAGAAAATAGTGATATGCACCCGACATTTCGATTGTGATAAATATCGCCGTCAACGGTGCTCCGATAACGCCTGCCATCACACCTGCCATGCCCATCAATGCAAAAATTGGCAATGGAATTTCAAGACCAAAGCAAACTTTACAAGCCAAGGCAAAGACAAAACCGGTTACAGCTCCGGCAAACAACGAGGGAGTAAATTCACCCGCCACACCACCGCCCGACATCGTGGCACCATTGGCAAGTCCTTTTAAAAGCAGCACTCCACAACCGAGAGCTATCATCATTACCGGAGTGATCGACCCGCCAAAAAACGGAGAATTGGCACCCATTGTCGAGTCATCGCCATTAATCAATCCGATAATCGTATTATATCCCATACTAAACAATACGGGGAAAAGCATTACCATCGCACCAACCATCAATCCCGACAAAACATTTGCCTTCCAACGGTTTGTCATCCCCTTAAAATATCGTTCGATACGATTTTTACTATAACTATAATAAAATGAATACAATCCGCAGAAGATGCCGAGCCCGACTCCGATAGCAAGCATTCCCCACGAAGGCAATCCTGAATAATCAAATGTTACATCAAACGACATTCCGGCAAGCATAAAAGCTATTATACCCGAAGTCAAGCAACAGACGGCAAGCAATATTATGCCGACACGCGTAATCGGATATTTAACAACTTCAACCGTGTACAGTACCCCTGCCACCGGAGCGGTAAAAATCCCGGAAATCCCCGAACCGGCACCGCATGCCGTAATCAACGTTCGAGCCGAACGCGGAATCAGAAACCAACGTCCAAAATTATTACCAATTGCAGCCGAAGCATAAGCAATAGGATTATCAGGTCCTGCCGATCCACCCATTCCAAGCGTCAATGTATTTGCAATAATAGGCGCTATCATCAAACGAGGTGACAACGCACGCTGACGCTGTTGCAATTCATTGATGAGAACCGGCACATCCTTATATATATCTATTTTCAAGATATATCTGACGTAAATTCCGGTAAATATTATTCCGAGAACCGGTAAAATCAATAGCCATACACTGAGTGAACCGGCATGAGAATCAGGCCTAACAAATGCGGCAAGATGAGTGATCAACATCTTTAACAAATGTGCAGCACACCCGGCGACAGCACCAACCATCGCCGCTACAATCGCAAGATAAATCTTGTCCGAGATATATCGGCTACGCCATCTACAAAATTTGACTGCTTTACCTACTGACATCTGTTTTAATAAATCGTTTTACATATACATATTTCAAACAATCAAGACCTTATAAAAGTTGACGAGATACTAAATTAAAATAGACAACAGTTAATTAGTGTTAATAGATAAATTTTTCCTCATTTATATTTTTTCAGTTTCAAAATAATATCTACCTTTGCATCAGTTTTTCATGGTATTAGATTTAAGGTAAAAAGATTATTCGTCGTGATGACGAGTAATTTTTTTTGTTTTTATACAAAACCGGAAACAAAATAACTATTTTATTACCAAATTATTAAAGGTAATTTCACAATAATTTGTAAATTTGCCGGATATAGACCAATCATACTTTAAATTATAAATCACTCAAACAATAATGAAAAAACTTAGTAAGTTGCTGGTGATAGCTTCGATGCTAACCCTGTCAGCTCAAGCACAACAAACCCCATCACTTGATATTGCATATCGCATAAAGAACGAAGCATTCAACAATTCAAAAGTAGATTCACTCGCTCAATTCATCACAGATTATCTCGGTCCGAGACTTGCTGCATCTGACATGAAAGTACGCGCCGAGCACGAAGTTGTCGATAAACTTCACTCGATGGGGCTTGATAATGCCCGAATTGAAAAAGCATCTGACTTTGAAAAAGGAGGATGGGACAACAAACGCAACTATGTGGCTATGACTTCGCCATATTATGCCGCTTTTGCATCGACCCCCAAAGCATGGTCGGGAAGCACCGATGGACTTGTCACAGGTGAATGTATAGTTGTAGATATTAACAACCCTGAAGAATTAAAGAAACACAGCGGTCAGTTAAAAGGTAAAATCATTCTGCTGCCCATCAGCGGAAAATATGAGCTGTCATTCCGCCCGCAAGCAAGCCGATATACCGACGAGCAACTCAAAAACATGGAACTGGACACCCGTCCGCGTCAGAGCAGACAACGCCCGACAACTGACCGTAAAGCCGCAGCCAAGCGACAATTCACTACCGACTCAATACTTCGCGCCGAGGGTGCGCTTGCCGTTATTGCCGGAGACGGAACATTTAACATTCCCGGCTCACGCGGGGTCAACTATAAAATCGGTAATCCGGAACCACTCTGCCAAATAACCCTCCCTATTGAAGCTCATAATCGAATGGTCAGACTGATCAACAGCGGTCACAAGGTCGAAATGGAGATTGACATCAAAAACCAATTTACCAACCGTCCCGTCATTAATAATATCATTGCCGAAATACCCGGCACCGATCCAAAACTCAAAAACGAAGTAGTGCTCATCGGCGCGCACCTTGACTCATGGCACGGCGGAACAGGCGGTGCGGACGACGGTTCAGGATGTATCACAATGATGGAAGCGATGCGAATACTTAAAGACCTTGACCTCAAACCTCGACGCACGATACGTCTTGCGCTCTGGGGTGGTGAGGAACAAGGATTATATGGATCACGCGGTTATCGCGACACCAAACTTATCGACCCCAAAACCAACAAAGAACTCCCCGAGTTTAAAGATTTTGCGCTTTACCTCAACATGGACTATAGCGCCGGTCGATTCCGTGGAATTTACAATGAAGAAAATGATATGGCAAATCCATTTTTTGAAGCATGGAGTAAACCGATTGCCAGCTTGGGATTCGGAACTATCGCACCACGTCACGTAGGTAGTACTGATCATGTGACATTCTCTGACAAAGGATTACCCGCCTTCCAGTTCATTCAGGACGGGCTCGACTACTTCCGCACATATCACACACTTGCCGATACATATGAACGACTTGTAACATCCGATCTGCAAGTCAATGCCTGTATTGCTGCATGGCTTGCTTATTGCGCGGCAATGGATGACAATCGTATTCCTTTAAGGAAATAACTTGCTTTATCGACAATAACACGAGAGGCGGTATGAAAAATTAAATTCATACCGCCTTTTTTATCAAAATTAAATATGTAATTCACAATCTGAAATATAAATAAAAACGAAAGGTGCTGTCTCACGACAGCACCTTCTCTAAACCTTTATCTTAATCTAATACTATGAAAAACACACCTGCAAAGTTATACTACTTGAATGAAATATGCAAATATTTTCAAGTATTAATTTTTAAAATGTGTTGCGCTTGTTAATTTTTCTTCACTCTTTTGTAACATCGTAAAATCAATATCAAGCCATATCATATGTTAATTCAACCAATTACAAACCGACGATTTTTACAAAAGATGTAATTAGCTCTTTAAAATAATTAACCTTATTTAACTTTGCAATTTATTTGTATTTATCGACTATCTACTATTTACTTTATTTTTTCTCTTTTTTTCTAAATATTAAGTTTAATTCATCATATTTTTCTTAATTTTGCAAAGTCCTTTAACATATAAAATATAATATGATTTTAAATATCGTTTGGCTTATTGTAGGTTTAGTTCTTATTCTTGTCGGAGCAAATGCGCTAACTGATGGCGCATCAGCCATAGCCAAGCGAATGGGGATAAGCGATCTTATCGTCGGACTGACAATTGTGGCATTCGGTACATCGGCACCCGAGCTTGCCATTTCTGTCATCTCGGCTTCGGCCGGGAATGCCCCACTTGCTATCGGCAACGTCGTGGGCAGCAATATCTTTAACATATTAGTCATAATCGGAATAACAGCGATTGTGCGTCCGATTGTCGTTTCGCGAAGTGTGATGTCGCTTGAAATACCGATGGTTATCTTATCATCAGTCATTTTGGTGGTTATGGGAAACACTACACTGCTCGACGGTGGTATTAATCAGATTTCACGAGTTGACGCAATATTTTTGCTTATGTTTTTCCTGCTGTTTATGCGATATACATTTGCAAGCGCAAAACAACCCGACCTGTCTCAACCCGAAACAGACAAAGCCGCCCAATCAAAACCTATGCACATCGGCAAATCAATTATATATGTAATCGCCGGACTTGCCGCTTTGATATGGGGTGGCGACAAGTTTGTTGACGGCGCATCGGGTATTGCAGCCGGTCTCGGAGTGAGCGAAGCTGTTATCGGACTGACAATCGTTGCAGCCGGCACTTCTTTACCCGAATTGGCAACATCAATTGTTGCAGCCATGAAAGGGAAATCAGAACTCGCTGTCGGGAATGTCATCGGCAGTAACATATTTAACGTAGTTGTTGTGCTCGGAATTTCAGGAGCAATCACTCCACTCCCGTTTGGCTCGATAGGCAACTTTGACCTGTTAACCCTACTTGCCGCATCGATTGCTTTCTACTTGTTTGGCTGGTTCTTCAAAACACGAACTATCACACGTCTTGAAGGTGCAATTCTCACTGCCGGATATGTTGCCTATATAGGCATACTACTTTCTAAATTATAATATCCAGCATAACAATGAACGGAAGCCGGCACATCAGATATTTTATTACCATCACTACTTGGTTTGTATTTATACATGTCGATGCTTCTCAACTAAACGACAAAATTTTATTTAATCAACAAGCCGACAATCGNTCTTGGCATCTTGGNTTTGGNGTCGGACTTCATCTTCAGGAATTAGCNATCANAAATAANGGATATATCACTCCCGACAATGAGAATTGGGTCGTCGAAAACAATTCTTATTCGCCGGGATTCAATTTATGCGGTCTNGTNGATTTNANGCTNTCAAACTTTTTCAATTTAAGACTTTCACCGGGTTTGATGTTTGGCAANAGNAATTTATTCATGCGCGANCTTGGCGACGGTGAGACAATGAAACACAGTATAAAGTCGGTATATTTGCTATGCCCGTTCGAACTTAAATATTCTGCCATAAGATTTCATAACNTNAAGCCCTATATTGTTGGCGGAATCATTCCNGCGGCAGATGTCAACCGTCGNCGTGGCGAAGTTGTTGCGCTGAAATGTTTTGATTTATTGGCAAGCATTGGTNTTGGATGTGACATTTATATGCCGTATTTCAAGCTAAATCCCGAATTAAAATTTTGCTTTGGATTAACCGATGCCATTCAACACAATCGTCAAGACCTTAACGATGATGAATCAATAAAAATCACACAATCAATCAAACGAGGAACAACCTCAATGATTGTTCTCACTTTTTATTTTGAGTGATGGGCGATTGTATATGTAAAAATATAAAATCGGCATGGCGTTGTCTTTTGACAGCGGTTATGCTTTATTTTACAATACATCCCCAACAATGTTTTGCGATATCGCCTGAATGGATTGTTGATAACCATGAGATACTTGCCGCATACAATCCTGCCGCCGCAATTAATCCTGACGAGAAATGTCGATTGAACATTATCGGTTCTTTAAGCCGTCAGACTCGGAGTGCCACCCCTCAATACTATCTTTTTCAGGGTTGTCTGCCTATAACCACCGACTACATCAATCTCGCCATAGGACTTGATGCCGATTATCACAAATCAGGAAATTTTAATTTCAAACAAGTTCATTTTCAACTTGCAGGCAGTAACAAATTTAAATGTGGCAATATATCGTATGGGATTGCTCCCGGTTTTTACACATCGACAACTTCAAGCGACAGTGATTTTAAACTAAAGCGCAATCGATTCAGTCTCAACGGCGGAGTAATGTTTGAAAATAAGCTACTCAATCTGGGTATTTCGGCTACCCAACTTTTCACCGGACAAAACAGCCGGGGACATGTTTACGGTAGAATGACAATTCCGATAAACATAATAGAGTTGATTCCCTCCGTGATGCTTACGACCGATTTTTCGTACAGCCGCACCGACTTGCTCGGACAACTGAGATTTTTTCGAAAATTCACGATCGGTGCGGGATGGTCAACTTCTCGGTTTGCAGCAGTAACCGCAAGAGTTGATGTCAAAGACTTCTACATCGGATATGCTTTTTTATTCCCCGACCATTCATCTGAAAACAAAATTTTTAATCATGAAATATTCGCCGGATACTCATTGAAAATCAGCTTGAACGAACCAACCCGATATAGTTCAAAAAGTATTCGATACATGTAAAATCACACTAATATGAAAATGATAAAACGTCACACAATAATTTCAATCACGGCCCTATTTGGAATCAGTTTCGGACTACTTACATCGTGTAGTTCCTCCCGAATGTCGTCGGGAGGCGAAGTAACCGGAATCGCAGCAGCACGATGGAGCGACAACACACCATACGGAATGGTTCTAATCAGTCCCGGGTCAATTATGGCAGGTCCACAAGGCGACAGCACATGGAGTGCTGTTAATGATTCACGCGGCATATCGGTTGATGCATTCTGGATGGATGAAACCGAAGTCACCAATGCTAAATATCGTCAGTTTGTCCACTGGGTCAGGGATTCAATCATCAGAGAACGTCTTGCCGATCCGGCATATTGCGGAAACGAAGATTTTAAAATAACCGAAGACCGGGAAGGAAACCCGATCAAACCACGTTTAAATTGGAATAAGGCAATCCCTTGGCGTACGGCTGACGAAGATGAGCAGCGAGTCATTGACGGGATGTATCGAACAAACCCGATCACCGGCATAAAAGAGCTCGACCCGACACAACTCAATTATCGATATGAGGTTTATAACAACGCTGAAGCTGTCAAACGTAAAAATCGACGTAATCCTATAACAAATGAATATGAATATGCCGATGCTCCGTTGATCACAAAAGACACCGCATATATCGATGAAGAAGGCCATGTCATCAGAAAAACATTGACACGCAGATTGACAAGCGAATATGATTTTATAAACACATACATCGTCAATGTTTACCCCGACACAACCACATGGGTTAACGACTTTGAAAACTCGATGAACGAGCCATACGTCAGGACTTATTTTTCACATGGCAATTATGACAACCACCCGGTCGTTGGTGTAAGCTGGGAACAAGCAAACGCCTATTGCAATTGGCGCACCGAGTTTCTTAAACGTTCTCTGGGTTCCAACGCAAATCACATAGAACCGTTCAGGCTACCAACCGAAGCCGAATGGGAGTATGCTGCCCGAGCCGGGAAAAACGAGAACATATATCCATGGAACGGAGATGGAACGTTTGCCGAAGACCGTGGCTGTTTCTATGCCAATTTCAAGCCAAACGAAGGCAATTATGCTCGTGACGGCTTCGTTATCACTTCTCAAGTCGGGGCTTACAACGCTAACGATTTCGGACTTTATGATATGGCAGGTAACGTCAGCGAATGGACCTCAACAGCATACGCTGAAAACATAAGCCGCATGACATCTGACCTCAATCCCGAATATCGATATGACGCATCTCCCGATGATCCTTCAATCATGAAACGAAAAATTGTGCGTGGCGGGTCGTGGAAAGATGTCTCCCATAATATCAGGAGTGATATTAGAATGTGGGAATATCAAAACGGACAACGCAGTTATATCGGCTTTAGATGTGTGAGAACTCATATCGGTTTTTCAAATGGCAAACAAAAATGATTTATCAAATGACAAAACATAATAACAAAGGATTTATCGGACGACTGTCAAACTTTATTTCAAGTTATCGAGGGCAAATATTTTTCAATTTTGCTTACAGCATTGGTGCAGCTATCGTCATTTGGGGCGTACTGTTTAAACTGCTGCATCTTCCCGGAGGTAACACATTACTGGCAATCGGACTTGGCACGGAGATTGTCATGTTTATAATCACAGCCTTTGATTTACCGGTCGAGGTCCGCAGTTATGACACCAGCCCAACCGACAAACCGACCGAGACACACCAACCTCATCAGATGGCATCGGTTGACCCGACACTTGCCGACAGAGCCGATAAAGCGACCCGTGAATATTGCGAACAAACCGAAGCACTGACCGAGAATATGAAACGATTGAATGAGATTTATTCCAATATGCTTTCGGCTCTTGAAAATTCCACTTCAACAAAAATTAAATGAGTCATAATCAAAATAGAATGTCACCTCGCCAACGGATGATCAACTTGATGTATCTCGTTCTGACGGCTATGCTCGCCCTAAACGTTTCGAGCGATGTGCTTGACGGGGTGACGCAGGTTGACAACGGTCTATCAAAAACAAACAAAGCACTTCAAACGCGAAATGACGCCTTATTTAATCAAATCGCCGAAACTGCAAAATTCAATCCNACAAAGGCTGCCGCCGCACTNAACAATGCGACTCAAGTTGTTGAAATCTCAAATCGACTTTTAGACCTGACCGACTCTCTCAAATTTGAGATTGCTCAAAAAGCCGATGGAAACAATGCCGACATAACCAACATCAGAAATCGGGAAAATCTCGGAGCCGCATCTGAGGTTATGCTTTCACCCACAACCAAATCAGGACACAAGTTACGCCAAAACATTGACTGCTATCGAGAAAACATCATACAATACATCAATGACAGTGCAAGTATTGACAACATTATCAATACTTTATCAACCAACCCAATCAAAACTTCTGAAGGAACAGTTGACTGGGAAATAGCAAAATTCAATAACCAGCCTGTAATTGCTGTCCTTACACAACTTTCCAAAATTCAAAGCGACATAATGCACGCCCAAGGAGAAGCCCTTATCTCGCTTTTGAATGCAATCGATGCAACCGACTTGAGAGTAAATAAAACCAACGCATTTGTTATACCCAAAAGTCAAATAGTTATGCGCGGGAGTGAATATTTCGCCGATATTGTTCTTGCCGCTATCGACTCAACGAGTCACCCGTCAATCGAAATCAACGGAGTGAAACAACCCGCCGGAAATTCAACATACCGCACAACTGCGACACAATCAGGCAAAATCACATATAACGGTATGATGACCGTGACAGAGCGCGACGGTAACATCAGAGAATTACCTTTTACCGGGAGCTATGATGTCATTGACCCTACAGCAACCGTCTCCGCCTCAATGATGAATATAATGTATGCCGGTATATCAAACCCGATAAGCGTGTCTGTTCCCGGCGTTATTGACTCGAACGTTTCGGTCAACGTGACAGGTGGAAAGCTTACGAGTGCCGGCAACAATTTATCTGTTCTCCCCGACAACAATGCTCAATCCGTTACAATTACGGTAAAAACGACACTTGACGGACGAACGACTGAAGTCGCAAAACAAATTTTTAAAGTAAGACAGTTGCCTGAACCTCGCCCATATATCAGATTTTCAGAAGGTTTCTATTATGGAAGTCCAAAGACAATACAACGCCGTGCGCTACTTAATTCACCCGGACTCGGTGCTTCAATTGACGATGGTGTTCTTGACATAAAATTTGACATAATCAGCTTTGAAACATTGTTTTTCGACTCAATGGGCAATGTCATTCCCGAGAAAAGCAACGGAGAGTTTTTTTCAACTCGTCAAAAGGGTCAAATCACGCGTTTAAAATCGGGTACGCGATTTTTTATAACTTCAATAAAAGCCAAAGGTCCCGATCGAAATATACGACTACTGTCCCCGATTGAGGTTTATTTGAATTAAATTTACTATCTTTGCATTATGTTTAGAATAAGACTCATAATAGCATTGATTTTAACGATTATAGGAGTGAACGATTGTTTTGCTCAATCAACATCTTCTGTATCAACTCTTCGCCGAAAAAACATAGATCAAAGCAAATCAGAAAACCACCCTACAAAAGAACAAAATTCACCTGAGACCAACAATGATAATATTCAATGGCTCAGAGTTGTATATCGTGACCTTGATTTGTCAAAATCGCCTAATGGATCATTAAAAAACATTGCGGACAACAGCAAAGACTTGTTTTCCATTTTACTTGACCTGATCTCAAAAGATAAAATCAAAGTTTATGAATATCAAGACGGAATTGAACGTTTTGATAAACAAACCGAGGTTAATGCCAAGTCACTTTTTGACCGTTTTGACATTAATTACAACAATGGCAATATTGATATCAATGATATTCCGTCACGCGATGTAGAGCGATACTATATCATTGAGCATTATTTTTTTGATAGCCGGGCAAGCAAATTCAAACGCGTTGTAAAAGCTATTTGCCCCGTACTTGAACGTGGCGGAATCACAACTCCTGAACAGGTACGCTATCCTATGTTTTGGGTAATGATGGATGATATTCGTCCATATATCAGCTCGATTATGATTATGACTGATGACAACAACAATATTGTTCGTCATTCCATTGATAACTTTTTTGAGTTAAACATGTACAAAGGCGACATATACAAAACTCAAAACACAACAAATAAATCACTCGTCCAACTCTATCCCGATCCAAACGACCTTGCAAATGCCCGTGACAGCATTGAAAAAAGTCTGGTCGAATTTGAAAAAGGATTATGGGCACCTACTTTTAACAGCCCTGTCAAGACTAATCAAAACAAGGCTAAAAACAAACCTGTAGTTCAGAAACCTACTGAACAGAAAACATCACCAACACGTGCCGGAGCTGTTCGCTCGGTAAGACGTAACCATAGCGATTCATGAAGAATATAATTTTGATAATGACCCTATTGTCGATGTCGGCAATTCTATATTGCTGTAACATTCAGCAAGGAATACAGGAGGAGGAAGCTGATTGGGCTCCTGCTGTATCGACTGTAGATTATTCTATTCACTACGATTATATGCCCCCGGGGGGAATAAAACTAAAGGTCAATAAACTTGGATATTTACCGAGTGTATTTAACGACCGCAACCAGCTCCATCTTTCTGCCGCCAAACAAATCGGAATAACTCCGGTCAAAAAAGTTGAGGACATCTGGGACGTAAAAGAACCGATCGTAAAAGTCGAAAACGGGCCATATTATTATATCGATGAATTAAATTATTCATTCCCCTATCTCGTGCCCGAAGCCGAACGGTTACTAAGCGACATTGGTGAAGCATTTATCGATACGCTCAATTCGCGTGGCGGAGGTGCTTATCGACTCAAAGTGACAAGTCTGTTGCGAACCCCCGAAACGGTAGCCGGGCTTCGCAAAACCAATAAAAATGCCACCGACTCGTCAGCACATCTTTACGGCACGACTTTTGACATCAGTTATGCACAGTTTATTTGTGACTCAATTGTAGTTCCACGCACTCAAGAAGATTTAAAAAATCTGCTGGGTGAAATTTTATATAACTTCCGCGAACAAGGACGATGCTATGTGAAATTTGAGCAAAAACAAGCTTGTTTCCATATTACTACACGACCTTATAACTACTAATCAAAATGAGTGATTCTAACGTCAAAAAAAGTAAAAAACCTCTTTGGATTAAAGTTCTTAAAATTGCCGGTTGGACGGTAGCAGGTATTGTTGCTCTCATTGTAGCGGCAATATCATTTGTCGTTTGGATACTTACGCCGGAACAGTTAACCCCTATTGTTGAGGACAACGTCAACAAGATGATTGACGGGCAAGCAAAGATAAGCCGTGTCGAACTTACGTTCTGGCATACATTCCCACGTTTGACACTCGATGTTGACTCTTTAGAACTAACAAGCAATTCGTTAAAAACGCTCCCCGATTCAGTAGCGACGAAACTCCCCAACGATGCCGATTCGCTCCTTTCAATCGGTCGATTCCACGGCGGTATCAATCTTGCCGATCTTATGATAGGACGCTTCACACTTTATGACGTTATCATCGAAAAAGCAAAGGTCAACCTTGTGGTTGCCGATGCATCACACAACAATTTTGATATATTCAAAAGCGACTCGGAAGAAAAAGAAGAAAGCTCATCGTCTATTCCTCAATTCTCAATTGATCGATTTGCAATTATTGATGCTGCTCCATTGAAATTCAGGTCACTTCCTGATTCTCTTGATTTGGCTATCGACATCGAAACCGTCGATTTGAAAGGCAAAGAGGCTCCCGACTACCGTCTCAGCTTTAAGGGTACGGGCGAAACGCCTATGCTCAACATGATCAACCTTGACTCTATCGCTGTGGCAGTAGATGGTTCAATTAAATGGGTGCCCGATAATCCGACTGCAATCGAACTGAAAAATTTCGACTTGAAAATTGATTCTATTTCGTCTCAATTTTCAACCGTCATCGATATGGCCGACTCTATGATTATCAGAAGTCTCGACTTTAAGTTAAATCAACTGCCATTATCATATATTGTAAAACGTGTTCCCGACATGGACCCCAAAATGTTATCGACTCTCGACTCTGACATGAAAATCAATCTTTCAGGCAGTATGACCGAGCCTTACGTCGTTGGCGATACTATAAATCCGGTTCCATCTGTTAAGGGTAATTTTGAAATTCCGCAGTGTAAGTTCTATTTTGCCGGACTGAAGTTTGAACATTTCAAAACCAACATCGATTACTCGGTTGACGGGAAAAAACTCGACAATTCAACAATCGACATCAAAGAATTTATTATTGATGGACGTGTAATGGATGTTGATTTAAAAGCAAAAATCAAAAATATAATGTCTGACCCATATATCGACGGAAAAATCAATGCTCGCTTTGATCTTGACCGTCTTCCCCGTCAGGCATGGGCAAAATATCTGTCTTCACTTGGCGGTCAACTGACAACCGAAATGTCGGTCAAAACCCGTCAAAGTTATTTAGCCCCCAACCGATTCCATAAAATGAAACTAAAGGGCGACATAGACCTTGACCGATTCCATTTTATTTCACTTGATTCTGTGACATCGGCATCGGTTGATCACAGCTGCTTGCAATTTGGAACAAACAGCAAATACGTTGCCGACTCTCGCCCGATAGTCGATTCTCTACTGACTGTCTCGTTGACAGCTGACTCTGTCGGTTTTGTTTCAGGTCCGATATCTGCTGTTATAAAAGGATTTAAGGGAGGCGTTGGAACAAGAATCACCCCCGGAGTCAAAGATTCAACCACAGTCACTCCATTTGGTGGTGTTCTATCATTCAACTCAATCAGACTCGAAGATCGAACCGATTCAATAAGACTGAGATTACACAATATCGATTGTCGTGCATCGTTGACACGCTACAACAACGACGCCAAAGCTCCTCAACTATCGCTTGTCTTTGATGCGAAAAGACTAACCGGAGCTCAAAAACACGACATGGCTTCATTCTCAGGCAATCATTTCGACCTGACAATGCATCTCAAAAAAGCAACACCACGCCGACCCCGAACCTCAAACGATTCAACTCGTCTTAACCGTCAGCGTCGTGTTCAAAACAAGCCGTCAGAAGACGATCTTGATCTCGAAGTTGACTCAGGCTTGAAAGTCCTTCTTAACCGCTGGGATATATATGGAACGGTGAAATCTAAGAACGGACGTGTTAGAATGGCAGCTATCCCGGTTTCTAACCGCATCAAAAATATTGATTTCCGATTCAATACCGATAGTTTAATTTTGAATGACCTGTATTATAAAATGGGTAAATCAGATTTTACCATTTCAGGTACGGTTTCTAATTTGCGACGTGCTTTAACCCGCAAGCGCAATAATACTATCAAAATCGATTTCAGCGTAAAATCTGATACAATCGACGTGAATCAGATCAGCCGCTTGTTAATGACTGATGCGGTTATAACTTCGAATGACAGCACTACCGGTTTGTCTGATTTTGATGATACTCCCGACTATTCTTTGTCAGACAGCACTGAAACTCANGCCTTTATTGTTCCCTCAAATCTTGAAGCAACTTTCCGCATGAGGGCCAAGAATGTGATTTATACCGACCTGTTGCTTCATAATTTACGCGGNTCGGTTCTTGTTGCCAATAATGCAGTTAACCTGCACCGGCTTTCTGCCTCTACAGATATTGGTTCGATGGACGTATCAGCTCTCTATTCGGCACCAAACAAAAAGAATATTGACTTNGGACTGGGTATGAAGATTGANAATTTCCATCTTGGCAAATTTATNGACATGATNCCGGCACTCGACACGCTTATGCCTCTGTTGAAAGATTTCAGCGGTATTATCAATGCCGACATTGCTGCTACATCAAAGATAGACTCTCTGATGAACATCGACATCCCGTCNCTCCAGGCAGCCATGAANCTTTCAGGCGACAGTCTCGTTCTGCTTGATGCCGACACATTCAAGTCANTATCTAAATGGCTGATGTTTAAGGATAAGAANCACAATATGATCGACAGTATGAATGTCGAAATCGTTGTAGAAGATTCTCACATNGAAATTTTCCCGTTCTTGTTTAACATCGACCGCTATCGTCTCGGTGTGATGGGCACAAACGATTTGAACATGAACCTCGACTATCATATTTCAGTCTTGAAATCACCCCTGCCATTCAAATTTGGCATTAACATAAAGGGACCCGTTGACGACTTTAAAATCAGACTTGGGGGCGCTAAATTCAAAAACGAAACTGCAGCCCGCATGGTTGCAATNGCCGACACAACACGCATCAACCTCGTCAATCAAATTGAGAACGTATTCCGCAGATCGGCTCGTTCAACATCTCCGCTACATCTTAATCGACCGAAACGTCAAACCATTGACACCGGTGTTGAAGAGTTGACACCCGCCGACTCGGCTATGTTAATCAAAGAAGGACTGATCCAGGCACCCGATTCGATTAAATTGCCGACCGAATGAGCCGTGCCACTTCGTTTATCGACTCAAAACTCGCCGATGACGTTTATAAGATATTAGAGAATCTCATTGATTCGACTGAGTCACAGCGCGATATCTANTCCACAATCCGACGTGTTTTCGGGTTGGTGACCGATATCGCGACACGACCGTTTGGCATTGCGTTTTCAGGATTGCTCCCNCGTGTCGATTTCCTTATCAAGAAGATAGACTCAAAAAAAATATCGTCAAACGATGTAGCACGCATCCATTCTCTNCGATTCAGATTGGCTCGTCTTGACAGTTCAACCGATGAGTTCAACTTACAAGAGAACGCATATATTGACGACATTTCAATCGTTGCNCGATGGGTTGAGCTNTTGAGNCAAANNNCNATTCCGACANNNCTCTCNNNNCNACTNCCCGGACGAGTTATCAAGCCGCGTAANGTCAAATCAAAGACTAAATCNATACGGTTTATTCTNGACAAGATTGATGGGNAAACATTTGTCGGGCGTCTTGACGACGGNAACATGACNGCCGNNACNGTCAATCTTGTCAAGTAGCGATGAAAACGCTTTTGATTTNNCNTATNTGCTNGAATATGCNCNNCCCGGCGATCAATATAATCTGATTAATCATGTGGCAGATGGTGCTGTCCTGACTCCCGAACTGATTATTTATGAACCGGATCATCTGGTTGATATATCGTCGATTGCCGAANGNTTTACGGCATACGGAGTAACGGCATGGGCTGGCGTTATAAAAAAGCTTTCGCCAGAGCAGATTACACGNCCGATTCTTCTNGGTAATTTTGCCGGTCAGTTACTCGANATGGTAGTTAATAATCGAGGGGAAAAGCCTGTCGATTATAANGANGCNGTCAAACTGTTTTTTAAATNATACGCCTTGCGCATCGCGGCGTGTGATGACATTGACAAATCATTCCATAACGACGCAAGACTTCAGCTCGCCAATATTGAACAAGCCNTCAACTCGGGATTAACATCAGTAAACGGTTTCAACAGGTCNTTGATGTTGCTTGANCCATCTTTCTTCTGTGAAATGCTCGGGCTACAAGGACGTATGGATATGTTGCAAACCGACTTTGCAATACTTGTCGAACAAAAATCAGGGAAAGGAGCTTGGGGCAGCGATATACACGGCGCTCCACGTCCGGCAACACCCCACTATGTTCAATTGCTTTTATACCAGGCTATTCTTCACTACAACTTTGGTGTAAAGGGAAAAGACTTGTCATCTTTTCTACTCTACTCAAAATATCCGACTCCGTTGGTGCGCACATCAAATGCGCCTCAACTACTTGCCGATGCAATAAAAGTCAGAAACGAAATTGCCTTTATCGAGCGTCGATGTGCCGCCGATGACGGCTTTGAAACCATAAAAAGCCTGACACCCGAAACTCTTAACGTTGCCAATACCAACAATCCGCTTTGGAATAATTACCTCAAACCCCAACTTGAGACGATACTTCGTCCGATAAAACAAGCCGACCCGATCAGTGTCGCCTATGTCGAACGAATGTTGAAATTTGTCGCAATGGAACACTCTTATGCCAAAACCGGATTTAACGGCGAAACGTCAACCGCCGGATTCTCGGCTGCATGGGCAGTGCCGCCAATCGACAAAAAGAATTCCGGAGAATTGTGTGATAATCTAAAATTAGAGATAAACACTGTTGACAATAAACCGATTGAAACTGTCACACTGTTATTTAACGATAGCGACGACACCAACACCACCTCTAATTTTCGACGAGGTGACATCGTTGTCCTATATTCCTATCTTGAAGGACATCAGCCCGATCTTCGCCGCTCCATTGCCATAAGAGCATCTGTAAAATCAATCGATTCCAAATCAATCGAACTCTCGCTAAGGGCACCGCAATCAAATACAAACATCTTCAAGCCCGGTCGTTTGTGGGCTATTGAGCATGATTTTCTCGACAGCTCTATCAGACAACTCTATCGTAATGTCTATTCTCTTTTATCCGCTCCGCCCCGTCGTCGTGACATCATTGTCGGGCTTTGTAAACCTGAATCAGATTTGTCAGCCAAACTGATTGGCGATTACGGTGATTTCAGCAACCTTGTTTTGAAAGCTTTGCAAGCTCGTGATATGTTTTTTATCATTGGACCTCCGGGTGCTGGAAAAACATCTCACGGACTACTTAATATCTTGCACGAACACCTTCTGCATGGTGCATCTATACTTGCCGGAGCATACACAAATCGTGCAGTTGATGAGATTTGTGCCCGACTTGACGCTGAGAACATCGACTACATACGCCTCGGCTCACCTTTGGGATGTGCCCCCGAATATCAGTCGCGACTTCTCGAACAAAAACTTGAGGATTGTTGCAACGTCAACGAAGTCAAACAATTGATTACTTCTGTATCGGTCGTTGTCGGCACCGTTCAAGCCCTCACATCAGCCGCCTCTACTCTTTTCAGTTTTCGCCGCTTTGATTTGGCTATTATAGATGAAGCATCACAAATTCTTGAACCTCATATACTTGGTCTGTTGTCAGCCAGACACAAAGATGAAACATCTGCCATTTCAAAGTTTATATTCATCGGAGATCATTGCCAGCTCCCGGCTGTGGTCATGCAACCGGTTGAACGTTCAAGAGTTGTCAATCCCGAGCTTCACAATATTGGATTGACCGACTGCCGTGTTTCTTTTTTCGAGCGCATGTTGAATCTACTGAAATCTGAAGACGGAACATATCCCGAAAATGCGGTTTATTTCCTTGAACGACAAGGCAGAATGCACTCGGGCATATCCCAAGTTGCATCAGAATTATTTTATAGCGGTAAACTTGATGTCGTCCCCCTCCCCCACCAGATCGAATCGGTCGAACAAAAAGAGTCAGTCGGTATCTACAACGACGCAATGAACCGCAACCGACTATTATTTATAGATGTGCATGACGAGAACAACGAAGACCATCCCGGTTCAAACGCATCTCACGCCGAAGCTCGGGTAATTGCCAACATAGCTGTTGAAATATATAACCGTGAGGGCGACAACTTCAATCCCGAAACTTCACTCGGTATCATTGTGCCATATCGCGCCCAGATAGCCGCTATAAAAAAATATATCTCGCTCTTTAGGTTTGACAAACTCGATAAAATCACCATCGACACCGTCGAACGATTTCAAGGTAGCCAACGCGACTATATCATCTATGGTTTCACCGCCCGACATCTCCATCAAATGAGTTTCCTAACCTCATCCCGATTTATTGAAGACGGCAAAACAATCGACCGCAAACTCAACGTTGCAATCACTCGCGCCAAAAGTCACCTAATCGTCGTAGGCAACTATACCCTCCTCTCCACCGATCCCCTTTTCAAAAACTTCATCGAACGACTGGAGAGAATACAAAGTAGTGGTACTACGATTTAAAAACCGGCAATTAACTATATATTTTCCTTTATTTGTTTCGAAGTTGGGAGTTCATCTATCAATTTTTTTATCTCCTTTTCGTATTCTGCAACTCCTATAGGTCTTTCAATTCCTTCAAACGACCATTCTACAATCGTATCATCTTTAGAACGACATATAAGTAGACCAATTGTCTGGTTGTCCTCCTTTCCTCGCAATAAGTGATCTACAGCTGAAACATAAAAGTTTAATTTACCTACAAATTCGGGTGTAAATGGAACAACTTTAAGTTCACAGACAACGTATCTATGAGTAGGTATATGATAAAATATTAAATCAGGATAATACGTTAATCCATTTGGCATTGTAAGCTGCATCTGTCGACCAACAAATGAAAATCCTTTTCCAAGCTCAAGAAGAAAATCTGTAATATGTTTAACTAATTCGTCTTCAAATTCACGTTCTGAATAGTTAATCGGCATTTGCAAGAACTCAAAGTTATAAGGACTTTTAAGCATTTGCTGAGCCAAGACAGACTCAACTACAGGCAATTTCTTGTCGAAATTAGTAAGTGCTTTCGAGTGTTTTTTATAAAAATCTTCTAAATAATAATATTCCAATTCTTTGCGACTCCATCCATGTTCACAAACCTGTGATAGATAAAATAGAGCTTCTTCAAGTGATTTTGCTTTTGCTGTTATGAAAATATGTTGTCCCCAAGGAACATTTGCAAAGAAATATGGCATCGAAAGTCTCCCACTTACAGTATAATCTCCAAAAAAGTCAACAGCCTGTTGACTTTTTATAATCCATTTATAATATGTATTATACCACCTTCGAGCAGACTTAATATTTGTGAGCGACAACCCTGTATCTCCGGGGAATTCTGATTGTAAATCTATTGACAAATTTTTTAACAAACCATCCCCATATTTGGATTCCTTCGCCATATCACATATATCTCGTCCTAATTCCCAATAGAAATTAAGCATTTCGGCATTTACCTTAACTGCAGCTCGAACTTGTGCCCGACGATAACGTTTCTTCAGTTCAGAAAGCCAAATTTTGTATTCTGTAGTCAGTTCGCTTATATCACGACTGACAAACATTGGCTTATTCTCAATGTTTTGAGCCATAAATTCCTAATTATAGATTACAAAATAACCTCTGAATAAAAATTTTTTAGCGGAGTGAGGGGGATTCTTTCTGACGAAAGCGCTTCGCGATAACGAACCCGAGGGTTCTCATCCCCCGGTCCTGCGGAGTGAGGGGGATTCGAACCCCCGAGCCGCTTTTGGCGACTACACGCTTTCCAGGCGTGCCTCTTCAACCACTCGAGCATCACTCCAAATTTTTCATTGCAAAGGTAGCCATTATTTATCAAAAAAATAGCAATTCCACAAAATATCAGTAAAAAATAGTCATATTCTTTTGCAAAAATTTGAAAATTCAAAAAAACACATTAACTTTGCACCCATAAATGCCCAGGTGGCGGAATGGTAGACGCGCTCGTTTCAGGTGCGAGTGCCGCGAGGTGTGCAGGTTCGAGTCCTGTTCTGGGTACGAGAAAACAGACCGTAAGCATTTGATTTATCATTACTTGCAACATATAGTTCATCCCGCACCATTCACGGTGCAAACCAATCATAATAAAAAAAATCGGATAAAACCGACCTAATAACACGTTTAACTACACTGAATTAAAATAAATTCTTTAACATATTAATACAAATCGGTATGAAATTTTTTCTAACGCTTCTTGCAATTCTTATGTCGTATGCTGCTGCTTCGGCACAAGATTTGAAATTCTTAGGAATCTCATTGGAGCAACCTCAGCAAGCTATTCATGAGGAACTATTGAACAAAGGTATGAGCGACATAGCCTCTAATCTTGACGGTATCCATATGCGTGGAGATTTCTGGAAATTCAGAAACTGCGAACTCTCTGTATCTGGAAAAGCCGGTTCAATCGTTGAAGTTAAGCCACCATCGTGGGTAACCGTTGAAACCATGAACGACTTGATCAGCTCTTTAACTCACAAATATGGCACGCCTGATACATCTCAATCAAGCGACTTCCATCAGGAGTTTATTTGGTATATAGGAGATAACTGTATTGTCATTACCGATTTATATATTGATGGTCACAATTATAACATCGGGTACTTCTCTAAAGATGCTACTCGTAACAAAATTGCGAACACCAGATATTATGATGCCGACCTTTAATTGTTAGCATTTAAAATCAAAAGATTCAATCCCGATGCCCAATTCCGAGCATCGGGATTCTTTTTTTACCTAAGGCGTGCTTATACAATACGCGCTTATATAATATATGTTAACCGACCAACTTTTTATCAACACTTTAGCTCCCAAATTTTGCGAGATGAAAAAAAAATAGTAATTTCGCAAATTGATTTATTCATATCCCTCAATCCGAACACATTTTAAACCAATATTTAATTAAAAAATTACGTTATGAGTAAAGAGAAAAAATTCGTAACCTGCGACGGTAACCAGGCTGCTGCTCATGTAGCTTACATGTTTACCGAAGTGGCGGCTATCTACCCGATTACTCCTTCGTCAACCATGGCAGAATATGTTGACGAATGGGCTGCCGCAGGTCGCAAGAACATTTTCGGCGAAACAGTCTTGGTTCAAGAAATGCAATCTGAAGGCGGTGCTGCCGGTGCTGTTCACGGTTCACTCCAAGCCGGTGCACTTACCACCACTTTCACCGCTTCACAGGGTCTACTGCTCATGATTCCCAATATGTACAAAATCGCCGGCGAACAGCTCCCCAGCGTGTTCCACGTTTCGGCTCGTACAATTGCATCTGACGCTCTTAGTATTTTCGGTGACCACTCTGACGTGCTCGCTTGCCGTCAAACCGGTTTTGCCATGCTCGCCGAAGGCTCGGTTCAAGAAGTTATGGACCTTGCCGGCGTAGCCCACCTTGCCGCTCTCAAAAGCCGCATCCCCTTCATCAACTTCTTTGACGGTTTCCGTACATCTCACGAAATCCAGAAAATCGAAGAAATCGACCAAGACGCACTCGCTGCTATCGTTGACCGTCAGGCAATCCAGGAGTTCCGCGATCGCGCACTCAACCCCGAAGCTCCCGTAGCTCGCGGTCTCGCTGAAAACGGCGACGTATTCTTCCAGCACCGTGAAGCCTGCAACAAACAATATGACGCTGTTGCCGACATCGTTGAAGACTACATGGCTAAAATCAAAGATATCACCGGCCGTGAATATCATCTCTTCAACTACTATGGAGCAAAAGACGCTGATCGCGTCATCATCGCAATGGGTTCTGTTACCCAGGCTGCTCAAGAAGCAATCGACTACCTCATCGAAAAAGGCGAAAAAGTTGGTCTCATCTCAGTTCACCTCTATCGTCCGTTCTCAAGCAAACACCTCATTGCCGCTCTTCCAAAGACCGTAAAACGCATCGCCGTTCTCGACCGTACAAAAGAGCCCGGAGCTGAAGGCGAGCCCCTTCTTCTCGACGTTAAAAACGCATTCTATGGCAAAGCCGACGCTCCACTTATCGTTGGTGGTCGCTATGGTCTTGCAAGCAAAGACACAACTCCCGCAATCATCATCTCAGTCTTTGACAACCTTGCACTTCCCCAGCCCAAAGATAAATTTACAATCGGTATCGTCGATGACGTCACCTTCCTTTCACTTCCCCCGGTTGAAGAAATCGCACTCGGCGACAAATCGACTTTCGAAGCAAAATTCTATGGTCTCGGCGCCGATGGTACAGTAGGTGCTAACAAAAACTCAGTTAAAATCATCGGTGACAACACCAACAAATATTGCCAGGCATACTTTGCTTACGACTCTAAAAAGTCAGGCGGTTTCACCTGCTCACACCTTCGTTTCGGCGATGTGCCCATCCGCTCGACCTATCTCGTAAACACTCCCAACTTTGTTGCTTGTCACGTTCAGGCTTACCTTCACCTTTATGATGTTACCCGCGGTCTCCGCGACAACGGAACATTCCTTCTCAACACCGTTTGGAATGGTGAAGAGCTCGCCAAACACCTCCCCAACAAAGTTAAAAAATACTTTGCCGACCACAACATCAACGTTTATTACATCAATGCAACCGACATCGCTCAGGAAATCGGACTTGGTAACCGTACCAACACAATCCTCCAGAGCGCATTCTTCCGCATCACCGAAGTAATCCCCGTTGAACTCGCTGTTGAACAGATGAAAAAATTCATCGTCAAGAGCTACGGCAAAAAAGGACAAGACGTTGTTGACAAAAACTTTGCAGCAGTTGACCGTGGTAACGAATATCACAAACTCACCATCGACCCTGCATGGTCTAACCTCAAAATCGAAGAAGAAGTCAACAAAGACGAACCCGAATTCATCACCAAACTTGTTCGTCCCATCAACGCTCAAGACGGTGACCTTCTTAAAGTATCAGCATTTGTCGGCATCGAAGACGGTACATGGATGCAAGGAACTGCCGCTTATGAAAAACGTGGCGTAGCAGCCTTCGTTCCCGAATGGAAAGAAGAAAACTGTATCCAATGTAACAAATGTGCCTTTGTTTGTCCTCACGCTGCAATCCGTCCGTTCCTTCTCAACGAGGCAGAGATGAAAGCCGCTCCTTTCAACGAAGACACAACTATCCCCGCACTCGGTCCTTCACTCAAAGGTCTCCACTTCATCCAGGCCGTTGACGTTCTCGACTGTCTCGGTTGCGGTAACTGTGCCGACGTTTGCCCCGGCAAGAAAGGCGAAAAAGCGCTCGTAATGAAACCTCTCGAATCGCAGCTCAACCATCAAACCGAATGGGACTACTGTGTTAAGAACGTGGCTTCAAAACAAAACCTCGTTGACATCAAGGCAAACGTTAAAAACAGCCAGTTTGCAACTCCCTACTTTGAATTCTCGGGAGCTTGCTCGGGTTGCGGTGAGACACCCTATGTTAAACTCATCAGCCAACTCTATGGCGACCACGAAATGGTAGCCAACGCAACCGGATGTTCTTCAATCTACTCAGGTTCAGTTCCCTCAACTCCCTACACCACCAACGACCGTGGTCAGGGTCCGGCTTGGGCTAACTCACTCTTTGAAGACTTCGCTGAATTTGGTCTCGGCATGAAAGTCGCAACCAAAAAAATGACTCAGCGCATTGCCGACCTCATGACAAAAGCTCAGACCTGCGACTGTTGCTCACCCGAAATCAAAGCACTCGCTGCCGAATGGCTTGAAAAACATGACGACTACGAAGCAACCCGACGCATCGCCGACGCAATCGTTCCGCTTTGCCAGGCTTGCGCTTGCGACATCTGCAACGAAATCGTAAAACATCGTCAGTTCATCGCCAAACGTTCACAATGGATCATCGCCGGCGACGGTGCGGCATACGACATCGGTTTCGGCGGTCTTGACCACGTGCTTGCGTCAGGCGAAAACGTAAACATCATCGTTGTCGATACCGAAGTTTACTCTAACACCGGCGGTCAGGCATCTAAAGCTACACCTCTCGGCGCAATTGCCAAATTTGCCGCTTCAGGTAAACGCATCCGCAAAAAAGACCTCGGTCTTATCGCTTCTACCTACGGCTATGTTTACGTTGCTCAGATTGCTATGGGTGCCGACAACGCTCAGACACTCAAAACAATCCGCGAAGCCGAAGCCTACGACGGTCCGTCGCTCATCATCGCTTATTCACCCTGTATCAACCACGGTCTCAAAGCCGGTATGGGTAAATCACAGCAAGAAGAAGCCAAAGCAGTTGAATGTGGCTACTGGCACCTCTGGCGCTACAACCCCGCTCTCGAAGCCGAAGGCAAGAACCCCTTCACCCTCGACTCTAAAGAGCCCGACTGGTCTAAATTTGACGACTTCCTCAAAGGCGAAGTGCGCTATGCAACTGTTCTCAAACAGTATCCAGCCGAAGCAGCCGAACTCTTTGCAGCTGCAAAAGCCAACGCACAATGGCGCTACAACAACTACCGTCGCCTCGCCCAGCAGCAATGGGGTGTTGATCCCGAAGTTGCCGCTGTTGAGAAAAGCAACGAATAAGCCTATCGCTTAACCATAAATATTCTATATCGCGAAAGTGGATTCCAAACAGGATCCACTTTCTTTTTATACCCCGGCTCAATATTTATGTAATGTTAAAAAACAGAAACAGACCGAACCAAATTTCAACCACAACGTTTTACAAGTAAACAAACCCACAAAACAGGGACAAAAAAAATAAAATAACAATAACCAAGATTCCATAAGATATGATTTACACTCAACCAAAGCTCCCGTATGCCAACGACGCTCTACAGCCTGTCATCTCGAGCGAGACAATCGATTACCATTATGGCAAACACGAAAAAGCATACATCGACAACCTCAACAACCTTATAAAAGGTACTGAGTTTGAAGATGACGAACTTGAAGATATTATCCGCCGAGCCGACGGACCATTGTTTAACAACGCTTCTCAGGCTTGGAACCATATATTTTACTTCTTCTCATTCTCTCCCGATGGCGGAGGCGAACCCTCAGGCGAACTCGGGCAAGCAATCAAAGAGCAATTTGGCTCGTTTGAAAGCTTCAAAGACAAGTTTGTCGAAGAAGGAACCAAAATATTTGGCTCAGGTTGGGTATGGCTTGCCCGCGACGAAGCCGGCAAACTATTCATTCTGCCCCGTAGCAATGCAGGTAACCCCTTAACCGAAGGACTCACCCCGATTTTGGTGTTCGACGTATGGGAACACGCCTACTACCTCGACTATCAAAACCGACGTGCCGACTACCTTAGACGACTCTTCGACATCGTCGATTGGGACATCGTCGAAAGCCGTTACTAAAAAAACGAATTACTATATAAAATCTACATTTAAATAAAAGACAAATAGCACTTAATTGTAAGCATAATGTGATGAATGGAGAGAGAGGCACGCGTGAGCGCCCCTCTTTTTCTTTTTTATAGCAATTAGTTTATCAATTGCATTCAATGGTTGCGTAATAATACCCCCCAGATAACCGGGAAAGGGCAAGTCTATTTTGTCAACCGTGTTTTGTTTGACCTCGTGAACGAACGAGTGGCGAAAGGGGGTGAAGAATGAAATCGCGTGTCCTCAAAGCTGATGAAATCCGTGTGAGTGAACCGACAACGGCTTTAATCAATGCACTTCAATCGACATCGGCGATTTATTCAGAAGTCCACACGGCTTTGTGTGTCATTTATTCTGAACGTGATGCCCTCGACATCATCAATACCCGGTTATATCCCGAATTGACCGCGCTTGAAGCCCGCATCCGTGAACTTCTTGCAATGTCAATTGCTGAAAACCTTTCAAATATTGAAAGTGATACAATTTAAATAACTATAATCAGAATATAATAAAGGGAACAAATTGAAATAGGATTATAGTGGTCCAATGCTTTATTCTTGAAAATGAAAGGTTTAAGTAATTTTTGGTTTAAATATCGACTTAATCAGGTCCATGATGTTTGTTTCCCATCTTCCGTATCAAATAATCAATTTTATTTGCGCATATAGTATAAATTTACTAATTTTGCAATGGTTTTGGGAACATAAGTTCGATGAACCACCCTACGGATGACAAATGATTTGTCATCCGTTTGTATTTTTATACACCTTGTACCATCCATTATCTTTGCATATTATTATAATTCGATTCTTTTTACTGACTTTAAGATAATTATCGGTAATTGTTGTGATAGCTTCTTCACTAAGCCATAATGGAACTTTAATGATGAAATTATCAGCTTGCAACTTTGCTTTTTTAAAGTGATTTTCTAATGTCTTTTTTATCTTTTCCCATTCATTAGGTGTATTCTTAAAGCTCGCTTCTTTTCCATCCCATATAAGATTTGCACACATAAAGTCAGCATTTTTCCCGTCTTTCACACCTTTTGGAATGTATTCCGGTCGTAAATGGGCATTAACCCCATTAGGGTTTATATTTGGTAAAATATAAACCTTTTCCCCCATTGCTTCATGTAGAGTTTGCGCCAATTTAAGGTTTGAATTAAGTTCATCATTGCCATGTAGTGGACTAACCAATATTTTACCATCGTTATGGGAAATGTATTCTTCTATATGTGGGGGTATAGAAGTAGCTTCTTTGTTTGTAGTTTTCAGGTTCACATGGTTGGGTTGCACTTCATTAATCAATTCAACTTCAACACAAATGTTGCCACTATCTTTCGACACTGACACGACTTTGAACTTCTGATTGCAAGATAACAACATTTCGGCTTGCGGATTATCTTCTTCGGCTTCCGGGTTGTGAATGCGTGTGTATCTTTCTACATCCACGCCACGCGTGTTTGCCGTTGTGCGAATCTTCATTAAAATGGGATAGTCCGACCCGGTATAATCCCCCCAATCGGCGGCAATGTCATGGTCTTTGGTCGTTGACATGAATCCTTTTTCGATTATTTCCTTGCCCTCGATACCTAAGAAGCGTTGGATTTTTTGCATTGTTTGTTTGCTTGTATCACCATAAAGAAAATAATCTTCCAATGCAGAAAATGACATATCCGACATTTCGCCAAAAATTGCCCTTGCATCTACCGACCGCCACAAGGTGCATTCACCTATAACATCCGATTGTGTGACTTGCTTTAATTCTTCAAGGTATTGTTTTTCTTTTGCCGACAATTCCCCGAAATCACCGCGCCCACGCAAATATTGGTTTATCCACATCATATCACCGCCGATATATGCTTCAAGGGCATCATTCGGTTCATCATAATTAAATTGGGGTACATTCGGCACATCAGGTGCAGCCGTTGGCAAATCAATCTTCAATCCCTTTGACAAATCACCGTCAACAAAGTTGTCACGGATGAAATAAGGGATTGAACTCCAATTGGCTTGTGCATCCATGTTTTCAGCAACCCATTCTTTGAAACCGTCCGGCACATCGGTTATAAGGTCTTTTGACTGTTTCTTCTTGTACTCCGTACCCCACAAAGCGGCTTTGAGGTCGCCCAACTCGTTATCATCAAAGGTTTCTTCATCCATCAATATCGGCGTGGCGTAACACATACATTGAGGATGCCACCCTTTAAACTTGAAAGTCTTGGGATAACGCCCCGTCAAGCGATCACACATTATGCACTTGCAAAGCGGGTCGCTCTATTGTTTTTTTAACAAAAAATTGGCGGGATTATTGGAAATTGGAAAATAATTACTACTTTTGTAAAAAAATTGATATAAGATGCCTGGCGAAATTCCGAGCCGAATTGAAAGACTGAAGCATAAAGCCGAAGTGCTTTTTAGCCGTTATCAATTGCTCAAACAGCAAAAGATGGGGGCAGACAAGGAAATTACGCAGCTTAAAGCCTCTATTGAAGATCGTGATCGACAAATTGAAAGTCTAAATCGCGAGATTCAATACCTTAAAACTGCGGTTGGAATTGCTCCTTCTAAAGAAGAACTTGAGCAAAGTCGCCAAATCTTGACCCAACTTGTGCGGGATGTCAATAAATGCATCAACGACCTAAAACAATGATGCAACGATGAGTGAAGTAAAAGAGATTAACCTACGCATAGCCAATTTGGCTCCTATACAACTGAAAGTTTCATCTGACGATGAACTAAGTTGGAGAAAAGCGGCAGACTCTATAAACAACCTTTGGAAGACCTGGAGTCTGCGTTTTCCCGACAGATCACCCCAAGATATCTTGGGAATGATGACGCTACGTTTTGCTCAGGCATTTGAAGTGAGCAATATACAGCTTGAGGAAGCCAAAAAAGCTTTTGACCAAATAGAACAAACGCTCGACACCCTTTTGGTTGACGATTTGTCTGAAAACTAAACTACCCAACTCATACAGCCGTCTTTGACGACTTTTGATTACCGCACTTTTGTCTGTCAGCTTTCACTGAGAGTCAATTGTGCGCTTTTTATTTATGATAATATCTTAAAAATTAGAAATATAACTTAGTACAAACATAAAATCAATCACAGCATGCCAGCTATATTTTACATAGTAGCAGGAGTCGTGGGAATAGTTATCGGCTACCTCGTCTCGCTCGCAATTCAAAAAACAATGGCCCACAGCCGTGCCAAATCTATCATTGAAGAAGCCACACGTGAGGCTGAAGTTATACAAAAAAACAAGCTCCTTGAAGCTCGCGAAGAAGAGCTCCAAATCAAAGCCGAGGCTGAAAAACAAGCTAACCAGCGTCTTTCTAAGATTCAGGCTCAGGAAGCCCGTCAAAAACAGCGTGAGCTCCAGCTCAACCAGCAGCAAAGCGAAAACCAGCGCAAGCTCAATGAAATCGAGGCTCAACGCCAAACCATTGAAGCTCAAGAAGCTGCCAATCAAATTCGTCACGAAGAACTTGACAAACTGATACATCAGGCTCGCACCGAACTTGAACACATCTCGGGACTTTCGTCTGAAGAAGCTAAAGAAAAGCTCGTCGAATCGCTTAAAGACGAAGCCAAAACAGCCGCTGCTTCATATATCAATGATATTATGGACGAAGCCAAGATGACCGCCAACAAAGAAGCAAAACGCATTGTCGTTCAATCAATTCAGCGTGTTGCAACCGAAACAGCCATCGAAAATTCTGTTACAATCTTCCACATCGACTCTGACGAAATCAAAGGTCGCATCATCGGCCGTGAAGGTCGTAACATCCGCGCTCTCGAAGCCGCAACCGGTATTGAAATCATCGTTGACGACACCCCCGAAGCAATCGTTCTTTCAGGCTTTGACCCCGTTCGCCGCGAAATTGCCCGACTCGCCCTTCACCAGCTCGTTTCAGACGGTCGAATCCACCCCGCCCGTATCGAAGAAGTGGTTGCAAAAGTGCGTAAACAAATCGAAGAAGAAATCATCGAGACCGGTAAACGTACAGCAATCGACCTTGGCATCCACGGACTCCATCCTGACCTCATTCGCCTTGTCGGCAAAATGAAATATCGCTCAAGCTACGGTCAGAACCTGCTTCAGCACTCTCGCGAAACCGCAAACCTTTGTGCTATCATGGCATCGGAACTCGGTCTTAATCCTAAAAAAGCACGTCGTGCCGGACTTCTCCACGATATTGGTAAAGTGCCCGACGAAGAACCCGAATTGCCCCACGCACTTCTCGGTATGAAACTTGCCGAAAAATATAAAGAAAAACCCGAAATTTGCAACGCAATCGGTGCTCACCACGACGAAATCGAGCAAACATCACTGCTCGCGCCCATCGTTCAGGTTTGTGATGCAATCTCAGGGGCACGTCCCGGTGCACGTCGCGAAATCGTCGAAGCCTATATCAAACGTCTCAACGACCTTGAACAGCTCGCACTCTCATATCCAGGCGTTCTCAAAACATACGCAATCCAGGCAGGCCGCGAACTCCGCGTCATCGTCGGTGCCGACAAGATCGACGATGTTGAAACCGAAAAACTTTCAGCCGAAATTGCAAAACGTATTCAAGACGAAATGACCTACCCCGGTCAGGTTAAGATTACCGTTATCCGCGAAACCCGCTCTGTCAGCTTCGCAAAATAATCGACGCCCATGTCTGAAGAAGATATCATAAACGACAATCCCGAGATTAACGACGAGCAGCCCGCCGAACAAAACCACCGAGCTGAATCGCACGAATGTCCGCGAGGTAAGCTTCACAGCTTCAACTGGCTCGGTGACATTCCGGGGCAACATGCCGACGATGAGATTGTCGAGGTTCTTTTCAAAAACACCCGCAAAGGATTTTACAGAAACTCGACAAACATTCCTCTCGAAATCGGCGACATGGTTGCTGTCGAAGCATCACCCGGTCACGACATAGGCAAAGTTACGCTTGTCGGCAAACTCGTTCGCTGTCAAATGAAAAAGGCGGGTATCAAAAACGAAGCTGAAATCAAACGTGTTTTCCGTAAAGCACGCCCCAACGACCTCGAAAAATTTGAAGAGGCAAAGGCTCGCGAAAACGACACGATGATTCGCTCGCGAAAAATTGCCGAAAGTCTCAACCTAAATATGAAAATCGGCGACGTCGAGTATCAGGGCGACGGCTGCAAAGCCATTTTCTATTATATCGCCGATGAGCGCGTCGATTTCCGTCAGCTAATCAAGATTTTGGCTGATACGTTTAAAATACGTGTCGAGATGAAGCAGATCGGTTCACGCCAGGAAGCAGGTCGCATTGGCGGTATCGGTCCGTGTGGACGTCCGTTATGCTGTGCAAGCTGGATGACCAACTTTGTTTCGGTAGCCACGAGTGCCGCCCGCTATCAGGACATCTCGCTCAACCCGCAGAAACTCGCCGGACAGTGCGCAAAACTCAAATGCTGTCTCAACTTTGAAGCCGACGCCTATGTGGAATGTGTCAAACAGCTTCCGTCAAAAGAAATCAGACTCGAAACTACCGATGCCACATACTACCACTTCAAGACCGACATATTCAAAAAAGAACTCACCTACTCGACCGACAAATCGGTGCCGGCAAACCTTGTGACAATCTCAGCCGACCGTGCTTTTGAGATTATAGCAATGAACAAACGCGGCGAAAAACCGATGTCGCTTGTTCACGACGACAAGGAAACCGAAAAGCCCGGTACGCAGTATAATGACATTCTCGGTCAGGACATCACCCGTTTTGATAAAAAGAAAAAGAAGAAAAAGAAGAACAATAATCACAATCAAAACCAGTCCAACGCCGACAAATCTTCAGCCGAACATTCTGAAGGAGAACAAAATAACCGTAAACGCAACAATGACCGACGCCGATTTAACGACGACCGTCAGCGCAACAAAGGCGATCGTCAAAATCAGCAACAAAACCAAAACGACAATTCAACAAATGAGTCTAAAGACTGATTTTATAATTGCGATTCTGTCAATGTTGATTCTTTCAGCATGTTCCGAGCCGAAAGATTACACCGAATTTCACCATCTTCCTGACGGGGGGTGGTGTTTCGGTCATCCCGAGCTTTTCAACCCCGAGCATGACGACTCAATCTCGACCGGAGAGTTGTCGGTCACCTTTCGTCACAGTTCATCTTTTCCCTACGAGTCGCTGTCGCTTGAAGTCGTTTCGCAAGGGCTTGACGGGAGTCGAGTAGCCGATACGATTCATGTTCCGCTCATCGACCGTTTTGGCAACTGGACCGGCAGCGGAAGCGGTGCCTACATCCAGGTCGAGACCCCTCTCAACTCTAAAATCAACCATATCAAGGACCGCTCAATCGAAGTGCGTCATATTATGAAACTCGACACCCTGCGCGGGCTCGATATTGTTGGAATAAAATACATTCCCGATTAACAATGTCACAACCTTACGACAGTCTTATATTTGACATGGACGGCACCCTGTGGGATGCTGTCGATTCATACGCCGAAATATGGAACGCCACTTCGCGCGAGCTTGGGGTCGATCGTGTTGTAACACGCGACGATCTTCTTCGTTACATGGGACGCCCGCTCAACGAAATATTTCATGCTCTTTTTGACGGCATGAACGTTGATGCCGAAAAATATCAGAAACTTGTTGCCGAGAATGACCCTAAAATGATGCCCGTTTTAGGAGGAAAACTCTATGATGGAGTTAAGGAAGGAATCGCCCGTCTCGCCAAGAAATATAAACTGACAATGGTTTCAAACTGTGGAGCAACCGGGCTACCCGACTTCCTGAAATTCACCGGACTGACTCCATATTTCATCGACACGCTTTCTAACGGCGAAAACGGACTCGACAAAGCCGAAAACATTCGCCTGATAGCCGAGCGAAACAATTTGAAAAATCCGGCATACGTCGGCGATATCCAACGCGACAGTGATGCCGCCCATGCTTCCGGTATTGACATGATACACGTCACATACGGTTTTGGCAAATGTAATGACGCACAGCTTTCATTTGATTCGTTTGCCGAGCTAACCGACTATCTCACAAAATAACGACATTAATGCCACGTTCAAACAACACCATACTACTCTCTCCCGAAGAGCTGAGCCTGAGACTCGGCAAGGTTGTCGATTTAATGAAAAATGAGAGCATCGACACCGCAGTCATCAACGACAATGCAAACATATTTTATCTTACCGGAAGAGTGATTGACGGCTATCTTCTAATCGACAGTCAAACCTCATCGATGCAAGCATTCGTGCGACGTCCGTCCGACATTTCGGGTCCGACAACCTTTTCAATCAGAAAGCCCGAAGATATTCCGGCGATTGCCGCCGAAAACGACATCTCAATCGGTGATAAAATCGGGCTTGAACGCGACAACTCATCATGGACAACCATACACCGTCTCTCAAAAGTTTTTGAAGGCAGGGAAATATGCAACATCGACCATATTCTCATGGCAGCCCGTTCGGTAAAAACTCCTGCCGAAATCAAGCTTATCGCAGCCTCAGGCATACGCCAGAGTGAAGTCTATCGCAAAATTCCGTCACTATACCAACAGGGCATGACCGACCTCGACTTTCAAATCGAAATTGAACGTCAGCTCCGCATGGCAGGATGCCTCGGTCAATTCAGAATTGCCGGTGACTCAATGGAACTTTTCATGGCAAACATTCTTGTCGGAGACAATGCCGACAACCCCTCGCCATACGATTTTGCGATGGGTGGACATGGCGCACATCCGTCACTCCCGGTTGGAGCCGACGGGTCGGTCATCAAGCGAGGGCAAACCGTTATGGTTGATGCAAACGGCAATTTCACAGGATATATGACCGACATGACCCGCGTATTTGCACTTGGCAAAATTGCCGATGACGCTCTCCGCGCCCATGAGTGTTCACGCCTCATCTGCCATACACTTGCCGAAATCGCACGACCGGGAGTAGAGGCAAAATATCTTTACGAAAAAGCAATCGAGATCGTTCGCGGTGAAAATCTCGAAGACTATTTCATGGGACACCGTCAGCATGCCGGTTTCATCGGTCATGGTGTAGGCATTCAAATAAATGAACATCCCGTAATCGCGCCTCGCAGTCGAGATATCCTTCGCGAAGGTAACGTAATAGCCCTTGAACCCAAGTTTGTAATACCCGGCACAGGCGCAGTCGGCATTGAAAACACATACGTTGTTACAGCCGACGGTCCGATGCAATGCTTAACAACTGCCCCCGAAGAAATTATCGCCCTATGATCGACGTTTCTGAAATCACCAAAAAAATTGACAAGCCCGTCTTTCATGCCGTTGGCAAAGCTGCCGACCAATTGAGCCGTGAATGTTATGCAGTCGGGGGCATTGTACGCGACATATTGCTTGAACGCCACTCAAAAGATATTGATTTTCTGACAATTGGAAGTGGCATTGAAGTCGCCGGGCAATTAGCAGCTTCTATCGGGCCCAAAGTCAAAGTCAACGTATTCAAGAACTTCGGGACAGCCCAAATGGTTTACAAGGGCATTGATCTCGAATTTGTCGGTGCGCGTCGCGAGTCCTATTCTCCCGACAGCCGTAAACCGGTCGTTGAAGACGGCACCCTTGACGATGACCTTTTAAGACGCGATTTCACAATCAACGCAATGGCTATTTGTGTCAATGCCGATCGCTTTGGTCAGCTCGTTGACAAATTTGACGGTATTTCCGACCTCAAAAAAGGGATAATCCGCACTCCTACCGACCCTGACGTGACATTCAGCGACGATCCGCTTCGCATGCTTCGCGCTATACGATTTGCCACTCAGTTGAAGTTCTCTATTGACTTTGCCACATTTGAAGCTATCAAACGTAACGCCGAGCGCATCAAGATAATCTCAAAAGAGCGCATCTATTCAGAGCTCACAAAGATCATGAAGTCGCCCAAACCGTCAATCGGCTGGTCACTGCTTCTCGACTCGGGACTACTCAAACTCATCTTCCCCCAACTCGAAAGTCTGCATGGGGTTGAAAGCCATAACGGACGTGCCCACAAAGACAATTTTTATCACACACTCCAGGTTGTCGATTCAGTTGCCGCCGAGAGCGATAACGTGTGGCTACGCTGGGCTGCCCTGTTTCACGACATTGGCAAACCGTCAACAAAACGATGGGATGATAACGTTGGATGGACATTTCATAACCACAACTTTATCGGGGCTAAAATGATTCCGGCAATCTTCCGATCGATGAAATTCCCGCTTGACGACAAGATGAAATATGTTCAGAAACTTGTCGAGCTTCACATGCGCCCTATTGCCCTCGTTGAAGAAACGGTAACAGATTCGGCTGTCAGACGACTTCTTGTCGATGCCGGCGACGATATCAACGACCTTATGATATTATGTCGCGCCGATATAACCTCAAAGAACAGCGAGAAAGTAAAACGCTACCTTGCAAATTATGACGACGTTTGCCGAAAGATGGCAGACCTTGAACAACGCGATGCCCTTCGTAATTGGCAACCGCCGGTCGATGGTACAACAATCATGAAAACCTTCGGTCTCAACCAGTCACCTATGGTCGGAATCATCAAAACATACGTCAGAGAAATGCTTCTCGCATCTGACAATCCAAACGACCCGGCAATCGCCCTGAAACTGATGTATGAAAAAGGTGCCGAACTCGGTTTGAAGCCCGTTGATCAAACAAAAAACAACTAAATTTCAAAACAATGTATTACGTTACCAAACGACTTGAAATATCCGGCAGCCATCGCCTCGAATTGTCATACAAAAGCAAATGTTCAAACCTGCACGGTCATAACTGGATTATAACTGTCCACTGCAAATCGGCCACTCTCAACCCCGATGGTATGGTTACCGACTTTACCCATATCAAAGAAAAAATCTCAGGACTGCTCGACCATGCCAACTTCAACGACGTTCTGCCGTTTAATCCGACAGCCGAAAATATCGCACGCTGGATTTGTGACCAAGTTGAAAACTGCTGGCGAGTTGACGTTCAGGAAAGCGAGGGCAATATCGCATCCTATCAAATTGATTGACAAATGATTAACATAAACGAGATATTCTATTCATTACAAGGTGAGGGATTTTGGACCGGGCTGCCGGCTGTATTCGTGCGCCTATCGGGGTGTAACCTGAAATGTGACTTCTGCGATACAGATCACACCTCATCAACCCCGATGACCGAACAACAAATCGTTGATCTCGTTATCAAATATCCCGCTAAAACCGTTATTCTGACCGGTGGCGAACCTCTCATGCAGCCAATCGGCGCACTCGTTGACCTTCTACACAAAGCCGGCAAAAGAATACACATCGAAACCAATGGAACATTTAAATGTCCCTACCCGATTGACTGGATTACTTGCTCTCCGAAATATAAACCGGTTGTGCTCAATCGTATCGATGAATTAAAAATCGTCTATCAAGGTCAAGACGTTGAATCAATTAGAAAATCGTGTCCTGAAACACAACATAATTTTCTACAACCATGTTCGGGCAAGAACATCGAATCGACCATTGACTACATCAAGGCTAATCCCCATTGGCGTTTATCACTTCAAACCCACAAATTAATCAACATCCGTTGATTTCTTGTCGGTCAAAATCATTATTTTTTTGCCTGATGAAGTCGTTGTTGCAAAAATTCGACAGCCGTTGCCGGGCTTAAGTTTCAGTTTCTTTTGAAGTTCGGCTGACGTAAAAGAGAAATTTCTGACAGTGATTTCGCCACTTTTAACCCTGCTCGCAAGTCGCTTAATATTTGATGATGCAAAATCGACAACCTCATCAATCTTGAAAGCCTTTCCGGGGAAAGCATCATTTTGTTTGTCTGATATATAGAGATGTGAATTCGGAGCAATCTCCGACATATCAAATCGTGATGACATCAACTTAAAACATCCCGCCTTCATTGCCGAAGCACTTGGAACATAAAGCCACATTCCCTCCTTGGGGTCGGCATAGGTTATCGGTGATTCTTTTTCTTCAGACTGTGTAAACGACATCGCATTATCGCCTAATCCGACACTAATCAACGGTTCACCGCTAAATCCACGCTTTATAATTGCCAACAGCTCTTTGCACTCCCCTTTCTCTTCAACGGCAATCAAACGGCAAATTCCGGGAAGGTCTGAAATCGTTTGAGTGACATCGAGCATCGGTGACAGCTTAGCCATTACCATAGGACTCTTTTTCAGCATCTCAGGGAGAATCTCGGTCAAGTCGGGCAGACAGTCATGAAGATTATAAACCCGCCCCCCGTTTTTGTCACGACGTGCCGGATCAATATAAATCAAGTCATAGCTATTGTCGTCAATAGCCTTTAGATACTCAACACTATCACCTTCTATAATTTTTACGTTGTTATATTTGGCAAAGTTAACCGCAGCAACTTCTGCCGACAGATGATTTAACTCAATACCGGTTACTTCTTTGGGATTTCGGGTAAGAAATCCGCGTATATCCATACCGAGTCCACACGTCATATCCAAAATTTTTAGCTCCTCATCTATCAGAAATGCCCTCGATTTTGCAACATTAGCCGACGATGCTTGCTCAACCGACAGCGGGTTAAGCATAAGTTCAGGCATCCATGAGTCGCCATTATCAAGCGTAAATTTATTTCCGGCTTTGGCAACACATGCCATATGGTCGAGCGCATACTTTATCGAGTCGTCACTTTTGTCACCTCCATAACGCAACCTCAGCTTGACCGGATCTTCACCCGAGTGAGCCTTTACAAAATCATAAAATCGTGTGTCGAGTTGTATCATAAGTAAAAAGATTGCCACCCTTTAATTAAAGGATGGCAACCCAGTATTATTGCATGAACAATTATTATTTTTTGATTGCTGCAACGCCGGGGAGTTCTTTGCCCTCGATTGCTTCGAGAAGAGCACCGCCACCGGTTGATACGTATGAAACTGAATCGGCGAGACCAAACTTGTTTACACAAGCTACAGAGTCACCACCACCAACGAGCGAGAATGCGCCTTTTTCAGTTGCTTTTACGATAGCCTCGGCAATTGCACGTGAACCTGCGGTAAAGTTATCAAACTCAAATACACCGGCAGGACCGTTCCAAAGGATAGTTTTAGCGGGTTCGATAACTTCAGCAAAAGCTTTGCGTGTTTCAGGACCTGCATCCATACCTTCCCATCCGTCGGGTATATCGTTTGAAGGACAAATCATTGTTTCTGCATCATTGCTGAATGCGTTTCCGGCAACACAGTCGGTTCCGAGTACAAGATTTACACCTTTTGCTTTAGCTTTTGCCATGATTTCACGAGCCAAGTCAAGTTTATCATCTTCACAGATTGAATCACCGATCTTGCCGCCCATTGCTTTTGCAAAAGTATAAGTCATACCGCCACAAAGAATGAGGTTGTCAACTTTATCCATGAGGTTTTCGATAATACCGATTTTAGTCGATACCTTAGAACCACCCATGATAGCGGTGAACGGACGCTGAATGTTGCTGAGAATATTATCAACTGCCTGCACTTCTTTTTCCATGAGGTAACCGAGCATTTTGTTATCTTTGTCAAAATAGTCGGCGATAACTGCTGTAGAAGCGTGTTTACGGTGAGCTGTTCCGAAAGCGTCATTTACATAAACATCAGCATAGCTTGCGAGTGTTTTTGCAAACTCTTTCTGACGTTCTTTCATCTCTTTTTTAGCAGCTTCATATGCAGGATCTTCTTTTTCGATTCCTACGGGTTTGCCCTCTTCTTCAGGATAGAAACGAAGGTTTTCAAGAAGAAGAACCTGACCGGGTTTAAGATTTGCAGCAGCTTCTTTTGCATTTGCACAGTCGGGTGCAAAAATAACATCAGTTCCAAGAGCTTTTGCTACATCATCTTTGATTTGAGACAAAGAAAATTTAGGATTTACCTTGCCTTTGGGTTTACCCATGTGCGACATAATGATAAGGCTTCCACCGTCTGCAAGAATTTTTTTGAGAGTGGGAAGAGCACCACGAATACGGGTATCGTCGGTGATGTGTCCGTTTTCATCGAGGGGCACATTGAAGTCAACACGAACAATCGCTTTCTTGTTGGCAAAATTGTAGTTGTCGATAGTCATCGTTTTTTAGTTTTGAAATTATTGCTATTGGATTTTATTGCTACAAAATTATATAATTTTCTTGAGTTTATAGCTATATTTTCACGAATTTATGTTAATCGCTGTTATATCTTTTTCGATACGGCTCTAAATGTATCAAAAATCTCAGAATAGACCGACTTCACGGGCGATGTATTCAATCCGTGAAAACGTGTTCCGTTAGCTTGTTCCTCATGTATTTTAGCGAGCGTACCCTTTAACGGTTCAGGAAATGCAAAGTCAGAGATTATCAGCACATCAGCCATCTCAAACTTTGAAGTTCTCAAGGTCGCAATTGATTCATTCAGCATTTTTTCGCCGTTTGTTCCACCTGAATAATGTTTACTGATAAATGCCGCCACATCTTCCCAACGATCGTGTTGAGACACTTCGTATGACTTGCATCTGACCGAAAATGTTATGATAAAAAGTCGTCGATTTGCCCTTCGGGCTATCTCTACAAGTCTAAATAACATTGAATTGGCAATGTTCTGCGACAGTCCGCTCATCGATTCACTCGTATCAACACTCACGATAATCGGTCCATACTGCATGCGTGGCGACGGGTTGCGCGAACGCTTCTTTAACGGACGGTCTTTACCCGGTGAAATAAACTGGCTCAATTCTTTTGTGGCATATCGTTTATAAAATATGGTCTGTGCCGATTGCTCTGCCAGATATACAAATTCAGAGGGGATAACTCTCTCAAGATTGTTGCCCGATGTTATGCCGTCAATCTCTTCAACCGAACGATTTACTGAAACTGCCGACGGCAAATATTGAGTTTGAACCATATCTTTTTCATCGGTTTTATCATAGACCGATCGTCCTATAATCTTTGCCAATTCTTCTATTTCAGGATATTTGCGACATATCACCGACACTTCTCGTCTGATCGCATAATCATTGCTGCAAATGTCATCTACACGTTCAACCCACAACGATGCTTCATGCACAAAACTTTCGGCTTGTTTCTGTTTGATTTTTGTATTCAAAACACGTTGCCAATCCTTGGCAAAAGTGCGAAAAACTGCATCATTCCCTCCATTGTCAAGCTGAATTTGAAATCCGGCGACATCAAGTAGTTCAGGCGCATAACGTGATGCCGTATATTCTCTCACACGATTCCACATCGACATACGACCGTCATTGTCAGCCTCCCGGAATTGATCAAGTAGCGATAATTCATGTTCAGATTCACGCTCAACCGCATCCATACGATCAAGCATGTCTCCCAAAAAAGACTTCAGATTGTCTTTGATCGCATCAGGCTGAAACATTTCATTGCCACGCTCAGCCATCTTTTGGCTAAACGAACCGACAAAATCGGCAATGATATCCTCATCGCTACTTACTCCGGACTCAAAAATATCCAGATAATGCAACAACTTTTCCTGACGTGTCCTCTTTTCCATCAGTTAAATCAAATTGCCAACATCGATCTCATATTCTCAACTCTTACACCCGTCTCTTCGATGAGCATATCGGTTGAACCAAACGCATCGTTAATCAATGACCTGTCGGCCGACGACAAAAATATATTGCCTTCAAGAGACTTTACTATTTCTTCTTTCAGCTTTTTCCAACGTGTTTTCAAATCATTGAAATCGACCGAAATCCAATGAAATTTATCGGCAATCACCGGGTCAGAAGCCGAGCCTCGTCGAGCGCGCGGAAGTCCATTATCTTTTCTTATCAAGGGATATGTTACACCATCAACCATAACGCCGCCTGCCGACATCTGCAGTTTGACATTTTTTGTCTTTGTTCCCGATTGTTTTCTATATTCAAAAGTATTTGTTGCCATCAGTCTTTGCAACATAACCACTTTCATTGTCGCGTCAACAAATTGAATACCGTCGCTTGGTGTAAAATAATCGAGTTTGGCATAGTCCCACTTAGGTATAAGGCATGTCCCGTCAGGAAAACCTTGCACGCCATAATATGAACCGAAGAACTCGGTAAACATTTCAAACTGAGGTTTAAACTTATCTGAAACTTCTGACTCGCCTTCGGGATTCACCAACAATCTGATATCTTTATCTATCTTTTCGAGACGTGACACTATCACGTCACCAATACTCTCGACAACAAAACGATTAAGGTCGATGCGCGACTCGACATCATTCCACAAACAATGTATCGAAAGCAGATAGTCTGACATATCGATTTTATCACGACCGTTCATCATTGCCGACGCCTGCATCAAGCGATAGAACTTTCGCCAACGACGATCAGAAACATAAAATTTCATCTTTTCGTCTGATTCCTCTTCTTTTGATGCCAACTTTCGTCGCAGCGACTTCACTGCATCAATAACCGACTTATCAGATTGCACCTTAGAGGCTTCCTCCTGCCATTTTTTATAGAGCGACTCGTCAATCAAAAGCGACTCGTCAAGTTCTGACACCGTCACATTTTCAGCCTGTATCATCGCCTCAAAATCATCCTCTGACTTAATACAATTCGAGACCATCCTAACCAGAAAACGATCCCACAACGCTTCAAGTCCTTCATCGGGTGCCGGCAATTCATTACCTGCCGCAATCAACACCTTCATCGGAGTTTTAACCGGACGACTCCCGTTATAAAACACATGCTCGTTTATGACCGTAAGAAGTGTATTCTGTATCGAAGGCCCCGCTTTCCATATTTCATCAAGAAACACAACATCTGCATCTGGCAGATATCCCGACGTCAGACGCTCATAGACATCATCATTTTTCAGGCGTGAGATTGATACCGGACCAAATATCTCGTCAGGCGTACTGAATCGTGACATCAGGTAATCAAACGATTTTCCATCCTTAAAAATTGTCTTCAAACGTGATGCAACAAGACTTTTTGCTGTTCCCGGAGGTCCCAGCAAAAATATGTTTTCGCCCGCAACAGAGCTCAATAGTGCCATTGCCGCAATCTGCCTTTTTTCATATAAACCTTGCGCTATATGATCAATCAAAGCCTCAGTATGCTCTTTTATCGGCAATTTAAACAACGACTCGCCGTCATCACATTTCTTTTGCTTCATATTTTATATGTTTCACTTGATAAAATTCTTATGCAAATCAAAGATACAAATTTTAAATAGACCGGAACAATAATTTTATGAAAAGTTTCGACTATAACCGTAAAGAATTTATAAAATTTAGAAAAGTTTCAGGGTATAGTCGAAACTTCATGTACAAAAAAAGCCATCAATTCTAATGAATCGATGGCTTTAAATATATTAGCTTTTAAATGTCTATTTGTTCACTTCATTCTTGAGCGTCTTTGATTGCAAAATCGAGTTCGTCAGCCGTCATCGGTCCTATATGCCAATCTTTTTGTCCGTTTTTATGGATTACAAGAACTGCCGGAATTGCCTCTATTTTGAGGTTTTCTATCAAATCTTGATGAAGATTTACATCAACCGATATAAACTGAACATCAGGGAATCGCGCCGACGCAAGTTTGAAAGTGGAGTCAGCCGTGCCACAAATCCTATTGCCGGGAAGGGTAAAACTGACAACTGACATTTTTTTATCTGAAACGGCGTTATCCAAACTTTTATTCGCAGGCAGTACATATACATTTGACTTACGTGACGAACCCGACTTAGACCCGGCTCCGCCATTACAACTCGCAAGAAAAATTGTTAATATAACCGATGCTACGACTAAAAATCTCATTGGAAACCGTTTCATCTTGTCAATTAAAGAGCGGTTGCGAGAGCTGCGTTAGTGTTGTGAACAGCTTCTGCGCTCTTGTGGAAGAGAGCTTTTTCTTCTTCGTTGAGGTCAAATTCAACGATTTTTTCGATACCGTTTTTGCCAAGAATACAGGGAACGCCGATGCAAAGATCGCTTTCGCCATATTCACCATCGAGAAGTGCTGAGCAAGAGATGAGTTTTTTCTCGTCATGGAGAACTGCACCAACAACCTGAGCTGCAGCTGCACCGGGAGCATACCAAGCTGAAGTACCGAGAAGTTTGGTGAGAGTTGCACCACCTACCATTGTATCGGCAGCTACTGTAGCGAGCTGTTCTGCTGATACAAATTGTGATGCGGGAACACCGCGATATGCAGCAAAACGGGTAAGAGGAATCATAGTTGTATCACCATGACCGCCAATTACGATACCTTCAACTTCTTTGGGGTTAGCACCAAGAGCGATTGAAAGGAAATATTTGAAGCGTGCGCTGTCGAGTGCGCCACCCATACCGATGATGCGGTTTTTGGGGAGACCTGAAGTTTTGTGGATAAGGTAGGTCATTGTATCCATAGGGTTAGATACGCAGACGATTACAGCGTTGGGTGAATGTTTCAATACGTTTTCACATACTGATTTAACGATACCTGCGTTTACACCGATAAGTTCTTCACGAGTCATACCGGGTTTACGGGGAATACCTGAAGTGATTACCACAACGTCGCTGTTGTTGGTTTTTTCATAATCGTTAGTAACACCGGTAAGACGAGTTTCAAGACCAAGGATATTAGCAGTTTGCATGATATCCATTGCTTTACCTTCTGATACGCCCTCCTTGATGTCGAGGAGCACTACCTCATCTGCAATCTGTGAAGTAACAAGTACGTTTGCACATGTTGCGCCTACATTACCGGCGCCTACTACTGTAACTTTTGACATAATGGTTTTATTTTTAGGTTATTGTATAATTTGTTTTCTCATGATAGGTCGTCTTGACCAACTATGCTTTGCAAAATTAACTAAAGTTTTTTAATGTTGTTCATTTTATTAAGGATTTTTTTCAGTAATATCAATTTTAACCGATTTTAAGTTCCTTTTATTTATTTTTAGCATCTTTTTAGGTCGTTATTATTTGTCAGCACCGAAAAATTGCCTAACTTCGCACATTAGTTATAGACCAATCATTTCCCAATGAATATAATTATCAAATCTTGCCTCTCGCTCTTTTTGACGGTTTCNCTTTTTTCAACCGTAAAAGCCGAGAAACTTGTAATACTCCACACCAACGACACTCATTCTCAAATTGACCCGAACGATAAAGACCTCGGTGGTGTTCTTCGTCGTAAAGTTGTAATCGACTCTGTCAAGGCAAACAATCGCAACACCCTGCTTATCGATGCAGGAGATGCCGTGCAAGGAACCATGTTTTTCAACCTCTANGGTGGCGAANTCGAATACCTTATGCTCGACCTCCTCGGCTACGACATGGCTATTCTCGGAAACCNCGATTTTGACAACGGCTCTGAAGCTCTCGCAAAACTGCTTGCAAAAAGCAACACCNGTTGGATTTCNACNAACTACGACTTGACCGGTGGACCTCTTGAAAACATCTTTGAACCATATGCCATCTATGAGTTTGGCGGTAAAAAAATCGGATTTATCGGTCTCAACCTGCGCCCCCATGGAATGATAGCCGACGGCAACTACAACGGTGTTGAATATCTCGACGCTATTAAAGCCGCCAATTCAACCGCNTGGCACCTTCGCCACAACNAAAAAGTCGATATGGTTATCGCAGTCTCCCACCTCGGCTANTCGGGCAAGCCTGCNCCAAAAGACATTGACATAGCTTCTCAAAGTGAAGATATAGATATAATTATNGGCGGACACTCCCANACCTATATCAATCCCGCCGACTCAACCAAAGCCTATNTCAAAAATGCAATCGGCAATCCTGTTCTTATCGCTCAAGTCGGGAAACAAGGCATGAACATCGGACAAATAACAATCGATCTTGACGATCTGTCTCATAACTATTCTACAATCGCTGTTGACAGCCGCCTTGACGACCGTACCAATCCCGACCTTGCCGCAATCCTTGTGCCATATCGCACCGGAGTAGATTCACTGATGCAAATCAAAGTAGCCGAGTCGGCAGGNAATTTTGAAAATTCCGAGCCCTCTCTCATAAACTTTGTCAGCGACTTTGCCTTTGANATGGGACGCAAACTCAACAACGGCAAACCTGTCGATCTCGCGTTCATGAACAAAGGCAGCCTCAGACGCTCGCTTCCCGAGGGGGACGTAACTCTCGGAATGATCATGATGATGCAGCCATTTAACAACTACCTCGAAGTGATAGATGTTAAAGGCAAGGATCTCCTTGACGCCTTTGACGTTATGGCTATGCGCGGCGGNGACGGTGTCAGCGCCAACGTTGAAGCAGTGATGAAAGACCGCAAATGCACCTCTGTCAAAATCAACNGAAAGAAAATCGACCCCNACAAAACATATCGCCTCGTCACCATCGACTATCTCGCAAACGGGGGTGACTATATGGAACCGCTCGTTACTGCGNCCAAAATTGCTCGCAGCAAACAGGTTGTCTATAAAGANCTGCTCGAATATCTGGCTAACGACATGAAAGGTCAAAAAATCAACCCGTCAAACGTTCGACGCATGCACCAATAANCCGCTTTTACTATCGAAATTTATAAATCCTAAAATATCACAATGAGACGAATTCTTCTAACGCTGACTGCCGCTCTATGTATATTTACATCGGTTTCAGCTAAATCGCCCCTCATGACTGCCACCGAAACTCCCGAGTGTCAGCAGTGGGTTGACTCTGTTTTTAACACTTTAACCCTGAAACAGCGCATCGCTCAACTTTTCATGCCTATTGTTAACCCCAAAGGCGGACAAGCCACCGTTGCCCTGATNAATACCGTGATAGGCAAATATAAAATGGGAGGCATCCTGCTTAGCGAAGGTTCAGTTGAGCAATATGCCGCTGCAATTACTGCCGCCCGCAAGGCATCTTCGGTTGCNCCGATGATCGCTATCGACGGNGAATGGGGCATTTCGATGAGAGTCAAAGACACTCCCCGTTTNCCCCGCAACATGGGACTTGGAGCCATCTCTGACAATCACCTCCTCTATGAATATGGTCAGGAAGTTGGTCGNGAAATGAAACTTCTCGGCATCGACATTAATTTTTCACCATGTATCGATGTCAATGTCAACCCGGCAAACCCCGTTATCGGACAACGCTCTTTNGGCGAAAATCCCCAACGTGTNGCCGAAGCCGGAGCAGCTTATGCCGCCGGTCTTGAATCAACCGGTGTGATGTCTTGTGGNAAACACTTCCCGGGCCACGGCGATACAAACCTCGACTCCCACAAGGCTCTCCCGACAATCAGCCACTCTAAAGAAACAATCGAACAAATCGACCTCGTTCCTTTTAAGAAATATATGGAAGAAGGTTCGGCTATCATGACAGCCCACCTCAACGTTCCGGCTCTCGACCCTTCGGGCAAGCCNGCTTCTCTNTCTAAAAAAATCTCAACCGACCTGCTTCGCAATCAACTCGGATTCAAAGGTCTTGTTTTCACCGATGCACTCGGAATGAANGGAGCTGTCACAACCGGTAACGTATCGGTTGAAGCCCTCTTGGCTGGTGCCGATGTTCTTGAAGGAATGCGTCAGCCGGGCGGTGACCTTAACGCCGTTGAAGCCGCCGTGAAATCAGGTAAAATCTCTGAAGATATCATCAACGAACGCTGCCGCAAGGTCCTCGCTTATAAATATGCCATGGGACTTGCCAATCCTGCTCCGATTAACACTGCCGGACTTGCCGAAATGATCAATTCGCCCAAAGCCGAAGCAGTCAATCAGGCTCTTGCCAACGCTTCTATCACACTTTTGCGCGACAAGAAAAATCTCATTCCGGTCGGCAACCTCGATAAAAACAGCATAGCCGTTGTCAACATCGGTGGTAAAGGCGAAGAATTTAATCGCATCTGTCGCAAGTACACATCTGACATCTCGTTCTTCCAAACCAACTCTAATGTTGCCAAAATCAAGAATCACGATATTGTCATTGCCGCTATCTATTCTGATGCTCAATCATCACGCGACTACCTCTCTCAGCTCCGCAATATCCCCGGACTCATCGAGGTATTCTTTGTCAACCCCTACAAAATGGCAAAATTCAAAAACTCGCTGACCGATAAAGGCGCTCTCGTCATAGCCTATGATGAAACGCCCCAAGTTCAATCAGCAGCAGCTCAAGCCATTTTCGGCGGTATAAATATCGACGGTCATCTCCCTGTCACTCTTAACGGCATTGCCCAAATCGGCGACGGCCTCACTCGTGAAAAATCTCGTCTCGGATATACTTCTCCCATCGCCGAAGGCATGAACCCAATGTTGACAGTCAAGATCGACTCNATTCTCAACGATGCAGTCTCTCGCAAAGCTATTCCGGGCGGTCAAATTCTTGTTGCACGTAACGGCAACGTCGTTATCGACAAATCATACGGAACAACATCAATGAACGGCACAATCCCCGTAACTGATGAAACCATCTATGACCTCGCCTCTGTTTCAAAGGCATCGGGCACACTCCCCGGCGTCATGAAAGCTTACGATCTCGGAATGTTTGACCTTGACGCTCGTGCCTCAAAATATATCCCCGGACTTATCGGAACCAACAAAGAAGACGTAACAGTCCGCGAGCTTCTTTACCACGAAAGCGGCATACAACCATCACTAAACCTCTTCTACATCATGATGGATTCAACAACCTATACCGAGCCGCTAATCACCAACCAGCCGTCTGATGTCAACTCAATCAAGATTCAGCGTGGCGCATACGGTAACAAATATGCAAAAATACGCCGCGACATAACTTCTGCCGTGCAAAACGACACATTCCCAATCCATGCCGGCGTTGATGTCTATATCGGTAAAGAGTCATTTGACACCGTCATGTCTCGCATCTACAACTCNCCCCTGCGCAAAGACAAAAGCTANGCCTACAGCTGTCTTAACTTCTGTCTTTTGATGGATATGGAACANCATCTAACAAAACAATCNCACGACAAGTGGCTGCACGACAGCATCTATGCCCCGATGGGTGCCAAACTCGTNGGATACCGCCCGCTCGGACGCNTCGATCTGGATAAAATTGCACCTACCGAAGAAGACACCTATCTGCGTCGCGAGACCGTTCACGGATATGTTCATGACGAACTCGCCTGCTTTGCCGGTGGTGTATCAGGTAATGCCGGACTCTTCTCTAATGCCGGNGACATCGCCAAACTTTGCCAGATGTGGCTNAACGGAGGTAAATATGGNGACAAACAAATACTCTCAGAAGAAACCGTCAAACTCTTCACAACCGACAAGAGTCCGACATGCCGCCGNGGTCTCGGATTTGACAAGCCCGACAAAGAAAACGACGACTACTCTCCAACTTGCCCCGAAGCCACAGCAGCTACCTACGGGCACCTCGGCTTCACCGGTACCGTGTTCTGGGTTGACCCTGACAACGACCTGATTTTCATNTTCCTCAACAACCGAGTTAATCCCACTCGCGACAACGCCGAGTTCAGCAACCTCAATTTGCGTCCCGACCTTTTCAGCGAAGTTTACAAATCAATCTCAAACAATTAATATTTGATGAGAAAACTCTTTATATCAGCGGCTGCAATCCTATCTGCGATTGCAGCCGTTGCTCAACATAGCGAAATCACCGCTACGCTTGACAACTCCAAGATATATCCGTCAACCGTCCATTCATATATCATTACGGTTCCCGACAGCTATACGCCCGACCAACCTGCCGCCCTATACCTCGGGCTNGACGGAATTCTCTGCTATGCGCCCCAAGTCATCGACTCCCTGATGGCTAAGAATGTCATCCCGACCACAATNGGCGTATTCCTTCAACCCGGAGTCGTAAAAGACAGCGACGGCACGGTTCTACGCTATAACCGAAGCAACGAATTTGACGCCACCGACGACCGTTTCGCAACATTCCTCGAAACCGANCTGCTCCCCGCTGTTGAGAAAGCCGTNACTGCCGANGGACGACCGGTCAGACTCACCCGCGATCCCGAGAACCGAATGATTTTTGGGCTCAGTAGCGGTGGNATCGCAGCATTTACCGCNGCNTGGCATCGNCCNGACTTGTTCGGCAAGATTTTTAGCGGATGTGGNACATTCGTGCCCATGCGTGGCGGTCAAAACATTCAGGCAATCGTTCGCAAACACGAACCAAAACCGCTCCGNATCTGCCTTCAAGACGGATATAGCGATACNTGGAACCCGATTTTTGGCAGCTGGTTTGAAGCCAATGCCATGCTCGGCACAGCCCTACAATTTGCCGGATATGCTCCGATGCTCGACTGGGCTGAGGGTGGACACAGCGTGCGNCGNGCNACNGAAATATTCCCCGACGTNATGACATGGATGTGGCAACCCGACACTGCCGCACATGCAACATCAAACGATTTCCTGGCNCCCNGACTCATCCCCGGCANCGATTGGCAANNGATCACGACTCCCGTATCATTCAAGACCTTGAGTCCGCTCTCACTTCCCGACGGCACAACCGCCNACACCTATGCCGTTTATCCNGATAAGCGCCACNTTGCCGTNACCGTTCCCGGCTCAAACTTCCTTGACCAATATCTCGTTGACACCGACGGCAAACTCCACAGCGGTCAACGNTTCTATTGGCTCCACGATTATGACAACTCGCAACTGACAATCGGCTCGATGACTTTTGACGGCGACGGCTACCTCTGGGTCGTAACCTCTGCCGGCATCCAGATATGTGACCAAAACGGNCGCGTCCGTGGCATATTGTCACTCCCNCGCGACCTCAATCCTGCAAAAACTCATATCTTCATCCCCACCGACAACACCGTCATTATCACCGACGGCACCTCAACCTATCAACGCCAATTCAACAANCTNCCCNNNCCCATCGACNGCAAACGCCCCAAATCACAAGGTCCCGCCTGATCGATTTATCGTCCTATNATGTGCCCGAGTATTGTCTCGCCATGCCCGTAGGGATATGGAATCAGGCATACGGCAAGTANAAGCGCCACAAAAATAACGATTATCAGCACTGTCCCCCAACGAACCAACGCCGGAGGNATCTCTCCAATCAGCCGGCGCACTTTGGGCGATCGCAACTCTATTTGGTCGTGTTTTGTTTCNTCTTTCTGTTCCATAGTGTCAGTTTCCAAGTTCAAGCTGATTTTTGACAAGGTTGTAATATGTGCCNCGNGATGCTGTCANCGACTCNTGATNGCCNGACTCAACAACTCNGCCGCCATCAACCACAACAATACGNTCGGCATTTCTAACNGTCGATAANCGNTGNGCNACAATAACNACNGTGCGACCCTCNGTAAAATTNNGNNAGNTTATCNACAATCTCCCGCTCATTNGTGGCATCNAGCGAATTTGTAGCCTCATCAAGAAATATGAAATCAGGGTCTTTATAGACTGCNCGGGCAATCAATATGCGTTGCTTCTGACCTTGNCTCAGTCCAACTCCNTCCCGTCCGATCATCGTGTCATATTTCAACGGNAGGCNCATCACATATTCATGGATATTGGCNATNCGAGCCGCCTGTTCGAGTCGTTCAACATNNATCTCGNNGTCATCGACNGCNATATTTCGNGCAATCGACTCNGAAAANATTACACCNTCCTGCATCACNACGCCACANNGCCGGCGCCACCATTTCAAGTTGTAATCTCCTATCGGTCTGTCGCCGATTCTGATTTCGCCCGATTCAACGGGATAATANCCNANCATCAGNTTTATCANNGTTGTTTTCCCGCTACCCGAAGCNCCGANAATAGCNGTAACTTTNCCNTCNTCAATGTNAAACGAAACATTGTCAAGAGTCTTTTTCANGGCATGANGGTCATAGCGGAACGATACATCNTCAATCNTTATCGACTTTTTGTCATCAAAATCTTTGGCACGGNCNTCNCTCTCCTCCTCGTTACGNCTNCGATGAATCTCGTTGATACGTTCAAGNGANATTTTNACATCCTGTATCGAATAGACAAACGNCATTATCTGAGCNACNGGCGAATTCAANTGTCCGATGATATANTGCACCGCNAGCATNTCNCCGAGCGACATTCGTCCATTNATGACTGCCGTTGCTGCCAACACTGTTATTACAATATTCTTTACTTCGTTTATAAAGATTGATCCTGCCTCTCGGCTCTGTTGCAACCTTAATGATTTCATCTGTACCTCAAAAAGGTCGGCTTGAACATCTTCCCACTCNTGNCGGCGGCGCCGCTCACAATCTTGCAACTTGATTTCTTGCATCGAAGTTATGAACTGAAAAGTTTTGTTTTGATTCACTGCCTGACAGGCAAACAGCTCATAATCGAGCATCTTGCGANGATGCAAAAACGACCCNATCCACAGTCCATAAACCAACGTACCTGCCAAGAAAACAAAGAATATCAAGCTATTATAAATCAGCAATACAACACCAAAAGTCAAAAAACTCAAGCAGGTAAAAACAACATTAAGCAATTCGCCGGTCANAAACGACTGCACTCGCCCGTGATCGCTCATGCGTTGCATCAGGTCGCCGGTCAGCTTNGTATCAAAAAAAGACATAGGCAACTTAAGCAACTTGATAAAAAAGTCACTCAACAGCGATATGTTTATGCGCATCGATATATGAAGCAACAACCATCGCCTTATAAAATCTGTAGCCGTGCGACCCGCCACAATCATCAACTCACCCAACAANATCAACCANATCAACCCNATATCGCCATGNTTGATACCNATATCNACNGTNGCCTGGGTCAAAAATGGCATTATCANNTGAAGAANNCANCCNANNAACAANCCNGCNANNATNTGNNCAAAATATCGGCGGTATTGCTTTACATAACCGAGAAGAAATCTAAACGAACGCGGTTGTGAAGTATCACGGTCNTCTTTTATCAAGCCGAACTGCCCGGTCGGGTCAAAAATCATAGCGATCCCTTTATCNTCNCCNTTNGAGCGCGTTGTCGCCCAATTTTTAATAACAGTCTCCCGACTGTAACAGGTCTTCCCCTTGGCAGGGTCGGCAATATANAATTTACGNGCNTCNTTTGANACTTTATATAAAACCACAAAATGGTTTTGATTCCAGTGCAATATGCACGGTAACGGAATNTNNGCAAGTTNATCAACAGTTAATTTTCCGCCNTCAGCTTCCAATCCAAGCCTTTCNGCNGCATCNTTTATNCCNTTCATCGANACNCCCTCNGTNGTGGCNTGGCAATATC
>JAAVCC010000003.1:66894-205947 GCA_014802535.1 Bacteroides sp. | reverse complement strand
AGNAANTCAAGAGAATAGTCGGCTCCAAAGTGACGACAAATCATTGCGAGGCATGCTACTCCACATTGCATCGCATCTTTTTGTCGTATCACNNTNANACTCATCTTGCCTCGTTTTTCAGGATACCCGATGCTGTACCAGACTGTTCGCCAACCTGATTATTACTTCTTATCTTTTTACCGTAACTAAAGGTATATGTNGCTCNCAACTGAACCATAAAGTGTCGGTCGGTTCCATAATTTATTTTTACTCGGTCATAATATTGACTGTTCATCTCCATCTCATAGTTTTTCCAACTATATCTAAAGAAATTAGAGGTAAACAATCTGACATTCCAATGAGAATTAGACCAACCNATCTGTAATGAATAGTCGCTGGGGCGTTTCATCCAATCCCCAACCATAATTCCGTCAGAAAATTCTGNTTTNGAGTCATAGAACGCACCCAGATAAAAGTCTCCAAAATAGTAGAAAACCTGTAATCCCCAATTAAACCACGACCTTGACCAATTATATGGTGCGCCATTATGGGCAAAAACATGTTTTATATTTCCGCCGATTGAAAGATTGCCGTCAAGTAAGTCTGCATTTGCCGATAAGGTGTAATTACCCAACGAATAANTTCCCATTGGTTGTTTTATTGTTCGGATAACCCCTGTTGGTGTTCCAATATAATCATAAACATATCTNTCACCAAAGAANCTCCAGCCCGTTCCTGCTGANAATGATACTATTTTATTGGGAACAAAAGTATAACTTGCTGTAACTCTATTTTGATTCATCGGAATCAAATCAGGATTACCGGTATATGTCATCAACGGATTAACCTTTATCATATTTGCGCTCTTATAATTTGAACTCGGGGCCCAGCGTGATAAATTATAAGATGCTGATACCTTATTTTTAGTATTGAACGCATATTGAAGTGATGTTGAAACTGCGGGGGAATTTACAACCTCTACAACATCGTTAAAATTAGATTTATCCCAATTATAGCCTAATGACAAACGGCCATAAAAACCTTTATACCTGCCACTATAGCTAATTTCAGGTCCGAAGCGATAAACCCGGTTCACGTCAAANCCTGTCGATGTACCGCTATACCACGTGCGGTTNGTACTNTANGAGCCATAAATTGATGCCGACAATTGTCCCGGTTTACCAAAATTATGAGTGAACGAAGCTGTTGCCGACGCCTGATGACTATTGTCAACCGCCCCGTTAATATAGGACAGATAATCTTCTGTATATAANGAGTTNTGACGGGTATGACTGTATTTATATATCGGAGTTATGACAATCGTATTTTTCTTGGGTAGATAAATATTAAAATCACCACGATAACTAAATGAATTGTTATGACTGTCATTGTCATTTGTATATTTTGACGGACTAAAAAGCTCAGGGAAATAAGAGACATTACCATTTGAATTGTTTACCGGGGTACTTTTGAAGTTNCCNCCAANCGTATTACGAATATCAACNTTTTTTGATGAATAGGTNGCTCTNAAGGTNACCCAGCTGTTGTGGCTACGATATTTTGAAGAGTTTATATCAGTTACACGNTCAANCGTCTCAATNGTATTATCAAGTTGTGGCAGNCGAAATAGTTCAGTTTCACTACTACCATTGTGACTATTAGCCGAATAGCTACCACCTCCGGTCAAATCGTATGTCATTTTTCCATACTGAAAACGGTTGTAAATGCTTCCATTGCCACTATTTTCAATAAAATGTTCTACACCTGTAAATTTGGTATAACCGCCGTATTCATATTTTACCATTATGAAATTAATGACGTATTCTTTCCCCATAAAACGCGGGTCATCGGGAAAAGCAAAATATTCCACACGCTTTACATCGTTCATATTCATACCATTAAGTTCGCTTGAACTTGCCTCGTGATAATCAATAAAAAATGAAACCGGTGTAAGAGATGTTGACATCAGTTGTCCTTGATAATTGACTATCTCAGGAATACGCATTCTCTTAATCAAGTCTTCACCCGACATTGCCGAACGTTTTTGTTTTGCAGAAGGAACATATATCGATTTTGACGGAGTGACAAGAGTCTGCTGTGTTTCAACAACAACTTCTTTTAGCTGCTGCGTTTTAATGGTATCAGATTTCTCGGTCTGTGCTACAACTGTTACAACAGAGAACAATAAAGACCAAATTACAAGAATATTTCTAAATTTCATAACGTGATATAAATTGGAGTTCTTAATAGATAATTGCAAATTTAACATAAAGTTTCAAACAATCATAATATTACATCAAATTTATTTGACATCGGGCATCGCGGATCTGGACTCCCCTTTAACAATCCAAGTTTTGATATATCAGAATAGCACACACGCTTCCCATAACCGCCTTTACATTTTTCAAAAACTTTACACTCACGACACGCAGGTTCCGCCTCATTCTGTTTGGGATAATATAATTCCATCGCTTTTTTTGAATTCCAAACCTCTTTTAAACTTGAATTATTGATATCTCCCAAAAGATAATCAGGGTTGTCATATAACATTTCACATACACTACATTGTCCGTTAGCCAAAATAGATATACTCGTCACATTCCCCAAACATATTTGATTTTTGCAGACAAATTCATCAATATTATCATATTTTTTTAATCGATAGCCAGATTTACCTATCTTATTTAACCTCATGGGGAATTTCAAATTTCCTTGTTTGGTAAATTCATACACAGCCTTTAGATTTTCATTATCAACCTCAAGTTCTTTGTACTCTTCTTTTTTATATCCCGAGAAAAAGGCAGGGGTCATATCCCATTCTTTTATACACTCAAATCTACATAAAAAGTTATACAGTGATTTTACTTGGTCGATAGAAGAATTTTTACTTGTCAAGACTGTTCTTATTTGTACTTTTACGCCTAATTGACTACATGCATTCAACATATCCTCAACCTTTTTTAAATATTCAGGCTGAACGGCTACCATATAAGACAATATCTTATCATCGTTTGAATCCAGTGAAAGTTGAAACGTATCATAGTTCAAGCTCTTGAATACTTTAATATCATCAGCTGATAACGGTGTCTTTGTAGATAAGAACGGAGCAAATCCACAATCTATAGCCTCTTTTATAATCACAGGCCAGTCATGTCTTGCAAAAATATCACCTCCAGTCAAAGCGATATTCACAACACCTCCATCTCTTAATTCCCTTATCAAATTGACCATCTTTTCCGTAGTCAGCTCAACGCCGAGATATCTATTTGCATAGCAGTATATACAGTTTGTCGTACATGCCGTTGTCACCATTATATTTGCCGAAAACGGCATAGAAGGGCGTTTTATCTCAAATTCTCCTTTCTTATCAAAATCCTCAGAATCAAAACTGATAGTTTTTACGGGATAATCAGTCTCTATAAGGAAATATGGGGGGAAAACAATTGATCGGTTTTCACTCAGCTTAAATTCTTTACTTTCTTTATTATTAATCAGTTGCGAAACGAAATTTTTAACTACCGACGAATCAATACCCAATTCATTAGAAATATTTTTTATATCCTGCTCTATTTGGAACTGCCCTAACTGAGAAAGGATATACCCCATAAAAGGAGGGACTTCCAAAGTATCAAATTCATTTTTATTATTAATTGAATATTTTGGAATTAGAAATGAGCATCCCTTTTCATTTCTAATTACAAATGTCTGATTTATTGATATGAATTGCATATTAATATGGTATGTCGTATAAGTAATAATATGTGTCAAAATTGAATAAAAATTCAATTTTGACACATATTCGATTAAATCTTATCCTTGCAGAGCGCCACTCTCACAAGAGCATTTATCTTCCTCATCCGGATCTTTAGAAGCCTGTTCTGCCGCAGTAGCACATTTACAACCCGGATCTCCGCCAGAACCTTGTTCAGCTCCAGAATAACAATGGCATGAAGTGGTCAAACCGCCTTTAACTTCATTAAGTTCCTGACTAAGCAAGAACTCCATTTGATTTTTGTTCATAGAAATTGTTTTAATGGTTAATGAATTTATTTTACTATTCGAGCCAAATATAGCCCGTATATTTTTTATCGGCTGCGGTAAACACAACGATATATTTTCCTTTGCTGGAATAGAGTGCATCGAGGAACATTCGCTCATCGTTATATACTCCGAGACAGGTTTCTTCATCAACGCCCCAAATCTCATATGAAACGATATTAACCGTTCCCTCAATTGAGAAAATCGTGACACCATTTCTATAACTTATAGTGCATGACGTCAACATCGGTGCCGAACGATGACCTTTATTTTGTGGATCTCTGATTACCACATCATTGTTATCCGACTCTGTTAACTCAACATCATAATCCTCCTCTGCTACGTTATCAGCATACAGATTTACAGGCGACATGACTGTAATCCAACCCAAAAGAATTAATGATGTAATTAATGCTTTCATGTTTTTAGCTTTTGATATGATTGATTATTTGTCACAAATTTACAGCCGACTTTAATTTCAACCAAGAAAAATTGTGCGGAATTTGTGCGGAAATTACAATTTCCGCACAAATCCGCACCAACCGTGTTTAATGTAAATTACAAAAGTCTTATAACTCTATCAACAATTGTTACTGAAATTTTTTCGCCTAAGACCTTCATTCCGATACATTCCCTGCGAGACGAAACAGCACCTTTCGTTATATTTAAAACCTTTGAAAGCTGAGTTGGTGACAATCCAACTTTAATAAGATAACAAGTCTTTATTTCTGTTTCATTTAAGCTTCCACCAGCTAAAATTTGTAAATTCTTTATAAAATTAGAAGACTTTAGATTCACTTGAGTCTCAATTTTCATCCATAATTCGCTATCGATTATTCCACCATTTTCAATTTTTGACAAGAGAATGTCATAGACTTCGGTTATTTTATTAGCTATTGAATCTATAATAAAATTTTGATTAGCGATAAAAAGTAATTCATTTCTCTTCTCTTGTATTGAGACCTCAGTACTTTCTTCTTTTTCTATGTCATCTGATTTTGTCAATATTTCTAATTCCGTTAATAAATCATCGATTCGTTGTTTTGCTTTATTAAGTTCTATATCTCGAGTTCTTACTCTCAATTTAAAATAGAGTGTTAATATTACAAAGACTAACGTAATGATCAATAAACAAACAAGTATTTTCAGTATTCTATCACGAGAACTCTTTGCTTCTTTACTTTCTCGCTCATGAAGTTCGTAATTATACATTGAAGTTTGCATCAATGCCTGTTGTGAGTCATGACAGTTTAAATAATCTTCAATGTATTTTGCAAAGTTGTCATAATAAAAAATGAGTGTATCAACCGGAATCCGAGTTTTAATCTCCGGCCTCATTAACATGTAGTATCCAATCCTTTTATTTGGCAATCTTTCATCTTGAACAATTTTCTTTGCATAAATATATGCCGTATCATAAATACCATTTTTATAATAAATCTGCGAGGCATCAGCCCAAATGTATGGCTCGTTATCTGTTGATATTCGATCTATAATTTTTCTTATAAACATAAGAGCCGAGTCATTCTCTCCTCTATGCATTTTCACCTCTGCAAGTCCACTTTTAAAATATATTTTATTTTCTTTGGGTAAATTGCATCCTACCTCACAAGCTTTTCTAACAAATTCTTCAGCAATCTCGTAGTTTTTCTCCCCTAAATAAGCTGTCTTTATTAGATCATAATCAAATGCAAGATTAAAACTGTCTCGATCAAGTTCATCATATTCTATCGATTTTTCAAGATATGGTATAGCCTGATTGTATAATCTTAGTTCAATCAACAGGCGACCAAGCTGGCTCACGACATGACCTATCAGCCGATGATCCCCATCATCGTCGGGCAACTCATCCAATGCTCGATGAAAGTATTCCAACGACGTTGGATAGTTACCAAGGTCACTGTAAACTCGCCCTCCATAATAAAGTGCTTCGGCATAATCTTCGCCTTCATTCTTTTCATAATATTCCAACACCTCTTTAATAAGCGAGTCATTTTGATGATCGATATAGGCTTTGTCACGCGATTTAATTGTCAGCAAATTAAAATATGCGCGTTCTTTTTTGCTATAATCAAGGTCTTTTACACTATCAAGCATCGCCAACGCCTGTCTGCCGTCAGTCTCGGCAATCGCATTGATTGACTCAAGACGCAAACGATTATCGCTCTTGCCACAACATGACAAAAGTAATAAAATAATTATGCTATATGGAAAGACCGTTTTCATGCAGTGAGATTAAACAATTACAAAGATAGATTATATTTTCCGAAACAAAAATCATATAAACAAAAAAAATTGATTGTCTCTCGACAACCAATCTTAGTTAACCTTAAATCTAATACCATGAAAAACACATGACAAAATTACTACCTTTTTTTATTCTGACAAATCATTTTGCAAATAAAATGCATCAATTTAACTTTTATTAAATACAAAATGTCGTTTTTCCTCAATTTTGTATGTAAAAATGCTGTTTTTACCCGATTCATCTATCATTTTGCTACTTCAAACACTCACATTCCACATTTTCTTAAATCAAGCCTATTTTACATTTATTAACAATAACAACAATGCAGCATATAACAGCCTGATTATCAACCATAACCAAGCATATCAATTAGTCACATCCTCGAAGATGATGAATTTAAATAACTCAGTCATGGCACGTCAGTGCCTTGGCTGAGAAAAGAGTCAAACAGCCCAGACATCTTCGGAGATGATGAACATGCCCAATTATGATAACATACCGGTATTTTATACATGTTCTCCCGATCTCCTGTCAAAAAAACATTTATGCATTATGAATTATGCATTGTGCATTATGAATTATAAATTAAATTTTGTAACTTTGTAGCCAGAAAAATAAAGAAAATTTCCAAATAATTTTAAAGTAAAACAAGATTATGAAAATTGAGAAAATTATCGGACGTGAAGTCCTTGACTCTCGTGGCAATCCCACAGTAGAAGTAGATGTAACTCTTGAATCAGGCGCATTTGGTCGTGCATCAGTTCCCTCTGGTGCTTCTACTGGTGTTAACGAAGCTCTTGAACTTCGTGACGGTGACAAATCACGTTATATGGGCAAAGGCGTTCTCAAAGCTGTTGCAAACGTTAATGACAAAATCGCCGGTGCTCTCATTGGCATGAGCGCTCTCGATCAGATTGCTATTGACGAAAAAATGCTCGCACTCGATGGCACCGACACCAAATCAAATCTTGGTGCAAATGCTATCCTCGGCGTTTCTCTCGCCGTTGCAAAAGCAGCTGCCAACTATCTTGACCTTCCCCTTTACAAATATATCGGCGGATGCAACTCTTACGTTCTTCCCGTTCCAATGATGAACATCATCAACGGTGGTGCTCACTCTGACGCTCCTATCTGCTTCCAGGAATTCATGATTCGTCCTATCGGTGCTTCATCTTTCAAAGAAGGCATCCGTATGGGTACGGAAGTTTTCCACAACCTCAAAAGCGTACTCAAAGAACGCGGTCTTTCAACTGCAGTAGGTGACGAAGGTGGTTTCGCTCCTTCACTCGATGGAACTGAAGACGCTCTCAACGTTATCATCAAAGCTATCGAAAAAGCAGGTTATGTTCCCGGTAAAGACGTTACTATCGGTCTTGACTGCGCTTCTTCTGAGTTCTACGAAGATGGTAAATACCACTACTCTCATCTTAACAACGGTGCTAAAAAAGAAGCTAACGGTGCTACCTACACTTCAGCTCAGCAGGCTGAATTCCTCAAAGGCCTCGTTGAAAAATATCCTATCGACTCAATCGAAGACGGTATGGCTGAAAACGACTGGGAAGGCTGGAAGATTCTTACCGACATGATCGGCGACCGTTGCCAGCTCGTTGGTGATGACTTGTTCGTTACAAACGTAAAATATCTCAAACGCGGTATCGAAGAAGGTTGTGCAAACTCAATCCTCGTTAAAGTAAACCAGATCGGTTCACTCACCGAAACTCTTCGTGCTGTAGAACTCGCTCAGCGCAATGGTTACACTGCTGTTATCTCTCACCGTTCAGGTGAAACTGAAGATGCTACAATCGCTGACATCGCAGTTGCAACCAACGCCGGTCAAATCAAAACCGGTTCAGCTTCACGTTCTGACCGTATGGCTAAATACAATCAGCTTCTCCGCATCGAAGAAGAACTCGGTGCAGCTGCACAGTATGGCTACGGTAAAAAAACAAAACGTAACGCCTAAGCAAAATAGAATAACTTCTATTTCAAATATAAAAGGAGTGCCAATCGGCACTCCTTTTTTTTGCCCTATTTTCTCCAAAATTCACCCCATATAATTATTAGTGCATCACATCAATAATGTAGGGACGCAAGGTTGAACCAAACCACTCTAATTAGACCAATCAGCCCTATTATGAATTATACATTATGCATTATGAATTATGAATTATACATTAAAAGACAGACCCTACCCCCGAATGGGATAGAGTCTGTCATTACTATCTAATTGGCGAGAGACTAAGCCCTCACACAACTAATCAAGTTAAAATTACTCTGCTTTGGGTTCTTCAGCCTTGGGAGCTTCTTCAGCTGCAGGTAATTCCAATTCTGCCTTGGGAGCTTCAACTGCTTTTGCAGTAGTTTTGCGGCTACGGCGAGTGCGAGTAGTTTTCTTACCGGCTTTTTCTTTGAGCATATTTTCGTTGTAATCAACGAGCTCGATGAAGCAAGTTTTAGCGTTATCACCAAGACGGTTACCGGTTTTGAGGATACGGGTGTAACCACCGGGACGCTCAGCGATTTTCTGTGAAATTTCACGGAAAAGCTCAGTAACAGCTTCTTTGTTCTGAAGATAGCTGAACACAACACGACGGTTGTTCATTGTATCTTCTTTAGCACGGTTAATCAGAGGCTCGGCATAAACGCGGAGTGCTTTAGCTTTTGCCAAAGTAGTGAAAATGCGTTTGTGCATGATAAGAGCCACAGTCAGGTTTGCAAGAAGAGAGTCGCGATGCGCTTTCTTGCGGCTGAGATGGTTGAATTTTTTATTGTGTCTCATCGTGAATTACTCTTTGTCTAATTTGTACTTTGAAATGTCCATTCCGAACGACAGATTCAGACGTGCCAAGAGGCTGTCAAGCTCTGTGAGCGATTTTCTACCGAAGTTACGGAATTTGAGGAGGTCGGTCTTGTTAAATACCACAAGCTCACCGAGAGTCTCGACCTCTGCGCTCTTGAGGCAGTTGAGGGCGCGAACTGAAAGCTGCATGTCAGAGAGCTTGGTTTTGAGAAGTTGACGCATGTGCAATACTTCTTCATCAAACTCTTCATTGCCATCTTCTTCAGTTGCTTCGAGAGTGATTTTCTCGTCAGAGAAAAGCATCAGGTGGTAAATAAGGATTTTAGCTGCTTCCTTGAGAGCTTCCTTGGGATGAATTGATCCGTTGGTAGAGATTTCAAGGATAAGTTTTTCGTAGTCGGTTTTCTGATCAACACGGAAATTCTCAACAGTATATTTTACGTTGACAATCGGAGTATAGATCGAGTCGATAGCCAAAACGTTAACATCGTCGGTCGGGACGTTGTTCTCGTCGGCAGGTACCCAACCGCGGCCTTTGTTGACCGTCAGTTCGATTGAAAAACCAGCAGAAGGATCCAAATGACAGATGACCAGTTCGGGATTGAGAACCTCAAATCCGTTGAGAACCTTGCCAATGTCACCGGCCTTGAACACCTCCTGTCCTGACGGAATCACGATAGTTGCCTTTTCAAAGTCGGTATCTTCGACAACCTGTTTGAGGTTTACCTTTTTCAAATTAAGGATGATGTTGGTTACATCTTCCTTTACTCCGGGGATAGTATCAAATTCGTGTTTTACACCGTCGATTTTGATTGACGAAATTGCAAAACCTTCGAGCGAGGAAAGAAGCACTCGGCGGAGCGCATTTCCTACAGTGATACCATAGCCGGGTTCCAAAGGCTTGAACTCAAATTTGCCAAAGAAATTATTGGCTTCCAGCATGAGCACTTTGTCAGGTTTTTGGAATGCTAATATAGCCATGGATCTTACTTTTTTAATTATTATTTAGAGTACAACTCGACGATAAGCTGCTCTTTAATGTTTTCGGGAATATCTTCGCGGGCAGGTACATGAAGGAATTTACCACTTTTGGTAGCTTCGTCCCATTCGATCCAGGGATATTTGCTGTGGTTAAATCCTGCGAGTGCATCCGCAATAACTTCGAGCGATTTTGCTTTTTCACGTACACCGATTACATCACCCGGTTTTACCTGGTATGAAGGGATGTTTACGACTTCACCATTAACAGTGATGTGACGGTGAAGAACGATTTGACGTGCAGCAGGACGAGTCGGAGCGATGCCGAGACGATATACTACGTTGTCAAGACGTGATTCGAGAAGTTGAAGAAGGATCTCACCGGTAATACCTTTGAGGCCTGAAGCTTTTTCAAAGAGATTACGGAACTGACGTTCGAGAACGCCATATGTATATTTTGCCTTCTGTTTTTCGCGGAGCTGAACGCCATACTCTGAAGTTTTGCGACGTTTGTTAGCACCATGCTGGCCCGGGGGAAAATTGCGGCGTGCGAGAACTTTGTCTTCGCCAAAAATTGGTTCGCCGAATTTACGGGCAATTTTTGATTTGGGTCCGGTATATCTTGCCATTTTCTTTTTTTATTATAGGCTTTGCTGTCGGGGTGATTGCGGGTCTACTTAGTCAGAAGCTTGTTTGTTATGAAAGTAGGCTTTCGGCAGTCAGATTATTCGTCTTTGATGCAGCCGCGACCATAGAGAGGTGAAGAAATTATGGTCAAATTCATCTGGGCGATCAATCCGGGCCGTCAATTCGACCCTGTTTTGTCCGACGTGCAAGAGCGCGGTTGTTCTATAAATTAAAGAGTCTAAAATTAAATTTATTGAGTAGTGATTAAACTCTTCTGCGCTTCGGAGGACGGCAACCGTTGTGGGGAAGCGGAGTAACATCAATAATTTCAGTTACCTCGATACCTGCGCCATGAACTGTACGGATAGCCGATTCACGACCGTTACCCGGGCCTTTCACATACGCTTTTACTTTACGAAGTCCGAGATCATAAGCGATCTTTGCGCAATCCTGTGCTGCCATCTGTGCAGCGTAAGGGGTATTCTTTTTAGATCCGCGGAATCCCATTTTACCGGCACTTGACCATGAGATAACCTGACCTTCGCTGTTTGCCAAACAAACAATGATGTTGTTGAACGAAGAGTGTACGTGAAGTTGGCCGGCGGCATCAACTTTAACGTTTCTCTTTTTAGTTGCGACTGATTTTTTTGCCATAATTGTCTATTATTTTGTAGCTTTCTTCTTGTTAGCGACTGTTTTCTTACGTCCCTTACGAGTACGAGCATTGTTTTTGGTGCTCTGACCGCGAACGGGAAGACCGATACGATGACGGATACCGCGATAGCAACCGATATCCATGAGTCGTTTGATGTTAAGCTGGATTTCACTGCGAAGATCACCTTCTACCTTGTGGTTGGCCTGGATTACTTCACGAACTTTTGCTGCCTGATCGTCAGTCCAGTCTTTAACTTTAATATTTACATCGACACCGGCTTTCTCGAGGATAGACTTTGCCGCGCTGCGGCCGATACCGAAGATATAAGTCAAGGCGATTTCACCTCTTTTGTTTTGGGGGAGGTCAACTCCCACGATTCTTACTGCCATATTTTATTTAAATTTTTTGCAAAAATAATAAAATATTATCCTTGACGTTGTTTATACTTGGGATTTTTTTTGTTAATTACGTACAGACGTCCTTTGCGGCGTACGATTTTGCTGTCCGGGGTGCGCTTCTTTATAGAGGCTCTAACTTTCATATTATTTGTTTAATTTTGATTTATTATTTATAACGGAAAGCTATACGACCTATTGAGAGGTCATAAGGTGACATTTCGACACGAACTTTGTCGCCGGGAAGAATCTTGATATAGTGCATTCTCATCTTTCCCGAGATGTGGGCTGTGATTTCATGTCCATTTTCAAGCTCTACTTTAAACATTGCGTTTGACAGAGCTTCAATTATTGTGCCGTCTTGTTCGATTGCTGATTGTTTTGCCATATAGTCTAATTAAATAAATCTGTCGCCGAGGGCTTCCTGAATGTAATCAAATGAGGTCAATATATGTGTCTCGTCATTGAGAATTGCAACCGTATGCTCATAATGGGCCGACGGCTTGCGATCTTTCGTACGGCATGTCCAGCCGTCTCGCTCAATAACAATGTTTCGGCTGCCGAGATTGATCATCGGCTCGATTGCCAAACACATTCCATTCTTGATGAGTGGACCTGTTCCGCGACGTCCGTAATTGGGAACCTCGGGGTCTTCGTGCATCGACTTTCCGATACCGTGTCCACACATTTCACGAACAACGGTGTATCCGCGTTTTTCACAGTAGGTCTGAACCGCATTTGCAATATCGCCGATTCGGTTACCTACCTTGCACGCTTCAATTCCTTTATAAAGCGATTCTTTTGTGGTAACACAAAGCGACATAACGTCAGCACTAACATTTCCTACCGGGAAAGTGTAACACATATCGGCATTAAAACCGTCGAGCTCAAGAACCGTATCGATTCCGATAATATCGCCGTCTCTCAAACCATAGTTTGACGGAAATCCGTGAACTACAGTTTCATTAACCTCGATACATAACGTTGCAGGGAATCCCTCATATCCCAGACAAGCAGGCCTGGCACCGTTATCACGCATAAATTCACGTGCAACGGTGTCGAGCTTGTTTGTGGTCACACCGGGTTGTACCCATTTTGCTATCTCACCAAATGTCTTGCTGAGAAGCTCACAGGCAACTTTCATCTTTTCGATTTCTTCCGGTGTCTTGAGATAGATCATTTATTCTTGATTATTAGCTTTATTGGTTTTACAAAGTTTGATTATATCAATAAGCACTACCTGTAGTGCGTCCTTTGATACGACCGTCCTTCATAAGACCGTCATAATGGTGCATCATAAGGTGAGTTTCAATCTGCTGAAGAGTATCCAAAACTACACCAACAAGAATCAGCAGTGACGTTCCTCCAAAGAACTGCGCGAAATTCTGGCTGATGCCGAACATACGTGCAAATGCAGGAAGGATTGCCACAATACCAAGGAATATTGAACCGGGCAATGTGATTCGTGACATGATGGTATCAAGGTATTCAGCAGTTTTCTTTCCGGGTTTAACACCGGGAATAAAACCGTTGTTACGTTTCATTTCGTCAGCCATCTGAGTCGGGCGAACGGTGATCGCAGTGTAGAAATATGTAAACGCTACAATCATAATGAAATAAACGAAATTATACCAGAAACCGTTGATGTCAGAGAACGTATTGAAGAATCCTGATGATCCTTCGCGAGCTCCAAACCCGGCAAGTGTGATAGGAATAAACATGATGGCCTGCGCAAAGATGATAGGCATTACACCGGCAGCATTAACCTTCAGAGGGATATACTGACGAGCGCCACCATACTGTTTATTACCTACAATACGCTTAGCATATTGAACAGGCACTTTTCGTGTTCCTTGAACGAGGAGAACCGCACCGACTGTAACAGCAAACAAAAGGATGAATTCAACGATGAACATCACCAAGCCACCCTCAGAACCCTGAGATCCCGGGAGACGGCTATAGAATTCATACCAGATTGCCTGGGGAAGACGTGCGATAATACCAACAAGGATGATAAAGGAGATACCGTTGCCGATGCCTCGGTCTGTGATTCTTTCACCGAGCCACATGATGAACATTGAGCCCGCTGCAAGGATGATTGTCAAATAAACAACCGTCCAGAATCCCATCGAAGCATGTCCGCCGGCACTGCTCACCTGAACCTGAAGGTTAACAAGGTAGGCAGGACCTTGAAGAACAAGAATCAACACTGTCAAATAGCGAGTGTACTGATTCAACTTCTGACGGCCGCTTTCACCTTCACGCTGCATCTTCTGGAATGAAGGAAGCACCATGCCCAAAAGCTGTATCACGATTGATGCAGTGATGTAGGGCATGATACCAAGCGCAAAGATTGAAGCTTGAGAGAAGGCACCACCTGAGAACATATCGAGCAATTGCATGAGCCCACTCTTGTTAGTAAACTTTGAGAGTGCGTCAAGGTCACTCGGCGAAATGCCCGGAAGGACAATATAACAACCGAGACGATAAACGAGCACAAGCATAAAAGTGACTATAAGTCGCTTGCGAAGCTCCTCAATTGTCCAAATATTCTTTATGGTTTCTACGAATCTCATTATCTTTAAACTTTATTGATTGAACCTCCGGCTGCCTCGATTGCTTGCTGAGCTGCTTGAGAGAAAGCGTTAGCTTCAATTGCAATCGCACGGGTGATAACACCGTTTGCAAGGACTTTTACAAGTTGTTTACGGTTGATAAATCCGGCTGCACGCAACTCTTCGATACCTACTTTGTCGAGGTTCCTAGCAGCTGCAAGCTCGTTGATAGTGCCAAGGTTGATTGGTTTGTATTCAACACGGTTGATGTTTTTGAAACCAAATTTGGGAAGACGGCGCTGAAGAGGCATCTGACCACCTTCAAAACCAATCTTACGGCTATAGCCTGAACGAGATTTTGCACCCTTATGACCGCGGGTAGATGTACCGCCTTTGCCAGAACCGGGTCCACGACCAATGCGGGTTTCTCTATGTGTTGAGCCGATTGCCGGCTGTAAATTACTTAAATCCATTGTCATAACAATTTTTAAGCGTTGGTCACTTCTACCAAATGACGAACTTTGTTTACCATACCCATCACACTGGGAGTATCTTCTTTAACTACAGTGTGATTCATTTTCTTCAAGCCAAGAGCATCAAGTGTACGTTTTTGTACTGCCGGACAGTTGATGCGGCTTTTTATCTGTTTGATTTTAATCTGTGCCATTTCTGTGGGTTCTTTACGTTAGCCTTTGAAAACTTTTTCTACCGAAATACCACGGTTCTGGGCCACAGTGGCAGGGCTGCGCATTTCGTCGAGAGCGGCGATAGTGGCTTTTACCAGGTTGTGGGGGTTTGACGAACCCTTGCTCTTTGCAAGAACGTCGGTAATACCCACGCTTTCGAGTACCGCACGCATCGCACCACCGGCTTTAACTCCGGTACCGTGAGAGGCGGGTTTCAAAATGATGCGAGAACCACCAAATTTAGCAATTTGTTCGTGAGGAATAGTACCTTTGTGAACAGGAACCTTGATAAGGTTTTTCTTTGCTGATTCTACACCCTTTTGGATAGCGGCTGTAACTTCATTTGCTTTGCCGAGGCCCCAACCTACGATGCCGTTTTCGTTACCTACTACAACGATAGCGGCAAAAGTAAATGTGCGACCACCCTTGGTAACTTTTGTTACGCGGTTGATGGCAACAAGACGATCTTTAAGTTCGAGATCGTTAGTAGATTTAACTCTGTTGTTTCTTTTTGCCATAACAAATTAGAATTTAAGACCGCCTTCGCGGGCAGCGTCGGCAAGTGATTTAACACGACCGTGGAAAAGATATCCGTTACGGTCAAATACAACTTCAGTGATTCCGGCAGCTTGAGCAGCTTGCGCAACAGCCTGTCCGACTTTAGCAGCGATTTCAGTTTTTGTACCTTCTTCAATACCCTTTGATGAAGCAGAAACAAGAGTTTTACCGCTGAGATCGTCAATGAGCTGAACGTAGATTTGTTTGTTGCTGCGGAAAACCGACATACGCGGACGTTGAGCGGTGCCGGAAATCTTGCCACGGATACGGGCTTTGATTTTATTTCTTCTTTGAATCTTTGAGATCATGATTGTGACTAATTTACTTATTTGGCACCGGCCGATTTACCTGATTTACGACGAATAACCTCGCCAACAAACTTGATACCTTTTCCTTTGTAAGGTTCGGGTTTGCGGAGCGAACGAATTTTTGCACAAACTTGTCCGAGAAGCTGTTTGTCGTCGCTTTCAAGGATGATAAGGGGGTTTTGATTACGCTCTGATTTAGCTTCAACTTTTACTTCGGGAGGAAGTTTGATGAAGATTGCGTGTGAAAAACCGAGTGAAAGTTCGAGAACCTGACCGGTTGCTGCTGCACGATAACCAACGCCGACGAGCTCCATTTCTTTGCGATAGCCGGTAGAAACACCGACAACCATGTTATGGATCAACGCGCGATAAAGACCGTGCTGTGCACGATGTTCGCGATCGTCTGACGGACGAGTGACAACAATGTGATTGTCTTCAACCTTGATTGTAAGATCGGGATTAACGGCCTGGCTGAGTTCGCCTTTAGGTCCTTTTACTGTAACGACGTTGTTGTCAATTTTGACAGTTACGCCTGCAGGAATCTCAATGGGAGCTTTACCTATTCTTGACATAATTATTTCCTCCTATAAGATTAGTAAACATAACAAAGGACTTCACCGCCAATCTTGAGGTCGGCAGCCTGTTTATTAGTCATAACACCTTTCGAGGTAGAAAGGATTGCGATGCCGAGGCCATTGAGCACACGCGGCATGTCTTTATAACCGGTATATTGACGAAGACCGGGACGGCTAACGCGTTTGAGGTCTTTGATAGCGTTGACCTTGTCGATGGGGTCATACTTGAGGGCTATCTTAATGATACCGGAAGGGGTTTCACCTTCTACAAACTTATAGTTAAGAATGTAGCCTTGTTCGAAAAGAATCTTAGTGATTTCTTTTTTCAAGTTTGAGGCGGGAACTTCAACAACACGATGGTTGGCTTTGATCGCATTCCTCAATCTTGTCAGATAGTCTGCTATTGGATCAGTCATTTTGATAATTGGTTTAAATTGATTGGGACATTCCCAACAATATTTAATACTCAGTAGAAATATTCTTTTTGAGCAGTTGCTTTCAAGGATAAATCAAAAGTTCTTCCCGCAGGCTGTTGTGCCCGCGAGAAGACTATATCCTTTACCAGCTGGCCTTTTTAACTCCCGGGATAAGACCTGCCGATGCCATTTCACGGAATTGGATACGTGAAATACCAAACTGGCGGATATAACCTTTGGGACGACCGGTTATGCTGCAACGGTTGTGGAGACGTACGCTTGAGGCATTTTTAGGGATAAGCTGAAGTGCTTCATAGTCGCCGGCAGCTTTCAAAGCTGCTTTTTTAGCGGCATATTTAGCAACGAGCTTTGCTCTCTTGACCTCGCGGGCCTTCATTGATTCTTTTGCCATATATGCGAAAATTATTTAGCGTTTTTGAAAGGAAGGCCGAAATTTTTCAACAAAGCATAACCCTCTTCATCTGTGTTGGCAGTAGTCACGAAAGTGATGTTCATACCAAGAAGTTTAGAGATGTTGTCGATGTTGATTTCGGGGAAGATAATTTGTTCGGTGATACCGAGAGTATAGTTACCACGGCCATCGAGCTTGCCTTCAATACCTTTGAAGTCACGAATACGGGGAAGAGCCACGCGGATGAGACGTTCAAGGAATTCATACATACGCTCGCGACGAAGAGTCACGCGCACGCCGATGGGGTTCTTTTTACGAACTTTGAAACCAGCGATATCTTTACGAGAAAGAGTAGCAACAGCTTTTTGTCCGGTAATTGCAGTAAGTTCGTTGATAGCAGTCTCAATGATTTTTTTATCCTGAGTAGCCATACCGAGACCCTGGTTGATAACGATTTTTTCAAGACGGGGCACCTGCATGGGAGTTGTATATTTGAACTCCTCGGTCAGAGCGGGAACAATGCGCTCTACGTATTCTTTTTTAAGATTAGTTGTGCTCATTATTTAATAACCTCTCCGGATTTTTTGGCGATACGAACTTTTTTGCCGTTCTCATCCACACGGTATCCTACACGAGTAGGTTTGCCCGATTTGGGATCGAGAAGCGCCAGGTTAGACAAATGGATCGGTGCTTCCATCTGGATGCGACCGCCCTGGGGATGCTTGGCGTTGGGTTTGGTGTGTTTTGTCACCATGTTAACACCTTCAACGATGGCGCGTTGCTTTACAGCGTCGACCGAAAGGACACGACCCTGCTTGCTACGGTCTTCTCCGGCAAGAACTTGCACGGTGTCGCCTTTTTTGATATTTAATTTGCTCATTATTGTGGTTTGTTACGAAGTGAATTTGTTAAAGTACTTCAGGAGCGAGAGAAACAATCTTCATGTTTGTGGCACGAAGTTCACGAGCAACCGGACCAAAGATACGGGTGCCGCGAAGTTCACCGGCGTTATTGAGCAGCACACAAGCGTTGTCGTCAAAGCGGATATACGAACCGTCGGGACGGCGGATTTCCTTTTTAGTACGAACAACAACAGCTTTAGAAACTGTTCCTTTCTTAACGTCTGATGAAGGGATAACGCTCTTGACCGAGACAACGATGATGTCGCCTACGGAGGCGTAACGACGTCCTGTGCCTCCAAGGACATGTATGCAGAGGGCTTCTTTAGCGCCACTGTTATCTGCAACTGTTAAGCGAGATTCTGTCTGGATCATAATTATTTGACTTTTTCGATAATTTCAACTAATCTCCATCTCTTGGTTTTGCTCAAGGGACGGGTTTCCATAAGGCGAACTGTATCGCCGATGCTGCACTCGTTGTTTTCATCGTGAGCATGGTATTTTTTTGACTTATTGACAAATTTACCATAGATGGGGTGTTTTTCTTTCCAGCGGATAGTCACTGTGATAGTTTTATCACCCTTGTTGCTCGATACGACCCCGATGCGTTCTTTTCTAAGATTTCTTTTTTCCATTGTAGTCGGTGTCATTATTTGTTGTTAAGTTCGCGTTGACGCAACTCTGTCTTAACGCGTGCAATCATTTTGCGGTCAGCGGTGATTTTTGCAGGATTATCAACCGGTGAAATAGCGTGGTTGATGGTGAGCTGACGATAGTCTTTCTCCATTTCGGCCAAGCGTTCACGCAAATCGGCTGTTGAGAGCTCTTTTATTTCTTCTTTCTTCATTGCTTACACGTTTTGAGTTGGGTCGTAGTCACGACGTACGATAAACTTGGTTGTAACAGGAAGTTTTTGTGCTGCCAAACGAAGGGCTTCTTTTGCGATGTCGTAGCTTACGCCTTCAACTTCGATAAGAATACGTCCGGGAGTTACGGGAGCAACAAAACCTTCGGGAGAACCTTTACCTTTACCCATGCGGACTTCAGCAGGTTTCTTGGTGATAGGTTTATCAGGGAAGATGCGAATCCAAATTTGACCCTGACGTTGCATATAACGAGTAACGGCGATACGCGCAGCTTCAATCTGACGACCGGTAATCCATTTCGATTCGAGGGTTTTGATACCAAACGAACCAAAAGCCAATTGGTTACCGCGCTGAGCAATGCCTTTCATGCGACCTTTTTGCTGGCGGCGAAATTTTGTTTTCTTAGGTTGTAACATTGTTGGGTAGATTCAATTGGTTTAACGGTTGTTTTTGGGTTTGCGGAAACCGCCACGACGCTGAGGAGCAGCGGGACGACCTTCGTTTTTAGCTGTATTGAACTGAGGAGCGAGGTCACGTTTGCCATAAACCTCACCGCGGCAGATCCAAACTTTTACACCGATAACACCTACTTTGGTGTGAGCCTCTACAAGTGCATAGTCGATGTCGGCACGAAGTGTATGAAGAGGAGTACGTCCTTCTTTAAACATTTCAGAACGTGCCATTTCAGCTCCGTTAAGACGGCCTGAGATCTGGATTTTGATACCCTCAGCGCCGGCACGCATTGTTGATGCGATAGCCATTTTCACTGCACGACGATAAGCGATCTTGCCTTCAATCTGACGAGCGATGGTGCTTGCCACGATTTGAGCGTCGAGCTCAGGACGTTTCACTTCAAAAATGTTGATTTGAACATCTTTGTCGGTGATTTTCTTGAGTTCTTCCTTAAGACCGTCAACAGCAGCACCACCTTTACCGATGATCAAACCGGGGCGAGAAGTGCAAACAGTGATAGTGACGAGTTTGAGGGTACGTTCGATAACGATACGAGATACGCTTGATTTTGCAAGACGTACGTTGAGATAGTTGCGAAGCTTAGTATCTTCGAGAAGAGCTGCGCTTGCTTTGCGTTTGTTGGCTTCAAACCAGTTAGAGTCCCAGCCACGGATAACACCTAAGCGATTGCTGATTGGATTAACTTTCTGTCCCATTATTTAAGCTTCTTTTTTTGCATTATCAATTGTATCAATAAAGAGAGTTACGTGGTTGGCACGTTTGCGAATGCGATAACCACGACCCTGGGGCGCGGGACGAAGGCGTTTGAGCATAGGAGCGGGATCTACAAAAATAGTGCTGATGTAGAGTTCACCGGTCTGAGCTTTACGTTCGTTTTTAGCTTCCCAGTTTGCGATAGCCGAGCGGAGAAGTTTCTCGACACGAGCAGCAGCTTCTTTATTAGAGAATTTCAAAATTCCTAAAGCGCGGAATACTTCTTTGCCGCGAACCAAATCGGCCACGAGGCGCATTTTGCGCGGTGACGAGGGTATGTTTGTGAGCTTAGCGAAAGATACCTCTTTAAGGGCAGCTTTGCGAGCATCGGCTGATTGTCTTTTTCTTACACCCATTTTATTTAATTTCTTTTTGTTTCAAAATTATTTTACTTGGGCTCGTTTATTTTTTCTTGTTACCGGCATGACCGCGGAATGTGCGGGTAGGTGCAAACTCGCCGAGTTTGTGACCAACCATGTTTTCGGTAACGTAAACGGGAATGAATTTGTTTCCGTTATGAACTGCAAAAGTGTGGCCTACAAATTCGGGGGCAATCATAGATGCGCGGCTCCAAGTCTTGATAACAGCCTTTTTGCCGGATTGCTCCATAGCAGACACTTTCTTTTCAAGTTTAACGCTAATAAACGGGCCTTTTTTTAATGAACGACTCATAGTTGTTGGATTAAATCAGATTACTTTTTCCTTCTTTCGATAATGTACTTCGAAGATGTCTTCTTCGGTGCACGAGTCTTAAGACCCTTAGAGTAAAGACCTTTGCGTGAACGTGGATGACCACCGGAAGCGCGACCTTCACCACCACCCATGGGGTGATCAACAGGGTTCATAACTACGCCTCGGTTGCGGGGACGGCGACCAAGCCAACGAGAGCGACCGGCTTTACCGGAGCTTTCGAGTGAGTGTTCGCTGTTACCTACGACACCTACAGTAGCTCTGCAGGCAGCAAGGACTTTACGGGTTTCACCTGAAGGTAATTTGATAATTGCATAGGTTCCTTCGCGAGAGATAAGCTGAGCGAAAGTACCGGCTGAGCGTGCCATGAAAGCACCTTGTCCGGGACGTAGTTCGATGTTGTGAACGAGCGTACCGACAGGGATTTTGCTCAGGGGAAGTGCGTTACCAACCTCGGGAGCTGCGTTTTCGCCGCTCACCACGGTTGATCCAACTGTGAGGCCATTGGGTGCAATGATATAGGCCTTTGCTCCGTCGACGTAGTAAAGCAGAGCGATGCGAGCCGAACGGTTCGGATCATACTCGATAGCTTTAACGACGGCGGGCACACCGTCTTTGTTTCTCTTAAAGTCGATGAAACGGTATTTGCGTTTGTGACCGCCACCCATATAGCGGGTAGTGAGGTGACCTTCGGCATTACGGCCGCCGGTGCTTTTCTTACCGCAGATAAGAGATTTCTCTGGTGCGTTAGCAGTTGATACGCGCTCTTCGATATTGCCGTCGACTTTAACGGCTTCAGTGCGCTTGAAGACACCAATAACTTTGTGACGTTGCCCGGGTGTTGTGGGCTTGAATTTTTTTACTGCCATTTTAATTATATATTGCTATAAAAGTCGATGTTTTGACCTTCGGCAACGGTGATGAAGGCTTTTTTGTAGCCTTGTTTTTTACCGCGGAGAAGGCCGCTCTTAGTGTAGCGTGATTTGTTTTTAGCTCTAACAACGAGAGTATTGACGTTGATGACTTTTACGCCATAGAGTTTTTCGACCAGGTCTTTGATCTGATACTTGTTAGCATCAAGCGAAACACGGAAAGTGTAACGATTGAGACGTTCAGTCAGTTGAGTAGCCTGCTCGGTAACGATGGGTTGTATCTTAATATCCATTGTTTAGTCTCCTGTTGGTTTAAAGTTTATTAATAACGTCAAGACCGCCCTCGGTCAGAACAAGAGCGTTGCTGTCGAGGAGCGAGTACGTGTTAATATCAGATGCAGTCATTACTGACGCACCGGGTACATTTCTAGACGACAAATATACGTTTTTTTCCTGACCTGCTAAAACGAGAAGAATCTTTTTGCCCTCAATTTTGAGATTTTTAGCAATTTTTATAAATTCTTTAGTTTTAGGCGCTTCCATAGAGAAGTTTTCAACAACAATGATAGCATTATCTTGAGCTTTCAAAGAGAGCGCAGATTTGCGAGCAAGTTGTTTAACTTTCTTGTTAAGTTTGAAACGATAGTCACGAGGACGGGGACCAAAAACGCGTCCACCACCAACGAGAACAGGTGAATTGATGTCACCGATACGGCTGCCACCACCACCTTTTTGTTTGTGGAGTTTGCGTGTCGAACCAGAAACTTCGCTACGTTCTTTAGATTTGTGAGTACCCTGACGTTTGTTAGCGAGGAACTGTTTAACATCAAGATAGAGAGCGTGCTGGTTGGGCTCGATTCCGAAGATAGCGTCGTTGAGCTGAGCACGACGACCGGTGTCTTCACCGTTTATGTTATAAATAGCGAGTTCCATTATTTCTCAATTATTACGATTGAACCTTTACTTCCGGGTACTGAACCCTTAATCATCAAGAGGTTGTGTTCGGGGATGATTTTAACAACCTGAAGGTTTTGAACAGTTACGCGTTCGTTACCCATCTGGCCAGCCATGCGCATACCTTTGAACACTTTAGCGGGATAAGAGCAGGCACCGATAGAACCGGGAGCACGAAGACGGTTGTGCTGACCATGAGTAGATTGGCCTACACCACCAAAACCGTGACGTTTTACAACGCCCTGGAAACCTTTACCCTTAGAAGTGCCGACGATGTCGACAAATTCAGTATCGGCAAAAAGATCAACTGAGATAGTGTCACCGATTTTATAGTCGGCGCCAAATCCTTTGAACTCGGCCAAGTGGCGCTTGGGGTCAACTCCGGCTTTTTTGAAGTGTCCGAGCTCGGGTTTGGTCAGATGTTTTTCTTTCTGATCTTTGAAACCAAGCTGAAGAGCTTCGTAACCATCTTTTTCAACGGTTTTAACCTGAGTAACAACACAAGGGCCTACTTCGATAACAGTGCACGGCACGTTTTTGCCGTCGGCACTGAAAACGGATGTCATTCCGATTTTTTTTCCTAATAATCCTGGCATTTCTTTGTTGTTTTAAATGTTGGTTGGATTGGTTTTAAAAAAAATTTGTAGGAGAGAGGTTTGGGGTTTATTAATTGAGAGGAATCAATTGAGTACGTAAATTAGACTTTAATTTCCACATCAACGCCTGAAGGGAGTTCGAGTTTCATCAACGCGTCAACAGTTTTAGCAGTTGAGTTGTAGATGTCGATAAGACGTTTGTATGAAGAAAGTTGGAACTGTTCACGTGATTTCTTATTAACGAAAGTAGAACGGTTCACAGTAAAGATACGCTTGTGGGTTGGCAGGGGTATAGGACCGCTGATAACCGCACCGGTAGCCTTAACAGTCTTTACAATTTTTTCGGCCGATTTGTCGACCAAATTGTGATCGAAAGATTTGAGTTTAATGCGAATTTTCTGGCTCATATAGTTTGTTGTTTATTTTATTTGAGGAGATCAACACGGCCTTGACATTCAGTAAGAACGTTTTTGGCAATTGAGTTGCTAACTTCAGCGTAGTGGCTGAAAGACATTGTAGAGGTTGCACGACCCGAAGTGATTGTACGAAGTGCGGTTACATAACCGAACATCTCAGCCAAGGGAACTTTAGCTTTAACCACACGAGCGCCTGAACGGCTTGTTTCCATACCTTCAACCTGACCACGGCGTTTGTTAAGGTCACCGATAACGTCACCCATGTTTTCTTCGGGGGTAACAACTTCGAGCTTCATGATAGGCTCAAGAAGAACGGGACCTGCTTGTTCAGATGCTTTCTTGAATGCCTGAATTGCACAGAGTTCAAATGAAAGCTGGTCAGAGTCAACGGGGTGGAATGAACCGTCGACAACTGTAACTTTGAGGTGTTCAACAGGGAAACCTGCGAGCACACCGTTTTTCATTGCAGTTGTGAAACCTTTTTGGATTGAGGGGATAAATTCTTTAGGAATGTTACCACCTTTCACCTCGTCAACAAACTGAAGATTTCCTTCAAAACCTTCGTCAACAGGTTCTACACGAACGATAATATCGGCAAATTTACCACGACCACCAGTCTGTTTCTTGAACACTTCACGGAGTTCAACCGGTTTAGTGATTGCCTCTTTATATGTTACCTGGGGACGACCCTGGTTACATTCTACTTTAAACTCACGACGGAGACGGTCGATAATAATATCGAGGTGAAGCTCACCCATACCCGAGATAACAGTTTGACCTGTTTCTTCGTTGGTTTGAACACGGAAAGTCGGGTCTTCTTCAGCAAGTTTCTGAAGACCAACACCGAGTTTATCGAGATCTTTCTGAGTTTTGGGTTCTACCGCGATACCGATCACAGGTTCGGGGAAGTCCATAGCTTCAAGAACGATAGGAGCATCTTCAGCGCAGAGAGTATCACCGGTACGGATATCTTTGAAACCTACACCGGCACCGATATCACCGCAACCAATCATTTCTTTTGCATTCTGTTTGTTTGAGTGCATCTGGAAAAGACGAGACACACGTTCTTTTTTACCTGAACGGCTATTGAGAACGTAGCTACCGGCTTCGATATCACCTGAATAAACACGGAAGAAGCAGAGACGACCTACATAGGGGTCAGTTGCGATCTTGAACGCGAGAGCACACATGGGAGCTTCGCTTGACGGTTCACGAACTTCAACCTTGTCGGGATCAGCGGGGTCAGTACCTTCAACAGCACCAGCATCAAGCGGGCTGGGGAGGTAAGCACAAACAGCATCAAGAAGACACTGAACACCTTTGTTTTTGAAAGATGAACCGCAGATCATAGGAACGATGTCCATCTTAAGGGTAGCTGCACGAAGAGCGCGTTTGATTTCATCCTCAGTGATAGTAGAGGGATCATCAAAATATTTAGCCATGAGATCATCGTCATATTCAGCGATTTTCTCAAGCATCTTATCGCGATATTCTTCAGCTTCAGCACGAAGGTTGTCGGGAATTTCTTCAACCGAGTAGTCAGCACCCATAGTTTCATCGTGCCAGAAAATAGCTTTCATACGGATAAGGTCAACTACACCTTTGAAAGTTTCTTCTGAACCGATAGGAATTTGGATGGGGCAAGGATTTGCACCAAGGACTTCGCGAAGCTGGCGAACTACTTCAAAGAAGTTAGCACCCGAGCGGTCCATTTTGTTAACGTAACCGATACGGGGTACGTTATATTTGTCGGCCTGACGCCAAACAGTTTCAGACTGAGGTTCAACACCACCTACAGCACAGAATGTAGCAACTGCGCCGTCGAGCACACGAAGCGAACGTTCAACTTCGACAGTGAAGTCAACGTGTCCCGGAGTGTCAATAAGGTTGATTTTGAATTTCTCGTCATTATACTTCCAGAAAGTAGTGGTAGCAGCAGAAGTAATAGTGATACCACGTTCCTGCTCCTGTTCCATCCAGTCCATGGTAGCAGCACCATCATGAACCTCACCGATTTTGTGAGTAAGACCGGTATAGAAAAGAATACGCTCTGAAGTAGTAGTTTTACCGGCATCGATGTGAGCCATGATACCGATGTTACGCGTATATTTTAATTGTTCGTCTGATTTTGACATATTCTAAGAGTAATAAAATATCAATGTTTGATAACAGATTAGAAGCGGAAGTGAGCGAATGCGCGGTTGGCTTCAGCCATTTTGTGCATATCTTCTTTGCGCTTGTAGGCACCACCCTGTTCGTTGAAAGCGTCAACGATTTCGGCTGCGAGTTTGTCGGCCATAGTTTTGCCGCCACGTTTGCGAGCGTACAGGATAAGATTTTTCATTGATATTGACTCTTTACGGTCGGGGCGGATATCGGTAGGTACCTGGAAGGTAGCACCACCAACACGGCGTGATTTAACCTCGACAGCAGGAGTAACATTCTCGAGAGCTTTTTTCCAGATTTCGAGAGCAGAGAGCTCTTCGTTGGGAAGTTTAGATTTTACTATCTCGAGTGCAGAATAGAAGATAGTATAAGAGGTGTTTTTCTTTCCGTCATACATCAAGTGGTTGACGAATTTTGAAACACGAACATCATTAAATACCGGATCGGGCAGAACGATGCGTTTTTTTGGTTTAGCTTTTCTCATTTTGAGTGAAAGTGTTTTTTTGTTTTTGTAGGCTTGGCTGGTGTCTTCTTCAGCGCAGTCTCTTACCGACGCTTACTCAACCGTTTGCAGCTTGCTGCTTTCAAAAACGAGATTTAAAACTGTTTTTAATAAATTCTCGTGGTGCTTAAGTTTACTTCACCGAAGTTCAGAGCGAACTTTGATTACTTCTTAGCAGCACCGGCTTTGGGACGTTTTGCTCCGTATTTAGAGCGACGCTGAGTGCGATCTTTAACACCGCTGGTATCAAGAGTACCGCGAACGATGTGATAACGCACACCGGGGAGGTCTTTCACACGACCGCCACGAACGAGAACAATAGAGTGCTCCTGAAGATTATGACCTTCGCCGGGGATGTAAGAGTTAACCTCTTTACCATTTGTAAGTCTGACACGGGCAACTTTACGCATTGCCGAGTTAGGTTTTTTGGGAGTAGTAGTGTAAACACGTACACAAACTCCACGGCGCTGGGGACATGAATCGAGTGCCGGAGACTTGCTCTTGTCCTCAAGAGCAACACGTCCTTTTCTTACTAATTGCTGAATAGTAGGCATCTTAGTTGTTTGGTTTGTTACTTAGTTTTTAGTTTATAAAATTCTTAATCTAAATTACGCTTTATGAGTGGTTTGCAGCCGTTACGGCTTATCTATCAGAAGATTAGCCAAACCGCGACTACAAGACACACCGAAAAACCTTGCAAAGATACGACAATATTTTACGTTATCCAAATTTTTTACTATTATTTTTCAATGAGTTAAGTATAATTTTCAAACCTGTAAGAAAGAGAATGAGGTTGCTATTTCCCTAAAAACAATATGCTCGGAGCAAACACAAAAAGAAAACACCACACCGAGCAAGCGCGTTAGATTTATATATTTTTAACTTTTAAATCATCTAATCAAGGCTCTTCCACACCAAACAAGAAACAATCCGATCGCCAAACTCGCCACCAGGTACAAGACCGACACAAGCCATTCGCCCCTACTGCCAAGTGTGAAAATTTCATTGGCAAACGTAGAGAAAGTTGTAAATCCTCCACAAAATCCGGTCACGAGTAACAAGCTCTCATTCGACGATAAGAGATTTGCTTTTTCAATCAGCCCAAAGCAAAGTCCGATTACAAAACATCCAAGAATATTCACAAGGAACGTTCCGACAGGAAACACGCCATGAAAAGCCACAGCCATCCAACGACCTATCAAATAGCGACAACACGTTCCGACAAACCCACCAACTCCGGCAATTAACATCGCTTTTATCATATCAAAAAAGTTATAAAAAAGAGTGCCGACACAAAAGCTGACGACACTCTATATATATAAATAATGTGTATTCCTACTATTTAACAATGAGAAGATAATAGTTCTTCTTACCACGTTGAACAAGAATATATTTATCATTGAGCAACATATCAACCGANGCNTGCGCCATAGGATCGGTCAATTTCTCTTTGTTTATAGAAACTGCGTTTTGTTGCACCATCTTACGGAACTCACCTTTTGACGGGAACACAGCAGCTTTATCAACAAGAAGATCGGCAAGTTTAATACCATCAACAACATCTTGACGCGACACCTCAAANGTCGGAACACCATCAAAAACATCCATCAATGTTTTTTCATCCAACTTATGAAGNGCCTCGGCAGCNGAGTTNCTGAACAGAATTTGAGATGCTTCAACAGCTGCTTCATAATCNGCAGCCGAGTGTACCATAGTTGTCAATTCTTTAGCAAGACGTTTCTGGAGCGGACGCTGACCGGGNTCTTCAGCTTGNANNGCNATCAANGAATCNATTTCATCTTTAGGCAACATNGTGAAAATCTTAATATACTTTTCAGCATCAGCATCACTAACATTAAGCCAGAATTGATAAAACTTGTAGGGAGAAGTATAACGGGCATCGAGCCAAACATTTCCGCTCTCTGTTTTACCNAATTTACCGCCATCGGCTTTAGTAATCAACGGACATGTAATTGCAAAAGCNTCTTCTTTNCCGGCAATTCGACGGATAAGTTCAGTTCCGGTAGTCATATTACCCCACTGATCAGANCCCCCAAGTTGAAAATGACAATTTTTCTCGCGGTAGAGATTCAAAAAGTCATAACCCTGAAGAAGCTGATATGAAAATTCGGTAAACGACATACCTTCACGGCTCTCACCGCTAAGACGTTTTTTAACCGAATCTTTAGCCATCATATAGTTTACNGTAATATGNTTACCGATATCGCGAATGAATCCGAGGAAAGAAAAATCTTTCATCCAGTCATAGTTGTTAACCAATTCGGCAGCATTGGGACTATCACTGTCAAAATCAAGGAATTTGGCAAGCTGTCGCTTAATAGCCTCCTGATTATGACGGAGTGTTTGCTCGTCGATCAGNTTACGNTCCTGACTTTTCATCGAAGGGTCACCGATCATACCGGTTGCACCACCNACAAGAGCCAGAGGTTTATGTCCGGCGTTTTGCAGATGTTTCAGCATCATCACGCCAACAAGGTGACCAATATGCAAAGAGTCGGCAGTCGGGTCAATACCGAGATAGGCAGTAGCCATACCCTTGGCAAGTTCTTCTTCGGCACCGGGCATGACCGTATGAATCATACCTCGCCATTGTAATTCGTCAATAAAATTCATTTTATATCAATACTTATATCTTACTTTTTGAAAAGAGGAGATGGATAAACACCTTCACGATGAAGTTGAGCGAATTTATCAACAACGCCCTGACGGTCGCCGGCATAAGTCACACCAAACCAACNAGAATTTGTATCCAAAACCTTTACAGTTGCTTCATTATTTTTCACCAGAGTATCGACAACGGTCGGGATATAAAATTCAGCCTTGGGATTGTCGATGTTTTTATCAAGAAATTTCTTAAACTCGCGGTTACTGTAGTCAAAATAGTCAGGCGTAAATCCCCACATATTCATAGAAACAGGAGTTTCNGGAGCAAGCGTACAAACTTTGCCGTTTTCATCAGTGAAAACAATGTTATGATCAGCGTCATAACCNATTGCNGTACGCTCGACAACATGAGTCAGATAGCCATNCTCAGTCGAACAAACGCCACGGGCTACCGTTCCGTTTTCGGTCATAGTATTGCCGACNCGGAAACCGACCATACAATATTCACCCGGTTTTGAATGTTCACGCGACAACTCTTTACAAATCACCTCATATGCTTCACGACCATAATAATCGTCGGCATTTATAACAGCAAACGGTTCACGAATAGCCGTCTGCCCCATCATCACAGCATGATTTGTNCCCCAAGGCTTGGTACGGTCAGCCGGNCATGAATAACCCTCGGGGAGAGAATCAATTGATTGAAACACGACATCTACAGGTATATGTCCTTCATATTTGGACAAAATTTTATCACGAAAATCTTGCTCAAAATCACGACGGATTACAAAAACNACTTTNCCAAATCCGGCTTTAAGAGCATCATATATCGAGTAATCCATAATGGTTTCTCCATTCGGACCAACACCATCAAGCTGTTTGAGTCCACCATATCTGCTACCCATTCCGGCAGCAAGAACATATAAAGTCGGCTTCATAACAATTATGTGTTAATATTATATCAGATTTATTTATGACGCAATACGCATCATTTTCGGCAACAAAGTTAATATATTTTTTAATAATGAGCAAATGCAGGAAATAAATGACACGCAAGCCAACAAAACTTGTTAGTTTAAATAAATTTCACTAATTTTGGCGTCGGATATCATTCCACCACAATTACAAAGCATAAACTAATGAGCGAAAATAAAAAAATCAAAATAGCCTTTTCACANGGCGACATTAACGGTATAGGATATGAAGTGATGCTTAAAGCATTGGAAGACCCACAACTTCTCGACTTAATCACCCCCGTGATTTACGGATCGGGACGCGTTGCAGGATTCTATCGNAAAGCNCTTGATTTATCCCCGTTGCAACTCGTCACCCGTAATGCCGGTGACAACTTTGAGGAAAACACNTANAACCTCGTTAATGTTGTTGACGAAGACCTCAAAATCGACCCGGGAATGGAAACCGAGGCCGCCGGACAAGCNTCGCTTGCCTCGCTTGAAACAGCAATGACCGACCTCAAAAACGGCAAAGTCGATGCAATCGTAACAGCGCCGATCAACAAGCATAACATTCAAAGTTCTACATTCCATTTTCCCGGACANACCGAATACCTTCAGGCAATTGCAGGCAACGAATACAAGGCGCTGATGATTCTCGCCTGCGAACATCTACGCGTTGCTCTCGTAACGACCCACATTCCATTAGCTAAAGTTGCCGAATCTTTGANCGTNGATTCAATATATGACAAAATTGAGCAATTTGACACCGCATTACGTCGNGACTTTGGNATTGTNCGNCCNCGCATTGCNGTNCTCGGGCTCAACCCCCATGCCGGCGACGAAGGTGTAATCGGAAACGAAGAAAAAGAAATCATCATTCCCGCCATCCAAAAGGCATGCGAAAAAAGAATCGAAGCATACGGNCCATACGCTGCCGACGGATTTTTCGGAAGCGGAGCTTTCAAACATTTTGACGGCGTACTGGCAATGTACCACGACCAAGGGCTCATCCCCNTCAAGACACTTGCCATGGGACAAGGCGTCAACATCACATCGGGGCTTCCGTTTGTCAGAACATCNCCCGACCATGGCACCGCTTATGACATTGCCGGCAAAGGCGTAGCCGACCCCCAATCAATGAAACAAGCNATTTATGCCGCATGTGACATAATCCGCAACCGCCAACGATATGACGAGATGACAGCCAACCCGTTGCGCAAGCAATATTTCGACCGTTCCAAAGACAACGTAGTCCTTGACTTGACAAGCGATTAGCTAAAGTACAAGTCCCTCAATAACCCATAAAACAAATTCAATTTCACAACAACCTTAAAGAGAATATCACAAGCAATGGCAGACACTAAAATCGCCGGAATNATGAGAGCCGGAGCCTTCTCGCCAAACCACATAGGCAGTGACACAGCCATAATGAACGCTGTTGCCGAAAACCTGCGTAAACGAGGGTTTGAAGTCAACATCTACACCGANGAGCAACTCATTGACGGNAAAGTTGATGAGAATATAATCCTGAACATGTGTCGCGAACGCGAATCGGTGAGCATTCTTCAAAGAAAAGAAGACAANGGCGACCTGATTATAAACTCGGGCTACGGAATTGAAAATTGTATAAGAGAACGCATGGCACGCATATTNGCCGCCAACAATATTCCATACCCATATTCAATCATAGTCAATACCGACGAGATAATCCGCGACAAAATAAAAGACAGCGGTCTGGANAAAGTNTGGATTAAACGAGGCGACTTTCACTCGATTCACAACGAGGATGTCACATTTGCACGAAACGNAAACGAAGCTCAAGAGCTGCTTCAGGAATATTTCTTACGCGGAATAGAGCGAGCTGTAATCAACCAGCACATTGACGGAGAGCTTATAAAATTTTACGGTATTCTCGGNGGTGACTTTTTTAATTGGCATTACATCTTTAAAAATAAAGAGGCCGACACAGATCAGACATCCACACCACCAAACGATCTACCGTTCAGCGAAGATAAGCTTAAAGAGACTTGTGAAAATGCAGCANCAGTACTCGACGTAAAAATATATGGCGGCGAATGTGTAGTTTCGCCAACCGGNGAAATCACAATAATCGACTTCAACGATTGGCCCAGCTTTTCACCGTGCCGAAACGATGCAGCATTACAAATTGCACGTTTTGTAATGTCTCAAATAAAAGAATATAAGCAAGATTTGGCAAAGTAGTCTGAAAAATAGGATTATAAAGAGCAATAAAACCTAATTTTTAGCCAAAAATTTGATTAGTCAAAAAAAATATTATAACTTTGCAAAGTTTTTTCAACCAGTTCATTCAATAACGTGGGAAAGTTCACAGAATTTAAGCTAATGCTCAAAAGCCTTGCAAAAGGCGATCATACCTTTGAGTATCATTTAGACAAACAGTTCTTTGTAAACATGGAAAATACCGACGTCCGCGATGCAGATGTCAAAGTAGTATTAAACCTCGTTTACAACGGAACATTCTATGACCTGACGTTTGATGTAACCGGCACAGTCACCCTGCTCTGCGACCGTTGTCTTGACAATCTTGACGTGCCGATCGACACACAATATCACGTTGTTGTGAAATTTGGAGAAAGCTATGACGACTCGTCAGATGAGATGCTTGTCATCCCCGAAAGCGACAACTATCTGAATGTTGCATATCTGATATATGACACCGTCATGCTTGCAATCCCGATCAAGCACGTTCATCCGCTTGGTAAATGCAACCGGGCAATGAGCGCACTATTGAAAAAACATCGTTCCCAGGCGAGCGGTGACGACCTTGAAAACCAACTCATTGACGAGATGGACGACATGGATGTCAGCGACCAGTCAGAGCCCGCTACCGATCCCCGTTGGGACGCATTAAAAAAACTGCAAGACGATTCAGAAAATAATTAAAAATATATAAACATTTACAACAATGGCACATCCTAAACGAAAACAATCTAAAACCCGCACTGCAAAACGCAGAACTCACGACAAGGCAGCTATGCCCACCCTCGCTGTTTGCCCTAACTGCGGTGCATGGCATATTTATCACACCGTTTGCGGAGAATGTGGCTATTATCGCGGCCGCCTCGCAATCGAAAAAAATACAGCCGTTTAAAAAATTACCGTGGCAGTCAACCATTCCAATTGTTGACAACGCCCCCTACAACTCTCCCGGAGAACCACTGACTGAGCAAATCAGGCAGAATTTTTCCGAGAGAGATTTACTATTTTAATATATCCAAACTGTAGACAAAGTCTCTAATAAAATGCTTAACGCCAGAATTTCGGGTATCGCATCATACGTACCCGACGACATACTCGACAATGAGATGCTTTCAAAGATGGTCGATACCAACGACGAATGGATCACCACTCGCGTCGGCATCAAAGAACGCCGCATTCTCAAAGTTGAAGGTGCAGGATCTTCTTATCTTGGCATCAAGGCAGTTGAAAAACTTCTTGCCGACACCAAGACCAACCCTGACGAAATTGAACTCGTAATTTGCGCTACATCAAATCCCGACTACCGTTTCCCGTCAACAGGTTCGGTAATTGCCGAAGGTTGTCACCTCAAAAACGCATACGCATACGATATTCAGGCAGCATGTGCCGGATTTATCGTTGCGCTTGAAGATGCAGCCGCATACATAAAATCAGGACTCCGCAAAAAAATCATAGTTGTCTGCGCCGAAAAAATGTCGTCGATGGTAAACTATAACGACCGTGCGACCTGCCCGTTGTTTGGCGATGGAGCAGCAGCAGTTCTTGTTGAACCCACCGAAGAAAATGTTGGCGTTATGGACGGCGTATTCCACGTTGACGGTAAAGGTCTGGAATATCTCGTTATGAGAGGCGGCGGTTCAGTTATGCCTGCTACCGTAGAGACTGTTGAAGCCGGTCATCACTTCTTGTATCAGGAAGGTCGCAGCGTGTACAAAAATGCTGTTACCGACATGCTCAACTCAACAAAAGACGTGATGGCTCGCAATAACCTCACTGTCGATACAATCGATTGGCTCGTACCTCATCAGGCAAACCTCCGAATTATTGAAGCTGTAGCTTCATCAGCAAAAGTTCCTACCGAAAAAGTGCTTGTAAACATCCAGCACTACGGTAACACTTCGGCAGCATCAATTCCCTTGTGTCTTGACGAGTACAAAGACAAGCTCAAGAAAGGCGACAAAATCATTTTGACCGCCTTCGGAGCCGGCTTTACATGGGGCGCTCTTTATCTCATCTGGGGATAAAAAGAAAAATCGCAAAAAACGATAAAAACATAATTTTATTTAAAATAGCATCTTTTCAGGTGCTATTTTTGTTTTATAGATATAAACAAAATTTAATAAAGCAACAATTTAAAATATATAATTATGGCTCAAGAACATAAAGCCGGCTTCGTCAACATTGTCGGTAATCCCAATGTTGGCAAATCAACCTTGATGAACGACCTTGTCGGTGAACGCGTAAGCATCATCACTGCTAAAGCCCAAACAACCCGTCACCGTATAATGGGAATTGTAAACACACCCGATTATCAAATCGTGTTCAGCGATACCCCCGGAGTATTGTCTCCAAAATACAAACTCCAAGAGAGCATGTTAAACTTCTCTGAAGGCGCATTAACCGACGCCGATATTCTTCTATATGTAACCGATGTAGTTGAAGACCCGACAAAAAATGCCGACTTCCTTGCCAAAGTTGCAAAAGAGAAAAATCCGGTATTGCTCGTTGTCAATAAAATTGACCTTGTAAAAAGTCAGGATGAGTTAAATGCTCTGATCGACCGATGGAAAGCGATTTTGCCAAATGCCGAAGTTTTCCCGACCTCAGCACTTGAGCATTTCAATGTCACTAACCTTATGGCACGAATTGTTGAATTGTTGCCACCATCACCGCCCTACTTTGGCAAAGATGCACTCACCGACAAACCCGCCCGTTTCTTTGTGACAGAAATTATTCGTGAAAAAATACTTCTCAACTACGACAAAGAGGTGCCCTACTCGACCGAAGTAATCGTTGAAAAATTTGAGGAACAAGAAACGTCAATCCATATAATGGCAACAATCTTTGTCGAACGTGATTCTCAAAAAGGTATAATCATTGGCAAAGCCGGTTCAAAACTCAAAAAAGTCGGAACAGATGCACGCAAAGACATTGAAAAATTCTTTGACAAACGCGTCTATCTCGAATTGTTCGTTAAAGTTGAACCAAACTGGCGAAATCGTGAAAACAAGCTGAAATCGTTTGGCTATATCGAATAATAAAATTTTCGACCAAAACAGACGTTGCGAAAAAAAACATTTGCATTTCGCAAAAAATTAACTTAACTTTGTAGGTGAGTAACTCGAGGGTCTCACCAACAGATTTACAAACGATTCAACAAAATTATTGATATGGGACAACTTGTAGCAATCGTCGGACGCCCCAATGTGGGAAAATCGACACTATTCAATCGCCTAACGCGTACCCGCACAGCCATTGTCAACGAAACCGCCGGCACAACCCGTGACCGTCAGTATGGCAAAGTAGATTGGAACGGTAAAGACTTCTCAATCGTCGATACAGGCGGCTGGGTAGTAAATTCAGATGACGTCTTTGAAGGCGAGATCAACAAACAGGTTGCCCTTGCAATCGAACAGGCCGACGAGATTTTGTTTGTTGTAGATGCAATGAACGGCGTTACAGATCTCGACGACCATGTAGCTGAAATATTGCGTAAATCAAAGAAGCCGGTAATTCTTGTAGCCAATAAAGTTGACTCAAACGACTGGCTCTACAACGTCCCCGAATTCTACAAGCTCGGACTCGGCGAGCCGTTCCCGATATCGGCAGTAAACGGATTTGGTACGGGCGATTTGCTTGACGAAATCGTTTTAAAACTGCCCAAAACCGACGAAGACGAAGCCGACTACCTTGACAACATCCCTAAATTTGCGATAGTCGGACGTCCGAATGCCGGCAAATCGTCAATTATCAATGCGTTCATCGGCGAAGATCGTCACATCGTAACCGATATTGCCGGTACAACTCGCGACTCAATCTATACTCGCTACAACAAGTTTGGATTTGATTTTTATCTTGTTGACACAGCCGGTATTCGCAAAAAAGCTAAAGTAACCGAAGATATCGAATATTACTCGGTTATCCGTTCAATACGTGCAATCGAGGCAGCCGATGTTTGTATCTTGATGATTGATGCCACCCGAGGAATCGAAGCTCAGGATGTCAGCATCTTCTCTCTCATTCAGAAAAACAAAAAAGGGCTTGTGGTTTGCGTTAACAAATGGGACCTTGTAGAAGACAAGTCTCAGATTGCAATCAAGACCTTTGAGAACGCTATTCGCGAACGCTTTGCTCCGTTTGTCGATTTCCCGATTATTTTTGGATCGGCACTGACCAAACAACGTATCTTCAAAGTTCTTGAAACCGCAGTCGAGGTTTATCAGAATCGCAAACGTATTGTTCCGACAAACGAACTCAACCGCGTGCTTCAAGAAGACATCGCTGCTTATCCACCACCTGCAAACAAGGGTAAGTATGTTAAAATCAAGTATATTACAATGCTGAAAGAAGCGGCTGTGCCCACATTCATATTCTTCTGTAATCTTCCCCAATGGGTTAAAGACCCCTATCGTCGCTATCTTGAAAACAAGATTCGCGAACATTGGGATTATACAGGTACACCGATCAATATTTTCATGCGCGAAAAATAATCAATACAAGTAAAAATGGACATTAAAGAAATTCATTCACCCGCTGACATTAAAGGATTGTCGGCGAGTGAACTCATAGACATTGCAAAACAGTTCAGAGAAGCTCTGCTTTTCAAACTTTCACAACACGGAGGTCACGTCGGACCAAATCTCGGAATGGTAGAAGCGACAATCGCTCTTCACTATGTTTTTGATTCTCCGGTTGACAAAATCGTATATGACGTCTCTCACCAGAGCTATGTTCATAAAATGTTGACCGGTCGAGTTGACGGATTTATCGACCCCGCAAAATTTGACACCATATCGGGTTATACCGAACCAAACGAAAGTGCTCACGACTTCTTCACCATCGGACACACCTCAACATCAATCACACTTGCATCGGGACTTGCACGGGCTCGAGATTTGAGAGGTGATAACGAAAATATCATCGCCGTAATCGGTGACGGATCACTTAGCGGCGGTCAGGCGTTTGAAGGACTTGACAGTGCAGCTCTTTTGAAGTCAAATTTCATTATCGTCGTGAACGACAACCAGATGTCAATTGCCGAAAATCATGGCGGAATATATGAAAACCTTCAGTTGCTGCGCGAAACCGATGGTCAAGCGCCATGCAACCTTTTCAAAGCGTTCGGCTATGACTATATCTATGTTAAGGAAGGAAACGACATTCAGGCTTTAATTGAAGCTTTCCAAAAAGTTAAGGATATCGACCATCCAATTGTCGTTCACATCAATACACAAAAAGGTAAAGGTTATGCGCCTGCCGAAATAGATCGTGAAAAATGGCACTGGGAAATGCCGTTTGACCGTCAAAGCGGAGAATTGCTCAATATCGACGAGAGCGAAGACTATAACTCTATTACCGGAGATTATCTCATCAAAGAGATGGGACGCGACCCTATGGTTGTAGCAATTACCGCAGGGACACCGACCGTTATGGGATTTGATGCCGAGCGTCGTCGCCAAGCCGGTCGCCAATTTATTGACATGGGCATTGCCGAACAAGATGCCGTGTCAACAGCATCGGGTCTTGCCAAAGGAGGCGCACGTCCATTCTTCGGCGTGTATTCGTCATTCATTCAACGAGCCTACGACCAACTGTCGCAAGACGTTGCAATCAATGGAAATGCAGCAGTCTTTGGAATCTTTGCGGCAGGAGTTGTCGGTATGAACGACGTAACCCATCTCGGATGGTTTGACATACCTCTGATTTCAAATATTCCAAATATTCTATATCTCGCGCCAACCTGTAAAGAAGAATATCTCGCTATGCTCGATTGGGCGATGAAACAAAATATGATGCCGGTTGCAATCAGAGTCCCCGGCGGACGTGTTATTTCAGTTACTGACCGCACATTCCCCACCGATTATTCTAATGTGACCGCTGAGGTTGTCAGCGAAGGCTCTAAAGTAGCAATAATCGGTGTTGGCGACTTCTTCCCGATGGCTCAGAAAACTGCTGAAATACTCAAAGAATCGGGAATAGAGGCTACCGTTATCAATCCACGATATGTTTCAGGTCTTGACAAGGAACTTCTTGAAAACCTGAAAGCAAATCACTCACTTGTAGTTACACTCGAAAGCGGATTGCTTGACGGCGGATATGGTCAAAAGGTTGACGGATTCTATGCCGACTGCGACACGATTAAAGTACTCAACTACGGAGTGCCTAAAAAATTCCTTGACCGTTATAATATTTCGGACTTGCTGACCCAACTTCGACTAAAACCCGAACTAATTGCTCAAGATATTAAAGCACAACTTAAATGAAATTAATAATATCTGATGAAATTCGCAACGCCGCCCCCGGTTACAAAGCTCTTGTAATCACGGGCGACGTTGTTAATTGTGACACACCCGAAGATCTCCTCGGATTGATTGACCGACTGTCAAAATCGCTTAGAGAGACAATCGAGATGAGCGACATCAATCGCCGCCCCGGAATTTTTGCCACTCGCGAAGCATATAAAAGATGTGGTAAAGACCCCAACCGCTATCGCCCTTCTCAAGAAGCTCTTATGCGTCGAATCGTAAAAGGGAATGACCTGTACCGAATTGACGCGGTTGTTGATCTTGTAAATCTTCTGTCGCTACAATCGGGCTACTCAATCGGAGCCTTTGACCTTGACAAAATCGAGGGTGACACATTGACACTTGGAATCGGCAAAGAAGGCGAACCATACGAAGGTATCGGCCGTGGCGAACTCAACATCGAAGGTATGCCGGTTTGGCGTGACTCAATCGGCGGAGTAGGAACCCCGACAAGCGATAACGAGCGAACCAAGATTGACATGTCAACCCGACGTCTGCTTATGATCGTGAATATCTATGGCGAAGAAATGCCGGTTGACGAGCTGAGCCAAAACGCTATAAACCTGCTTGAACAATTTGCATCGGGCAGCAACCTGACAGCAAGAGTTATTTCATAATCAAAAAATTTCGGCTTATGCGTACTCTCCAAATGTTTCCGACAAGCATCAACAGCGAATATCTCGACATTGCTGTCAATGCCCTACGAGACGGCAATCCGATAATCTACCCTACCGATACGCTTTATGCGATCGGGTGTGATGCACTCAACAATCGCGCCGTCGAACATATATGCCGCATAAAATCTATCGACCCGCGTCGCCACTTTTTATCGGTTGTATGTGCCGATATTTCACAAGCTGCCATCTATGCCCGCATTGACAACCGCGCTTTTGCAATCTTGAAAAGATATCTGCCCGGTCCATACACTTTTATTCTCCCGGCAGCGACCACGCTCCCTAAAGTTTTCAAAGGTCGCCGTCAAGTTGGCATACGTATCCCCGATGACAACATCGCTACCGCACTCGCCACCGCACTCGGCAATCCCCTATTGTCATCAACCGCCGACTGGAATGATTCGGGCGACGACGCACTCCTTCCCGAAGCTGTCGCCGACCATTTTAAAGATTCAGGCATCGACCTGATTATAGACGAAGGAGAGTGCCAATCGACACTCCCCTCCACTATCGTCGATCTCACCGACTCATCCGCTCCCGTCATCATCCGCGAGGGAAAAGGAAAATTTGAACTGTGATTATTCAAATTTGAGCTTGTCAACAAAGTAAATTCCGGAATAGTTTATTAATTTTGCAAGACAAATATGATAGAATGGAAAAACTTGATGTCATAGACTGCTCAAATGTTTTTATTGCGAGCTTTTTCACTGATGATCGCGGATGTGCTCATTGCAACCGCGAACATACACTGATATATATTCTCTCCGGAGAGCTGGAGATCACAGACGGTGGACGTAAGACAATATTGCATCCCGGAGATTGTGCTTTCATGCGACGTGACAATAGGATGTGGCTCCAGAAACGAGCCTCAGAAAACAAGCCTTACCGTTCCGTGGTCATGAAATTCTCACGCGAGTTCTTAAAGGAATTTTATCATAATATAAATCAGCGCGATATTCCATCTGACTTAAAAAGAGAAAAAGTGAGCCTTCTGAAATTTCCCTCTAATCGTCTTGACGTCAAAAGTCTTTTTGAGTCCTTAGTACCTTATTTTGATGCAGGTGTACAACCTGATGAAGATATTCTTAAGATGAAGATGACAGAGGGAATGAGGGCAATCCTCAAGACCGATGTTAATCTATATGCGTCTCTTTTTGATTTTGTAGAACCTTGGAAGATAGATATTGTCGATTTCATGGAGAAGAATTACATGAACGAATTATCTATGGAGGAAATGGCATATTATACCGGGCGTAGCCTTGCGACTTTCAAAAGAGACTTCAAGAAAGTGAGTGAGCTGACACCTCAGAAATGGCTGATACGTCGCAGATTGGAGGCTGCCCGCGATCTAATCCTTAAAGGTGGACATAAAGTCTCGGATATATGTTTTGATGTCGGCTTCAAAAACCTCTCGCATTTCTCAAAACTCTACAAAGAAATGTACGGTATCGCACCTACACTTTCTGCAATTTGAACCTCCCGACAAAATGATATGAGCCTCGCAACAAAGTGGGGCTATTTTTTTTGCCATAATTTTGCATCAGAAAAATAATTAATCAAAATATGGAAAATATATTTGACAGAGACCGCAACGGTGAGGTAATATCCCCCAAAGAACCGGGATATGAGCTCCTTATTGACGACATTTTTTCCTGCATGGAAACCGCACAGGAACTATCTACCGTAAGCATCCGCGATCAGAAACGTGTACACGAACTTATGGAAGTGATTCTCGGCAAGCCTCTCCCTGAAAGCACAACAGTGCTTCCGCCTTTNTATATAGATTACGGTAAACCGGTAACNNTTGGTGAAGATTGTTTCATACAGCAGTGCTGCACATTCTTTGGACGCGGACAAATTACAATCGGAAACGGTGTATTCATCGGTCCCAAATGTAACCTGATTACTATCAATCATGATGTGAATCCCGACAACCGCAGTGCAACTTACGGCAAGCCAATCATAATCGAGGATAAGGTATGGATCGGAATAAATTCTACAATTTTACCCGGAGTCAAAATAGGATATGGGGCAATTGTCGGAGCGCAGAGTGTAGTGACTCACGATGTTCCACCTATGACTATCGTGGCAGGCAACCCGGCACGTATAATAAAAAAAATNGANCAATAATGAATACCANNAAGTTTAGCAGAAGAGGGTTCCTTAAAACTATCGGATTAACGNTGGGNGCTATNGCACTGGAACCGACATACAATAAAGTTCAAGCAGCAAATAATTTTGTCAAACATAATAAGCCGGCTNCAGGAAACNTTCCNGTTCGTACTCTTGGGTCGGGCNATGCAGCTTTTGATGTATCAGCTCTTGGATTNGGAGTAATGGGCATGACCTACAATCGCTCTCAACATCCTGACAAGAAACANTGCATACGTCTTTTGCACGAGGCTGTTGACAAAGGNATAACGCTTTTTGACACCGCAATTATCTATGGNCCGCTGACTAATGAAATCCTTGCAGGTGAAGCANTGTCTGAGTTTCGCGGAAAGATCANCGTCACTACAAAATTCGGACACGAGGTTATCGACGGGAAAGGCACAGGGCGTCAAGACAGCCGACCTGCCACTATCCGCCGATACTGNGAAGACTCGCTTCGACGTTTAAAAACTGANTGCATACCCTTGTTCTATCAACACAGGTTTGACCCCAATACTCCGATTGAAGATGTAGCGGGAACGCTAAACGACCTGATGAAGGAAGGGAAAGTTCTTCACTGGGGGCTGTGCGAAGTGAGTCCCGAAACAATCCGCAAAGCTCATGCTGAATGTCCACTGACAGCTATTCAAAGTGAATATCACCTGATGCACAGGCTCGTTGAAGAAAACGGCGTGCTTGATACATGCAAGGAATTGGGCATCGGTTTCGTACCCTATAGCCCGCTAAATCGCGGTTTCCTCGGTGGTTGCATAAATGAATATACCGTGTTTGACACGAACAACGACAATAGACATACACTTCCACGGTTTCAGCCCGAAGCGATGAGAGCCAATACTCGAATCGTAAACGTATTACAAAATTTTGGACGTGAGCGAGGCATGACCTCATCACAGGTAGCTCTTGGATGGCTCTTGCAAAAAGAACCGTTTATAGTTCCAATACCGGGAACAACAAAACTATCTCACCTGGAAGAGAACCTCAGAACATTAGATTTCAATGTGTCGCCCGAGGAGTGGAAAGAACTGGAAAATGCAGTTGCCGAAATACCTGTCGTGGGCGATCGCTACAATGCAGAACAACAGAAGCAAGTCGGATTTTAGAAATCAGCGACCCAGAGTTTTCAGCAGATTATCAACGGCTGCAGCAGGATTGTCNGGATTTGCTTTCAGGCACTTGATAAACAAAGAGCCGATTATNGCACCNGANGAATAGGTCATTGCCTGATTTAATGTCTCGGGATTNGAGATACCNAAACCGATNAGACGNTCATGNTCNANNCCCATNGCATTTACACGTTTNAAATAATCAATCTGCTGACTTTCAAAACGATCACGTGTACCGGTAGTAGCNGCCGCTGAAACCATATAGATGAACCCGTCGCANTTATGATCGATCAGNCGNATGCGTTCGTCAGATGTCGCCGGCGTGATGAGCATAATCATCGGGATNTCATATTCACGGCACAACTTTTTATAGACAGTTTCATACTCGGCAAAAGGCAGGTCNGGAATGATGAGTGCGTCAATACCGACTTCTTTACAACGNTTNAANANTTTTTCAATGCCATAGCAAAGCATCGGATTGAGATAACCCATCAANACAAACGGTGTATCACCNGCNTTGTCACGNACATTNGCNACTTTTGACAATAGCAAATCGAGAGTCATTCCGGCTTGAAGAGCCTTTGCCGAACTCTCTTGAATAGTTGGTCCATCAGCCATCGGGTCGGAGAACGGCACGCCAATCTCTATCATGTCGATACCTCGCGAGACCAAAGCTTCGATTGTATCTTCAAAAACAGCGGGAGAAGGATATCCGGCAGTAAAATAAACTGATAGAATATCAGATTTCTTTTTCCCAAAAAGGCACTTTAGTCGGTTCATTTTCGTTGTAGCTTCTAAGTTTCACAATAAAATTAATAAGTTTCCCAAGGTCTTTATGACCTGGAGCGTCTTCAAAACGGCTGTTAATGTCAATGCCTGCCATACCGGGACGCATCGCCTTGATAATCGCATCGACATCATCGGGCGANATGCCNCCGCTAAGCAAATAGGGAACATCCANATNGTAGCNATCNAGCAAATCCCATGANAATTTCTTNCCCGANCCGCCNCGTTTGTCNCTCTTTGTATCAAANAGNAANAGATCNACCGATTTTTGATAACGTTCCAACAGATTTTTGTCAACCGAATCNCCGACTGCCACAGCTTTAAAGACAATCAGACCGGNATCTTTNAAACGTTGGCACAGTTCAGGTGACTCATCGCCATGTAACTGCACAATTTTAAAGCCGTATTTGTTACATAGCTCCATGATTTCATCAAACGAACGATTAACGGTCACGGCAACCGGACGAATGTATGACGGCAAATTTCTCACGACCGACTCGTCAATTCCCGTAGCATCGCGGGGAGATCCGGGATAAAAAATAAATCCCATCATCATCGGAGTCAACGGCGCTATTTCATCAATATTTTCAGGATAGCGCATGCCACAAATCTTGATAATCATGTCGGCATGACGCGGCTGTTCATATCTATTCATTTAAAAAGTTTTTTAGAGCCTCGGCAGGCTCGTTATGTCGCATAAATGTTTCTCCAATCAAGAATCCGGTATATCCTTCGTGACGCAGACATCTGACCTCCGCCATAGTTCTGATGCCACTCTCGGCAACCTTAATCATTGATTCGGGAAGTTGAGATGCAATCATGCTCGATCGCGAAATATCGGTATCGAATGTTGCAAGATTTCGATTATTAATACCAACCATATCGGCATTGACGGGCACTCTGTCAAGTTCTTCAACACTGTGAACTTCACATAACACCTCGAGTCCGAAATCATGAGCAACAGTAGTGAAGCTATTCATTTCATCTTTATCAAGCACCGATGCTATAAGCAAAACCGCATCAGCTCCGGTTGCCGCNGCCTCNCTGATTTGGTCGNCATCGACTATAAATTCTTTGCGCAACAAGGGGGTCGAAGGCGCAACCTGACGAGCAACAGCAAGGTCGGTCAACGCACCTCCAAAAAATGGNGTATCNGTCAANATAGAGCAACATGATGCACCATTGAGACTGTAACCTTTGACAACCTTGGCAACATCAGCCATCGGATGAATTTCGCCTTTTGACGGCGAACGGCGTTTAAACTCGGCAATGATACCCGANCCNTCGACAAGAGNNCGCTTAAACGAGAGNGGAGTTCGCNGNGACTCGGGCAAACGNAGATAGACCCCGTTGACACGGCAAGNCTCAACCTCGCGTCGTTTGCTATCAACTATCTTTTGTAAAATAGAATCCATCGTAAACCTATTTATTAAGCTCAACAAAACGTTCAAACGATTTCAANGCNNTNCCCGANTCNATTGANNGNCGAGCTTCNTCGATAGCTTTNTCNANTGACAATTCAGGTTCGAGAGTGCGCAANGCAAATGCGGCATTTGCGACAACACAGTTTGTTTGTGCCGGAGTTGCCTCGCCACGAAGCACACGGTCAAAAATAGCNGANGCNTCCTGNACGGTTTCNCCNCCGCTCAANTCATCTTGAGATGCNGTTTTAAAGCCGAGTTCNNCNGGNGTGAGCAGCATTTCNCCCTCAGCCGATGACACTTTGAANGGTGATGTCANTGAAATTTCATCNTANCCGTCAAGCGAGTGAACGATTGTGCATTCTATTCCGTCNCGNTGNGCTATATAACTGTANAGACGCATCATTTTNAAATTATANACGCCCAAGAGCTGNTATCGNGGNATCATCGGATTGACAAGCGGACCCAACATATTGAAAAAAGTTCTNACNCCGAGANCTTTTCTGACCGGACCGACACTTTTCAATGCCGGGCTGAANAACGGNGCATGAAGATANGCNACNCCCGACTCATCNAGCGANCGNGANAGNTTNTCAATATCGGNNNTGAACTTGACACCATGTTGTTCAAGCACATTTGAAGCACCCGACACCGAACTTGCNCCATAGTTACCATGTTTCACGACCTTACGTCCGGCNCCGGCAACGACAAAACATGAAGCGGTCGAAATGTTGAACGTATTTTTTCCGTCGCCACCGGTTCCNACAATATCAATNGCCTTGACATCACCAAAATCAACNGGGCAACGGCGTTCGAGAATCGCATCACGAAATCCGGTCAACTCGTCGAGCGTGATTGATCTCATCAGAAACACGGTCATAAAAGCCGACAACTGGCTGTCGTTATAACGCCCGTCGGCTATATTAAGCATCACAGCTCTTGCCTCGTCATGGCTCAGCGACTTGTGCTCAAACATTTTATATAGAAGATTTTTCATGAGAATCAGTGTTTTAACCAGTTTTCAATCATTTTAATTCCGGTTGGAGTCAAAATTGACTCGGGGTGGAACTGCACACCACGAATATCCAACGTTTTATGGCGCATAGCCATTATCTCGCCGTCGTCACTCATGGCTGTCACTTCGAGGCAGTCGGGCAACCCTTCTTTATCGACAACCCACGAATGGTATCGACCAACGTCGATACGTTCAGGGAGACCGTCAAAGATATAATCGGTATTGTTAATCGAGATATTAGAGCAGATGCCATGATAAACTTCGGGAAGATTTCGCAGCTTTGCACCGAACAGTTCACCGATAGCCTGATGACCGAGGCAAACACCCAAAATCGGCTTTTTCCCGGCATAACGTTTCAAAACTTCGGGCATCAATCCTGCTTCAGAAGGAATTCCGGGTCCCGGCGATATAATTATTTTATCATACTGTTCAAGCTCGTCAAGCTTGAATGTATCGTTACGTTTTACATCGGGATCGACACCTAACGACCTCACAGCATGGACGATATTGTAAGTGAACGAATCGTAATTATCTATAATCAGAACTTTCATGACTGTCAAATTATTGTTTATCAAACTGTTCGGCAAATTTCACAGCCGAAACCAATGCGCCGAGCTTGTTATTGGTTTCCTGCAACTCGTTGCGAGGCACCGAACGCGCCACAATTCCGGCTCCTGCTTGTGAATAAAGCGTATTTTTGTAGCTCAAGAAACTGCGTATCGTAATTGCCTGATTAAGATTACCGGTAAAGCCGATGAAACCGATGCAGCCACCATAGACAACACGCGAATGTGGTTCAATTTCGTTGATGAGTTGCATAGCCCTAACCTTGGGTGCGCCACTGAGAGTACCGGCAGGGAATGTATTGGCAAACAGGCGGAATCGGTCAGCCGACTCGGGCAATGTGGCTTTGACACGCGACACCATGTGTATGACATGAGAATAATACTGAACCTGTTTCAAGAACTCTATTTCAACTTTTCCACCGCCACGGCTCAAATCGTTGCGGGCGAGATCGACGAGCATGATATGTTCGGCATTTTCTTTCTCGTCAGCCAAAAGAGCTTTGGCAAGTTCACGGTCGCGGACATCATCACCGGTGCGTCGGAAAGTTCCGGCAATCGGGTCGATATAGGCTGTATTCCCCTCTACTCTCAAATGGGTTTCGGGTGACGAACCAAACACCTTGAAATCACCGAAGTCAAAGAAAAACAGATAGGGCGACGGATTGACACTGCGCAAAGCACGATAAACGTTAAAATCGTCACCGTGGAAATCTTGGCTGAAACGTCGCGACAAAACAATTTGAAAAACGTCGCCTCGGCGTGCATGCGCAATTCCTCGCTCAACCATTGACATATATTGTTCGTCGGTAATCGACGACTTAGCCTCGCCCATAACCTTGAACGGGTAAAAAGCTACATTATTGTTGCTCATAACGCTGACAATCTCATCTATCGAGTCGGTTTCTCCCTCGCTGAGATGTTCAAACACGGTCATGCTGCTTTTGTAATGGTTGAGACGAATTACATATCTATACAAAATATAGCATATATCAGGTATCTTTTCAAATTCTTTTTCGCGAGCCGAAATTTCGACCTTCTCAAAATAGCGCACCGCATCGTAGGCAGTAAAACCGAAGAGACCGTTGACGTCGTCAGATTTATCTCCCTCAACATCGTATGTCTCAACATATTGACGCAGACACTCAACTACATTTGTATCGCTATCAATGGTCGTGACCTTAACCGAGCCGTCGGGACGTTTCTCGATAATCTGACCTGATGCTACGCGAAACTCGCCGATAGGGTCAACACCGATATAACTCAGTGAATTATGGGCAGCCTGATAGTCAGAACTTTCAAGCAATGCCGATTTTGGATATAAATCGCGTATTTTCAAATAGATACCGACAGGAGTAACCATATCGGCAGGTATCTCGCGTGAAATAACTTTAAGTTTAGTTTTCATCACTTGTATATTTATTCATGTTAGCGATATATGTAATCATATCTTTGTCGCCACGTCCCGAAATATTGACAACAACGATGTCGTCGGGGTTGAGCGATAGTTTTTCGAGCCCGGCAAGNGCATGAGCCGATTCAAGAGCCGGAATGATACCCTCATTACGGGTCAGNTCGTATGCCGCACGGAGTGCATCNTCGTCAGTTGCACTCAAAACCTGAGAACGTCCCTCTTTTGCAAGATAGGCATGAAGNGGTCCGACGCCCGGATAATCAAGNCCTGCCGANATTGAATATGGCTCGACAATTTGCCCATCGTCGGTTTGCATCAGCANTGTTCGNGAGCCGTGAATAATTCCCTCAGTTCCAACCGCAATTGTAGCAGCCGTTTCGTTGGTATCGACACCNTTTCCGGCAGCCTCGACAGCGATCAGTTTCACNTCGGGTCGNTCNATNAATTTATANAANGCNCCGGCAGCATTGCTACCCCCGCCAATACAGGCAATAACATAATCGGGATTTTCNCGACCNTCGCGCTGTTTTAATTGNAAAGCTATTTCCTCGCTGATAACCGACTGGAAATATGCGACCATTTCGGGATAGGGATGAGGNCCCACCGTACTACCGATAAGATAATAACTCTCGGGGTCACAGCACCATGAACGGATAGCCTCGTTTGTGGCATCTTTGAGNGTTTTATTTCCCGACTCNACAGCNANNACCTCNGCACCGAGCATCTTCATTCGCTCGACATTGGGTTGCTGACGTGCCACGTCGGTCGCNCCCATAAACACCTTACATTCCANACCCATCANNGCACANACNGTNGCGGTTGCCACNCCATGCTGNCCGGCTCCGGTNTCNGCCAAAATTCGTGTTTTACCCATTTTGCGAGCAAGAAGTATCTGNCCGATTGTATTGTTGATTTTATGAGCTCCGGTATGGTTGAGGTCCTCACGTTTAAGGTAGATTTTCGCTCCATATTTTTTGCTTAGATATGGTGAAAAATAAAGCGGAGATGGACGACCTACATAATCGCGCAACAGCGAACGGAATTCGTTTTGAAATTCGGGAGTATCAACATATTTATAATAGGCATCCTTTAACGACTCAACACTTTGATGAAGGACCTCGGGGATATAGGCTCCGCCAAAACGTCCGTAATATCCTGCATCGTCAACGGGGAGTGAATGGTGATTAACTTTCGACATAATGTTATGATAGTTATTTTATTATTTATCAGTAAAAGAAAAAAGCCANCGAAACAGGTCGATGGCTAATATCTAATTTAATATGAAATCGTTGTTTATAGCGTACAAATCATTGCCATCGTCAAATTCTGCCGATGCGCCACCAATATTGGTTAAAATTCATTGCACTTTTCATTTTGTATAATTTTACATCGCAAAGTTATAGATTATTTTCTTTTNAGCAAAATTTATAACAAAAAAAATTTCACTTAACAGGTTCAAGANTGAAAACGGCACCTTTAACTTTGCCTCGCAACGGCACGACTCGACCGNTTTTATCAAGCGTCCAGATNGTGGTGCGNGAATTTGCNGTATTTGAAATCANAAATCCGTCGCCGNCNGGAGTNAGCATAAANGTGTGTATCTCTTTATCAAAAGGTGTTTTACCAAAAGTCACCTTTTCAGTAAGATAACGGCTATTTTTAGCATTCACGATNCTGTATCCCTTTGTTTCGGGAACATAGGTCAATCGCCAAACCTGACGATCGGGGTTTACATTGTCTTCGTTTGTCTGCAATACNGGATANTCNCCNTCGGCATCAGGATTGCCAAGAAAAGCTCCGTCAAGTTTTATATGATAGCTTCCGTTCTCGACCGGTAGAGTAGGAAAAACATCCACTGCATAATTATACATTTTCTTGTATGCTTGTTCCATCTTTCCGACCGAGCGACGCAGAAACGGCTCGGCANANAGAGTTCCAACCATCGGATATGCNACCTTGATAGAACCGGGGAAGTCGCGCGACGTGATNCGTGACGCACTGTCGGTCAACGCCGCATATTTTTTATAAGCCTCNATAAAACGATGATCTGCCCGGTCGGCAAGNGCCTCATACATATCNACAGCCNCNTGACCNCGTTCGCCNTGCAATCGGGCAACTTCAAGCCACGGAGTAATTTCATNAATAAGNGNNCGATTTGATTCTGACCCGAGAAGTTCGGNNGCCGAATAAGCCAGTCGTGTAAANTCCTTGCGCAACGCATCGGNACCCTCCTGCGAATAGCCGTTNGTCATTGCCTCCTCATAACGGTCAATCAACTCTTTCATTTCNGGCGATTCGCCAAGACGGCGCANCCCGTGGGCATTTTGTCCGAGATCTACGTTATAAAGACANAACGTGCGGAATGCATCTTCATGTCCCGGCATCAAAGCCTTGATTGCCTGTTCCCACGATGCATCTGCATCATAAGCCTTGGGATTCCACAGAAAATCGGCAATNCCGAAAAGGCTCACCTTTGACGCCTCGGCATATTCCATCGGATTGGCNGTAAAACCGCTGACCATNGAGGTTGCGGCAGGCTCGTTGCCATAAGTCGGACCCATCAGAAGATGATTTACACAGAAATCGGTCACCGGATAATTAAGCCAAATGAACGCTTTGCGACCGATGCGNGAATTTACCCATTCTACATCGGCNACATCAATAAAATCAACNACCGAGTTNCCGGTCCACATAATNTTGATTGCCGGNTCAATANCCGCCAGATCTTCAAGATAAGTAGCNTGAAACGACGGCGCCCANGCCTTGTTGTAGAGCGACGGACAAACAATCAATCCTTTAACATCGGGATGACGTTTGATGAAATGCTTGCGTACATAGTCGATTGTCTTGGCNTGTTTCTTGCCATCGGCCTGCNGACCGAATACGTCGTCAAAAAANACGGCAAANGTACGCACGCCGAGACCGTAGAGCTGTTCAAACTTNTTTACAATAGCCTGATTGTCATCNTCTTTCCACGAATGGTCACCGGCAGGATGAATNCCCCANACAAAATTAACCTTGTGTCGTGCAGCAGCATCGGCAAGNTCTTTCAAACGCNGCGCCTGATCGTCGGGATATGGCTCGCGCCACTTTTCACGATGATAAGGATCGTCTTTAGGTCCNTAGATATAAGTATTNAGCTTATTCTCACCATAAAANTCAAACTGGCTCAAACGNTTGGCATGAGACCATGCGTTGCCATAGAATCCCTCNACCACACCGCGATTGGGAGTTGCCGGAAAATCAACGATTTCAACGCTCATCACTTCGGGTTGCGAAGCCACGGCAAGAAACGTCTGTACTCCATAATATGTACCCGCCTCATCGGCTCCGGCGATAATGACACCGTCTTTATCAACCTTCAAGTAATATCCTTCGGGATGTTTAGGGATGAGAGAGCTAACATTCTTCACCGCTTTATCGCCACGTTCGCCAATCGTGACTTTCACGCCGTTGTTCGATTCGGGCAAATGAGAAAGCAACATAGAAACAGCATCTTGGTCGGCAGTCGAAGCACCGGTCAGTGTTACAGACTCTGGGCGATCAAACGTCTTCAATCCCCACTTAACCGTTTGAGGTGTCGGGGAGATAGTCACAGATTGCGAACATACTGTCGCAGAAGATGCCAGTGCGATACAGGCTACAAGAGTTTGCTTTATAGTCATAGCTCAATATTTTTACTTTTCGCAAAGTTACATCAAAATCTCGACCATAACAAGAAATCAAGCATTTAAACTGTTTTTGAATATGAATATTGTAGGGCACCCACGACTCGTGCATCCGAGACTTTCGACAGGAGAACAGGAGAACAAAAGTCATACGAAACATTATCATTATATTTGCACAGTTGAGAAATAATATCTAATTTTGCGACAGTAGATCAAACCGCAGAAGCCTTCTTCGGGGCAAAGCGGGTGGGTCGGCAATAACATAAAAAGCGTTTACTCGACGCTCTTTCTTGACAAGCAGAAACCTGGAAAATTTCTAATCAATGTCAAGAATGAGACAACGGTAGATGCCTTGTGGATATGTATAATTCTTTGACTGAGACTGCGAGAGCAGTCCCGGTTGATGTGTTCTACATATAATCTGCGTGAGGCTTCTGCGTTGTTCGTTCTACATTGATGGGCAATTCCAGGGCCTCTGCTTGAAGAACGAGCAACAAGTTAGGCTCTCACGCTTTTCTTTTATACAAACCAATCTAATGCTAACGAAGTGAGCCCGGAGGCAAAAAGGAAATTGTATGGATAAAATAATAGATCCAAAAATTAAACAAATTGAAAATTATTATTTAGGGAAAAATTATATTGTAAAAATCTATAATATTCCTTGCAATCCGAGTGTTTATGTTATCTTAATCAGCAATCAAGACAATCATAGTTATAACGTATTGATATGTGATGGAGACTTGGTTACCCCAATTGAATCTGATAATCAAGACATATCAAGAAGGTTATTTTTAGCTTTTGGGGGAACATACACAGATGCTGATTTGACACTTATACGTCCACAAAGTGTTAACAATGATGATTTTGAAAGATTGAAACAGGTAATCAATGAATTTATCAATTATAAATATAACTCCTAATAAGATTTATAAACTATTAATTAACCAATCATATTTTAATAATGAAGAAATTTATTCTATCCATTTGTGCTGTGGTCTTAATGGCCATGTCTGCGTGCAGCGAAAAAGATGAAGGACCTTTAGGTAATACTGAAGACAAAAATGATGAACAGTATAAAGAGGTTGTCCAACAGGCTAACGACAATGTTGCATCTGTAGGCTCACTTGTAAATGCATTGAACAACGATGATATTATCACATCAGTAACTCCTATCAAAGAGGGTGACAAAGAGGTTGGCTATACATTTACATTTGACAATAGCCGATCAATTTCTGTTTACTATGAAAATAAAAATTCGGTACCCGCTTTAGGTGTTAAGCCGGATAATACCGGTGATTTTTACTGGACTCTTAACGGTGAATGGCTCCTTGATGATACCGGGAAGAAAATTTTATATGACGGCACATCGAGTTCAATTCTACCCAAATTGAAAGTTGAAAACAACAATTGGATGCTCTCGGTTGATAATGGAAAAACATGGAAGAAAATCAGTCCGGTTTCATCATCAAGTCAAGGAAATAACAAACTATTTAAAGATATTAATGTTTCTGACGCAGAAAGTGTTACATTTACTTTTGTCGATGGTACTAAATTAGTTATCCCTCGTGAACCTGAACTAACAATCTCATTTAGCGAAGAAAAACAAATATTAGTTAAGCCTAATTCTACCGTAACAATCGATTATACCATTACCGGTAAAACCGAAGGGCTAAAAGTTGAAGTTGTAACCTCGGGCAACATTAAAGCAGAGATTAAGAACAGCGAATCATCAAAAGGAACGATTACCATTACTGCCAGCGAGTCAATCGATGAAAATGACAAAGTGATTCTTATTGCCAAAAACAAATCAGTTTCTACCTCAAAAACTCTATCGTTTGAAGAGCAAGAGTTTGTTAAAGTTACAAGTGAAACAGCTTATGAAATAGCCGCAGAGGGCGGTACAATTAAATTTAATATTGAAACAAATACCGACTATTCAATTTCGATTCCAGAAGAAGCTAAAAGCTGGATTAGTGTTGTAGAATCGCGAGCAATCCGTAGAGAAACTGTTCGCTTAAATATTGTGGAAAACAATGATGTGGCTCGTTCTGTTGAGGTTTTCATCATCAACGAAAAGGGTGAACAATTAGCAAAAATCCAAGTTTCTCAAAATGGTGAACCACCTTGTTTTACAGTTAAAAATGGTTCAACAATTGATGTGGAAAGTAAAGGAGGAACAATAGAACTTAATTTGGAAACCAATACTGAATACTCAGTATCAATATCCGAAGAAGCGAAAAGCTGGATTAGTGTTATGGAAACACGAGCTATTCGTCAAGAAACGGTTACATTATCAATTAGTGAAAACTTAGGTGATACTCGTTCTACGATAATAAAATTTGTTGATAAAGAGAATAATAGTCTCGCTTCAATAAGTCTAAATCAAACCGAAGAGATTATTCCTATACATTCAGATATGACAAAAGCATTTCCTGATTCTTATTTTCGCAAATATGTCTTGGGCAAATTTGATAAAAATAAAGATGGTATTATTTCAGAAAGGGAAGCATTGAAAGTAACAGAAATTATATTGAAAGGAGAAAGTTATCCTCCGCAAACTGTATATCTTGAGGTTTATTCGCTTGAGGGAATCCAATACTTTCCAAACTTGAAATACTTAGACTGCTATATTACCTATATAAAATCTTTGGATCTATCAAAAAATACTGCGCTGACTGAGTTGTACTGCTACGATAACAGTTTGACCTCATTGGATATCACAGGATGTACTTCGCTGACCACATTGAGCTGCCGTGATAACAAGTTAACCTCGTTGGATTTATCGAATAATACCGCACTGACTTATTTGTCCTGTAGTGATAACAAGTTAACCTCGTTGGATTTATCGAATAATACTGCACTGACTAGGTTGAAATGCAGTGAAAACAAGTTAACCTCATTAAATGTCTCAGGATGTACTGCGCTGACTGAGTTGGACTTCAACTCAAACAATAATTTGACCACATTGGATGTCTCGGGATGCACTGCGCTGACTAAGTTGGACTGCAAGAATAGAAAATTGACCTCGCTGGATGTCACGGGATGTACTGCGCTGACTAAGTTGGACTGCAGTAATAATCAGTTAACCACGTTGGATGTCTCAGGATGTACTGTGTTGAAAGAGTTGCATTGCTACGATAACCGGTTGACCTCGTTGGATGTCTCAGGATATACTTCGCTGACCGCATTGGACTGCTACAATAACCAGTTGACATCGTTGGATGTCTCAGGATGTACTGCGCTGACCACATTGGACTGCTACAATAACCAGTTGACATCGTTGGATGTCTCAAAGAATACGGCACTGACTTCGTTGAAATGCAACAACAACCAGTTGACATCGTTGGATGTCTCAAAGAATACAGCGCTTACTGAGTTGGACTGCAGTAGTAACCAGTTGACAACGTTGGATATCTCAAAGAATACAGCGCTTACTGAGTTGGACTGCGGTAGTAACCAGTTGACAACGTTGGATGTTTCAAAGAATACTGCGTTGACTAAGTTGCGTTGCGGTAGTAACCAGTTGACCTCGTTGGATGTCTCAAGATGTCCTTTGACTGAGTTGTACTGCAATATGTCAAGCCTTGAATTTTTATTTGTAAAAACAGGACAAAGAATACAAGGAATCACATATATGTTTAGGTATGATATATACATAAATCCAAAAACAACAATAGAATACATTTAAAGTTTTTGTATAACTAAAAACATAAAACTACTAAATCTAATTAAAATTAAATTATATGAAAGTTAAAGAAATTGCTCCATTTTACTTTCGTTTTAAATCGGCAAATGACAAGAATAAAAGTCAAGAAAAACTTGTCGATTTACTAAAAGAAAATGGATGGATAAATGAGAGAGGGGACAAGAACCCTCATCTTGAAGTCTATCACTCGGACGAAAACGGAGAATGTTATGTCCTCCTTGCCGATGAACCTAACTCCGAAGATATTGAAGATTTAGTTAATGAACTGTTTGATAACCTCGTTAACGAATCTGATATAGAATGGGTTAAAGTTAAAAAGAATCCATCGACAGAAGGTATAATTTATAATAATGTTGATAAATATCAGAGACTTCAATCTAAACCCATTCAAGATATGAAAACTGGTGATATAATGCTTGTTTTCAAAAGAATGTAATTAAGTTATAGCAATGTAGTAATGCGGACATTGTTTAAAGAAGGACACCGTAGAAGTGGGAAAATCCCAACCAGAAGGCTTAAAGTGTCCAGCATGAGATCACGGCAGCCGAGCCGGCCTTGTAACCTTTAGAAGTAATAAACTATGAAATTAAAAATAGAAATTACTCCTGAGAATATTAGGGTTCTCATTATCTCAATAGCGATAGCTCTAAGAATCTTAGGCTTTAGCTTTTGAAAAAAGGTTCGCCGACATAACGAATTAAAACTTATGTCATCCTTAGCGGGGCAATCCAGTAATGGGTTGTTCCGCTATTTTTTTGTGGGGAAGTGGTTCATCGGTCTTCGACGATGTAGGGTGGGAGTGCGTTGGATTCCCCACCAACGAGCCATCGGCTCGATGGCAGGGTTAAACATGGTTGTTTGTCTCCGACAAACCTACAACACGAATGGACGCACGAGCCGTGGTAATCAAGCGGACGCACGAGCGTTCATCCCTACAAACACCAAAGGTACTGTCTCTACATCGATCCCATGTCAAAAATATGAGGGAGTCGGTAAAACCGATAATGTAACGTTAACCGCTGGTTCGACTGAGCGGAGCGAGGGAGCCCGCGGGAGATGATCGACAAAACTGTGGAGTCAGGGTTTCTCCCTGACGATGTATTAATACATCGTTGTGCGTTGCACAACTCCAATATGGTTGGTGGTGTGCAATCCGACAGCTCACTCGGAGCAAGCTCCTAAATCGCAATCGGTTAACAAGACATCGTCAACTCCGTTGACTCTCATCGTCCTCCTGTGCTCCTGTCTAAAAAATTATGCATTATGCATTCTACATTGTGCATTGTAAAAACGTTCTCCTGTCAAAAATCAATCGGCTGCACCGGGGTACAGCCCTACGAACTAACCGATTATATTTATTCCTCGGTTATCTTTCTATAGTCGTTGAGGAATTTCATGAGTTGGCGAATGCCTATCGCAAAACCGGCGAGGGCTCCAAGTCCTACGCCCCACAAAAAGGCGGTGTTGTCACACAAATTGTAACATAAAATCCCTATCCATATAAAGGCAAACGGCAGTAGGATTGCGATAAACTGTAGATGACGTTTGCGATAAAACAAGGCGCGGGTTGCCACCTCTTTTATAGTCATCGAAGTACAATCGATCGAGCGAATACCTCGATAGAGCCATAAATCCATCAGTCCGCAAGTCAAAAAATAGATTGAGGAGAATATTATGATCGTCAAACGATTATCTATCTGAATCTCCGGATTGTAAAACGTCAGAGGTGCCCAAATCACAAACATCAAACCTATAATTGCAAAGCGTTTGTATCTACCGGCAAGATTTTCAAGCGCCGTGCGACGACGACCGCTATATATATCTTCATAGTCATGAGAACCGATAGTAGATAGGCGTACATCGCGCCATTCTCTTTTTACATCTTCTTCCATAGTTTATTTCATATTAACAAGTTTATCTTTTGCTCGACGTAAACGGGTTGCAACCGTGTTGCGAGGCATTCCCACAATGCGAGCTATCTCTTCATAGTCAAACTCATCGAGCCACATCAGCACAATCGCTTTATCGACCGGTGACAGGCAAGATATCATATCGTGCATTTCTGAAATCATTTGACGGCGTTCTTCCGAGTCGTCAATCACGCTGTAAAGCTCGACCAAATCAGATTGTGCCACCTCGCGACGCCGCCTGACCGTTGAAACACACGTATTCAGTGTTATTCGATAGACCCACGTTTTAATCGACGAGTCGCCGCGAAAACGCTCCAGCCCTTGCCAAATATTAATCAAGGCATCTTGATGCAAATCGTCGAGTTCGTCACGATAACGGGCATAACCAAAGCAAATTTTCAATATCATAGAGTCATATTGGGTAACAATCTCGTTAAACCGACGTTGCAGTTCAACTTCAGATCGTTCAGCCGGCTTTGCAAACAACATTGCCATCGACTCCAATAGCCGATTCAAAAACGAACCATTATATGTAGATATAGATAGTATCATCGACTGCTAAATTACAATTTACTTATTAGTCGCACAACAATTTCGATTAGTTTCATCACATAAACTTTTTTATTTCATGACTGAACTTTTTACTGTTGCCAATTTTTATTATCTTTGACGATAATTTCATCTTTGAATATATTATATCAGCATGAAACATATTAAAAATCTTACAATCATCGCAGCGCTGACCATCGGAGTAACGGCGTCAGCTCAAACATATGTCAGTTCGCCCGCCTATAAATGGGTCGGCGACTCTATAGTTCAAGGAAAATATAAGGCATACGCTGTCAGTGATAAAGAAATAGTATCAAATTATGAGGCTCAGCCACATTATTTCATGCCGATTGACAACAAATGGGAGCTAAAGAACAATATCGCCGACTATCCCATTCTGATTACGACAAACAAGCTTCATCGTGCCATTTTCAATATGGCTCTTGACGAAATGATCAATGCTGTCGAGGCCGATACGACCCTTCGCACCGGCAAAGAGTGGGCAGGAGTGTGGACTCGCGACGTCAGCTATTCGATAATTCTTTCGATGGCATACCTTCAACCCGAAGCATCAAAAATTTCATTGATGAAAAAAGTCAACAGCCGTGGAATGATTATTCAAGACACAGGCTCGGGTGGCGCATGGCCTATCAGTACCGACCGAATGATATGGACTCTTGCCGCATACGAAATCTATAAGGTGACCGGCGACCAAAAATGGCTCGAATATATCTATCCGATCATCAAAAACTCGTTTGACGTAGATTATAAAACAATATTTGACCCTGAAACCGGACTCGTTCATGGCGAAACTTCGTTTATTGACTGGCGCGAACAAAGTTATCCCAAATGGATGCAGACAGCCGACATCTATCAAAGCGAAGCGATGGGTACAAATGTCATCCATGCCGCCGGCTTGAAAGTTCTGTCTCAAATTGCATCACTTCTCGGTCATAACAAAGAGAGCAATATCTATAACGATCGCGCCGAAAAAATGAAAGAGGCGGTCAACAATATTTTCTGGCTTGACAATAAGGGATATTATGCGATGTATCTTTATGGTCGCGACTACCCTATCCTTAACAAACGTGCCGAAACTCTCGGCGAGTCGCTTGCCATTCTGTATGACATAGCATCTGACGATCAAGCCGCCGCTATTACCAAAAATAACCCTGTGACACCATACGGTCCCGCCGTATTTTTCCCTCAGATTCCCGACGTTCCGTCATATCATAACAATGCTTTATGGCCTTTTGTAGCTTCATATTGGACCTTGGCAAACGCAAAAGCTCATAACGAAGAGGGAACTTTACTCGGGCTCGGTGCCGTTTTCCGTGCCGCTGCCCTTTTCACCACCAATAAGGAAAACCTGAATCTTGACAACGGCGACATTGCCACCGAACTGAATTCGTCAAATATGTTATGGTCGCTTTCAGGCAACCTCGCAATCACCTGCCGCGTTTTATTCGGTATCAACTTTGAGACCGACGGAATTAGATTTGAACCATTTGTTCCGAAAGCATTCAGCGACTCGCGTACACTCTCAAACCTCAGCTATCGAGGTGCAAAACTCAACATCACCGTCGAGGGTCATGGCGACAAAATCAAGTATGTCATGCTCAATGGCAAGATTGTCGATCCATATATCCCAGCAAAAAATCTTAAGGGTAATTGCACAATCAGAATCATAATGGCTGACAACGACATTGCCCGAATGTCAATCAACGACACTCCCAACATCAAAACGCCAACCACCCCGATAACACGAGCCAACGACAGAATTATGTCCTGGACACCGATTGAATATATCAAAAACTACATCGTTCTTAAAAACGGTCGTGAAATCGCTCACACTCAACTCACAACATGGAAGATGGACCCCGATGGCGAATATCAGGTTATCGGTGTTAATCAAAATGGAATTGAATCGTTTGCATCAGAACCGCTTAACAACTCAAAGAAGATAATCGTTGACATACCGTCTGACCTGACAACCCTCACGTCAAGCGAAGTGTCATATCGCCCCGATATTAAGATTGAAGGCTTTGAAGGTAACGGCTTTGTAGAAATCGACCATTACTCTCAGCCGGTAACCGTGCCGGTGAGAATAACCAAACCCGGCAGATATGGTGTAGTGTTTATCTATGCCAACGGAAACGGTCCGGTCAACACCGAGAATAAATGTGCTGTCAGAACTCTTGTTGTCAACAACCAATCGGTTGGAACAATCGTTATGCCAACCCGCGGAGCTGGCCGATGGAACGACTGGGGAGCGACAAACTCACTTGCCGTAGATTTACCCGCCGGAAACATTATGTTCTCGCTTATATTTGAACCGTGGAACGAGAACATGAATTTAGCAACAAACCACGCCATTATTGACCGCATAGTCATTACCCCTCTAAGCAAATAAAATGCACTACTTCATATCAGCCGGAGAAGCGTCGGGCGACCTGCATGCCGCCGATTTAATAAAGGAACTGAAGGCTGCCGACCCAAAAGCAACGTTCACTTTTCTCGGTGGCGACAAAATGGCAGAAGCCGCCGGACAAGGTCCGCTAATCCATTATCGGGAGATGGCATATATGGGGTTTGTCGATGTAGCGATGAACCTTAGCAAAGTGTTGTCTAACCTCTCGACCGCTCAAGATGCATTGATTGCAGTGAAACCCGACTGTCTCATATTGGTGGATTATCCGTCATTCAATCTGCGTCTTGCCAAAACAGCATACGACCGCAAGATTCCGGTTTACTACTATATCTCGCCAAAAGTCTGGGCTTGGAAAGAGAATCGCGTCAAAACTATGAAACAGTTAATCAAACGCATTTTCTCGATACTGCCCTTTGAAACAGCCTACTTTGCAAAGAAAGGGATAGATGTGAAATATGTCGGCAACCCGAGTCTTCATGAAGTCGATCGCAAACTTGACCAACTGCCCTCTGAATCGGAATTTCGCCAACAGCATGACCTCGGAGAAAAACCGATTATCGCACTGCTTCCCGGCAGCCGTGTAGGCGAAATAAAGGCTAACTTGCCAATAATGGCAAAAGCCGTAGCGTCAAAAGCCGACTATCTGCCCGTGATTGCCGCCTCGCCGGCAATTGACACCGAACTTTACGAATCACTCGCGCCGGGCGTCAAATTTATTTCTGACTCGACATTTGAGTTGCTCGCCTTTGCACGAGCTGCTGTCGTGACAAGCGGAACTGCAACACTCGAAGCCGCACTCATCGGCACGCCACAAGTTGTGGTCTATCGCTCGGTGGGTTCAAAAATAGTGTATGGAATTTTTGAGCGTATATTAAAAATCGATTATGTATCGCTCCCCAACCTCATCATGAACAAGGAAATTATTCCGGAACTCTTGATGCACCACTGCACGCCAAAAGAAATCCAATCATATCTGACTCCGCTACTCGGTGAAACTCCGATGCGCAAAAGAATGATCGAGAATTATGCCGATATGAGGTCTAAACTCGGTACGACTAACCCGGCTAAAGAAACAGCAACAACTATAGTAAACGATCTGAAACATAAATAAACGTGCCACGGCAATCTGATAAAAGTCCAATCACACCGCTGAATCTGCCACCCGCTCAACTTCAGCTCAGTCGTTCTGAAAAGGGCGACATTGTTGTGTTTGACCCGTTGCGAAAGAAGCGAGTGATCCTCACACCCGAGGAGTGGGTGCGCCAAAATTTTGTGTCATTCATGACAAATCATCTCGGCTACCCCAAATCGCTGATAGCAAACGAGATAGCAATCAAATTGAACGATACCCTCCGTCGATGTGACACCGTCGTCTATGACCTACATGCCAATCCGATGGTGATTGTCGAATATAAAGCACCCGAAATCAACATAACACAACAGGTTTTTGACCAGATTGTACGCTACAACATGGTTCTTCATGCACGTTGCCTGATCGTTTCAAACGGAATGTCACATTACTGCTGCCTCATCGACTATGACAAGTCAACCTACAGTTTTTTGAACGAAGTGCCCCATTTTACCCGGCTGACATCTGAAATTAACATCACGAAATGAATCTGCTAAACAAATATCTATCAGACTATAAATCAATCATTCGCCTCGGGCTTCCAATCCTCATCGGTCAGCTCGGCATGATCGTAGTCGGATTTGCCGACAACATTATGCTCGGACGATATTCGACCGAGGCGTTGGCTTCGGCATCGTTTGTCAACAATATGTTTAACGTTGCCATCTTTGCATGCATGGGATTCACCTATGGTCTCACACCGATTGTTGCCACTCTGTTTTCTCGTGGAGAGCATCGCGAAATCGGCTCAAACGTCAGGGTGGGATTAATTTTTAATATCCTGTTTGCAAGCATCGTTACGATTATCATGTCGATTATCTACTACAACATCGAACGCATGGGGCAGCCCGATGAACTCGTGCCACTCATCAAACCCTACTTCTTGATTTACCTTGCCGGAGTTATCCCGGTAACTATCTTCTCGGTGTTTTCGCAGTGGAGCTACGGAATCAAGAACACACGAATGCCAATGTGGATTATTCTTGCAGGTAACGTCTTGAATATCATCGGCAACTATATGTTGATTTATGGTCACTGGGGTATGCCGGAAATGGGACTTGTGGGTGCCGGCACGTCAACATTGTTTACTCGTGTGTTTTGTGTGGTTGTGATACTTGCCATCTTTTTCTTCAAGAGAAAATATAGCGACTATGCCCACGGATTTAGATATGGCGCAATCAAGCCCGGATTGATTGGTAAGATTAACCGTACATCATGGCCCGTGGCAATGCAAATGACCATGGAATCGGGGTCATTTACATTTGCGGCTATCGTAGCTGGCTGGCTTGGTAAAATCGAGCTTGCATCGTTTCAAGTAACCGTCATCATTGGTACACTTGGCTTTTGTATTTACTACAGTATCGGAGCAGCGGTGAGCGTTCTGGTAGCCAATGAAGCCGGAAAGGCTGACCGAAAAGCGATGCGTCGAGTTGGCTTTGCCGGTTATCACGTCATACTTTTCTTTGCGCTTTGCTCGTCAACACTGTTTCTTTTGCTTGGCGAATCGCTTGTTCATATTTTCACCGAAGATATGCGAGTCATCACAACCACGGTCGGAATCCTTGGACCTCTGGTGCTTTATCAGCTTGCCGATGCCACCCAAATAAACTTTGCCAACGCACTTCGCGGAACCTCAAAAGTAATGCCAATGCTTTGGATAGCCTTCATCAGCTACATCATTCTCGGTGCTCCGGCAACCTACATCCTCGCCATCCCTGCAGGGCTCGGAATGTTTGGAATCATCCTCAGTTTTTCAGTATCATTATTTGTCGCCGCCGCCGGCTTCCTCTTCTTTTTCCTCCGCTCCACTCGAAGCTAAACGGGTGCGTTTTTTCCCAAGGGCGATCATTACAAAGGTGAAGATACCGAGGAGTATCAGCATCAGAGTTTGTGCACCCATTACAAGGTTGCTGAAGGCGGTGGCATTCATGCGGAACATCTCAGCTGCAGATTGTGATAATCCGACAGGCATATAGATTGTCATACCGAATATCACGGCAATTTGCCACGGACCGATTCCACCATTTGAAGGTATTGCCATTGCAATACTTGACAAAACAAAGCAAACAAGAGCGACTATCGGTCCGTTAGTTGCCAACAATTCACGCGAAAACGGGAACGCATAGAAGCATACATATAGCTGCAAAAAATAGAATCCCCAAAGAGCCACAGTCAAAAACAACCATTTTGCTTTATGGTGCATCTTGACAATCACGGCAAAACCTTGCCATAGTTCATGAATTATCGCTCTGATTTTCACCATTACGATATTCCGGCTATGAGACTTGGCAAGATATATGAAAATTCCAAGAATTATAATCACCGAGCTCCAAAACCACGGCGACGTGATCAAACCTCGCAATCCCTCATACACCTCGGGATATTTCTGCAAAAAAGCCATTATAGCCGGAGTCGCAAGTAAAAAAGTGACAAACGTCAGTGTCAAAACCGTTAAAGTATCAAACATACGTTCGCATATCATCGACCCGAATATTGTGGCAAACGGTTTGTCTCCTCGATGAGCGACATAGCCCGAACGCCAAACTTCGCCTAATCGGGGAAACACAAGATTGACAGCGTATGTTCCGAATACACTCAAGGTCAGATACCATAACGAGACGTGACAGTCGAGGGCATCAAGCTGTATTTTCCATCGAGCAGCTCTTATTACATGAGAAAAAATACTGATAGCCATCGCCAGCAAAATCCAACTGAAATTACAATCACGCTTGATTATGGCAATCATTTCTTTAAAATCAATACCGGTAAACAACAGGTAACACAACCCTACCGTTATCACTAACGGAAGTAAAATTTTCAACCCCGTCAGCAATATTGATTTCTTTTTTTTTCCGGCTTTTTTCTCGTTGCTGCTCATAAATTTTATTAGAAAGGATAAAAGACGCTATGCCAAAATGGCATAGCGTCCGTTTTTTAACCNCCGAAATTATCGTAATGTATGTTTTCGGGATCGACGCCGAGCGAGTCAAGCATTTTGTTAACAGCCGCACTCATCGGTCCGGGTCCACACATGTAATATTCAATATCTTCAGGCGCATCATGATTTTTGAGGTATGTGTCATAAATAACCTGATGAACAAATCCGGGAGTATATTTCACGCCCGCAGCATCGGCTGCCGGATCGGGACGGTCNAGAGCCAGATGGAAGTGGAAGTTGGGGAATTCTTTCTCTAACTCGAGGAAGTCGTTGAGGTAGAACACTTCGTTAAGCGCACGAGCTCCGTAGAAATAGTGCATTTCGCGGTCGGTTGTATGAAGTGTTTTTGTCATGTGCATGATTTGAGCACGAAGCGGAGCCATACCCGCGCCACCACCAATCCACATCATCTCGGCTTTAGAGTCAAAATTGGGATGGAAGTCGCCATAAGGTCCGCTCATGCGCACCTTATCGCCGGGTTTGAGNGTGAAGATATAGCTTGATGCAATACCGGGCATAACGTCCATAAATCCGACTTGAGGTTTCGGTTTGAACGGAGGTGTTGCAATACGAACGGTCANCATTATGCGGTCGCCCTCAGCCGGATAATTTGCCATTGAATAGGCGCGGACAGTCGTNTCGGTATTCTTACAAGCGAGAGTAAACAAACCGAATTTTTCCCATGAAGGTAAATATTCGTCACCGATNAGCGATTTATCAATGTCNCGGTCATAACTCATCTCGTAGGGCGGAATCTTAATCTGAGCATAAGAACCGGGAATAAAATTCATGTGTTCGCCCGGAGGCANCGCNACAATAAATTCTTTGATAAATGTTGCAACATTTTTATTTGAGATGACTTCACATTCCCATTCTTTGATGTCGAGAACCGACTCGGGAACGCCNATTTTCATATTATCTTTAACNTTCACCTGACAAGCGAGTCGCCAGTCGTCTTTAATCTCCTTNCGNGANAAATGNACGGTTTCNGTAGGNAAAATCTCGCCACCGCCTTCAAAAACCTGTACTTTGCACTGTCCGCAACTNCCTTTACCGCCACANGCCGACGGNAGGAANACATTGGCATCTGCCATTGTTGATAGAAGGGACTTGCCCGAACGAGCTTCGACGTTTTTCTTTCCGTTGAGTGTGATGTCAACCATACCCGACTTAACAAGATAACGTTTTGCCGTTAGCAATATTGCCACAAGCAACAGAGTGATAACCAAGAAGATTGCCACACTGCTCACAAGCGTCAANNTTGACGCTGTCATTGCTGTTAATATGAGTGAGTGTATCATTACTGTCAACTTTTTTTAGATTTTAATGCCGAGGAAGCTCATGAAAGCAATNCCCATCAGNGCTGTGATGATAAATGTTATACCGATTCCGCGGAGAGGTTTGGGAACATTTGAATAAGCCGAAACGCGTTCGCGAATAGCCGCAATTGCCGTGATAGCAAGCANCCAGCCGAGTCCCCAGCCGGCGCCGGCACAGGTAGCNGTCCAGACGCTTCCNAAATCGCGTTGTTGCATAAAGAGTGAACCACCGAGAATTGCACAGTTCACAGCAATCAACGGAAGGAAGATACCGAGCGATGCATAAAGTGACGGACTATATTTTTCTACTACCATCTCGACCAACTGAGTCATTGATGCGATTACGGCAATAAACATTATAAGCGACAAGAAACTCAGATCGACTTCGGCAAATTCGGGACCGAGCCATGCCAATGCACCTGCTTTCAAAACATACGTTTCAAGGAGGTAGTTGACCGGCAAAGATATGATGAGCATAAACGTTACCGCAATTCCGAGTCCAAACGCTGTCTTCACGTTTTTAGATACCGCCAAAAACGAACACANGCCAAGAAAGTAGGCAAAAATCATATTGTCGACAAAAATCGAGCGAATGAAAAGATTTAAATTTTCCATCGTTAATAAGTCTTTTTATGGTTTATTCCTGGAGGTCTTTATTAAATGAACGGTGTACCCAGATGATGCACGCAACAACAATGAGTGCCATCGGAGGCAAAATCATCAAACCGTTATTGACATATCCGTGATCATAGCACCATTGTGGCACAACCTGATATCCNAACAATGTTCCGCTACCGAGCAATTCACGGAAAAACCCGACTATCACGAGTATGATCGTATAACCGATGCCGTTTCCGATACCATCAAGAAACGAGGGCCAAGGACGATTTGCCATTGCAAAGGCCTCGAGACGTCCCATCAAAATACAGTTGGTTATAATGAGACCTATGAAAACCGACAACTGTTTTGAGACATCATAGGCAAACGCTTCAAGCAACTGGCTGACAATTACCACAAGCCCTGCCACTACAACAAGCTGAACAATGATGCGGATATTAGTCGGGATTGTATTACGAATTAATGAAATAATCACATTGGAAAATGCAAGAACGGCTATTACAGACATTCCCATCACCAAAGCCGGCTCAAGTTTAGCCGTAACCGCCAGTACAGAGCAAATGCCGAGCACCTGAACAACGACAGGATTGTTTTTTGACAGCGGATTAAAAATTACGCTTCGATTATTTACTTTTTCTGCCATAACTTATTTGTTTGTGCGAAGTTTTTCCAGATAGTTTCTATATGGTTTGAGACATTCGTCGAGCATTGCACCGACACCTTTACTCGTGATTGTACCACCCGAGATNCCNTTGACATAGTCTTCACCGCCATTAGGCGTCATNCCGGCTTTAACAACTGCNATCGGGAGGAANTTGTCACCTTTGAAAAGTTCTTTGTCACGGAACTCAGAACGGAATGCGTCTTTNGTTATCTCAGCACCGAGTCCGGGAGTCTCGCCCTGATGATCAAAGAACGCTCCATAAACGGTCGATGCATCATCATTCAGCGAAATGTAGCCCCATATAGGTCCCCACAATCCTTGTCCNTAAAGNGGAATTATATACTTGGTCGAACCATCGATTGAACATATATATAAAGGCAACTGACGCTCGTCGGCTGCTACTTTAACTTGCTGAACCATGTTGATTGAGAACGCGTCAGAGCCAATCGAGTCACCCTGAGCGTTAACAACAACCTGACCGGTGATATATTTNTCAAACTCTTNNGTNANTTCNGCAGGATTNGCNGTGATATTTACCGATGAAAGAATTTGACGACGTTTGTCGTTATCGGCATTTGCCTGCTGACGATCTTTCAGCGACATTGCGGTGAACGCCAGAGCCGCACCNACAACAACTACCAATACAATAATGTAGATAATTGTATAAATATTACTTTGCTTGTTCATCTTTTCAGGCTTTGATACGTTTGAGACGTCGGTTAATATTTGCCTGCACCACACAATAGTCAATCAATGGTGCAAATACATTCATGAGCAACACGGCGAGCATNGCNCCNTCGGGATAGCCCGAGTTGTAATTTCTGATAAGGATTGCTATCACACCGACAAGGAAACCGTAGATATATTTTCCAACAGTAGTACGTGCGGCAGTCACCGGNTCAGTNGCCATAAACACGGCGGCAAAGGCAAAGCCTCCGAGGCAAAGCTGCTCGCCAACGCTGAGGAACGATGCCGGATAGGTTGATGTCGCAGTCAAGTTGGCAATGAGAGACATTACAACGCCACCAACAAATACCGAAACGATGATGCGCCAGTCGGCAATTCCGGTTGCGAGCAAAATTAAAGCACCGATAAGAATACAAAGCGTTGAGGTCTCACCAAATGAACCGGGTATCAAGCCGAGGAACATATCCCANAGAGTNGTNACCTCACCGTTGATATTTACGATCTCGGTNGCTCCGGTTGCNGTTGCGATCTGACCGAGCGGAGTTGCACCGGTAAAGGTATCGGGTAATGTATATCCGAGACCAAGAATTGAATCACGACCGATAAATACCATATCACCGCTCATGCTTGCCGGATAGGCAAAGAANAAGAATGCGCGTGTAATCAAGGCGATATTGACAATGTTAAATCCGGTTCCNCCAAAGACTTCCTTGGCAAAAATCACCGAGAATGCTGTTGCTACAGCAAGCATCCACAGCGGAGTTTCAATAGGACAAATCATAGGGATGAGGATACCGGTTACAAGAAATCCTTCCTGAATTTCTTCCCCACGCCACTGTGCCACTATAAATTCAATACCAAGACCGACAACGTATGTAACAACAATTGCGGGGAGGATTGAGAAAAATCCATAACCCATCAGTTGCCAGAACGGGAATTGAGTTTGTCCGGCAGCAAGCCAGTTTTGATAACCGGCGTTATACATGCCCATCAACAAACACGGCATCAGCGCAAGAACNACGATAATCATTGTTCGCTTTGAATCGCGGCTGTCATGAATGTGTACTCCCGACTTTGATGTTTCATTTGGAGTAAACAAAAAGGTCTCAAATCCGTCAAAAACCGAATGGAAAGCATGAAGTTTTCCTCCCGGCTCAAACTGAGGTTTGATTTTATCGAGATATTTTTTTAGAGATTTCACTATTTTGTATGCTTTAATGTGACATTATTGGTTATTCTGTTTCCTTTCTCATGAAGTCAAGACCTTCAGATACAATCTTTTGCAATTCGAGTTTTGATGTATCGACATATTCTGCCAAAGCAAAATCTTCAGGTATTACTTCATAAATTCCAAGCTGTTCCATTTTGTCTATATCACGCGACAAAATAGCTTTTATAAGATATTCGGGCATGATATCCATCGGCATTACCGAATCATATTCGCCCGACATAATCATTGCTCGNCGTCCACCCAACAAGCGTGCATCNGGGGCAAATTTACGACCGAGGAAATGACCGGGNAACGAACGGCTGACACTCATTTTTGAGGGTGACATCGAAGCCCAGCCCATAAACTCATCGGCATGCGAACCTTCCGGAATCACAGTTATCTGAGTATATGGCACACGGAGAAATTCATCTTTTGTTACAGCTTTACCCGTAAGTACGTTACCCGAAATAATTCTTATATCGTTTTCGGTTTTCAATTTGCCCGCAAGCAATTGATCAATCTGTGCGCCAATTACAGTTTTAACATATCCGGGAGTTTTCACTTCACTTCCGACAAGGGCAACAATTGTTTGCCAATCAACTTTACCGGTCAAAAAAAGTCCACCGATGCGTGCGAGTGTCACGCCATCAAGAGTCCAGACAATTTCACCTTTATTTATAGGAGACGTATTAGCAATAACAGTTCCGGGAAGGGTCGCGGGATGATGTCCTTTGATATCGATCATCTCAGCTCCGGGAATATCGGCAATCTGAACCGACTCATGACGTGCTACATATACCTTTCCGGCAGTTAAACGCGATAAAACTTCAACACCTTTGGCAAGTTCCTTTTCTTTACCCACCAATTCGACTTGAAACGAGGGTGCCAGCGGTGCAGTATCAGCTGCCATCACATATATATCACGAACCTCGGCATCGGGCAACGGAACAACTCCGTAAGGACGTTGAACCATCATACTGAACAAACCTGATTGCGCCAATACATCAATAATTTGAGCGCGATCGGTTGTGTTTACATCAAAACTTTTGCCTTCAGCAACAGTATAGTCAGCCTCGACAACGACATTCATAATTTTACGTCGTTCACCGCGAACGATAGCTTTTACCGTACCGGCAACAGGAGACACGATTTTGACCCGGGGATTATTTTTGTCACGCAACAATGCATCACCTGCCAAAATTTTATCGCCTTCTTTGACCTCGGTCTTTGGGATCAAACCATGAAAATCATCAGGACAAATACCAACCAATGTCGGCTTGATTTCTCCGGCAATTACCGGTGATTCAATTTGCCCTTCAAGATTGAGATCAAGTCCTTTTTTAATATTTAACGAGATGCTCATGCTTAGTTATTAAGGTTATCATTTTCAATTATTTTGCAAAGATAAATCTTTTTTTTTGATTAATCGAAAATAATCTGACTTAATATCAGTCAATCAAAACAAGTCGGGATTAAACCCGATAGGATAATACTACCAGTAGAAATCAGAATAAATAAAATTTCTTTAACGCCAATCCCAACTTTATAGCACCGGGATGCTATCGAGACGATTATCAAGTAAAGTATTTCGTTGGCGAGGGCTGCGTAGCCGAGAAGTGCAAGACCGCCTGATTTGAATGACAATATATTAATAGTCAAGCCTATGAGAGTCGAAATTGTTTCACATAAAAGATACATTTTGCCGGCTCCTCGCGACAAAATGATGAATGCTAAAACACACGATGCAATTTTAATGGGAACGGACGCTGAGGCTCCGGTGAAATAGGGAATGACCGATAAATATTCTGTTGAATAAAATAGAACAACAAATGTTTTGGCAAACAATACAAAGATGACTAAGCACGGGACCGACAAGGCGAGTAATACGTTTATTTGTTGCTTCACCAAATGGTTAAGACTATACAAATCACTATTTGAAATTGCCGAAATGCGAGTATAATAATCGGCAGCCAAGGCGGCGAGAATCAATCCCGCACCTCGGTTAATCATCGTTGACCCCGCCGAATAGACACCCACTATATCAATCGACCAATTATCATTCATCCACGCAATAAAGCAATAGTCACCTGCGCGCGTAATAAACGCAGCAACCGTTATCCACAAGCCAAATTTTAAAGCCGGCATTATTGTTTTTACAACATCATGCCATCTTATCATTGGGTCTGACAACAATTCTTTCTTCACAAAACATCGTGCAATAAATGCCGACGACACTGAATAGACAATTATTGACGGAACAATTGAATTTAGTCCGAGACACAAGAAAAGAGGAATCGACACAATCAATCCCGTCAAACTTCCCAGAACCTGAGATATTGCAAATCGTTTCGTGTCACCGCATCCGGTCATCACGCTATAATATCCTTCTTGAAGAGACAAGGCAACCAAGGCAACTCCGAGTGAGACAAATTGAAAGGTCATATCAAAGTTTGAGAATGTTGTCTTGCTGATTAACGGAGACAAAACAACCATCATCAAACCGCCAAGCAGTCCAAGCAACCATGAAGTTTTCAATACCGCTTCAATTACGTTTCGGCTACCCGTTCTGCTGATTTCACGTTGCGCCACCCGACGAATGTCAAGTCGTGTTACACCACCAACAACATCAACCACATTATTAAATATAGCAAACAATCCGGTTGCTGCTGGACCAAGCAATATGGCAACAATTTTAGCCCTTACTAACGAGCAAACAACAATCAACCCTTGACTGCCGCCAAGGGTTATAACTGATTTAAAAATAGATTTAGTAGTAACGCGGTTGGTCATCACTGTTTATGCCAACCAGATTTCGGGATTTTCTTTTGCCTTTTCGTTTCTTATTTCAAAGTGCAAAATTGAACGACCGTCATTGTCAGGGTCACTCAACACATTTCCGATAGTTTGACCGGCCTTGACAGTATCTCCTTTTTTCACTTTTATTTTGCCGAGGTTGGCGTAGATTGTGATATAATTGCCATGTCGAATCATCACAACATTCATGTTATATCCCGGCAAACGGAAAATATCGCTTACTCGTCCATCAAATACGGCTCTGACAGACGCTTCCTTGGAAGTCTCGATATCAATTCCGGGATTGTCAGTTTCGATATACATCAAATCGGGATGTTTCTGACGCCCGAAATGTTTTACAATTTTATAACTGCCGGTAACAGGGAAAGGAATACGTCCTTTATTTGCTGCAAAATTACCTCCTACAATGTTAATCTCGCTCGCAGCTACCTGAGTCGGTTCATTACTGTTATTCTTAGGTCGAGACGATTCTGTACCATTATTCTTACCGCTGTTATCAGCTAAAGCTGTTCCCTCATCGGCTTTTTGCTTAGCACTGAATTTTCTGTTCTGCTCCTCTTCACGTTTCATGCGTGCCTGCTCGGCTGCAATAAGACGCTGTAGTTCATTTTCCAGTGCTGCCGCCTCAGCCTGACGTTGTTTTAGCACTTTTTTTAGCTGACCTTCTTTACGTTTGAGCGACGAAACGATTTTATCGTTTTCTTTTTTCTTTGAACTCAAGTCAGCGAGAGATGTGTTCAGTTGGTCAAGCGATGTCTGATGTTGAAGTGTTACCTCTTCAAGTTTGACACGCTGCGAATCAAGCTGTTGTTTAATTTCTGCGAGTTCTTCCGACTTATTTTTTCGCCAAACTCTATACTTTTCGAGTAGACGCGCACGACGATATGCCTGAGCCACTGTATTTGACGAAAAGATATATACAAGATCTGATGTTGAAAGACGATTTTTTGCAGCAATACGACGAATAGCCGATGCATATTTTTTGCTCATCAATAACATACGGTCGTCGAGCACACTGATTGTGTCGGTTAGTTCCTGTATATGTTTGTCAAGTGTATCTAACTGAGTCCGATGTTTTACAATCGACTTGTCAAGCACCATCATATCTCCACCGATCTCGTTCAATCGATCAAGACGACGCGACAACTCACGTTCATTTTCCTCGATTTTACGCGAAGTTTCTTGAATAGCCCTGGCATTTTCGCTCTGACGCAGTTTGACACTCGAAGAAGTGTTATTCTTCGATTTAGCCGTCGTTTTTTTAGTATTATTAGTTGTTTTTCGTTTGGTTGTCTGTGTAGTTTTTTGTCGCTTGTTCGTTTTCTTTTTGGCACCATCGGCAGGTACCGCAACAACAAGCGAAAATATAATGATAATGATTGCAAATATTCGGTTCATCAGTCTATTTGAGCAAATTCAAAAGATCACGCGCAGCTATCTGCTGATAGTTGCGATCAGGATAAACAAATTGTTTCATTTCAGAAGGTTTGTTCCATGCACTTCCGGTCCATGTCCAATCAATCGTAAGCGACAACGGAGTTTTCACCCCCTGAACTCTTATATCGACATCACCTGACAGAGGTCCGAAAGGCGATGAATAATAATCTAAATATCTTGTCAAGAAAGTCGTGGTGCCACCTTTGGCTGCAAAAGCGAGCAAGCGGTCGGTTTCATCAGAGAACACATATCCCGCCTCAAACCCCGAAGGCAAATCTTTGGGCAACGCAATCCATTGCCCGTTTTCACTTTCACGGTCAATGCCAAAATGAGATGCGCGAGGCTTCTTATCGCCCGGCTCAAAAACCTGACCGGTCAACAAACTCTGAATGTTACCTATCGTAATCGGACAGTTTGCAAGAACCTCTTTCAACGTTTCGGCAACATATCTTTTATTAAAACGGTCAACTGCAACAATCGAATCGTTTGTCACATAAAGTCGAGCCACCTCCATACCAAATTTTCTCAACGAAAGGTAAATCGACTTATTATGTTCAATATATGCACGACCGCTGAACGAAATCTGTTGCGGTGCATTAATCGAGATTTTGAATGCGGCTGTAAAACAATCATAATCTTTATAGCCCGACACAATTGTATCAAAACGCTGTGCAAATGTCAGCTTATAGGTATGAGATTTAGTCGGAATCGTAACAGGTTGAGACTGCTGAGGCTTGGACGTGCGACATCCTGCCAATATTACCATCATCAGCAACATTAACCACGTTAGTTTTGATATATTTTTACAAACGACTCTCATTGTTTTTATCATTCATAAAAAAACGTCTTATGATTGATTTTACGTTTCAGCAAATCATTCTCAGGGTCAAGTTTCAACGCCTCTTTCCAATTTTCTACCGCCTTATCTCGTTCACCGGTCATAAAATATATATCACCGGCATGATGATAAAGTTCGGCAGACGGTTCTTCTTCAAGCTCAAGCGCACGCTCCATAAATTCAAGAGCAGACTTATACTCATGCTTTTTAAACAATACCCACGCATACGTATCGAGCGACGTCGGGTTGTCGGGATCTTTGGATATTACCTGTGAAATCATTTCTTCGGCACGATCAAGATCGCGATTTTCGCATGCCAGATAATATGCACAGTTATTGAGTGCAAGCTGATTGTCGGGATTATAGGTCAGCGACTTTTCATAATACATAAACGCACTATCGGTCTCTGCTTCCTTATAGAACGCATCGCCAATCGTGCAGGCTATATCAGAAAGCAATTTACCGTCGGTCGAATCATTCTTCCAAGCCAGTTCAAGAGCCTTTTCGCCTTGAGCAATCCCCGATTTATAATCATCATTCTGCAAATAGGCAATGGCGACATACCAGTTGGCACGTGCATCATCCGGGAAATATCTTAATGCCGATTGTCCGGCTTCAAGCTGTTTTTTATAATCGCCTGCCGACGCATAGAGCGAATATAGCCCCATCCACTCTTCAAGTTTTGACGGGTCGATATCGAGAGCATAGCTCTGCTGTTCAGCTGCACCGGCAAAATCTTTTACAGCAACAAGATATGACGCATACAGTTTATGTACATCAACTTCATGAGGATGTGCGTCGAGCAAAGTTGCAAACAAACTTTCAATCTGAGGACGACGAACCGAGTCATCGTAAATATCAACAAGAAATACCCTCATCAACTCAAGTTTAACCTCGAGTTCGAGGTTGTCTTTTTGCAACGCCTCGACTATCTCGTTTTCATAACGGACGGTATCGCCGGTTGCCTGATAATATGAAGCCCTTTTGTAAAATGCCGGACCACTCGTCGAGTCAAGCTCACACGCACGGTCAAAATAAATGATTGCCGAGTCGGGACGATGCATCGCCATATAAATATCGCCCGCCGCCAACAAAGCTGTAATATCTTTTGGCGTCTCACGCGCCAAATCGGTCATCTGCTTGATTGCATTTACCGTATCACCCAACATCAGGTATGAATTTGCACGATTGCCCGAAATCATCAACGAGTGTCCAGTTGCACGTTCCAGACGGTCAAACACCGATATCGCCTTCATAACCGAAGCCGTATCGCCAACTGCAGTCAATGCCTGGGCAAGACTGAATGCCACATCTTTCTTAGTGGGAAACAACGAGTCGAGCATACTCCAAACCCTGACCGATTCCTCGACATCACCAATACGCCCTACCAAGGCCCCATAGCTTAATGACGAGTAATAATCTTCGGGGTGCGCATCAAAATGAGCCTTCATTTTTTCGAGCCCGTTGATGGCAAGTGTCGAGTCATTTTTTCCAAAAAATGCTATATCATAAAATCCGAGGTCTGAACCGATAACAGTTTCATCGGGACTCAACTGTGAAGCCCTTTCAAGCAGCGCGTAATAAGCATCATGATTGCCCAACGCATTTTGACGCAGTGCCTCCATGTAAATATAATCGGCACGACGTTGGCGGTCATCATCGGGGCGCGAGCCGTAAGCCGGCAACAACACCATCGCTGACAACACAACCGCCAAAATCGACATCAGTCCTTTGCGGGTTCCCTGTTTCTTTTCTTCAGTCATTTAATAATTTTGTCTATCTTTATCAAACGCCGGTATGTCCGAATCCGCCTTCGCCACGCTCAGTATCGCTGATACTTTCAGCCGACTCCCAAGCGACACGCGTATATGGTGCAACAACCATCTGAGCGATACGTTCACCGTCGTTAACAACAAATTCTTTATCTGACAAGTTGATTAAAATCACGCCAATTTCACCGCGATAGTCCGCATCAATCGTTCCCGGGGTATTGACAAGCGTTATACCATGTTTCAAAGCGAGTCCGCTTCGAGGTCTGATTTGCATTTCATATCCCGAAGGCAACTCAACTTTCAATCCCGTCGGTATCAATTTTCTTTCCAACGGCTTGAGTGTCACTGCGCTATCAAGGTTGGCACGCACATCCATTCCTGCCGAATCAACCGTTGCGTATGCCGGCAGTTCATGGCGTGACATGTTGATTATCTTGACTTTAACTTCGTTCATTATTCTTTTTAATTTAGCCTATTTAACCAGCTTACCAAAAGCGGTTGCGACACGACCGATTGCTTTCTCGATATTACTGTCGCTTGTTGCAAAACTGAATCTCAGATAGCCGGGAGTACCGAACGCGCCACCATCGACCGTTGCAACATGACCTTCTTCAAGAAGGTACATTGCCAAGTCGGCTCCGGTCTCGATTACCTTTGAACCGAAACGGCGGCCGATATACTCCGATACCTCGGGGAAGAGATAGAATGCACCGTCGGGCACATTTACTTTCACGCCCGGAATCTTACTTGCGAGTTCGACAATCAAATTGCGACGTCGTTCAAACGCCTTTCTCATCTCTTCGACACACTCCTGCGGACCGTTGTAGGCAGCCTCGGCAGCTTTTTGAGCGATCGAAGATGCGCCCGACGTATATTGCCCCTGCAAGCGAGTTATTGCTTTCGCGATATTAACGGGAGTCACACTGTAGCCAATGCGCCATCCTGTCATTGCGTATGCTTTTGATACACCGTTAATCAGCACTACCTGATCGGCAATCTCGGGGAATGAACCCATCGAAGTAAATCCGCCCGTAAAATTTATTCTTTCATAAACCTCGTCGCTCATTACCAAAATTTCGGGACGGGTTTTGAGAACATCGACAAGTCCCTGAAGCTCTTCACGGCTATAAACCGCACCGGTCGGATTTGACGGAGAGCAGATCAACACCATTTTTGTTTTGGGCGTGAAAGCCGCCTTCAACTTCTCGGGTGTGATTTTAAAACCTTCTTCAATTGTCGAGGGGACAAGCACAGCCTTACCACCGGCAAGTTTAACCATCTCAACATACGAAACCCAAGCGGGAGTCGGGATTACAACTTCATCACCCGGGTTGATAGTTGACAGAATCACGTTGCATAATGCCTGTTTTGCACCGGTCGATACAACAACACGGTCTTTTGTGTATGACAATCCGTTTTCTCGTGCCAATTTATCTACGATAGCTTGACGGAGCGAATCATAACCGGCAATCGGTGTATAACGAGAAAAATTCTCGTCAATAGCACGTTTGGCAGCTTCCTTGATATGATCGGGAGTGTTGAAATCAGGTTCTCCAACCGACATATTGATAACATCCACACCCGACTCATTAAGTTCTCGACTGCGGTTTGACATTGCCAGTGTCTGAGGCATCGAAAGCGACTCTACTCTATCAGAAAGATAATTCATATTTTTGATTTTACGTTTTTATTTGGCAAATTTACACATTTTTTTTGTAGTTTTCCCCCTTATCTTCCCATAATATTGCATTTTATTTATAATTTTGCATCGCTATTTGTAATTTTTTTCACGTTTCAACCATAAAATGGCAAAGACTTTATATATATCTGATCTTGACGGCACACTTTTAAATTCAGAAAGTCAAGTATCCGGACGGTCAGCCCATCTGATTTCAGAACTGACCTCCCGCGGTGCGCTCATTTCTGTTGCCACTGCCCGCACTCCGGCGTCAGTCGTTCCGATCATGGGCCATGCGCAGACAACTCCACCGTTCATCGTCATGACCGGTGCCGCTTTATGGTTACGCGACCGCGAGTCATACAGCAATCCGGTATTCATGCAACCGCTTTTGCTGGATCACATCCTGACAACGCTTGCCCAATCCAACATTTTCCCGTTTATTTATGCCCTCGACAACGACGACAACCTACTCCATGTCTATCACCCTGTCGAGATGAACCATAAGGAAAACCAGTTTTACCAGCAACGTCGTGCTCTTCCGCTAAAAAAATTTCATATTGGCGACGATCTCCCTCCACGACTTCGCTCCAAGGTATTGCTTATTTACACAACAGGGCGCGCCGATGCCATCTATGAGGCAGCTTCACGACTCAACACGCCCGAGTTTCCATGCTCGGTTTCGGCATATCCCGACATTTTTGACCCGACGACCGCACTCATCGAGGTCTTTGCGCCCGAAGTTTCAAAAGCCACTGCAGTCAAACAGCTTCAGGAATCGGTCGGTGCCGACCGTCTCGTTGTTTTCGGCGACAATCTGAACGACCTGTCAATGATGAAGGTCGCCGATGTTGCCGTTGCTGTCGAAAACGCTCAACCCGAAGTCAAACAACAAGCCGATGTAGTCATTGCAGCAAACGATTTTGACTCGGTAGCACGTTATATTTCAGCCGATTTTGGAGCTTGACATCTGAACTTTTCGTCTCTGTCCACGTTTCACATTTATGGAAAAGAAAGAAATTATAAGCCGTGCGCTTCAAACGTTGTCGATTGATGCGCTCAACCCTATGCAGCTTGCTGTTTTATCAGGCGATGCCCGTCAAATCATATTGCTCGGTCCGACAGGATCGGGTAAAACACTTGCGTTTACAATCGCAATGCTCAAAACCCTTGATTCGCCGGGCATAGGATTGCAGGCTCTCATACTTGCACCGTCGCGCGAACTCGCCCTGCAAACCGGATCGGTCGTTCGTGCAATGGCACGTGGATATAAAACCGAAGTATTCTATGGCGGACACCCGATGCAAGCCGAAACCGACTCTATCAAAGGTGCCGTACCCGACATTGTTGTCGCGACTCCCGGACGACTTGCCGACCATCTATCGCGCCACACTCTTTCGATGGCTCAAATCCGTGCGTTTATCCTTGATGAGTATGATAAGGCACTCGAGCTCGGTTTTCAGGAACAGATCAAAAAAATTGCACGTGCAATACCGAAACGTCGCCGCCTGACCCTGCTTTCATCGGCAACACGTCCGGCTGAGATTCCCGATTTTATCAATATGGACGATGCCGAGGTCATCGACTTTACCGAACGAACCGAGAGTCCGCGCAACCGTATGGATATCGTCAACGTCATTTCGCCTCTGCGCGACAAACTCGAAACCCTGCGGAACCTTTTGCTGACACTGTCGCCCGATTCGCGAGTTATCATTTTTGTCAATCATCGCGAAAGCGCCGAGCGTGTTTACAACGATCTGAAAAAGACCGGTTTCCCCGTTGGATTATATCACGGCGGACTCGAACAGCGCGAACGCGAACTTGCGCTTGACCTGTTTGCCAACGGCAGTACTCCGATTCTCGTTTCAACCGACCTTGCCTCGCGCGGTCTTGACATCGAGGCTGTCGATTCGGTCATTCACTATCATCATGCGACTTCACCCGAAGCATGGACCCATCGCAACGGTCGAACAGCCCGTGTCGATTCTGAAGGCACAATCTATGTTATAACCTCTGAGGGCGAAGGCCTCCCCGATTTTGAGAACTACGACCGTGAGCTAAGCCCCGCACCAACCGATGCGAAGCCGACACCGGCTCGTATGGCAACCCTGTTTTTCAATGCCGGTAAACGTGAAAAGATTTCGCGCGGTGACATCGCCGGATTCCTCATGCAGCAATCAGGCCTCAAACCCGACCAAGTGGGCAAAATCAACATCAAAGATCACTGGGCAATCGCCGCAATACCCGCCCAATCAGTAAAATCAGTCCTTGAAAACCTCAAAGGTAAAAAGCTTAAGAATAAGTCGATTCGAGTTTCGACAATTCATAATGCATAATTCTTTGCTATGCAAAGCGCCAAAGGCGATAACATAATGCATAATGCGTAATTAGTAATGCAAGTGGACGCAAAGACCTTGCGTCCGTACTTTCGCTCTTATAATTCCCTGAGATGTAGGGACGTACGAATCGTACGTCCTATGATAAAAAGAGAGAGCCTTTGGGACCCTCTCTTTTTATGATTAACATGCCTAAGGCATAGGTTAATATACAAATTCGAAGTCGTCGATGTACATTGTACTGCCCTCACCGCCGGCAAAATAGTCGCCACCTTTTGAGGCTGAGCAAACGAGGAGAAGGTAGCAGACTTTTTGGTCTTTCATCGACTCGTAGTATTCGATGGGGATAGTAAACTCAATCATATCGTCACCCTCGGTTGAATTATGGAATACCATTTCACCATAGGCGATTACATTTGAGGCTGTTTTGTCAAACAATTTAGTAGTTTTTGTTCTAACTACAACCGGGAAGTCGGGATAGCTTGCATCTCCTTGAGTTTCCATATCATCATTCAGCAATGCGACATATATGATACCTTTATCAAGCTGACCGCTGACAATATCAGGTGCACCACTTGCAGTATGATTAACCGTACCGGGATTATATTTAACATAGCCCTTCAAAGCTTTTGGTCTGAAATAGAATGGTCGTCCCCAGCCAAGAACTCCATCCATTCCATCGGTAGTTAAATATTTACCAACAAACGCATTCCCTGCCGCAAACTTGCCGATTCCTATAACCGTCGCCATTTGAGAGACAAGCTTTGCAGAATAATTTCCACTATGCTTTATATCTGAAGCTGGTTGAGTAACAGTTTTACTTGCTTTTGAAGCTCCCTCATTACCGGAGTCCCAATATTTTGAATTTTTATCTTTGGCAAGAAGTTGTATTTTACCATCCATACTCCATTCTTCAAAACCGCCGTTTGGAACTTTATTGTCGGCAGTCTTAATTGTTTGGATTGCAGAGTATGATTCTACGGTGTCACCCGCTTTAGTCCAAACAGTGCGATATTCTATATCGGTATTTGACGGAAGTCCCTCAATAAAGAATTCATAATTGCTTGCAGCGCGACTGACCGCAGTTGGCTGAACTCGGGTCCAAGGTTCTGTACCGGCTACTCTATATTCGAGAGCGAGACCGCTAAAATCGGCTGTAGCATCCATCAGTTTACCCGGCAAGCGAAGAGTTGACGGGGTTACATTTTCATTTTTAGGATCTTTAAACTCAGTAAGATTTGGAATTATGACAGACACAACTTCCTCACTAACCACAATTGTCAACGTAGCTCGTGATTCACGCGGTTTATCTCCATTGTCACTGTTATCGCCTCCACCATTATCTCTAACATAGATACCGATTTCATGAGTACCAATATCAAGTTTATTAATAAATTCGGGAGCGAAAACAATTTTCATAGATGAAAGATTTCGGGCTAAATCATAATAGTCTTGATTATCATTAAACGGAGTGATTGTTATCCCACCGGCCTCGAGCTTTGACATTGGATCAGAACCGGCAGCCCAAATATTGATCTTTTCACCACTATCGCCAAATATTTCAGAAATATCATCACCCGACAATTCTACAACCGAAAATTGACCTACAGCACCAATTTCAACATAAATATTGTCGGTTTGCTTACCCTTTGAAACAAGGATAGGCTCACTCAACGGAGCACCTTCTTCACCTTGAATTGTAGGGGGTTGTGCCACGGTAAAATTATCATTTATCAAATCAAGATCTTTAAGATCGAGAGCGATGAGCGCACCACCAACAGCAGCGACACCACCGTTATGGCTGAATTTAAGAATATACTGGTGCCCTTCTGATACATAATTAATTGTACCCTCTTTAACAAAATAGTCACCTGTTATTTCAGTACCGGTTATCTGCCATTTCAGTTTATCTTCTTTGGGAGACTCATCTTCTTTGGCATTATGATTGGTCGGCATCATAAATGATGCAACTCGAGTATCTTTACCTACGAAAGTACGCGAACCGCGAGAGTGACTGATTGTCACCTGATAGTCGGTCAATACATCATCTATACTTTCATCAATCACGACCGATGCAAAAACATTGGCAAGCGCTAATCTAAGATCAACATTTGCATCACCATCGATAATAAATCGCTGATCGGCTTTATAATATTTTGCCGACCAAGAAGCCGACACAGAGTCACCAGCCCATGCCTCGGCAAGATAAACGCCACCGGCAAGCTGCAAACCCTTAACAGGCAAGGTCGATAGTCCGTTATATTTTCTAACAACTCCCTCGTCATTTGAAATCCAAATGATAGTTGAATTTTTTAGAGACTCCTCGCTATAACTGTAAACCGGCTCATCAGCATCTTCACCGGCTCGGGTGTTGACCTCTGTCACTTTAACCTCGCCGATATAGCTCGTATTCATGAACAGCATACCACTCTTCATGACGTCTTGTGCTCCATCGTTACATGAAGCAAGAGCCATAATCGACAATAGGGATATATAATATTTTAATTTTTTCATTACCAAACAGTTTAGAGTGCTCTGAACTTGAGTTCAGCTTCTTTTACATTACCATCTTTGTCGGTTACGGTCAGCACAAATGAGTGGTCACCGGGATAGATACACAACAAAGGAACAAACTCTGTGATATTGAAATCTACTTTCTTTACATCACTTCCGGTAACTTCCTGTTTAACCGGGAACTTAAATGTTCCTGACAGAGCTTGGGAAATATCGAGTCCGTCCTTTGTCAGACCCGTTGCAAGATCAAATTCATTTGACAAGCCAATCTCTTCGAGAAGTTCCGGAGTCAAATCGTTTGATTTGATAACAACATTTAGACCACTGAAACCTTTTGAACTGTTTATAGTGAGTTTATATTCACGTCCGGTAGTTTCTTCCTCTTTTACTTCATTAATCTTATCGAGGTCGAAATAGGGCCTTTGGGGATTAACAATGTCGATTACACCAACTTGGGGTTGAGTTGGGTTTTCGGGCTCAACAGTTCCGGGAACATCCTCATGTCCGGGGCGGTCAGAGTCGTCAAGCACACCCTCTTTCACCGAAATTGTACCATCAATATCAACCGAATAAACCTTCACATCGATTTTGATATCACCACGGCTTACAGTTCCATTGGGATCAGATGTCACATAATCATAGACAATTATACGGTGCTGACCGGGAGCGACTCCTGTCATAGTGTGATAAATCTCATTTTCAACATTATTATATTTATAACTCAATGTTGAAACAAGCGTACTACTCCCCTCAACATAACGGAAATATCCGGCACGAGTCTCATCACGTCCAAATTCGAGCTGTATGTTAAAACCGTCATCACCAAGTGTGTTTGAAGCTACTACAGTCGTTTTGGCATCTTCATCCAATATATTTTTGAGAGCATCGGTATATTGAACCGTTACCTTCACATTATTTAAATTACAGGGCACTTTGTCAGCCTTAGTGATTTGACCGGCTTTAACTTCAAAGTCATATTTACCGGTGTAATGAGGCTTATCAAACTCGGCATAAAGATTTGACCAGTCAAATGATTCAACTTCAACTCTATATTTTCCGACCGGAAGAGTGATAACCTCGGGCATATTACGGAATTTCCACACCATTTTATCACTGACCGGTTTTCCGGTAGTCGGATTTATAATTTTCACCTGATATTCCGAAATATCAACATCATCATCTCCGCGTGAAATCACCGGGATATTGGTATTGACCTCAATATTAAGCTCGGTCATGCTGAAGCCACCCTCACCCTCTTCAAAAATGATATCGGGATAACTTTCATCTTTACACCCGCTCAATAGTAACAGGGCGGTACAAACAAATGTGAATGCTTTCAATTTAATATCTTTTTTCATTGCTGTTTTCTTGAGTTAAGGGTTAATAGATTAGTTCGACATCGTCAATGGTGAGTACATTTCCGATACGTTTTGAGTCGGAAAATCCTTGGAACGCTCCTTTTGACCCCGTTTTTGCAGAAAGGCCGGGAGAGGTACTGGTACTTGCCAAGAACGAAACTGTTATATGAGTGGCTTTCAAAGGTGAGTCCTGATATGACAACGGAATAGTATATTCGGTAAAATCAGTTACATTTTCATTAGAAACAAACTCATTAGATGATAGTACAACTACCGAGCCATCTACTTCACGATGTTCAACGCTTACAAAGGCTCTAAAGCTTTCGTTATCTTTTGATTGAAATTTATACCAAAACTTAAGCCCTGATGGACGAGTATCAAACGGAATACCATACGTGATAACTTCCGTATCGGGGTCTTCGCCGTCACAATAATAGTCGCCCAAGAACATCATTCCGCTTATTCGCCTTTTAATCGATCCACCACCACTACTGGTGGAATAGGTTGCACCTTCTCCATAACCGACGGCACTGATTTCAGCTGCATGACCTGAGCCATGACTTACGGGTACTGTACTGCTTAATGAAGTATAAAAACATGTTGCGCCACTATTTTGTCCGGTCGTAAGGGGGTTACGGGTTTTCCAAGTTTGGTTTGACACAGAACCGATAAAATAGCGAGCAATGTAGCTTTCACCAACCCACGCTGTTTTACCATTATATGCACCTTCTTCAGCCCAAACATCAAATCGAGAAATTTCTGTTTCATCTTCAATCTGACGAGATTTCTCAGTTTGAACTTCAAAAACATCAGCAGTTTCAATGATTTCGCCTTCTTCACCTGCCATTGTCTTTTTAGCCTGAGCTTTGAGTTCGTACATCGAATTAGGTTCAAGTCCGCTGACAGTTACAGTAGCAGCAACACTTGCCTGAGCAACCGGAGTAGATTCCATCAGCTTCCATGCATCATCGCCTTCACCTCTCTTACGGGCATAAATCTCGATAGAGCTACGGTCAATAACACCCATATTCAAGTGAACTTTGGTGCGGGTTGCAAAGGTATTGAGTCGATCAGGGTCATATGTTTGGTCAAAATACATATATGATCCTACACGTTTAAAATCAACGTCGTTTGAAACTTTATTACCGCAATGAGCATGAATTTTTAAATCTTCATGACTGCTTGGAACCTTTACAAATGCACATAATTGATATTTATCATTTCCTGTCGAGATACTGCTCGGCGGAGTTTGTTGCACTTCGGTGACAGTTGTAGGTACCCAGTTACCGTTAGCATCGGTATATTCAAATTTCAATTGGTCGGCAAACTGAACACCACCATTATACCTCACATGAACGTGAGCAATCTCTTCATACATACCGAGCTGAAACTCTGTTCCGTTGGTTGAAGCTAACGAAAGTTCGAGTTTTATCGGTTTCAAATTTAATGTCATCGGGTCAGACTCGCGACCAAATCGGTCGGTTGCAACAACTGTAAATGAAGTCAAATCAGTATCGCTGATATAACGAATCGACTTTAAGATTGTACCAAAATCAACAATACCCATCTGGTCAGGTTTTGACCATAGTCCGAAAACTTCAAGTCCATAATGGTTGAGCAACTCTTTATTTTCATCGCTCACTCCAATAAGTTCAATTTCTTTAGGGAATAACAGACCATCGGTCTTTTCAAGACAAAGGGCGCGTGATTCGGTTATAAGTTTTACCGACTGCAAGCCACCCATTGCAATTACCTGTATGTCAAGTTCATTGTTATAGGGAACATTCTCAATAAAATCGATTGGAGTGTTTTTGGTTGCATCAAATCCACGGGCAACAAGAAATGGTGCCGGTATAACGTCGATATCTTTTGACAAGTCAATTGGCTGGACCTCAGAAATTTTCTTATCATTAAAGGTAACATTCAACACTGCCACACCAAACTGAGCGTTAATGTCAAACGTAACTTTATAAATATGTTGAGGTTCGGCATCAAACTGAGGCAAGGTAACCGTACCCGGTTTACCATCAGGACGTACAAAATTTACAGTTACAGAAGTCGAACCCGGTTTGAAGAACAGAGTACCTTCTTCATCCAACTCGGGAACTGTATATTTTTTTCCGCTTGATGAGTTAAGTTCACAATAATAGTCTTTCATATACACCTTGAAACCTGATGTATAATCGACTTGGAGAATACAGTTGGCAAGTGTCGCGGTCAAATCGACAGGTGTAACATCGTTTGTAAACACCTCTATATCAGCCTTTCCTTCAAAAGCAGGCTTATCGATACCTTCTTCATCAACGGTGCCGTATGAGGCAACGACCGCATATTTGCCAATAGGGAATTTATACGCTGTAGGGAAATCTTCAGTCGACTTAAAACTGAAAGTATGTTTCCCCGATTCATGTTCAAGCTTAATTTTCAATTGATCGGCAGTGATATCACCGAGTAAAGTATCAAAATCGCCTCGGCTCTCCACATTATTAATCACATGACTATCAACACCAATTTTTATAGCGATTGCGCCATGTCCTTGAACGACAGCGTCTTCGCCACATCCATTTAGCATCAAAGCTCCGCTTAGGGCTAAAGCTCCGGCTATTAATGATTTAAATCTATTTTTCATTTTGCAATGATTGGTTTGTTTTCAATCGCATACTTCCTTGTGGCTAAGAGCCATCGAGTTAGTACACAATATCCAATTTGCAAAGATATACATTATTTTTCAATCACAGTCTATTTCCACCTATTTTTAACATTTCAGCCACAAAAAACGACTTTTTGACCAATCAAAAGACATGAAGTTACCTTTTGAAAAAGAACACGATATTTTGGGCAGTAACTTTGCACCGTCAATTCAACTCAAACTAATTTCTTAATCATTTAGCAACTATGTTTTCTCACACTCAAAGCCTTGACAAACAGGCTCAAAAACTTTCAAGCACTTCTATCATTCAACCTGACGAACCCAAGGACGTAGTCGATGAGGTTGACAATTCAGCCGAACAGTCAGAAGTTATATCAGAATCCGAATCCACGGTTGATGAACCGGCTGAACAATTGCCCAATCAATTGTCAGAGCAACCAACCGATCTTATTGCTGAAGCCGAGCAGCGTGGTTTTCAACGAGCTATGGCACTTCGTATAGACGAACTTTTCAACCGTCCGACCTCAGGCTCACCTACTTTTCCCAATCCCGACCCCGACGAGGCAGCAGCATCTGACATCGTGTTTCTATCCCGCGTACGTCGCAGCGTTTGGGATTAAATAATGCATAATGCTCAATGCTCAATGCATAATGCATAATTCTTTGCAAAGCAAAGCGCCAAAGGCGATAACATAATGCTTAATGCATAATGCTCAATTTTATTATTAAACCTTTAACTAAATTTTATTATGTCACAAAATTCAATTATTGGCAACGCCATTGTAAACAATCCTGCAACAATCAACACCGTAACCGAAGTATCACCCGACCTTCTTCTCAACGAAATTGACAGCCGTCTTGTCAAAATTCGTCCGATGTCAACACCGATTGACCAGATTTCGCGTTTCGCATCTACCCGTAAAGCCGGAAGCATGATTGTCGATTACTACTCGGTTGACACTCGTCCATCTTCATTCTTCATCACTAAACTTGACGGCGTTTATTCAGGACTCACGCCCCTCCCTCATTACGAACTTCAAGTTGCAAACGGTCCGGTTCCGTGCCAAGTCAGCGAAACGTTGCTCATCCCGTCAATAACTTTTACCGACAAGACCGGTAATAAAATCATGGCGATGCTCTATGTCGTTTCTACTTCGACCGACAAAGCCGAGGTAATTGCAGTCAACCAACCCGAAGGGTCAGGCGATCTCAACATTGGCAACGGCGTGGAAGTTGTAAGAATGGGACGTGCGGCAACCGAACTCGATGTGCAAACACCCCAATACCAAGCCATTCCCGTAAAATCAACCAACTTCTGTCAAATTTTTAAGGCCCAAGTTGAGCAATCGACATTTGTAAAACTTGCCAACAAAGAAACCGGCTGGACATTCAGCGATCAAGAAGAATCTGCCGTAATCGACATGAGACTCGGCATGGAAAAAAGTTTCCTTTTCGGTACAAAACTCCGTTTTGACGACCCCGTTAAACATGAAGAAGTTTTGTTGACCGGCGGCATCTGGAATCAGGTTTCACGTCATTGGACCTACAAACGCGGAGGCAAGTTCACAGCCACCGATATCGTTTCGATGATGAAGGAGGCATTCACCCTCAACGCCGGCTCGTCACGCAAGATTTTGATTGGCGGTTCGGGCTTTATCCAGAAACTTCACACCGTCGGCGAAGACAACTATTTCATGTCGCCCGACCGTATGATCACCAAGTGGGGTATTGACTTCACAGAGTTGCGCACCAAGTTCGGAACGCTCTATGTTGTGCTTTCTGAAGTGTTTGACCTTTGCGGTCACGCCGACGACGCCTTTATTCTCGACCCCGAATATCTCACCAAATACACACACATTCCGTTCCAAGCCGAGACCTTGAATCTTCGCAACTCGGGTCAGCGCAACACCGATGCGATCGTCCTCACCGAAGCAAGCTGTCTTGTTCTCCGCTATCCTGATGCACATATGCGCATCCAGGCGGTCGATTAATCTACAAAATCGAATAATTCACCATGCTTTTTACCCAAAAAGAGATGCTTGAGCAGTGGCGTTTGCGCCACTGTCTCGATGCCTCGGGGTTGACCGGCTCAGCCGACGACCGTTTTGACCGTGCCGACTCCGACCTCATTGATATGGCTCAAATGGATGACTGGTATGCCGACTTGCTGTCACGCGGCGACCCGACGTTTGTTCAGTCAACAGATATCACATCACAACTCATTCTTACTCCCGGACAATTGAACGGTGAATGGACCGCACGCCTGCCCGACGACGTGGTGTCGGTTGTCGAAGTCAACCTTGCCTCTCCGGCTCTTCAAGCCGAGATTATCGACCCCGAGTCGCGGATTACCCGATTGTTGACCAACGAGTTTGCACCGATTCCGACACAGAAACCGGTTGCATTAACTCAAAACGGATATCTGAAGGTGTTCATCAAATCAGACGTTCCGGTCTCACTAAGCAGCGTCATGGCTGTTACAACCCCACCCGACGGCTTCTATTCGATCACCCCCAAAGGGCTTGCTCTGATACCAAAGCCCGACCTTTATCTTTAAAAATCAATGAATATGACAAACCATAACAGCAAAGAGGCGGCAATTTTCACAGCTGCAGTCGAGGCATATCGGCGCATGTCGGGACTTCGTTCTAACCGCGAGCGTATGAAAAACTATGCCTACGGTCGGCAATGGAACGACCGCGTTGTTGACCCGATTACGGGCGAGTCAATGACCGAAGGCGATATGGCACGTCAGGCAACCGGACGTGACCCGCTGACCAACAACCTGATTCGTCAGATGGTTAAGACAATCATAGGGCGATTCAGATATATGAGGGCAAAAGAGCCGATTGCCGACCGCAACATGACGCACCTTTACTCGTTTAACAGTCTTGACGAGATAGACAGTCGCGCGATGGAAGAATTTCTCATGTCGGGCTGTATCATTCAGCGCGTGGCTGCCGAACGGCGTCGCGACGGCTCGCTGAATCATTATGTCGATAACGTTTCGCCTGCCGACTTTTTCATCAACACAATCAATGACCCCCGCGGATGGGATACCGAACTTATCGGAATGCTCCACGACCTTTCGCTGCCCGACGTCGAGAGCCGCTTTGGCAACAACGACCCGAAGAAAATTGCCATTATACGACACGCTTTCAGTGCCGACTGCGGTGACTCGCGCTTTTTCAGGTCGCCGACCGGACGATGCCGTGTAATTGAGGTATGGACTCTCGAAAGCATCCGCACCGCCCGCATCCTCGACCCCGAATCAATGGATTATCGCGAGATTACCGTCACCCCTGCGGCTGCCGAAAAACTTCGCAGCGATGAGCAAAAACGACGCGAGGCTGGACTGTCGCCGCTCCGGGTCAACTACTCTCGCGTAAATCGTTGGCACGGAAGATTTTTCGCACCCGACGGCACGATGATCTCGCACGTCGTCTCGCAACTCTCGTCGGGCGAGCATCCGTTTGTAGTCAAGTTTTATCCGCTCATCGACGGCGAGGTGCACTCGTTTGTCGAGGATATAGTCGATCAGCAGCGTCAAATCAACCGTCTGCTTGTAGTGTCAGACAACATTTTATCGACCGCTGCAAAAGGAGTGCTGATGTACCCGACCCGAGCAAAACCCGATTTTATTTCGTGGCATGATATCGCCCGACGATGGGCAGTATGCGGCAGTCTGATTCCGTATGAGCCGGTAGCGGGAGGCGACATGCCAAAACAAATAACCTCATCGGGACTTGACGCCGGAGTCACAACCCTGCTCGACACTCAGATGAAGCTCATCCGCGACATCTCGGGAGTCGGATCGGTTATCTCGGGAGGGAACAGCGTCAGCGGAACCGGTGCCGATAGCCTCGCCGCCCAAGTTGATAATGCGACAATCGCATTGAACGATCTGTTTGCCACTTTTGCCGATTTCATAGCCCGACGTGATAAAAAAGCGTCAGATTTACCGGGTGTATTTTGAAACATAATGGCAGTGTGATTTGTTTTACAATAAAGATAGTGTTATAGTCGGCACTATCTTTATTATCGTTTCAACAATTAAGTCGTCATGCAAAAAATCACGCCTGAATTAAAACAGAAGATTCTAAACATTTGCCACGTGACAATATTGATATTGTCGGTGTTGCTGATTGTGTATATCTCTTATGATACATTTCACAACATAATGTTTCTGAGTAACCGAAACTACATGAACTTTCAGCTGTTTGTTTGTGTGGTGTTTATCCTCGACTTTTTTGTCGAGCTGCTTATTGCCGACGATAAATGGAGCTACACCAAGCGACGACTGGTGTTTTTGATATTGTCAATCCCCTACCTCAACATCATCCATCACTACCAGATACAGCTCAGCAGTGACGCGATATATTTTGTGCGGTTTATCCCGATGGCTCGCGGAGCCCTCGCCCTTGCGATTGTATTGGGCTATATTTCACGCAACAAAATCACAAGCCTTTTCACGTCATACATCTCGATAATGTTGCTCATCACCTACTTTTCAAGCCTGATTTTCTTTAATCGCGAGCACATGGTCAACCCGGCTGTAACCGGCTATTGGACCGCACTGTGGTGGTGTGGCATGGAGCTAACATCGCTTGGATGCGACATCTATCCGGTGACAGTAGCCGGCAAAATTTTGAGTGTCGTTCTGTCATTCATGGGCATGATCATGTTCCCGCTCTTCACCGTCTATCTCACCAACGTAATCAAAAACCGCCACAATAACGGAACGAAGCTCGCCCCACGGTTGGCAGCGAGCTCCGATAAAAGTTCTACACAAAGTCAAGACGGTCAGGGTTAGTCGTGTTTAAGCCCCCAATTCAAGCTGATTTTTTACGAGATTATAATATGCTCCTTTCTTGTCTATTAACGATGTATGGGTTCCGATCTCGATAACCCGACCTTTGTCAAGTACAACAATTTGGTCTGCATTTTTAACCGTTGACAAGCGATGAGCAACAATTACAACCGTACGACCTTTATAGAACTCATTAAGATTTTCGACGATAGCACGCTCGTTTTTAGCATCAAGAGCATTTGTCGCTTCGTCAAATATGATGAATGCCGGATTTTTATAAATAGCTCTCGCAATTAATAGGCGTTGTTTCTGACCCGAGCTCAATCCTTGACCTTCAGCACCAATCCGTGTATTATATTTCATAGGTAACGACATGATATAATCGTGAATATTTGCCGATTTAGCAGCCGAAATCACCCGTTCACGGTCAATTTCTCCATCAGAAAGGGCTATGTTACGTTCAATTGTATCAGAAAATATAAATCCATCCTGCATTACGACGCCACACTTACTTCTCCACTCTTTCGGACTAATGTTATTTAGTGGTATATCACCAACAACAATACTACCACTGTTAGTTGGGAAGAACGACAATAGAATTTTCAAAAGAGTTGTTTTACCACAACCACTCATCCCCACAATTGCCGTTACCTTTTTATTTTCAATCTTAAAGTTTATGTCATCAAGAACTTTGGGTGACCGTGGTCCATCATAATGAAAGGTTACGTTATTAAAATATATATCACAGTTGTCAAGTTGAGGATTGTCAACGTGGTCAAATTGCTTTTCTTCTTCGGGAACAGTTTCAACCTCTTGCATTCGCTCCATACTGATTTTAGCATCCTGGAAATCCTGCATGGCAGAAACTAACTGATGGAGAGGAGCATTTAACTGTCCTATTATATATTGAATTGCAACAAGTTCACCAATCGATATGCGACCCGAGATTACCCCCTCTGCTGCAAAGAATACAATAATCAGATTTTTTGCCTGGTCGATCATCGACGAGCCGGCAGTTTGGATATTGGATAAATTCAGACTATAACGTCTTAGCCGGACTATTTGATTTTGAAGACGTTCCCATTCCCATCGCTTGGTTCGTTCGCATGAGTTTAATTTAATATCCTGCATACCATTAACCAATTGAATCATTGTCGATTGATTAGATGAAAGATATTGAAACTGCATATAATCCAATTTGCGCCTTTTTTTCAAGAACATTGACACCCAACAAACATATACGACACTGCCTACAACGAATATCGACAATATTTTAAGGGAATAAGACAATATCATCACACCATATACCAAAAACACAATCGTTGCAAGAACCAAACTAAGAAGTGTGCCTGTCAAAAACGATTCTATACGATTGAAGTCTTTTATACGTTGCAAAATGTCACCGATATGTTTCGTGTCAAAAAATGTAATAGGCAGCCTCATCAACTTCCCCAGAAAGTTTGAGATCAGCCCGATACTTATGCCCGATGTAATTGTCAACATCAGTCTGCTTCTTATGATATTATTGATAATCTGCCCCACAAGTAACGCTAATTCAGCTAATAGAATCAGAGATATGAAACTAAGGTCTGAATTTGATATGCCGACATCAACGATTTGCTGTGTTAGATAAGGAAAAATAAGTGAAAACACACACCCTAAAAGCATACACAGAATAATTTTCCACGTCACTGATTTATAGGGCATCATCAATTTTACAAATTGAGAAAATTTGAGACTTGAAGTAGCCTTAAATTCTTTATCATAGAAAGCCGGAGTTGGAGATAATAGTAAAGCTGCACCAAGATTTTCATCAGAATCCTTTTCTCTTAGATGTAACCATGATTTTTGAAATTCGGCGGTCTTATATTTTAAAATCCCGGCAGCGGGATCCATGACGGTTACATGGCGTTTCGTTACCGAAATCACAACAACAAAATGTTGCTGAGACCAATGTATTATACATGGCAGATGAACATCATTGGCAAGCTGCTCCAAATTCAACTTGATTCCAATCGTTTTAAATCCGAGAGATTCTGCCGCATCTGCAATACCGAGCATTGACACACCATTGCGTGTAATATGGCAAAGTTCCCGAATAACTTGTAAATCGACATTTCGACCATAATATTTACAGATTGATTGTAGGCAAGCGGCTCCACAATCCATCATATCTCGCTGGGGGTGGAATTTCAATTTCACTAATTATCAAACTCTAAGAAAGAAAAATGTTTAGAAAAGATTATTCCTTTTGGAAGTTCAGGTAATTCTTCGATGACACGTTTTTGCTTCAAACGAGGCAAGTTTACTAATATATGCCCTTTTAAATTATTCTTTAACTGCTGAGACTTATTGATAAGCGCATCTTCAAAAAATTTGGGACGAGGTAATATATATGTAAGAACAAGTACTTCAATAGGAGAAAGGTCCTTTATATCTTTATCAAAATAATGCTTAGCCGCCGAATTAATACCAAAGATACCAATGCCAAACTCAGCCATGTTGAGATATATCTCTAAAATATCATGCTTTGATAAATGAAAAATCCGTTCTGCAATGAGTGAGGTTATTGCATCTTTGACTTTTCTATCAATAGAAATATCCTCTGTAAAAAACGCATTTTTAATCAATTGTTGAGTTAATGTACTTCCACCCCCATTTGGCAAACGACCATCAAACAACGTCTTAAGAATCAATCCAAAAGCATAGGGGCACACACCTGTATGATACATAAAAGCGGGATCTTCACAAGCAATTAAAGTAGCCTTGACAAGATAAGGGATATTATCATAAGTTACATATTCCGAGGTTAAATGTCCTTTTGACTTCAACTTTGACAAAATTAGTGTTTTTAGTGAGATAGAGTCCGATTGCCAATTATCATATTGTTCAAGTCCCGATATTTGATAATTAACAATCGGCATTGGTTTTACTTCATGGTTATTATAATAGGCAAGAATTGTTATTTGCTCAGCCAATAGCGAGTTAACATATTGATGAAAGAGATTATTATTGGGCAAAATGTTATATAAATCTTGTTTAGACAAAACAGATTTAATATATAACTCATCCTTATCAATATTCAGGTTTAAAACCTTTATATTAGGAAATTTAACCTCAACAGAATAATATTGTAATGACGAGAATTTAATATCTGCTTCCATTCTTTCAATAGAAGCTCTTAATCGTTCTTTACGATATACCTCAACCCCATTTAACCCACATTCAAACTTAATCTTATCTTTACTGAGACCAAACGCAAATCGTTTAAGCCTAATGCAATCTATCTTAATAATGACAGTTTTATATTTTAAAGTCAGATTCTTAAATCTATTCCACGATGTCGAACCGATATGAAGTTTATATCCCCTTTTTCTCAATAAAGGCGATATAATCATAAAAACTAAGCGTAACAAGAATGGAATCATCTGTTATTAATAGTTTTAGACAATTCTGTTTTAGAATTATGTTCATAAACCTTAGATGAAAAGCCACTATTTACCCCTCTCGGATGGCTTAAATGGAATAGCGGAGTGTCGCTCCTGAATATTTTCTTTCCGGAATTCATAAAACGAATATATCTGTCAAAGTCATCATCGCCCCACCCATAATAATTTTCATTCTCTGCCCCTAATGATATAAAATCCTTACGGTTCATCAAAACAGCCCCACCTGTCAGTCTATGATTTTGGAGAGGTCTCATCATCTGCTTATTTTGATCAAGTATAGAAAAATCATAGTTCTGTAAATATAAGTCGGCAATTATTTCAGAAGTATCAAAGCACAATCCATTATAAGGCAAAGCGATACTTGCTCTATCCTCTACAAGAGCGTCAAAACACTCATTAAATGAAGACTTATAAGGTATTACATCAGTATCCCATATTCCGATAAATGGAGTTGTTACATTCCTTAACATATCGTTGAAATGGCTTGTTTTGTGAAGAATAGTATCTCGGTCAACAATAAATTCATAATCGACATATTTTGGCAGCAGCTTATCTAATAAATGATGATTGACTGCATCTGCTTCCCTGACATATATTTTCAAATTGGGAAATTGCATCAAATAATCAATAACAGCCAACAAATTATAAATACGTCTTACCGAATCAGCACGAAACAATATTAATATAGTCAATTCATTTATTGATTCCATTTCTAATATTATTTAGCCTGATTAACAACGATGTAAGAAGAATGCCACCGACACCGTCCCAAAACCCAATATGATTGGCAAGATAATTGGGGTTATCATACAGTCGATGAATCTCGGCGGAGGTTTTAAGCCTTTCTGAGATAAAATCTGATAATTTTGTTAACAAAGAGTAGTCTAATCCTAAATAATAACAAACAAGATATAATCCACACATTCCATCTCCAACATATACATTATCTTTCAATTCTTCTTGTATGTCATTTACTGATATACAGGATTCTAACAGATTGATATGATTATTCAATTCTGCACTTTCAAGGTTTAGCTCATCTCTAACACGGCTCAAAACAAGATAATAATACAGCTTATTTGCCTGAGATCGAGGAAAATATTCCACCACATAAGGTAGAACTGCATTAAATTTTTTTGAAAAGATATTTTTATCTAATCCCGATTTAATGCCTAACAAAAAACATAGTAAGTAAAATGCAGGTGCATAATTTAAAGAAAAATTATAATCCCCTAATCTTATAGCCGGGATTGACCTTAAAATTGTATCAGTTATATCACCTAATACATGAATCCATATCTCCTTATATAGCGGTGTAAGATTCGTTTTAGACAACCGATAGGCTAAATATAATGACAGACTTGTTGACTTCGTTACGTCCAACTCTCGAGTGGAATATCCCGCTTGTTTATAAACAATAGAGTCTACTTCCTCAAATAGCGCATTTAAAGACTGCCCTGTCCGTATTTTTGCGAGCATATCGATAACCGGGACTACACCTATAACCCCGTCTTTTATTGACAGCTCTTTAGAAATACCTTTTAAACTCTCGACCTCTTGTTTTATTACCGTACGAACAAGCGTATGGTTTATGAGTCCAAGGTATAGTCCAACTCCTGTATTCCCATAGCCAAGTCCAGCAGAAGTTTGATTGAAAAGACTTATTAATATATCAGTATTCAAATGCATTGTTAGTCTAATCTATTTGCATCTTGAGTTTGTCTTTGTTGCATAAACCCAGTTTTTGCTGTGGTAAATTTATATCTTAAAGATACGAATAAACCTCGTGTATCATATTTATTTCTTCTATATTGATATAGATTTGGGGAATATTCCTTCCAAAATGGAGTTACGCTCCTTCTAAATAAATCTTGCGCCTCAAGTCTAACATACAATTTATTCTTTAAAAAAGAATAATCCGCTCCTACATTTAGGGATAGTTGATATGATAACATGCGAGTATCAACTTTTTGGGGAGTGTGATAGTACCCATTAAGGAATATGGAAAATTTCTTGATTCTATAAGCAGCATTAACATCCAATTCTAAAGCATAGTCATTTGAAATAACGGGGTCAAATTTATAAGTATATTGAAAGTGAGATCTTATACCCATTACTCGCGTATAAACTCGGAATTTTGAGTTTGGCATAAAAGAATATTCAGCAGCCAATAACAGGTCAGATGATTTCTTCATATTTTCGGGTCGCGTTATGAACGTACCATCAGTAAAAGGCTCGGTAATATTAAAAATATTATTATGATTATCATAATATTCCGCTATAACTGTTACATTTTTTATATTTGCTGTAATATTAAACCTATTGGTATATGATTGTTTTAACGATGGATTACCTTGAGAATAAAAAATCAAATTAGAAAGTCTGATAGCAGGACTTAACTGTCGAAAAGTTGGAAGTCCTGAAGTTAGTGCATACGAGGCACTTACTATATAATCATTAGAAAACATATAATTCGTTGTAATTCTGGGAGAGACACTAACATAAGATAAATGTTTCTCATCTGTATTGTTTTCAATATTACTGTCGAATTCATATCTTCCACGCAATCCACTTTGAACAGTTAATTGCTTGTATTTCTTGTTAAAGGAATAATAAACTTCTGCCCACTTATTATTACCGCTAACATTTTGTTCCTTTTGATTACCAGCATTATTCAAGTGCATAAAATTTTCAGAATAACCCAAATAAAATCCATAAGTATGCTTCCCATCTATCCAAAATTTATGAGAATAGTCTCCTTGAATAGTTACCATATTATACCTATAATTATATAGTGACAAAGTATTTAAATCATTGTTATCCCATGCATAATTTTCATTTGTACAATTATTTCGATGATTAAAAGTTCCTGTTAACTTTAAAACACCGCCATACAAATTAAACATACCATATCCAAGAATACTATGTGAGATAGGCGTACCTTTGGATTTTGAACTATATTGATCTGTTAGGCTGAAGGATGAGTTTGCTAATGTTCGGTACGTATTATTCGAAATTCTATTATCAGCTGAAGATCCCGCGTATTGTAATAAGTAACTTGACTTATTTCTTGCAACATAGTTTGCCCCGATAAACCAGTTCAAAGAGTGGTTTTTAACATGACTATTCTGATTAAATTTTTGACTATTATTGTTTTCTCCAGTGGGCGAAAAAACATCATATCCATAGTCGGCACTTTGCTTATTTTGAATGAAATTATATGATAAGGACGCATTAAAACTTACCCTTTTAATTTTCCCAAAAGTCGATCCTCGCATTTGGTCAGAGAATGACTTTCTAAATGAGGCTCCATTAAAGAGCTCTCCATTTACCATATCGCTAATAGACCTCCCGATTGTAATAAGGATTACAGATGATGTTCCAATCGGATATTCTGCTCCAGGGTCACGAATTATCTCAATTTTATCTACATTTGATGAAGAGAGTGTATATAGCACCGATTTATTCGGAATTTTAACACCATTAATATAAATTAACGGAGACCCTCCGCGACCAAGAACATTAATTGTTTCATTATTTAGTACTGAGATACCAGGAGTCCAACTTAGCATATCCATCAAACTTCCAGCATTGCCAATATAACTACCTCTAATATTCGAAATAGTATAGTTCATACCTACATTTTTCACTATTGCTTTCCTTGCAGTTACAACAACCTCGCCAAGTTGTTGTGCGTCTTCTATCAACTTTATTGAAGGAATAAATATAGTATCATTTTTCGATTTACCGATAGGAACTTCAACAGTACCGAATCCTAAAGACGTAACCTTTAATAAGGTAACTTCTTTTTTTGTTGAAAAGGAATAATCTACCGTTGAAAAATGCAGAGAACGTAACAAAGTTGAATCTTTGTACAATGAAATTGAATATGGATATGTCAATGAATCAGGGAATACTATATTACCTTTATATAAACTATCACCTAACACACAGAAAGGAGAAAGTATAACTCCTAAAAAAAGTACAAGTTTATTCATCAATACTATAATAATTTAGAATCTGTTTTTTTAGCAAGCTATAATTAATTACACATGATGGTTTATATTTTTTATCAATACACTTGCTAAGGTCAATTGCGCATCCTCCACCACAAACAGGTAAAAGCTTACATGACATACATTCTTCTACATCAAATGGGAGTACTCCAATAGCATATTTTGCTTCTTTCTGTAAGTCAATTGTCGAATTTAAGATCGAGCCAATTGCCTTTGAGGAATCACCAAAATGTTCCAAGCATTTAAATATTAAGCCATCTGAACCAATTCCTATCGAAGACCTACAACGCAACGAACAAGGTCCTCTATGAGATGGAAGATATTTTAATGATGGGATATTCTTTTGTTCGAAATTATAGAATTCATCTATAGATAGGCAATCTGAGCATCCACTAAAATCAGTACGATTTTTTACCGGATTTGGCGATATTAAAACTCGTCCATTAGCAAAAAACTCTTTAAATTCAGAGTGTAAATATTTCCTAAGTTCGGGGAAAGAATCGCTGTTGGATTTATCAATATTTACTCTGACTGATATTTTAATATTTGTATAGCTTAAGAATTTATGGATGTTCTCAATTAGAAGATTAAAAGAAGGTTTGCCGGTCTTAAATTTTCTTTTTGAATCATGTTGTTCTTGATTACCATCTAATGTGATTTGCAATCGTTTTATTTTGTAAATATCAATATTTTTTAGAATCTCATCAGTGCAAATGGATCCATTAGTAATTGCGGTTGCATGAAATTTAATATTCTCAGATAAAAGAAATTCAGATATATCTGAGATAGCTTTCCACCCTAAAAAAGGCTCTCCACCAAACCATGTTATAGCAATAGGTTTATCTGATTTTGACTTTAGAAACGTTTTGACAGAATTAATAACCCCCTTATTCATTATTCTTCCTCCCTTATTGTTTCCTTCAAAACAATAAGGGCAATTAAAGTTACATCGCATTGTAGGAGCAATTGTAATATGCCATGATAGTGTTGCATATATAGCCGCAAGATATCTGTATTTATACAAATCGATTTCATTAACACTTTTGGGTACAACAAATTTATGCCTAATCAGCATATCATTATCTGTTGTATAGGCATCCGAAGGCAACTTTAATATAGCACCAGAAAGAGAATTAAAGACAATCATACGATTGTCTTTAATTGGTATTTCAATATTGTAATCAGACATTTTCATTAAACCTGAAAAATTTACATTATCAACATTGAGAAACGATTGTTTTATCATACCTGCATAATAGGAGGTAAAACAGGAGTATCATCATACTCGCCACAATAATCAAAAGGACAAGATACAAAATCCAATGGACAGTATGGTTTACAATAGCCTCCGAAGAGATCGCTTAGTTCATCTTCTGCAAGCAGATTTGCTTGGTCGCTGAAGCCGGCACGAAGGAGTTCAAACTCTTCGTGTTGATTGTTTTGATTGTTTTGTTTCATTTTACTTTAGTTTTGTGGAGTATAAACTCCGGTTAATATATGATTGGGAGTAAAAATTCTTATGATAGCATATTGTACTATAAGACCGGATAGTGTAACAACAAATTCGCTTTCATCAATGGTTTGGAGCATACATGTGTTGTCAACCCATATCTCGAAAGAAACTGCCGATTCAGAGATTTCATCAGGTAAAATTATTGTTTGCATCTCCCAGTCGATACAACCTATTATTTTCGATGGTAAAGATCGCTGTACATTCTCAATAGGATTTTCTATAAAATCACCATCTTCATCATCATAATCAAAAATAATAGTCGTTTGCGCATCCATATAAAATGAAAATACAAACATCATAGAAAATATAAGAATGATTCGTTTTACCAGTTTATCCATAGTTGTTGATTTTTAGTAATGATTGATTATTCATGTCGCAAAGTTCAAAAATTATGACGAAACGGGCATAACAATAGTGAGCGGAAAATGGACGGAATTTTATTTCCGCTCATTTTCCGCTCTTTATTGGGGGGGGGGTAATCCGCTTATAATGAGCGAATTACAATATCTATATTCTTTTGATTTGTTTTCTCGCCAAAAATTTTAAAACTCAAAGATTCACGTCGTGATGAAATACTTCCTTTGGCTTTTCCAAGCATAGGAGCCATTTGAGATGGCGTAATTCCACACCTGATAAGTATGATTGTCTGCAACTCGTGTTGTTTTATATTACCACCCATCAGCAATCGTAAGTTAGTCTCAAAGTCGGGACTATCTTGCAGTATCAGGCTATATAGTTCTCTCCATAATTTATTGGAATCAGAAATAATAGTCCCATTTTTGGCATGATTGAGCAATTCTGCGTAATATTTAGAATTAATCAGATTTAACGGCAAGGGGATATCTTGGAGATTTGCAATTCGATCTTTTAGCTGCTTTCTCAACGAGCCGGGTGTTAACGGAGTGCACCCAATTTCATTAGATTGAGCTAAATCTTCTTTTCTTTGCTGTATTGCATCCAATCGAGCAATAGTTTCATGCAACCTTATTATGGTTTGTTTGGTATGATTTCGGTATAGTAAGAAAATAACTACAATAATTAATACAAGGGTTAAGGAAACAAAGAACCCTATCATGATTTTATTACGCGAAGCAAATGCTTTGGTCTTTTCCCGCTCGTGTAACTGATAATTATACAAAGACTGTTGCATTAAAGCTTGTTGTGACTCATGTTTGTCATAATACTCTTCAAGAATCTTATTATAGGTTCTGATATAACATATAATAGAGTCGTGATGAGATTTAGAAATTAATTTCTCGGAAAGCAAATTTTTATATCCGCTCTTTCTATTATTAGGGTCTTGGCTATGAGCTAATTCAAAGGCATAAATATATGCAGAATCAAGAATATTTGATTTTACATATATATTTGAAGCATAAGCTAATGCCAAATTTCTATGTACCGACGACACGGAATCAATGGCACTTCTAATAAGACTCCTTGCAGAATCTAAATTATTTTCTTCAAGTTCACAATTTGCAAGATTAACTAAAATATTAGAGTAGTCTTTATTAGATAATTTAGACGACCACTCCAGAGCTTTAGTAAAATAATGCTTTGCTTCTTCTAATCTTTGAGAATTAAGATAAACAAAACCCAAAAGTTCATGATCATAAGTAAGACCATATACATTATTTTGAATAGAGTCAATATGAAGCGCGTCCTTAATATATCGGGCTGCCTCATCATACAATCTCAGATTATGCAACAGATTTGCAGTTTGGCATAGAATAACCAGACGCAATCGAATATTTGATTCAGCAGGGGTAATAGAAAGAGCATCTTGAAAATATTTTAACGATGTAGGGTAGTCTCCAATATCGCTATAAACGCGACCGCCATAGTAAAGAGCCTCGGGATAATGCCCATTGTCCTGATGTTTTGACTCGTAGTCAATTACTTTCAAAATAAGACTATCAGAAGTATGCGTAATAAATGCTTTATCACGAACTTTAACCGAAAGGAAGTCATAAAAATGCTTGTCTTTTTCAGACAGTGAGGCTTTGGGAATAGCATTCAGCGAGTCTAAAGCCTCTTTAGGCGACTGCTCGCATAACAACGATATGTTGCTCAATCGTGAATCGGGGTCGTTGTGACCACAACACACGAATATCAATGCAAATAATATGCTTGTTATTATACGAGTAATCATACGTTTGTCAGGGCTGACGGTCAAAGAAGGGGTTTTTGCTTGAGCATGACAGGGGGATGCCGAAAACGAGATCGACATTGTCGCCAAGTAGTTTAAGGTTCATGGCAGCGACACCGATTGAGTACATCACGCGGGTATCGACACGCATATCGGCTGCTATTGAAACGGCACTACCGACTGCGATACCGGTATCAACGGCATTGAATGCGCATGGGGCTGATTTCGGTTTATCGGCACAGGTCGGGAATCCGCAAAATCCACAGTTCAATCCGATCGGCGATTTCTTGACGCCGACCAATACGATAGCCTCAGCCTGAAGAATGTTATGGCCGTCACGATTGAAAACCGGTTTGCCGGTCTGTTCAAAGAGTCGCAACATTTCATCGGACAAGCGATTGATGTCTTCGCCGGTAACAATACAGGCTTCGACAAAGTCGAGTCCGCGCCCTTTGGGAGCGGTACGGGCTGCATTAAGCATCGCCAAGGCTACATTCAAAATGCGGTCTTGGCGATTTTCTCTTTCGTTAATAATCATGATAATGCTATTAAATAATCAGCATTGCGTCGCCGTAGGCGCCAAATTGATAGCCCTCTTCAATAGCGACTTCGTATGCCTTCATGATGAGGTCATAACCACCGAATGCACAGGTCATCATCAACATTGTTGATTCGGGCATGTGGAAGTTGGTGATAAAGTCGGTAACAACAGTGAAGTCGTAGGGCGGGAAGATGAATTTGTTTGTCCAGCCCGAGTAGGTTTTCATGTGACCGCCCATCGAAACGGCACTGGCTATGCCTCGGAGAACTGATGCACCGACAGCGCAAACGCGATGTTCGGCATCTTTTGTAGCGTTGACTGCATCAACAAGTTCCTGCGAGATTTCAAGCTGTTCAGAGTCCATGCGGTGTTTGGTGAGGTCTTCAACGTCGATAACACGGAAGTTGCCGAGTCCGCAGTGCTCGGTCAAGAACCCTTTTTGAACGCCTTTGATTTCAAGACGTTTGAGAAGTTCGCGGCTGAAGTGGAGACCGGCAGCCGGAGCAACAACGGCACCTTCTTTTGTCGCAAAAATCGTTTGATAGCGTTCGGCATCCTCGGGCTCGGGACGGCGGGTGATATAGTAGGGTAACGGAGTCATACCCATCTCATAGAGACGCTGCTTGAATTCATCGTGGGGGGCATCGTAAAGAAATCGGAGTGTACGACCGCGCGAAGTTGTGTTGTCAATAACCTCGGCGACCATCGACTCATCTTCTCCAAAATAGAGTTTGTTGCCGATTCTGATTTTGCGGGCGGGTTCAACAAGGACATCCCAAAGTTTGTTGTCGGCGTTCAGTTCGCGAAGCAAAAACACCTCGATGCAAGCTCCGGTTTTTTCTTTGTTACCGTCAAGACGTGCGGGAAAAACGCTGGTGTCGTTGAAAACCATCATGTCGCCGTCGTCAAAGTAATCGACAAGTTCCTTAAAGATGTGGTGAGATATTTCGCCGGTTTTACGGTTTACGACCATCATGCGACACTCGTCACGGCGTTCTGACGGATATTGAGCAATGAGATTTTCGGGGAGATTGAATTTGAACTGAGAAAGTTTCATGTTATATATCTATTATATGCTTTAATTATCTGAGTCGGTATCGTCGGGCGATACAAACGGAAATTCTTTGATGCGCTGGCATGCCTCATCGACTGTCAGGCAGTCGTCGATCGACACTGAGCCGACACGGGTGCGACGAAGGGCGGTCAAGTGGGCTCCCGAATTGAGCGCGAGCCCGATGTCACGTGCCAATGCGCGGATGTATGTACCTTTTGAGCATACCACACGGATAGTGATAGATGTCGGCGAGAAGTCGATGAGGTCAATTGAATCTATGACAAGGAGTTTGGGTTTCAGTTCGACCTCCTCGCCACGTCGGGCTTTTTTGTAGGCTCGCTGTCCGTTTACTTTGCAAGCAGAAAAGGCGGGCGGAATCTGGCTGATCGGTCCAACAAATTTTTTGAGGGTCTCGTTGACAAGGTCAAGAGTTATGTGATCGGTGGGATATGTATTGTCAATCTCGGTTTCGAGGTCAAACGAGGGGGTTGTCGCGCCAAGAGCCACGGTAGCGACATATTCTTTGACGCCTGCCTGAAGCGTGTCGATAAGTTTGGTAGCGCGCCCGGTGCAGATTATCATAACACCGGTTGCAAGGGGGTCGAGAGTTCCGGCATGACCAACCTTGAATTTCTTTTTACCGATTCGACGCAAAAGTGAGCCACGGATGCGCTTGACCGCATCAAACGAGGTCCAACCGAGGGGTTTGTCAACAGCAATAATCTGACCGCTGACATAATCGACCGGGTTACCGTCGGGGCGGTTTATAGCCATTGGGAGGTTTAATGACATACGATACAGATGAGTCCGACAACAAGGCAGTAAAGGGCAAACCAAATCATTTTGCCTTTCTTGACAATCTCAAGCATCCATTTGCAGGCAAGGCAGCCAACAATGAACGATGCCAAAAATCCAACAGCCAAAGCAAGCATCCCGGTTTCAGCTTGAATTCCCGATACAACGGTATCGGCAGCCGGTGACAAGATTTTCTTGAGATCAAGAAGGGCTTCGCCGAGAATCGGTATGATTACCATGAAGAATGAAAATCGGGCTACCTTCTCTCGATCGTCACCAAGAAGGATACCGGTAGCGATTGTCGAACCGCTGCGGCTTAGTCCGGGCAGAACGGCAACAGCCTGAGCACATCCGATGATGAATGCGTCAAGCCATGTAATGTCGCGCGGAGTGTATGTTGCGCTTTTGAGCGGCGATGTGCGAAAATAATATGCAAATGCAAGCAATAAGGCTGTCACCAGAAGACAAACACCGACAATCGTCAGATTACCGCCGAAGAAGTATTCGACATAATCCTTGAAACAGAAACCGACAATAGCGACGGGAATGCATGACACAAGAATTTTGCATACATAATAGAAGTTGTAGTCGCGTTTGACGGTGAAAAAAGAGAGGCACAGCGGATAGAACTCACGCCAAAGAATAACGATGGTACTGAGAACTGTAGCCACATGGAGCATAACGTCAAATTGCAACGACATGCCTCCTTCAAGATCGACCCCGAGAAGCTGACGTATAATTTCAAGATGACCGCTGCTACTAATCGGAAGATATTCGGCAAGTCCCTGGACAATGCCAAGAATAAGAGCGTCTAACCAACTCATTTGATGAAAATATATCTGAGCAATTTTTATTTTTTACGATAGATGATTGCAAACGCCATGAAAAGGAATCCGAGGAATGCAAAAAGCGGACCGATAACAATGCGACGTGTTGAATAAATATCGTGGTTAAAGCTCTCGGCTGTAGAGGGAGCGCCAAGCATCAGAAGAAAACCGAGAACAATCATCGCAGCGGCAATAGCCATCAAAATGAAGTTGATGCGAATCAACGGGAAGTCGGTAAACTTTTCTTTTTTAATTCCGTTGTCAGAAGCGGGAANTCTGTTAGGTTTTGCCATTTTATCAAATTGTTAAATGATTAGCTNAAAAGGTCGTCATACTCATAGCTGAGGTAGCGGTTTGTAGCCCANACCGAAGTCAACGCACAAATGACTACACCTGCAACCGGAACGGTCAGATAGACAATGATGAGCCATTGGTCGGGAATGACGTTTGAGAGAATCGGGTCAAATCCTGTGATATAAAACAGAAGCACAGCCAACAGCACATCGGCAATGAGACCTGCAATAAAGCCGTTGACAACATTTGACATCACGAAAGGTTTGCGTATGAAACCGGCAGTTGCGCCGACAAGCTTCATAGTGTGGATAGTGAAACGTCGGGCATAAACCGAAAGACGGATTGTATTGTTGATGAGAACAAACGAGATAAGAAACAAAACGATTGCGATAACCGAGAGCGCNAGAATGAGAGTGCTCATTGTTTTATTGACACTTTCAACCATATCGGCACGTATATTGACTTCTTCNACAAAATCGAGCTTCCTGAATTGAGATGCGACCATCTCGATAGAATCGGCTGACGCGTATTCGGCNACGACTTTAACNTCATACTCNGAAGCAAACGGNTTTACNCCGAGAACATCCATCACATCTTCGCCGGTCTCTTCTTTCCACTGGTTCATCGCNTCATCAGCCGAGAACAGGGATGCCTCCTTGACAAANNTCATCGTTTTCAGTTCAGCACCGAGACTGTCAATTTTAGCAGCAGNAGCTTCNTCGGCAAANATTATATCAAATCCAAGATTTTCCTTGATTTCACGAGTGATATGGGAAGCCGACAATGCTGTCAGAGCCACAAGCCCGAGCAGAAGTAAAACCATTGTCACGCTAATGGTTGCTGAAATGCGTGCATTCAGAAATTTCAATTTTGTATGCTTTTTTCTCATTTTCTNTTATTTCAAACTGCAAAGATAGCACATAAAGCACCCCCTTGTCAAGTAAAACAAGCTAAAATTTTGTAAAAAACACGACAAAAGTGACAATAAAAACGATCATGGAATCCAATAGTAGGGTGCTTGACTGCGATGATCGACAATCCAAGCGCGTAATTCATCAAGAGTTGAGATGCCATACCTGATCACAGCCTCATAATATTCCACACCATGGATTATTTCATCATCCGGCGTCATGAATTTGAGTCGNAGAATTGTATCACGTTGCTCCGGAGTCATTACCTCGACAATACGGTCGGCCATACGTTCAAAATAGCCGTCATATTCCGAACCTTCCTCAATGTGAATAATGTCAAACNTCCATATTTCGTCGTCATCTGTCCGATATTTGACGTGCCAAGCCATACAATGTTCNGGTGTATGTAGTCCGTTGATCGACATAATCTCAGTCACACCGGGAAGCGCCGACATCTTTGCCGCTATCAAGAANGTTGTTTCTTCTGTTATACCTGATGAATAAACNTGAAGATCTATATCACGATGTGATGCCAGCAATCCCATTCGGAGCGAACCAACCAGATTAACCCGACACCCTGCATNTTCCCATACTTGTGGTATTCTTGATAATTTTAAAACACGACGAGCATCATTCTGCGCCGCCTTTGCCATAATGTTAATTTCAGATTGAGTCATTTTTATATTGGATAAATTTACAAAAGTAATACATTTCACAAGTAGTAGCCTGTTATATAAACAAAAAAAGTTGTCTCACGACAACTTTTTTCTGAAATCAAAATCTATACTTATCTTGCTATTCCTTTTAAATCGTGCTCGAAGCGGGACTCGAACCCGCACAGCCGCAATGGCCAAGGGATTTTAAGTCCCTCGTGTCTACCATTCCACCATTCGAGCATCCTATGGGACACTCCGGCGTGAACCGGATTTTGCGATGCAAAGTTAATGATTTTTTTTTAAATAACTCATATAGCGTAATTATTTTATATAAAAACTGCATCATTAGCAATAAAAAAATGCGATGACCGGCAACAAATCACTTCGTGGCCGGTCATTGACTTATTGACTTTTATTCAACTTTATATAGTCCTTAAACGATGTCTTAATATTTTTCACCAATATTATTAAACTGTACCTATTTAAATAATCGAGGTATTGGACAAATCTTTCATTTCGAGTCTAAGTTTCTCCATTTCACGTTTTAATTCAGAATGTTGTCGTTCCACCTCTAAATATCGCTTTCTCATTTCTCTTTTCTGTTCAGTTACTCGTTTCATTTTGAGTTTTACGTCAGATAAAGATTCGAGTTTTGCGTTTTTATCGTCACATAATTTACCTTCTACTCTCTTAACGGGAGTTACTTTTGTGTTTTTACCCTTGCTTGAGGTTGTCGAATTGGATGATTTGCGACGTTGATGCTCATGTTTACTTTTCTCAAAAAGCCTTTGCTCAAGCTTTGTGAACTTCTCATATTGAGTCGGGGTAATTATTTTAAGAAATTTTGGATAGTATTGCTCGCGAATTTCAAGAATTGCACGCGAACTCGCGAATCGAGAACGAATATTTTTATCATTCTGGTCATCGCTCAATTTAGAATATTCGTCCTTATAGGGTGGACGGTTTTTCTCAACTGCATTATGAATTTTGCGACGATATTCAATATATAACTTAGTGAATTTTTGAGCATCATCACCTTTTAGATTGAGCGACTCGACATAAAGCGCCGCTTCTTTTGAAACGCGCTCAGCCGGAAACTTTTTAGCCGCAGTTTTCTCGGCATGGCAAGGAACAGCAAGCTGACAAATCGAGGCAAGAACAAATATGGCAAAAGCAATAAAATGTTTCATATAGTTTTTTGATTGGGTTGATATCAATAGTAATATTCAGTGTCAAACATCATTTCGGCATCAGCGATATCGGTCGATTCAAGAAGCTGGGCATCGGTCGATTCGGCAATTAACCGGTCGATCAACTCGTCGGTTGACAAACGATTTGGTTGCTCAATTTTAACAAGAGCCGTGATTGCCACCGCAACAACCATAACAACCGAAGCCGCCGAGGCAATAAAACGGTTGAGAGTCTGACGCCGACGACGATCAGTCGCGATGAAGATATTTTCACGCTGGCAATCGAAAAAGTCAGACGGGATGTCGCTGTCAAAACGCTGAGAACGGTTTCGGGCGACTTTATCAAAATCAAATTTATTTTCCATAAATTCTATCTGTTTTGAGGTTGGAGAGATTTATATATTATGTTGTAAAATATAATCGGTAATAAAACTTTTAGCCTGATGGTAGGTAACTTTCATTGTAGCCTCATTTGAGTCGAGAATTTCAGCTATTTCTTTGAACGAAAGTTCTTGATAGTACCGAAGTTCAAAGACGGTTCGCCGTCGATCGCTCAAAAGGTTGAGCGCAGTTTCAAAAAGCTCCTGAACAGCCCGGTCATAATCGACTTGAACTGAATCGGCGAGAGAGGATTGGACAGTGTCGGCGATTGGCTCGGTATTGACACGGTCGCGGTTTTGAACAAACCGGATTATTTCATTATGGGCNATTCGNTAGAGCCACGAACGAGCAGAACTTTCATCGCGCAACTTACCGAGATTTTGATAAGCCCTTATGAATACTTCCTGAGAGATGTCGGCAGCATCATCGTGAGAGTCAACCCGACCACGAATAAAACGATATATCGGCTCGCGATAGGCATCNACAAGCGCTGTGAACCGCTCGTTATCCGATGGTCGTTTAAAGATGTTGAACATATCTCAGAAAGTCGTCAATGTTGTTAATTAATTTTGCTTACACTTATATGACCCTGAAATTTTCAAAAGGTAAATCGGAGTATCAACTTTTTTTTACATCTGNCAACAACCTAAACTAAACATAATACTGAATGTTATATATAATAAATGTANTNANATTATGAACGACCGATTAACTTACAAAGAAAAAGAGGCACTNCCCGACTCGGTTTTCGGACTNCCCGAGCGCCGCGAATATCCGATGCCCGATGCAGCACACGTTCGCGCTGCCGAAGCCTATTTCAGATACTGCCCCGAAGAGCTTAAACCACGNCTTGCAAAGGCCATTTTAGCCCGTGCAAAAGAGTTTGGAGTAGATGTTGAAAGTCAAGTTATAAAAGAATATGCACAACAATAGCCNATAACTGCAAAAAGTTAAATTTTTATAACATAAGACCAATATAATGGGGTACAAAGTTATTGTAAGAGGCAAAAGTGCTAACTTTGTACGTTGAAAATATATTTTGAAACTCAATGAATATTGACGATTTTAAAGATATAGCACCNATTGAAGACTCTGAGTTTAAGGCTCGGATGGCTGAACTTGTTGACGAACCNGCATTTGAACATGCAGTTAGATTTGTCATGCCCGATGTTGACTATCAAGCATTCACTCAACAGCTCAGACAAATCTCGACAAAAGATGAGCTTCAACAAAAAGTGATGCTTCCATTCCTTGAGATGCTTGAAAAAAAGACAAGCTCGGGAATGACATTCAGCGGTGCNGAAAACTACCGGACAAATAAAAGTTANACGGTTATCACCAACCATCGTGATATAGTGCTTGATGCATCGTTTTTNAACTTAAATCTGCTTCATGCCAAGCTTCCGACAACCGAGGTNGCAATCGGTGATAATCTTTTAATTTACGATTGGATCAATACNCTTGTTCGTCTGAACAAAAGTTTTATTGTACGCCGTAATTTAAAAATCAAAGAAGCTCTTGATGCAGCTCGCCATTTNTCGGCATATATCCATTATTGTATTTCAACCAAGAAAGAATCAATATGGATTGCTCAACGNGAGGGTCGTGCCAAAGATTCAAGCGACTTGACCCAGGAAAGTTTGATAAAGATGCTCGGGCTATCGGGACCATCAGAATCGATGCGCGAAAACATTGAAGCTGTCAACCTGTTACCCACNGCCATTTCATACGAATATGACCCCAACGACTATCTGAAGGTCAAGGAGTATATCATGAAACAGCGCGACCCCGAGTTTAAGAAATCTCAACACGACGACCTTCTGAGCATGGAAACCGGAATATTGTCATTTAAAGGGCATATCCATTTCCACATTTCNCCGTGCATTTCAGACGAACTGAAAGCATTGCCGGCAGAACTCAGCAAACAAGAGTTTTTGAGAGCAACGTGCGACNTGATCGACCGTAGAATACATGCCGGATATGAAATATATCCGATAAACTATGTGGCTTACGACAAAATCAACGGGTGCNGACGTTTTGACAATCACTACACTCCGCAACAAGAGCAAGAGGTTATTAACTATATCGAAAAGCAACTNGCACGTGTTGACATTCCCGATCTAACTCCCGAAGAAAAAGAGTTGATGNGCAATCGAATGTATAGTACATACGCCAATCCGCTAATCAACAAGCTCAAAGCCGAAGAATAGACTCAGACAACCTCAAACACTCACTTTCAACTTTTCCAACCATTACACCAACATGCGCTTCCCAATTATTGTCATTGCAGTTTTTATAATCATCGACCTTTTTGTTGACGGTTATATTTATATGGCCATAAAAAGGAGAGCTCCATATAGCCGTCGCCGACGTCTTCTGAAATTTCAGACTATAGAGTCGCTAATATTTTTGTGCGTTTTGATTTCGTTGATTTTCATGCCGGTCAGAACGACAAGCGATACGNTGCTTAGAGTGGTNATGTGGTTACTATATGGTTATTTAACGGTTTATGTCCCGAAAATTTTCTGGATAATCATTGATTTGATTGCATCAATCCCGAAGCTGTCAAACCGNCCTCGCATAGGCTGGCTTTCGGGAGTAGGAAGTATCGGTGCAGGTATCATATTCATTATGATGTGGTGGGGTGCATTGGTAAATCGCTTCAACANTCAAGTCAGNGAAATTGAANTACCCGTAAAAAATCTTCCCGCAGCATTTGACGGTTTTAAAATAGCTCAATTTTCAGATCTTCATACCGGCACATTCGGNAAACAGACCAAATTTGTATCAAAGCTCGTTGACGAAATAAATGGACTCAACCCCGANCTTATCGTATTCACCGGCGACATCGTCAACCGCAATTCAAATGAACTTATACCGTTTGTATCAATTCTTTCAAGACTTCACGCCCCCTATGGCGTCNTCTCGGTGATGGGTAATCATGATTANGGCGACTATACCACATGGGCATCTGACATAGAAAAACAGGCAAATTTAAAGACACTGCATCGCCTTGAAAAAAAGATGGGCTGGGATCTGTTACTCAACCAATCAAAAAATATTTACCGAGGAAACGATTCAATCTTGATTATCGGAGTTGAAAACATCGGNGATCCACCATTTCATGTTTACGGATCGCTCGAAAAAGCGTGTGACGACACATCAACCTCACAGGCAAAAATTTTACTTTCNCANAATCCCGCCCACTGGACCTCTGACATAGCCGACAATCCCGCNCATAAAATTGACTTGACATTGTCGGGTCATACCCACGCAATGCAGGTTGAGCTTTTAGGAATGTCGCCNGCCGTTTTNCGCTATCCGACATGGGCAGGTCTTTATCACGACAAAACAACATCAAACCGACTCTATGTTAATATCGGAGCCGGCACTGTCGGATTACCTATGAGAATCGGTGCNACTCCCGAAATCACCCTCATAACCCTTAGACGAGAATATTAATCTCGCCCACAACCCATCCCCTTTTCAAAACAACACAAAAAAGCCCCACCGTGGACATTATACAAGAATTATCGCGACAACTGTCGCTCGATCAACATCGCNTCGAAGCAGTAGTAAAATTACTTGACGACGGCGCAACAATCCCGTTTATAAGTCGATATCGCAAAGAAGCAACCGGAGGNATGGAAGATATTACCATTCTCGCCGTCTCAGACAATCTTACCCGCCTGCGCGAACTCGAAAAACGAAAACAAACCGTCATTGAGTCAATNGAGAAACAGGGTGTCATGACCGACGACCTTAGAAAACGTATTGACCTTGCCGCCGACAGTACAACTCTCGAAGATATCTATCTGCCATATAAACCGCGTCGTCGCACACGCGCNACAATCGCCATTGAAAACGGACTTGAGCCTCTTGCCAAACAAATTATGGCAGGCGCNAATCCAANGTCGGCTGCACAAAAATATATAAACGACAAAGTTGTNAATATAGACGCNGCTNTNGAAGGNGCNTCNGANATNATCGCCGGATGGGTATCGGAAGATGAGCGCTCGCGCCGANTGATCAGACGTATGTATCAACGCGATGCAATTATTTCGTCAAAAGTAGTCAAAGGCAAAGAGGAAGAAGGTTTGAAATATGAGCAATACTTTGACTTTGCCGAACCGCTTAAACGNAGTTCATCCCATCGATTGTTGGCAATGTTCAGAGGTCGAAATGAAGGAGTTTTGAAACTTGACCTGTCGATTGATGACGACAAGGCTATCGACCGCCTGTTTGACTGCTTTATCCCCAATCGCGTGACGGCAACCGAGATGGTTGAGNGTGCGGTCGAGGATGGATATAAACGTCTGTTAGTGCCGTCAATCGAAAATGAAGTCATGGCTGAGGCACGCGAAAAAGCCGAAAAAGCCGCCATTGAAACCTTTGCNGACAATCTTTCTCAACTCTTGATGTCGCCACCACTCGGTCGCAAAAACGTTTTGGCTGTNGATCCCGGATTTCGCACCGGATGCAAAATTGTTTGTCTTGACACTCAGGGTAATCTGCTATATAACGATGTGATTTATCCAACTGCACCTAAAAACGATATTGCCGGAGCGTCACGCAAAATCGCACGNCTTGTCGAAACATATAAAATCGATGCAATTGCACTTGGCAATGGTACCGCATCAAGAGAAACCGAATCGTTTTTGAAAAACATCGCCTATCCGCGTCAGGTTGAAATTTATGTTGTAAGCGAGGATGGCGCNTCGGTCTATTCTGCNTCGGCTATTGCCCGCGAAGAGTTNCCCGACAAAGACGTAACAGTCAGAGGTGCGGTATCTATCGGCAGACGTTTGATTGACCCTCTCGCCGAACTTGTCAAAATTGACCCTAAAAGCATCGGCATAGGACAATACCAGCATGATGTTGACCAGTCNGCACTCAAATCGGCTCTCGATTTCACGGTTATGAACTGCGTNAATAAAGTTGGCGTTGATGTTAACACNGCCTCACCCCGACTGCTGTCTTACGTTGCCGGCATTGGCGATTCTCTCGCCGAGGGAATAGTGCGCTACCGTGCCGAAAACGGGGACTTCACAAGCCGACGCGAATTNTTAAAAGTACCCCGACTCGGTGCAAAAGCTTTTGAACAATCTGCCGGATTTCTCCGCATTTCAGGAGCAAAAAATCCGCTCGACAACAGTGCGGTTCATCCCGAGAGCTATGCTGTAGTCGAGAAAATGGCAAAAGACCTGAAAGTTGGCATTGCCGATTTAACGGGCAATCAAGAACTTATCAAGAAAATTGACATAAACAAATATGTCACAGACACAATCGGATTACCGTCGCTAAACGACATTATTTCAGAACTTGAGAAACCCGGGCGCGACCCCCGACAAACAATTTCAGTGCTTGAATTTGACGAGTCGGTTCGCGAAATATCAGACCTGAAAACCGGAATGATTCTAAACGGCATTGTCAACAACATCACCGATTTTGGAGTGTTTGTAGATATCGGTGTTCACCAAAGCGGACTCGTACACGTCTCTCAAATTTCAGACCGACGAATAACATCGCCTCGTGAAGCGGTAAAGCTTCATCAGCACGTGCGCGTAAAGGTATTGGATGTAGATTTAAAGCGCAACCGCATATCNCTATCAATGAAAGGATTATGAAACAAGTAGTGATTGGCATCGGAAGCAATGTCGAGTCACGCGACAAGCGTGTGGATGAGGCAATCGTTTTTCTAAAATCACGCTTCACCAACATTAAGACATCGACTGCCTACGACACNCAACCCGAAGGGAATGCTCTACATCAATACACCAANGCCGTTCTTNAAGGATTTACCGACATGAGCGAAAGCGAAGTGCTGNCATTACTGAAAGAGTATGAATTTGCCAATGGACGAACTCCCGAACTGAAAGCTCNNGANNTNGTTCCGATAGATCTTGATTTAACAATATATGACGGTAAAATTCTACGACCTGACGATTTCAATTCGCTATATTTCACAATTGGATATAATCAGATAAAATAAGCCGAGTCGATTGACCCGGCTTATTTATTGAAGTCGTAAACTAATTAGCGATTTCTCTCGCGTTCGTATTTCTTTTGAATAGAGTTGTCAAAATAAAGGATGTGTTGACGCGAACTGGTNGGAAGTTTCACCTTGATAGCGTCAATGTCGCGTACTGTTGCTTGCCCNGTCACTTCTTCAACACANATAACGTTATTTACCATTCGGGCAATATCTTCAGAACAGATTACNATAAACGGAGAGTCGGGGGTAGTGCCTCTACCGGTTGCCAAAATGAGGTCAGACAACATCGAGAATCGATTGCGGAGAGCAGGAAGTTCCCTGCGAGCTCTTTCATTTGTTCCGTTATTTGCTGCCACAAGAGCTTTAACCAAAAGGTCGAGCGAAACCGGATTTACCTTTANAGCTTCGTTACATAGCGACCATGTTTTATTGTAATCAAGCTGTTCATATGCCTGNTTAACATCATCGTTAGTCTCGGTCGGATCATAATCATAGCTAAAAGCATATCCAAAATATACCTTGGCNAGCTGCTCAAGACTCAGCGACGTGTCGCCTGAAATGAAGCGTTTCATGAGAGCCTTAAATTCTGCCGGATTTTGAGCGACCTCAAATCTGATTTTATCAAGATCTATATCGATTCGACGAGCTGCAAAAGAGAAAATTGAAGCACTTATAAACAGTGCTATAAATAAAAATCGTCTAAGCATTTTCNAAATTGGATTATTTAACGATGCAAATTTAACAAATAGTCGTATAATACACCAATTAAATAAACATCATTTTTCTAATATGATATTCATTTTAACGTTTTTAAAAAGAAACGGGCACGCCNCCAANTAAATTGGACAGCGTGCCACGTTATATTATTGATAAACCGATTACTTGTTTACCTGATATTTATTGATNCCGTCTCGAAGGAANGCAACGACCTGATGAGCGGCAGCAATTCCGGCGTTAATGTTNGCTTCAGAAGTNTGAGCTCCCATCTTTTTAGGAGTGAAGAAAACGCGGTTACCAAATTCTTCTTTAAGTGCATCGGCAGTATCGGGTTTGATATCTGCAACATATTTGATATCAGTGCGTTCTCTNAGAGCCTTGGCAAGACCTTCCTCGTCAATAACTTCCTTGCGAGCAGTATTGATGAGCACACCGTTTTTAGGCAACAANGTGATAAGGTCATAACCTACCGAATTTTTAGTTTCGTTAGTAGCAGGAATATGCAGCGAAACAAAACGGTTGTTTTTGTAAAGGTCCTGAACCGAATGAACCGGTTTTACGCCTGCCTCTACAATCACTTCGTCAGGGCAATATGGNTCGAGGGCGCTGACTTCCATTCCAAAACCTTTGGCGATGCGGGCAACGTTACGTCCAACCTGACCGAANGCATGAATACCGATAGTCTTGTCTTTCAACTCGGTACCTGATGTTCCGTCATACATATTGCGGACAGCCATAACAGCCATACCGAACACNAGTTCNGCAACTGCATTTGAGTTTTGACCNGGNGTATTNTCNACACATACNTTATGAGCNGAAGCAGATTCAAGGTCAACATTGTCATAACCNGCACCGGCACGCACAACTACNTTNAGTTTTTTNCCGGCTTCAAGNACTTCAGCATCAACCTTATCACTTCGGATAATCAAACCGTCAGCATCGGCAACAGCATTAAGAAGATCTTTTTTNTCGGTATATTTTTCGAGGAGCACGAGTTCATACCCGGCATCTTCGATGACTTTACGGATTCCGTCAACAGCAANCGCTGCAAACGGTTTTTCAGTAGCTACTAATACTTTCATTTGACAAACGAATTAGTGTTTTGCCTGGAATTCTTTCATNCAAGCGATGAGCGCGTCAACACTTTCCATCGGGAGCGCGTTGTAGAGCGAAGCACGGAAACCGCCAACGTCGCGGTGACCTTTGATACCCATCATACCCTGAGCAGTAGCAAAATCGATAAAGTCTTTTTCGAGTTCNGCATATTCGGGTTTCATCACAAAGCAAACGTTCATGATAGAGCGATCTTCGTGAGCGGGAACTGTAGCGACAAACATTTTGCTTGAGTCGATAGCTTCGTAAAGTTTTTCNGCTTTAGCAATGTCGGTTTTTTCGATTGCACGGATACCGCCAAGCGATTTGTAATATTTAAGAGTCTGNAGAGCCGAGAAGATCGGAAGAACAGGAGGAGTGTTGAACATCGAACCTTTTTTGACATGGGTGCGATAGTCAAGCATTGTCGGGATTTCACGGGTAACATGTCCGAGAGCATCATCGCGAACAATCACGATTGTAACACCGGCAGGGGCAAGATTTTTCTGGGCACCTGCATAGATNAGGTCATATTTAGAAACATCTACCGGACGGCTGAAGATGTCAGATGACATATCGGCTACAAGACGAACGTTGCCAACCTCGGGGTCTTTACGGATTTCAGTACCGTAAATTGTGTTGTTGGTTGTATAGTGGAAATAGTCAACGTCAGTGGGAACAGTATAATTTTTAGGGATATAGTTGAAGTTTTTGTCCTTAGACGACGCAACCTCAATAACTTCACCAAAAAGTTTAGCTTCTTTTTCAGCCTTAGTAGCCCAAACACCGGTATTGAGGTAGGCTGCTTTGTTTTGGAGAAGGTTGAANGGTACCATGCAGAACTGNAAACTTGCNCCACNGCCAAGGAACAGAACGCTGTAGCCTTCAGGAATTTCAAGGAGTTCTTTCACGAGAGCAGTTGCTTCGTCCATAACAGCCTGGAACTGTTTGCTGCGATGCGAGATTTCAAGGATTGAAAGACCCATGTCAGCAAAATTAATAACTGCATCAGCCGTATTTTTAATAGTGTACTGGCTAAGGATTGATGGTCCGGCATAGAAATTGTGTTTCTTCATGCTAAAAATGATTTATTGGTTATTATAGTTATTAATGAAAAAATTATCATTTAGGAACCGAAAAATCGATTACGCGACAAAGATACAATTTTATTTAGAGATTGCACAAAAAAAATTTGAGAAAAAATGTTGTTTTATCATTGTGTTGATTTATTCCAAAAAAAGGCTTACCTTTGCAGAAATTCCGNAATTCACATTATTAAATAGCTATCACCACATTTGCTTTATGTGTAAATTATACAAACAGCTCACTCTTTTTCTCTTATTGATTACCGCATCGGCAAGCGTTATGGGTCAAACAACGATTCCCGAGCCATATTCATCGCAAATGCTTGATATAAACAGNATCGATGTGGATAAAATCGCCGACTCGTTAAAAATTGACACATCAATATTTGTTGATGACCTGAAATTTCCGGCTCGNTTCTTCGGTCCGATTGTTTATACGGGATTTATGTTACGCGACACAATTTATGCCGGGCATCCTCTTGAAAATGATCCGGCTTTTGAGTGGATTAGTCGCCAACGCAAGCTCCAAAGCCGTATGGCTTACATGACAAATACAATTTCNAGGGACAATCCNACTCTTGTACCCTATATCGAATCGTTATTACCCGAACCTCCAAAGGTATATCACGCTGAAATTGACCCNTCAAAAGCCCAGATTGTAATCAAAGANCTTGACAATACCACTGTCGCATCAGACGCACCGAAACCTGTCGAAATCGAGCGTCGCAACTGGCTTTATAACTTCAACGGCGCTGTTCAATTTTCTCAGGCTTACGTTTCGCCCAACTGGTATCAAGGCGGTAACAACAACCTTAACATGATTATAAATGCCGCATACAATATTAAACTTAACGANGCTTTTCATCCCAAACTTCTTTTTGACAACACTATCAAATATAAGTTGGCAATGAACAGCGCGCCTGATGATTCACTTCGCAATTACAGCATATCTGAAGACCTTTTCCAAATCACTACCAACTTTGGTTTGAAAGCTTCTAAATATTGGTACTATTCTATCACCGGAAGTTTCAAAACTCAGTTATTGAACAATTACGCTACCAACACCAACAACCTTAAAGCATCATTTTTATCGCCCGGTGAACTTAACGTCGGTGTCGGTATGACGTATGCCTACAGCAACTCAAAATCAACATTCAAAGCCAAGGCTTCAATTTCACCTCTCTCATACAACCTCAAAATGTGTACCAACAATAACATTGATGTCACACAATTTGGTATAAAAGAGGGACACCACTTCCTGAACCAATATGGTTCGAGCTGTGAAGGAACAATCGACTGGCAAATAACCTATAATGTCAAGTATTCAACCCGATTGTTTGCGTTCACCGATTATGGCAACTTCCAAAGCGATTGGGAACACACACTCTCTTTTGAAATCAATCGCTTTTTGTCAACCCAGCTCTATTTTCACCTGAGATATGATTCACAGACCCCGAAAATTGAAGGCTCCAAATGGCATGACTGGCAAATGAAAGAAATTCTCAGCTTTGGTTTCGCATATAAATTTGCCACTGTCTAAAGTTTGAACAACAATGAACCGACCGTCAATATCATTTAAACTGTTGTTGCTTTCATTAGCAATAACAGTTTTATTTTGCCCGTTTGANATCAAGGCAACCGACATTGTTAACCGGGCAAAAGCTATAGAGATTATCGACAAGGTTGGTCCGTCCCGGTTTGAAGGTTTATGGCAGTTTACCGGACAAGGTGCNACCATTCTGATTTTAAGAGACGACTCCCCTACCCATCCCGACGGAGAACCGNCAAGNTANAGNATNATAATGATTGANCCNGTTGACGGCACNGANATCAANCCGGGTGAGATTATTGGTCAGGCATGGCCGTCAGCCAAATCTGACTATTACGATTGCCGATTGAAAGGAAATGTGGAGAACGACAAACGATATCATCGTTTTACNGCCCATCTTAACGACGAAGGTCATATATCATTTGTGCGTGACAAGTCGGGAATTTCCGTATCGTTATGGCGGTGGATACCATATCTGTTTAGAGTTACAGTTGTGAGGAACAACCAACGTGACCCGGCCCTCGACGGGTGCATCAAAGTTTATCCGCTACAACCGTCAACATTTAAATCGCCTCGTTATCTATGAAAATTATATCAGTTTTCATATTATTAATATTGGTTTCGCCGTTAAGCGGATTGGCTCAACGACGACAATCTACCATCCGACATAATCTAAAAGCCGANAAAACCGGACTCGTCAGCGATACGGCAAATATCACACCCAAATTCATCATCCCGATTGAAGAGGGAGATACGGCATATCAATTGTCAGGATTTGACAAACCGTTAAATTCTCTCTATGAAACGATGTTTCTGACAAATAATTCAAGCAACGACCTTGTCGGAATCTATTTCACCATTGAATATTTTGACCGTGCAGGTCGTCAACTTAACAAGGCTCAGCGTTCGTTACACGTTGATATTCCTGCGGGCGAAACACGCCAAGTTAGATGGGGTTCTTGGGACCGTCAACAATCTTTTTTCTATGTCGGCAGTCGTAAGCCGCGAACACGCGCTACCGGGTTCGATATCAAATGTCGCGTTGATTCGGTCGAAATAAAACGTTAAAATAGCCTTTTAGTCCGTCAATTAAATGGCTNAGCGAACGACCCCTGATGGCTTGGACCGCCAGCCGCAAAGGCGCCGATACGGGCAAGATTAATGCATATGCCGCGCCTCGGGCAATATCGACTTTATGCTTTAATTCGAGACGAGTTCCGGTAGAGAAACGTGACTCATGCCGTCCGATAACAACCGGCATATAAACGCCCCTTGCACCTTTTTTCAATAGTGAATTAACAAACACCATCTCTTCAAAGCAAACATATCGGGCACCAAGTCCAAATCGAGTATCAAATCGAATGTTATGTTTGTCTATGAACGATTTCCTTACAGCAATCTCACAGCTTGACGGGAAATAACCACGTTGCGGCTCAGCCACATCAAACATCTCAAGTGGATAATTTTTGTCGTCTCGGTCAAGTTTGAAACAAATAAATTCTATATCGGGATTATTTTCAAAACAATCTATAAGATTTAAAATTTGCTCTGACGTATATGATATATCATTGTCGCTGAACAATATAATTTCGGCATCGCTACAATCGAGTAACCGATTTCGATTTTCAGTGAGCGAACGTGCNGTATTACCATCGACNATCATATTATCAGATACATCACACGAACAACCGCCCTGCCAACCGACTCGATATAAAACATCATCAACTGCCGGATATCGGCGGTTTAAAACAGGCGTTAATCCATCAGCTCCATGCGTTGCTATCTGTACTTCAAGTCGAGTCATCTCACTTATTCATTAATGAAGTCCAACACGATTCAAATCGACCGGCAACAACGTTCACGTCGTTATGCCGTTTGACAAATTCTAAACCTTGAGCCGACATACTGCTTAGTAATTGGCGATTATCAAGTAATTTTTCAATCTCACTTTCTATATCAACAAAAGGATTTAGCCTGACNATTGGNCGCAGATCTCCCTCTCCAATGAAATTGTAAAATTCAGGCTCGGCTCCCGATGCAGCCACGAGACCTAAAGCCATTGCTTGAAGAGCATTAGTCGCCGGCGAATATGAATAAAGCTGATCCAAAACAATATCAGCTTTTGACATTGTAGCCAGATAATCGGATAGAGAGAGGTCACGAACGACCTCCAAACAAAACCTATCAGGATGCCGGTAACATAAACGATTCACCGCCGGCAATATTTTATCAAATCCCTTTTGCAACTCCATTCCCGACTTAATTCCTGCAAAAAGTTTTATTGGCAACTCAAAGTTACGGGCTACTGTCGCCTGACTAATCTCGATCGGAATTCCGGTATAATATAATCGATCTCCAAGCCACGGCGCCGCTGCAATAAAATATTCAGGCAACACTGCCATAGCACCGTCGATATTNTCATAAACCANCGNTGCATANCGACNATTTTCACNACTGAGCCATCCTCGTTCACGCTCAGGATTATTTATGGCAAACGAAGTCAACTGTTCCCCCACTCTAAACTCGGAATATCGAAACATCTGGCCTTCGACACAGGCTTTGACAAAATGATAGTCATTACCGGCAAGCGTCAGGCACACCANTCGGTTATTAGNTTTCAGCTNCTTGAAAAAATACTCAAGTTTCGAGGGTCTCAACTTCAAAAAATTAGGATTAATCAGCTGAACAACATCATAGTTTTTCCACTCACGCAACGCTACAAGACTGTTAAACAAATATGAAGCTGAGCCAATAATTCCCGGACGCCGATAAAGNAACCGGTCAGACTCGGTATTCATAAATANACCTCTGTCAGAGATGAGTGTAACGTCATGTCCGCCAGCTCTCAAACAGCGAGCAAGCGTAGCATGCAGTCCCGAATAATCGCCAAGAAACAGAATTTTCATATAAGAAAAAGGAGGTGAGTCAATCGACCCACCTCCTATATTTAAAATAGAGAGTTAACAGTATTATACACCCTGGAGTTTGAAGTTAACAGGGAGGTTGTACCATACGTTTACAGCCTGACCATTCATCTTACCGGGGATAAAGTCGGGAAGACTCTTAACAACACGGATAGCCTCTTTATCAAGGTCCGGGTCGCGGGCGCGCAGAATTTTCACTTCGCCGATTTTACCGGTTTTGGTAACGACGAATGATACAACTACACGACCCTGAATGTTATTTTCAGCTGCCATAGTCGGGTAACGGAGGTGGTCACCAATCCATTTNAGGAGAGCGCCTTCACCACCGGGGAACTGAGGCATCTGTTCTACAGACTGGAATACTTGGTTGTCGTCAACCGGAGCTTTCTCTTCAACGATAACTTCTTCTTTGTATTCACGAACGACGTTGATATCGTCGGTACCTTGGTCAAAGTTAGTTGAACCGAGAGCGGTAGTTGATTCCTTGATTTCNTCCTGAGATTTGATTTCTTCAACAACTTCTTCGTCGGCAGCGATAGCAATTTCAGTTGCCTTCATAGTGTTGAGGATTTCCTCGGGAAGAGCTTCGGGCTGCTGTTCTTCAACACGCTGCTGAACTTCTTCCTCTTCAGGTTCTTCTTCAGGTTCTGCCTCAAGAGCTGACATCTCGGCCATTTCGGCAGCAGCGAGGATTTCTGCCTCACGCTGAGCCAATTTGAAATCGTTATATATACCGTAGATATAGCAGCCAATCAAGACAACAATCAAACCAATGATGGTCCAGAGCACAGCCTTNTTGTGGCGTGCATCTGATGTGCGACGGAGCTGNTAAGCACCAAATTCTTTATTTTTGCCTTCAAAAATAAGGTCGCGCCATTCTTTTGATGAAAGATCTACATCTTTTGCCATTTTTCTTAAGATTTTAAGCAGTTAATAAATATAGTCAATCATCACGATTATTTCTTGGGATTTTTAACCTGATAATCGAGAATCAAAGCAGAGTCAACCTGGTTGATGTTATCAATCTGATAACGAGAAATCTGGTTAATCTGCATCTCGTCAAGGGCAGTAATCACGCTTTCCCACGAAGCTTCGGGAGTAGCTTTGATGATGACAACAGGACGGGTAAGGGTAGAGTCGTTACGAATTTCCTTAGCCTTTTTCTGGAACTCTTCGTCAGTGATTTTTTTCTCACGCCAAAGAGCTTTCTGTTCGTCAATCTTAGCAAGAGCGTCCTTATTCTTATTGTGGAGAATTTTGCGGATACCTTGTTCACCTTCGGGAGTGTTACCGAGGAATTTCTCAGCACGGAGAACACCGTAACCATCGGGTGAAGGGTCAATAAGTCCGTCTTTGTCAGCGTCAGCGGTGAACGGTTTACCTTCATAATAGTAGATAGTGTTCATCGGACGACCTTCAGCGTCAGACTTCACATTACCATTAGCATCACGCTCGGTGGTGAGGATAAGGGTAATAGCTTCAGAGTTTTTCGCTTTTGATTGCTGTTCTTCATTCTCAATCTTCTCGTTAGAAGGAAGAGAAATGTTAAGGGTCTGCGACTTAATCATTGTAGTACAGAGCATGAAGAACGTAATCAGAAGCATGTTCATATCAACCATCGGAGTGAAGTCGACATGAATAGCCATTTTTTTCTGGGCGCCTTTTTTCTTTTTGCCGCCGTCGGATTGTTCTATTTGTGCCATAATGATTAGTCGTTTTCAGTTTTAAGCGCAGTCATAACGCTAAAACGGTTCATTTTGATAGTTTGGAGGTTATCAAGAATCTCATGAAGAGTTGAGTAGTTAGTACCGCGGTCAGCTTTGACAGCAATACCTTCACCTTTCTTCATAGCATCCTGAAGGTTGCTATTGCCTGAGTTGTAAAAAGCACGCATCCAAATCTGGAACTCGTTAGTTTTTTCAGTGCCACCGTCTGCATTTTGATATACAATGTCGGTCAAAGGAATACCGGCAGCTGCATTGTCGGGATCACCCATAAACTCGTCTTGTTTAGACTGGTCGAGTGCCAAAAATTCGTGCATTTTATCAAGACGCACTCCAAACGCACCGATCTTGGCAAATTTTTCAGCATCAGCTTGAGTGATGCCGGTTTTTTTGCCGGTTACTTCTTCATATTTACTTGCTGCCGAAAGAAGAGCTGTTTTACGAACGCCCTCAGAAGACCAAGACTCATCGTTAGAATCGATGTCGGCTTCACCAAGGACAGACAAGAAAACTTTACCTTCGGGACTTACCAAGACTGAAGTTACATTAGATGTGGGCACTTTGATTTCTGAAACAGAAGCCGGAGTGATCACAGTAACAGGTTCCTTGGCAAGGAATGTAGAGGTCAACATGAAGAAAGTAAGCAAAAGAACGGTAACGTCACTCATCGCGGTCATGTCGATGAGGGTACTCTTTCTTTTAATTTTTACTTTTCCCATATTTTACCGATTATTTAAATTAGTTGGAAAAATAGGGATTAGTGATTGGCTGCAAAAGTTTGAACGATTGAGTAGCCAATTTCGTCGATAGCGTAGGTTAGGTGGTCGATCTTGTTAGTGTAGAAGTTATAAGAGATAACTGCGAATGCACCGGTTGCGATACCGAAAGCAGTATTTACAAGCGCTTCAGAGATACCGGTTGAAAGTTCGGTTGAGTCAGGAGCACCAGAAGCAGAAAGAGCCTGGAATGATTTGATCATACCGATTACAGTACCGAGAAGACCGACAAGAGTACCAAGAGTTGTAAGAGTTGCAACGATGGGGAGGTTCTGCTGAAGAGAAGGCATTTCCATTGCGGTAGCTTCTTCAACAGCTTTTTGAAGAGTAGCAACTTTTTGTTCTTTAGAGAGGACAGTGTTTTCGTCCATTTCTTTGTACTGTTTGAGAGCAGCAGCTACAACAGCAGCAACAGAACCTTGTTGTTTTTTGCAGAGTTCCTGAGCTTTAGCGATGTCGTTTTTAACGAGACAAGCTTTAACGTCAGCAACAAATTTAGTGATGTTACCTTTACCTTTAGCGCTTCCGAGAGCGATAGCACGTTCAACAGAAAGAACGATTACAGTAAGGAAGAGAGTTTGAAGGATAGGCACGATAACGCCACCTTTGAAGATAGTACCAACGAGGTCATTGGGGTGATATTTGAGGTCATCGGGAGCGAACCACATAGATGATCCGGCATAGTCACCGTCAAATTCAAAGTGAGAAGGATTTCCGAAAAGGAAAAGGAACAGAAGGACTGCGATAATGAAGCAAGCGAGGATAACCAAGGATGCGTTCTTGATACCGCGAACATTTTTTCCAGATTCTACTGCTGGTTTTTGATTGGGCTTAGGAGCTTCCATAAATGTTTAATTTACTTTGATTAATGTTGTTAATATTGATTTATAAATTAGTTGTCTATAAAAGATGGTATTTGGATTTTTGCTTCGTTTTTCCGGCATGCATTTTCATGGCGGTTACGTGGTATTGAAAGCAGGGTTTTCCAAATGCTATTGCAAAAGTATCATTTAGTTTTTAACTATCAAAATATTTTCGCGTTATTTTTTTGTTTTTGCACGTTATTTTGAAAATACGAGTGCAATTACATAAGATTTTTTACAATAATTATAATTTGACCTAAAATTTAACAAATTTCTATTTTGATCTCGAAACGGCAAAGACTCCGGCAAAAATAAGAATGGTTGCCGCTATTTTTATAAAGCCGAACGTAGCGAGTCCGAGGGCTGTCGCCAAGATTGCCGAAGTAACAGGCTGAAAGTAGGAATACATTGAAATAACCGTCGGCTTCAACAAACGCTGTGAATAGGGAATGAGCAAATAGCCGATAAATGTAGCAAACACGATTATGTAGGCAATCGACCACCACATCGCCGGAGTGAATGCCGCGTAGTCACAGGTCAACAACCGCGGAGAGAGTGGCAGGCAGTATGTCAGCGACGACGCTATAAACATCCACTTCATCAATGTATATGGACTATAGCGATTGATAATATTACGGAACAAAACATAATAGAGTGCCGCACAGAACTGAGCGATAAGACACATCGTGTTACCGAACATCGGATTAATCGCTTTCTCTGATTGACCGGTATCACCAAGCACCATCATAAGAGCGCCTCCAAGACCGAGAGCCACTCCAAGACCTTTTAGCCATGTGATTGGCATTGAAATCAAAATAGCGGCACAAATCATTGTAAACACCGGAGTGAGGGTTGACATTATCGACGCATCAACCGGCGATGTGAATTGTATTCCATAGATATACACTCCTTGATTAATAGAGATCATCAAAAATGACGCTACTACAATCTGAATCCAATCTTTTCGTTCTATTTTCTCGTGACGTGGCGCTATTGATTCAGGCAAAAAGAATCCGGCAACAACCATCAAAACCGTTGCACCTAATATGCGTATAACCGAGAGTGTGAGTCCATCAACCAATCCCGATTCAAGAATATTCTTGCTCAGAGGGCTCATAGCACCCCAACAGAAATTGGCAAACAACATGGCAACATGACCTCGCCAAACGTCTTTTGTATTACATTGATTAACTTGATTTGCCGTAGCGTCCATGATTAGTTTATGAAATTTTCAAAATCGGTTTCCGAACCATTAAATAGATTTATGTCAGCCATTCCCTTAACACCGGCGACTTTACCCGAATGGGTATATTGCCAGAGCGTCCATGGAGCATGAATTGGAGGATCAGTGAAAGAGCAAATCCAAAGCGGATATTCAGAAAAGTCTCGCTCAAGATAACGATTATAGCCAAGCTTGTTTGTATAAAACATCAATCGGATATCGTGATTAACGAGAAAATCGACAAGTTGACGCAGTCGCCCGATAACAACCGAGTGTTCGATGCCTGACGGATTTCCATGATCTTCAACATCTATCACCATCGGAAGATCGAGCTTCTTATTATATAATGTATTATATATATTAATGGCTTGAGGCAATCCATCCCTGTCAAAACGGAAATAATGGTAAGCTCCGACCTTCAAACCTGCCTGACGAGCCTTCATAAAGTTTGTCTCAAACGANCGGTCGGTCCAGTTCCCGCCCTCGGTAGCTTTCAAGATGACAAAGTCATAGTTGACGGCAATTGAATCAAAATCGACNTCTCCGTTATGAGCCGACAAGTCAAGACCCCTGACGGGATATTTTTCGAGATCGGGGTGTGCCTCGGTCACTGACGGACGGATAATCAGATAAGCCACCGTCGTACATATNACGACCGCAAACACAANAATAATGAGACGNAGCGGATGTCGAGTTATCGTTTCAACCATATTGACACAATCTTACACACTACAAAAATCAGACAGAACACGCCGACAATCAAAGCCGAACAAGGCACATTGATATATGCCGACAGGAACAGTCCGCTCAAAGAACCGACAAGCGAAACCAAGCACGACAGCAACATCATCGTCTTGAACCGCGAGGTGAAAATTTCGCTGATAAGCTGAGGCAGCGATAACATCGACATAAGCAACATTATCCCGACCAGCTTAATTGTCAANACAATGCAAATCGCAATAGCAACGGTCATCGCGGTTGAGATATATGTCACGGGNAGTCCCAANACTTTTGCAAAATCGCGGTCAAAAGCAACCGATACAATTGCATCAAACCGTCTGGCAAAAAATATAATCAGTATTATTGTATATATCGCAAACAGCCAAAGGTCGTGACGCGAGATGGTCAGAATATTTCCAAACAGAAAGCTGTTTAANTCAGGCACATAACCNGGAGTGAGAAATACAAATATCACTCCGATCGCCATTCCGACCGCCCANACTACAGCAATCGCCGAATCTTCTCTGATGCGATAGCGGCTCGACATCAATTCAACACCAAGCGACGATCCGACNGCAAAAAGCGAAGCCATAGCAATAGGNCTGACTCCGAGAAAATAGCCGAGTCCAAGTCCGCCAAAACATGCATGAGTTATACCTCCCGATATTGCGACCAATCGACGTGAAATGATATACGTCCCAATCATCGCGGCAGCAACCGAGATAATAGCGATACCAATCATGGCGTTGGTAAAAAACGAATATTCAAAGAGGCGATCTAAAGTCATCTTATTTTTATGCTACATTACATCATCGAGCCGCCCGTGCTTCACTGACAATCATCAGCAATTCGTCACGGACCGACATCGGCAATTCGATATTTCTTAACTGAATAGANCGAGCCCATCCGGCTATATCCTGAGGTAACAGCGTCAGCAATACATCGCGGAATTGCTCTATTTCAGCATCGTCATATTCATCGGAACGGCGACCGGCAAAACGGTCAAGTTCTTCATCGTCATAATATTCTATTTCGTTACTCACCGATGCAAGCAACGAATCTTTTTCGCAAGTAATATGCATTCCGCAACACTGCTCTCCCGTCTCATCGTTTTTTTGAGGCTCAGGTTCAAGCCCCGCCTTNANNCGNGACTGATAGCGTCGATGGCTCAAATATAACGGCAATCCGACAGCGACAAGCGATGCTAATATTATAAGCGACACAATCATTATTTCAGACACTTGTTTATTTTACCACTTCAAGTTTAAAACCGGCGTCGGCAAGATTGCTCCAAAATTCAGGATATGATTTCGAAACNACNTCCACATCCTCGATTATCAAACCGGGGAAACTGACAGCCGCCGGTGCAAAAGCCATTGCCATTCGATGATCGTCGTATGTTTTTATACGAGGATTGGCATCGGGCGTACATTTTCTCCCATCCCATGTGATAATTTCGTTATTAATAACCTTAATATTACATCCGAGTCGCCCCAACTCCGAGCGAAGAGCCTGCAAACGATCGGTCTCTTTTGTCGGTAAAGTAGAAAGTCCCGAGATGTAGAATGGCACACCGAGCAAAAAGGATGTCACAGCTATTGTCTGAGCAATATCGGGCTGTCCGGTCAAATCGATATCAAGTCGGTCAGCCAATTTGTTTGTATGACTTAACAGGGCNACATTCTGACCTTTTTCTTCAATAAACGATGTGTCAACACCAAGTTGATTAAAATAGCGAGCGACAGCCGAATCGCCNTGAATACTTTCCTGACGCAGATTGCCGAGNCGCACACCGTTAGTTGCACCCGAGGCTGTGAGTTCATACCAATATGACGCACCCGACCANTCNCCNTCNATTTGCCAAGCAACAGGNCTATAATCGCAATGTCCAATCTCTATCTTGTGGTCATGAAACATCACATTGACACCTGCTCTCATCATCATAACAGCAGTCATCAAAATATACGGAAGTGAAATTATCTTTCCTTCAAGACTGATTGTCAAACCATTAGTCATTGTCGGACCAATCATCATCAGTGCCGAGATATATTGAGAGCTTATCGAACCGGGAATCTTAACCGATCCGCCNTGAAGATTACATCCTTTAATTTTTAGCGGAGGAAATCCCTCTTCCATTTCGTATGAAATATCAGCTCCNAGCGATTTCAACGCCTCAACCAATAAAGCAATAGGGCGTTTTCTCATTCTTTCAGAACCGTCAAGAACAACCTCAACGCCGGGACGCGATGCAAAAAAGGCNGTCAGAAATCGCATTGCCGTACCTGCCGCTCCGACATTCACATTGCCACCTTCTGACGCTTTCATCAGTCCCGATTCCATAGCCATAGTGTCATCACACTCGGCAAATCTAACCGATTTATCTTTTTCACCTTTAGTGAGTGCCGAAATGAGTAAAGCACGATTGCTCATGCTTTTTGACAACGGCAAATCAAAAGCGAGACGTGAACGATGGGTTGGAGGTGTTATTTTGTAGTTCATAGTCTGGGAGAATTTGGTTATTTCACAATTTGGGCTTTTTGAAGCACTTTTTTCAGTTGTTCAAGAGCATTTTTGANAACTGAGCGTTGGGTACCGATATTAAATCTCATAAAGCCCGTCCCCTCTTTACCAAACATTGCCCCGTCGTTCAANGCNAGACNTGGCATCNTNNGTNATAATCGAAACGAGNCGGTCATGGTCAAGTCCAAGTTCTCGGAAATCGAGCCATACAAGGAATGANGCATCGGGACGAAGCACCTTTACTTCGGGGAGATTTTCTGCAAACCACTGCTGCATGAAATCAATCGTNCCCGANAGATANTCAAGGAGNGCATCAAGCCAATCGGCNGANTCGTTATAGGCAGCCTCGGTAGCGATTGTTGCAAAAAATGTCGGAGCGTTAAATTCGTTCACTTCAAGCCAATGGAAAAATCCGTCGCGTATTTCAGGATTTTTTATCACAGCCCATGAACTCACAAGTCCGGCTATATTAAACGTTTTTGANGGNGCGCCAAANACAATCGACACCTTTTCAGCCTCGGGACTGACCGTCGGGAAAGATATGTGACGTTTGCCGTCAAGCATTAAATCGCCATGAATTTCATCTGAAATAACGATCATATCGTTAGATGCCGCAATCTGNGCCACCTTGCGCAANGTATTTTCGTCCCATTGTATTCCGGCAGGATTATGAGGATTACACAAAATCATCAATCGCGGACGTTCNGCCTTGACAATTTTTTCAAGTCCTTCAATATCCATCGAATATGACCCGTCGGGGTTNTGTATCAGNGGATTTTCAACAACAATGCGGTTGTTACCGACACTGAGATTTTTGAACGGATGATAAACCGGGGGCTGAATCAACACCTTGTCGCCGGGCTTTGTAAAATAGTCGATAACAAGAGCTATTCCGCGTACAATACCGGGAATATAGGTTATTTCTTCAGGTTTGACATCGAGATCATATCGGTTTTTTACCCAATTTATAATTGAAGGTATATAACCGTCAGAGGGAACTGCATATCCATAAACATGATGACCGATGCGATCTTCAAGCGCCTTTGAAATTGCGGGAGCAACCTCAAAATCCATGTCAGCGACCCAAAGCGGCGTGAGATCTTCACGTCCATAAAACTTTTTGAGATTGTCAAATTTGACACATCCGGTGCCACGTCTTTCTACAGGCGCGTCAAAGTCATAAATATGCTTATTTACATTGCTGTTCATAATGGCGACAAAGATACAAAAAAAACGCCATTAAACAAAGTCTAATCGTTTAAGATTTTACAACTTATAGACCTACTATATGAGTGTATCAATCTGTTTCACTCACGATCACAGCGCATCATAACGCGGNGAGAATGTATCGCCTAACATGATATTGCCGGTCGCTGCTCCGAGTTTAAGCCAACGCGCACGCTGGTCTGAGCGACCATGATTGAATGTTTCGGGAGTAGCATAGCCTCGGGCTTGTTTCTGAAGATAATCATCACCGATTTTTGATGCGGCATTTAGACCCTCTTCTATATCTCCCTGTTCAAGAGAGTTAAACATTTCATTGTCGTGATAAGCCCAAACTCCGGCATAGAAATCGGCTTGCAGTTCAAGACGCACACTGATTTTATTGGCCTCGGTCTGACTCATTCGCGCCATGTCTTCATGAGCTTCGTCAAGAGTACCAAGAAGATATTGAACATGATGTCCGACCTCGTGAGCAATCACATAGGCACACGCAAAGTCGCCATCTATCCCCATCGATTTCAACTCATTGAAAAAAGACAAGTCAAGATATACGGTTTGGTCAGCCGAACAATAAAAAGGACCTGTTTGGGCGGTTGCGCCACCACATCCCGACTGAACAGCACCGGTAAACAATACAAGTTTAGGCGGCGTATATGTCATGCCCAACTTGTCAAATTCAGCAGTCCAGACATCTTCAGTACCTGCCAAAATCTGCTTTGCAAACACAGCCATCTCCTCTTCCTGAGCAGTAGGCTGATATTCCTGTTCGGTTTGACCGTTTCCTGTCAGATATTCGGTAGCTCCCTGAGAAATTACACTCATCGGGTCTCCTCCCGACAGCCAAGTAATCAATGCAGCTATAATCAAAGCTCCAATGCCACCTCCGGCAAATTTAAAACCTCTGCCGCCAAACGATAAGCCACCGCGACGGTCATCAACATTAGAACTTTGGCGTCGTCCGTCAAGTCTCATAAACTATCAGTTTTTTTCAATATAATCAGCAATCCATTTTCCGACAGCCTGAGTACCATATTCAGGTTGCCCGGGGAGCTGAAGGTCGGGAGTACGAACATTGTTATCGAGCGAAGCAGTAACAGCTTTTCTAACGGCAGACGCTTCGGCAGTCAAACCAAAATATTCAAACATCATTGCCACCGAAAGAATCTGGGCAAGCGGATTAGCAATATCTTTACCGGCAGCCTGAGGCCATGAGCCGTGAATAGGCTCAAACACCGGTGTTTTTTCACCTATCGAAGACGATGCCAAAAGTCCCATTGAGCCCGAAAGCACACTTGCCTCGTCAGTGAGAATATCGCCAAAAGTATTTTCAGTAACGATCACGTCAAAGAAACGCGGCTCCATAATCATTTTCATTGCCGCATTATCTACAAACATATAATCAGTAGTCACGTCGGGATATTGCGACTCCATCTCACGTGCAATTTTTCTCCACAAACGGCTCGACGCAAGCACATTGGCTTTATCAACCACTGTAAGATGTTTGCGACGACGCTGAGCATGTTCAAAAGCTGTTTTCAGAATACGTTCAACTTCTTTACGAGTATAAAGATTGGTGTCGTAAGCCTCATCATCACCTTCTTTTTTAGGTCCGAAATACATTCCGCCGGTTAACTCTCTGATGCATACAAAATCGACACCGTTAACGATATCACGACGCAACGGCGACATATCAAGCAAACATTCAAAAGTCTCGATAGGGCGCACGTTGGCAAACAGTCCAAGTTTGCGACGCATAGCCAACAAACCCTGTTCGGGACGCACTTTAGCCTCGGGGTTATTGTCATATCGGGGATCGCCGACAGCCGAGAACAACACGGCATCACTCTCGCAGCATATTTGGTAGGTTGATTCGGGGAACGGGTCACCGACTGCATCAATAGCTGCAGCACCAGCCAACGCTTCTTTGAATGAAATTTCATGATTGAAACGACGTGCGACAGCACGTGTAACCTCAACACCGACCTTTGATATCTCGGGTCCGATACCGTCTCCGGCAATAACAGCTATTTTAAGATTCATTTTTCAGGCTTTTATTTTTTCGTTTTATTCTCATAAGCAACAACATCGTCGCGACGTGACAACAGATAGTCAACATCGTCGAGTCCGTTGAGCAAACAATATTTCTTGTAGGGATTGATTTCAAACTTGTACTCAATGCCGGCAGCTTCACATTTTATTGTCTGATTTTCAAGATCAACAACTACCTTTGTAGTCGGGTCGGCAGTGATAGTCTCAAGAAGTTTATCAAGCATATCCTGAGGGATAGTAACCGGCAGCACAAACGAGTTGAGTTCATTATTCTTGTGGATATCGGCAAAGAAGCTCGACACAACAACACGAAATCCATAATCGTGGATCGCCCAAGCAGCATGTTCACGACTTGAACCACATCCAAAATTTTTTCCAGCAACAAGAATAACGCCACCATAAGCCGGATTATTCAGAGGGAAATCGGCAATCTGATTCCCGTCAGCATCAAAACGCTGATCATAGAACAGCTTTTCGCCAAAGCCCTCTCGAGAGGTCGATTTGAGGAAGCGAGCCGGAATAATGCGGTCGGTGTCAATATTTTCTGCCGGCATCGGCACACAGGTCGATGTTATGGTTGTAAATTTCTCTTTCATCATTTGGTAACTAAAGTTCGAGGATCAGTTATACATCCCGTTACGGCAGCAGCCGCGGCTGTTAGCGGAGACGCAAGAATTGTGCGCGCTCCGGGGCCCTGGCGTCCCTCAAAGTTGCGGTTAGAGGTCGAAACTGACAATTTTCCCGCCGGGATTTTGTCGGGATTCATAGCCAAACATGCCGAACATCCGGGTTGACGAAGTTCCATACCTGCCTCGGCAAAAATACGGTCAAGACCTTCTCGTTTTATCTGAGCCTCTACCGCACGAGAACCGGGCACGAGCCACACAGTCACATTCTCGGCTTTTTTACGACCTTTTACGATTGAGGCAAAAGCACGAAAATCTTCTATACGTCCGTTTGTACAGCTACCGACAAACACATAATCGACAGGTGTACCAAGCAACGATTTACCCGATTCAAAGCCCATATATGCCAGTGCATCGGCAAACGATGCCGCGGCTGAAGCATCGGCAGGAGCCTCGGGGACCTTCTCGTCGATAGCAATTCCCATTCCGGGGTTTGTTCCGAATGTGATGCGAGGTTTGATGTCGGCAGCATCAAATTTTATATCACGGTCAAAGACCGCATCTTTATCTGACTTGAGCGACAGCCAGTATTCAACTGCCTGATCCCACTCTTTTCCTTTTGGCGAATAGGGACGATTGCGACAATATTCGATTGTCACTTCATCGGGAGCTACAAAACCTCCGCGCGCGCCCATTTCGATTGACATATTACACAGAGTCATACGTCCTTCCATCGAAAGCGAGCGGATAGCCTCGCCTGCATATTCTACAAAATAGCCGGTAGCACCACCGGTCGATAGCTGAGCAATGATATATAATGCAACATCTTTAGCAGTGACACCTTCACCAAGTTTACCATCGACGGTAATTCTCATTGTCTTTGGCTTTGATTGCAATACACACTGCGATGCAAGCACCATTTCAACTTCACTTGTACCGATACCGAATGCGATTGAACCAAATGCTCCATGTGTTGACGTATGACTGTCACCACAAACAATTGTCATTCCGGGGAGTGTCAAACCGTTTTCGGGNCCAATCACATGGATAATNCCNTTACGNTCNGANCCNAGCGGNAAATANGTCANCCCNAATTCCTTGGCGTTACGTTCGAGTGTCTCAACCTGATTTCGCGAAACCGGGTCAGCTATCGGGAGATGCTGATCTTGAGTAGGGACATTATGGTCGGGCGTACAGAAAGTGCGCTCGGGACGGAACACCTGTATTCCACGATTNCGCAACCCGTCAAAAGCCTGAGCGGTTGTTACCTCGTGACAATAGTGTCGGTCAATATAAAGTTGAGTGGGACCATCGGGGATTGTGTTCACCGCATGAGCGTCCCAAATTTTATCAAAAAGTGTTTTTGCCATCAGAGATTACATTATTATTTATTTGGCAAATTTATTAATTGCATCAATAAACGCCTCGGCACTTGCNCCNACNATATCGGTNTTTGCCGAGAAACCGTTATATTCCATNCCNTCGTGTTCGACAGTCATATGAACCTTACCGATATCATTACTGCCTCGGTTGATAGCCTGNATAAGGAACTCCTTAACAACCATCTGACGGTGAATAATATTTTTGATTGCCGAGAGAGCTGCATCAACAGGACCATTACCCGATGCACATGCCTCAAATTTTTCGCCGGCTATATCAAGCCCGACACTGGCAACCGAGTGTACCCCGATACCGCTTGTAACNTGAAGGAAATCGAGTTTTATNCGACGCGATGAAGCATGGTGGCGTCCGGCAAGCATAAGAATGTCGTCGTCATTAATTTCTTTCTTGCGGTCGGCAAATTTAAGAAATGCCTCGTAGGTTTTATCGAGATGTTCTTTGTCAAGCTCGATGCCNAGCACATGAAGACGGTGTTTGAGAGCGGCACGTCCGCTTCGGGCGGTAAGNACNATTGAGTTTTCGTCGATGCCGACATCCTTGGGGTCAATAATTTCATATGACTCGCGATTTTTCAGCACTCCATCCTGATGAATACCCGACGAGTGGGCAAATGCGTTTCGACCGACAATAGCCTTGTTGGGCTGNACNGGCATATTCATCAAGCNTGAAACNAGACGGCTTGTCGGATAGATATGGCGTGTATTGATATTTGTATTGATACCGAGNTCGTGATGTGACTTCAACGCCATAACCACCTCTTCAAGCGAAGTATTACCGGCTCGTTCACCGATACCGTTAATNGTAACCTCGGCCTGGCGTGCACCGTTTATCACGCCGCTTAAAGTATTGGCAGTCGCCATNCCAAGGTCATTATGACAGTGAGTGGCAATAGTAATTTTGTCTATGCCTTTCACATTTTCAACAAGATACTTNATTTTTTTACCAAATTCTTCNGGCAGACAATATCCGGTTGTATCGGGAATATTGACCACAGTAGCTCCGGCTTTGATNACAGCCTCGATGACACGGGCAAGATATTCGTTGTCGGTTCGACCCGCATCCTCGGCATAAAACTGAACGTCCTCAACAAATCGTTTGGCATAGCTGACAGCAGCAACGGCACGCTCGATGATTTCCTCACGATTTGAATTGAACTTATATTTAATATGAGAATCTGATGTACCGATTCCGGTATGGATACGTTTATGTTTNGCATATTGCAAAGCCTCGGCAGCAACTTTAATATCATTTTCGACCGCGCGAGTCAATGCACATATCGTAGGCCATGTGACNGCTTTGGAAATTTCAACGACCGAATTAAAATCGCCCGGGCTTGAAACCGGNAAACCNGCNTCTATAACATCGACACCCAACTCTTCAAGAGCCTTGGCAACCTCGATTTTTTCAACCGTATTGAGCTGACATCCTGGAACCTGCTCTCCGTCACGGAGCGTTGTGTCAAAAATATATAATCTATTATCCATACTTAAAATTGTTAATTTTTAGCTATTAAACACAGCTATGCTCTAATTAGGTTGCAAAATTAATAATTTAGCTACAATCTGTAAAATAATTCTGCATAAAATTTCAATTTAATAACATTACATGAGTTAAATGCGCTTTGATTTTTTAAATCACGCTTTTTTTATTACCTTTGTAGCGTAAAAACAAAAACCGATTTTGAAACACACGCTATGGACATCAAAGAATCTATGCGCAACATACTTGACGCCGAGAGCAAGGCTATTCTACAAATACCTGTCACCGACGGGTATGAACGCGCCGTTGATTTGATTGTAGAACATGTTCACAATCGAGGCGGCAAACTCGTCACGTCAGGAATGGGAAAAGCCGGACAGATTGCCATGAACATCGCAACGACATTCTGTTCAACCGGAATTCCGGCTGTCAANCTACATCCGTCTGAAGCCCAGCACGGCGACCTTGGAGTGATTCAGCCCGATGATGTTTTGTTGCTCATCTCAAACTCGGGAAAAACGCGCGAAATTGTTGAGCTTATTTCCCTTGCNCGTGAGCTNTATGAAACCCACCTGCCCATCATCGTGATCACCGGTGATGAAAAATCACTGCTTGCAAGCGAAGCCGACGTGGTTCTACCAACCGGAGGCGCTCCCGAAGTTTGTCCGCTCGGCATGACTCCCACAACATCAACCACAGTCATGACCGTTATCGGCGATGTTCTTGTTGTCAACGTAATGAATCGAACAGGATTTACACGTGCCGAATATGCCAAACGCCATCATGGCGGCTATCTCGGTCAAGTTTCCCGCAAAAGCTGATAATCGCGCTTTTGTTTCTTTTAACCTTAACATTTTCTCAAAATGTATCTGAAAAATATATTTTTTATTGCCGACATCGATTTTCAAGTTTATTTTGACGGTCTCAAACCTAAACGGGTTGGAGTTGGCGGTACGCTTGTAAACGTNGCATGCGAACTTGCAAAAGACAAAGAGGTCAAAGTTTCTTTAATATCTGAAACNGGCAACGACTATCTTGGCGGGGTTATAATCGANACGCTCGATAAATCAGACATCGACACCCATTCGATCGACCGCGCTCCCGACATCGTCACNCCNTCTACTCTCATTTTTAAGAATGGCAAACAGAACGAGGTCAACCGTTACTCCACACGCAGCAATCTGCCCGAAAACGGACTTGATGTTGTTTGGCCCACCAACCTCAATCACGATGCAGCAGTNGTGTTTGGCGGATATATGGCTGTNAACCCTCGATACCAACACAACNTGCAGTTGCTGATCGAACATGCTTCATCTCGCAATGCAAAAATTTTATACTTCCCCGGATTTGACCCGTCGAGAATTTCATCATTGACCGTTGAGCGACCAAAAATTATTGAATATTTTGAAAAAGCNGATATTATTGTCACCCGCTCACGCGATCTCAAATTTTTCTTTGGCGAAGACAATCCTACCGANGTTTACAAAAAACATCTTTGCTTCTACGACTCATTATTTATAAATGTCGATGAAAATTCAATTGAAATTTTCGGACCTGAAAGCAAACANGAGACAATCGAACTTGAAAAAGATATCGAGGAAATTAACGCAATNAGCCTCGCTCTTCAAAAAGTTATTTAATCAACCATTTTGATANAGATATGTCAACCGCTACAGCAGGGGCTGCGCCCCACACTCCCCTCCCCGATGTTCCTGAAATGAGAGTTGCAATCGTACAGGCTGAGTGGAATCACCACATAACCGACGCCCTCACCAATGGTGCCGTAGNNCTGTTTAAACAACAAGGCTTCACCGACGACCGCATCGACATTTTCAAAGTCCCCGGAACAGTCGAACTGACATTTGCCGCATCACAGCTAATCGAGGCCTCACTATATGACGCAATTATTGTTTTCGGTTGTGTAATTCGCGGTGGAACGCCCCATTTTGACTATGTTTGCCAGAGCGTAACTCAAGGCATCACATCGCTTAACGCCGACTGTGATATTCCGGTAATTTTCGGNGTATTAACAGTTGACAATGAGCAAGACGCTATCGACCGCGCCGGTGGCCGACTCGGCAATAAAGGAACCGAAGCCGCCGAAGCAGCTATTAAAATGCACGATTTTGTTTGCAAGGTTAAAGAACTTTGATTAACTTTGCACCGCTTTAGGGCGAATACCAGAGTGGCCAAATGGGGCAGACTGTAAATCTGCTGGCTTATGCCTTCGGTGGTTCGAATCCATCTTCGCCCACACCATAACCAACATCATTATCACAGCTTTAGCTTCGGCATTTTGTCCGAAGCTTTTTTATNTTAATGATANTTTTATTACCTTTGCACAAACTATAATAACCAAAGCATAAGTCCATGAAATTTAGATTGCTTCTCGCGGCGTTNACAATGACCGCATCCCTATCAATCCTTGCANCTAACAAAAACNGTAATTCTATTAGTGTCGATCCGCCGATGTGGTGGACCGGNATGAATAANGACACCCTCCAACTGATGATTAAAGCTCCGGGNNNCGCNTCATANACNGCANCAACAAAATATCCGGGTGTAAAAGTCATTGATAANAT
>JAAVCC010000003.1:0-66889 GCA_014802535.1 Bacteroides sp. | reverse complement strand
TNGANTCGCCCGACTATCTTTTCNTTTACCTGACAATCGACAAGAACACAAAACCGGGTCAGCTTCCNATAAANCTGAANGACGGCAACATTAATATCACATTTAATTATCCCNTNCTNGCNCGCGATCGCAAACCTGAAGATTATGAAGGATTTGACGCCGGAGACGTGCTNTATCTCGTTATGCCCGACCGATTTGCCGACGGNAATNCCTCTAACAACGAACTCGCCGACATGAGATATCCGGCAAAAGTTGACCGCAAAAANCACAANNNGCGTCACGGCGGCGACATTAANGGNATNGAACAACANCTCGATTACATNGACTCTCTCGGNGTTACNGCAATNTGGCTNAATCCCGTTCTCGAAAACGACATGAGAGGCGGCAGCTATCACGGATATGCCACGACCGATTTCTATAAAATCGACCCGCGATTGGGAACAAACGAAGAGTATGTTGAATTTATCAGCAAAGCAGCCGACCGCGGACTAAAGGTCGTTATGGACATGATATTCAACCACTGNGGNTCAGAACATCCGTGGCTNAAAAATCCACCGTCAAAAGACTGGTTCAACTTCCCCGACTATGAAAACAACTATGTTCAAACAAACCATCGACTGTCAACNCTACATGANCCGTACGTCAGCGATTATGACCTCAAACAAGCAACCGACGGCTGGTTTGTAAAATCTATGCCNGANTTGAATCAGCGCAANCCCCACCTCATNAANTATCTTATTCAAAACTCGATATGGTGGATTGAATACAGCAAAATCAACGGCATCAGAATGGACACATATCCCTACGCCGACCTGAAAGCTATGGGTCGCTGGATTGACGCNGTCCTTGCCGAATATCCGAACTTCAATATTGTTGGTGAATGTTGGTATGCAAACGAAGGTGCCGAAGCTTTCTGGCAACGCANTTCAAAAGTCAANGTNGANGANCCNCGNCTNCCGACCATTATGGACTTCCGTATTTCGATTGACGCCCAAAAAGCATTTGAAAACGAGACTGACGAATGGCACGACGGTTTGAACATTCTCTATGATCACCTCTCGCTCGACCATCTTTTNCCCGACCCTCAAANNATNTTGACATTNCTNGANAANCANGACACCGACCGTTATCTGCGCGAGATGCCCGATTCGCTCGACTCNTGGAAACAGGCTGTTACGTTCCTGCTCACCTCGCGTGGCATACCTCAAATTTATTATGGAACCGAGCTGCTNATGAACGGAACNAGAGCNGANGGNGGNGACGGCAACATACGTCGTGATATGCCGGGCGGATTCCCNGGCGATACCNCTACCGTGTTNACNCGNGAAGGCCGCTCCGATCTGCAAAACGAAGCATTTGANTTCTTGTCAAACCTGCTCAATTGGCGACGCACATCTGCCCGCGANATTGTCNCNAACGGNTCACTCAAACACTTTGCGCCCAACAATAAACTTTATGTTTATCAGCGTAAACTCGGCGACCGCGAAGTAACCGTCATCCTCAACGGAACATCGGGCAACATCACTGCCGACATGTCGCGTTATGCCGAGATTATCAAACCGGGAACAGTCTTAACCGACATCATTTCGGGCAACAAAGTCACAATCGCACCCGAAATGACATTCACACCCCGTCAAATTCTTGTTCTTCAAAACTTTTAACCGCCTGTGAAACTTATAGGCATTTTATCAGATACACANAGTTGTTGGGACGACCGCTATGNCGTTCACTTCAAAGAGTGTGACGAAATTTGGCACGCCGGCGACATCGGCGACATCTCGATCATCGAACGGCTCCGCGAAATTTGCCCNGTAGTGCGTGCTGTCAAAGGGAATATNGACCACGGTGTTGTCNGTCGCGTNTGNCCCGAAGTTGAAATTTTNACAGTAGAAAATATNAACGTGCTGATGACTCATATCGGNGGNTATCCNACACGCTATGCNCCCGGCATNAAAACNATGNTNACCGANAACCGCACCAAACTNTTTNTCANNGGNCACAGCCANATNCTGAGNGTAATGCCCGACGCCNCNCTCGACCTGCTNCANATNAANCCGGGAGCGGCAGGCAATCANGGATGGCAAAAGGTCAGGACACTCGTCAGGCTGACACTTGACAACGGTGATATGCGTGATCTTGACGTAATCGAACTCGGAAAATTAAAAATCTAACTTTATATGAAAAAAATAATCTTCTCAATCATAACAACCGCCATGTTTTGCTCAATCTTCTCAGCATGCAAAACATCTGAAAAGAACTATCGNGCNGCATACGAATTAGCCCAACAAAAAAAGACCGATTCTGACAGCGAAACAGACGATCTTATAAAAAAAGACGATCAACCCCGGCAACTTACAATTGACGGAGTTACATTACCNNTAAAATCTATTTACACNACTCCGGTACGCAACATCGAAGGNTTTAATCCCNCAGATGTAAAAAAATATAATGTGGTAATTGCATCGTTTCGNCAGCTGTTTAATGCAAAGTCGGTGAGGAAACGTGCGATTGATGCCGGATTTGATAAAGCGCTTATTCTTGTNGACCGCGACCAGGTTTATTATGTAGTCGCGCAATCATGTGCNACGGCAGCCGAAGCCGAGACCGCTCTCAAAAAAGTAACTAAATNCAATCCGGTTGTAATGAAAGATCCGTTTCCCTATATTTTGCGTCGTCCCTGACAGCCAACGTAACCATCGCCTCATCNATTTTATCAAAATACAACTTGATACTAACTTGCCCCTCGTCAGTCTCAACAACTGCGTGGGGTTCTTTTTCATCTAAAGGCGGNAGCTTTATAGCAAACAGCGACAATCCTTTATGCAACATNGCCTTATANACTGCCTCTTTTACAGTCCATGCTCTCAGAAGATTTTCAATATCANTTGCATACTCCTGCTCNGTCTCATTCAAGAACTTTGTTGCGACCCTTTTAAGTGCTTCACGCTGATATTCTATATCAACTCCAANAANATGGTTTGGCGAATAAACAGCAACCAAAATATTACGGGCATGAGAGATTGACAACGAACCTTCAACTCCCTCTATATATGGATGACCGTCGGGAGCGTNTTTTATTTCAACATGTCGGTTAAACATACAATCAACCGCTATTTGAGTCGCCGCTTTTTCCCGCTGTCTGTTTTCATGGCAAGCCATTCCGGAGTCATATCGGTCAGGGTTGATTGATGTCATATCAACGACTTCNATCAATAAGCCGTCACTGTATAGCGATTTGAAAAGACTTTTTCTTTCCACTATTCCTCGCTTTTCACAGCCTGAGGTTCAGGCATAACTTTCACACGAACCGATGCAATTCGGTGATGGTCAATGTCAAGAATCAAGAANCGACATCTGTTATAAACCAACGGTTCTTTTTCTTTAGGGAAATCGCCCTTGATAGCCAAAAGCATTCCGGCGAGAGTTTCGGCATCCTCNGCAACGTCGGCAAAATCATCTTCATTGAGACCGGTAACACGGAAAAAGTCGGTCAGGAAAGTTTTTCCTTCAAAAATATATGTGTCGTCGGGNAGTCGTTTATAAAACTTTTCTTCCTCGTCATACTCGTCATTGATATCACCGACTATCTCTTCAAGCACATCTTCGAGCGTTACCACACCACGAGTTCCNCCAAACTCATCTATAACGATCGCCATGTGTATCTTCAATTTTCTGAAATCTTCAAGAAGATCATCGATCATACGCGATTCCGGNACAAAGTAGGGCTTTCTGATTAGCTTGCGCCAATCAAAATCTTTATCTTCGCTAAATGAAAGGTAAGGAATCAAGTCACGGCTATAAAGTACACCTTTAATAGAATCTTGTGTATTTTCATAGACCGGCAAACGCGAATATCCGCTTTCAACAACAATTTTCATTACTGCAGGAAAATCAAGCGCGATATTTATATCGGTCATATCAACGCGCGGAGTCATAATCTCCGANGCCGTTGTGTCGCCAAATTTCAAGATACCCTCAAGCATCTCTTTATCACTTCCCGACGCCTTAACATCAGTAATTTCAAGAGCCTGCGACAAGTCGTCGGCAGTGATTGCATCAGGGTGACGCTCGACTACATGGTTTACAAATCGTGAACTTTTAACCAATATCGANGAAAACGGATAAAGCAATTTNACCATAAAAGTCACCGCTCCGACAGTAGCCTGAGCCCACTTCACAGGATAATTATTTGCTATCAGTTTTGGTAAAATCTCGCCAAACAACAAAATCAAAAACGTAAGGATAACGGTCTGCAACAAAAAGCTCAGCCACCGTTCCATCGAGTCAAACAGTGGATTGAGAGCAAACGAACACAACACAACTATTGTCACATTGACCAAGTTGTTTGCAATCAAAATTGTAGCCAAAAGTCGTTTGGGAGAAGCGAGCAATGATTTAATCGCATCACATTTGGGAGATTCTTCTATCTCATCGTCATGAGTCGGCGAAAGTGAGAAAAAAGATATTTCACTACCCGAAACAAAGCCCGAAATAAACAGGCACACAAAAGCAACNACCAATGCAGCTATCTGACTGGCAGTTAAAACATTAATATCGGCTGCTATCATACACAGATTACAAGCCGGAAGAGGGTCTAAGTCCAAATTAANNAGTTTAGTTAAACAATAGGTCAACCACGNGCATAAGCTAAAGCTCCGGGCAACGACCTGCTTTCGACTGCAAAATTACATCTTTATTTTAAATAAAACAAAACCGACAACTAAATAACCAACGAAATAAGTATCTTTGTAAAAAAATTTAGACTAATTGGTCTTATTGCTCTTATTTGACCAANTATCTAAAAATTTTCACTTCTATACTTCTACTATTCAAAAAAANTCATTACCTTTGCATCGCTTTTGAAAATTTAATTCATCAGCGACTCGGGGTGTAGCACAGTTGGCAGCGCGCCACGTTCGGGACGTGGAGGTCGGAAGTTCGAGTCTTCTCACCCCGACAAATTCCCGTAAACCGCAAGTCCTCACCGATTTGCGGTTTCTTTTTTAACCATAAAAACNATTGATATGACACAATCTGAAACTCCCATACTCCTTTTAACCGGCTATCTCGGTAGTGGTAAAACAACGCTGCTTAACAATATTCTACGAAACACAAAAGGAATAAANTTTGCCGTAATCGTTAACGACCTTGGCGAAATCAACATCGATGCCGACCTGATTCGCAAAGGCGGAATTGTTGGTGGNAGCGAATCGTCAGACGACCTTGTGGCTCTCCAAAACGGATGTATTTGCTGTACNCTCCAAAACGANCTCATCAAGCAAATTTCCGACCTCATCATGACNNACAATTTCGATTACATCGTCATAGAGGCAAGCGGAATTTGCGAACCTGCCCCTATTGCCCGCACTATCGATGCAATGACTCGCATGGGTGCTCCCGTTCCCGAATCTCGTCCGCGTCTCGACTGTATCGTCACNGTTGTTGACGCTCTGCGCATGAAAGCCGAATTTGAGAATGGCGATTCACTGCGTCGTCCCAACCTCGACGAAGACGATATCGAAAACCTCATCATCGAGCAGATCGAATTTTGCAANATTATTATTCTNAACAAAATTTCAGAGGTCTCGCCCGATGATGCAGCCAAACTCAAAGCAATCATTCGCGCTCTCCAACCCAAAGCACGCATTATCGAGTCAGATTATGCCAACGTTAACATTGAAGACATAATCAANACTGACCTNTTTGATTTTGAAGGCGTTGCNACTTCAGCCACATGGGTAGATCAAATCGAAAACCATCACCCGGATGATGATGACGACGAGCATGAGCATCACCATGACCATGAAGATGAACACGATCATGATCANGGNCATCACCACCATGATCACGACCACCATCATCATCACCACGACGGAGAAGGCGAAGCCGAAGAATATGGCATCGGCACAATGGTTTATTACAACCGCCGACCTTTCAACTTTGAAAAATTTGACCGNATGGTAAATCTCCATTGGCCNAAAAACATCATCCGNGCCAAAGGTNTTGTCTATTTCAGCCAGAACCGCGATATGTCAATACTCTTTGAACAAGCCGGCACACAAAAGAAAATCACCGAAGCCGGATATTGGTTTGCCACAGCTCCCGAAGCCGAACTTAAACAGATGATGAAAAACGATGCAAACCTGCGTCGCGACTGGGACGANAAATATGGTGATCGCATGGAAAAAATCGTCTTGATCGGTCGCAATCTNGACCGTCAGGAACTCTANCAACTATTTGACAGCTGTCTCGAAAAAGAGTAAACNGCCCACTTTTATCACCTAAAATTTTGTCATTTCAAAATTTACCCCTAACTTTGCACCGCAAACAAGGGGTATTAGCTCATCTGGCTAGAGCGCAACACTGGCAGTGTTGAGGTGAGCGGTTCGAGTCCGCTATACTCCACCAAAGCGAATTTGGNAGAATCCAAGTTCGCTTTTTGTTTTATCAGCTAAAAAATCACTACCTTTGTGGCTATGAAGAATATTGCTGTTTTTGCATCGGGGAGCGGATCCAACGCTGAAAATCTCATCAGATATTTCAACGACAATCAGTGTGAAGCAAAAGTTAATCTTGTGATTTGCAACAAGCAAAACGCAGGAGTAGTTGACCGTGCCTCGCAATTAGGCGTTGATTGCGTAGTATTATCTAAAGACCAAATCAACAATTCTGAAACACTTCTACCGATACTGTCAGGCCACAATATTGACATCATCGTACTCGCCGGATTTTTATTACTTATTCCTCAGTTTTTGGTTGACAATTATGAGAACCGCATCGTCAACATCCACCCGGCTTTACTACCCAAATTCGGAGGCAAAGGGATGTATGGTCGCCATGTTCACGAGGCAGTAGTCGCTGCCGGAGAAAATGAGACCGGAATCACGATCCACTATGTAAACGGGCATTATGACAGTGGCGACATAATTTTTCAAGCAAAAGTAGATTTATCACCCGACGATACCGCCGATGACGTCGAAGTCAAAGTGCGACAGCTCGAACAAATCCACTTTGCCAAAGTTATTTACAACACGTTTTTCTCCAAATAAATCATCAAACCCGAGCCCTCCGATTTTATTATCTCAATAAAAATATCTATATTTGCGGCATGAAACTGATAGAACTAAATATGGATAAAATCATCGCCTTGTGTAAAAAATACAAGGTCGCTAAATTGTGGGTATTCGGTTCTATTCTAACTCCCCGCTTCAATGCCGACAGCGACGTTGATTTTTCAGTAGATTTTGATGCTGAGACAATTAAGAATGATGGTTTAGATTGGGCAGAAATTTTCTTTGGATTTATGCACGAACTTGAAAACATCATTGGCAGAAGGATTGATCTTGTATGCGATGACAATATCCGAAATCCACATTTTCGCCAAGAGTTAGATTCGACAAAACAGTTGATATATGGATGAAGCTACCAATAAACATCTCAACGACATTCTTAACGCCATTGAAGAGATTGACATTGCCACCCAACGTTTTGGGCGACAATATGAGACATTTGCTTCAGATGTTGTTTTCAGAAAATTCATAGAACGTAATATCGAAATAATGGGTGAGGCAATGAATCGTATTCTCAAAGTTTGGCCTGATATAAACGTCACCTCAGCAAGAAAAATTGTTGACACTCGCAATTACGTCATTCACGCATACGACTCTTTGAAACCCGAAATCCTTTGGGCAATCGTCATAAATCACCTTCCCAAACTCAAAGAGGAACTTGAGGCAATTTACAACACCAAATCGCCGGATTAATTGGCTTTAAACTAACAAAAAGCTATTAAAACAGCCTTTTCATCAAAAAATATTCGTAATTTTGCACATTATTATCTTTACATTGTGTTTTTTAATTACGTTTTTAGATGAAAGTAGCTATTGTTGGCGCCAGCGGCGCAGTTGGACAAGAACTGTTAAGAGTGCTTGACGAACAAAACTTTCCGGTTGACGAACTTCGTCTTTTCGGCTCAAGCCGCAGTGCCGGTCGAAAATATAAATTTCGCGGTGAAGAAATTACAGTCAAAGAGCTCACCCACAACGCCGAAGACTTCCGCGGAATCGACTTCGCTTTTGTTTCAGCCGGTGCTTCTACCTCAAAAGAATTTGCCGAAACAATCACTCGACATGGCGCTACAATGATTGATAACTCAAGTGCTTTCAGAATGGATGCCGACGTTCCGTTGGTTGTTCCCGAAGTCAATGGCGACGACGCATTCCAAGCCCCGCGCAACATCATAGCCAATCCCAACTGCACAACAATTCAGATGGTTGTCGCGCTCAAACCGATCAACGACCTTTCGCCTATCCGCCGCGTTCACGTTGCCACTTATCAGGCTGCCAGCGGTGCAGGTGCAACCGCGATGGACGAGCTTGTCAACCAAACTGCCCAGCTTTCTCGCGGCGAAGAGCCAACCATCGAAAAATTTGCATATCAACTTGCGTTCAACGTCATCCCTCACATTGATGTTTTCACCGACAACGGCTACACCAAAGAGGAGATGAAAATGTATAATGAAACAAAAAAAATCATGCACGCCCCCGACTTAAACGTGTCGGCAATGTGTGTCCGCGTTCCGGTTATGCGTGCCCATAGCGAGGCAATCTGGGTTGAAACAGAACGCCCGATCAGCGTGGCTGAAGCGCGTCGCGCTTTTGAAAACGCAGTTGGTGTACAAATCATTGACGAACCCGCCGAAAAGCGTTACCCTATGCCCCTTGAAATCGCAGGCAAAGACCCCGTGTATGTCGGACGCATCCGTCAAGATCTAACAAACCCCAACGGCTTGACGTTCTGGACCGTTTCTGACCAAATCAAAAAAGGCGCCGCACTTAACGCCGTTCAAATCGCAATGTACATGATCGAGAAAGCCAACGAAGCCTAATTGACATTCTCCCGATAACATTCTTAATACCGTTCAAAAAACTATAGCGCTATAACCGATGATTTCGCTCGCGATTGTCACCGATCCCGTTTCAATATTTTTCATCGTTCTGGTGATAATATTGATGGCGCCCGTCATCCTCAACAAGTTGCATATTCCCCACATAATAGGGATGATTGCAGCAGGCGTGGTGGTGGGACCATACGGGTTTGACGTGCTCGACAGCGACAGCAGCTTTACAATTTTCGGACAAGTCGGACTCCTGTACCTTATGTTTCTTGCGGGACTTGAAATCGACATGTTCCGACTAAAGCTTAACTTCAATCGCGGACTTGTCTTCGGGTTGCTTACATTTTTCGTCCCGTTAATTCTTGGTGCGGTAACAAGTCTTTGGATTCTGCATCTCGACATCATCACATCGGTTTTGCTCGGGTCGATGTATGCATCTCACACTCTCATCGCCTACCCAATCACTGCCCGACTCGGAATATCAAAAAGTCCGGTGGTACTTATCGCTGTCGTTGGAACAATCATAGCCGTAACCGGTTCTCTTCTGACGCTCGGAATTGTCGTTGACATTCACAATGCAGGCGAATTTGAAATTGTCCATCTGCTATGGCTCCTTTTCAAAATGGCGATTTACTGTGTGGCAATTCTTTATATCTACCCACGCCTGACACGCCGTTTTTTCAAAGAATACAGCGATAACGTCACCCAATTTGTCTATGTCCTCGCCATGGTTTTCATGTCGGCAATCATTGCAAAAGCCATCGGACTTGAAGCCGTATTAGGCGCATTCTTTGCCGGACTCGTCCTCAACCGTTATGTTCCTGCGGGGTCATCACTCATGAGCCGAATAGAGTTTGTAGGCAACGCCCTTTTCATCCCCTACTTCTTGATTGGAGTTGGTATGATGATCAACATTCACGTTGTCACCAACACCGAAACAATCATAGTCACAGCCGAAATTCTTGCGATAGCACTTGCCGGCAAATGGCTTGCGGCATGGATTGCCCAACGCATTTACAAGATGAACGGCAACGCCCGACGATTGTTATTCGGTCTCACTACAGCCCACACCGCTGTGGCTCTTGCTGTTGTCACAATCGGGTACAACATGACAGGACCAAGCGGCGAGCACCTCATGGATGAGACAATACTCAACGGCACTATTATGGTAATTTTGATTACCTGCGCAATCGCACCGTTTGTCACCGCCGGAGCTGCATCACGCATCAAAATCGAAATGCTCAGTAACGCCGGAGCCGATGAACATGAGCGCAAGATTAAAGTTGAAAATGTACTCATTCCGATTGCCAACCCCGTGACCGCACCATCGCTTGTCGAACTTGCATTGCTGATGTCAAATGGCGAGGACGACGATGCCACCCGACGAAAGGCTCGCATATTTGCCCTAAATGTGCGCAACGACAACTCGGCAAAATCCAAGGCAATGAGTCGCAACTCGCTTGAGATTGCAGTCTCTGCCGGCGCTGCCGTTGACTCTGTAGTTACGCCGATCGAACGATACGATCTCAATATCACTACCGGACTTGTCAATGTCATCGAAGAACGCGACATCAGCCGCGTCATCATCGGTATGCACCGCCGTGCCACAATGATTGACAGCTTCTTCGGTTCAACAATTGACCGACTCGTCAAATCAACCAACAAGATGATTGTCATCTCTCGATTTTTCATCCCGGTCAACACAATCACACGCATAGTCGTTGTCGTTCCCGACAAAGCTCAATTTGAGACCGGATTCCGCGGTTGGCTGTCGGCTATCGGCAATCTTACCCGACAACTTGGTTGTCGAGTGATATTCTGTTGTAAGTCAAACCTACACCCGATCATTGAGGCAACCCTGCGTGATGAACGACTCGTTATCCGATCTGAATACCGCACTCTTGAAGAAGATGACGATTTTGTACTTCTCTCAAACCGTATTCTTGACGATGATCTGTTGGTCTATATCAACTCCCGACCCACTTCGGTAAGCTACTCTGCCAATATGACCGAAGTCCCCACATTCCTTCAGAAATATTTTTCGAACAACAACATAATGGTGATTTACCCCGAGCAGTTTGGCGACCAATCATCGACAGCATCATTTGTTGACCCGATGTCAAACGATCTCAGCCAGGCAGCGTCTCCCGTACTCACAAAAATCAGAGGCTGGTGGCGTCGTTCGCTCTACTACCCGATGTATAAATTCATCAACAAACGTTCACGTCATAACAATAAAATCGATCTGTAAACAATGGCAGACAACTATCTCGAACGAAAAATGGAAGAACACCGCCGGGCGACACCTCAACGAAAGTCCTCGACAGTTCCGACCAAAGGGAAGTTATCATTCAACTTTCCTCCACGTCGAGTAGTGCTATTTGACCTTGACGACAATATTGTAGCACAACTCGCCAAAGCATACGGCGAAACAGGATGTCGCGTTGCCATCTACCCCGAAACCTCGGTCATTACCGACGGGGCACGGCTTATCAGTTCAACCAACAATCCCGAATTTGATTTTGTCGGTGTATTAAAAGCCTGGGGCGATATTGACATTGTTGTTTCATCTACCGAATCAACAATACTTGACAAAGCCCTGCAATCAATACTGACCAATCGCGAATCACTCCCCTACCCCAACGATTATGGGCTAAGGCTCATCCTTATAAATAAATCAACAACCCCCACCACTGACATTTTTACCAAATACTCTCCTTGTGTCATTGACACCAAAGAACCTATTTCTCCGGACATGATCTCCAAAATAGTCCGATCTGCGCTCTTTCTCTCCATAAACGAAATGACAACAACAAATATTCAACTATAAAACTTTGACGACCATGCTGTCTAATTCAATTTCAATCGCACGTCGATATACTTTTTCAGTCTTAATTTTACTTCTACTGATAACATTTATCCCTTTCCTCGGCGAAACATTCTTTAATACAAAAGGCGAGCCGAGAGAAGCCATTGTTGCAGTAGATATGATTCAAAGCGGCAACTGGATTCTACCGCTAAGCAATGGCACCGACCTCCCCTACAAACCACCGATGTTGGCTTGGTGCATTGCCATTCTGTCGTTTTTGAATGGCTTCGTTGTAACTGAATTGATTTCGCGTCTTCCGTCGGCATTGGCAATGATTGCAATGGGATTGGTTGTTTATCAATACACCCGTCGTTCGACAGGTCAAACCGCTACCGCATTTTTCACTGTTCTTGTCCTCGCAACAATGTTTGAAGTTCATCGTGCGGCAACAAACTGTCGAGTAGATATGTTGCTGACATCATTCATGGTTATTGCCATATACCGAATGAACCTGTGCCCCAAAGTATCGAAACGATTCATTGACCTTCCCTCAATACTGCTTCTGAGCGGTGCGGTGCTGACAAAGGGACCGGTCGGAATGGTTATTCCATGTGCCATAACCTGGATCGTCATGCTCGTCCGTCATCAAAAAGCAGTTAGAGCTACCCTAAGCATGGTTGTCACAGGAATTCTATCGCTCGTCATACCTGCCCTTTGGTATTACGCTGCCTACAAACAGGGCGGTACTGAATTTCTTGACCTGATGATTGAAGAAAATTTTGGACGCATGACCGGCTCAATGTCTTATGAATCACACGTCAACCCGTGGTGGTATAACATTGTCACCATCATTGCCGGTATGCTTCCCTATACACTCCTGTTGCTCCCGGCTCCGTTCCTCATCAAATACTCTTCGATTAACCGCTCGAAAATATCAGTTTGGTGGCGTCAATTAAGCGACATCGATCAAGTAATGATTATCAGTGCCCTGTTCATATTCCTGTTTTACTGCATCCCGGCAAGCAAAAGAAGCGTTTATCTTCTTCCAATGTATCCCATGCTCGCCTACGGCATTGTGAAATATATACATAAATTATATAATAGGCCGGCTATTTTGAAATCGTTCGCAGGATTCATCGCCTCGCTACCTTTCATTCTTCTCATTGCTCTCATCTATATTAAAATCAGCGGTCCATTTGGTAGCAAATCAACACTGCTCGCCACTCAAGGATTGGCCGACGCATCTTTTACTTTCAAAGGAGTCATAACAATCTTAATCTCGATGGCTGCCGCAGTAATTACATGGATATACATCGTAAAATATGATGCAGTTCATTCGATTCGCTCTGCCATAATCACGTTGTTAACCGTATTCTGGAGTTATTCTGCATTTTACCAACCTGCAATTCTCAACCCCAAGAGCGATCGTTCGATTGTAGCTGACCTCGTGTCAATTTATGCCGGCAGAACCATTCCCCCATGCTGGATTGAACCTAATAGTATGATGAGAATGTACACAGTCAACTACTATCTCAGAAACCGACTTGAACGCACTGACAATCCCGAAGGCAATACCGGACAGATGCTTGTTTATTTAAGCGACTTCCCAAAACTCGTCGAAATGTATGGTAACGAATATAGCTTTTTTATTGCCCGCAAATTTGAAAAGCCAAGTTGTGATTCCAAATCAAATATCGTTATTGCAAGCTATTTCAAAAAAGGACTACAAAACGATGTCGATAATAATATTTGTAATGAATAAAATATTTTTACTATATTTGCAAAACAAATCTTGATTACTAACAACTATTTTTTCATATAACAAATTAATAATCAGACAAATTCATCATATTCAAACCGGCAAATGCTAACCCGATTGTAAATTTTAATAATTTAGTTAAAAACTAACATTTATTTGATAAAATTTTGTCAATCGACTATTTTGGCTTATCTTTGCCGTCCAAATTCATCATAAATCTAAATATTCTACATATGAAAAAGGTTATTTTATCAGCTATCCTTGCCCTGACATTTATATCAGCGCAGGCACAATGGACCTTAGAGGGATTTAAATTCAGAGATAACTGGTCAATCGGAGCCCGTGGTGGTGTTGTGACCCCATTGAAACAAGTCACCGACTTTGACTATCTTCGCGGATCTTTCTCGCTCAACATCCAAAAAATGATTGTTCCCTCATTTGGTATCGGTTTTGAAGGTTTGGGAACCATCAATACTTCCGAATGGGTTTACCCGGGTCCTCATCCTCAAAACTATATCGACCACCAATATGTTGGAGCATATCTCGCTTTCAACCTTATGAACCTCTTCGGCGGTTACTATGGTGTACCTCGTATTTTTGAAATCGAAGTTACCGCAGGTGCCGGATGGCTTCACTCATATACCCCCGGTAAAGGTAACGATGCAAACGGATGGGGTACAAAATATGAACTCAACCTCAACTTCAACATGGGTGCATCACGAGCTTGGACTTTCAACATCCGTCCCGCTATCCTCTACGATATGGGTCGTTCGTTCAAAAAACAAGGTGGTACAATCCCCGGCCAATATCCCCAATACAACATCAACAATGCTGTTGTTGAACTCATGGCAGGTTTCACTTACCACTTCCTCAACTCAAACTACACCCACTCATTCACCATTGCTCAGCTTCGTGACCAAGGCGAAATCGACGGTCTTAACTCAACCATCAACGGTCTCCGTAACGACCTCGAAAATTGCAACGCCAACAACGCAGCACTTCAAAGCAAAATCAACAGCCTCCAAGCCGAGCTCGATGCTTGCAACGCTCGTCCCAACGCTGTTAGAGAAGTATTTGAAGACCTCGCAGCTATCCGCTACGTATTCTTCAACCTTGCGTCATCTGTTATCCTTAATACTCAGAGACCCAACCTCGAGCTCGTCGCAAACGAACTCAAACATCATCCCGGTTCAACAATCACAATCAAAGGTTACGCTTCACCCGAAGGTTCACTTTCTTTCAACCAGCGTCTTTCAGCACGTCGTGCCGAAGCTGTTAAGAAAGCTCTCGTAAACAACTACAACATCAGCCCCTCAACCATCAATGCTCAAGGTTGTGGTATCGGTGACGTATTCAGCGTTCCCTCTTGGAACCGTGTTGCTATCATCACTGTTAATCAGTAATTATCTCACCTCTATATAAGATCATACAAAGAGTAGTTTAATTCATGATGTACGAAATCCCGGCGAGTGACTCGTCGGGATTTTCTTTTCATTTTACCTAAATTAATATATTTAAAAAACTTTTTATTTTTTTGCTTGACAATTAAGGAAAAAATTCCGTATCTTTGTCACGCATTACACATTTGTAATATAACCAACCTTTTAACTAAAAAAATAACCCAATTAAGGTTAGCCTTAAAACAATCATAACACATTAAGTTCTAAATTTTTGAATATGTTAGAGAAGACCAGCGTAAAACCAATCGACAAAGTTGTCGTAAGGTTCTCCGGTGACTCCGGTGACGGCATGCAGCTCGCCGGAAACATCTTCACCAATGTGTCGGCAGGACTTGGAAACTCTGTTTCTACTTTCCCCGACTACCCCGCCGACATGCGTCCGCCACAAGGTTCGCTTAGTGGTGTTTCAGCTTTCCAAGCAAGCGTCGGTAAAGGCGTTCACACACCCGGTGACCAATGCGACGTTCTTGTTGCCATGAATCCCGCCGCCCTCAAACGCGGTTACAAATTCCTCAAATCCGGTGGAGTAATCATCGTGGACATTGACTCTTTCAACGAGTCAGGTCTGAAAAAAGCTCAGTTTGAAACCGAAGACGCCATCAAAGAACTTGGCATCACCGCTCAGGTTATCGAGGCTCCTATCACCTCTATGACTAAAAATGCGCTTGCCGATACCGACATGGATGTCAAATCAGTACTCAAATGTCGTAACATCTTTGCCCTCGGTCTCGTTTGCTGGCTTTTCGATCGTCCCCTCGAAAACGCTCTCAAACTCCTTAAAAACAAATTTGCAAAGAAACCCGCCATCTACGAAGCCAATGCAAAAGTTATCCAAGCAGGCTACGATTATGGTCACAATATCCATGCTACTGTAACAACATTCCGTGTTGAAACAGAAGACATCCGCCCGGGTGTATATACCGACATCAACGGTAATACCGCTACCGCTTGGGGTCTTATCATGGCTGCTGAAAAAGCAGGTCGTCCCCTCTTCCTCGGTTCATACCCCATCACTCCGGCAACCGACATCCTCCACGAACTTGCAAAACGCAAAGACCTCGGTGTGAAAGCTTGCCAGATGGAAGATGAAATCGCAGGCGTTTGTTCGGCTATCGGTGCCGCTTTTGCCGGTAACCTTGCCGCAACCTCAACTTCAGGTCCCGGTCTTGCTCTCAAGAGCGAAGGTATCGGTCTTGCAGTTATCGCCGAACTTCCTCTCGTTGTTATCGACGTTATGCGTGGCGGTCCCTCAACCGGTCTTCCAACCAAAACCGAGCAGACCGACCTCATGCAGGCACTCTACGGACGTAACGGTGAATCACCCCTTGCTGTTGTAGCTCCCACTTCACCCACCGACTGCTTCACAATGGCTTTTGAAGCATCTCGTATCGCAATCGAGCACATGACTCCCGTCATCCTCTTGACCGATGCGTTCATCGGTAACGGTGCTTCGGCTTGGCGCATACCCGAACCTGACGAATACCCCGCAATTCGCACACCATACGTTCCCGCCGACAAAATCGAAGGCTGGAAACCCTACCACCGCGATCCCGAAACCCTTTCACGCTACTGGGCTATCCCCGGAACCGAAAATCTTCAGCACCGCATCGGTGGTCTTGAAAAAGATTCTGATACCGGCGCAATCTCAACCGACCCCATCAACCACGAAAAAATGGTTGAACTCCGTCGCGAAAAAATTGCCCGCATCGCAAACGATATCCCCGAACAGGAAGTTCTCTGTGACGTTGACGCCGACACCCTTCTCATCGGCTGGGGCGGTACATACGGTCATCTTCACGAAGCTGCTGAAGAACTTAACAAAGCAGGCAAACGTGTTGCATTCACCCAGTTCCGTTACATCAACCCGCTTCCCAAAAACACCGCTGAAATTCTCAAACGCTACAAAACTATCATTGTAGCCGAGCTTAACACCGGAATGTTTGCCGATTATCTTCAGTCTAAATTCCCCAACCTCGACATCCGTCGCATCAACAAAATCCAAGGACAACCATTCTTGTCAAAAGAAGTTGTCGATGGTGTCACTAAAATCATGGAGGGCAAATAATCATGGAAGAAAACAAATTTACTCCCGCTAACTATAAAAGCGACCAAGCAGTTCGCTGGTGTCCTGGCTGTGGCGACCACGCCATCCTGAACACTCTTCACAAAGCAATGGCATCGGTAGGCGTGCCTCCCCACAAAATGGCTGTTATCTCAGGTATCGGCTGTAGCTCACGTCTCCCCTACTACATGAACACCTATGGCATGCACACGATCCATGGTCGTGCTGCCGCCATTGCAACCGGATTTAAAGTTGCCAACCCCGAAATGACCGTATGGCAAATCTCGGGCGACGGTGATGGTCTCGCAATCGGTGGTAACCACTTTATCCACGCCATTCGTCGTAACATCGACATCAACATCCTTCTTTTCAACAACAAAATCTATGGTTTGACCAAAGGTCAGTACTCACCGACCAGCGACCGAGGCTTCGTGTCTAAATCATCACCCTATGGCACAACCGAAGATCCGTTTATCCCTGCCGAACTCGTGTTTGGTGCTCGCGGAAACTTCTTTGCCCGTTCAATCGATGTTGAGCTTCAGGTTAATCAAGAAGTACTCGCTGCCGCTCAGCAACACAAAGGTACTTCAGTTGTTGAAATCTTGACAAACTGCGTTATCTGGAACCACGGCATCCACAACTTCATCACCGACCGTGAGAATCGTGCCGACCGTACAATCCACCTCGTTCATGGCGAAAAAATGATTTTCGGCAAAGAAATGAACAAAGGTCTTGTTCAAGACGGATTCCTTCTGAAAGCAGTTGAAATCGGTAAAGACGGATACACAGTCGACGATGTTCTCGTTCATGACGCTCATTGTCAGAGCAACTTCCTCCATCAGCAGCTCGCTATGATGGACGGCCACGAACTCCCCCTCGCTATCGGTATCATCCGCGATGTTGAAGGCTTGACCTACAACGATGAAATCGACAAACAGGTTGCCGAAGTTCGTGCCAAGAAAGGATTCACTTGCCTTCGCGACATGATCATGGCAGGCGAAACCTGGGAGGTTAAATAACGACATCCTCACTTACGTTTTCATATTTTTTACCAATCCCGTCGGACTGTGATAGTCCGCGGGATTGTTTTTTACCGGCTCAATCTATTAAAAAACAATAATAACGCATCAATACTTTGCCTAAGTTATCAAAAGTAAGTAAATTTGCAGATTATTGGGCATAAACCAATCCATAAGTGCCTTAAAGCAACCAAGCATTTATCCTACTAACAATGATAACAAAACGTTACAACCTTATCAACAACTCGCTCGGATGGCTCTGCTTTTTAATAGCAGCCATAACATATATCCTCACTCTCGAGCCTACCGCAAGTTTCTGGGACTGTCCCGAATTCATTCTTCAGGCAATGAAGCTTGAAGTCGGTCACCCGCCGGGCAACCCTATATTTATGTTGACCGGGCGTTTCTTTGTAAACTTTGCCGGTGGCGATGTAACCAAAGTCGCTTTGATGGTCAATACTATGTCGGCTTTGTTAAGTGCAGGAACAATTCTGTTGTTGTTCTGGACAGTAACACACCTTGTCAAGAAACTCATCGTTAAAGATGATGCACCCGAAATCACTCTCCCTCAGATGATTGCAATCATGGGCTCGGGTATGTGCGGCGCACTCGTTTACACTTGGAGCGACACCTTCTGGTTCTCGGCTGTCGAAGGCGAAGTTTATGCATTCTCATCATTCTGCACCGCCCTCGTATTCTGGCTCATCCTTAAATGGGAAAACCGTGCCGACGAGCCTCACAGCGACCGTTATATCATTCTGATTGCATATGTTATCGGTATATCTATCGGCGTACACCTCCTCAACCTTTTGTGTATCCCGGCAGTTGTTCTTGTCATATATTATCGCAAATATAAAAATACAAACGCCAAAGGTTCTCTCATAGCCCTTGCAATTTCGTTTGTGATTGTCGCCCTCATATTGTTTGGACTCGTTCCGGGCTTCATCGAAATCTCACAAGATTTTGAGATTTTCTTTGTCAATACACTTGGAATGCCTTTCAACTCCGGAGTGTTGATTTATGTTGCAATCCTTGTTACCACAATGATTCTATGCGTTCGCGAGCTGTATTTGCAACGTTCATCTTCAAAAATCCGCTGGACATTCCTTTTAACCGTTATCCTTTCAGGCATCCCGTTCATCGGCGACTCAGTCATTGTTCCGATCCTGCTGATTGGCGGTCTCGCTTTCTGGCTTTTCAGAACAAAAGAACTCCCGATACGCCTTCTCAATATTGCCGCCCTTAGCATCCTTGTTATCTTTGCCGGATATTCAAGCTACGCCCTTCTTCTAATACGTTCGGCAGCCAACCCGTCAATGAACCAGAATGCTCCCGACAACGTATTCTCGCTCGGATCATACCTCAACCGCGAGCAATATGGCGAAGCGCCTCTCCTTTACGGCCAACAATTTGCTTCACAACCGGTTTACGTTGTTAATCCAAACGGAGGTGCCGACGCAAAAATCAACAAAGGACATAAAATCTATAATAAAGTCGTTAAAACTTCTCCCGACCAACCCGACGAATATGTCGTAACCGGCACAAAAGACGTCAACGTTTGGACACCCAAAACCGTGTTCCCGCGTATGTATAGCCGTTCCCAGAACCACCCGGCAGCATATCTCGACTGGATTGGTGCTACACAAGAAGATTTACCATTACGCGAAATTCAACAATTTGAAAATGAAGACGGCACGCCCTTTGAACCATACGGACAGCCCTATTCAACACAGATACGTTACCCGTCTTTTGGACAAAACCTTCGCTATTTCATTGTCTATCAGCTCACTCACATGTACTGGCGTTACTTTATGTGGAACTTTGCCGGACGTCAGAACGACCTTCAAGGCAATGGTGAGGTTAACCGTGGTAACTGGATTTCGGGCTTCTCTTTTATTGACGACGCCCGTCTCGGCGACCAAAGTCTTCTCCCCGACAGTCAAGGCAAAGGCAACCCCGGACATAACGTCTTCTATATGATGCCTCTCTTGCTCGGTCTCATCGGATTCCTGTGGCAAGCATTCTACTCAAAACGTGGTATAGAGCAATTCTGGGTAATCTTCTTCTTTTTCTTCATGACAGGTATTGCAATCATTCTTTACCTCAACCAACCGCCGTCGCAGCCACGCGAACGTGACTATGCGTTTGCCGGCTCATTCTATGCCTTCTCAATCTGGATTGGTATCGGTGTGGCAGCAATTTGGCAAATAATCAGTTCATTCCTTAAGCCCAAAGCTCCAAAAGAGGCAACTGAATATGAAAAAGAACAGTTAGCAGCCAAATTCGACATCGAAAAGGGTAAAATCAGCACATTCGCAGCTGCTATCGCTGCAATTATCGGGTTGATTGTTCCGATTCAGATGGTATCCCAAACATGGGACGACCACGACCGCTCAGGTCGTTATGCCGCACGCGACTTCGGTATGAACTACCTTGCATCTCTCGACCCCAATGCCGTTATCTTCACAAACGGCGACAACGATACATTCCCCTTGTGGTATGCCCAGGAAGTTGAAAGCTACCGACCCGACGTTCGCGTTGTCAATCTTTCATACTTGACAACCGACTGGTATGCCAACCGTATGAAAATGCCAACCGACTCTGCCGCAGCCATTGACATGGCAGCCACTCCCGAGGCATACGCCTACGACCGCCTGCAATTCAACTACTACGACACCGACTCGGTAAACAAGAATACTCCCGTAAACGCACTTGCAGCTCTCAGCGACCTCTATCGCAACTCACCCAAGAATCCGTCTGACGGCTCATTCATGAACTATACAAACGTGTTTATACCTTCAAATATTGAAGGTGCTGTCAAAAGCGGTTTCATAAGTCCCGACAAAGCCGAGAATGCCGAACAAGCCCTCTTCACCGACCTTGCAAACGACCCGCAAAGTCCGGGTGAACGCGGAGCCACACTTGGCAAAATCCTTTCGCTCGATATGATTGCCACGTCAATCAAAAACGACTGGAATCGTCCAATGTATTTTGCGATGACCGTTCCCGATTCATACTATGTCGGTCTTTCTCCCTATCTTCAGAGCACCGGCTTGACCTATATGGTTACTCCTTTCCGTTCCGAAACAGGTGAAACAGGCGTTGACACCGAGAGAACTTATCGCAACATCTTTGAAAAATTCCAATGGGGCGGTATTCCCGAAGCTGTTGCCAAAGGCAAAAAAATCTACATCGATGAAACCGTTCAGCGTATGGTTACGACCCACCGCACCGCTCTTCTCGACCTTGCGACAGCTCTCTATAACGAAGGTATCGACCTGCTTTATTATGACAAAGAGGCTAACGATACCGTCAACAAAGCCCTCGCCATTGAGAAGTTTAACAAAGCTTACAACACCCTTGAACTCATGAATGAAAAAATCCCCGTTCAAGTTCAAGAATATGGCATTCAGGTTGGCGACCAGGTCGGTATGCTTTATGTTCACATCGGCCAGCAGTTAAAAGATGATACCATCACTCAGCAGGGTCTAAACATCCTGACTGACGAAGTCATGAAATATGCCGAACTCGAAAGATATGTCAACTCACTTCGTCGCACTCCCTGGAGATATGCAACCCTCAGCCGTGCCGACAAATACACACCGACCTATCTCACAAGGCTCATTCAAGATTACTATACTGCCGGAGGCGACATAGATGTGTTGCAAGCCAAGCTTGAGAAAAACGGATTTAACGTTTCAAGCATTGTTGAATCAGGCGATGCAATCGAAGAAGACTAATATTCTATACCAATAATAACAGTCTGGATTAATGCTCATTGAACGGCCGCCTCTAATCTACCGCGCTTTTTTCCCCGAAGCGATATGGCGATTGCCGCGACCCGGCGTAAAGACTGTATATCTGACTTTTGACGACGGACCGATACCCGAGGTTACACCTTGGGTATTGGATACGCTCGCTCGATATAACGTTAAAGCCACTTTTTTCATGGTTGGCGAAAACGTCAGAAAAAATCCCGAGCTTTTTGAACGCATCAAAGCCGAAGGTCACAGCTATGGCAACCACACGATGAACCATCGTGTAGGTCATAAATCATCGTTTCGGGCATATGCCCACGATATTGCACTGGCCGACAAGCTGATTGGCAGCCACCTTTTCCGCCCTCCCCACGGACTGATGGGATGGGATCAGGCACGAACAATCAAACAACGTTATAATATAATAATGTATGACGTTGTCACCCGCGACTATAACCGCAACTTCACTCCCGATCGCATCTTTAAAAACGTACGCCGATATACCCGTAACGGCTCGATAATTGTTTTCCATGATTCGTTGAAAGCATGGAACAACATGAGTAATGCTCTACCTCACGCTATTGAATGGTTATTACAACAAGGCTATGAACTCCGCCCAATCCCTATGTAGCGAATCAATCAAGCTACTCGCCTTCAAAACCGGATTTGATGCAGTTGGTATAGCCCGAGCCGAACCGGTTGCTAAAACTGAAATGTATCAACGGCAAGATTGGATTAAATCGGAAATGAATGCTCAGATGTCTTACCTTGAGCGCAACACCGACCTTCGCAGCAATCCATGTCTATTGCTGTCGGGGTGCAAATCAATCATCGTGCTTGCTTCATCCTATCACTCTGAAATATCAAGTAAAATCATTGCTCAATATGCCCTCGGCGACGACTACCATGACGTCCTCCGCCAAAAGGTGAAACCTATAACCGACCTGCTCAATCAACACGGATTCACGACTCGCGTATGTGTCGATACCGCTCCGATGGCTGAACGCTATTGGGCTGTAAAAGCAGGCGTAGGATTTATCGGCTTGAACTCGCTATTAATCGTTCCCAATATTGGCAGTCGTGTATTCCTCGTCGAAATTCTCACTGATGCCATACTTGAATCTGACTCGCCATGCGAGTTAAGCTGTAAGAAATGTGGAAAGTGTATAAGCTGTTGCCCCGGCAAAGCTATCAACGAAAACAAAACTGTTGACGCTCGCCGTTGCCTTTCTTATCTGACAATCGAGCATCGTGGCGATTTCCCCGACGACCTGAATATTCACGGACGACTGTATGGATGCGACCGTTGTCAAGAGGTTTGTCCTCACAACCAACACTCCGTGTCTCTTACCTTTAAAGAATTTGAGCCACGCCCCGACGTCGTCAATTTGGCAGTCGAACAAGCGGCATCGATGACCCAAGAACAATTCTCTAAAATGTTCAAAGGCTCGACAATCAAGCGCACCAAACTCGCCGGTTTGACACGCAATGCCTTACAAATACTAAAAAACAGAAAAGATTAGTTTTCTTCTGCCGGTTCGGGTTTAGCTGCCGGCACAAGGCGTGAACTAAGCTCCCAAAGCATATAAATCGGGAGGAAGACAACAAAGAGTGTAAAGGGGTCGCCGGTCGGAGTTATCAATGCGGCGACAATCAACAGCGCCACAATCGCATGGCGTCGATAAGTATTGAAAAAACTGCGGTTCAGCAAACCGATTTTTCCGAGCAACCATGCCACGAGCGGCAGCTCAAACACCGCTCCCATCACCAAACAAATACTAAGGAAGTTATCCATGTATGAGTCCAACGTGATTGTGTTCGGAATAAGATCGCTCAACTGATAGGTTGCCAAAAAGCGCAACGTCAGTGGGAAAACAAGGAAATATCCGACTGCCACCCCAAAATAAAACATAATGTTTCCAAAGAGAAAAGCAGTGCGTGAATTACGTTTTTCCTCGGGATACAATGCCGGGCTGACAAAAGTCCACAGTAAATATATAATGACCGGGAAAGAAAACACAGCCGCCAGCCATCCCGATGCCGACAGGTGTATAAAAAGTTGTGATGCGAGTTGAATATTGATGAGATTTACCTGAAAATCGGGAGGTGTCGAATCAGGCGCAATCATATCAAACAATTTGTAAAGCGGGAACGACGCCCTGCACGGCGCAAGAATCACATTATCAAAAATCCAAGGCATGAAAATGAAGAAAACAACACCAAAGACAATGACAACCACCGCGATGCGAACCAACACACCGCGAAGTTCGTCAAGGTGACCCCAAAAGTTCATGTCAGCTGACTTTCGGGGCGACGTCTTCACTTCAGCCATTTTTGATTATGATTTTTTCTCTTCCTCTTTTGTATCCTCTTCGCTCATTCCTTTTTCAAGCTCTTTTTTTGCTTCGTTCATTCCCTGTTTGAACGAATTGATACCTTTACCAAGGCCTCGCATCAGTTCGGGAATCTTTTTACCTCCAAAGAGCAAAAGGATAACAAGTAAAATTATAATCCATTCCCATCCACGGAGATTACCGAGAAAAAGAGGAACTATCATGAAATTTGACATAGTCGTTTAGATATTTTATATAGTTAGTATTCAATTTTGGAGTTGTAAAGTTAGCAAAAATATTCCATTTATCTTAGCTTTTAAACATTTTTTGAGTAAATTTGCATCGAAATTTCATTTTTAAGTAACTAAACTACATTTAGCTCAATGAAAGCATTTGTATTCCCCGGCCAGGGCGCTCAGTTTGTCGGCATGGGCAAAGACCTCTACGACAACAACCCCGTAGCTCGTGAAATGTTTGAACAAGCCAACGAAATTCTTGGATTCAGAATCACTGACCTTATGTTTGAAGGTACCGACGAAGACCTCCGTCAAACTCGTGTTACCCAACCCGCAATCTTCCTCCACTCTGTTATTCTCGCAAAAACACTTGGAGCAGACTTTAACCCCGACATGACTGCCGGTCACTCGCTCGGCGAATTTTCAGCACTCGTTGCATCAGGCGCAATGAACTTTGCCGACGGTCTCCGTCTCGTTTCAGCCCGTGCAATGGCAATGCAAAAAGCTTGCGAACTCAAACCCTCGACTATGGCTGCCGTTCTCGGTCTTGCCGATGAAGTTGTTGAAAACGTTTGCAAAGAAGTTCCCGGCGTAGTTGTTTGTGCCAACTACAACTCTCCCGGTCAAATCGTTATCTCAGGCGAAATCGAAGCTATCAAAGAAGCTTCTGAAAAACTCGCTGCTGCCGGTGCAAAACGTGTACTCCCCCTCAAGGTTGGTGGCGCATTCCACTCTCCCTGCATGGAGCCTGCACGTGCCGAACTCGCTGAAGCAATTGCTAAAACCGAGTTCAAAACTCCTATCTGTCCCGTTTACCAAAACGTTGACGCACTCCCCCACACCGACCCCGCCGAAATCAAAGCTAACCTCATCGCCCAGCTCACCGCTCCCGTCCGTTGGACTCAAACTGTCCGCAACATGGTAAAAGACGGTGCCACCGATTTCGTAGAACTCGGCCCGGGCAAAGTGCTCCAAGGTCTCGTTAAAAAAATCGAACCCGAAGCAACCGTTTCAGGTCTCCAATAATCAGACAACCACTAAATTATCATAAAGTCACCTCACTAAAACGGGGTGACTTTTTACAATTAATATCTACATCAATCCAATCATGGGAAAAAGAGCATTAATACATGCTACTGAATATCAAGATATTTACAAATTTATAGTAGCCGAACTTGAAAATCAAGGCTGGGAAGTTGATGTTGTCAAAGATCGCCATTTTGAAGGTGACCCAAAATACAACTCTTCACGCTTAGCCAAATTTGTTAAACAATATGTAAAATTCGGCAAATACAAAAACTGGGAACCTCGCGTTGAACAATTCTGGGGGGGTAATCCCTTGTCTTTCAAATCATTACGATATATTCATTTGTATCAATGCCCTTTCCATAACAAAATCTATACTTGAGTTCATAAAAAAACGTACAAATCGCACAGTTCTATATCTTTTTGACTGTTGTTCACTTATTGACTTTACAGACATTGCACGACATTTTGATACTACTTACACTTTTGATTATCTTGATTCACTACGATACCATGCTTTAAATCTATTACCTAATTTCTATACTGAGCCTCCACATACCCTAAACGCCGATCACAAATACTCTGCAATGATGATTGGAGGATGGCAAAATGACAGGCTTAATTTCATACATGCTTTAGCACAGGAATTAGACCGTAAAGGTATCTCAGATTATTTATTCAAACTTTTGAGTCCAAAACTCCCTCCTCTCCGTAAAAGATTATTCAAAGATTATAAGCTTTCAAAACAATTCAGTAAAGGATTACTCGAACAATTCAAACTTAAAGCCACAATTCCACCTCATCAGTATATGGAGATAATGGAACAAAGTGGAATTATTGTAGATGATGTTAGGATCAAACAAAGTGGTCTGACACCACGTTTTATTTGGGCACTCGCAAGAAATAAAAAAATTATTACAACCAACCAATATGCACTTCAATACAATTTTGTAGCGCCTGAAAACGTTTGTATTGTTGATAGAAAAAATCCTATTATACCAAAAGAGTTTCTTGAGCGTGACCCGGTCCAAAATCCCGATAACCTATCTTTTCTCGAAATAAAAAATTGGGTTCGTATAATCACAGACGAAGAACCTCTACCAAACTTTACTTTTAAATAAATTACAATCATATTTAATATGAATTTTACATCAAAATTAGAGAATGAAAGTCAATATAATTGGGCTGTTTCAAGGGTGGATGAATTACTTCCACTCGTCAATGACAACACACCAGAAAACGATCCAAATTATATTGAACTTATTTTGCTTTCTAACCTCGTAGCCGACTATTCCGAAGAACATTTTTCACTTTAAAAGTGCAAAACAACTATTTTACGACCATATTCAGAATTTAAATTTACCCCTCTAATTTCGGGTCTCACTTTTTTTTCTTATCTTTGCATTATTAAAGACTGATAAATCAAATAAAAGCTGAATGGGACGGTATCTTTCGATTGACTATGGACGTAAACGTTGTGGCATTGCCGTGACCGACACTGCGCGCATAATCGCATCAGGGCTTACAACCGTTCAGACTTGCGCCCTCGAAAAGTTTCTTGCCGATTATATGGCAACCGAACCCGTCGAACGCATAATCGTCGGACTCCCAACCACAATGCGTGGCGAACCATCAGAGTCGATGAGATATATCACACCGGCTGTCAATCGGTTAAAGAAGCTGTTTCCAAACATCCCGATCGAGTTTTTTGACGAACGTTTCACATCAGTTCTTGCCCATCGCTCGATGCTTGATTCAGGCATGAAGAAAAGCGACCGACGCGACAAAGCCGTTGTTGACGAGATTTCAGCAACTATCATTCTAAACGATTATTTACAGAGCATACAAAATAGTAACTAAATGAAACTACCGGTATATCTTTATGGCCACCCGGTTCTGCGCAAAGAATCAGTTGAGGTTGACGCAAACTATCCCGACCTCAAAAAGTTGGTCGATGACATGTTTGAAACAATGTATTTTTCTGAAGGCGTTGGCCTGGCTGCACCACAGATTGGTCGCAACGACCGACTCGTGGTTATCGACGCATCGCCAATGGCTGAAGCATTCCCCGAATGTGACGGTTGGAAACACGCCCTTATCAATCCCGAGATTGAAATTCTTGACGGTGACCCCATTTCACGCACCGAAGGCTGTTTGAGCCTACCGGGACTCTCTGAAGATGTCAGCCGTGTAGAACACATCCGTCTCAAATGGCTTGACACCGACTTCCAACCCCACGAAGAGGAGATTTCAGGATTTCTCGCACGCATAGTTCAACACGAATGTGACCACCTCGAAGGCCAACTTTATATCGACCATATCTCCTTGATCAGAAAACAACTTATTCGTGGTAAACTTCACAACATCATGGATGGTAAAACACGTTGTGACTACCCCGCAAAATATGCCCCCAAAAAAAAGAAATAAACTAATATACCCATATCATACATCATGGCAGACGACAAAAAAGTCATTTTCTCGATGGTAGGAGTTTCAAAGACCTATCCTCCCCAAAAACAAGTTCTGAAAAACATTTACCTGTCATTTTTTTACGGAGCCAAAATCGGCATTATCGGTTTGAACGGCTCAGGTAAATCTTCTCTGCTCAAGATTATTGCAGGAATTGACAAGAGTTATCAGGGCGAAGTCGTTTTCTCTCCCGGATATTCTGTTGGTTATCTCGAACAGGACCCNCAACTCGACCCCGANAAGACAGTCATCGAAGTTGTGCGCGAAGGTGTGCAACCCATCATGGATCTACTNGCCGAGTTTGACAANGTCAACGAGTCATTTGCCGACCCNGATGTTCTTGAAGATCCCGACAAGATGGATGCTCTCATTGCCCGTCAAGCNGAACTTCAAGACAAGCTTGACGCTGCCGATGCATGGAACATTGATTCAAAACTCGAACGTGCAATGGACGCACTCCAATGTCCACCCGACGATCAGCAAATCAAGACCCTTTCGGGTGGNGAACGTCGTCGTGTCGCGCTTGTGCGTCTCCTGCTTCAACAACCCGATATTCTTCTGCTCGATGAGCCTACCAACCACCTCGATGCCGAATCAATCGACTGGCTTGAACAGCACCTTCAGCAATATCCCGGAACTGTTATCGCCATNACCCACGACCGCTACTTCCTTGACCACGTTGCCGGTTGGATTCTTGAACTCGACCGTGGCGAAGGTATTCCCTGGAAAGGCAACTACTCGTCATGGCTCGACCANAAGACCAAACGNATGGCTCTCGAAGAAAAACAGGCAAGCAAACGCCGCAAAACTCTTGAACGCGAGCTCGAATGGGTGCGCATGGCNCCNAAAGCACGTCANGCNAANGGTAAAGCCCGTTTGTCNAGCTATGACCGACTTCTCAACGAAGACCAGAAACAAAAAGAAGAACGTCTTGAAATATTCATTCCAAATGGNCCGCGACTTGGCAACAAAGTCATTGAGGCACAACATCTTGCAAAAGCNTTTGGAAATAANAAACTGTTTAACGANCTNTCATTTGCCCTTCCGCCAAACGGCATTGTCGGTGTAATCGGACCTAACGGTGCCGGTAAAACCACACTTTTCCGCCTTATTATGGGTCAGGAGAAGCCCGATAACGGTAGCTTTGACGTTGGCGAAACNGTTAAAATCGCATACGTCGATCAAACCCACCACGATCTCTCACCCGACAAAACCGTTTACGAAGTGATTTCGGGCGGNACNGAATTATTCCGCATGGGTGGACGCGACGTAAACGCNCGNGCCTACCTTTCAAAGTTCAACTTCACCGGNGCCGATCAAGANAAGAAAATCGGTGTTCTCTCGGGTGGTGAGCGAAACCGNCTCCATCTCGCAATGGCACTCAAAGAAGAGGGTAACGTTCTATTNCTCGACGANCCTACCAACGATATTGACGTCAATACCCTCCGAGCCCTTGAAGAAGGTCTCGACGACTTTGCCGGATGTGCTGTTGTGGTCAGCCACGACCGTTGGTTCCTTGACCGCATCTGTACCCACATTCTCTCTTTCGAGGGTGACGGAAATGTTGTCTATTATGAAGGTTCATACTCTGACTACGAACAATATAAACGCGACCACAACGACGGCAAAGAACCGACACGCCGCCGCTATCGCAAACTAATGGAATAANAATTAAACCACGCGGNAATCATGGCAAAAAAAGTTGTAGAAACGCCATTAATGAAACAATATTTCGAGATGAAACAAAAGCATCCCGATGCTGTGTTATTGTTTCGTGTAGGTGACTTTTATGAAACTTTTTCTGAAGATGCCATTGCCGCTTCCGAAATTCTCGGAATCACGCTGACACGTCGTGCAAACGGCTCGGCAAGCTCGGTTGAACTTGCCGGATTTCCTCATCATGCACTCGACACATACCTTCCCAAACTCGTCCGTGCCGGCAAAAGAGTCGCCATTTGTGAACAGCTCGAAGACCCGAAACTGACAAAAACGCTTGTCAAACGTGGCATTACCGAGCTTGTCACCCCGGGCGTAACCCTTAACGATAACGTTCTTGATCACCGTACCAATAACTTTTTGGCAGCCATCAACCTTGGCCGCAAGGAGCATGGCGTTTCATTTCTCGACCTCTCGACCGGTGAATTTCTTGTGGCACAAGGCGATCTTCACTATATCGACAAGCTGCTCAGCAATTTCGAGCCCAAAGAAGTTTTGGTCGAACGCGGTTCTCGTCAAAAAGTTGCCGAATCGTTTTCAGGTCGCTATCTGATTAACGAACTCGACGACTGGGTGTTTACGGCTCAATCGGCCAACGAACGCCTTCTCAAGCAGTTTGGCACAAAAAGTTTGAAGGGATTCGGCATTGTCGATATGCCCGAGGCTGTNATTGCTGCCGGAGCCGTGCTTCAATATCTCGACATCACCCAGCACTCCGANGCCCGNCATATAACCCGCATCTCCCGCATCGAGCAAGACCATTACGTTCGCATCGACCGCTTNACNGCCCGNAANCTNGAACTNATTGACAGCTTCAACCCCGACGGTAAAAGTCTTTTGGGCGTTCTTGACCATACGGTCACTCCTGCCGGAGCACGCCTGCTCCACCGTTGGCTGATGTTCCCGTTAAAAGACCACAATGCCATAAACAAGCGTCTCGANATTGTNGAATTNTTCTTCCGCAATCCNGANGTGCGCGAGTCAATCCGCGAGCAACTCGAACAAATCGGCGACCTCGAACGTCTTACCTCCAAGCTTACATTCAGCCGTATATCTCCGCGAGAACTCGTAACGCTACGCAACGCGCTGACCGCTCTTGGTCCCATAAAACAGCTATGCCTCGACTCAGGCATCGAACCCCTCATCGAGATTGGCAAAAACATAAACCCCGCCGAAGAACTCCGCGACCGTATAGCCAAAACAATTGTTGACGANGCACCGATTGCGGTCAATCGCGGATCGGTTATCCGTGAGGGCTATAACGCCGAACTCGACGAACTCCGACGCATCGCTACCGGAGGCAAGGATTTTCTACTTGAAATACAGCGTCGCGAAAGTACCGACACCGGTATTCCNTCGCTCAAAATCGGCTTTAACAACGTNTTTGGATATTATATCGAGGTAACCAACACCCATCGNGATAAGGTACCCGAGCAATGGATCAGGAAGCAGACCCTTGTCAATGCCGAGCGCTACATAACNCCCGAGCTCAAAGAATATGAAGANAANATTCTTGGNGCTCAAGAAAAAATCGAGCAGATCGAAGCNCGACTGTATGCCGAACTCCTTGCCGTTGCATCTAATTTTTCNTCTACCATCCTCACCGACGCACGGATGACTGCTACACTNGACGTCTTGCTCACCTTCTGCATCGTCGCGATGGCAAACCGATATAACCGCCCCNTCGTTGACGACTCCCTGAAAATCGACCTGCGCAACGCACGCCATCCGGTTATCGAGCGCGAGCTCCCCGCGGGCACTCCCTATATCGCCAACGACATTTCACTCGACAACGAGTCAACCCAGATTATGATGATTACCGGACCCAATATGTCGGGTAAATCAGCCCTTTTGAGATCGACAGCCCTGAACGTTCTGATGGCTCAAATCGGGTCATTCATCCCTTGCGACTCTGCCCANATCGGTGTGGTCGATAAGATTTTCACACGCGTCGGNGCAAGCGANAACATCGCCCTCGGCGAATCAACTTTTATGGTCGAGATGAACGAAGCCNCCTCGATTCTCAACAACATGAGTCAACGTTCGCTCATCCTTTTTGACGAACTCGGACGCGGNACNTCNACNTANGACGGCATNTCNATTGCTTGGGCCATCGTNGAGCATATCCACGAATATGGCAACCTTCACCCCAAAACNCTCTTTGCCACTCACTATCATGAGCTTAACNAAATGGAAAAATCGTATGACCGCATCATCAACTTCAACGTATCGGTCAAAGAGATTAACGGCAAAGTCGTATTCCTTCGAAAACTCGCCCGTGGCGGTAGCGAACACAGCTTCGGTATCCATGTCGCAAAACTTGCCGGCATGCCACAGTCAATTGTGTCACGCGCCGAAAAAGTGCTGAAACATCTTGAAACAGTNAANCGCGACAATAAAGANGGCAACACNACACCTGCCACCGCCGACATAATGCCCTCAGGANCTGAATCGGGCGTCCAACTGTCATTCTTCCAGCTCGACGACCCCGTATTGACAAANATTCGCGACTCAATCCTCGGGCTNGACATCAACAACCTGACACCCGTTGAAGCCCTCAACAAACTCAACGACATTCGCCGCATCTTGACCGGCAAAGATTGACAACCATCCTTAACCAAACAGCCCCGCCAATGAAAACTGTCACATCGTCTTTTGAATATAGAGNGCTTGAATACAACGAACTTTCTGACATTCAGAAACAGCTCGTTGACCACGCTCGCAAAGCGACCTATCGCAGCTATGCACCATACAGCAACTTCAAGGTTGGCGCATCGATACTTCTCTCAAACGATGTTATTGTAGATGGAGCAAATCAAGAAAANGCCGCATTCCCGGCAGGAACATGTGCCGAACGCTCAGCCTGTTTCTATGCCGCAGCTGAATATCCCGATGCAAAATTCNAGGCGATTGCGATTGCTGCCCGTGACGCTTCTGACGATTTTGTCGTCAATCCTATTTCGCCCTGTGGTGTATGCCGCCAGGCACTTCTTGAATATGAAACGCTTGCCGGACATCCCGTCGAAGTTCTATTGGTTGGTCGCGATAAAATCTATGCTGTTAAATCGGTGCGCGACCTGCTCCCGTTTGCATTCAGNGAGTTTTAAAAATACTTGAACAAACCACTCTTATCGCTTGTTTTCACTTTATAAGATTGATTTAACTGAGTGGAAACATGATACGGTTGCTTTTAATATCGATACTGCTCACTATTGCCGGAGGTATAAACCTCGCGTCATCACAAACACCCGACTCATTAGACATCGCTGTTGATTCGGTNGACAACCGTCCTCTGTTAAAACGCTGGTTTAAAGACTTCCCNATAGTGTATAGTGACACCGCCTACACCAATCCCNAACTATNTCATTGTNTTTAAAGCCACATTNATGAATCATTCGTGGGGCGAACATCCNGGTGAAAAAATGAANCGNCANCGAATATATNCNATNCCCGACTCTGANTGTGANCNNCANNCNGTNAACCANTCTGGTAAAATTCAANTCACTATCCCATCACAAGAATAAAGAACACTAAAAGCATATAAAACNACAAGGAGCCGCGTCATTACTGACACAGCTCCTTAATCTTTTTACCGGTTAGCTATTAAGCCTCAGCAGGCTTAACATTGATAAACTGGCGACCGTTGCGGCCTTCAGTAAATACAACTGTACCGTCAACGAGAGCATAGATAGTGTGATCTTTACCCATACCTACGTTTTCACCGGGGTGGTGCACTGTACCGCGCTGGCGTTTGATGATATTGCCGGCTTTACATGCCTGTCCACCGAAAATCTTAACTCCGAGTCGTTTGCTTTCCGACTCGCGGCCGTTCTTAGAACTACCAACACCTTTCTTATGTGCCATGTTTCAAACGATTTTAAGGGGTTAAGCAATTACGTCTTTAATAACAACTTGAGTGAAGCACTGGCGATGACCGTTTTTACGGCGATAGCCTTTGCGACGTTTCTTTTTGAAAACGATCACTTTGTCACCTTTCACGAGGGGACGTTTAACCTCGCAAACTACTTTTGCGCCTTCAACGGTGGGAGCACCAACTTTGACTGCGCCGTCAGCGTCAACAAGAAGAACGCGATCAAACTCTACAGTTTGACCTTCGGTCTTGTCGTCGCCAAGATAGTGGACATACAGGAATTTACCCTGTTCAGCTTTGAACTGTTGTCCCTGAATTTCTACGATAACGTACATCTGTTTGTTATTGTTTTACAGGTTATACCGACGGGCGAAGCCTCTTTTTCGAGTTAGCGACTTGCTTAATAGAGCCCGTTACGGCTTGATTTTGCGACTGCAAAGGTAATAAAACTTTTTGAATTACAGCACAATTACATAAGAAAATTATACAATTTTTATTTTGTTTGAACTTTTTTTATNCNTCCCNTGTTATTATAGTACATAGCAAAATTACTATTTCCATTGTTATAAATGTGATAAATGATTGGTTTATTTAACGAAATTGGAGCTGTCGCGATGACAGCTCTTTTTTGTTTCTATACGATAAAAAAGATGCGCCAACCAAAAGTCAGCGCATCAGGTATTAATTTATTATATATAAATCCTTATTCTTGTGCATTTTCAAGTTTATTGACTTGTCCCATAAATAGCAGAGTTCCGGTACTCTTTTCTGCAATCCAGAAAACAAACGGATGGTCGATATTGAAGTACTTTGGCTCGGGTCTGGGTGAATTAATGTCACAAGAAACCAGAATAATTTCTGTTTTTGCGGCTCCNTCTGTTCCTGTTTCGTCAACTTTCAATACACAGTCNTGAAAAACCGCAGGCTTGAACAAATCAACTTTATCAGCTAATATTTCAGACAAATCAGCTTTATCGCTAAACAAATCTTTTATTCCGACACCCTGCAAGAGTGCATCTATATTAACACCGGAAATACCAACTTCAAATCGTGGAAGCTTTATAGTTCCGGTTCCCTCGCGACCACTTGATATATATTTTTTTATATTTTCTTTAGTCAGGAAGTTTTCAATACCATTTAAAGAATTTTCATTATCATCATAATTATAAGCTACATACATTGAAAATGCATCATTCCCAAACGGGATGCTTAATATTGCAAATTCTCCGTCAAAGTTATAATTGTAATTATTTCCTTCCATCATTTTTACAGTTGACACTGTATGATCGAAATTATAAAATGATGCATCAGTGGTTTTTTCTTTTTTAAAAGCATATTCCCAACTACTTTTAAAATAAATCGCATTAGCGATCAGAAGCGGCGTGTAGGTGTCAACCGACATGTTCTTTATAAGTCCATGAGTTGCATCATCAACCCATTTATTTAAGATCGGTTTACATTCAGCCAAATTAGAAAAATCAACCGGGATTATTGAAGCATTATAGAAATTCTCATTGTTTTTAACAAACTGACTTGCTAAAGTAAAATTATTATCAGGGAATATACCATTTGCAATCTCAAACTTGGTATAATTGTCAAGTGTAGTAATTTCTGAAGCAATTCTTTTGTTATAATCATTGAGATCATTCAACGTTGCGCCATCGCCCAACAGTGTATTCTGCAATTCGACAGCCGTATTTCCGGCAGCTCCATTAGCAAGCACCGAAAGGGCAGTTGCCACGCTATATGGAGAGACAACAAAATTTTTATTAGCCATCTCTTTTTGTGCCGCTTTAAAGAAATTAACCGAGAACTCAGTCTGTTGTAAATTGATCGTTTTTTCAACGTCACTTAAATAAATGGGTTGAAACGGTTTCCACTTTACAGAATCTGATCTCTCCACTTCTTCATCTACAGTTGAATCATCTATATCTATATCCTGTTGTTTGTCATCAATAGGAGTGTCACTACAAGAGGCTACAGTAAACCCCAAGAACATTACAATAAGAAATAATAACTTAGTTTTGTACATAATGACTTATATTAGATTGATTTGATTTAAGATAATTCTATAGTTTGTCAACTCTACCCATAAAAAGGATAGAACCAACACTTTTTTCCATAATCCAGAAAACAAATGGACGATCAACTGTAAACGAAACAGGCTTTGCTTGAGGTGAATTTGGAGAGGGACTTGATGATATCATCAAATACGTTGTCGCAGCACCCTCTGCACCAGTTTCTTCAACCGTCAAATTACTTTCCTGAATAATTCTAACATCTCCTACAGCTGATTTCGAAATATTTAAGAGATTGGGCGTTCTAAATAATTCTACAATACCCATTTCTTCCAATGACTCACATATATCTCCATCTGTAGAAATATTAAATTTAGGCAATTCAATAAATCCGATGCCGTGCCTCATATACCAATCCAAATTTTTGATTGTGGATGCGTTAACCACGTTTTCAATACCCGAAAGCGAGCTATCATTTTCATCAACACTAAATGTAACATAGAACGAAAATGACGAGTTACCATATGGAATTTCGACTATAGCAAATTTATTATTATCCTTAGTTATTGGTAAGACATAGTTGTATCTCTCGCCGTGCATCATCTTAACAGTTGACTTTGAACCATCCGAATTAATAAACTCTGCATCTTTTGTATCTTTAGGATCAAAAGGAGAAGCCCACCTACCATTGAAATACAAAGCATTTGCTATAACTAATTTTAATTTAGGAGTTCTTTCAACTTGAAACTCTTTTATACGTCCATTAGTCGCTTCATCCAACCATTTATTCATCAAATCAAAAGATTCATTTTTTGAAAAATCAAGACTTGTTGATGGTGCGTGATAAAAATTTTCATTAACATCTATAAAAGATTGTTCAATTTCAAAACTCTGATTAGACCAAATTGAATTTGCGATTCTAAGTTCTGTAGTATTATCAAGAGTAATCAATTCAGAACATAAATATTCATTGAACTTGTTAAGACTATCAATCGACGATGCATTTTTCATCAATACTGACATCAGTTCTGAAGCTGTATTGCCTGATGCTCCATTCAAAACCATCGATAGATCAATATAAGCACTCAAAGGTGAAATAATAAAGTTCCCAATCTCACAACCGGCAGCTGATGCTTTATATAAGTTGCAGGCAAATTCAAGTTGATTTTCAGCAAGAGTTCGATCTGATTCACTCAAGATTATAGACCGAGATGGATTTTTATCCTCCTCTTCATTGATTTCCTCTTTTACATCTTCATCATGTACCGGAATTTCGTCATTTATTATATTATCACTACAAGAGGCAAATGCAAAAGCTAATGCCACAAAATATATCTTTTTCATATCCTTCTTAATTGATTTTGTTATTAATATATTATAAAATTATAATGTCTGTTATACGAATGTGGACCAAATTCCCATAATACTTTATCGGCGTTAATAGAGACTTCATTATATTGACCCTCCCATCCCCAGTTCATTTTTAACCAACGCTCATGAAACACATAGGCAACATCATAAGATATATTACCGTATTTTTTTCGGAAATCATCAAGCGATAAACCACTATTTTCAGAGCTATCCTCGTCATCGATATCCTCACCCTCTATTGGAGAATTAAAGGAAAACACATCATACCAAGTTTCCCTTATCTGTTTCGCCTCATCTATAATATAGGTATGACCATTGTTTGTTTTAAAAGAAACACTAAGTGATGGATAACCCATTGATAATGTACTGACAATATTATCCCAACTATAAAACGACCTCTGAGCACCAACATTCATCTGATTTGCTATTACGGTACTACAATTATCTGCTTCCGCAGATGTTTCTGCTGGAAAAAAACGACCAAAATTAGAGTTTATAATTTTCGCAATATATCCTAAAAACACTGCCGTAGGCATCATTTTTTCCTTATTATATTTAAAACTCTCATCCTCGCCTGAATCCATTAGACTCCAAACAGAAGTATCGTCTCCAGAAAAATTATATTGATTTGTCTCAGGATCATAAACTGCTGTTGTCACCGTTGATTTTGGCAAACCAAAATATTTATTACTGTGATACAACATCTGCCCCAATGCGACCGCATTACATCCGACAGAAGAATGGACATGAGTAAAGTCATAATAATAAGGAATACATTGATTATAGTATTCATCTGCACCCCATTGAGTCTTTAATCGTCCACCCTTTGGATTATATACCGATTCTGCAAAGTCACAAGCATTTCCAACCCAATCGCCTGAAGATGCTTGGATTTGAGTTCCCTGGTCGCTGCAAAAAAATTCCCACATCGAAGATGCTTCTTCACAAACAGTGCGTGATGATAAATCCTCAATAAAATTATCATAAAAGTTCTCAAAAGGAGACTTTTTATCCTTATCAAGCGGGTAAAAAGATCCGGTTTCAGACTTCATCAGAACCATTGGCAAAGACGTATTATTGGAGAACAGCTCCCATCCTTCGTCATAATTTGCTAAAAAAGCAACTGTATCCCCATGCTGAATAATGGGTATTAATCGGGTGTTCGAACGGCTTTTTACAGGATGTCTTTGTTCTATGTATCTATTTATCGCCTTTTCATTTGACGACATAATCACATCTTCTGAATCAACACAATTAAATAAATCGTCTTGACTACATGAACTGATAATTACACCTATAATCAGAGATAGTAATTTTGTCTTGCTCATAAAAACTTAAAATAGAATAGAAATGTGACTTAAGGTAATTTTCGCAAATATAAAAACAAAATTAAGATAATACAAGTATAATTACTATAAATCAGTTAGTTGTAACCAAATTGTAAAAATATTTAAAATATTTGAAGCAAAATTTATAAATTTATATATCCGCCTAAAAAAGACTTGCTTATCAATCTTTAACAACAAAAAAGGAGCTATGCCATAAAAAGCATAGCTCCTATATCATTTCCTTTCTATCTGATTAATGGCAGCATCCGCCTTCACAGCCTCCGCCACAGTTGTCACCACAACCGTCGCCACAGCCACATCCGCCCTGGAACGGCTTAAGTTCCTCAGCAGTTGCTTCATGAACTTCTTTTACCTGACCTTTGAAGCGCACATCCTTACCTGCCAAAGGATGGTTAAAGTCCATTGAAACTTTTTCGGGAGTAATTTCTTTAACCACACCGTTGATGCGATAGCCGTCGGCTGTCATCATCGGAACGATAGCTCCGACCTTAATCATTTCCTCATCAAATTTACCATCAACGAGGAAGATGTCACGGTCGAGTACTGCCACCTGTTCGGGATCGTATGGGCCGAAAGCCTCTTCAGCTTTCACTGCCACATCAAACGGAGCGTCTTTTTCAAGGCCTTCAAGAGCTTTTTCCAAAGGTGCGATCATGCCACGGGTAACCCCAAATACAAATTTTTCGGGATCTTCGGGATCAGACTGATGGACAAGAGTTTCCGTACCATCGGGATTCACACTATAGAGGTCATAGACCATCTCAACATATTTTCCTGGTTCAATTTTTTCCATTTCGTTTCTATTTAATTAAATTATTATACTTCTTATAATTACAAATATCGTGCCAAAAGGTTCAAAAAAGTTTTTTTGGCTTTATTGCTTGAAAATCTTTCAGATATTCGGGCACGCTATATGCAATATCAATAAAATCGCGACGTGAAAAAGCTCGGTCGGCAAGGGCAGTCATGTCGGTTGCCAACGGCACTACATCACTGATAAACCGGGCATTGGGATTTGAGCCGAACAAGTCACGTGCTTTGTCAGAGCCATCTCCAAAGAACACAACCCTGCCTTCAGCCAGGAAGCGCTCATAACTGTCAGGTTCCAAAATCAACGGGGTTGGGTTGACAATGGCATTCAATCCGAAATCATAAACGGCGGTGTAAACCTCCATTCGACGGGCGTCAATCATCGGCGCAAGCAATGCCTCGGGGTCGGCATCTTCCCGAAACATAGCTCCGACAGCCATAATTTCAAGCGTTGACAATCCAATCAATGGTATATCAAGCGAGTAGGCAAGCCCCTTGGCTTCAGATAGTCCGATGCGCAATCCGGTATAGCTACCCGGACCGAGGCTCACAGCCACTGCGTCGAGCTTTATTTCATGATTTTGCAGATGGTCAAAACACAATTTTATATAATCACTCAGTAGAGTCGCATGATTACGCCCCTCAAAATTTTCATAGTGACGCAAAATCATACCCTCGGCGGTCAATGCCACCGAACAGGTCTTTCCTGAAGTCTCAATATTTAATATTACTGCCATAAAGCCTCTTCTTTTTCGTTGACAAAGTTACAAATATTATTTCAATAAATCACTTATCCAATAATTTTCATTATTTAAGTCACGACTAATATTTTGCAAAGTATGGCGGCTGTTTCAACCTTTTTTTTTAATTTTGCAAAATAATCAATAATATATTTCTACAATGCTACTATCAATGACGGGCTTCGGTCGCGCGGTCGCCGAAACTACAACAAAGCGTTTTACCGTTGAAATCAAGTCGCTTAACTCAAAACAGCTTGACCTTTCAACACGCATTCCGGCTCCTTATCGCGAAAAGGAACTTGAGATGCGCAACCTCATTGCATCCCGTCTTGAACGTGGAAAAGTAGATTTGACTGTCTATGTCGAAACTATCGGCACCGAGACTCCGGCTCCGCTCAATTTTGATCTTCTTGCAGCCTACAAGGCTCAAATCGAAGAGATGTCACGCCGTCTTGACATCCCGATGCCTGCCGACTGGTATTCAGTTTTGCTCCGATTTCCCGATGTCATGAAATCTGACGCGCTGACTGTAATCTCTGACGAAGAAACCGCCGTTTTGATGAACGCAGTAAGCGATGCTGTTGAACAGCTCATGGAGTTCCGTCGTAAAGAGGGTAAAAAGCTTGAGGAATTCTTCACTCTACGCATCGATCGCATACGCAAACATCTTGCCGACGTTCCCCTTTATGAACAAGAGCGCATTGTCAAAATCAAAGCACGCATCGAAGACTCGCTCAGCAAGATTCCTCGTGTCGAATATGACCGCGGACGTCTTGAACAAGAGATGATTTTCTATATTGAAAAACTCGACATCAACGAAGAAAAACAGCGACTCACCCAACACCTCGACTATTTCATTGAAACAATGGCGGCAGCTCAGGGTCAGGGTAAAAAACTTGGCTTCATATCTCAAGAGATGGGTCGTGAAATCAACACCCTTGGGTCGAAAAGCAACCAAGCCGATATGCAGTTGCTTGTCGTCGGCATGAAAGACGAACTCGAACAAATCAAAGAGCAGGTGCTCAATGTCATGTAATAACACCGGTCAATGAAAGGCAAAATCATTGTAATCTCAGCTCCATCGGGCTGTGGAAAATCAACCATCATCAACGAAATAATGAAACGCGGAAATGTTGATCTGCGTTTCTCGGTATCGGCAACAAGCCGTCAACCCCGACAGGGCGAAATTGACGGTGTTCACTACCATTTTCTAACCGAAGAAGAATTTCGCAAACGCATCGACGAGGGTATGTTTGTTGAATATGAAGAAGTTTATCCCGGTCGTTTCTATGGCACTCCTGTCTCAGAAATCGAGCAAACCGTCAATCAAGGTCACAACGTTGTGCTTGACATCGACGTTAAAGGTGGGGTGAACGTAGCTCGACGCTTCGGCAATCAGGCAACTACAATTTTCATCATGCCCCCGAGTGTAGATGAGTTGCGCCGTCGTCTTGAAAACCGTGGCACCGATTCGCCCGAGATGATCGACCAACGTGTTGGCAAAGCCGAATATGAAATTTCTTTTGCTTCGGGATATGACCACGTTGTCGTTAACGACAATCTTGAAACGGCAGTCATTCAAACCGAAAAAATAATAGCCGATTTTGCCTGTCAATGAGCAACAAGCGACGCATAGCCCTGTTTGGAGGTTCGTTTAATCCTATCCACATAGGTCACCTTATTTTGGCTGACTATGCGCGTGTCAATCTCAATTTTGACGANGTATGGCTGATGCTTTCGCCGCTGAATCCGCTGAAAATCGATAANAAAGAACTGTTGCCCGACAGCGTCAGGCTCGAAATGGTCAAACTTGCCATTGACGGTCTCGACGGCATCAACGAGTGTGACATAGAGCTGACAATGCCGCGCCCNAACTACACTGTCAACACCCTCCACAAACTGNCCGAACTCTACCCCGACGTAGAATTTACGTTGTTGATAGGAGCTGACAACTATGCCGACTTCAATAAATGGAAAGATCCTGAAGAAATTTGCCAAATCGCCGAGGTCATTGTTTATCCACGTGCNGGCTACCCTATGCCCGACGATTCAGACTGCCGCATAAAATCGCTTGATGCTCCAATCATAGAGATTTCATCAACCGACATTCGCCGTTCGATAGCCGACAATCGAGTTGTTGCCCCGATGNTACCGCNCGCAGTCTATAAGTTTATCATTGACAACAACTTATATCGCTAATCTATTTTAACCACCATACATGAATCAAGATACAACCNCACAGTCAGTGCTAAATCCCAACTCAATCGCGTTNATCGCTCTTTGCAAGGAATATTGCCAGGCACTTNCCCATGCCGCTGAAAGCGAACGCAGCGAGTTTATCNACCANATGCTCAAACTGTTACCTCGCCTGTATATCACCGCTACCGACCTTTCGGTCAACTTNATNGAGACCGAAGATCCATATCTTGAATCGGCTCTTGAAGAGGAATATTATAATGGCATACGTCAAAATCTTGAAACACTTATCGGCGAAGACGATATATATCTCGAGGTGTTTGAAGAAGACATGAAATATAGCGACACCCCGGTTTCGGCAAGTATTTCAGAAGGGCTTGCCGACCTTTTTCAAGTTTTCTTCAACTTCATCTCNGNTCTCGGTAACGACCCGACCGATGAAGTNGCCGCCATGTCGGTTTTGGCNGTAAAAGAAGACTTCAAAGCCTACTGGAGCCGTATTTTGTGCAACGTTTTGCGTCCGCTCAACGATATTGCCTACAAAGAATAAATCAACCTGACAATANACTAACATTATAAACCATTTATACAAAATCAACTTATGTTTACAAAACTGATTGCGGCTTCATTTACCGCTGCCATGATGGCGACTTTGCCTCTCTCGGCTAAAGAGCCTCAGNTCAAAATCTATCATGACGACGAGCACACCGACACCGTTACTCGTGCAACCTACTATGTTATCGGTGTAACTACNCCCGACGCTCAGGCATGGGTTAACGGNGAAGAAGCTCACGTTTACAAAACCGGCTCGTTCGGTGGACAAGTAACTCTCAAACCGGGTCTTAACAAAATCCCCGTCAAAGTTACAGTTGACAANAACTCTACCGAAAAAACAGTTGAAATATACTACAACAACAATCCCCGCAAGGTTGTAGCCCGTCAGTCTGAACCGGAAACAAAAAAACTCGACACCCCCGTCAATATCAAATCTCTTCCCGGAGCATACTTCCAGTATGGCAACGGTGGTGACCGTCTCGGCGGTTCTAAAGTAGGCTTTGTTGATGCCGGAATCGAGATGACAGCAGTTGGNGAAACACGCAACCTCTACAAAGTGCAGCTCAGCGACAACCGCTATACCTATATTCCTAAAGAGTATGCCGAGTTAGGAGGCGAAGGTGCAACCACTGTCAATACCGGNTCTTGGTCACTCAGCAACCAGGGTAAAGCTGACCGTATCTCAATCAGCCTGCCCGTTAAACTCCCCTACACTTCTCGCACNGAAATTGATCCTTCGACCATCAAAGTTTCGCTCTATGGTGCAACTTGCAACTCAAACTGGATTACTCAGCGCGGTCAGCTCGGCATGATTGAGTTTGTTGACTTTGAACAGGAAGAATCAGACGTTCTTACCGTTACAATTCGCCTGAAAGAGAAATTNCAATGGGGCTATTCAATCAGCTACTCAGGTTCGACCTTGAACATTGATGTTCGTCATCGTCCCGCTTCNCTCGAACTCAAAAACCTCACAATCGGTCTTGATGCAGGTCACGGCGGTCCCTACCCNGGTGCTTATTCACCCTCNGGNCTCAAAGAAAAAGATGTTAACCTCGACATCGTTCTTAAAGCNGCTGAAATCCTTCGCAAAAAAGGTGCAAAAGTTGTTCTCACCCGTGATGGNGATACCGGTCCTTCAATGACTGAACGTAAACAAATTTGGCGCGAAGGCAATGTTGACCTTGCAATCTCGGTTCATAACAACGCNTCNGGCAATCCCTTGACCACNATGGGNACAAGTGCCTATTACAAACACATCTTTGACCGCCAGCTNGCATCATCACTTCATCAGTCAATGCTGTCGCTCGGACTTGCAAACTTTGGTTTGACCGGCAACTTCAACTTCTCGCTCAATGGTCCTACCGACTANCCCAACGCTCTTGTTGAAGTTCTCTTTATGTCATCACTCCCTGAAGAAGAGCTTCTCGCCGATCCCGAATATCGTGGCAAACTCGCTGCTAAAATCGTTGAAGGNCTTGAGAACTATCTCAAAATGGTGAAGAAAGCAAAATAAAACTCAGCTAAATTACAAACAAAAAAATGCCATCTCANNTGAGATGGCATTTTTTATACNGATATATCAGAATTTAATCTTCCGGATTCAGAATTACAACTCGATAATTGCCTTCTTTTGCAAGTCGNTTCATGAAGTTTTCAACGTCGGCAACGGTGANCGATTTGGCNGTCTCAATGTTGTCACTGAATGTATCAACACCATTCAGACTATAACCGGTCATTGCNCCCATCCAAGANCCGTTACGTTCTTTGTTGGCAGTGTTGGTCTTCACGAGATATTCAATTTGTTTTTGAACNTCNTCTTCTTTGACTGTCGTTTGCATACGTTCAAACTCCTTGGCAATGAAGTCAAGAACCTCCTGNTTCATTTCCGGTTTCATCGGGAAAGATGTCTGAATTTCAGTGTCACCATCAGGAATACGACCCATCGAACCTCTTGCGCCGATAGAATATGTAGCACCCATCTCCTCACGAACAGTTTCAAGGAATCGATTGCCGATAATATTACCGGCTACAGTTGCGAGCATAGCATCTTTNGATGTGTAGGGAACGGTNCCGAACATACTGATGAATGCATAGGTCTGAGGTGTTTCCATCTTAGTTGAGAATTCACTGAANGTCTTACCCTCAACCATTTCATAGCCGGGGTTCAGAACAACGCCGATTGATTTTGCAGGATTGACGGGGAGGGTTGCGACATATTGTTCAAGCAACGGCTTGATTGAATCAAGATTGACGTTGCCGACAAAGAAGAATTCATAGTCGGCGGCATTGGCAGTCATCATACCATAAATCTNGCGGATATCATCGAGGTTGGCAGCNTTGACAGTTTCGACGGTAACAGCTTGGGCGGCAGCTGCTTTATANCTTGACTTGAGCACATCACGACGGAAAATAAAGTCGGGTGTACGTTCTTGATTGGCGAGTGTACCTTCAAGCGATGATTGCATTGCTGCAAATTCTTCTTCCGAGAAGTTGGGAGCGGTGAAGGCGGCATAAAGAAGTTCCATCGCGGTCTTGATATCNCGAGGAGTGGTCGAACCTCCGATAGAGCGTGAGTAGGTGCCGAACGACGGATTTGCGCTTGCAATTTTGCCCGATAGATATTTGGGTAGTTCGCTTGATGTATATGCGCCCAATCCCATAGCATAACGCATTACAGTTCCGATCANCTGCTGAGANGGAGCCATNNNTTCGGGCANACAGGTCATACCGCCGCGNGCCATNGCACGGNACATGATNTCATCTTCTTTNAATNTNGTNTGTTTNANNGTCACNTTGATNCCGTTTGANAGNACAAACTCNGTGGCATCCCACATATCNTTGTGTTTTTGGCTGACAATTTTACCGGGCTTCGGAAGATTTGAGAGCAAAGGTTCGTTCTTTACGTTATCGACAAACGGCTCGATATTCTCTGCTTCAACATCGGCAATCACTTTAGCCATATCAGACTCGGTCGGGAAATAGAATGTGCCATTATCGGGAGTCATTACCAAGAGTACTCGGTTGTCAGGCGTAATCATTTGNGAAAGNGTCTGATTGATCGCCTCCAACGGTATTGCTCCNGCTATTGATTTCAGCAGGTTGTATTCGGTCTCGATGTCGAGAATCGGNTCGTTGTTAAGGAAGTTTTCGACATACTCATTGACATACTGAGACGAACGGCGGTCGGCACGGTTATTATAGGCATTCTCAATCGCTGAAAGATAGTTTTGACGTGCACGTTCATATTCTGAATAGGTAAATCCGCCACGAGACGCACGCAAAAGTTCGCGATANGCAGCCGCAAATGCCGGGCGAATATCTTCACCCTTAGCCACAGCATCAATACTCAAATTATCTTTTGTTTTGGCAACGAAGAAGTTCCCATAAGAGCTTGATGCGCCGGCAAACGGCGATTCGGGTTTTGANGCAATGTCAGACAAACGCTCGTTGAGCATGTCTGTAATCATTCCGGTTAAATAGTCCTGAATCAATCCGGTCATTGTGTTTTTGAGAGAATCGGGCANAACATCGGTTTTAAACATAAGGCTTGCAATGCCGTTTTTCTGCTCCTTGTCGCGACCGATCGCATAGATTGTTCCTTCATTGTCAGCAACGGGGTAATAGATACGCGGTGCAGGATTTTCGGGCATTTCAATCGACGAGAACATCTCTTTGATTTTACCTTCGATGTAATCCACATCGATATCTCCTACAACCATGATACCCTGAAGGTCGGGACGATACCATTTTTCATAGTAGGCTCGAAGAGTCTCGGGAGCGAAGTTGTCAACAACTTCCATTATNCCGATCGGNAAACGGTAGCCATAACGGCTATCAGGATANATCACCGGCAANAGGTTTTCNATGATNCGCATCTGNCCAACCATCGAGCGACGCCATTCTTCNTGGATAACTCCACGCTCTTTGTCAATCTCAGCGGGGTCAAGNANCAGGTCGTTTGCCCAGTCGTGAAGCACNAGAAGAACAGTGTCTTGAACCGATTGNTTTGCCACCGGCACGTTAGACATAAAATAAACTGTCTGGTCAACAGCCGTATAGGCATTAAGGTTTTCGCCAAATTTAACGCCTTGTTTTTCGAGCCAGCTAATCATTGAATTGCCGGGGAAATTTGTTGTGCCGTTAAAGCACATGTGTTCAAGGAAGTGAGCCAAACCACGTTGGTTNTCATCCTCGACAATCGCACCTACTTTTTGTGCGATATAAAAATCGGCTTGTCCTTTAGGTTTTTCGTTATGACGAATGTAATAGGTCAATCCGTTTGGAAGCTTGCCGATACGTACATCTTTGTCAACCGGCAGCTGTGCGGTCATCTGGTTCGCTTGCGCCCAAACAGCCAAATTAGCTGTCATGACAACCGCAAGAGTCATTAAAAGCTTGATAACTCGTCTCATCTTGGTTTATTAAATCAGTGATTATGAAATTATTATTTAATACAAAAGTACAATTTCCTTTTTAATTAGACTCGCATATCGTCCAAAAAGTTTCACATTAATTTATTTATTATACTTTTTTCAATCAAAATCACCACTTCAACCACTCCCCTCTCACAATTTATCCACTTAAAATGTGATTNTGGCTCAAAACTTGCCGATATCGGCAAGTTTTGCTATATTTGCGCATNATTTAATACAAATTTCTTGCCGATAGATGAATTATATTTCTGTAAAAGAATGGGCTGAGAGGCACGACATTTCAGAACGAACCGCCCGTAACTACTGTGCTAAAGGTAAAATTGACGGAGCATATTTAACCGGGAAGACTTGGAATATCCCCGCTGATGCCGAACTGCCCGGAAGAAAGAAGACTGCTAAGATCTCTCCACTGCTTACCGCTTTGANAGAACAAAAGGCANCCAAACTTAAAGGTGGAATTTATCATCGTGTTCAAATCGACCTGACATATAACTCAAACCATATAGAGGGCAGTCGTTTGACTCACGACCAAACACGCTATATTTTTGAGACAAACACTATTGGAGTTACCAACGATGCTGTAAACNTTGATGATATAATCGAAACAACCAATCACTTCCGNGCAATNGACTANATCATCGANAAAACNGACGNCAAGCTAACAGAAGCCTNCATAAAGNATCTTCACTTNTTGCTTAAATCCGGAACATCTGATGAACNAAAGGAGTGGTTTAACGTNGGNNANTANAAAAAANTNCCTAACGAAGTNGGAGGNAATGACACNGTTGANCCNGAAAANGTACAGTNNTGAAATCAAAGCATTATTGANAGAATATAACNCAAAGAAAAANACNNCATTTGAAGANATCATTGANTTTCATCAACGNTTNGAGGCNATCCATCCCTTNCAAGACGGGAACGGTCGAGTTGGNCGATTGATAATGTTTCGCGAATGTCTCCGTTTTGGTTATGTTCCGTTTNTAATCGACGACAATCTCAAATTGTTCTATTATAACGGACTACGAAACTGGCCCATGATAAAAGGTTATCTGATGGATACCTGCCTTACAGCGCAGGATAATTTCAAGATTCTTCTTGAAAAATTCAGGATAAAATATTAACTTTGTGGCATCAATTATACCATGTTACCAATCAACATCACATTTATAATGAAAAAAAGTATTCTACTCCCGGCAACCTTATTGCTTGCTATCGGTGGATTTGCTCTCAACGCTGCCACCGTTGACAACAATAACGGCACCGCCAAAAATTCCAATCCCTATGAGCTTCCCGAGCGTTTCACTGCGCCAAAGCTTTCAAACATGCTGTTTTCTACCACAGTAGATCCCCATTGGTTCCCGACAGGCGACAAATTTTGGTACAGCTACAAAACCGGTGAAGGCAACCGATGGTATGTCGTAGATCCGGTCACACGTCGCAAATCACCCATGTTTGACCACGACAAGATGGCAGCCGACTTGACATATATTGTCAAAGACCCGTATATTGCCGCTCAGTTGCCAATCAAAAATCTTGAAGTGCAACCCGACGGCTATACCTACACTTTTGAGGTAACATCATCTCAAGATGCAGCTCCTAAAAAGGATGATAAAAAAGCTGACAAAAAAAGCAAAAAACCCCAAAAAGAGGTTTTCTACTTCTCTTACGACTCTCGCAACGGTCAGCTGACCCATCTCAAAGATAAAGAAAAAGAAACTAAAGAACTTAAATGGGCTTCGGTTTCGCCCGACGGCAAACATATTGTCTATGCCAAAGACTTCAACCTTTGGATGATGAGCGGCGAAGACTATGCCAAACTCAAAAAAGACGAAAAAGACTCAACCATCACCGAAATACAACTCACGACCGACGGTGTGCGCGACTTCGGATATGGTGTACCCTACTCATGGCTCAACACCGACACTCTTGACAATGGCGATCGTCGCAGTGCCCACATCCTATGGTCGCCCGACTCTCGCCACTTCGTCTCAAACATCGAAGACAGCCGCAAAGTTGCCGAACTTTGGGTAATCAACGCGATTGCCGAACCTCGTCCAACTCTTGAAACATACAAATATGAGATGCCGGGTGAAGAAAACATCCCCCAAGAACATCTCTATCTCTTCAATATTGAAGACCGCTCGCGCAAAGAAATCGACACACATCGTTTCAAAGACCAGACTCTTAACGTTGCCCGTCGTCCCCGCCTTCAAAAACAGCGCGATCAATACGACGTTCCCGACATTTGGCTCGGCGATGAAAACCGATTCTTCCTCACCCGTTCAAGCCGTGACCTTCACCGCATCGACGTCTGCACCTACACAGTCGGTCAAGATACAATCGTTCCGATTATTGAAGAACGTTTGAACACATACCAGAATGAACGCCCCCTCGCCGCCATAAACAACGGTAAAGAAATTGTTCAATGGAGCGAACGCGACGGATGGGCTCACCTTTATCTATACGACGACAAAGGCAACCTCAAACGCCGACTCACCGACGGTCCGTGGCACGTTCATCAGATACTCAAAGTTGACGAGCCCGCCCGCCGTGTAATCTTCACCGGAATGGGTAAAGACAAAGATACCCACCCCTATTATCAGCACCTCTATTCAGTCAGCCTTGACGGCGGACCAATCAAACGCCTCGACACCGGCGAATATTTCCACGCTCCCGTTGTAGATGACAACGCACGCTACTTTGTTGACAACTACTCTCGTGTTGACACTGTTCCCGAAACTGCCCTCTTTGACATCAACGGAAACAAAATCATGAACCTTGAACGTGCCGACTTCACACAACTTCTCGCCAACGGCTACAAGTTCCCCGAAGTCTTCACTGTCAAAGCTGCCGACGGCGTCACCGACCTCTGGGGTGTGATGTATAAACCATTTGACTTTGACCCCGAAAAATCATATCCGATTATCGACTATGTTTATCCCGGTCCTCAGGTTGAAGGAACTTATTATCCCTTCACACGCATGTCGCCCCGCACCGACCGTCTCGCTCAGGGAGGATTTATCGTCATCTCGGTTGGTAACCGCGGCGGACACCCCGACCGTTCAAAATGGTATCACAACTATGGTTACGGCAACCTCCGCGACTATGGTTTGGCTGACCAAAAAGCAGCGATCGAGCAACTCGCCGCACGTCACAAATACATCGACATCAACCGTGTCGGAATTCAAGGTCACTCAGGCGGTGGCTTCATGTCAACAGCCGCCATGCTTGTCTATCCTGACTTCTTCAAAGCTGCCGTATCTTGTGCCGGAAACCACGATAACAACATCTACAACCGTTGGTGGAGCGAAACTCACCACGGCGTGAAGGAAAAAGTATCAGAAAACGGTGACACAACATTTGTATATTCGATCAAAACCAACCCCGAGATTGCCAAAAATCTTAAGGGACGCCTTATGCTCGTTCACGGTGAAATCGACAACAATGTTCACCCCGGTAACACTCAGCGCGTTGTCAATGCACTTATCCATGCCAACAAACGCTTTGACCTGCTCATGCTCCCGACCCAGCGTCACGGATTTGGCAACATGAACGAATATTTCTACTGGCGTATGCTCGACTTCTTCACCAAGAACCTCATCGACCAGACTCCTCAACCCCCGGTTGACATTCCTAACCGATAACCTCACCCTCATCTAAATAAAAAAGCCGCGGTCTTCAATGACCGCGGCTTTTTTTGCTTAATAAAGTGGGAGAGTATCCTTCACGGACACTCTCCCACTCTTTTTCTCAATAATAGTACCAATTTACATTTATTGCCTTACTGTTTTAGTGTAATTGTATTTAGTATGAATAATAGTTCTTATTTCTTTGGCTTTTGTTTCAGCGCATCAGGTCTCATATTATAAACTGTTTTACCCACAGTTGGCGTAGGCAACAGTTTACTGTCGGGATATTTACGCGCAATAAGTCGCTCAAGCGCATCTGCATACTCCTGATGAACGTATGCATCATCACGATTGTCATTATTATAGGCTATAAAACGGAGATAACCTACACATTTTTCAAACCAGCTGTCGGGCATATTGTCTGAGTTATATGAAACTCGTGCGATAAACTTCAAACGGTTAATCAACTCCTGGCGGTCGGTTGCGGGGTCGGCAATCAGGTTGTCGATAAGCTCAGCTGCTTCATCATATTTCTTTTCCCGAACAAGCGAATTGATATCAATCATTTTCAAGTTGAACTGCTTGCCGTCAAAATCACACAGTGCGGCAATTTCTTCAGGGTCGCCATACTGAGTTTCTTTTGCCAGTTTCGCGTCAACATTTTCCTTACCGAGCACAGTGCAGAATTCTGCATAATTATCTGATACCGATTTCAAATAGGGCGTGATTCCTTTAATATGATTGTCAAATACAGTCCATATTGCCGGATCGGTTAACTTCATTCCATTTGACATCAGTTCGTCAAAAAGCTTGCTCACCTCATCACGCTTATAGATTGATGCTTTATAATTAATCAGATTAGTAAGCAATTCAATCGAGCGATCGCCGTCTTCATATTTCTTCTCCAAAACAAACGAACGCAAATCGGGATCAAGAGCCGACTCCCCTGTTTGGATAAACACCTCCGGTTCCTGTCGGCTGCTACTGCGATGTACCATCTCTCCGCTTGCGGGATCAATAAATCCATAAGTAGGATATGATCTCACACCATATTTTTTTGCAAGGGCAACACCCTCTTCAGGCTCCTCACAATCAATTTTCATACTGATGAAATTGCTGTTATAAAATGAGCCTACATCAGGGAGTGTAAACACCTTTTGAGCCATATTGAAACAGGGACCACACCATTGAGTGTAGAAATCCACAAAAACAAGCTTGTTTTCAGCTTTTGCCAATTCCAAAGCTTCGTTCCACTTCAGATCGTGACGGAAATTGATTCCACGGTCGGCACTGAATGCAAAATTGAAACATACCAGACCAAGAATAGAAAATATAATCTTTTTCATTTGATATTGATTTAATTAGTTATATCCGGGATTTTGTTTACACAGCAGGTTGGCGCTTATCTCGGCCGAAGGAATTGCATCAATTCGACGGTCGATGATACGCTGATAATATTTCTGACCTTGAGCTTCTGACGCTTCATATTCAGTGTCATAAGCATCTTTCAGGTCGGCATTCATTGCCAGCAAGCGGCTGAAATCAGGATTTTCATATCCTGCAAAACGAATCATTGCAAACCATTCATGCCAGTTTTCAAATGACATTTCAATCATCCATTCGCTGAATATCGCATCCTCGAGTTCCTGTCGGGTAGCCGGTAGTTGAACAACAGCTCCGGCACGGTTACGAATCTGCTCGATTGGTTTGTAGCACTCTGATATAGATGCACCTGTTCTATACAACGACTCTGCCTTGATGAGATAAAGTTCTGCGGCACGGCTGTAAATCACCGGCATATTGTCGGCAGGATTCCAAACTTTACGGACTGTCTTATAATCATAGAGAATTTCAGCGTTGCGGTTGATTGACAGACTGTCAACATTGCGATAAATTGCCGATGTACGAGGATCGTCACCAACAAACTCGATAAAGTTTTCAGATGGACCCCAGAAGCCCTGATTTTTATTCGGGCTATTACCAAACGCCGAAGATCTCATCGAACGTCCCGCATCGTTTGCATCAAAAACTCTTGCAAAGTATATCTCTTTGGTCGAATTAAAATTGTCAAAAATATTGCCATAACTCGGGTCGGGGAGCTGACTGTTTGTGTCGATAGCATCATCTACCGCATTGATTGCCTCGGCATATCTCTGTGCAAAGAACAAAACTTTAGCTTTAAGAGCTTTGGCAGCCTGTTTGTTGGCTTGTGAAATTTTTGAATATGCCGGAGCTTTTTCAATAGCCGTCTCGATTTCATTCAAAATATATTCATACGAATCTTTGACCAAACTGCGTGTCATCGGAGCATTGCTGACCGACGGTGGTTCATTACGGAATACAACACCATATTCACTGTTTTCATTCCAGAACTCACAGAAATGATTCAAAATTCTAAAATAGGCAAACGCTCTAAGATAAGCGATTTCGCCAAGCACCTCCTGACGACGGTTTCCCGAAAAATCACCGTCACTCATACGATTAACTGCTATTTCAAGGAAATTTGCATTTTTGATCATCGCATAATCAGAAGTCCATTCCGTTGCATCAGAATAGTTAAGCAACGGCAAATAGCGTTCGGTATAATATACCGCATTACCCATCGTAAATTTCTTCGGACGAGTCATCGCTCCGGATTTGAACGAGCCACTGACAGTTGGATAAATCACATTTGAAACATCGCCCGGCAGCTGCTGATAAACACCATTTAGAGCAAGCTCTACTGCAGCCGGAGTGGTTATGGCGCCATCAAGGTCGGCCTGATATTTTGGAGGTAGATCAACTACGTTTGTAAGGTCGCACGACACAAGCGAAAGCGACAACAACGCCATTGTCAATATCTTTTTCATTTGTTTTTTCTTTTAAAGGATTAGAGACTGATTTGTAAGCCTGCCGAGAATGAGCGGATACCGGGATAAGCACTGGTGTCATAGTTTCCACCATAGTTACCCGAGTTTACGGTTGCAGCATCAGTTCCCGGATAAGAAGTTATTGTAAAGAGGTTGGTTGCCGCCACAAATACGTTTCCTCTGAAATATTTTCCCATCGGAATTGTATAAGTCAATCTGACTTCCTGAAGGCGGAAGAACGAGGCATCAAACAACTGATAGTCTGACATACGCGGAACACCTTCGCCGATATAAAGTGCCGGCAATTTTCCGTCACGGTTGCTGTCGCTCCAACGATCTGACAATCCATATTCAATCAAACCGCAAAGCTGACCGGGAACGTTCTGAAGTGCCTTGCTATAAATTTTCTTTCCTCCAATCTGATAACCGAAATTCAAGAACAAGTGGAAATCTTTATAACGTACATTTGAGATAAGACCTCCAAAAACAGCCGGCTCGGGGCTACCTATAATTGTTCGGTCATCATTGTTGATAATACCGTCACCATTAAGATCGACATATTCCACATTACCGGGTTTCAGCGTGTTACCGTCATAGTAACGCTGTCCTTTTTCTTCGGCATATCTGTTCAATTCGTCAATACGTTCCTGACTTTGAATGATTCCGTTATGTTCCCAACCAAAGAATGCTCCCATCGGATAACCTTGAGCAAGCACCTGATTTCCTGAACCGTGAACAATCGCGTCAAGTGCAGCTTGGACACGTCCCTCCTCAACAAGTTTTGTCACCTTATTACGGTTATGTGACAAGTTGAGCGTGAGATCAAAATCCCAGTCGCGACCGGTGATGATATTTCCGGTTGCTGTTAATTCAATACCGGCATTGCGAACCGATCCGATGTTACGCGGCATCGAGCCTGATGTTGCACTCGGAGGGAATGAGAACGACCAGATCAAGTCGTCGGTATATTTCCAATAACCCGAGAGCGATCCGCGAAGTCGGCTATTCAAGAACGCAAAGTCAAGACCAAGGTCATATTGGGTTGATTTTTCCCAACGGATATCACGGTTGCCGACTTGTGAGTGATAAATTGTATTCGCTCCATTATAGCTTCCCGATTTGTAAATATCACGGTTGGCATAAGTTCCGAGGTTCTGAACACCGGTGCGACCGGCACTGAAACGCAACTTCAAATCATCGACAAATGTAAAATCTCTCATGAATGATTCATTATTGATGCGCCATGCAATCGCACCCGAAGGGAAGAAACCATATCGGTTGTTTGCACCAAACATTGACGATCCGTCATAACGACAGGTAAAGGTCAGCAAATATCTGTCATACAAACGATAGTTCAAACGTGCAAACGACGAGAACAAACCGTTTGATGAATATGAACTGTTCCAGTTTGACACGGTTGCCGCACTTCCGATATTGGTGAAAATCTCATCGTCAGGATAAGTTTTGCCCGATATCGACTGTGTTTTAGAAATATATTTTTCCCACGACACACCTGCCATAGCGTCAATCGCATGAATTCCGAACTTAGCATTATAATTCAGGGTGTTATCCCATAGTGTTTTGCTGCGACGGTAATGCGACTCACCACCGGTAGCCTCTTTTCTTGTAGTGATATATGAAGGGTTAAAATAATCTGAATCTGTATATCCGAGCGTACCCGACAAACTTGTACGGAATCTCAAACCCTTGATAATATCCACCTCGCCATAAACTGTTCCGGTGATAGTGAACAGTTCGTTATTATTACGTTTTTCAAGTTCTGCAACCGGATTTGTACTCATTGACAAGTCAAAAGAACCGTCGTCGTTATAAGGTGAAAGGTCAGGACGTGTACCTTGTGCCGAAAACAACGATGTGTTTGCACTGTGAGAGTCTGAATATGTCGCATTGGCATTCATACCAAAACGTAGAATAGGCAATATCGAGGCTTCTGAAACCATGTGAGCACTGTAACGTTTCAGACGGTCACCGATCACCATACCTTTTTGATCCATAAGCGACAACGACATAAGGTATTTGGTGTTTTTACCACCACCGCTGACACTAAGATTGGCATTATGACGGATAGCAGTCTGCTTTACAAGATTAAACCAATTTGTATTGGCGTCGCCAAGATATCTTGAGTTTTCTTCAAGAATTTGCTTACAATAGCTGTTTGACGGGTCAAACACTTGTGTTTCAAGAGCGAGTCGTTTAATCGTTTCTCGCCACTCGTCGCCATAGAGTATTCTGAAATTATTGATTTGATGGTCGGTCGTCACGTTATAGTTAAACGAAACAGACGCCTTTTGGTCATGTTCACCGCTTTTTGTGGTTACAAGAACTACACCGTTAGCAGCACGCGAACCATAAATTGCCGCTGCCGAAGCATCTTTCAAAACATCCAACGATTTGATGTCGCTCGGTGGTATATTATTGAGCGCATCCGAACCCTCTACCGGAACACCATCAATTACAAACAATGGCTCATTGCTACCGGTTAAAGATGTTGCACCACGAACTCTGACTCTAACCGTTTCACCCGGCACGCCTGTTCCCGATGAAACCTGAACACCGGCAGCCACGTTTTGAAGCATCTGAGAGGCATTGGGCACGTTGAGTTGTCCGAGTGTACGTTCACCAACCGACGCTACCGAACCGGTCAAGTCTTTAACATTGGTTGTACCATATCCGACAACAACGACTTCTTCAAGTTTTTGAAGGTCGGGCTGAAGCACAACTCTAAAATTACGTCGTCCGGCAATTCTTACCTCCAACGGCTGATAACCGATATATGACACTTTAAATGAACCTTTTGTGGGAACATCGGTCAGTGTGAAATTACCATCTATATCTGTTGCGACACCCTCTGATGAACCCGACATCAATACTGATGCTCCGGCAAGAGGCTCACCGCTTTCATCTACTACCACACCCTTGACAGTCGCTTTGCTCGACTTTGCCACAGGAACTTCTTGTAGCACAATGGTTTTATCCATTACCTTATAAGACAATCCCATTTGAGCCGAAACAACATCTTCAAGAATTGTTTCGAGAGATTGATCTTTGAAATCTCCATTAATTTTCAACGAATTGTCTTTAATCAAATCTTTTTGATAGACAAAATCATACCCGGTCACTCGTCTGAGTGTCTTGAGTGCTGTCTCGACATTTGTATTGGCAAACGTCACGCTGTAATCACGACCGAATACCTGTAACGGCAAAATCGCGATGACAGCCACAATCAGTAGCAGAATTTTCCTTCTCATCAATTAAATGTTAAAATGATTGGTTTATATAGTTTTTATATTTGCTTATCAATAACGACCATGCCTTCATCCAAGGTAAAACTTATATTTCCACTTGTCTCTATGATTGCAAGAGCAGTCGTGAAATCGCCATATCGCGGAATACTTCCTTTAAAAACCACATCTTTTAATTCAGGAGCATCAAAGCGATAGTCAAAATCATACCATCGGCTAAGGTCGCGCATTATATCTTCAAGTCGCTGTTCTTCAAAAACAAATCGACCATGACGCCACCCGGTGATTGCCTCCGTGTCAACAACCAGCATATCTATTTTGCTTTCATTCAGGTTTAATCGGGCTTGATGACCCGGAGCAAGATAAAGTTCTCCGTCATTTATACCCTTTCGTCTCAACGATATTGACCCGTTTTCAAGAGTTGTATATATAGTCCCTTCATCTTCATAGGCCTTAACATTAAATTCAGTGCCATACACCCTGATAACCTGGCCCTCGGTCTCGACATAAAACGGTCGGTTTTCATCTTTTTTCACCTCGAAATAAACCTCGCCGGTAACACCGACACGTCGTTCATTTTCAGCAAAAGTTGACGGATAGCGTAACTGAGACTGAGAGTTTAGCCAAACTTTTGTGGAATCTTCAAGTACAATCATATACTCTCCTCCACGTGGCACGTCAAGATTTAACTCCTCAATATTTTTTTCTGTCTGTAATTTATGTTGTGCCTGATCAATCGGCTGTCCGACTTCATTAGACGCCAAGAAAACAGTCTCACCGGTTGACGATGTCAATGTAGCTTTAACTTGACCCGGTTTTATGTCATCGAGTTCTGCGACCACAACCGACGGCTCGTCCAAAATCAAATCACCACCGTTCAGATTTCTATATAACAAAGTCAAGCCTACAATACCGATAAGAAACGAAGCCGCAATCGCCAATCTTCTATATCGGCGCGGACGATTGATTTTTGCCACACGACGGTTCATATCCTCTAAGGCACGCCGACTGTCCACCATTCCGCGTCTAAGCCATACTTCCCTCATCTTTTCATAATCAGTTGTGGAATCTAACAGACGACGGCTCGAATCAGTCGTTGCCCAGCGTTCAAGTTCGGCAAGCTCTGATGAATCAATTTCACCTATGATTTTTTTGTATAACAATTCGCTTATACGATCCATATTTTTATTTCATTTGTTTATTAATCGGAATTGATTTAAAAAAGTATACCTATTTTTTCAATATTTTTCAAAAAAAATTGAAAACTCAACAAAATTACCTAATTTTGCGCCCGAACTATGCTTGTGTATGATTGACTACAACTCTATATTCGACGATTTCAAAGCCGGGAATATGACAGGTTTATACACCTATTTATATTCCGGATTGATTCTCTTTGCGTCAAACATACTCGGTTCTGAACTGGCATACATGGCAGAGGACTGCGTGCAAGATGCCATACTCGACTCATACATAAACCGTCACGCTTTTGAATCTTCAAACAAATGGCGCAACTATCTTTTAACCGTCATTAGAAATCGTGCGGTTGACGCCCTTCGAAAACTCAACTCTCAACTAAAGTTCATTCAACAAGGACAAGACAACCTTATTGACCATGACATATCTGTCGATCTGATCTCTCAAGAAACATTTGACACCCTTTATGCCGCAATAGACACACTACCACCTCACTATCGTGAAATTTTCACACTCAGTTTTGAACAAGGATTAAAAAACACCGAGATAGCAAAGCTTCTCGGATTATCAGAAATCGGAATCAAGAAACGAAAAGCCCGTATGCTCGACCTGCTCCGAACACGCCTCGGGCTCAAATCTCACGACGACCTCATCTTCATTATCACCGTCTCCCAGTTCATCACGCTATCATAATAATGCCATACAAAAAAAGCCGCGGTCATTGAAGACTGCGGCATTTTTTCATTTTAGTTCTTTCTCCTTACTTTTAGGCTCAAGCTCCTCATCGGGATCAGCGAGAGGCTCATGAGTCTTTAAGAAATCCTCATAAAGCACCAGGAATGTTGACGGGTTATCAAGCAATTCCTTGCGATGGGCTTTGCTATCTTTACCTTTATAATAATAATCATTAACATACTGATGTAGCTCAGGATATTTCTTTTTCAGATAGTCCATTATACCCCACATTCCTACCAAACCATCTACCATAAGCGGGTATGCCGCTTTTGCGCCTTTCAGTTTAACACCGACAGCCGTAACAAGGCGATATTGAGTATTTCGACCGCCGTATGACTTCCAAACACGCCACCACAAAATCGAACCACACTCACGGGTATCTTTGACGTATGCAAAGCCGCGAACCGAGGCATGAGGTTTGAATGGGTTCGGTGAATTGATACGTTCCGATATAGTTCTGGCACCCTCGGGGTAAGCCTCGGTAGGTTCAAGGAAACGATATTCTTTAACTTCAGATGCGCTTAAACGGCGAGTCTCGCCACCTTTGGGCTGTTCTCCGACATTGATATACTGATTAATTGTTCCCGATTTAGAAAACATATTCTTTAATCCTGTTTTAAGATCGCTTCTGAGATAGCCGTTGATTGTATCTCCCGAGAAAAGGATGACCTCGACATGGACATCTTCTTTATCGTTTTGTGCGTTCTCGACTTTTTTCTCTTTTTTTGCCATGCATGGCAACGCTATTGCGACAAAAAATGTCGCTAAAATAATTGACCTAATTTTCATAACTAAAGTATTGGTAAATAAAGTGATAACATTCTAAGGATTTTATCTCGGGCTCCATAAGCCTTGTTTAACCTCGCTACAAGAACCGGGTCATCGGCAACAAGCGATGTTACTTGTTTTATGAATTTACCATTAGCTCGCTTTCCCGGATTCTTAAAGACTAAGAGTTTGTCGCCATTCTCAACAATTATGATACCTTTCACTTTGTACCACATACCTCCGTTCCCGGCAACACTATATCCTTTTGGCGAGAAACAATAAACATTGATATGACTGCCTTTGTCAAGTTGCCAAGCCCAACCATATTTAGCGATATAACAGAGTGTGTGATGTCGTTCGACCGACGTAGAAGACCACACGACAATCGAATCAACCGTAGCCGGGATAATATCCTCCTTCTTTTTCTGACGTGCCGTGTAAGCATTCTCAAAAATCCTAAGTTTCTTTTTCTTAACCGGAAGAGATATACGGATAGAGTCACGCGCCTCCAAAACCTCCCCCGACGAGAGGTAAACATTCCCCTCGACAAGCTGATCACGAGCGAACAAACTTGTCGGGAACAAAACTCCAAATAGAATAACCAATCGTAATTTAAGCAGTTTCATTGTCTAACAAATTAATTATGTCGCAAAGATAGACAATAAAATCCTCTCTACTTGTGACAAATGTCACACCCCCTTAGAAAAATTAAAGGAAATATTAAATTATTCTCACCCGCAGTTACTTACACCGTTAAACAAAAAAGCCGCAGTATCAAATACCACGGCATTTTTATCTGTTTGTTTCCCTTTTAATCTCTGTTTCCAAAGAAGCGGAGGAGATAGAGGAACAGGTTGACAAAGTCGAGATAGAGGGTCAATGCGCCGAGAGTGGCGAGACGACCGTCTGATGCGTTAGGCATAGCCTGTGCCATGTTTTTGATTTGCTGAGTATCCCATGCGGTGAGTCCGACAAAGATGAGGACACCGAGACCCGAAATAATCCAGTCAAAAGTTGAGTTTGCCCAGAAAATATTGACAATCATACAGATAATCAACCCGAATAATGCCATCATAAGGATTGAACCCATCTTGGCAAGATTCTTATTGGTGAAATATCCGTAGATCGACATTGCACCAAATGTTCCGGCTGTGATTATAAAAGTCTTGAGGATTGAAACAGGACTATAAACAAGTCCGATCAACGACAATGTCACCCCATTAACAATCGCGAAAAGATAGAATAGCAACGATGCAGTGGTCGATGACATACGGTTGATTGCACCCGAAATTGCTATTACAAGACCCACCTCAATAATTGCAGCCACAATATAAACACCGGTATGAGTTCCAATATATACGCTGATTTGGGGAGCCATCACAACGATACCGGCTGAAACTGCGGCTGTTACAAGCAGTGCAAAGAACATTTTAAGGTAAACCGTTTTCATAACGGCCGACACCTTGTTTTCAATACCTTGAACTCCATAGCCCTGATATGACGATTCGCCATACGGGTTGTAGTTGTTGTTAAAGTTTTGCATAAATATTTGTTTTATTAGTTAATTATCTTGATTACATACGCTCCGGGACATTGATTCCGAGCAGCCCCATCGCTGTTTTAACTGTTGCTGCGACTGCCTGACAAATTGCGAGGCGGAGCGAGCGTACAGCTTCGTCGGCTTCTCCCAAAATTGTATAGTCATGATAGAACTGGTTGAACAGTTTCACCAACTCGTATGCATAATTGGCGATGAGAGCCGGCGAATAGATTTGACCTGCCTTCTGAACTACCGAGGGGAAATCGGCAAGTTCCTGAATAACAGCAATCTCTTTTTCGTTTGGCTCAACTGTCATATAGTTGCCAATCTTTACGCCTGATTTCTCAGCCTTGCGGAGCACCGAACGGATTCGGGCGTAGGTATATTGAATGAACGGACCTGTATTACCGTTAAAGTCAATCGATTCTTTGGGATTAAACGTCATGTTTTTAACCGGATCGACCTTAAGTAAGAAATATTTCAAGGCTCCCATTCCGACAGTCTCGCAGATTGCTTCAGCCTCAGCCTCATCGATTCCGTCGAGCTTGCCAAGTTCCTTTGAAACTTCGCGAGCGGTGTTAACCATCTCAGCCATCAGGTCATCGGCATCAACGACAGTTCCCTCGCGACTCTTCATCTTGCCCTCGGGGAGTTCGACCATACCGTATGAGAAGTGAACCAAGTCTTTACCCCACTTGAAGCCGAGTTTGTCGAGCAGCAGCGAAAGCACCTGAAAGTGGTAGTTCTGCTCGTTACCGACAACATAGATCATCTTGTCGATAGGATAGTCTTGATAACGCAATTTTGCCGTTCCGATATCCTGAGTCATATAAACCGATGTGCCGTCGCTACGCAGCAAAAGTTTGTGGTCGAGACCGTCGGCTGTCAGGTCAGCCCAAACCGAGCCATCCTCCTTACGATACATGATACCTTTTTCAAGACCTTCGAGCACCTTGTCTTTACCTTCGAGATAGGTATCGCTTTCATAATAGATCTTGTCAAAGTCAACGCCCATACGTTTATAGGTTTCATCAAAACCGTCATAAACCCATGTGTTCATCATCTCCCAGAGTTTGCGCACCTCGGGGTCTTTCTGTTCCCAGCGGCGCAACATCTCGCGGGCTTCGAGCATCAAGGGAGATTGTTTCTCAGCTTCTTCCTGAGACAATCCTTTCTCCATCAGCTCTTTCACTTCGGCTTTATAGTGTTTGTCAAACAAAACATAGAAGTCGCCGATGAGGTGGTCACCCTTCTTGCCAACTGATTGAGGAGTAGCGCCGTCGCCCCACTTTTGCCAAGCCAACATCGACTTGCAGATATGGATACCGCGGTCATTGACAATATTGGTCTTAACAACCTTGTTGCCACACGCTTTCAAAATTTGAGAAAGCGAATAACCGAGCAAAATATTACGGAGGTGACCGAGGTGCAACGGCTTGTTGGTGTTGGGCGATGAATACTCAACCATCACAAGCGGTGACTTATCGGTAACCGCAACCGTTCCATAATCGGGAGTATCAACAACGTGTTTCAATACCGAATCCCAGAAACGCGGCTCAATCACAATGTTAAGGAAGCCCTTGACAACATTGAAACGATCAACTGCCGGTTCGTTATCAACAAGCCAGTTTCCTATTTCGGTTGCCACAGCCTCGGGCGACTTGCGAGCCTCTTTAACCCAGGGGAAAACGACCACGGTTAAATTACCTTCAAACTCTTTTTTTGTTTGCTGAGGTACAATTGATTCGGGTGCTGCGTCAATGCCGTAAAGTTCTTTTACAGCCTTGGCAACAGCCTGCGCTAATATGTTTTCGATTGACATTGTCTGAATATTATTAATGTTATTATTTACTTTCAAAAAGCAAAATTACAAAAACTATGCCAAACTACCCCATTCTATCCCACAAATTCATCACCTTTTTATCTATTTAACTAAATATCCGTCCGAAACAATATGATTTCAGATTCTAATCCATTGACGATAAAGACCGGATATTTTGTTATTTCAGGATAGCACTACTGCTGCTTGACGAAGAATCAATCTCATTATTTCGTTTCACCTTCTTGCCATAAGGCACGGTATAAGACAGAGTGAGATTTAACGATTGCGCACGGAGACTACTCCATATCCACCCATGAGACGAAAAACGTTCGGAATCAAAATCGGAGTAATTCCGGTATTTATTGAACCAGTTTCTGAATTGAATTCCGGCTTTGAAATCACCGACAGAATAGTTAACAAAAACTCCATAGGTACTTTTGTTATGGATTCTTATGCCATCACCAAAAGCGTTTATGCTTTTATTTGGCGTCTGATAAAATAGAACAAATGAAAAGTTTTTGATATAATAATTAGCTTGAATCTTTGCCGAAAGAGCATTCATTGATTGAGCATCAACGCCCGTACATCTGGTATGGGTAATCTGACCCGACCCACGAAGCGAAAGAGAATTATGGAATAATTTCACTGTAGCAGAGATATATCCTGAAAAATCGTAGAAATCACCACTGTTAATTTCCCTGCGAATAAGCCCGTCATAACCGTCTAAAGAAAAATATTCGTATGCCGGTTTATTCAAATAGCCATTATACTCGGCTGTCGCCGACAAATTCACCTTGTTTGTTGGAATATAAGTGTATGATGCAGTGGCAGATGTAAAAGTTGTATTGCGAAGATCGGGATTACCTTGAAGCCATAAAAGCTCATTACTTTGAACAGTTGCCGAGTTTGACGAAGACGGCGTCGGGTGATTATTACCCCACCAACCCTCTATTGAAGCAGAATTTTTATCGTTAATTTTATATTGTAATTGCAAGCCAAGTCGAGGATTCCACTGTTCCAATGTGTTTTCCCCATTCAAACGACCAATCACATAAGAAACACCGACACGCGAATACAAACTTAAACCACACTTCCAGTTTTGCAAATATTCGAGGAACATCATATTCTCTGAAGATAGAAGTTTCTGCAACCCGTTGAACGAACCCTCGTAGTTAGTATGATAAATTGAATTATAACTCATTAATGAAGTCCTGACAGTATTATTATGAGAGAGCTTTTTAGAATACTGAACAATTGCGTTTGGAGCATAGGATGCCTCCTTGTTATTATTTACAATCGGCGTCAATTCTCCAAGCTGATATGACGAGTTTCGCCTGGTACTTCCGTATGTAAAGCGCCAATTTACAAGTAAAGTATTACCCTTTGGCAAAGAAAAATAGTAGTAGCCAACTATCGATGGCGAGATTGTCTGCCCTGATTCTTTAGAGAGAGACGTTGATACCGGAAATATATCTTCAGAATAATCGACCTGAGACAAATTCCTTGTAAGCGGATTTCCCGTTCTATAATAAGACAGCATGTGATTTATCGTCATAGTTTTTGTTTGATAAGTTGATCGCATTGCCGCCGTTTGTGTATTACTTTGATTAAGGTAGTTGCCACCCGATTGAGTTGTACGGATTATTTCGTCATAATATTGATCACCCACATTAATGTTACGGAAAGTCTCCACATTATAACTTCGTAATTTATCAATATGAGTGATGTCTCCTTTCACATTAGCATCTATCGTCCAATTACCCTTTACAAATTTAGAATACAGAACACCTTCGCCTCTATCATAATTGAGTGTATTGCCTTTCGCGGTCAGTTTGGTATATCCGCCCCACTCATATTTTTTCATGATGAAATTAACTACATTTGCATTGCCTCTAAACCTCGGATCTTCGGGATATTGTAATACTTCAACTCGCAAAACATCTTCAGTGCGCAACCCCTGCAAATCTTCTTCAGTAGCTTCTTTATAATCAATAAACATAGCAACATCCTTCCCCGAGTAAGTCTTTACCGACATACTTCCGGGCGTAACGTCAAGTTGGGGAATATTCATGAAGTCTAAAAGCTGAGTCGCATCAATAGCAGTTTTCTTAACCTTTGCAGTTGGAGTATAAGCGACTCCGCGATCAATAACTCGTTGTGTTTTTGCTTCAACAACGACTTCGCCAAGTTCTTTTACCCTTATAGAATCCTTTTCGGTAGTCTGCGCATTCGCTATAACAGGAAGTAGCAAGAAAAGCAATAATAAATTCTTCATGATTGTATTCATTTCGATTGGTGAAAATATAGGAAATAAACACTTAACGTAAGTATATAATTATTGACCACAAAATTACAAAAAAGTAAATCAAACTACCCCATTCTATCCTACAAATTCATCACCTTTTTACCTATTCAACTAAAATCTGACTAAAAGTCATAATAGTTTTACGAGACAGTCAGTATTAAATTTGTTATTAAAAAACCAAAAATTCCCGATTTATCGAAGTTTACACCCCTCAAAAATCCCGTTTTATCGTAGTTTACATATCTCAAAAATGCCGTTTTATCGTAGTTTACAGTATAAAAATTTGCCTATTTATCGAAGTTTACATACCTTTGTGCCATAAATACAAGACTTTATGGATACATCAGTTTTACTCGAAATATTACGAGACCAACAAGAGGAATTGGTTACACTTCGTTCCAAAAACTTTTGCAAGCGCAAGGAGGAAGATCTGATAAAACTTGAGAGCAAAAAGGCTCAAGTGGTTATCGGCGTGCGCCGTAGCGGAAAATCAACATTGTGTTTTAATGCGCTAAATAGAGCTCAGGTAAAATTTGCATACGTGAATTTCGACGATGAGCGACTGGTTCGCTTGTCTGCCGATGACTTGAATGATGTATTAAAAAGTTTGTATCAGATTTATGGAGACTTCACTCACATATTTCTTGACGAGGCACAGAATATAGAAGGATGGCACCTATTTGTCAATAGATTGCTCAGACAAGGGATAAAGGTGATTATAACCGGCAGTAATGCAAAATTACTTAGTAGCGAACTCTCAACATATCTCACCGGACGCTACAATGAAATCGAACTATACCCGTTTTCGTTTAGTGAATTTTGCGAGATGGAAAAAGTGGAGACCACGAATCTATCTACAAAAACTGATGCCTTACTTCGTAGAGCATTTGACAGGTATATGGAAATAGGTGGTTTTCCTGAAATAATCAGTGGAGAAGAAATAGCTGAGGAATATGTAGATACACTGGTTTCAAATATTCTGGAAAGAGATATTGTACAACGATTTAAGGTAAGATACAAAGATGCCTTTAAAGCTTTATCAAATCATCTTATGAATAATGTTCCGTGCGAAGTTGTATATACGGTATTGCAAAAGATTTTTAATTTCAAGAATGATAAAACCGTTGAGAATTACGTCGGATATCTCTATCAGGCTTATCTTCTGAAACAGTTACGCAAATATTCTCCAAAAAGTAGCGAGCGGATTCGTAATGCGAAATGTTACCCCATTGACGTATCACTTATGAACGCAAGAAAGGATGCTTTTGCAAAAGATAATTTGGGATGGAGGCTTGAATCTTTAGTTTATCTGGCTTTATGTAGAAAATATGGAACCGGTTATGACATATATTATCACAAAACAGATTCTTACGAAGTTGATTTTGTGGTTTGTCATCGAGCAACCGTCGTTGAATTAGTTCAGGTTTCCTATGATATATCATCTGAAAAAACATTAAATCGAGAGACTTCTGCCCTGGTAAAAGCCGGTACATCGCTTAAATGTGACAAACTAACTCTTGTCACTGCCTACGAAGAGCGAGAGTTAGATATTGAGGGGCAAATTGTAAATGTATGTGCAGCTTACAAGTGGCTACTAACTTAACTTATCCCAACATACCGTAAAATTCAGCAACATACAAATTGTGAACGAGTCCGTTCACAATTTATTTTGACTTACCACGATTTTATCCTTAACAAATCTCTAAGTCGGCTCTTTTTCTCTTTTTTCTCACAATTCTTTAAAAAAATTTGGTCAGGCAAAAAAAAGTCATTAACTTTGCAGTCGCAAACAAATAAAGTTTGGCTCCTTAGCTCAACTGAATAGAGCATCTGACTACGGATCAGAAGGTTACAGGTTTGAATCCTGTAGGAGTCACTAAAACAAGGATCGGCTC
>JAAVCC010000002.1 GCA_014802535.1 Bacteroides sp. | reverse complement strand
CTTTCACAAAACCATCTTCGTTTAATCCGGCTGACGCCTGACTTATNTGTTTTANNAATTGACTCGAGTTTTTANGNGACTCTTGTACTACTCTTGTCTATTGTAAATCTTTCAATGTTCTCGGGTCGCTTTCGTTTTTNGTCGAAAACTTTGCAAAGTTACAAACTATTTTTGACATGGCAAAATTTTAGNCCGTTTTTCTTTTTNAGTTTCTCTTACTTTGCCGTTATCCGGACCTCTATCCGAAAAGCGAGTGCAAAGTTACACACTTTATTTGTATCTGCCAAATTTTTATACATTTATTTTTATCACAAAATACCATCCCAAGCGTAACCGTTTATCATATAGCGAAATAAAATTTAAGAATATCTACTATTACATATCCCAAATTTTCAAATGGAGACAGACTTAACGAAAACGACACAGCCAATTGTCGTTTAAATTTGCTGATTATATATAAATTGTGTAATTTAGCACCGTAATTTAGCACTATAATATATATTAATAATGTATAACATATTTCGTCCCATATTTTCTACAGCATTATTTTTAATTGGTGCAGCCGGAATTATCGGCTCAGCTCAGGTAAAAGTAAGATTTCACAACGAAAGCGAAGATACAACACGTATCAACGAACTTTTGATTGAATGTCAAAAGATAAAGACGCCCGGAGAAAAAGTAAAAGCGATGGCTTTTAGTTTTGAGGGAACACCTTACGTTGGTCACACCCTCGAAGGCGACACCGAACTTGTCACTGTAAATATCGACGAACTTGACTGCACTACCTTTGTAGAAACCGTTCTCGCTCTTGCTTTTACAGCCGAAGAAGGTCGCACTTCATGGCGCGATTTTGTTTACAATCTTGAACGAATCAGATATCGAAACGGCGAACTGAACGGATATCCATCTCGACTTCACTACATCAGCGACTGGATTGTCGATAACTCACACCGTGGAAATCTGCAAGAGGTTACAAATCGATTCCCGTTTCACCACTACATCACAAAAACGCTGTCGTTCATGACCGAAAACCGCGATAAATATCCGGCTTTGAGCGACTCATTAAATTATGAGAAGATGAAAGGAATTGAGTTAGGTTATTACAGCCATCAATTTCCTTACATTAAAACTGTAGATCTCAAGAAAAAGGAAACAAAAGACGCATTTCAATCGGGCGATGTAGTCGCATTAGTGACATCGCTGCGAAACCTTGACGTAACCCACCTCGGAATCATAATCAAGAAAAACGGCGAGCCATACCTTCTGCACGCATCAAGCTCTAACGGAAAAGTAGAAGTCACCAGCGTACCCTTTGACGAATTCATGAAACGCAACCGCTCGCTCCTCGGAGTTAGAGTAATCAGATTGAAACAGTAAGACAATCAATTTAAGACTCTTAATTCACGGCAATCAATTCGATTTCAAAGATGAGGGTTGAGCCACCGGGAATTCCCGGCTGACTGAAACGACCATACCCTTGCTCGGCAGGAATATAAATTTCTGCTTTCTCGCCAACAGTCATCTTTTGAAGTGCAATAATCCAACCCGGCACGAGATCGCGCAAACGAAATGCAGGNGGNGTACCNCCACGGCTGCTATCAAATGTCTTACCATTTATGGTCTTGCCGACGTAATGCACTGTAANCACACTGTTGCGATTTGGCGACACCGCCCCACTCCCCTTTTTGAGTCGTTTGATAAGCACTCCTTTATCTAATGTTTCGACACCGGGCTCATNAGCCTTTTGACGGAGCCAGTCTCTATTTTTCTCAGCGTATTCAGATCGTGCCATTTCAATGTTTTAAAGATGAAACAANNCTNCGTATTTGNGGCAAATTTGCCTCTATCGAAGTCAACAGTTTAAATTGATTGCGGGTACGAACAAGGTTATGTTCGGGATATTTTATTTTATAATATGTGTCACCGTTGATATAATCGGTCAAAAATCTGACACCCTGCATATAAGGGAACAGCATCACCCCCTCGGGAAGATGATCTATTTCAACATCNGTCAAGAANTCAGCGCCTTTGAGATAGCCCTCGGTAAACGCTCTGAAAATATCATTATTAAATTCAACTTTTGACAAATCGGGATCATCTTCAGCCGCCGTCGAAGCTGCCGTTCTTAGAAAATCGCCATAATCACTGAACACAAACGACGGCATAACCGTATCAAGGTCAATAACGAGAAGGAAATCACCGGTAGATTTATCAAACATCATGTTNTTGACCTTCGTGTCGCAATGGCATAATCTTTTCTGAAGCTTACCATCGTTATTCAAGCGTTCGGCAAACGTCATTCTGTCGCGTCGTTCATTCACAAAATCAAGNAGGTCTTTAACTTCAGCCACACGACCGACCTTGTCTTGCTTGACAGCTTCATCAAGTTGATTCAGTCTCAGAACCATTGAATGGAATCCNGGAATAGTTTCNCCCAACGGTTTGTCAAGGTCGGCAANCATCGACTGNAAATTACCGAATGCCTCACCCGCCTGTCGAGCCGAGTCGGCAGTAACCGCTTCAAACGTTACCGCATCTTGAATAAAGACCGACAATCGCCAGTAGTTTTCGCCGTCAAAATAGTATGTTTTATCACTATTTTTCAGNTTTACAAATGTCAAAACACGACGATCGACATCTTTGACTCCTTCTGATTTGAGTTTACNTCTTATGTGACTTGTAACCGCCTCAATATTATTTTGCAAGAGATCAACATCAGTAAATATCGAGTGGTTTATACGTTGCAAAACATAAGATGGTGCATCATTAGCTGTCGTAACTACCTTATAAGTGTCGTTAATCAGACCNTTNCCGAGAGGTTGAACCGANACNACNTNNCCGTCAATGTCAAATCGTGAAACAATATTGGCAAGTTTATCCATGATAAAAGCATTTTTAATTATTTTACAAAGAAAACAAAAATCGGCGAGATGACCAAAACCGCCGGACAATCATTCAACAAGTTCAAGAATCTCAGCCGGACGATCAACGATATTCTCGGCATANGCCTCTCTNAATTCTCGAACCGGTCGAAAGCCCCACGTAACGCCACATGAAGCAACGCACGCGCGACGTGCAGTTTCGATGTCGATACCCGAATCGCCTACATAAAGGACTTCACTTTTTGGCGTAGGGCATTTTGTCAAGATCTCAAATACAATCGACGGATCGGGTTTAACCGGAACATCAGGCTTTTGCCCTTCGATAGCCGCCCATGTNATATCNCTGAAATAATGACGGACAAGCATCTCGACAGCCGCCTGATATTTATTCGAAGCAACCGCGACCTTTATGCCCCGGTCGGTCAAGTCTGACAACAACCGATTGATACCATCGTATGGCACCGTATTGTCAGCCATGTGCGTATTATAATAGTCGGTAAAAAATTCACGGACCCGTGCCACCGTGTTCTCGTCACGAGCCTCATCGGGCAATGCGCGTTCAATCAAACGAGTAATACCGTTTCCAACCATATNGGGATAGGATGTTATGGCATGAGTCGGGAAGCCGGTCATGCGCAGAGCATAGTTCGTTGCCTCACCAAGATCATCTATTGTGTTGAGCAACGTTCCGTCAAGGTCAAATATGACAAGCTTTTTCATTTTAAATATATTTTTTAGAAAGGATATCCCACTGCAAAATGGAATGTCGCATCACGACCCCAATTGGGATGAATAATTGGCCACGGTTCTTGATTNCGNGCCGGGTTATGAGCTTTCAANCCNAAGTCAAGTCGCAAAAGGAAATATGTGAAATCCATACGAATTCCGGCTCCGTAGGCAAGCGCGATTTCTTTATAGAACGACCCGGTGAACAAGCCACCCGGCTGGTTAACATAGTTGCGTATTGTCCAAATATTTCCGGCATCGACAAACAGAGCTCCTTCAAACACCCAGAAAAGTTTGGCTCGATACTCAAAACTCATGTCAAACCTTATGTCGCCACACTGGTTAATAAAGTCAACAACCGAGTTTCGCGCATCATAGCTACCCGGACCGAGGGTTCTGACATTCCAGCCCCTGACGCCGTTTGCACCACCGGCATAAAATCGTTTCTCAAACGGAATCATGCTTGAGTTGCAGTATGGCACACCAACACCAACGCCGGCATGGAGGGCAATCGAATTGCGGGAATCAAAATTGCGGGTCCAGTTATAATCAGCCTCCGACTTGAAATATTGGGCAAACTGAATACCAAAAATCTTATAGGCACCATCATGACGCTTAGCCCCGTCAATCGACGAAATCGCATATAGCAAGTTACCGGCAATCTCCGACGCCCAACGGAACGAATAAATATGAGCCTGTCGATTAACCGAAGTCGATATTGTCGGCGATGCCATTCGACGGTTTGTACGATAGTAGGTATATCCCATCCTCATGATGAAGTGGTCCTCATAACTATATCTCAACAACGGGTTTTGAGGTGCTATATCATCAATGAAGTTGATTGTTGAACGTGGCAGGTACACAAAGTTTATATCAATCAAATCAAATGTTCGACGAACGGTATTGCTGCGATTTGACCATTTATATTTCCAACCCGCTCCGGCAATCACACGCGTGTATTCAGGACGTTCCTGATAGTTCAGAGACAGCGCCACCTCACTTGACGCCAAAATTTTCTGTTTAAACTGTTTTGAAAGGAACGGTGCCTCAAATTTAGGGAACGTCAAACCGACCTCGGCAGCATATTCGGTATATCGGTTATTAATCAGTCCCTCAAAATTGCCCGATATACTTTCGTATGAAGTACGGAATTTGGTCGTAAGCATTTCAGAGCCTTTCCAAAGATTACGATGAAGATAGGTCAATCCGATACCAAACCCGAGGTCACCTTCTGAATTCGTACCCTCAAGCTCAAACGTTATACCCTGTTTTTTTGCCCTCGAAAGCAATATATATGCATCAAGAGCCGGCTTACCGTCCAACGTTCCTGACGGCACAAGAGTAATATTAATATATTTCAGAATTGACAAACGCCCCAACGCCTCATATGTACGATCGACACGAGCCGAATTGTAAAGCTTATCAGGTTCGATAAAACATTTTTCTTCAAGAATCGAAGGTCTGAGGTAATGATCTTTACCATAAAGAATCGTCAGTCCGTGATATTCAACCGAATCCACTGCCAAAGCTTTAAAATCATTTCCGACACGAGCCGCATCATAATCAGTGACAATGTACACTTTTCTGACCATATAACGCTGATGTTCGGCAATCGAGTCTATGACTGTACCACCCTCATTCTTTTTAACAACAGGTTGACGCACGACCATCGTCAGCTCAACTTGTTTTGAATTCTCGGTCGTATCGGCTATAAACGTAATATAATCTTTAGTGAACGCATAATAACCCTTTTGACGCAACCGTTCTGTAATCAAAGTTCGCTCGGCATCAAGCGCATTTCTGTCAAAAAAATCACCCTGCTGAATGGTAAATAGAGCCGAGTCAGCCATCATGATTGATTTTAAAGCATCATCTTCAATCTGATAATCAATCGTAGAAATGACATGAGGATTTCCGGTCGAGACAATGTAATTGACATTCATTTTTTTCTTACCGGTCTTAGGGGTTGCCACAGCCTCGACTGTAACATCATTATATCCCTTATTGATCAACGCCTGTCGCAACTGTCGAACCGACTGCTCGGTCAATTCAGCGTCATAAATAACAGGAGGCTGACCCAGTTTTCTGACCCAGCGGTTATACCATTTTGTCGAGTCGCGCCCCGAAAGATTATAGGTTGCCAACTGCAGCTTTGCAAATCCGAGAATCTTGTGGTTTGGCGTTTGCCTTAGATAGTTGACAAGATTGTCTGATTTAACATTCTCTTTATCGCCGTCAATCGTAATAGTCGTGCGATCAAGCAGATACTTGCCGTCAGGAACATGACGCGTCGAGCTACATCCTGTCAACAACGACACGACAACAACAAGTAGAATATATTTAATTAATCGCAAACTTAACATCGACCGATTTTTTGATGTCGCCCGCTTATGAATTACTATTATTAATATTGAGATGCAAAAGTACACAAAATTTGACAACATACCGAAATTTTATACAACGTTTTTATGAACATAAATCCTCTAATCACCAATATTGACCGATTTTTGGCTGAGAGATACAAATAATTTTGTAACTTTGCACTCACAAAAATCAATTAACTAAGGTAAATATACAATCATGGCTAAAAAAGCGCTATTAATGATTCTCGATGGCTGGGGCATAGGCAACCGGTCAGAAAGTGATGCTATCTATTCAACTCCAACCCCCTACTGGGACTACCTATTGGCAACCTATCCCCACTCTGAACTTCAGGCAAGTGGCGAAAACGTGGGTCTGCCTGATGGACAAATGGGTAACTCAGAAGTTGGACACCTTAATATCGGAGCCGGACGCGTGCTTTATCAAGACCTTGTTAAAATCAACAAGTCGATTAAAGACGGCTCAATCTTAGAAAATCCCGAAATCAAAAACGCATTCTCATACGCCAAAGAAAAAGGCAAAGCAATCCATTTCATGGGATTGACTTCTGACGGCGGCGTACACTCTTCACTCGATCATCTTTTCGCACTCTGNGACATTGCTAAAAAATACGAGCTCGAAAAAGTATATATCCACTGCTTNATGGACGGTCGCGATACCGACCCACGAAGCGGAAAAGGCTTCATCGAGCAATTGACAGAGCANTGNAAAACATCTGCCGGAACAATNGCTTCAATCATCGGCCGTTTTTATGCAATGGACCGCGACAAACGTTGGGATCGTGTTAAAGTCGCATATGATCTTCTTGTTGATGGCAAAGGCGAACAAGCAACCGACATGGTTAAAGCCATGCAAGAAAGCTATGACAACGATGTCACCGACGAATTCATCAAACCGATNAACAACTCAACTGTTGACGGCACAATCAAACCCGACGACGTTGTTATTTTCTTCAACTATCGCAACGACCGTGCAAAAGAATTGACCGTTGTCTTGACTCAGCACGATATGCCCGAAGAAGGTATGAAAGTAATCCCCGGTCTCCAGTACTACTGCATGACCCCCTACGATTCTTCATTCACCGGTGTTCACATCCTCTTTGACAAAGAAAATGTTGAAAACACTCTTGGAGAATACCTTTCTTCTCTCAACAAAAAACAGCTTCATATCGCTGAAACCGAGAAGTATGCCCACGTAACATTCTTCTTCAACGGTGGTCGTGAAAATCCCTACGAAGGTGAAGAACGCATCCTTGTTCCGTCACCCAAAGTGGCAACCTACGACCTCAAACCCGAGATGAGCGCATACGAGGTTAAAGATAAACTTGTTGAAGCAATCAACACCAAAAAATATGACTTTATCGTCGTAAACTATGCCAACGGCGATATGGTCGGTCACACCGGTATTTACAAAGCAATTGAAAAAGCTGTCGTGACCATTGACGAGTGTGTGATGGACACCGTTGAAGCTGCTAAGAAAAACGACTACGAAGTCATCATCATCGCTGACCACGGTAATGCCGACAACGCTATCAACGCCGACGGTTCGCCCAACACAGCCCACTCGCTCAACCCGGTTCCATGTGTTTATGTAACTGAAAACAAAGACGCTAAGGTTGCCAACGGTATTCTTGCCGATGTTGCTCCGACGCTTCTCCATATCTTGGGACTTCCCCAACCCAAAGAAATGACCGGTAAAGACCTCATTTCTTAATAATCAGTCAATCAATTACCTCTAAGAGTCCACAATGGGTAAAAACAAGCTCAAGAAATTCAGCGAAATGGAAACATTCGACCGAGTGTTTCAATATCCGTTTGCACTCCTGACCGATGGCAAATGCCCGATTAAAGGAAAATGGCATTCCGACGTATTCAAAAACGACAACCCGATTGTTCTCGAACTCGGCTGTGGCAAAGGCGAATACACTGTTGGAATGGCTCGCCGTTTCCCCGACAAAAACTTCATAGGCATTGACATCAAGGGTGCCCGAATGTGGACCGGAGCCAAGGAAATGAATCGCGACAATATCACTAATGCCGCCTTTCTCAGAACAGATATCGAACTTCTCCAGGCTTTTTTTGAGCCGGGAGAAGTTTCTGAAATCTGGATTACATTTCCCGACCCTCAAATGAAAAAAGAGCGTAAACGTTTGACATCTACGCGCTTTCTCGACCTTTACAAAAAAGTTATGGTCAACAACGGAATTGTCCATCTCAAAACCGACAGTCCGTTTCTATACACCTATACGCGACTTTTGGCTGAACACAACAATATCCCGACAATACATTTGACCGACAACCTTTATGGCGCACCCGCCGGTCAGTTTGACGATATTCTCGGTATAAAGACATTTTATGAACAACAGTGGCTCAGCCGTGGTTTGACAATAAAATATATTGCATTCCCACTCGCCCATAACTCCGAGCTTGAAGAACCGCCGGTCGAAATAGAACCCGATACATATCGCAGTTTTTCACGCGGCGAGCTTCAATGTCCCGATCTATGTTCACCCAAAGTGACACCCAAATCATGTAAATCATGAAACAGCACATCTATCCCAAACAAATAACCGACGCCCTTTCAACCGTTCGCTATCCCGGCACCGGTAAAAATATTGTTGAAAGCGGAATGCTTGAAGACGATATCCGAATCGAAGGCAACAAAGTGTCATTCTCTCTCATATTTGAACGCCCGACCGATCCCTTCATAAAATCTATCGTTAAGGCTGCCGAGACCGCTATCCTCACCTATGTTGGCGAGGACGTTGACATCAAAGGCAATATTAACGTAATCACTCGTGCTCCCGAAAACAAGCCCGAGCCCGAGCGTCCGCTTAAAGGTGTCAAAAACATCATCGGTATTTCATCAGGCAAAGGTGGCGTAGGCAAATCGACTGTTTCATCAAACCTTGCTGTGGCATTAGCACGTCTCGGCTACAAAGTCGGCTTGCTCGATGCCGATATTTTCGGTCCGTCAGTTCCCAAAATGTTTGGTGTTGAAGATGCCCAGCTGTATATCCACGAAGTTGACGGTAAAAACCTCATCATACCTCACGAACGCTATGGCGTCAAGATGCTCTCAATTGGCTTTCTTGTTGACCGTAACTCAGCCCAGGTATGGCGTGGTGGAATGGCTTCACGAGCTTTGACCCAGCTAATCACCGACGGCGACTGGGGCGAACTCGACTACTTTCTCATTGATATGCCTCCCGGCACAAGCGACATACATCTAACTTTGGTTCAAACACTTGCGATGACCGGAGCCGTAGTTGTTTCTACACCTCAGGAAGTTGCACTTGCCGATGCACGCCGTGGAATCGCAATGTTCCGCGACAAAAATATCAACGTTCCTATTCTCGGTCTCATCGAGAATATGGCTTGGTTTACCCCCGAAAAACATCCCGATGAAAAATACTACATTTTCGGTCAAGACGGCGGTGTCAAACTCGCTAAAGAACTCGGAGTCGAACTTCTCGGACAAATCCCCGTCGTGATGTCAATCAGACAAGGCGGAGATGAAGGCACACCTGTTGCCACCGGCGACAGCGTGACCGCACAAGCATTTCTACATGCCGCCCGCGAACTGACCGAAGCCGTTGACCGCCGTAACAACGAACTTCCGCCGACTCAGGTCGTTCAGGTAAAACATTAAATAGAGAAATCATGAATCTACTGATTATAAACGGACCAAACCTCAACCTCGTTGGTCGTCGCGAACCGGGCATCTATGGTGACCAATCAATCGACACCTATCTTAACAAACTATACCGAAAATATAATTCCGTATCGTTCAGCTACTTTCAAAGCAACCACGAGGGCGAGATTATCGACAAACTGCATGAAGTCGGTTTCAGCGACCTTGACGGAATAATCCTCAATGCCGGAGCATATACCCACACCTCTTTGGCTATCGCCGACGCAATCGCCGCAATCAACGTTCCGGTTGTCGAAGTCCACATTTCCAACGTTCATTCACGCGAAGAAATACGTCATCATTCGATGATTTCACCCTTTTGCAGAGGCGTCATTGCCGGTTTTGGACTTGACAGCTACCGACTTGCGGTTGAATCATTCCTCAAATAAACGATGGAGCAGCAAATCGACGACTACATACTCGACCACATCTCTGCCGAGCCTCGGCTTCTCAAACAACTCAACCGCCACACCAACGCCCAACACCTTTATGGACGTATGTGCTCGGGCCATCTTCAGGGACGCATCCTAAAGATGTTGACAACTATGATTAAGCCCAAACTCGTTCTCGAACTCGGCACATTTACAGGCTACTCGGCTCTCTGTTTTGCCGAAGGCATGGAGCAAGACGGTCACATCGACACCATAGAGATTGACGATGAAATTGCCGAAGTCGCCCAAGAATGGTTTGATAAATCACCCGACGCTCAAAAAATCACCCTGCACACAGGCGATGCACTCAACATAATCCCCGGTTTGCCAGGCGAATACGACCTCGTGTTTATTGATGCAAACAAACGTATATACTCTGAATATCTCGAAGCCGTATATCCAAAACTCAAAACCGGAGGCTATATTTTTGCCGATAATACACTTTGGGACGGAAAAGTTTTAGACCCCGAAGCCGTTGACGCTCAAACATCCGGCATAAAAAATTTCAATGACTCGATTACGTCTGACCCTCGCTTTGAAACAGTCATACTCCCCCTTCGCGACGGATTGACAATAATGAGAAAACTATGATAAAAAATCTGCTTTTTGACTTGGGCGGAGTCATCATGGATATCAAACGCCTAAACGCCGTTGAATCATTAAAAAAAATCGGTATCACCAACGCCGACCAGCTCCTTGGCAAATATGCCCAAAAAGGGCCGTTCCTCAAACTTGAAGAAGGACTGATTTCTCCGTCTGAATTTCGAAATGCCATCCGCGAAGGTGCCAATGTCAAAATCACTGACAACGAAATCGACAACGCATTCTGCAACTTTTTGACCGGNATTCCCGCAAAGCGTCTTTCCGACCTTGAACAGCTTAAACAAGAAGGCTTTAACATCTATATGCTGTCAAATACCAATCCTATCATGTGGGATTCACGCATAGCCGATGAATTCAAAAAAGCCGGACACGATTTAAATCATTATTTTGACGGCACCGTTACATCTTTCGAGGCNAAAGTGTGCAAACCCGATGCCGCAATCTTTGATTTCGCAGTAAAAAAACTGGGAATCGTTCCCTCTGAAACCCTCTTTCTCGACGACTCTCTGGAAAATGTCGAAGCAGCCCGCAAACTCGGTTTCAACGCCGAAGTAATCAATCCGGGCGAAGAGTTTTCAGCGGTCATTAAACGTTTTATACAAAACAATTGATTATGGGAGTATTGGCAACAGTTGGAATGTTTGACGGAGTCCATGCCGGGCACCGGTTTCTTCTCGACTTCATCAGTCAGGAAGCAGCCCGTCGCAACCTTTCAACTCAAGTCATCACCTTTACCAACCACCCTCTATCAATAGTTCGTCCCGAGGCTGCGCCAAAACTACTTTCGTCCCCCGAACAAAAATTAGATCTCATTCTCAGCAATGGAATTGACGACATCGTGATGCTCGATTTCACACCTGAACTCCAAAATCTTTCAGCACAACAATTTATCAAATTACTTCGCGACAATTTTGGTGTCACCCATTTGGCAATGGGCTTCAACAACAGCTTTGGCAACGACCGTAGCCTGAAATTTGAAGACTTCCAAAAAATCGGCAAAGAAGCCGGTATTGAGATAATCCAGACCCCCGAATACACCGACAATAATAACAAAGTCAGCTCATCAGTCATCCGTCGCCTAATCAATGACGGAGATGTTGCATCTGCATCAAAACTTCTCGGACGCAAATTCTCGCTGACAGGCAAAGTGGTACATGGTCGCAACGTTGGTCATACAATCGGTTTTCCGACAGCAAACCTCGCCCCTGAATTTCCCCAACAAATAATCCCCGCCAAAGGCGTTTATGCCGGCACGGTCAACATCGACGGAACGACCTACAAAACAATGGTTAACATCGGCGTTCGACCCACCTTCGATTCTCAAGACCAAACCATCTCAATCGAAGCCTACATTGACCGTTTCGACGGCAACCTCTACGACAAAACCATAACCATCAATTTTACCGATCGCCTCCGCGACGAAATGAAATTCAACTCAATCGACCAACTCAAACAACANCTNTCAACCGACCTCCAAAACCTTANGCAAATCCCTATAAATTGCAAGAGCGATTGTAATGACTGACCGACATCAATTCCGAGCCAAATGGCACGATTACAATAATGGTGTTTATTTCGTCACNATCTGTGCCCATGAAAAACGTCATACATTCGGGCGAATCGTTCATGCCCAATTCATTGCGTCCGACCTGGGTAAAATAGTAGAAGATAACATAAAAAGTATTCCCCAACATTACCAAGACGTAGAAATATTGAATTATGTTGTCATGCCAAACCACATTCATTTGGTTATATCAGTANNGACGCGATTCTTCGCACTGACTCGTACGGACGCGATTCTTCGCGTCCCCCATAACAGATTCGCGTCCGATTCAAACAAATCAAATATGGGATGTTTGAAACCNCCCCAACATGNCGATGCCGTAGCNGATTTTCATCATAATAGCAGACTGGCAACTATAATAGGAGCATTCAAGGCCGGTGTATCACGGATAGCGCGGACGCAATGTATTGATCGGACGCGAAAAATCGCGTCCCTACGACAACCGCACCAACAGCCACACCCGATTTGGCAATCACGATTTCACGAAAACATCATCCNGAACCAGCAGTCATTCAACAATATCATGAATTATATTGATACCAACGTCCAAAATTGGGAAAATGACTGTTTCGCAAATTAAACCCATACGGACGCAATACACCGCACGCACCTCGTACGGACGCGATTCTTCGCGTCCCCCACAATAGATTCGCACTAACGTACGGATGCGATTCTTCGCGTCCCCAACAAACAACAAACCACAAAACGTTGGGTATCAATCAATTTTGAATTCTGCATTATGCATTGTGAATTGTGAATTGTGAATTAAGCATTATGAATTAATTGAATTTTTTNGTAACTTTGCATATCATTTACGCCTGCAGAGCTCNCTCTGGGCTTGAGGGCGGGATGNTTTAACATAAAAAACGTTTATCNGCNTTTCTGTTCTTGACAGTTAGAAATCTGGCAGTTTCAAAACCGAAGTCAAGATAGATGCAATGGTAGATGTTCATGGGTATGTATTTATATCCGGGTAGTCGTGCTGAGAAGTTCGTCTAACCTCGGTATAGTTGCATATATACGTGGGCTCTGCACATTGCTCGTCTTACTTCGGTGGGCTTTGCCAGAGCCTCTAANTGTGGGANGAGCAATGATAAGATANCCACGTTTTTTGTTTCAATGCCGGTCTGANTTCAGGGTATCATCAGACANCGAAACAAACCAATCAAACCATTATATGAAAAAATTTATTTATTCACTCCTACCCCTATTTATCGTTATTTTATCGGGGTGTAGTAAAAAAGACAAAGAACTTGATTTTATTAAAGTAACAAGCGGATTGACCTATACCGTTGAAGCTGNNGGCGGAACGGTTAATGTNAATGTCGAAACAAATACCGATTATTTTGTTTNAATNCCCGANGANGCNAAANANTGGATTAGCGTTGTTGAATCACGTGCTATCACGNNANGAAACNNTNNCGTTATCANTAAGNGAAAANGGTATNGANGCTCGTTCNNCTNTTGTTTANNTAANTNATAAAAANGGNGANCAATTAGCTAAAATNCANATTTCGCAAAANGGNGAANANCCTTGTTTCAATGTAAAAAATGGCTCAACANTTGAGGTCGAAAGCAANGGNGGCACTGTCGATCTTAAATTTGAAACAAATNTTGAATANTCNGTNTCAATTCCCGAAGANGCNAAAAGCTGGATTNGNGTNGTTGANTCACGNGCTNTCCGNCANGAAACNGTTACGTTATCAATAAGNGAAAATGNTATTGATGCNCGTTCNNCTTTTNTTTATCTAATTGATAAAAAAGGAGAACAATTAGCTAAAATNCAAATTTCTCAAAAGGGTGAAGAACCATGTTTCAATGTAAAAAATGGCTCAACGGTTGAAGTCGAAAGCAAGGGTGGCACTGTAGATCTTAAATTTGAAACAAATCTTGAATACTCGGTATCAATACCCGAAGAAGCTCAAAGCTGGATTAGCGTAGTTGAATCACGAGCTATCCGTCAGGAAACTGTTACGTTATCAATAAGCGAAAATGGTATTGATGCCCGTTCTGCTTTTATTTATCTAATTGATAAAAATGGAGAGCAATTAGCAAAAGTCCAAATTTCTCAAAAAGGAGAAGACCCTTGTTTCAATGTAAAAAATGGCTCAACAGTTGAGGTCGAAAGCAAGGGTGGCACTGTCGATCTTAAATTTGAAACAAATATTGAATATTCAGTCTCAATACCCGAAGAAGCTCAAAGCTGGATTAGCGTAGTTGAATCACGTGCTATCCGCCAAGAAACCGTTACGTTGTCAATAAGCGGAAATAAAGGTGAAGCTCGCACCGCCACCATACAATTCATTGATAAGGGACAAAATACTCTTGCTTCTATAAAGATAAACCAAGCAAAAGGGATAGTTTCTAGTCCAATGGACATTCCTTCTGATATGGAAAAGGCCTTCCCTGATAAAAAATTTCGCGAATATGTTTTGAGCAATTTTGATACAAATAAAGATGGAGGTCTTTCTAACGAAGAAGCGTTTGAAGTTACCGAAATAGACGTTTCAGGAGCCTGGGGTAATAAGGGAAGTATAGACTCACTTGAAGGGATTCAGTATTTCCCTAATCTGAAAGAGTTGAACTGTGATTATAACTGGTTGACCACGTTGGATGTCTCAAAGAATACAGCACTGACTGAGTTGCGGTGTAGTTCTAACCAATTGACCTCGTTGGATGTCTCAGGATGTACAGCACTGGAAACGTTGTACTGCGACGCTAACCAGTTGACCTCGTTGGATGTATCTAAGAATACAGCACTGACTGAGTTGCGGTGTAGTTCTAACCAATTGACCTCGTTGGATGTCTCAGGATGTACAGCACTGGAAACGCTGACTTGCATCCATAACAACAAGTTGACCTCGTTGGATGCCTCAGGATGTACAGCACTGGAAACGTTGGACTGCTACTATAACCGGTTGACCTCGTTGGATGTGTCAGGATGTACTGCGCTGAAAAAGTTGTACTGCCAGGACAATTACCGGTTGACCTCGTTAGATGTCTCAGGTTGTACAGCACTGAAAGAGTTGTGCTGCAACAGTAACCAGTTGACCTCGTTAGATGTATCTAAGAATACAGCACTGACTGAGTTGCGCTGCGACTATAACGAGTTGACCTCGTTGGATGTCTCAAACAATACAGCGCTGACTTATTTGATATGCGACGGGAACCAGTTGACAACATTGGATGTATCTAAGAATACAGCGCTGACTAATTTGAACTGCAACGGAAACCAGTTAACGACATTGGATATCTCAAAAAATACAGTTCTAAATTATTTATACTGTGAAATGTGGACTCTTAAAACTATATACATATATATATACCCATCTAACATCTTCGAACGGTATAGTGGTACTAACATCATATTTATCAACGAGTAAATAATACAAATTATTAAATATAATATGAATAAAATTGATTTGCAAAAACACGAAGTAGTAGTATCTCGCTTAAAAGAAATTTATAGCTCACCTGAATATGTTAAACTTAGAAAAAAACTTTCGCAAGAAACATATTTGAGCCTAATCTCTAAAGATAATTCCGAAAAAGTATTCAGCTCGTTTATATGTTGGCTTCTGAATAATCCGGTTTTGGCTAATCTAACTGATTCTCCACTGCTGAATCTACTTAGGGTTTTGGCAAATAATGCTATGCAACAGAGTCATAAATCACAAATAGATTTATCTAATCTTATGCCTAAGTGGTTGTTAGAGTCTGTTATGTCGAATAACCTTACCATATTGGGTTCCCTTGCAAAAACAGAAATACAAGCGGGTAAAGGTTTTGTGGATATTGTTATCGGGGCTCGTGTTAAATACAATTCAAAAAAAGATGATCAGGAAATCTGCAAAAATATTCGAATAGTTTTAGAGAATAAGGTTTATAGTTCGGAGCATAACGAACAGTGCATGAAGTATTATAAACATTACTCTAAAAAACTTATAATAAAAAACCGAGAGCCTATTGAAAATATCTTTTGCTTTTTATCAATAGATAAGAACGTGGAAATCTCAGCAAATGATAAATATATTAAGTTTAATTATCAGGAGTTACTTGACTCGGTACTGCTCCCTTTAGTTAATCACAAAGATCATCTCCCTGTAAATTTATATTTTTATATATCTGACTTTATAGATACATTGACAACAATTAAAACTGATAAAAAGCCACAGATAGCTATGACTGAAGAAACAAAAGTTCTTCTTCGTAAATTTTTCGAAAATAACGAAGATTTAATACGTGCCGCTATATTGCAAAGTGATGACACAGATTTGCAAGAAGCTGTAAATATTACATCCAATTCAAAGATGTTTAAAATAAACTTCAATGGTCAAACGCCAAAGATAGTTTCAGTATATCCTGACTTATTCCATACTGTCATTCAGTATCTTGCGGTGGATATGAATAGTAATGAGCTTATCAAAAAATTCGAGGAATTAGGAAGTAAATACAGCAGTAAAAATCTAATATCTCTTGATGTCAATAATTATATCGATGGTAGTGGTATCAAAAGATATACCTCGGCTGTACAGAAACGTGATACCATTATTTGCAAGGATAATGTACCGGTATATGTCTCAAATCAACTTATGTGTAAAGAAAAAAACGATAATGTTACCCCATTTATCGACTTGGTAAATAAAATGAACTGTGGAATTAAGATAGAAAAAGTCTAATCCATCGTTGTGCATTGCACAACACCGATAATAGAGGGGGGCTCACGAAAGTGTGCTCCCTTTTTAATCTCAAAATTTGTGGTGGACGCACGAGCCATGCGTACCCTACATTTATAAGGTAACGCACTGTAAATCAGTAGGTACACAAGACCTTTGCGTCTACCGCAGAAAATATAGTGTTCATCGTCGGTTTCACCGACTCCCTCGTTCTACTGTTCTCCTGTCTAAAAAATACTTGGGCGCACGAGCGGTACGCCCCTACAAATCGTTGTTGCTTTACCGGCTATACCGGGGTATAGCCCTACAAACTTTGCAAAGAATTGTGCATTATGCATTGTGCATTGTGCATTATGAATTGTGCATTATGCATTATTTTGTTAAACTCCAGTTAAATTTAAGTGAAAATTCGGTCATTTCGCTTTTTTTTCGTACCTTTACAACAAATTATTTTAAATTACGCATCTTACTATCCAAAATCACTGCTTAAACCTTTGAGTTTTAATCTTTAACCAACCATTTTTACGAATATGAAATATAGCTGTTTATGCTCTTCTATATGTGGATTATCGATGCTTCTTTTTGCAAGTTGCATTGATAACAACTATGATTTATCTGACATTGACACAACGAGCCGCTTTGAAGTTAAAGACCTCGTCATTCCGGTTAATTTAGACCCGATTATGATGAGCGACCTTCTTGAAATCAAAGAGGGCGACAACATCCAAGTCGTTGATAAACGTTACGCCATCGTTACCGACGGAGATTTTTCGTCTGATCCAATCAACATCCCCTCTTTTACCATTCCGGCAGCTAAAATTCTGCCGCAAATCAGAGAAATCCAAACCGGCATAACCGACGATTTTATACTTGATAAAACCGATGTCTCGATCGATGTTATAGGGCAAGCTGTTGCTTGGGATACCCGCGTATCAGGTGTCAGCAATGACATCCATTCAATTACCGAATTAAAATCGGACTGCGACTTTATCATATCACTGAAATTTCTCGAACTGTTTGACAAAGTTGACCGTTTTGAATTAAACGACATCGTATTACAACTCCCTGCCGGAATGACAATTGACGGCGGTAATACCGAAAATGTTTCATACGACTTTGAAACCGGCATCATGTCAATACCCCAAATTATTTCTGAAACAAGTTATATCAACATACGCTTCAGAGTAACCGATTTTGATGCCGAAAAAGCAAACATCGCTCTTGACGAATACCGTCACACTGCAATGTTTCGCAACTCAATGCAACTTCTATCAGCCAAAATAGTTCTCAAAAAAAGCGATTTCAAAGAAGGGGTCGATTATTCAATTCCAAACCCAATCTCTCTTGAAACCGGGCCTTATATTTCAGATATAACGGCTACGTCTATTTCAGGATCTATTTCTCATACCGTATATGGATTCCGCATTAAAAATATCGATCTTTCGACCCTCCCCGATATGCTGCACGGAAGCGGCACCAACATCAAACTGACCAACCCTCAAATTTACTTGAGATTAATCAACCCGCTACGTGGTTTTGGCATCAAGGCATATTGTGGTCTCACACTCACTGCCGAACGCGGATTTAAAGATACCGACTCATTCTCACTTGACGATCCCGGCTATTTCACGATACAGGCATTCGATGGCGAAGACCCGAGTCAGGCATTTTGCCTATCGCCCCAACCGGTCAATACCTCACCCGTTGGTTTTGATAACCCGACCTATGTTCCGTTCAGCACCCTCGGCGATGTTTTGGCAGGCAACGGACTACCCGACAGTTTGACAGTCAGCCTTTCAAGTGGCACTATGTCAGCCCCATATATTCCTATACAACCTATTAAAAACTTCCCGCTCGGCAAAGATTACGGAAATATAACCGGTGCTTACCGATTTATAGCTCCGCTCGATTTTGAGCCCGGATCTATTATCCGATACACTAAAACCGAACAGGGGTGGAACGACAAAGACGTTGACGGCTTGACAATTACATCGCTTAAAGTCAATGTTACAGTTTCTTCCAATCTGCCAATCGACCTTACATTCAAAGGTCAGCCGATGAACAAATTTGGCCGACCGATTACAGATGTAAACATTGAAGGAGCCACAATCAAAGCCAACACCGACAATCAAGATCTTGAAATTGTCGTTACCGGAGAAATAAAATATCTTGACGGTATCACTTTTGAAGCCTCAGGAACTGCCGTCGAATCAAAACCGCTCTCCCCCGACATGAAACTTACACTGACCAACCTTCGACCGGTTGTTTCAGGATATTACGAAAAAAAGCTTTAATAACCTTGCCCTACTTGAAATGAAAAAATATATAAATCAACTGATTGCTTCAACCGCAATTCTGCTTTCAACCACCACAGGTTTTGCTCAGCAAACCCGGTCGGGATACTTTGTTGATGAATACACCTATCGTTTCCAGATGAACCCGGCAATGGAAAATTACTATAACTTTGTCGGTATGCCGGCTCTTGCCAACATGAACATTGCCATGAACGGCAACCTGCATCTGACTGATATTTTATATAACGTTGACGGGAAAACAACAACATTCCTCAATCCCAATATTTCAACCGAACGCTTCTTGTCAAATCTTTCAAACGTCAACCGTCTCGGAGCCGACATAAAACTCAACATTCTTGCCGGCGGTTTTGACGCGTGGGATGGATACAACACCGTGGCAATCTCGGCTCGCTCTGTCGTTGACGCCCGATTGCCAAAATCAATGTTTGCCATGCTCAAAGAAGGCATTGAGAACAAAGAATATGACATCTCAGGCATAAATGCCCGCGCTCTTGCCTATGCCGAACTCGCATTCGGACACTCTCGCGACCTCAACGACGAATGGCGTGTCGGTGCCACAATGAAATTATTGTTTGGCATAGGGCGTATGGACGCTCAACTTTATGATGCTAAAATGACACTCGGCACTGACGCATGGACCGTCACGTCAAGAGGCGAAATGACCGCAAACCTTAAGGGTGTCAAATATAAACACTCTGTCAACAAGTCAACAGGCAAAGAATATGTTTCGGGCATCGACATGGACGGGATAGGCATCAGCGGTTTGGGTATCGCCTTTGATTTGGGTGCGGTTTACAATCCCGACTTCTGCCCCGATCTGACCCTCAGCGCATCATTTCTTGATCTCGGAGTCATCAAATGGTATAGAGCGATGCACGCTGTCAACGATGGCGAAACTCCTTTCAACTCTGACGATTTCATCTTTAACGTTGACGATAAAAAGCCCAACAGTTTCAAAAACGAATGGGAACACATGTCAGACAACCTTTCAACAATCTACCAACTCGAAGACAAAGGTAACACCGGTTCAACCTCTTCGGGAATCGGCGCCACATTCAACATCGGTGCTGAATATCGCTTGCCCGTCTATGACAAACTAACTTTCGGCTTGCTCAACACCACCCGTATTGCCGGAATTTATTCATGGACCGACTTCAGATTGTCGGCCAACATCGCTCCATGTGACATCTTTTCGGCATCAGCCAACATCGCTGAAGGAACTTTCGGGTTCAGCTTCGGTTGGCTTGCCAATCTTCATCTCACCGGATTCAACCTGTTTATCGGCATGGACCACACGCTCGGCAAACTCGCAAAACAAGGCGTTCCGTTGTCAAGCAACGCTCAAGCCAACTTCGGCATAAACTTCCTTTTCTAAAACTATAAAATCATCCCATAAAAAAAGCTGCGTCGTAATTAATGTTTACGGCGCAGCTTTATTAATTATCGCTTATTGCAATTGCCTTCTCTCTAAACTGAGTGGGGCTGATGCCGGTGATACGTTTGAACATACGGGAGAAGTGCTGGGGATGTTGAAATCCTAATTCATACGCTACTATGCTGACATCGTCCGTAGATTCGGTCAGTCTCCGCTTTGCTCGCTCGACAATATGACGTGAGATAATCTCCTGTGCCGTCACTCCCGTCTCTTTCTTTATCATATCTCCGAAATAACCGGCAGTGAGATGAGCCTCCTCTGCAAAGTAGGTTACAGTCGGAAGTCCCTCCTTCGTCCGATCTGATTCCAGATACTGCTTCAAAGAAGATTCAAATCTTCCCAAAATATCTGAGTTTACTTTTCTGCGAGTGATAAATTGGCGTTCATAGAATCGCGTCACGTAGTCAAGCAGTACCTGTATCTGACTTGAAACGATTTCTGCCGTATGCTTATCAACGGGGTGAGCAATCTCCTCCTTTATGCGCTCAAGACATTGATTGAATATGCGCCTTTCATCTGACGAAAGATGCAGAGCCTCTCGCTGCGAATAATCGAAGAAGCTGTAGTCCTTGATTTTAGATGCGAGAGGGGTCTTATGAAGCAGATCGGGATGAAACATTATTCCGATTACATCCGGTGCTATTTCATCTTCATCTGTATCAACACCTATCAATTGCCCCGGTGAAAAACTTACAATGGTACCTTCCTGATAGTCGTAGGGCTGTCTCCCATATTTCAATGTGCAATTTGTACCATTTTTCAGAAAAAGTGCATAAACATCATAGTCCATACAAACATGATTGACTACTTTGGTCGCTTCGGTAAGGTCGATTACCGTTACTAACGGATGCTTGGTTTCAAGCCCATACAGTTTGTTGTATGCGTCTATCGAATCAAGTCTGACTATTGTTGAATTTTGTTTCATACTGCGAAGTTAGTGTTTTTTTCTGTAAAAAATGCCTTCATCTGAAATTTGGGTCGGTATTTCCAAAATTCAGGTCTGTAATTGTGGGAATCTCCTGCTAACTTTGCAATCAGTAAACTGGTTATATACATACAACAACTAAAAAAAATAGATATGAAGAAATTAATGGCAATTTTTATGGCAGCCGGAATGTGCATACTGACTGCTTGTGCGGCAACGGGCAGTGAAAAATCATCTCAGAGCGGTGAAGATTCATCAGTGCTCGTCGCATATTTCTCCGCTCAGGGTCACACCCGGTCTCTCGCTAAAAAGGTAGCGAAAGCCACTAACGGCGACTTGTTTGAAATCGAACCGGAACAACCGTACACAGAAGCAGATCTCGATGGTTGGAACGACAGCGCGAGAGGTACAAGAGAATCCAAGGATCGCACAACGCGACCCGGCATAAAAAGCCATGTAGATAATTTTGAAAAATATGACACCATTTATTTAGGATTTCCAATCTGGTGGTACACTGCACCAACAATCGTCAACACATTCCTTGAACAGTATGATACCGATGGAAAAGTAATCATACCGTTTGCCACTTCAGGTGGCAGTCCGATCGGTGAAACAGAAAAAGACCTNCGAGTATCTGCCCCCAAAGCCGTGTTCAAGCAGGGAAAGGTCATGAACGACTATTCTCAAGAGGAAGTGNCAGAATGGATTAAAACAATAGACTAATTACCATATTTATATGAAAATTACAANATCTTTATTATTACTCGTCATGGGAGCAATGACTCTTGTCGGACGNGCTCAAACNACAATGGACAATTACGTTAAGCCGGCAGGTGCCGATAATTTCTATCACAGTTATTCGGTAAAAGAACAGCAGGTTTCTTTCCCGAATCAATATAAGATGAAAGTTGCAGGAACTCTGTTTATCCCGAATTCACTTAAACCCGGTGACCGATACCCTGCAATTATCGTGGGTCATCCTATGGGAGCAGTCAAAGAACAGAGTGCGATNCTTTACGCACAGAAGATGGCTGAAGCCGGCTTTGTGACCNTTGCCATAGACCTTCCTTTCTGGGGCGACAGCGAGGGTGAACCCCGCAATGCCGTGAGTCCTGATATGTATGCCGAGGCTTTCAGTGCCGCTGTAGATTATCTTGGAACACGTCCCTTTGTAAATCGTGAGGAGATTGGTGTGATTGGTATTTGTGGAAGTGGCAGTTTCGCGATAAGCGCTGCAAAAATCGACCCGCGACTTAAAGCNGTGGCNACTGTNAGCATGTATAATATGGGNAATGCNAANCGCCACGGACTCCGCAACTCTCTTACATTGGAGCAACGAAAGGCTNTTATCGCTGAAGCTGCTCAGAGAAGATATGATGAATTTGAGGGTGCNGAACCGGCATTGACAGGTGGCACGGCAAATGAATGGAGCAACTCTCTCGACCCTGTTCAAAAGGAATTTTATGAGTTCTATCGCACTCCCAGAGGACAGTACACACCCGATGGAGCTACACCGACAACGACAACTCACCCCACNCTGACCTCTAATGTTAAGTTCATGAANTTCTANCCCTTTGANGATATTGAGACAATNTCNCCCCGNCCNATGCTCTTCATCACCGGTTCGGATGCCCATTCGCGTGAATTCAGTGAAGATGCGTATGCAAAGGCGGCGCAACCCAAGGAACTGGTCGTTGTGCCGGGNGCTGGACATGTTGATCTGTATGACCGCACAGACCTCATCCCCTTTGACAAACTTATATCATTCTTTACAATCAACCTGAATGAGCGTAAATAACATGACAACGAAAGANTTCATAGAAATAATGGACTCAGGGGAGACTATCCCCGGCGGAAGCCCTATCCATGCNAAAATGCACGAGCTCAGTCAGGAGGCAATCCGCATCACGATGGANATAAACANNNCCTATCANNNCCANGACGANATCNTAGCCCTTATGTCGGANCTTACNGGCACTGAAATCCATGAAAGTTTCGGNCTGTTCCCTCCATTCTATACCGACTGCGGGAAAAACATCAGAATCGGCAAACGAGTGTTCATCAACTCCGGGTGCAAATTTCAGGATCAAGGTGGCATCACCATAGGNGATGATGTACTCGTAGGTCACAACTGCATGATTGCAACTCTCAATCATGTAATGGACCCTGACCGTCGTGCCGATATGATTCCTGCTCCTGTGAAAATTTGCGACAAGGTCTGGATCGGAGCCAATGTTACCATCCTTCAAGGCGTCACCATCGGAGAAGGGGCTGTAATCGCGGCTGGTGCGGTAGTCAACAAAGATGTTCCGCCCCGCACCATAGTTGGTGGTCTCCCGGCAAAGGTAATCAAAACCATCTGAGAGCATTACGAAAACAATATTAATTGCATTAATGACAATGATTTCANTTATGGCATCTTCACAAACAAAAGTCCTGCTTAAAATTGGAGAAAACACAATGACTGCGCTACTGATAGATAACGAAGCTACACGCGAGTTAATGAAATTGCTCGAACAAGGCGACATAACTATACGTATGAGCGACTATGGAGGCTTTGAGAAAGTAGGCGCGTTGCCACAGTCATTGCCCACCTCCAATACTCAGATAACTACCATGCCGGGCGACATAATGCTCTATCAAGGCGACCAATTGGTTATCTTCTATGGCTCGAACTCATGGCNCTATACTCCAATCGGAAAAATTGACGGAGCGAACGTTAGCAATCTACGCCNGTTTTTAGGAAANGGTNGCATAACATTGACCNTATCGTTATAATCCTCTGCCGNGATAGATATAGATAATGCAAGATNATNAAATAGTANAAATTCTGCGTAAAAGTCTTTAACAATGAAAAAGGTTCTTATCATATCCACAAGTCTGCGAGGCAACAGCAATTCTCACAGACTGGCTGAGGAATTTGGCCGCGGAGCCACTGAAAGCGGTAACGAAGTCGAGCTTATCACCCTCCATCATANAGATATTCGTTTCTGTATCGGCTGTCTGTCGTGTGTAAAGACTGGCAAATGTGTAATCAAAGACGATGCCCCCGAAATAGTAGGNAAGATGCACGATGCCGATGTGCTGGTATTNGCAACNCCNATCTATTACTACGAAATGAGCGGTCAGATGAAGACCCTTCTCGACCGTGCGAATCCGTTATTTGGTGGCGACTATAAGTTCTCAGACATTTACATACTAACCAGCGCAGCCGAGAATGAGCCCGAAGTTCCGAGTCGGGCAATCTCCGGTCTTGGGGGCTGGATAGAGTGTTTCGACAGAGCACGACTCGCCGGGTCTGTGTTTGCAGGCGGAGTGACTGCTCCCGGTGAAATCAATGGTCATCCTTCGCTGAAAACCGCCTACGATATGGGCAGAAATATCTAAATAAAGCGATATGGGGCTGAAATACCATAATTCGGGTTGTGATTACCGAGTTAACCGTGCAATCCATATCTGATATTCGCTTGTTTTAATTACATAATGATAATAAATTACGATACAATTATGAAGAAAACAAATGTCGGTAGCCGCTTGGCTCTTTATCCTATGCCTGTGACGGTGGTAGGAACAATGGACGGTGACAAACCTGAATGGTTGCAGATTGACCATGTAGGTATCATAGGTCACAACAGGATTCTTGTGAGTATGTTCCAGAAACATCACACAAACCCCGCTATCAAAAATTCAGGAAAACTGTCGATCAATCTCGTTGACCGAGATCTGCTTCCCAAGGCCGATTATGTAGGGTCTGTCAGTGGTGAGAAAGTAGATAAATCAGAAGTATTCGATTTTCATATCGGAGAAGGTGGAACCCCGGTGATAGAAGCCTCACCTCTGACGATGGAATGTGATGTAGTAGAGATGTTTGAAATAGAAGGTTTCGACAACTTTATCTGCTCCATATCAAACACATACGTCTCAGATGACGCTCTTGATGAGAACGGTCATATTGACTATACAAAACTCAATCTTGTACTTTTCGAGATGCCTACATACTCATATCTTGAAATGGGTCCGGTGATTGGTAAGTGTATGAAAATGCACTGATAAACAAAATAATAACATATTATGGAAAAAACAAAACTCCCCCCTATAGCATTAGGTACCTGGTCATGGGGGTCCGGTATGGCCGGAGGCGATCAGGTATTCGGAAATCATCTTGAATCTGAACAGCTGAAGTCTGTTTTCGATGCCGCTTATGGAGCAGGTCTCACCATGTGGGACACAGCAACCGTGTATGGCATGGGAGCTTCCGAGGATATCCTCGGTGGATTCATCAAGGATTATCCGCGAGACAAATTTGTGATTTCTACTAAATTCACACCGCAGATTGCTCCCGAAACAGAAAATCCGGTTGAGACGATGTGCGTTGAAAGTTGCAAACGTCT
>JAAVCC010000001.1 GCA_014802535.1 Bacteroides sp. | reverse complement strand
GAGGTTATATTTTTCAGCAATTTCGAGAGCATCGTCGATCGAACATGGTTTACCCTCGATTGCTTCTTTTTCAATTCTTTCTAAAAGATCCATTTCTAATGTTTTGGTTACTAACGGGTACAAAAGTATGGTTTTGTGAAGAAAAAAACAAGTATTCTACGCAAATTTGCGTAGAATACTTGCTATAATCATATGAATTATGACGAGCGTATTTTTTTATTTAATATTTCAAACCGAAGTTGTCAACCCAGAAGTTGAGTCCGATGGTGCCGATATAGGCGGTACCGCTGGCAGCTGATGCCATGACAAGCATGTGGGTTGGTGTGGCGTCGGCTGAGTCCCAGCCTACTTCAACAACAGGTACCATTTCGCCTTTGCTGTTGCGGGCATAGTATGAATTTTCTTTGCTGATCAATCCCATGTATGGTTTGTAGAATGGTTGACCTGTGATGTCGCCATAGTTAACCTTGATTTCGTGACCGTTAACCCATCCGTTTGAGGCTTTGCCAAAGCGTTCGCGGCCGGTGCCGACACGGTTTGCATAGATGTTTCCATCGGCATCTTCCCATCGACGTTGAAGAATGATGAAGACTTCGGCATTGTCATGACCGGGGAGCGTTTTTTTCTTTCCAAAACCGCTTGAATAGGTGCGGGTGTCGTTTTCGGGCAGTTCAAGTTTGTAGTCAAATACAAGGCTTTTGGGACGTTTTGTAAAGGGAATACCCATCTCCATTTTGCTATATGGGTCGCTGGTCGATTTTACGGGTTCCATAAATTCGCCCAAGAAGATTGATCCGGCAACACAAACATTGATATTTATGATTCCGATAGCTTTGCATGATTCCATTATGCACGACAGTTTGGCTGCCTTGCCGCCGCCCTCGCGGTCGTCGGGAAATACGGCGTTTGAACCTTTTACAACGCCCATGACGTTGGCAAGTACGTTTGATGTAGCCCAGGGAGAGCCTCCCTCGTTTTTATAGGGGATATTTCCTTCGACGGTTTTGGTAGGTGCGATTTCATAGAGCGTTTTTTTGTGTCCGCCTATAATGCGAGATTCGGGGATGATGCGGGTTTGCCAATTTTCAAAATCGCCATACTTGATTTTTTCGATCTGTTGGGCCGACGCGGCTGACATGATCGATAACATGGTTATGAATATTGATAGCTTTTTCATAAATAAATAGTTACTTTAATTGTAGTGATGATTATAAAAATAAAACGACCAATACTCACAGATTGTTTATTGGTCGTTCAAATTTTTTTAATCAAGCAGGTCGGGGCGGAGTCGACGTGTTCGTTCAAGCGACATGTCGTGACGCCACTGCGCTATCTTGGCTTCGTGTCCGCTGAGCAAGATATCGGGCACTTTCCAGCCGTTGTAGTCGGCAGGTCGTGTATAGACAGGTGGGGCGAGAAGATTGTCTTGAAATGAGTCGCTCAATGCGCTCTGTTCATCGCCGATAGCACCGGGTATGAGTCGGACAATTGCGTCAGAGATGATAATGGCCGGGATTTCGCCTCCGGTCAGCACATAGTCGCCCACCGATATTTCACGGGTGATGAAGTGCTCGCGTATGCGATAGTCAATGCCTTTGTAGTGGCCGCACAAAATGATGATGTTGTTGAGCATTGACATCGAGTTTGCCATAGGTTGGTTGAAAACTTCACCGTCGGGCGATGTGAAGATGACTTCGTCATAGTCGCGCTCTGATTTCAGTTTGGTGATTACTCGGTCAACGGGTTCGATTTTCATTACCATTCCGGCTTCACCACCAAACGGATAGTCGTCAACTTTGCGGTGACGGTCGGTGGTATAGTCGCGAAGGTTATGAATGTGAAAATCGACAAGTCCCTTGTCTTGAGCACGTTTCAAAATTGAACAGCTCAGGGGCGAATCAAACATTTCGGGGAGTACGGTCAGGATGTCTATGCGCATCGTTGGCGGTAATTGTTTATTTTGAAGTGAATCGGTTTGACTGTTCTTCGATTAGAGCTGCATCGTCAAAATAGTCGATTTTCATCGCACGACGTACGTCGGCAAGTGTTGCGGCTGCAACCCGACGGGCTTCTTCGCTGCCGCGTTTGAGAATTTCGTAAACGGCTGGAATGTTGTTTTCATATTCCTTGCGACGTTGTCGAATCGGAGCAAGTTCTTCTTCAAGAACGTTGATGAGTATTTTTTTGACGGTTCCGTCGCCGACACCACCTTTGACATAACGGGCTTTGAGGTCGTCGAGGTCGGCAAAATCGGGGTTGAATCGGTTGATTTGGTCGCNGTGGCTGAGTGCGTCAAGGTAGATGAACGGGCAGTTGCCTTCAAGGTGACCTGGGTCATCGATGTTGATGTGCAGCGGGTCGGTGTACATGCTTTTNACNTTTTTGGCAACCTCTTTTTCGGTGTCGGAAAGGTAGATGCAGTTACCGAGNGATTTGCTCATCTTTGCTTTACCGTCAGTACCGGGCAAGCGCAGACAAGCGGCATTGTCGGGCAGGAGTATTTCGGGCTCGACGAGTGTATCGCCATATATGTTGTTGAATCGTTGAACGATTTCGCGTGTCANCTCAATCATCGGGGCCTGNTCTTCGCCAACCGGAACTGTNGTGGCTTTGAAGGCTGTGATGTCAGACGCCTGACTGATGGGATAGCAGAAAAATCCGACNGGGATACTCTGCTCAAAATTACGCATCTTAATCTCGGTTTTGACGGTTGGGTTGCGTTGAACGCGTGAAACCGACACGAGATTCATGTAGTAGGTTGTCAGTTCGCANAGTTCGGGAACCTGACTTTGGATAAAGATAGTTGTTTTGGCNGGATCGATTCCGACCGATAGGTANTCGAGNGCNACTTCGATGATGTTTTGTCTGACTTTTTCGGGGTTGTCGGCGTTATCNGTCAANGCCTGAGCATCGGCAATCATTACAAAAATTTTGTCAAATTTGCCTGAATTTTGCAANTCAACNCGNCGTTTGAGTGANCCNACAAAGTGTCCGAGGTGAAGGCGTCCGGTTGGACGGTCGCCGGTCAATATAATCTTTTCCATGTATGCGAAATTTCGGTTTTTATGTTTTAGACTGCAAATTTAGCTTTAAATTTTCAGCTATGAAAGAAAAAGNAGAAAATTAGCNGATTAAGAGTTTTATTACCATGGTAATTATTACCGNGGTGACAAAGGAGTAAGTTNTTTTATAAATTTCTAAATATTAGAAGTTTATTTAATTAATTATCTTACATTCATTAGTATTCGCCAGTTTTGGGGGTAGAGGTTGTTGGTTCGGTTGCCGATGTTTTTGACAAAGCCGAGAGGATGATTTTCANATGTAAGGAGGATGTAGCCACGGGGTTGGTCGGGNGCGACNGTGATTGCTTCACGGCGTAGGTAGTCGAGGGCTTGATTANGNTCAACTTCTTGATGTGGAAACGCGTNGNGGTCNAGTACTTCNCTCATNGCNANGGCATGGTCGGGAATGAGGTCTTTGCCTTTTATTGANGCGACGGTCAAAAGTCGGTTTATCGATTTTACACCNGATTTTTTTAGCTTTTTGAGTANTGTTTCTCCTTCNCGGCTGATAGCCTCGATTGAGGTTGAGTCGTCAGAGAGGGTGAAGNTGAGGTTAAATTCAGGCTTTATCCATTTTGAGAGTANATCGGTCGGCAGTTTGGGCTTATCGGCTGATTTTTTGTCTCGTTTAGAGTCGGATTGGTCAATNNCGAGTTTGAGTTCTCCGGCTTTTTGGATTACAGACATGAATAATCCTTCACCTTCAATGAGTCCGGGTAAAAANCGGTAGCACGAAACATTTTTGNCTGCATCGGTTTTTATGATTCCGTCAAACCGAGCTATGTCNAGATCGACCGAGGTNCAATCAAAGTTGTCTATAATCCATTTGACGTTCTCTTCGTTTTCGCGGGTATTGAAGGTGCAAGTGCTGTAAATCAAATATCCACCCGGCTTTATGGCATCCCACAGGTTGGATATGATTTCACGTTGAAGTCGGCTGCACTCATCGACAAGTCCCGGCGACCATTGATCGACTGCCATCTCTTCTTTTCTCATCATTCCCTCNCCCGAACATGGCGCATCGATTGCTATTATATCAAATGTATCGCGTACGCGCGCGTACTGATTTGTGTCNCCNGTCGANANNAGNACNTTTGNNNAGCCCCATTTTGTCAAGTTTTCTTTCAGAATTGACGCACGGCGACGGTCATATTCGTTGGCAACAACGAGAGAGCCTTCGGGGAGAGTGTCGATAATAGCTGTGGTCTTTCCTCCCGGGGCGGCACAAGCATCCATAACGGTCAATGGCACGTTGCCGGTTAGGTTGACAATTTGTCGAATAGCCTCGGTTATAAACATCGACGACGCATCTTGAACATAAAATCGGCCTTGGTGAAGTTGGGGCATGAGTGTGAATATCGGTCGGCTGTCGAGATAGCGAGCGCGGTCACACCATAGAACCTCTCTCACTGCATCCTCAGGAAAAAAGGCTTTGGCACGATTTGATCTTACCGATATGCTCGGCGTCCCGTTTGAAAGCGCGTCAATGAGTTTGTCAACGGCATCGGCAGGGAGATTAGTCGCTTTTAATTGTTCAATGAACTTGTCGGGGAGTTTTGCCATTTGATTTGATCGGGAAACAAGATTATATAGAAAGGAGCTATGTCAAAATTGGCATAGCTCCATTTATAATTCTATAATGAGAATCTATTATTTGAGATTTTCAACAAATTGACGGAGAGCAGTGTTCTCGGGGTCAATTTCAAGGAATTTGTTGAAGTAGAGTTTTGCATTCTCCATATCTTTTTGATTGAGATAGAAGTTTGCAATCTGGTTGTAGGCGTTCACATAGTCGCTCTTACGTTTTGTTTTGTTAGCTTCATCTTTGTCGAGAAGTTCGATACCTGAAAGGTATGCGTCAACAGTGTCTTGATCGGGAACATTGTTGTTCTTCACAAACAAGATACGTGCTTTGGTGAGCGCGATGGTTGCGTTGTCAGGAACACGTTCGAGGGCAATGTTGACATAACGGAGTGCGTTTTCAACAGCAGCTGCTTTTTCGGGAGAATCGTTTTCTTCAGTTGCAGCTACGTTTTGGTAACGACGAGCGAGCATGAAGATATCGTTTGTTGTAGCTTCGTCAGTTTCGCAATATTTACGGTATGCTTCGGCAGCTTCACGATACATTTTAGCTTTGGTATAAGCACCTGAAAGGTCTTTCAAAAGAGCTACTTTTTCAGGAGCAAGCTCAACAGCTTTTTCAAACTGTTTTGCAGCGAGAGTATCTTGACCGAGCTCACCGAGAACGTCACCGTATGTGGTGTAGTCATTAGGAACGATTTTGCCTTGTGCAGCAGGATTGCTGAAGAAGATTTCAGCATATTTTTTAGCTTCGATGGGTTGTTTCAAAGCCTCCATGTTGAGGAACTGCATACGCTGCATGTAGATGTTATTGGGATCGTCAGCGAGGATTTGAGTGGCGAGGTCAAAAGATTCCTGATATTTTTTGCCGAAGTAGAGGAGTGCTACATAGCGGATTTTGTCTTTCTGGAAGTGGTTGGGGTTGGCGATATATTTACCATACTGTTCAGCCGCAAGAGTAAGACGGTCGCTTTCGTAGTATTTTTCAGCGAGTTCGCGTTGAGCGAGGGCCGAGTTGGGTTGTTTTTCAAGAAGGGCTTTGAGTTTGTCAATTGAATACTGAGGGTTAACGGTGAAATATGTACGTGCATATTTTACGTAAGCCTCGGGATAGTTGGTATTGGGGTCAAACTGTGAAGCCATTTCATAATAACCGGCTGCATCACCGACGCTGGTCGGAGCAAGCATATCGGCTTCGAGAATGTAGATGGCGGGCTCGGGTTGTTTTTTGCTGAGGTTTTTAGCTTGGGCAATATTTTTCTCGATTTCTTTAGCGTAAAGAGCCGGATCGGCGTTGAAATAAGCGCGGGCAATTTCAACAGCTACAAGCGGATTTTTTTTGTCGAGGTCGCGAGCGGCTTTGAATTGAGCTTCAGCACCTGATTTATTGCCGTTTTTCAACTCAATCATACCAAGACCGATGTAGTTCTTGGGGTTTTGACCGTTTGCGGCGATACCTTTGTTGAAGTCTTCTTTGGCAGCTGCAACGTTGCCTTTCTGGAGCTCGATTTGACCGAGGTAGTAATATGCTTCGGCTTTGTCGGTTCCTGCGTCGTTGATGGTGCGATTAAGGATAATCTCAGCTTCTTCGGGCTGGTCGGCACGGAAATATTCGATACCATCCTTATAACCTTGCTGCGCCGAGAGTGTCATGGCTCCTGCAAAAAGGAATGAAAATAAAAGTTTAAATTTCATTTTTGATTAGTTTATTTAACGTTAATATATTTTTAAATGTTTGTTTGTCGGTTAGTTGACGCTTACCATTCGCGGACGCACGGTTGCCGGAAGTATTCCGGTCATCTGAATCAGCTTTTGTCCTTGAACACCGGTCACGAACGAGAAAAATCCGTGGGCTGTAGTGCCGGGAACGCTGGTGCATACCATAAATATCGAACGATACAATGGATATTCTCCGCTGAAAATATAAGCCTGATAAGGTTTGTAGCCGACGGGCGAATCATTGCCGTTTACTTTCAAAACCTTGATTGATTCGTTGAATGAGATGTTTGTGGTGTCGCTCGATTGTGAAGTGCGGGCACGTTCTTCAACCGAGGCGGCTGCGGTTTTAAGGTCAGAAGCAATCCAGCTGACGCCGATAACGCCAATCGCGTTTTTATGTGTTTTTACTGCTTCAAACACAGCCTGATTGCTACCTTGGGCATAGACGTTGCTGCCAAATTCTTCGCCGAGAGTGAGCGAATCTCTCATGTATTTGACGGTGCTTGACTGTGCGTCATCAAAGACAACATCTATTTTACCGAGTTTGCTCGGCCAGATGTCGTTCCAGTTCTCAACTTTGCCGGTCAGGATTTCGCCGATTTCTTTTTTAGAAAGCTGCTCAATCGGGTTTTCGGGGTTGACAATAAGGGCAATCGCATCAACTGCAATGCGCTGGCATCGTGCCGTTTTTTTACGGTCTTTCAAATATTTGGTTTCTTCGGGGGTGAGTTCACGCGAAATCACAGCCAGGGGCGATTTAAGGCTCAAAACCGAGTCAAGAGCCTCACGTTCACTGACGTAATAAGGAATCACACTCGCTTCGGGATAGCAATATTCATACACGTCAATTTCTTGTTGCATGATATTTTTGAAACTGTTGTCACACATCACGGTGGTCAACCCACTGGTTGAAGTGTTACCTTTTCGCTGTTCGCTGAATTTTTTACAAGACGTAGCTCCCGTCATAAGTGCTATGGCGAGAACTACAATACCTAATATTTTTTTCATCTCAGAAATGGCTTTAGTGTTTAGTTTTGTCATTCTTCAAATCGGGGTGAAAATTGACGTATCCCACGCCAGATGCCGTAAGCGATAAAGCCGGCAGCGAGCACGTAACGAATCCACGACAAGGGTATAACTTGATCAAAGAAGCTGGTCAACATCAATATGCCCATGCCAAGATAGATGATAATCATAAAGATTCCGAAGATGATCTTCATGGTGCGCGGTGTGCTATTGCGAGGATCGTTTGAATAATTGTTTTCAGTTGCCATTTTTGTAAATTTTTATAGTTGAACTTTTGTGAATTGCTCCGGAAGTCCAACTTTGCGAGGTGTTGATCTCGTCGTCAGTTGTCTAACCTTCACGGGATATAAAATTAACGTTTTAAAGCCCGCTTTTGTTCTACTCTTGACAACGCTTCTTTTTTTCAAAATGTAAAGTTAATGTATTTTTCTATTATAATCGAAGTTTTAAACTAATAATTAAATACAATTAACATTATTGATATGGAATAAACGTCGATTTCTTGTAATTTTGTAATGAACTTTTAGTCCCCTGAATTTATAATTTCAATCTTGTTTTATGATTGCACCATTAGCTGAACGAATGCGCCCTGTGACGCTTGACGATTATGTCGGACAAGAACATCTTGTTGGCCCCGACGGCGTTTTACGTCTGATGATCCAGTCTCAGAGGGTTTCGTCGTTCATTCTTTGGGGACCACCCGGAGTCGGAAAAACCACTCTCGCCCGAATTATTGCCAACACGACTAAATCACAGTTTTATACGCTTAGTGCTGTGACATCGGGTGTTAAGGACGTTCGTGATGTTATCGAGCAGTGCAAAGCCGATGCATCGAGCATGTTTTCAGAGGGACGTCCGATTTTGTTTATTGATGAAATCCACAGGTTTAATAAATCTCAACAAGACAGCCTTTTAGGAGCCGTTGAGGCCGGCGTTGTCACTCTTATCGGAGCGACAACCGAAAACCCGTCGTTTGAGGTTATCCGTCCGTTGCTTTCGCGTGCGAGGGTCTATACTCTCAAGTCGCTTGAAGCTCCCCAGCTCGACCAACTTTTACATCGAGCCATCGAGCGTGACGAGATACTTTCACGACGCGAGGTTGATGTGCAGTCAACCGACGCTCTCTTCCGTTTTTCGGGTGGAGACGGTCGCAAGCTGCTCAATATTGTGGATCTTCTCGATCAGTCGGTTCCCGACGGCGAGCCTCTTGTTATCAGCGATGCTATCGTGACGGCGCGACTTCAGGAAAATCCGGCTGCCTATGACAAATCGGGTGAGATGCACTATGATATTATCTCGGCGTTTATTAAGAGCATACGCGGCAGCGACCCCGATGCCGCCATCTATTGGCTTGCACGCATGATTGCAGGTGGTGAAGATCCCGAGTTTATAGCCCGTCGCCTTGTGATTTTGGCGGGTGAAGATATCGGATTGGCAAACCCCAACGCTCTTTTGCTTGCCAACACAACGTTTGACGTCATCAAGAAAATCGGTATGCCCGAAGGGCGTATTCCTTTGGCAGAATGTGTGGTATATCTCGCTACATCTCCCAAAAGCAATTCGGCTTATCTGTCGATTGATGCGGCTCTTGAAGAGGTTGGAAGGTCGGGCGACCTGCCGGTTCCGCTTCATCTGCGCAACGCTCCGACTTCGTTGATGAAAGAATTGGGCTATGGCGCCGATTACAAATACTCTCATAACTATTCCGGACATTTCGTGGCGCAACAGTTTTTGCCCGACGGTTTGACCGGACATCGTTTCTGGACGCCTGCCGACAATCCTGCCGAGAAAAAACTCGACGATCTGCAGCGTTCGCGTTGGCAACGTTGAGTTGCAAACTTTTAACTATTTACCACGACGTAAATTGGGGAATTTTTAGTAACTTTGCAACCGTCAAATTAATTGATGTGTTAAGAAATGATACTTGATCCACTGCAAGACCCCCGTGTTGTAATTCCTGAGCCGGCTTTGCGTCGGCTTCCGTGGTATTTGGCATACGTTTCTCTGCTCCGCCAAAAAAAAGTGGAGTATGTTTCATCTACTCAAATTTCGCGTGACCTCAGTGTCGATTCTTCACAGATTGCCAAAGACCTTTCTTTTCTTAACATCAAGGGAAAAACCCGCATCGGCTATGAAGTGGCATCGCTCGAACAGGTGCTTCAAAACTTTCTCGGTTTCAGATTAAGCCATAACGCTTTGATTGTCGGTGTCGGCAGTCTTGGCGGTGCTTTGATTCAAGACTCGGGGCTTGAGCAATTCGGACTAAACATTGTTGCCGGTTTTGACGTCAATCCCCAGATAATAGGCCGTACAATTTGCGGAATTCCGGTTTTTGATGTTCGCGAACTTGAGTTGCGACGTCGCCAGTTTGCCGCCGAAATCGGAATCATCACCGTTCCCGTACACGCAGCTCAAGAGGTTGCCGATAATTTTGTTGCCGCCGGCGTCAAGGCATTATGGAATTTCACCCCGTTCCGCATCAAGGTTGACGAAGATCGTATTGTTGTTCAGAACACCTCAATCTATGCCCATCTTGCGGTGATGTATAACCGTCTCAATCTCTCCAAAATCCGCAGCAATTTCGGCGGGGAAGGAGATGAGCAATGAAAATTCTGGCAATTGACAGACCATTGGACGGTCGGGTAGTCATTTCTGACCGCGTCGATTTGCTTGCCGACTCATCGATTGTTCTAAACAAAAAACCTCTGTTCTTGCCCGACGAGGGCGAGGGATTCATGGGGTCGATTCATCCTGCCATACGCATTTGTCACGTCGGACGCTCGATTTCTCCCAAATTTGCATCTCGCTATTACGATTCGTTCACGCTCGTTTTGCGTGTGACTCCCCCTGCCGATTCTGCCATTCCGGTTGGCTCGGCAATCGGCGTTTCGTTTGACTCGGCTTTGGGAATAGGGGAGTGGATTCCTGCTCAATCGATTGAGAGTGGCGATGTTACGCTAACGTGTGATATGTTTGACAGCCGGGCGACATTCTCTTATGATTCGATGAAAATCGATGAGTCAATCGCTATGTTGAGTCGTTATTTCACGCTCAAAAACGGTGATATCATCATTCCGTCACAGTCGCCCCTCGCGTCATTCCCTCTGCATATCGACACCCGGCTCGGTGCATCGGTAAATTCAACCCAACTACTTGATTTTAAGATTAAATGAACGATAACAACATAACATCAGTCGAGACTGCTCTATATCTTTTCCCCGTTCCGTTAGCCGACGGGGCGATTGTCCGTGTTTTACCTGCGGTTAACACGCAACTGCTCAATGGAATATCTCACTTTATTGTCGAGAATGTGCGTTCGGCACGTCGCTTCATAAAAAAGTGTAATCATGCAGCCGACATTGACTCGATGACCTTTTACGTTCTCAATCGCCAGACCCCGGCGGCAGCTATCCCTCCGATGCTCGACCCGCTTGCTCAGGGTCATCCGATGGGGGTCATTTCTGAGGCAGGATGTCCGGCGGTGGCTGACCCCGGCGCCGATGTTGTGGCGATAGCCCAGCAACGTGGCTATAAAGTTGTTCCGCTTGTCGGACCGTCAAGCATTCTGATGGGGCTGATGGGTTCGGGATTTAACGGGCAGAGCTTTGCATTTCTCGGCTATCTCCCGATTGATAAGGAACAGCGTCAAAAGCAGTTGCGCAATATGCAAAAAATGATCGTGTCCCACGACCAAACCCAGATATTCATTGAGACTCCCTATCGCAATAACCGCGTTATTGCCGATATCGTTGCCTCGCTCCCCGGGTCGTTGAAGCTTTGTGTCGCCTCCGGTTTGACCGGCGCCTCAGAGTCTGTCATAACCCAACCGTTATCGTGGTGGGCAAAGGCCAAGTTTGACTACGACAAAACGCCCGCCATTTTTCTCTTATATAAATAATGTGTTAGAATAACCCGAAACGATGCCTCGCATTCGACTGAATAATTTTGAAATTGACCAACAGCCATCTCTTTTTGACGACCTCGAAATGAGAGACTTTAAGGTGCCCGTTACTCCTGCCATCCATTTCATATCGTTTGGAAGCGGAAGCAGCGGCAACTGTTCGTATGTCGGCAACGACAAAGAGGGGTTTTTGATTGATGGAGGCGTCGCCCCCGAAAAAATTTTCCCCGAGTTAAAGCGTCGTGGAATACAAGCCTCGTCGGTACGCGGAATTCTTCTCACCCACGATCACGGCGACCATATACGCTATGTTTATAAGTTGCTGAAAAAAGAGCCTCATTTAGGCGTTTATGCAACTCCCAAAACCCTCGGCGGAATTTTGCGTCGCCACAACATCTCATCGCGCATCCGCGACTATCATCGTCCGATTTATATCGAGACACCTTTTAAGATTGGTTCATTTGAAATCACACCTTTTCAAACATTGCACGACGGCACCGATAATGTCGGATTTTTCATTGCCCTCGGCGACCTCACTATGGCTGTAGCCACCGACCTCGGGTCGATAACCGACCGTGTTGACCACTACATGAGGCTTGCGCGTCACATCGTCATTGAGTCAAACTACGATGCCGAGATGCTTCGTAACGGTAGCTATCCCCAGTATCTCAAAGCCCGAATTGTGGCTGACAACGGACATCTTGACAACGAGGTAACGGCGTCATTTCTCGCCTCGATATACACTCCGGCGCTATCTCATGTCTTTTTGTGCCACTTGTCAAACGAAAACAACGAGCCACAGCTTGCCATCAACACTGTCACCCGTGCATTAAATGCCGCCGGTATCACCGTCGGAGACGCGTCCGGTTCGCTTGAAACGCGCGATGCCGATGTTCAGCTCTACGCCCTCCCGCGCTTTGAGCCCTCAACATTCTTCACCTTAAAGTAATAGGTTCATCCTCTCCGAGGATGAAAATGCAAGTATAGTCAACGAAGTTGACGATGTATAGTTAACCCGGGCTGACCGAGCGCAGCGAGGGAGCCCCGGGATTTGAGTAGAGTAACGATGAGTCGGTTTACCCGACGATGTATTAAACACCCTACTTGCTGAACCATAATACATCGTTGTGCTTTGCACAACTCCGACTTGGAGTTGTCCTACCCCACGGTTCCGTCGTCTTTCAGACTCAGTCACCGTGGGTTAACTATACATCGTCGGTTTCACCGACTCTCCCGTTCTCCTGTTCTCCTGCCGAAACTCAATAATGTATTGATTAGTAGGGACGTACGTCCACGATTCCGCGGGATGAGGATGGTCGGGGACCATCAACCATGATTAACCCTGCCATCGAGCCTGTTAAGGCTCGTTGGTAGGGCAAGACGTCAGTCCACGCAATCTTCATCCTCGAAGAGGATGAACCCCGCTGAGGTATGTTCATCCTCTTCGAGGATGTTATAGGGGGCACTGCTCATCTCCCCACCAACGCACCGATAGTGCGATGGCGGGGTTATACGTGGTATATCCTCTTCGAGGAATTCTGCATTATGCATTATGAATT